>NZ_PVQZ01000009.1:0-62284 GCF_002998465.1 Bacillus sp. NMCC46 | reverse complement strand
ATCAGGTTGATAGGTCTGAGGTGGAAGCGTGGTGACACGTGGAGCTGACAGATACTAATAGATCGAGGACTTAACCTATATTCTAATGTGAAGCATGAACATTGTTATCTAGTTTTGAGAGAACATTCTCTCCATCAGGTTTGGTGGCGATAGCGAAGAGGTCACACCCGTTCCCATACCGAACACGGAAGTTAAGCTCTTCAGCGCCGATGGTAGTTGGGGGTCTCCCCCTGTGAGAGTAGGACGCCGCCAAGCTTTTCTAAGGATCAGTTCCATACGGAACTGGTCTTTTTTGTGTTTTTGAGAGGTTTGACACCATATAAATGTGGAAATAATATTCTTAGTTGAGCGATTATCTTGAAAAATCGATCGAAAAAATTTATAGTAAGGTTAAAGTCAAATATAGTCAAAGTCAATGGAGGAGGAGGCGGAGTGGCACAAAATATTTCTGATATCATCGAGCAGTATTTGAAGGAAGTCTTGGATCAGAATGGTCGAGAAATATTAGAAATTAAGCGCAATGAAATTGCAGATAAGTTTCAATGCGTACCTTCACAAATTAACTATGTTATCAATACACGCTTTACGAGCGAGAGAGGCTATATCGTTGAAAGTAAGCGTGGCGGCGGTGGCTATATCCGCATCATTAAAGTCAAAATGAATGATGAAGTCGACTTATTGAACAACATTATTTCCCAAATATATCATCGTTTATCACAGGCTGCCTCTGATCATATCATCATGCGTCTTGTAGAAAATAATATTTTATCTGAAAGAGAAGCAAAGATGATGATCAGTGTCATGGACCGTTCTGTTTTGCACATTGATTTACCTGAACGAGATGAATTGAGAGCTCGGATGATGAAAGCGATGTTAAATGCTTTGAAATTAAAGTAAAGCGGGTGAAAAGATTGATTTGTCAAGAATGCAATGAGAGACCAGCCACTTTTCACTTTACGAAAGTTATAAATGGAGAAAAACAAGAAATGCACATATGTGAACAATGTGCAAAAGAAAACAGTGATTCATATGCTATGAGTGGAAACCAAGGTTTCTCGATTCACAACTTATTATCAGGTTTATTGAATATTGATCCTAGCTTTACCACAAGTGCTAATAAGGGATCTTCTATTTTTCAAGAAGCGAGAGAAGTGGATCAATGTCCTAAGTGTGGCTTAACCTTTCAACAATTCAGAAAAACAGGCCGTTTTGGCTGTGCAGAATGCTATCGTTCATTTGATCAGTATCTGAACCCTGTTTTACGGAAAGTCCATAGTGGAAATACAGTCCATAATGGAAAAGTGCCTAAACGGATTGCCGGCAGTCTTCATGTCCGCCGGAAACTTGAGTTGATGCAGCAAGAGCTGAAGCAGTTAATTGAACAAGAAGAGTTCGAAAAAGCAGCGGAAGTTCGAGATCAAATTCGTGCACTAGAGCATGAGCAATCTCAGCAGAGGGAGGGAGATTAACAACATGTCGCTCCAGCATTTTATTCAAGACGCTTTAAGTCAATGGATGAAACAAAAAGGACCAGAAAGTGACATTGTTCTAAGCAGTCGAATCCGGCTAGCACGCAACCTAGAGCATGTTCGTTTCCCAACTCAGTTTTCTCAAGAAGAGGCTGAAGCTGTCCTCCAGCAATTCGAGCAAAAGTTTGCTAGCCAGGAAGTGAAGGACATCGGAAACTTTGTTCTGATTCGTATGAATGAAACGCAGCCTTTAGCAAAGAGAGTACTTGTTGAAAAACATTTGATCAGCCCAAACTTAGCTGAATCAAGATTTGGCGGTTGTTTGCTTTCTGAAAATGAGGAAATCAGTGTAATGCTGAATGAAGAAGACCATATTCGGATCCAATGCTTATTCCCAGGATTCCAACTAGCCAATGCATTAAAAGCGGCTAATCAGATAGATGACTGGATTGAAGAGCAAGTGGATTATGCGTTTTCGGAAAAGCGGGGATACTTAACAAGCTGTCCAACTAATGTAGGTACAGGTATTAGGGCATCGGTCATGATGCATTTACCAGCTTTAGCCCTCACAAGACAAATGAATCGGATTATTCCGGCCATTAATCAATTAGGTCTTGTAGTCAGAGGAATTTATGGTGAAGGCAGCGAAGCAATAGGGAACATCTTTCAAATTTCAAATCAAATGACACTTGGTCAATCAGAAGAAGATATTGTAGACGACTTAAATAGTGTGACCGCTCAGCTCATTGAACAAGAGCGGTCTGCACGAAAGGCGTTATATCAAACATCTCAAATTGAACTTGAGGACAGAGTGTACCGTTCCTTAGGGATATTGTCCAATTGTCGTATGATTGAATCAAAGGAAACAGCAAAGTGTTTGTCAGATGTGCGGCTTGGAATTGATTTAGGTATCATTAAGGGGCTTTCAAGTAATATACTGAATGAACTCATGATTTTGACTCAGCCTGGCTTTCTTCAACAGTACTCAGGAGGAGCTTTGGAGCCAAATGAACGAGATATAAAACGAGCAGCGATTATTAGAGAAAGGCTGCGTTTAGAAATGCATAGGAATGGACAGGAGGATGAAACGATATGATGTTTGGAAGATTCACTGAAAGAGCTCAAAAGGTATTAGCACTTGCACAAGAAGAAGCCATTCGCCTAGGCCATAAGAACATTGGTACTGAGCACATTTTACTTGGTCTAGTACGTGAGGGTGAGGGCATCGCCGCAAAAGCGTTAGAAGCACTGGGCCTTGTTTCAGATAAAATCCAAAAAGAAGTCGAAAGCTTGATTGGAAGAGGGCAAGAGGTGTCTCAAGCTATTCCTCATTATACGCCTAGAGCGAAGAAGGTCACTGAGCTTTCAATGGATGAAGCAAGAAAGCTAGGTCATTCCTATGTAGGGACAGAACATATTCTATTAGGTCTTATTCGCGAGGGAGAGGGTGTAGCTGCCCGCGTTTTAAATAACCTCGGAGTGAGCTTAAATAAAGCACGTCAGCAAGTTCTGCAGCTGCTTGGCAGCAATGAAACAGGTGCATCTGCCGCTGGCTCTAACAGCAATGCAAATACACCAACATTAGATAGCTTGGCAAGAGATTTAACAGCTATTGCGAAAGAAGACAGCTTGGACCCTGTCATTGGAAGAAGCAAAGAAATTCAGCGTGTCATTGAGGTCCTAAGCAGAAGAACAAAAAATAACCCTGTGCTGATTGGTGAGCCTGGTGTTGGTAAAACAGCCATCGCTGAAGGTCTTGCGCAGCAAATTATTCATAATGAAGTGCCTGAAATCCTGCGCGATAAACGAGTGATGACACTTGATATGGGAACCGTTGTAGCGGGAACGAAATATCGTGGTGAATTTGAGGATCGTTTGAAAAAAGTCATGGATGAAATTCGTCAGGCAGGAAATATCATTCTCTTCATTGATGAGCTTCATACACTCATTGGTGCTGGTGGAGCAGAGGGTGCGATTGACGCATCTAATATTCTCAAACCATCCTTAGCACGTGGAGAGCTTCAATGTATCGGGGCGACAACGTTAGATGAGTACCGTAAATATATTGAAAAGGATGCTGCGCTTGAACGACGTTTCCAGCCAATTCAAGTGGATCAGCCATCTGTTGATGAAAGTATTCAAATCTTAAGAGGACTTAGAGATCGTTATGAGGCACATCACCGTGTGTCCATTACGGATGAAGCGATTGAGGCGGCGGTGAAGCTGTCTGACCGTTATATTTCTGATCGTTTCCTTCCAGATAAGGCGATTGATTTAATTGATGAGGCAGGTTCGAAAGTCCGCTTACGTTCTTTCACAACACCGCCTAACCTAAAAGAACTAGAGCAAAAGCTCGATGAAGTACGCAAGGAAAAGGATGCTGCTGTTCAAAGTCAGGAATTTGAAAAAGCAGCTTCTCTTCGCGATACGGAACAGCGTTTGCGTGAAAAAGTAGAAGTCACAAAGAAATCTTGGAAAGAAAAGCAAGGACAGGAGAATTCAGAGGTATCAGTGGATGATATCGCAATGGTTGTCTCTAGCTGGACGGGAGTGCCTGTTTCAAAAATTGCACAAACAGAAACAGATAAGCTTCTCAATATGGAACAATTGCTCCATTCTCGTGTGATCGGGCAGGATGAAGCGGTTGTCGCTGTAGCAAAAGCTGTGAGACGTGCGCGTGCTGGCCTAAAAGATCCAAAACGTCCAATCGGCTCCTTTATCTTCTTAGGCCCAACAGGGGTTGGTAAAACGGAGCTTGCAAGAGCACTCGCAGAGTCTATTTTCGGTGATGAAGAAGCGATGATCCGTATTGATATGTCTGAATACATGGAAAAACACTCTACATCTAGACTTGTTGGGTCACCTCCAGGCTATGTTGGCTATGAAGAAGGCGGTCAACTGACTGAAAAAGTGAGAAGAAAACCTTATTCTGTTGTGCTTTTAGACGAGATTGAAAAGGCACATCCAGATGTATTCAACATTTTGCTACAAGTGTTAGAAGATGGGCGTCTGACTGATTCTAAAGGGCGTACCGTTGACTTTAGAAATACGATTTTGATCATGACATCCAACGTTGGAGCTAGTGAACTGAAGCGAAATAAATATGTTGGCTTTAATGTGCAGGATGAAGGACAAAATTACAAGGATATGAAAGGCAAAGTGATGGGCGAGTTGAAGCGTGCATTTAGACCAGAATTCATCAACCGTATTGATGAAATCATTGTCTTCCATTCACTTGAAAAGAAACATCTAAAAGAGATCGTGTCTCTCATGTCTGATCAATTGACGAAACGATTAAAAGAACAAGACCTTTCAATCGAATTGACGGAAGCAGCAAAAGCGAAGATTGCCGACGAAGGTGTAGATCTTGAGTACGGTGCGCGCCCGTTAAGAAGAGCGATTCAAAAGCATGTGGAGGATCGACTTTCTGAGGAGCTTCTGAAGGGTAATATTGAAAAAGGTCAACATATCGTATTAGATGTGGAAGATGGAGAAATTGTCGTAAAAACGACGGCTGCTACGAACTAATATAGTAAGAAAAAAGTGTGAGGCATACCAGTAAAGTGTATGCCTCCCTTTACTTATTTTCTGACCAGTATAAGGAGTTGTATTCTTCAATCTATGGCTAAGACAAAATCAAAATTTATATGCCAATCGTGCGGTTATGAGTCAGCCAAATGGATGGGGAAATGTCCAGGCTGCGGCACGTGGAACAGTATGACAGAAGAGGTCGTTCGCAAAGAGCCGGCAAACCGTCGAAGCGCTTTTAATCATTCTGTTCAAACCATTCAAAAACCTTCACCTATATCTGCAATTGAAACATCAGATGAACCCCGAATCAAAACGAATTTAGAAGAATTTAACCGAGTATTAGGAAGTGGAATTGTCAAAGGCTCTCTTGTTCTCATTGGCGGAGATCCTGGGATTGGGAAGTCCACATTATTATTACAAGTATCAGCACAGCTCTCAGACAAAAATCAGAATGTATTATACATATCTGGTGAGGAGTCCATTAAACAAACGAAGCTAAGAGCGGACCGCCTCGGCATAAAAAGCACCTCTTTACATGTTTTGGCTGAAACCGATATGGAGTATATAACGTCTGCTATACAAGAGATGAAACCCGCTTTTGTCGTGGTGGATTCGATTCAAACCGTTTATCAAAGCGATATTACGTCAGCTCCTGGGTCTGTATCTCAAGTGAGAGAATGTACAGCACAGCTGATGAAAATTGCCAAGACAAATGGTATTCCAATATTTATCGTTGGTCACGTGACCAAAGAAGGCTCGATCGCTGGTCCACGCCTTTTAGAGCATATGGTGGACACGGTTCTTTATTTTGAAGGCGAGCGTCATCATACGTTTCGTATCTTACGTGCGGTGAAAAACCGATTTGGCTCGACGAATGAACTAGGGATTTTTGAAATGAGAGAGGAAGGACTCACGGAAGTATTAAACCCATCCGAAATTTTCTTAGAAGAACGTTCGGCAGGTGTATCTGGATCGTGTGTTGTTGCCTCAATGGAAGGAACAAGACCTGTTCTTGTCGAGATACAAGCATTAATTTCACCGACAAGCTTTGGAAATCCACGGAGAATGGCTACAGGCCTTGATCATAATCGTGTGTCATTGCTCATGGCGGTTTTAGAAAAACGTGTCGGACTGCTGCTGCAAAACCAAGATGCGTATTTAAAGGTCGCAGGCGGTGTGAAGCTTGACGAACCGGCGATTGATTTGGCCATTGCGGTCAGTATTGCTTCAAGCTTTAAAGACGCAGCGCCGCATCAAGCGGATTGCTTTATAGGAGAGGTCGGTCTGACGGGAGAAGTCAGAAGAGTATCAAGAATTGAACAGCGTGTGCAGGAAGCTGCGAAACTAGGATTTAAGCGAATGTTTATTCCTCAGGCGAATATAGATGGATGGAAAAAGCCGAGAGGGATTGAGTTAGTCGGTGTAGAAAATGTAGCGGAGGCACTTCGAATTTCACTAGGGGGATCATAGAAATGGAAAAAGAGAAAAAAGGAGCGAGAGAACTCGATCTCTTAGATATCGTACAGTTTGTGGCACCAGGGACACCTCTTCGGGCTGGGATCGAAAATGTCCTGAGGGCCAATACTGGCGGGCTCATTGTTGTTGGTTATAACGACAAAGTCAAGAGTGTTGTAGATGGAGGGTTTCATATTAACTCTGCCTTCTCCCCAGCACACTTATATGAATTGGCTAAGATGGATGGAGCCATTATTTTAAGCGATTCTGGTCAAAAGATCTTGTATGCGAATACACAGCTGATGCCAGATGCAACCATCCATTCATCGGAAACGGGCATGAGGCACCGTACTGCTGAACGTGTAGCGAAGCAGACAGGCTGCTTAATCATTGCGATTTCTGAACGGAGGAACGTCATTACCTTATACCAAGGGAATCGTCGTTATACGCTGAAAGATATTGGCTTTATTTTAACGAAGGCCAACCAAGCCATACAAACACTTGAGAAATATAAAACCATTTTAGATCACGCCATTTCTGCGCTAAGCGCCCTAGAATTTGAAGAGCTTGTGACCTTTGGTGATGTATTATCCGTGCTGCATCGTTACGAGATGGTGCTTAGAATCAAAAATGAAATCAATATGTATATCAAAGAGCTCGGAACAGAAGGACATTTGATCCGTCTGCAAGTCAATGAACTGATTACAGATATGGAGCAGGAAGCGGCTTTATTTATTAAAGATTACGTGAAAGAAAAGATTAAAGATCCATATGTTCTGCTTAAACAGCTACAAGATATGTCTAGCTTTGAGCTTTTAGATGACTCCATTCTGTACAAGTTACTTGGCTATCCAGCTTCTACAAATATTGACGAATATGTGTACACAAGAGGCTACAGATTGCTTCACAAAATCCCTAGACTGCCTATGCCAATCGTCGAAAACGTGGTTGAAGCGTTCGGTGTGTTAGATCGAATTATGGAAGCGGATGTACAAGATTTGGATGAAGTAGAAGGAATTGGAGAAGTAAGAGCGAAAAAGATAAAAAAAGGATTAAAAAGACTGCAAGAAAAACATTATATCGACCGCCAGCTATAAGGAGAGAAATTTTTCTTAAACACGGTTAAAAATGGATGAATATGGGTATATTAATGATGCTTTTGTTTTCTGTTGATTATGATAGGAAACTTAAACATATATCAATGTCAGGTGAGGGTGGATTGACAGATGAAAAATAAAGGAGGTGAAGGTATGTTAAAAAGAATCGTTCAGGCGTTTTTTATCATTTTTGGTGCAGTTGTAGGGATTTTTATCATTCCAGAGTTATTTCTGCTGTTAAATGTAAAGGACATACCTTTCATAACAAATGCTTACTCTTCAGCACTAATAGGAGCCGCTGTGTTCTTTATCATCGGCAAATGGTGCACAGGCTATGTGGTTAATTGGGTGAAATGGATCGAGGATTCTCTATTAAAGGCGCCTCTTCCTGATCTTATATCTGGAAGTTTCGGATTAGTATTTGGACTTATTCTAGCATATCTTATTGTAAACGTGATCCCGCTAAACAATATCCCATATCATATTTTTGGTACCATTATTCCGATTTTCCTGGCTTTCTTTTTAGGATACCTTGGATTTCAGGTAGGGTTTAAGAAGAAGGATGAAATGATGGGGCTGTTCTCCCGATCTGCAAAGGTCACCAAGAAAAAAGGAGCAGCTGATGATGAACCTGAAATAGAAGATAAAAAGCTGAAAATTTTAGACACAAGTGTTATCATTGATGGAAGAATCGCAGATATTTGTCAAACTGGATTCTTAGAAGGTGTCATGGTCATTCCTCAATTTGTGCTCGAGGAATTACAGCATATTGCAGACTCTTCTGATGTATTAAAGAGAAATAGAGGCCGAAGAGGTCTTGATATTTTAAATCGTATTCAAAAAGAATTAGATATCAAAGTTGAAATTTATGAAGGTGACTTTGAAGACATTCAAGAGGTTGATAGCAAGCTTGTGAAGCTCGCTAAATTAACTTCAGGTGTTGTTGTGACAAATGATTTTAATTTAAATAAAGTATGCGAACTTCAAAAAGTAGCAGTGTTAAACATCAATGATCTAGCCAATGCGGTGAAACCGGTTGTGCTGCCTGGGGAAGAAATGAAGGTACAGGTCATTAAAGATGGGAAAGAGCATAACCAAGGTGTTGCTTACTTAGATGACGGTACGATGATTGTGGTCGAAGAAGGACGCAATTACATTGGAAAAGACATCGATGTGCTCGTCACAAGTGTGCTGCAGACTGCTGCTGGAAGAATGATTTTTGCGAAGCCAAAACTTCTGGAGAAGGCGCTCTAAAGGGAGAACGAACATGTATTATGAAGTAGTTATTCCGGCTGCGGGGCAGGGGAAACGAATGAAGGCCGGCCGCAATAAGCTTTTTATTGAGCTGAAAAGAATGCCGGTCATTATTCATACACTAAAGGTGTTTGACGCTCATTCGCAATGCAAACGCATGATCCTAGCGATCAATGAAGAGGAGCGTCAAGACTTTGAAAGGCTACTCAAGGTACACGCTTTTCAAACGCCTGTTTCACTTGTCACTGGCGGTGAAGAACGTCAGCAAAGTGTATACGAAGGATTAAAGGCTGTGAAAGATGCAGACATCGTGCTTGTTCATGATGGGGCAAGGCCTTTTATTAAGCATACACAGATTGACTTGCTCGTTAAAGCAGCGATTGAAAAAGGCTCCGCAGTTGTAGCGGTACCAGTGAAAGACACAATCAAACGCGTTCAAGAAGGCAAAGTGGAACAAACCATTGAACGTCAGAGCTTGTGGGCAGTCCAGACCCCACAAGCTTTTCGTCATTCTATTTTAAAAGAGGCGCATGAATATGCGGAGCGGACCGGCTTTCTTGGAACAGACGACGCCAGTCTTGTGGAACAATTACATGGTGAAAACGTGTATATTGTCCAAGGAGATTACACCAATATTAAGCTGACGACACCGGATGATTTATTGGTTGCCAAGGCAATTATGGATGCGGAAAGAGGGTACTAGATCATGTTGAGAATAGGACAAGGCTTTGATGTACATCAATTAACAGAGGGAAGACCTTTGATTATCGGCGGGGTCACCATCCCTTATGAAAAGGGGCTGCTTGGGCATTCAGACGCTGATGTACTGCTTCACACAGTGGCAGATGCCTGCCTAGGTGCGATTGCTGAAGGAGATATCGGCAGACATTTCCCAGACACAGATCCTGAGTTTAAGGATGCGGATTCTTTTAAATTACTGCAGCATGTGTGGGCACTAGTAAAGGAAAAAGGCTACACACTTGTGAATATTGATTGCACCATCATGGCGCAAAAGCCCAAAATGGCACCTTACATTCAACCAATGTGTGAGAAGATTGCAGAAGCGCTTGAGGCAGATGTCACACAGGTGAATGTGAAAGCAACAACGACAGAGAAACTTGGATTTACAGGAAGAGGCGAAGGAATTGCCTCTCAGGCAACAGTGCTTCTTCAGAAAAAGTGAAATCCATTTTGATGAGAATGGGATTTGATGATAAAATACGTTTATAAAAAATTGGTGTCAGACAACATGATGCAGATGAAAGGAAGTTAAACTCATGGGAAATGAAGTGCGTGTTCGTTATGCACCGAGTCCAACTGGTCATTTACATATTGGGAATGCTAGAACGGCTCTTTTCAACTATTTGTTCGCACGCAGTCAAGGCGGCAAATTTATTATTCGAATCGAAGATACGGATCAAAAGCGTAATGTAGAAGGCGGAGAAGAAAGCCAGCTTCGCCACCTGCAATGGCTCGGTATTGATTGGGATGAGAGCATTGATAAAGATGGCGGCTATGGTCCTTACAGACAATCAGAGCGTAATGAGATTTACAAAAAATATTATGATGAGCTGCTAGAGAAAGACTTGGCGTATAAGTGCTATTGTACGGCTGAAGAGCTAGAGGAAGAGCGTGAAGCACAAATCGCCCGAAGTGAAATGCCTCGATATTCTGGTAAATGCAGCCATTTATCAAAAGAAGAAGAGGACAAGCTGATCGCTGAAGGAAGAGAGCCAAGTATCCGCTTCCGAGTGCCAAAAGGAGAAATCATCAAATTTGACGACATGGTCAAAGGCGATATTTCATTTGAGACAGACGGCATCGGTGATTTTGTCATTGTGAAGAAAGACGGCACGCCAACTTATAACTTCGCTGTAGCAGTGGATGATCATTTGATGAAAATGACTCACATTCTCCGCGGAGAGGATCACATTTCGAATACGCCTAAACAAATCATGATCTTCAACGCATTTGGCTGGGATGTTCCGCTATTCGGACATATGACGCTGATTGTGAACGAGAACCGCAAAAAATTAAGTAAGCGTGATGAATCCATTATTCAATTCATCGAGCAATATAAAAACTTGGGCTATTTACCAGAAGCCCTGTTCAACTTCATTGCACTACTTGGATGGTCTCCGGTGGGCGAAGAAGAACTGTTTACAAAAGAGCAATTCATCGACATTTTCGATGTAAACCGACTTTCTAAGTCACCAGCTCTATTCGATATGCATAAACTAAAATGGGTAAATAACCAATATGTGAAGGCACTTGATCTTGATCAGGTTGTTGCGTTAACGCTTCCGCATCTTCAAAAGGCAGGCAAGGTAAGCGAGCAGCTGACAGAAGAAGAAAACACGTGGGTGCGCAAGCTTATTTCTCTGTATCACGAACAATTAAGCTATGGAGCAGAAATTGTTGAGTTAACAGAGTTGTTCTTTAAGGAGCAAATTGAGTATAATCAAGAGGCAAAGGAAGTTTTAGCAGAGGAGCAAGTACCAGAAGTCATGGCATCTTTTGCTGGTCAGCTTGAACGGCTTGAGTCTTTCACACCTGATGAAATCAAGACTGCTATTAAAGCGGTACAAAAAGAAACAGGGCATAAAGGCAAGAAACTATTCATGCCAATTCGTGTGGCTGTCACAGGACAAACGCATGGCCCAGAACTTCCGCAAAGTATTGAACTACTAGGTAAAGAAACGGTATTAAACCGCATTAAGCAAATATAAGGAAATCGTTGCGAGGGAGAAGTACAATGTTTTCGTCCATCACAGAAAGAGTCTTCACCGGCTGAAAGAGACTTATGGGCAGACGTTGGAAATGCACCCTCAAGACCCTTGAGGAACACGTGTACGTTAGTATGCAAGGGCGGTACCCTCCGTTATGGGATTAAGTTGAGAAGGCTGCAAAATGAGGGCTTTCTAAACAGAGTGGAACCGCGTTTTCAAAACGTCTCTGTCATTTGGCAGAGGCGTTTTTTATTTGTCCAAAAAAGAGAGCAAGTCCTAAGAGAGATTGATGGGGAAGAACGGGGGGAGCATGTGTTTTTCAAAATGCTGAAAGAAGATATTGATACTGTGTTTGATCAAGATCCTGCTGCTAGAAGCTATATTGAAGTAGTGCTAACCTATTCAGGGCTTCATGCGATTTGGGCTCATCGTATCGCGCACGCATTTTATAAGCGTAAGCTGTACTTTCTTGCGCGGATCATTTCTCAGGTCAGCCGGTTTTTCACAGGGGTGGAAATTCACCCTGCGGCAACCATTGGCAGGCGCTTCTTCATTGACCACGGCATGGGAGTGGTGATTGGGGAAACATGTGAAATTGGAGACAACGTCACTGTTTTCCAAGGCGTGACACTAGGGGGAACAGGGAAAGAAAAGGGAAAGCGGCACCCGACCATTTTAGACGATGCCCTCATTGCGACAGGTGCAAAGGTGCTTGGTTCCATTACAGTCGGAAAAGGGGCCAAGATTGGTGCGGGGTCGGTCGTGTTAAAGGACGTACCAGACCATTCCACCGTTGTCGGTATACCTGGGCGAGTCGTCGTTCAAAATGGAAAGAAAATCAATCGTGATCTCAATCATCAAGATTTGCCAGATCCAATTTCCGATCGTTTCAAAGAATTGGAACGAGAAATGGAAAAGCTAAAAGGTGAGCTGGCTTCATTGAGCAGAAAGGAAGAACAATCATGACAATCAATATTTATAATACATTGACACGTAAGAAAGAAGAATTTGTCCCGCTTGAACCAGGAAAGGTCAAGATGTATGTGTGCGGACCAACCGTTTATAACTACATTCATATCGGGAATGCCAGACCTGCTATTGTTTATGACACTGTACGTAAGTATTTAGAATACAGCGGCTATGATGTGAACTTTGTATCAAACTTTACAGATGTGGATGATAAACTCATCAAAGCAGCCAATGAACTCGGAGAAGATGTTCCGACGATTGCTGACCGCTTTATCCAAGCCTACTTTGAAGACGTTAGTGCACTAGGCTGCAAAAAAGCTGACCTTCACCCGCGAGTGACGGAAAATATGGATGATATCATTGCATTTATTGCGACATTGATTGAAAAAGGCTACGCCTATGAAGCGGATGGCGACGTGTATTACAGCACACGCTCCTTTGAAGGCTACGGAAAGCTTTCTCACCAGTCGATTGATGAACTGAAGACAGGTGCTCGTATTCGTGTAGGTGAGAAGAAACGAGATGCACTGGACTTTGCTTTATGGAAGGCTGCAAAGGATCAAGAAATCTCATGGGATAGCCCGTGGGGCGAAGGACGCCCAGGCTGGCACATCGAATGCTCGGCCATGGTTAAAAAATATTTAGGGGATACGATCGACATTCATGCTGGCGGACAGGATTTAACCTTCCCTCACCATGAAAATGAAATCGCTCAATCCGAGGCTTTGACAGGGAAACCTTTTGCGAAGTATTGGATGCATAACGGATATATTAATATTGAGAATGAAAAAATGTCAAAATCACTTGGAAACTTTGTGCTCGTGCATGACATTGTGAAAGAACAAGATCCTGATGTGCTACGCTTCTTTATGTTGTCGGTTCACTACCGTCATCCAATTAACTACTCAATGGATTTACTAGAGAGTACAAAGAGTGCGTTTAACCGACTCAAAACGTCGTATGCTAATTTACATCATCGCCTCGAGAGCAGCACGAATATCACAGAAGACAATGCTGAATGGCTGGCGAAGGTTGAGGAGCAGCGTGCGACATTTATTTCTGAAATGAATGATGACTTTAATACGGCAAATGCAATTTCTGTTTTATTCGAACTTGCGAAACAGGCGAATTATTATATGGAAAATGATCATACTTCGGAGGAAGTGATCAAGGCATTTATCGGCTTATTCCAAGAAATCACGTCTGTTCTTGGCTTCTCATTAGAAGAAAAGCACACGCTTGACGAAGAAGTAGAAGCGTTAATTGAAAAACGCAATGAGGCTAGAAGAAATCGTGACTTTGCGCTATCTGATCAAATTCGTGACCAGTTAAAGAGCATGAATATTGTATTGGAGGACACTCCTCAAGGTACTCGCTGGAAAAGAGGAGAATAGGTCATGTTGAATTTTGAAAAGCTGAAAGACGGTAAACAGTTGAACGGACTTGCGCTTGCTTATATGGGTGATGCCATTTTTGAAGTCTATGTGAGGCATCACCTCCTCCAAACGGGGGCGACAAAACCAAATGAGCTGCACAAACGAGCAAGCAAGATTGTTTCAGCTAAATCTCAGGCAGCTATTTTATTTACGCTTCAGCAGCAAGGCTGTTTCACTGAAGCAGAAGAAGCAGTGCTGAAAAGAGGAAGAAATGCAAAATCAGGCACAGTGCCTAAAAACACAGACGTTCAAACGTATCGTTATAGTACGGCGCTTGAAGCGCTCATGGGTTATTTATTTATTGAAAAGCAGGACGAACGCTTAGAAGAGCTGATTAGTCAGGCGATTGAAATCGGAACGTCAGGGAGGAAGACAAATGAGTCAGCAACATGATTATGTGATTGGGAAAAATGCAGTGATTGAAACACTGAAGTCAGATCGGGAGTTATACAAGCTCTGGATGGCAGAAAACACTGTAAAAGGACAAGCCCAGCAGGTCATTGAACTCGCTAAAAAACAAAATATCACCATTCAGTATGTTCCGAGGAAAAAGCTTGATCAAATGGTAACAGGTCAGCACCAGGGAATCGTTGCACAAGTAGCAGCATATGAATATGCGGAATTGGACGATCTGTATCAAATTGCCGAAAAGCGGAATGAACAGCCGTTTTTTCTTATATTAGATGAAATTGAAGACCCGCATAATTTAGGATCCATTATGCGTACAGCAGATGCTGTAGGTGCACACGGGATTGTCATTCCGAAAAGGAGAGCGGTCGGCTTAACGACAACCGTTGCCAAAGCATCTACTGGGGCGATTGAACATATTCCTGTTGCCAAGGTCACCAATCTTTCAAGAGCTCTTGATGAGATGAAAGAAAGAGGAATCTGGGTCGCGGGAACAGATGCGTCTGCCAAACAGGATTACAGACAATTTGATGGTACGATGCCGCTTGCTCTTGTGATTGGCAGTGAAGGAAAAGGGATTGGCCGATTGATCAAAGAAAAGTGTGATTTTCTGATTAAGCTGCCTATGGCCGGGAAGGTCACTTCGTTAAACGCATCAGTTGCCGCTAGTCTATTGATGTATGAAGTGTATCGAAAACGTTATCCGTTAGGAGAATAGAGATGGACATCCTCTTAGTCGATGGATACAACATGATAGGTGCATGGCCTCGGCTGCAGCACTTAAAGGAAAACAGCTTTGAAGAAGCCAGAGACGTACTGATTCAAAATTTAGCAGAATATCAAGCATACACAGGGTATCGAGTCATTGTCGTATTCGATGCCCATATGGTCAAAGGAATCGAAAAAAAGCGGATCAACCACCGAGTAGAGGTCATCTTTACGAGAGAGAATGAAACAGCTGATGAGCGGATTGAAAAGCTGGCCCAGGATTTGAATAATGTTCGGACGCAAATTCATGTGGCGACCTCAGACTTCACAGAACAATGGGCAATTTTTGGACAAGGAGCTCTTCGGAAGTCGGCTCGAGAGCTTTTGAGAGAGATTGAAGTGATCGAACGAAAGATAGAGACGAGAGTCAAAAAGATTACTTCTGATAAACCAGTATCCAAGATTGAATTGTCAGAAGATGTATTGAAAACGTTTGAAAAATGGCGGCGTGGGAATCTGGAATAGCTTGACGATATTTCAACCATTAATGTATAATATTTCTATCTAGGTGCGGTCGGGGGGATCGAAGTGAATCTAAACAACAGCAAGGATAAATCCATCAGAGAGCAATTTTGCCAGTTGGAAGATGAACAAGTCATTGAAAGGGTTCATGTCGGAGATAGTGATGCGCTAGATTACTTAATAACGAAATACCGCAATTTTGTACGTGCAAAAGCAAGATCTTATTTCTTGATTGGAGCGGATCGAGAGGACATTGTCCAAGAGGGGATGATCGGACTTTATAAGTCTATCCGCGATTTCAGAGAGGACAAGCTTACTTCATTTAAGGCTTTTGCAGAATTATGTATTACCCGCCAAATTATCACCGCAATTAAAACAGCTACTCGCCAAAAACATATCCCGTTAAATTCCTATGTATCATTAGACAAGCCAATATATGATGAAGAATCAGACAGAACATTGTTGGACGTCATTTCCGGTGCTAAAGCGCTTAACCCAGAAGATTTAATCATTAGCAAAGAAGAATTTGATGATATTGAAATGAAAATGGGGGAACTACTAAGTGAGCTGGAAAGAAAGGTACTTGTGCTTTACCTTGATGGCAGATCCTATCAAGAGATTTCTGAAGATTTAAACCGTCATGTGAAATCAATTGATAACGCACTCCAAAGAGTAAAGAGAAAATTAGAGAAATATTTAGAGCTTCGCGAGATTAGTCTCTAATCAAACCTATATTGACAGCTTTTTCGACACTGTGATAAGGTACTAAGGAAATGATGTCGAGAAAATAGGTGTAAATATGAGGAAAAAGATTACTCTAGCCTGTAAAGACTGCGGAAGCCGCAATTATACGACAATGAAAAGTGATGCTTCAGCAGCTGAAAGATTAGAAGTTAAGAAATATTGCAAGACTTGTAATTCACATAAAACACATTTAGAAACGAAGTAAGATTTGCGTTCTTTAATCTGTGGAGGTCATTTACATGCGTATTATCAGTTTCTTAAAAAGTGTCGGGAAAGAAATGAAAAAGGTCAGCTGGCCAAAGAAAAACGAAATGATTCGCTACACAATCACGGTTATTTTAACAGTCGTATTCTTTGCAATCTTTTTCTCTTTTCTTGATATAGGAATCTCACAATTAATCGAATTAATTCATTAATACTTGAATAATGGTCTGCTGAACGTGCTATAATAGATCATAATATGACTTGCCAAAAAACCCGTTTTACGGGTTTTTTCAATTGCTTGAAAATATTTACCGGTACTCGAGATTCGTCAAATAGACATTACGAAATGTGGGGAGGGAAGGACTGAATAGTCCTGAACGAAATGGAAAAGAATTGGTATGTTGTGCATACGTACTCTGGCTATGAAAACAAAGTAAAAGCAAACTTGGAAAAGCGTGTTGAATCAATGGGCATGCAGGATAAAATCTTCCGCGTTGTCGTACCAGAAGAAGAAGAAACAGATATTAAAAATGGTAAGAAAAAAGTCGTCAAAAAGAAAGTATTCCCTGGCTATGTCCTAGTGGAAATCGTGATGACTGACGACTCTTGGTATGTTGTTCGTAATACACCAGGTGTCACAGGATTCGTTGGATCAGCTGGATCAGGCTCAAAGCCGACAGCGCTGCTGCCAGGCGAAGCCGAAACCATTCTGAAGAGAATGGGTCTTGAAGAACGCAAAACAGAAATCGACTTTGAATTGAAAGAAACAGTCAAGGTAATCGACGGACCATTTGCTAACTTCACAGGCTCTATCGAAGAGATTGATTACGATAAAAGCAAAGTCAAAGTATTCGTTAATATGTTTGGTAGAGAAACACCCGTGGAACTTGAGTTCACGCAGATCGATAAATTGTAATTCAAAAGAGCTTGAAATGAGTGTATAGAAGTGGTAATATAGCAAAGGTACGTCTTGAGTTCGCTCAAGATCGCTAGCTAGTTATTTCGTCATTCATATAAAGAATGAAGTTGTTGAGTGGGAGGGGGATTCCCCTATTACCACATCACGGACTTTAAGGAGGTGTGTCTCGTGGCTAAAAAAGTAGTTAAAGTTGTTAAATTGCAAATTCCTGCTGGAAAAGCTAACCCAGCTCCACCAGTTGGACCTGCACTAGGTCAAGCCGGTGTTAATATCATGGGATTCTGTAAGGAGTTTAATGCTCGTACAGCTGACCAAGCTGGTCTTATCATTCCTGTTGAAATTTCGGTTTTTGAAGACCGTTCATTTACATTTATTACTAAAACTCCACCTGCTGCAGTTTTACTTAAAAAAGCAGCTGGTATTGAGTCTGGTTCTGGTGAACCTAACCGTAATAAAGTGGCAACTGTTAAGCGTGATAAAGTACGCGAAATCGCGGAAACAAAAATGCCTGACTTAAACGCTGCTAGCGTTGAATCAGCTATGCGCATGGTTGAAGGTACTGCACGCAGTATGGGTATTGTCATCGAAGATTAATTTATTGTCTTGTTGGGTTGCGAGTTTGGTTTTGACAAGTTCGCAACCCTTATTCGTGGGAGGTTATTCCGCTAAAACCACATAAGGAGGATTTTTATAATGGCTAAAAAAGGTAAAAAGTATGTAGAAGCTGCTAAGCTGATCGAACGTACTAAAGCGTATGATGTAGCTGAAGCTGTTTCTCTTACAAAAAAAGCAAATACAGCGAAATTTGATGCGACTGTAGAAGTTGCTTTTCGTTTGGGCGTAGACCCTCGTAAAAACGATCAACAAATCCGCGGTGCAGTTGTACTTCCTAACGGAACTGGTAAAACTCAACGCGTTCTTGTGTTCGCTAAAGGCGAAAAAGCAAAAGAAGCAGAAGCTGCTGGAGCAGACTACGTTGGAGATTCTGATTACATCACTAAAATCCAACAAGGCTGGTTCGAATTCGATGTGATCGTTGCAACACCTGACATGATGGGTGAAGTTGGTAAGATCGGTCGTGTACTTGGACCAAAAGGTCTTATGCCAAACCCTAAAACAGGAACTGTTACATTCGAAGTAGAAAAAGCAATCAATGAAATCAAAGCTGGTAAAGTAGAATACCGCGTTGATAAAGCTGGTAACATCCACGCGCCAATCGGAAAGGTTTCTTTCGAGGACGAAAAGCTTGTTGAGAACTTTGCAACAATCTATGATACAATCCTTAAAGCAAAACCTGCAGCGGCTAAAGGTGTATACGTGAAAAACGTTTCTGTTACAACTACTATGGGCCCTGGCGTGAAAGTGGATCCATCTTCTTTCTCTGCAAAATAAATCTTGACTTATCACAATCGTTTTGATAATATCAAAATGTTGTAAAATAGAATATGTCCATTTATACCGTAGACAGCAGGGGCCTTATGGCTTAATTAACCCGCCGAGGTGTATATGTCACAGTCTTACGTTAACGTATGCTTGTATATACAGCCTCCATGTCTTAATGGAGGCTTTTTATATGGAGAACCGTTCGTTAGGAACGTGATGGCCTGATCGGTATAAGTGTTACACAAAGAATGTACAGGAGGTGTAACCATGAGCAATGCAATCGATACTAAAAAAGTTGTCGTTGATGAAATTACTTCTAAATTTAAAGACAGTATGTCTACTGTAATTGTAGATTACCGTGGTCTTTCAGTTTCTGAAGTGACTGAACTTCGTAAACAGCTTCGTGATGCTGGCGTAGAATTCAAAGTTTACAAAAATACTTTGACTCGCCGTGCAGTTGAACAAGTTAAACTAACGGGTTTAAACGATTTCTTAACAGGTCCAAACGCTATCGCATTCAGTAACGAAGATGTTATCGCACCTGCGAAAATCATCAACGAATTTGCGAAAAGCCACGAAGCTTTAGAAATCAAAGCTGGTGTCATCGAAGGAAACGTAGCGACTGTAGAAGAAGTGAAGGCTCTTGCGGAACTTCCGTCTCGCGAAGGCTTACTTTCTATGTTGCTTAGCGTTCTTCAAGCTCCAGTTCGTAACCTTGCTCTTGCTACTAAAGCAGTTGCAGAACAAAAAGAAGAACAAGGCGCTTAATGCGTACTTAACGTAAAAAACTTAAAATGGAGGAATTACAAATGGCTTTAAATATCGAAGAAATCATTGCTTCAGTTAAAGAAGCAACTGTACTTGAGTTAAACGACTTAGTAAAAGCAATCGAAGAAGAATTTGGCGTAACTGCTGCTGCTCCTGTAGCTGTAGCTGCAGCTGGTGGTGCCGCTGCTGAAGAGAAAACTGATTTTGATCTAGTACTTGCTGGTGCTGGAGACCAAAAAATCAAAGTTATCAAAGTGGTTCGTGAAATCACTGGTCTTGGCTTGAAAGAAGCTAAAGAACTTGTTGACAACACTCCAAAACCACTTAAAGAAGGTATTGCTAAAGAAGAAGCTGAAGAACTTAAAGCTAAGCTTGAAGAAGTTGGCGCTTCTGTAGAAGTTAAGTAATCTTCGCCTAATCTTTTGGGAAAGCTCGCTTTTACTGGCGGGCTTTTTCTTTTCTATTCTCCTGAAACGATTGAATCCAGAGGAGGTCCATTCATCATGAGTGACCACTATTATACGGAAAAGCCATCAGTGAAAAGCAATAAACAGACATGGGGCTTCACCTTGAGAAACCGTACCTTTACTTTTACAAGTGACAGTGGAGTGTTTTCTAAGAAAGAAGTCGACTTTGGTTCAAGGCTTTTAATTGAAGCTTTTGAAGAACCTGACGTGGATGGCGATGTCTTAGATGTCGGTTGCGGTTATGGACCGATTGGCTTATCGTTAGCAAACGAAATGACGAGCCGCACCATTCATATGATTGATGTGAACGAAAGAGCAGTCGAACTTTCAAAGGAAAACGCTAAACATAATCGCATTGATAATGTCCGCATCTATCAAAGTGATTTGTTCTCGAATGTTCATTCATCAGCTGCTTTTGCCTCTATACTGACCAATCCCCCAATACGGGCAGGGAAGAAAGTTGTACATGCGATCTTTGAAAAAAGTGCTGATCATTTATTGCCGGAAGGTGAGTTGTGGGTGGTTATTCAGAAAAAGCAGGGCGGACCATCTGCGATTGAAAAATTAGAACAGCTCTTTGGAGAAGTCGAGGTTGTATTGAAAAAAAAGGGCTACTATATTATCAAAGCTAAAAAAGTTTGACGCAGTTTCCTAGCTGTGTTAACATTATAAAATGCCAATGTGTATATTTTGCTTGATAGGCTTAAAAAACAACTATTTTGTATAAATTATGCATACTTGGGAAAACTAATAAAATCGGTATTTGTTTTTGGATGTGGTTTTCTTATTTTAGAAACCCTTTTTTCTTTTGTCTTGTAAAAGTATTTCTTTACTGACATTTGAAAGGCTGAAATACTTTTTACACATATAATACGCATGATTTGAGGGGTGAATCAGTTGACAGGTCAACTAGTTCAGTATGGACGACACCGCCAGCGCAGAAGCTACGCACGCATAAGCGAAGTGTTAGAATTACCAAATCTCATTGAAATTCAAACCTCTTCTTATCAGTGGTTTCTTGATGAGGGTCTTAGAGAGATGTTTCAAGATATATCCCCAATTGAGGATTTTACTGGTAACCTTTCTCTTGAATTCATTGATTACAGCCTAGGGGATCCTAAGTATCCTGTAGCAGAATCAAAAGAACGTGATGTAACTTACTCTGCTCCACTAAGAGTAAAAGTTCGTTTAATTAACAAAGAAACTGGAGAAGTAAAAGACCAAGATGTGTTCATGGGTGATTTCCCAATCATGACAGACACAGGTACTTTTATCATTAACGGTGCGGAACGTGTAATCGTTTCTCAGTTAGTGCGTTCTCCAAGTGTATATTTCAGTGGTAAAGTAGACAAAAACGGTAAAAAAGGTTTTACTGCGACTGTCATTCCAAACCGTGGCGCATGGTTAGAATACGAAACTGATGCGAAGGATGTAGTCTATGTACGCATCGATCGCACACGTAAGTTGCCGGTTACGGTTCTTTTGCGTGCTCTCGGCTTCAGCTCTGATCAAGAGATTCTTGACCTCATTGGCGAGAATGAATACTTACGCAACACGCTGGAAAAAGACAATACAGAGAATGCGGATAAAGCACTTCTCGAAATCTACGAGCGCCTCCGTCCTGGAGAGCCGCCAACTGTTGAAAATGCGAAAAGCCTGCTAGACTCTCGCTTCTTCGATCCGAAGAGATATGACCTAGCTAATGTTGGACGCTACAAGATTAATAAAAAGCTTCATATTAAAAATAGACTGTTCAATCAAAAATTGGCTGAAACGTTAGTTGACCCTGAAACAGGTGAAATTCTAGCAGAAAAAGGTCAAATTTTAGACAGAAGAGTTCTTGATAAAGTTCTTCCATACTTAGAAAACGGCATCGGATTTAGAAAGCTTTATCCAAATGGTGGCGTAGTAGAAGATGAAGTAGAACTTCAATCTATTAAGATTTATGCACCGTCTGATCAAGAAGGCGAGCAAGTGATCAACGTGATCGGGAATGCATACGTAGAGGAAGCTGTGAAAAACATCACGCCTTCTGACATCATTGCATCGATCAGTTACTTCTTCAACCTTCTTCATGGTGTAGGTGACACAGATGATATCGATCACCTTGGTAACCGTCGCCTGCGTTCTGTAGGTGAGCTTCTGCAAAACCAATTCCGTATTGGTTTAAGCAGAATGGAGCGTGTTGTTCGTGAAAGAATGTCGATCCAAGACACAAACACGATCACACCTCAGCAGCTGATCAACATCCGTCCTGTGATCGCTTCTATCAAAGAGTTCTTTGGTAGCTCTCAGCTTTCTCAGTTCATGGATCAAACAAACCCGCTTGCTGAATTGACGCACAAACGTCGTCTGTCGGCGCTTGGACCGGGTGGTTTGACACGTGAGCGTGCAGGAATGGAAGTTCGTGACGTTCACTACTCTCACTATGGCCGTATGTGTCCGATTGAAACACCAGAGGGTCCAAACATCGGTTTGATCAACTCTCTATCTTCATTTGCAAAAGTGAATCGCTTCGGCTTTATTGAAACACCTTACCGCCGGGTTGACCCTGAAACAGGTAAAGTGACACCGAGAATCGATTACTTAACTGCTGATGAAGAGGATAACTACGTTGTAGCACAAGCGAATGCTATATTAGGTGAAGATGGTTCGTTTATCGATGATAATATCATTGCTCGCTTCAGAGGGGAAAACACAGTTGTTCCTCGAAACCGCGTTGACTACATGGACGTTTCGCCAAAGCAGGTTGTTTCTGCAGCGACAGCATGTATCCCATTCTTAGAAAACGATGACTCTAACCGTGCTCTAATGGGAGCGAACATGCAACGTCAGGCTGTGCCTTTGATGCAGCCGGAATCACCGATTGTTGGTACAGGTATGGAGTATGTATCAGGGAAAGACTCTGGTGCTGCTGTTATCTGCCGCTACCCTGGTGTTGTAGAACGTGTTGAAGCGAAAAATATTTGGGTTCGCCGCTATGAAGACGTTGACGGACAACAAGTCAAAGGAAATCTAGACAAATACAGCTTGCTGAAATTTGTCCGATCTAACCAAGGGACTTGCTACAACCAGCGTCCAATCGTAAGTGTTGGAGATGAAGTCGTAAAAGGAGAAATCCTTGCAGACGGTCCTTCAATGGAAAAAGGTGAATTGGCTCTAGGACGTAACGTCATGGTCGGCTTCATGACTTGGGACGGTTATAACTACGAGGATGCGATCATCATGAGTGAGCGCCTTGTAAAAGATGACGTCTACACGTCTATTCATATTGAAGAATATGAATCAGAAGCTCGTGATACAAAGCTTGGACCGGAAGAAATCACTCGTGATATTCCAAACGTTGGGGAAGATGCTTTACGCAACCTTGACGAGCGCGGAATCATCCGTATTGGTGCAGAAGTAAAAGACGGAGACCTTCTTGTAGGGAAAGTAACGCCTAAAGGTGTAACAGAACTAACAGCTGAAGAACGTCTATTACATGCAATCTTCGGTGAAAAGGCTCGTGAAGTGCGTGATACGTCTCTACGTGTTCCACACGGCGGCGGCGGAATTATCCACGACGTCAAAGTCTTTAACCGTGAAGATGGAGATGAATTACCTCCAGGTGTAAACCAGTTAGTCCGCGTATACATCGTTCAGAAGCGTAAAATTTCTGAAGGTGACAAAATGGCCGGACGACATGGTAACAAAGGGGTTATCTCTAAAATCCTTCCAGAAGAAGATATGCCGTATCTTCCAGATGGAACACCGATTGATATCATGTTAAACCCTCTAGGGGTACCATCTCGTATGAACATCGGTCAGGTACTTGAGCTTCATATGGGTATGGCTGCACGTTACCTTGGCATCCACATTGCGTCACCAGTATTTGATGGTGCGCGCGAGGAAGATGTTTGGGAAACGCTTGAAGAAGCAGGTATGTCCCGTGATGCAAAAACAGTCCTTTATGACGGTCGAACTGGTGAACCATTCGATAACCGTGTATCAGTCGGAATCATGTACATGATCAAACTGGCTCACATGGTTGACGATAAACTTCACGCTCGTTCAACTGGACCATACTCACTTGTTACGCAGCAGCCACTTGGCGGTAAAGCCCAGTTTGGTGGTCAGCGTTTCGGAGAGATGGAAGTATGGGCGCTTGAAGCTTACGGTGCAGCATACACACTTCAAGAGATCTTAACAGTTAAATCGGATGACGTTGTAGGTCGTGTGAAAACATACGAGGCCATCGTCAAAGGGGATAACGTCCCTGAACCAGGTGTCCCTGAATCATTCAAAGTGTTAATTAAAGAACTTCAAAGTTTAGGTATGGATGTCAAAATCCTATCTGGCGATGAAGAAGAGATAGAAATGAGAGATTTAGAAGACGATGAGGAAACGAAGAAAGCAGACGGATTAGCGTTATCTAATGACGAAGATGCTGCAGACCTCGCACCTGTCGATCTTGAACGTGACGCAGTCACAAAAGAATGAAACGATTAGAGCAAGTGACTAGGGTATAACCCGAAGATTAAAAGGGAGGTAGGCCCCTTGCTAGATGTGAACAATTTTGAGTATATGAACATCGGTCTCGCATCACCTGATAAAATCCGTTCTTGGTCTTTTGGTGAAGTGAAAAAGCCTGAAACGATTAACTATCGTACACTGAAACCTGAAAAAGATGGTCTCTTTTGTGAACGTATCTTCGGACCGCAAAAAGACTGGGAATGTCATTGTGGAAAGTATAAACGCGTTCGTTATAAGGGTGTTGTATGTGACCGTTGTGGTGTAGAAGTAACACGGGCAAAAGTCCGTCGTGAGAGAATGGGGCATATCGAACTGGCTGCCCCAGTTTCCCACATTTGGTATTTCAAAGGTATCCCAAGCCGTATGGGTCTTGTTCTTGATATGTCACCACGTGCGTTAGAAGAAGTGATTTACTTCGCTTCTTACGTTGTAACAGATCCGGGCAACACACCGCTTGAGAAGAAACAACTTCTTTCTGAGAAGGAATTCCGTGCTTATTTAGATAAATACGGTAATACGTTCCAAGCAGCTATGGGTGCA
Organism: Bacillus sp. NMCC46; assembly: GCF_002998465.1. Lineage (NCBI taxonomy): Bacteria > Bacillati > Bacillota > Bacilli > Caryophanales > Bacillaceae > Bacillus > Bacillus sp. NMCC46. The sequence goes on along the minus strand of NZ_PVQZ01000009.1, from coordinate 37,169 downwards.
GAAGCAATCAATAAACTTCTTCAAGATATCGATCTTGTAAAAGAAGTAGATACACTGAAAGAAGAGCTGAAAACTGCTCAAGGACAGCGTCGTACACGTGCGATTAAACGCCTTGAAGTGCTAGAAGCCTTCCGTAACTCAGGAAACAAACCATCATGGATGATTCTTGATGTACTTCCGGTTATTCCGCCAGAATTACGTCCAATGGTCCAGCTTGATGGTGGACGTTTTGCTACTTCTGACTTAAACGACCTTTATCGTCGTGTTATCAACCGTAACAATCGTCTGAAACGTTTATTAGATCTTGGTGCGCCAAGCATCATCGTTCAGAACGAGAAGCGTATGCTTCAAGAAGCTGTCGATGCCTTGATTGATAATGGACGTAGAGGCCGACCAGTAACAGGACCAGGAAATAGACCATTGAAATCTCTTTCTCATATGCTGAAAGGGAAACAAGGACGTTTCCGTCAAAACTTGCTCGGTAAACGTGTTGACTATTCTGGACGTTCCGTTATCGTCGTAGGACCTCATTTGAAAATGTATCAGTGTGGACTTCCGAAAGAAATGGCTCTTGAATTATTCAAACCATTCGTGATGAAGGAGCTTGTTGAAAAAGGTTTAGCTCACAACATCAAGAGTGCGAAGCGTAAAATTGAGCGCGTGCAGCCGGAAGTATGGGATGTTTTAGAATCAGTTATTCGTGAGCACCCAGTCTTACTAAACCGTGCACCGACTCTTCACAGACTTGGTATTCAAGCGTTTGAACCTACACTTGTGGAAGGACGCGCAATTCGTCTGCATCCACTTGTATGTACAGCCTACAACGCTGACTTTGACGGTGACCAAATGGCGGTTCACGTACCATTATCTGCTGAGGCTCAAGCTGAAGCTCGTATCTTAATGCTTGCTGCTCAAAACATTTTGAACCCGAAAGATGGAAAACCTGTTGTTACGCCATCTCAGGATATGGTGCTTGGTAACTACTACCTTACACTTGAGCGTAAAGGTGCTATCGGAGAAGGTATGGTCTTCAAAGATACTGACGAAGCCCTTCTAGCTTATCAAAATGGGTATGTGCATCTTCATACACGTGTAGCTGTTGCAGCTAGCTCGTTGAAGAATGTGACATTCACTGATGAACAGCGTTCTAAATTGTTGATTACAACAGTCGGAAAACTGATCTTTAACGAAATCTTACCGGAATCATTCCCTTACATGAATGAGCCGACAAAGAGCAATATTGAAGAAAAAACGCCTGACCGCTTCTTCCTTGAAAAAGGTGAGGATGTCAAAGCTGCGATCGAGAAACAAGAAATCAATGCGCCGTTCAAAAAAGGTATTTTAGGTAAAATCATTGCGGAAATCTTTAAGAGATTCCATATCACTGAGACATCTAAAATGCTTGATCGCATGAAAAATCTTGGTTTCAAATACTCTACTAAAGCGGGTATTACGGTTGGTGTGTCTGACATCGTCGTATTAGATGATAAGCAGAAGATCCTCGAAGAAGCACAAGCAAAAGTAGATAACGTCTTGAAGCAATTCAGACGTGGTTTGATTACTGAAGAAGAGCGTTACGAGAGAGTCATTTCGATCTGGAGTTCTTCTAAAGATGTCATCCAAGGTAAACTGATGAAGTCCCTTGATGAAGTCAACCCAATCTACATGATGAGTGACTCTGGAGCGCGTGGTAACGCATCTAACTTCACTCAGCTGGCTGGTATGCGTGGTCTGATGGCCAACCCGGCTGGACGTATCATTGAACTTCCGATTAAATCTAGTTTCCGTGAAGGTTTAACCGTATTGGAATACTTTATTTCCACTCACGGAGCGCGTAAAGGTCTTGCCGATACAGCCCTTAAAACAGCTGACTCAGGTTACCTTACGCGTCGTCTCGTCGATGTTGCACAGGATGTTATCATCCGTGAAACAGATTGCGGTACAGACCGTGGTATCTTGGCGAAGTCCATTAGAGAAGGAAATGAAATTATTGAGAAGCTTGAAGAACGTCTGATCGGACGTTTTGCAAGAAAACCAATTGTTCATCCTGAAACGGGCGAAGTCATTGTGGACGAAAACGAACTAATTGATGAAGATAAAGCACTTGAAGTAGTTGAAGCAGGAATTGAGGAAGTATGGATCCGTTCTGCATTTACATGTAACACGCCTCATGGTGTATGTAAACGATGCTACGGCCGTAACCTTGCAACTGGTACTGACGTTGAAGTCGGTGAAGCAGTTGGAATCATCGCTGCTCAATCAATCGGTGAGCCAGGAACACAGCTTACAATGCGTACGTTCCACACCGGTGGGGTAGCAGGAGACGATATCACACAAGGTTTACCTCGTATCCAAGAGCTATTTGAAGCGCGTAATCCGAAAGGGCAAGCGACCATTTCTGAAATTGATGGTGTCGTTGCTGAAATTAACGATGTTCGTGACAAGCAGCAGGAAATTGTGGTTCAAGGCGACGTTGAAACTCGTTCTTACACAGCTCCTTACAATGCGCGTCTGAAAGTTGTTGAAGGTGACAAAGTCACTCGTGGTCAAGTACTGACAGAAGGTTCGATCGATCCGAAAGAACTTCTTAAAGTGACTGACATGACAGCTGTTCAAGAATATCTGCTTCATGAAGTACAAAAAGTATATCGTATGCAAGGGGTAGAAATCGGAGATAAGCACGTTGAGGTAATGGTTCGCCAAATGCTTCGTAAAGTGCGTGTCGCTGATGCAGGGGATACAGATGTATTACCAGGCACACTTCTGGATGTACATCAATTCACTGAAGCGAACAAAAAAGTACTATTCGAAGGCAAACGTCCTGCAACAGGCCGTCCAGTTCTTCTTGGTATTACAAAAGCATCGCTTGAAACAGACTCATTCTTGTCTGCGGCATCCTTCCAAGAAACGACTCGTGTCCTAACAGATGCGGCGATCAAAGGAAAACGTGATGAACTGCTTGGCTTGAAAGAGAATGTTATCATCGGTAAACTTGTTCCAGCTGGAACAGGAATGCCAAACTACCGTAAAGTTAAGCCGGTTTCACAAGTGCAGCCGTCTGACGATATGGTTCCTGTAGAGTAATCTTTCTCGTGAGATTCCTATAAAATCATCAAAAAATGGTGAAGGATGTCAAGATAATCTGTCATATGATATTGACATCCTTCTGCCATGATGATAATATAACCAAGGTGCTCAAAATAAAACCTGTTACTTTGGAGGATATTCGATGTCTTATGATAAAGTATCACAGGCTCAATCCATTATTATTGGTACGAAGCAAACAGTAAAAGCTCTGAAACGAGATTCAGTAAAGGAAATCGTCGTAGCGAAAGATGCTGATCCTGCTTTAACAGCTAGTGTAATAAAACTAGCGCAAGAGAAGGGTGTAGACATTTTAGTGGTAGATTCCATGAAAAAGCTCGGCAAAGCCTGCGGAATTGAAGTTGGGGCAGCAGCTGTTGCCATTATGTTATAGCGTACTTGTTTTGTTTTTGCATGTGTAAATGCAAAAGCATTGTTTTTTGCCTTTTGATGAACCACCTGGGTATGTGGGTTATAAAAAAAGCAACGAAGGGAGGAATAACAACATGCCTACAATTAATCAGCTAATACGCAAAGGACGCGTGAGTAAAGTTGAAAACTCAAAGTCTCCTGCACTTAACAAAGGATACAACAGTTTCAAAAAAGAGCACACTAACGTAACATCTCCACAGAAGCGCGGGGTTTGTACTCGTGTCGGTACAATGACACCGAAAAAACCAAACTCAGCACTACGTAAATATGCTCGTGTACGTTTGTCTAACCTGATTGAGGTAACAGCTTACATTCCTGGTATCGGACATAATCTACAAGAGCACAGTGTAGTACTTATCCGTGGCGGACGTGTAAAAGACTTACCGGGTGTACGTTACCACATCGTTCGTGGTGCGCTTGATACTGCCGGAGTTGACGGTCGTATGCAAGGACGTTCTAAATACGGAACAAAACGCCCTAAACAAAGCAAATAATACAAACAAACATAAGGGTTTTTAGAAGTTGATATCAGATCAGTGGAGTCAGGCAACTGACAATGATATTGAGATGAGAGACAGATAGAAATCCTTTTAAATGAGAAGGGAGGCTATCAGATGCCACGTAAAGGTCCTGTAGCAAAAAGAGACGTATTGCCAGATCCAATTTACAATTCTAAACTTGTATCTCGTTTGATCAACAAAATGATGATCGACGGTAAAAGAGGAAAGTCACAAACAATTCTCTACAAGTCATTTGATATCATCAAAGAACGTACTGGTAATGAAGCGATGGAGGTTTTCGAACAAGCCTTGAAAAACATCATGCCAGTTCTTGAAGTTAAAGCACGTCGTGTAGGTGGAGCCAACTACCAAGTTCCTGTAGAAGTTCGCCCAGACCGTCGTACTACTTTAGGTCTTCGCTGGTTAGTAAACTACGCTCGTCTTCGTGGAGAAAAAACGATGGAAGAGCGTCTTGCTAACGAAATCCTTGACGCAGCTAACAACACTGGTGCTGCTGTTAAGAAACGTGAAGATACACACAAAATGGCAGAAGCGAACAAAGCATTCGCTCACTACCGCTGGTAGGATTTATACCAAACTAAAAAAACTATTCCCTAATAAGGAAGGAGAAATTACCCAATGGCAAGAGAGTTCTCCTTAGACAAAACTCGTAATATTGGTATCATGGCTCACATCGATGCCGGTAAAACGACAACGACTGAGCGTATCTTATACTACACTGGTCGTATCCATAAAATTGGCGAAACTCACGAAGGAGCTTCCCAAATGGACTGGATGGAGCAGGAGCAAGAACGTGGTATTACAATCACTTCTGCTGCTACTACAGCACAATGGAAAGGTTACCGTGTAAACATCATCGATACACCAGGACACGTAGACTTCACAGTTGAAGTTGAACGTTCTTTACGTGTACTTGATGGTGCGGTTACTGTTCTAGATGCACAATCAGGTGTAGAGCCACAAACTGAGACAGTTTGGCGCCAAGCAACAACTTACGGAGTACCTCGTATCGTATTCATTAACAAAATGGATAAAACAGGTGCGGACTTCCTTTACTCTGTAGGCACATTAAGAGATCGTCTTCAAGCGAACGCTCATGCAATTCAATTGCCGATCGGCGCTGAAGATCAATTCGAAGGAATCATCGACCTTGTAGAAAACGTAGCATACTTCTACGAAGATGACCTTGGAACTCGCTCTGATGCACAAGAAATCCCTGCTGAGTATAAAGACAAAGCTGAAGAGCTTCGCAACAGCCTAATTGAAGCTGTCGCTGAGCTTGACGAAGAGCTTATGGAAAAATACCTTGAGGGTGAAGAAATTACAATTCCTGAATTGAAAGCTGCAATCCGTAAAGGAACGTTGAATGTTGAATTCTATCCAGTTCTTGTTGGATCTGCTTTCAAAAACAAAGGTGTTCAGCTTGTACTTGACGCTGTGCTTGATTACCTTCCTGCACCAACTGATGTTGCTGCAATCAAAGGTACCTTGCCAGATTCAAATGAAGAGGTTGTGCGTGAGTCTACTGATGACGCACCATTCGCAGCCCTTGCTTTTAAAGTAATGACTGACCCTTATGTTGGGAAACTAACTTTCTTCCGTGTATACTCTGGAACACTTGATTCTGGTTCTTACGTGAAGAACTCTTCTAAGAACAAGCGTGAACGTGTTGGACGTATCCTTCAAATGCACGCAAACAGCCGTGAAGAAATCTCTACTGTATATGCAGGGGATATCGCAGCAGCTGTAGGTCTTAAAGATACATCAACTGGTGACACTCTTTGTGACGAGAAAAGTCTTGTTATCCTTGAGTCTATGGAATTCCCAGAGCCAGTTATCGATGTAGCAATCGAGCCTAAGTCTAAGGCTGACCAAGATAAAATGGGTATCGCTTTAGCTAAACTAGCTGAAGAGGATCCAACATTCCGTACACAAACAAACACTGAAACTGGTCAAACGATCATCTCTGGTATGGGTGAGCTTCACCTTGATATCATTGTTGACCGTATGAAGCGTGAGTTCAAGGTTGAAGCTAACGTAGGAGCTCCTCAAGTTGCGTACCGTGAAACATTCCGTTCTGGTGCAAAAGTTGAAGGTAAATTCGTACGTCAGTCTGGTGGACGTGGTCAGTTCGGACACGTTTGGATCGAATTCGAACCAAACGAAGAAGGCGCAGGCTTCGAATTCCAAAATGCAATCGTCGGTGGGGTTGTACCTCGTGAATACATTCCAGCTATTCAAGCAGGTCTTGAAGATTCACTTGAAAATGGTGTATTAGCTGGATTCCCATTAATCGACATCAAAGCAAAATTATTTGATGGATCTTACCACGATGTTGACTCTAACGAAATGGCGTTTAAAATTGCTGCATCTATGGCATTGAAAAATGCTGTCAGCAAATGTAACCCAGTTCTACTTGAGCCAATGATGAAAGTGGAAGTCGTTATCCCTGAAGAATACATGGGAGACATCATGGGTGATATCACATCTCGTCGTGGACGTGTAGAAGGTATGGAAGCTCGCGGTAACGCTCAAGTTGTTCGCGCAATGGTTCCACTTTCTGAAATGTTCGGATATGCAACTGCACTCCGTTCTAATACACAAGGACGCGGTACTTTCACTATGCACATGGATCACTACGAAGAAGTGCCTAAGAGCATCAGTGAAGAAATCATCAAAAAAAATAAAGGTGAATAATTGATTTTGCCTTTAAACTAAAGTATAACTACTATTGAAGATCAGAAAGTGAGAGGTAACTCTTCACTTTCTATCACTCTATACCAAATACAATGAACCTTTAAGGAGGATTTTTAGAATGGCTAAAGAAAAATTCGACCGTTCCAAATCGCATGCTAACATTGGTACAATTGGACACGTTGACCATGGTAAAACAACTCTAACTGCTGCTATCTCAACAGTTCTTCATAAGAAATCTGGTAAAGGTACGGCTATGGCTTATGACCAAATCGATGGTGCTCCAGAAGAGCGCGAGCGTGGAATCACAATCTCAACAGCACACGTTGAGTATGAAACTGAAACTCGTCACTATGCACACGTAGACTGCCCAGGACACGCTGACTATGTTAAAAACATGATCACTGGTGCTGCTCAAATGGACGGCGCGATCTTAGTAGTATCTGCTGCTGATGGTCCAATGCCACAAACACGTGAGCACATCCTACTTTCTCGTAACGTAGGTGTACCATACATCGTAGTATTCCTTAACAAATGTGACATGGTTGACGATGAAGAGTTACTTGAACTTGTTGAAATGGAAGTTCGTGACCTTCTTTCTGACTATGACTTCCCTGGTGACGATGTACCTGTTATCAAAGGTTCTGCTCTTAAAGCTCTTGAAGGTGATGCTGATTACGAAGCAAAAATCTTTGAACTTATGGATGCGGTTGATGAGTACATCCCAACTCCAGAGCGTGACACTGAGAAGCCATTCATGATGCCAGTTGAGGACGTATTCTCAATCACTGGTCGTGGAACAGTTGCTACTGGTCGTGTTGAGCGTGGACAAGTTAAAGTCGGTGACGAAGTTGAAATCATCGGTCTTCAAGAAGAAAACGGTAAAACAACTGTTACAGGTGTTGAAATGTTCCGTAAGCTTCTTGACTATGCTGAAGCTGGTGACAACATCGGTGCACTACTTCGTGGTGTATCTCGTGAAGATATCCAACGTGGTCAAGTACTTGCTAAACCAGGTACAATCACTCCACATAGCCGTTTCAAAGCTGAAGTTTATGTACTTTCTAAAGAAGAGGGTGGACGTCATACTCCATTCTTCGCTAACTACCGTCCGCAGTTCTACTTCCGTACAACTGACGTAACTGGTATCGTACATCTTCCAGAAGGTACTGAAATGGTAATGCCTGGCGATAACACTGAGATGGAAGTTGAACTTATCTCTACTATCGCTATCGAAGAAGGAACTCGTTTCTCTATCCGTGAGGGTGGACGTACTGTAGGTTCTGGCGTCGTTTCAACTATCATTAAGTAATAAAACATATAAAAGAGACTCCTTGCAAAAGGGTCTCTTTTTTTGCTTTTCCAGATCAGAACGGCTACTATAAGCTATAGAATCTAATTGGAACCGAGAGGATCACTGGAATGACGAAGATATATTTGAAGAAATGGTTAATCGGCGGGGTTGACCAATGGATTATGATCAAAGAAGATCACACAAATGAAGCGAAGCCTGTTCTTTTATTTTTACACGGTGGGCCCGGCTCCGCTCAAATCAGCTATATCGACTCGTTTCATGAGGAACTTAATCAAGATTTTACAGTAGTTCATTGGGATCAGCGAGGTGCAGGACTTTCCTATCAAAAGAATCTTCCCGATACTTCCATGACCATTCAGCAATTTATTGAAGATACGATTGAACTGACAGAGAAAGTCCTTTCATATCTAGGTCAATCAAAATTGTACATCGCAGGATATTCATGGGGATCATTAATCGCCATACAAGCAGTACATAAGCGTCCAGATCTATATCATGCTTATTATGGAATTAGTCAGGTAGTAGATGTATTAAAAGAAGATATTGTGTCGTACGAGCTCCTTTTGGAGAAATACCATCGGAATCGGATGTTTACTTGGTGCCTGCGATTACTGACGCCTCCTCCGTGGAAACGAATATCAGCTCATGCTCTGTTCTCTCTCTATAAAGAGCTCGGAAGCGTAGGTCTCACACATAGGTGGAGGCCGCTTATTCAAATGCTGCGCGGATTTCTTTTTAGTAAGGAATATCAGCTGAAAGATAAGTGGAAGTTCCTTAAAGGACAGAAGTTTAGTCAGGACATGCTATGGGATGAATTGATGAATGAGAGCATTGAATACCGAGTTTCTACTATATTAATACCTTGCTACTTTATCATTGGAGAATATGACATGATTACACCAGCTGCTGTATCAAAACCATATGTTGATCAATTAACAGCACCAATCAAAGAATGGTTCACCTTTAAAGAATCTGCACATTCCCCGCACCTAGAAGAACCAGAAAAATTCATCCGTACCATAAAAAAGACTGCTGTACATCATCTTCAGGGAAAGCTTGATTTATAGGCTGAACCCCTGTATAATATGAAAAGTGTGCAAATCATAAATTTATCCGATTTATTATTGCAACACGCAGGCCAATTTGGTACAATAGTGCATGTTGGTCTTTGACTGCGATGAAGTGAGAGGTTGCTGACACACCCGGCCGCTTTGCCATGGCAAGGTGATCAGGTTTTTCTCACGGAGAACTGTCTAACGTAAGTAGGCGAAAAGGAGGGAAAATAATGGCAAAACAAAAAATTCGTATTCGTTTAAAAGCATATGATCATAGAATTCTTGATCAATCTGCTGAGAAGATTGTTGAAACGGCTAAGCGTTCTGGTGCTAGTGTATCTGGTCCAATCCCGCTTCCAACTGAAAAATCAGTTTACACAATCCTTCGTGCGGTGCATAAGTACAAAGATTCTCGTGAGCAATTTGAGATGCGTACTCACAAACGTCTAATCGACATCGTGAATCCAACTCCGCAAACAGTTGATGCACTTATGCGTTTAGATTTACCATCTGGTGTAGATATCGAAATCAAACTTTAATTCAAATAGAAAACACATATTATAGGAGGTGTGACTAATGACCAAAGGAATCTTAGGTAGAAAAATTGGTATGACGCAAGTATTCGCAGAAAACGGTGATCTTATCCCTGTAACTGTTGTTGAGGCTGCTGCTAACGTTGTTCTTCAAAAGAAGACTGCTGACACGGATGGCTATGAAGCAATCCAAATCGGTTTTGACGACAAACGTGAAAAGCTTTCTAACAAACCAGAGAAGGGCCACGTTGCTAAAGCGGAAACTGCTCCTAAGCGCTTCGTAAAAGAATTACGCGGTGCGGAGTTAGATGCGTATGAAGTTGGTCAGGAAGTCAAAGTTGATATTTTCGCAAATGGAGATATCGTAGATGTAACAGGAACATCAAAAGGTAAAGGATTCCAAGGGGCTATCAAGCGCCACGGACAATCACGCGGACCAATGACTCACGGTTCACGTTACCACCGTCGTCCTGGTTCAATGGGACCTGTTGATCCAAACCGAGTATTCAAAGGTAAACTTCTTCCAGGTCGTATGGGCGGAGAGCAAATCACTGTCCAAAACCTTGAGATCGTTAAAGTTGATGCAGAACGCAATCTTCTATTGATCAAAGGAAATGTACCAGGAGCTAAAAAATCTCTAGTAACTGTAAAGAGTGCAGTTAAATCTAAATAACTCTCTTAGGAAAGGAGGAAACAAGTCATGCCAAAAGTAGCATTATTTAACCAAAACGGTTCTACTAACGGTGAAATCGAATTAAACGCTTCTGTGTTTGGAATCGAGCCAAACGAAAGCGTAGTATTCGATGCTATTCTTATGCAAAGAGCTTCCTTACGTCAAGGAACTCATAAAGTAAAAACTCGTTCTGAAGTACGTGGCGGAGGTCGTAAGCCTTGGAGACAGAAGGGTACAGGTCGTGCTCGTCAAGGTTCTATTCGTTCACCACAATGGCGCGGAGGCGGTATCGTATTCGGTCCAACACCACGCAGTTATTCATATAAATTACCTAAAAAAGTTCGCCGCTTGGCTATCAAGTCAGTATTGTCTTCTAAAGTAATCGACAACAACATCATCGTTCTTGAAGATTTGACTCTTGATGCAGTGAAAACGAAAGAATTCGCAGGCATCCTTAAAGGATTATCTGTTGAGAAGAAAGCGTTGATCGTCACTGCGGATGCAAACGAAACAGTTGCTTTATCTGCTCGTAACATCCCTGGAGTAACAGTTGTTGAAGCTAACGGTATCAACGTTCTTGACGTTGTCAACCACGACAAACTTCTGATCACTAAAGCAGCGGTTGAAAAAGTAGAGGAGGGACTTGCATAATGAAAGATCCTCGTGATGTTCTAAAGCGCCCTATCATTACTGAACGTTCTGCTGATCTAATGACAGAGAAGAAGTACACGTTCGAAGTTGATGTCAGAGCTAACAAAACAGAAGTGAAAGACGCTGTTGAAGAAATCTTTGGAGTGAAAGTTGAGAAAGTCAACGTTCAAAACTACAAAGGAAAATCTAAACGCGTTGGACGCTACACTGGTATGACTAGCCGTCGCAGAAAAGCGATCGTGAAATTAACTGCTGACAGCAAAGAAATCGAAATTTTTGAAGCGTAAATCTTAAAAAGAAGGAGGGAAATTCAAAATGGCGATTAAAAAGTATAAACCAACCAGTAATGGTCGTCGTGGCATGACTACTTCAGATTTTGCTGAAATCACGACTGACAAACCAGAAAAATCGTTGCTTGCACCGCTTCACAGAAAAGGCGGACGTAACAACCAAGGTAGATTGACTGTTCGTCATCAAGGTGGCGGTCATAAACGTCAATACCGTATCATCGACTTTAAGCGTGATAAAGACGGTATACCTGGACGCGTTGCTACAATCGAGTATGATCCAAACCGTTCAGCGAACATCGCTCTTGTAAACTATGCAGATGGTGAGAAACGTTACATTCTTGCTCCGAAAGGAATCCAAGTTGGTACTGAAGTTACTTCTGGACCAGAAGCTGACATCAAACCAGGTAATGCTCTTCCACTTATCAACATCCCAGTTGGTACAGTTGTGCATAACATTGAATTAAAACCAGGTAAAGGTGGACAATTAGTTCGTTCTGCTGGTACTTCTGCTCAAGTTCTTGGTAAAGAAGGTAAATACGTTCTTGTACGTTTGAACTCAGGAGAAGTTCGCATGATTCTTTCTGCTTGCCGTGCGACTATCGGTCAAGTTGGAAACGAGCAACACGAATTAATTAACATCGGTAAAGCTGGACGTTCTCGCTGGAAAGGCGTACGCCCAACAGTTCGTGGTTCTGTAATGAACCCTAACGATCACCCACACGGTGGTGGTGAAGGACGCGCTCCAATCGGACGTAAATCACCAATGTCTCCATGGGGTAAACCGACTCTTGGATTCAAGACTCGTAAGAAAACCAACAAGTCTGATAAATTCATTGTACGTCGTCGTAAAAACAAGTAACGGGGTTGTCTACGGTTCATTTAGGACCGTAGTTCAATCACGAAGGGAGGTTCCACAATGGCTCGCAGCTTAAAAAAAGGACCATTTGTTGATGATCATTTGATGGCTAAAGTCGAGAAATTGAATGAAACTGACAAAAAGCAAGTCGTAAAAACTTGGTCTCGTCGTTCTACAATTTTCCCACAATTCATCGGTCACACAATCGCTGTCTATGACGGACGCAAACATGTACCTGTTTTCATTTCTGAAGATATGGTAGGTCACAAATTGGGCGAATTCGCACCAAGCCGTACTTACAAAGGTCATGCTAGTGACGATAAAAAAACAAGACGCTAATGAGAGGAGGCTTTTAAATGCAAGCTAAAGCTGTCGCAAGAACAGTCCGTATTGCTCCTCGTAAAGCACGTCTAGTAATGGACCTGATCCGAGGTAAGCAAGTAGGAGAAGCAGTTTCTATCTTAAACCTTACACCTAAGGCTGCTTCACCAATTATTGAAAAAGTATTAAAATCTGCTATCGCAAACGCTGAGCACAACTACGAGTTGGACGCTAACAGCCTAGTGATTACTCAAGCATTCGTTGACGAAGGTCCAACACTTAAGAGATTCCGTCCACGTGCTATGGGTCGTGCGAGCGCAATTAACAAACGTACTAGCCACATTACAATCGTTGTATCAGAAAAGAAGGAGGGATAATCCGTGGGTCAAAAGGTAAATCCAGTAGGTCTTCGTATTGGCGTCATTCGTGATTGGGAATCTAAATGGTTCGCAGGAAAAGATTACGCTGACTTCTTACATGAAGACTTGAAAATCCGTGAATTCATCAGCAAGCGTTTGTCTGACGCGTCTGTTTCTAAAGTAGAAATCGAACGTGCTGCAAACCGCGTAAATATCACAATCCACACGGCTAAACCAGGTATGGTAATTGGTAAAGGCGGATCTGAAGTTGAAGCACTTCGTAAAGCTCTTAACAGCCTAACTGGCAAACGTGTACACATCAACATTCTTGAAATCAAGAGAGCAGATCTTGATGCTCAGCTAGTTGCTGAAAACATCGCTCGTCAACTTGAAAATCGTATTTCATTCCGTCGTGCACAAAAACAAACAATCCAACGCACAATGCGTGCTGGAGCACAAGGAATCAAAACAATGGTTTCTGGTCGTCTTGGCGGTGCAGATATTGCTCGTTCTGAATATTACAGTGAAGGTACTGTTCCGTTGCACACACTTCGTGCTGACATCGACTATGCTACTGCTGAAGCTGACACTACTTATGGTAAGCTTGGCGTAAAAGTATGGATCTATCGTGGAGAAGTCCTTCCAACTAAGAAGAATACTGCGGAAGGAGGAAAATAATATGTTATTGCCAAAACGCGTGAAGTATCGCAGAGAACATCGTGGGAAAATGCGTGGTCGTGCAAAAGGTGGCACTGAAGTACATTTCGGTGAGTACGGTATCCAAGCTCTTGAAGCTTCTTGGATCACGAACCGTCAAATCGAAGCTGCTCGTATTGCTATGACTCGTTACATGAAACGTGGCGGTAAAGTTTGGATTAAAATTTTCCCTTCTAAGCCATACACAGCTAAACCTCTAGAAGTCCGCATGGGTTCCGGTAAAGGTGCTCCAGAAGGATGGGTAGCTGTAGTAAAACCGGGCAAAGTTTTATTTGAAATTTCTGGTGTGTCTGAAGAAGTTGCTCGTGAAGCTCTTCGTCTTGCATCTCACAAATTGCCAATTAAAACGAAGTTCGTAAAACGTGAAGAAATTGGTGGTGAATCAAATGAAAGCTAATGAAATTCGTGACCTTACCACTGCTGAAATTGAACAAAAAGTAAAGTCTCTTAAAGAAGAACTTTTCAATCTTCGTTTCCAATTAGCGACTGGGCAGCTTGAAAACACTGCTCGCATTCGTGAAGTGCGTAAATCAATCGCACGCATGAAAACTGTGATTCGTCAAAGAGAAATCGCTGCTAATAAATAATAATTAGAGGGGAGGCCCCGCAAACATGAGCGAACGTAACCAACGTAAAGTGTATCAAGGTCGTGTTGTTTCTGACAAAATGGATAAAACCATCACTGTTGTAGTTGAAACATACAAAAAGCATTCACTTTATGGCAAACGTGTAAGATACTCTAAGAAGTTCAAAGCACATGATGAAAACAACCAAGCAAAAATCGGAGACATCGTAAAGGTCATGGAAACTCGTCCTTTATCTGCGACTAAACGCTTTCGTCTAGTTGAAGTTGTCGAAGAAGCCGTTATTATCTAATAAAGTTCGGATTTCTTTTTCCGAAAGGAGGTAACATTAATGATTCAACAGGAGACTCGTTTAAAAGTAGCTGACAACTCTGGCGCACGCGAAGTACTAACGATTAAAGTTCTTGGTGGCTCTGGACGTAAGACGGCTAACATCGGTGATGTCATTGTTTGTACGGTTAAACAAGCAACACCAGGAGGCGTTGTCAAAAAAGGTGAAGTTGTGAAAGCAGTTATCGTTCGTACAAAGAGCGGAGCTCGCAGAAACGATGGATCTTACATCAGTTTCGATGAAAATGCATGTGTCATTATCCGTGACGACAAGAGCCCGCGTGGAACTCGTATCTTCGGACCAGTAGCACGTGAACTTCGTGAAAACAACTATATGAAAATTGTTTCTCTAGCACCAGAAGTACTTTAATGAATACAATCCGCGACTCAAGGAGGTGCGATTAAATGCATGTTAAAAAGGGCGATAAAGTAGTGGTTATCTCTGGTAAAGATAAAGGTAAACAAGGAGTCATCCTTGCTGCTTTCCCTAAGAATGACCGTGTTTTAGTAGAAGGTATTAACCTTGTGAAAAAACACTCTAAACCAACCCAAGCTAACCCTCAAGGCGGAATTTCTGAACAAGAAGCGCCGATCCACGTATCAAACGTAATGCCGCTTGATCCTAAAACGGGTGAAGTGACACGTGTTGGGTATAAAGTTGAGGACGGAAAGAAAGTCCGTGTAGCGAAAAAGTCTGGGCAAGTTCTAGATAAATAGTAAATAAGGAAGGGAGGTCTTTCTCATGAACCGCCTTAAAGAAAAGTATGTAAAAGAAATTACACCTGCATTAGTTTCTAAGTTTGAATACAAATCAGTAATGCAAGTGCCAAAAATCGAAAAAATCGTGATCAACATGGGTGTTGGTGACGCTGTTCAAAACGCTAAAGCAATCGATACTGCTGTTGAAGAATTAACGTTTATCGCTGGTCAAAAACCTGTCGTTACTCGTGCGAAGAAGTCTATTGCTGGATTCCGTCTACGTGAAGGAATGCCAATCGGTGCGAAAGTAACACTTCGCGGAGAGCGCATGTACGATTTCCTTGATAAACTTATTTCTGTATCTTTACCACGTGTACGTGACTTCCGCGGGATTTCTAAGAAATCTTTCGACGGTCGTGGAAACTACACGCTTGGTATTAAAGAACAGTTAATCTTCCCAGAAATTGATTACGATAAAGTAACAAAAGTCCGTGGTATGGATATCGTTATCGTTACGACTGCCAATACGGACGAAGAAGCACGTGAGTTATTAACTCAAGTAGGTATGCCGTTCCAGAAATAATCAATGAAAGGGAGGCGAAATCGTGGCTAAAAAGTCTATGATTGCGAAACAACAACGCAAACAAAAGTTTAAAGTTCAAGAGTATACGCGCTGCGAACGTTGTGGACGTCCACATTCAGTAATTCGCAAGTTTAAACTTTGCCGTATTTGTTTCCGCGAACTTGCATATAAAGGACAAATTCCTGGCGTTAAAAAAGCCAGCTGGTAATCCCCATAAATGGGAAGGAGGTTATTAAATAATGGTTATGACAGATCCGATTGCAGATTTGCTGACTCGTATTCGCAATGCGAACATGGTACGTCATGAGAAGCTAGAAGTACCGGCTTCAAAAATCAAAAGAGAAATTGCTGAAATCTTAAAGCGTGAAGGTTTTATCCGTGACGTTGAATATGTTGAAGACAGCAAACAAGGAATTATCCGTATGTTCCTTAAATATGGCCAAAACAACGAGCGTGTTATCACTGGTCTAAAAAGAATCAGTAAACCTGGTTTACGTGTATATGCGAAATCAAATGAAGTACCACGTGTACTTAACGGACTTGGAATCGCAATTATTTCTACATCACAAGGTGTTTTATCGGACAAAGAAGCCCGTGCTAAACAAGCTGGTGGAGAAGTACTTGCTTACGTATGGTAAAAAAAGTTTAAGATGAATGGAGGTGCTTGGTATGTCTCGTATAGGTAAAAAACTAATCGAGATCCCTTCAGGAGTTACTGTGACAAACAACGATAACACAGTGACAGTAAAGGGACCAAAAGGTGAACTAACTCGTACATTTCACCCTGATATGGAAATTAAAATTGAGGACAGCGTCTTAACTGTAAGCCGTCCGTCTGATCATAAAGAACACCGTGCTTTACATGGTACAACACGTAGCTTAATTGCAAACATGGTTGAAGGTGTATCTAAAGGTTTCGAAAGAGGTTTAGAACTTATCGGTGTCGGTTACCGTGCAGCTAAATCTGGAAACAAACTTGTTCTTAACGTTGGATACTCTCATCCAGTTGAAATCGTTCCTGAGGCTGGAGTTGAAGTCGAAGTTCCATCTCAAACGAAAGTAGTCATTAAAGGTATCGATAAAGAGCGTGTGGGAGCTCTAGCTTCTAACATCCGCGCTGTCCGTTCTCCAGAGCCTTACAAAGGTAAAGGAATTCGTTACGAAGGTGAATTCGTTCGCCGTAAAGAAGGAAAAACTGGTAAGTAAGATCGCTTAATGTGAAGAAAGGAGTGACTCGGATGATTACGAAAACTAGCAAAAACGCTACTCGTCTTAAAAGACACGCTCGTGTTCGTGCGAAACTTTCAGGTACTGCTGAAAGACCTCGCCTTAACGTTTTCCGTTCTAACAAGAACATCTACGCTCAAGTAATTGATGATGTTAACGGTGTAACACTTGTAAGTGCTTCTACTCTTGATAAAGAGTTAAAGATCGAGAATAGTTCTGACGCTGCAGCTGCTACTAAAGTTGGCGAACTTGTTGCAAAACGTGCTGTTGAAAAAGGAATCTCTAACGTGGTATTTGACCGCGGAGGATACTTATATCATGGACGTGTAAAAGCTCTAGCTGAAGCTGCTCGTGAGGCTGGACTTAAATTTTAATAAAAGAAGGAGGGACACATCCGAATGAGTCGTATTGACCAAAGCAAATTAGAGTTAGAAGAACGCTTAGTTACGGTTAACCGCGTAGCGAAAGTTGTTAAAGGTGGACGTCGTTTCCGTTTTGCAGCTTTAGTTGTTGTCGGTGACAAAAACGGTCATGTAGGTTTCGGTACTGGTAAAGCACAAGAAGTACCAGAAGCGATCCGCAAAGCTGTTGAAGATGCGAAAAAGAATTTAATTGAAGTACCAATGGTTGGAACTACAATTCCACATGAAATCATCGGTCGATTCGGTGCAGGAAACGTTCTATTGAAGCCTGCTTCAGAAGGTACAGGAGTTATCGCTGGAGGCCCAGTGCGTGCGGTTCTTGAGCTTGCTGGTCTAGCTGATATCCTTTCTAAATCTCTAGGTTCTAATACACCGATCAACATGATCCGCGCAACACTTCAGGGTTTAAGTGAACTTAAACGTGCTGAAGACGTTGCGAAGCTTCGTGGAAAATCTGTAGAAGACCTGTTAGGATAAGGAGGGAACATTAATGGCAAATAAATTAGAAATTACCCTCAAACGCAGTGTAATCGGTCGCCCAGAAGATCAGCGTGTCACTGTTCGTACTCTTGGTCTTAAGAAAACAAACCAAACAGTCGTACATGAAGACAATGCAGCGATCCGCGGCATGATTAACAAGGTGTCTCATTTAGTTTCTGTTAAAGAACAATAAAACATTTTTAATCGATAAGGAGGTGCCCAAATGAAACTTCATGAATTGAAGCCTTCAGAAGGTTCACGTAAAGTACGCAACCGTGTTGGTCGTGGTATTGGATCAGGTAACGGTAAAACTTCTGGTAAAGGTCATAAAGGTCAAAACGCTCGTTCTGGCGGCGGTGTACGCCCTGGTTTCGAAGGTGGTCAAATGCCTTTATTCCAACGTCTTCCAAAACGTGGTTTTACAAACATCAACCGTAAAGATTACGCGGTTATCAACTTAGACAGATTAAACAGTTTTGACGAAGGAACGGAAGTAACTCCTGAACTTCTTCTAGAGACTGGTGCAATAAGCAAGTTAAAAGCAGGAGTAAAAATTCTTGGCAACGGTAAATTAGAAAAAAAATTAACTGTAAAAGCCAATAAATTCTCTGCTTCTGCGAAAGAAGCTATTGAAGCTGCTGGCGGTACAGCCGAGGTGATCTAACTTGTTTAAGACAATCTCCAATTTTATGCGCGTGAAAGATATACGGAATAAGATTATATTCACTCTTTTAATGTTAATCGTCTTTCGTATAGGTGCTTTCATCCCTGTGCCTAATGTGAACGCCGAAGTTCTCCAGGCACAGGATCAAATGAGTGTTTTCGGGATCCTCAACACGTTTGGGGGCGGGGCACTTTTCCAATTCTCCATTCTTGCAATGGGGATTATGCCGTATATCACTGCTTCGATCATCATTCAGCTCTTGCAGATGGATGTTGTTCCGAAGTTTACTGAGTGGTCAAAGCAAGGAGAGGTTGGCCGCCGAAAATTAGCACAATTCACAAGGTATTTTACAATTGTTCTAGGTTTTATCCAGGCGTTAGGAATGTCATATGGATTCAACAATATGGCAGGAGGCATGCTGATTGAAAACCCAGGTGTTTCAACGTACCTCTTAATTGCGGTCGTACTCACTGCGGGAACAGCATTTTTAATGTGGCTGGGAGAGCAGATTACTGCTCACGGTGTTGGTAACGGTATTTCGATTATTATCTTTGCCGGTATCATCGCAGGTATCCCTCAAACATTAAAACAAGTGTACGCTCAGCAATTTGTGGGTGGAGATGGACAGCTGTTCATGCAAATCCTGAAAATTGCCCTTATTGTTATTGCTATCCTTGTCATTGTTATCGGTGTTATTTACATTCAAATGGCAGTGAGAAAGATTGCGATTCAATATTCAAAAGGAACTGGCCGTGCACAAATGTCTGCTAGTCAAGCAACGCACCTTCCATTGAAAGTGAATCCAGCAGGGGTGATTCCAGTCATCTTTGCCGTTTCTTTCATTATTACTCCGCAGACGGTTGCATCGTTCTTCGGAACCAATAATGTGACAACTTGGATAACCAACAACTTTGACTATACTAAGCCAATCGGTATGACGATTTATGTAGCACTGATTGTTGCTTTCACTTATTTTTATGCCTTTGTCCAAGTGAATCCTGAACAAATGGCTGAAAATCTGCAAAAGCAGGGTGGCTATATCCCGGGAGTTCGTCCAGGGAAAATGACTCAAGATAGAATTACGAGCATTTTGTACCGACTCACGTTTGTGGGCGCCATTTTCTTAGCCGTGATTTCAATACTTCCTATCTTTTTCATTCAATTCGCTGGATTACCTTCCGCTGCACAAATTGGCGGCACAAGTCTTCTCATTGTTGTAGGTGTTGCACTTGAAACAATGAAACAGCTTGAAAGCCAATTAGTGAAACGAAACTACCGTGGATTTATGAAATAAAACAGAGGGCTGGGCTTCTGCCCAACCTCTCTAAGTAAGGAAGGGGAAATCCGAAATGAACTTAGTCTTAATGGGGCTTCCGGGTGCTGGTAAAGGCACTCAGGCAGAACGAATTGTTGATGATTATGGGATCCCTCATATCTCAACAGGAGATATGTTCCGCGCTGCTATGAAAGAGGAGACACAACTTGGGCTCGAAGCAAAATCCTTTATCGATAAAGGAGAGCTTGTTCCTGATGAGGTCACAATCGGTATTGTTAGAGAAAGACTTGGCAAAAATGATTGTGAACAAGGTTTTCTTCTGGACGGATTTCCGCGAACAGTCGCTCAGGCTGAAGCTTTAGAAGAAATTCTAAAGGACCTTGGCAGAACGATTGATTATGTCATTAATATTAAAGTCGATAAAGATGCTTTGATGGAGCGTCTGACTGGCCGAAGAATTTGCAAAAATTGCGGAGCGACATATCATTTAGTATTCAATCCACCTGCGAAAGAAAATGTTTGCGATAAGTGTGGAGGCGAACTTTATCAACGTGCAGATGATAATGCAGAAACCGTTTCGACTAGACTTGAAGTAAACTTAAAGCAGACTGAACCTTTACTGAACTTCTATTCAGAAAAAGGATATCTTGCAAACATTGATGGTGCGAAGCACATTAACGATGTATATGCAGATATCAAGAACCTGCTTGGGGGATTAAATAAATGATTATCTGTAAAACTCCTCGCGAGCTTGAGATTATGAGAGAAGCTGGACGCATTGTCGCACTGACTCATGAAGAGCTGAAGAAACACATAAAACCAGGTATTTCGACAAAAGAATTGGATCAAATTGCCGAACGTTTTATTACAAAGCAGGGTGCAATCCCATCTTTTAAAGGGTATAATGGTTTTCGCGGGAGCATTTGCGTTTCGGTGAATGAAGAACTCGTTCACGGTATTCCTGGTAAACGGGTTTTACGTGATGGCGACATCATTAGTATCGATATTGGCGCAAAGTTAAATGGCTATCATGGTGACTCTGCTTGGACTTATCCAGTTGGGGTAATCAGTGATGAAGACCGCAAACTACTGGAAGTCACAGAGGAATCTCTATATAAAGGCTTACAGGAAGCAAAGCCAGGCGAACGTCTGTCGAACATTTCCCATGCCATACAAACGTATGTAGAAAACGAGAATTTCTCAGTTGTTAGAGAATATGTTGGACATGGGGTCGGACAGGATCTTCATGAGGACC
The DNA here is from genome assembly GCF_002998465.1 of Bacillus sp. NMCC46. Classification (NCBI taxonomy): domain Bacteria; kingdom Bacillati; phylum Bacillota; class Bacilli; order Caryophanales; family Bacillaceae; genus Bacillus; species Bacillus sp. NMCC46. The sequence goes on along the minus strand of NZ_PVQZ01000009.1, from coordinate 16,148 downwards.
CTCAAATTCCTCATTATGGTCCGCCCAACAAAGGCCCGCGGCTAAAACCTGGAATGGTGTTGGCCATCGAACCGATGGTGAACGCAGGCAGCCGATATGTGAAAACATTGGCTGATAACTGGACGGTTGTAACGGTTGATGGGAAAAAGTGTGCTCACTTTGAGCATACGATTGCGATTACAGATACAGGTTTTGATATACTGACTAAGATTTAGGTCTTCACTGAAGCCTTTCAGGCCCAAATCGGGCAGGTTGTCTGTATAGTCCAAAGGAAAGAACAAGATCAGTATACAGGTGTCATCGGCATGTTCGGTGGCTGCCATGTACTAATCGCAGACGGAGAAAAGCGTAAATTTCATTCTCCTAAGAAAAAATATCAATCATATAACCTTTTATGGTTGCGTATCTCCGGAAGTTCAGAACAGTATATTCAAAACAGGTCGGGTGATAGATGGACAATTGAGATGATCTCATTTGGACATTTGTCAGAGAGCAAGTTACTGATTTGAAGAAGGGAGAACACTTGAATGGCGAAAGACGATGTAATTGAAGTGGAAGGTACTGTAGCAGAAACTTTGCCAAATGCAATGTTCAAAGTTGAACTAGAGAATGGTCATACAGTTTTGGCTCATGTATCAGGAAAAATCCGTATGCACTTCATTCGCATTTTACCTGGAGACAAAGTTACGGTAGAATTATCTCCATATGACTTAACTCGTGGTAGAATTACGTACCGTTACAAATAAAGCAACTCCGGAAGAAGGAGGTTGGAAACACATGAAAGTGAGACCATCTGTTAAACCTATCTGTGAAAAATGTAAAGTTATTCGCAGAAAAGGAAAAGTAATGGTGATCTGTGAAAACCCAAAACATAAACAAAAACAAGGCTAATAACAAGGAGGTGCCCAAATCATGGCTCGTATTGCTGGTGTAGATATTCCACGTGATAAACGTGTTGTCATTTCTTTAACATATGTTTTTGGAATTGGTCGTACGACTGCGCAACAAGTCCTTAAAGAAGCAGGTGTTTCTGAAGACACTCGCGTTCGCGATCTAACTGAAGACGAACTTGGTAAAATCCGTGATATCATTGACAAACTTAAAGTAGAAGGTGACCTTCGTCGTGAAGTTTCACTTAACATTAAGCGTCTAATTGAAATCGGAAGCTACCGCGGAATCCGTCATCGTAGAGGACTTCCTGTTCGTGGACAAAACACAAAAAACAACGCGCGTACTCGTAAAGGTCCGCGTCGTACTGTAGCTAACAAGAAAAAATAAGTAAAGGAGGTAGTTAAAGAATGGCTGCTGCTCGTAAACAAAATACGCGTAAACGTCGCGTGAAAAAGAATATTGAAGCTGGAATCGCTCATATCCGTTCCACTTTCAACAACACGATTGTAACGATTACTGATGTTCATGGAAACGCAATTTCTTGGTCAAGTGCTGGTGCATTAGGATTCAGAGGTTCTCGTAAATCTACTCCTTTCGCTGCACAAATGGCTGCTGAAACTGCTGCTAAAGGTTCTATCGAACATGGTCTTAAAACACTTGAAGTAACTGTTAAAGGTCCTGGTTCTGGTCGTGAAGCTGCAATTCGTGCACTTCAAGCTGCAGGTCTTGAAGTTACTGCAATCAGAGACGTAACTCCAGTTCCTCATAACGGATGCCGTCCACCAAAACGTCGCCGCGTGTAATTTGTTTGTATAGATTTTGTGTCCCTGTCAATAATGGGTTATGATACAGTTATTTATGAGACGAATACACGACTCGTTGCCTGAGCACATACGGGACTAAACAATGAGGAATTTCGGATGGAATCTCATATGATTCTATTCGAGGTTTCGACGTTTTGAAGGAGGGTTTTATTAGATGATCGAAATTGAAAAACCAAAAATCGAAACGGTTGAAATCAGCGACGATGCCAAGTATGGCAAGTTTGTCGTAGAGCCACTTGAGCGTGGATATGGTACCACTTTAGGGAACTCCCTTCGTCGTATCCTTTTATCCTCACTTCCTGGTGCAGCTGTAACATCGATCCAGATAGATGGTGTCTTACACGAATTCTCAACGATCGAAGGCGTGGTTGAAGATGTTACAACGATTATCTTAAACATTAAAAAGCTTGCACTCAAAATCTACTCTGAAGAAGAGAAGACGCTTGAAATTGATGTACAAGATGAAGGTACTGTAACAGCTGCTGATATTACACACGACAGCGATATTGAAATCTTAAATCCAGATCTCCACATCGCAACTCTTGGCAAGAATGCGAGCTTCCGTGTTCGCTTAACTGCACAAAGAGGTCGCGGGTATAATCCTGCTGATGCAAACAAAAGAGACGATCAGCCAATCGGTGTTATTCCGATCGACTCAATCTATACACCTGTATCTCGTGTGACTTATCAAGTGGAGAACACCCGTGTTGGGCAAATCACAAACTATGATAAATTAACACTAGATGTATGGACTGATGGAAGCACAGGACCGAAAGAAGCGATCGCTCTAGGTTCTAAGATTTTAACTGAACACCTGAATATTTTCGTTGGGTTAACTGACGAAGCTCAGCATGCTGAAATCATGGTTGAGAAAGAAGAAGACCAAAAAGAAAAAGTGCTTGAAATGACAATTGAAGAGCTTGATCTTTCTGTTCGTTCTTACAACTGTTTGAAGCGTGCGGGTATTAACACTGTTCAAGAGCTTGCTAACAAGACAGAAGAGGATATGATGAAAGTTCGTAACCTTGGACGTAAATCTCTTGAAGAAGTGAAAGCGAAACTAGAAGAACTTGGACTGGGTCTTCGTAAAGACGATTGACTAGTTTCATTGTGAACTAGGATTTTCGTGTGTTTTTTATTCATACAGCATCTCTAACTAAGGAGGGGACATCACATGGCATACAGAAAGCTAGGACGCACTAGTGCACAACGTAAAGCAATGCTTCGTGACCTAACGACTGATTTGATCATCAACGAACGCATCGAAACAACTGAAACACGTGCGAAAGAACTTCGCTCTGTAGTTGAAAAAATGATCACTCTTGGCAAACGCGGAGATCTTCATGCTCGCCGTCAAGCTGCAGCTTACATTCGTAATGAAGTAGCTAATGCTGAAACAAACCAAGATGCACTTCAAAAATTATTCGCTGACGTTGCAACTCGCTACGAAGATCGCCAAGGTGGATACACTCGTATCATGAAGCTTGGACCTCGTCGCGGCGATGGCGCACCAATGGCTGTCATTGAATTAGTTTAATCACATAGCGTGTATCTAAGAAAGGGCGGGACAGTTCATAACTGGATCTATGCCCTTTTTTAGATACTACGGCTTTTTAGCAATAAGCAAAGAAGAGGTTGAGCTGAGAGGAGGTCCGGTAGAGATGGGGAAGACATTAGTTGACGTAAAGGACATTGTATTTCGTTATCACAAGGATGCGGACAAGCCCGCTTTAGATCAAGTGTCATTGCATGTGAATCAAAATGAATGGCTCGCCATTGTTGGTCATAACGGTTCAGGTAAATCCACACTTGCCCGTGTACTGAATGGGCTCATTTTACCGGATGCTGGAACGGTCAAGGTTGGAGAGATTGAGCTCAAAGAAGAGAGCGTTTGGGATATTCGCAAAAAGATCGGAATGGTCTTTCAAAACCCAGATAACCAATTCGTTGGCTCAACGGTTCGTGATGATGTGGCTTTTGGTTTAGAAAATAACGGGGTTGAGCGGGAATTGATGATAGAGCGTGTAGATTGGGCTGTCAAACAGGTCAATATGCAGGAGTTTCTTGATCAAGAGCCGCACCATCTATCAGGCGGGCAAAAGCAGAGAGTCGCCATTGCAGGTGTACTTGCCGCAAGCCCTGACATCATGATCTTGGATGAAGCAACATCGATGCTTGATCCGATTGGCCGTGAAGAAGTGTTAGAGACTGTGAGACTATTGAAGGAACAAGGAACGGTCACAGTCATTTCCATCACACATGATTTAGACGAGGCCGCTAAGGCAGACCGGGTCATTGTAATGAATGGCGGGAAAAAATTTGCTGAGGGAACCCCAGAGGAAGTATTTGAACTAGATGAACAGCTGGTTCAGATTGGACTTGATCTGCCATTCTCCTATCGGTTGAGCAAACAATTGAAGCAGCAAGGTGTGCCGCTTGCAAATGCCCATTTGACACAAGAAGGATTGGTGAAAGAGCTATGGACATTACGATCAAAGAACTAGAGCATCGTTATCAAATGAAAACGCCGTTTGAGCGTCTCGCTTTGTATGATGTCAATGCTTCCATCCAAGAGGGCAGTTATGTCGCTGTCATTGGTCATACAGGCTCTGGCAAGTCCACATTGCTGCAGCATTTAAATGGATTGCTCAAACCAACGAAGGGGAGCATTGCGCTTGGAGATACCGTCTTACAAGCCAATAAAAAGCAGAAGGATTTAAAGTCCCTCCGGAAAAAAGTAGGCATCGTGTTTCAGTTTCCTGAGCATCAGCTCTTTGAAGAAACGATCCTAAAGGATATCTGCTTTGGTCCGATGAATTTTGGCGTTCCTCAGGAGAAGGCAGAAGCGAAGGCAAAGGAAATGCTGAAGCTGGTTGGTCTTCATGAATCTCTATTATCTCGATCTCCCTTTGAACTAAGCGGCGGTCAAATGAGACGTGTGGCGATTGCAGGTGTTCTAGCGATGGAGCCAGAAGTGCTTGTGCTGGATGAACCGACTGCAGGGTTAGATCCACGCGGACGGAAGGAAATCATGGACATGTTCTATGAGCTTCATCAAAAGGCAAACCTTACCACGATTCTGGTTACACACAGTATGGAGGACGCCGCTCATTATGCGGATCAAATGATTGTGATGCATAAAGGAACAGTGAAGGCGACAGGTACGCCGAGAGAATTGTTTGCTAATCGTACAGACATGTCTTCGTTTGGTCTCGACCTCCCAGAAACGATTAAATTCCAGCAGACTGTAGAAGAAAAGCTGGGCATTACGTTTCCGAGGCCGCTTCTGACCATGGATGAAATGGCAGAAGCCTTAACAGCTCTTTATCAGGAGGACACGACATCATGATGGATAGTATGATTATCGGCAAATATGTGCCAGGTTCATCCTTTGTCCATCGTCTTGATCCAAGGACAAAGCTGTTATCAATTTTCTTTTTTGTCTTTATTGTCTTTTTTGCTAATAATTACATCACTTACGGGCTTTTAGGTGTCTTTACCCTCCTTGTGGTGATGGTTTCTCAGGTGCCGCTATACTTTATTCTCAAGGGAATGAAGCCGATCCTATGGATTGTCCTGTTTACCTTCATTCTGCATATATTCATGACAAAGGATGGCGCCTTGCTATTTCACTTTGGTTTTTTAAATATTTATGAAGAAGGTCTAAAGCAGGGGATTTTCATTTCACTCCGTTTTGTCTATCTCATCATGATGACGACACTTCTGACGTTAACCACAACGCCTATAGAAGTGACAGACGGTATGGAAAAATTGCTTCATGCATTCCGTAAAATCAAACTGCCTGTTCACGAGCTTGCTCTCATGATGTCCATCTCTCTTCGGTTTATTCCAACTTTACTAGAAGAGACGGACAAAATCATGAAGGCACAAATGGCAAGAGGTGTTGATTTTACAAGCGGACCTCTAAAGGACCGCATGAAAGCAATTGTTCCTTTGCTTGTTCCGCTTTTCGTCAGTGCGTTTAAGCGTGCAGAGGAACTGGCGACAGCAATGGAAGCGAGAGGCTACCGCGGTGGAGAAGGGCGGACGAAATACCGTCAGCTTGTCTGGGGCATGAAAGACACGTTCACGCTGCTCCTATTCATCCTGTTAACAGCACTCCTTGTGCTTCTGAGAAATTAGGTGATTCCTAGATGAAGGTCAAATGTACCGTCTCCTACGATGGGACACATTTTAAAGGCTATCAGGTGCAGCCTGGGCAGCGGACTGTTCAGACGGAGATCGAGTCGGCTCTTGCAAGAATGCACAAACAGGATGAACTGATTCCGATCGTGGCTTCTGGCCGCACGGACAGCGGTGTGCATGCGAAAGGGCAGGTCATCCATTTTGATACCCCGCTCTCGATCCCGATGGAGAGATGGCCTTTTGCCCTCAACAGTCTCCTGCCGGATGATATCCGGGTTCTAAAGGCTGAGGAAGTGGATGAGTCGTTTCATGCACGTTTTAGTGTCGTTTCGAAGGAGTACCGTTATAAGGTCTCAACGGAAACGCACCAAAATGTGTTCACGAGACAGTATGCCTGCCACTTTCCTTACCGGCTGGATGCAGGCAAAATGAGAGAAGCCGCTGGGCACCTCATTGGCACACATGATTTCACAAGCTTTTGTGCGGCCAATACAGAGGTTCAGGACAAGGTGAGGGAGATTTACACCCTTGAGTGGAAAAACGTCTCAGACGGGCTTGAAATGCGTGTGAGAGGAAATGGCTTTTTATACAACATGGTGCGAATTATCGCTGGAACGTTACTTGAAATCGGATCTGGTAAATTTCACCCTGAGGAGATAAAAGCCATGCTTGCCGCCCGAAATCGCGAAGCGGCAGGCAAGACTGCGCCTAGTCACGGACTGTATTTATGGGAAGTTTTCTATGACAACTAAACCAGGTGTAACATGTTCTTGACACAGGAAGCAGAAAGTTATAAGATATCATATGGTATGTATTTCAACCCCACAAATAAGCCCCGGAAGACTTATCTTGTGTTTTGAAATAGAACGTAGCATTTGATTCAAGGAAAAATCATTGATTTATTTAGGAGGGAAACTCATGCGTACAACACCAATGGCGAACGCAAGCACAATTGAGCGCAAATGGCTAGTTGTTGATGCGGCAGGCAAGACTCTAGGTCGTCTTTCTACTGAAGTAGCATCACTTTTGCGCGGTAAGCACAAACCAACTTATACACCACACGTTGATACAGGTGATCACGTCATCATCATCAATGCTGAGAAAATTGAATTAACAGGTAAGAAATTGACGGACAAAATTTACTACCGTCACACAATGCACCCAGGTGGTTTGAAACAAAGAACTGCTCTTGAGATGCGTACAAACTACCCTGAAAAAATGTTGGAGCTTGCTATCAAAGGTATGCTTCCAAAGGGTCCATTAGGCCGTCAAATGTTCAAAAAATTAAATGTGTACCGTGGTTCTGAGCATCCACATCAAGCACAACAACCTGAAGTTTACGAACTTCGCGGTTAATTATAAGGGAGGTTAACAATTTGGCACAGGTTCAATATTACGGTACAGGTCGTCGTAAAAGTTCTGTAGCGCGCGTTCGCTTAGTTCCAGGTGAAGGCCGTATCGTCGTTAATAATCGTGAAATTACTGAATACATTCCATTCGCTGCTTTAATCGAAGACGTGAAACAGCCTTTGAACATCACAGAAACAGCTAACAGCTACGATGTTCTTGTAACTGTTCACGGTGGTGGATTCTCTGGTCAAGCTGGAGCAATTCGTCACGGTATCTCTCGTGCTCTTCTAGAAGTAGATCCTGAGTACCGTACATCACTTAAACGTGCTGGACTTCTTACTCGTGACCCTCGTATGAAAGAGCGTAAGAAATACGGTCTTAAAGGCGCACGTAGAGCTCCTCAGTTCTCAAAACGTTAATCAATTTTATATTGTATGGACGTTTTACAAAGGTTTGTTACAGACAAACCATATATTAAAAGCATCAGCATCCTGCTGGTGCTTTTTTTGTGCTTTTTATTTAATAAATAATGACTGGTCACTTCCTTTTGGATACGTATAAAATATGAGTATTGAAAGTTTTCTGTTTAAAAGAAGATTATTTATGGAGGTTGTCCTATGAATCTAACGACAGAAAGGTGTCTCATTCGACCATTTACTGATGATGATTGGCAGGATGTTTATGCATATACATCTGATCCGGCAGTGATGAAGTATATTCCGGAAGATGTATTTTCTAAAGAAGATGCGAAGGAATTTATCAAAAATAATCGTCATGAAAATGCTAAGTATGTCGCTGTCCTATTAAAAGAAGATCATACATGCATTGGGCATCTCGCGTTTCATCCGTACTTTGGTGAGCACACATATGAAATTGGGTGGGTCTTCAATCCTGCATATCAAAACAAAGGCTATGCATCAGAAGCGGCTTATACTGTACTAAATTATGGCTTTCACACAATGAATTTACATCGAATCATTGCCACTTGTCAGCCTGAAAATGTGCCATCGTGGAGAGTGATGGAGAAAATGGGGATGAGAAGAGAAGGATATTTTAAAAAGTGTATACCACAAGGAAACGAGTGGTGGGATGAGTTTTACTATGCCATTTTACAAGATGAATGGTTCATGAAGAAGACTTGATAAGTTTTCATGATATGAAGTAATTCGGCATTCCAAATATCCCTTCGCTTTCGCTATTGATATAATCAGGTCAAATAAGCAGAAGAGGGGCGCGGGCATGAGGATCTTTGATGCACATTTTCATATCATTGATTTTGATTTTCCCATTCAAGAAAACCAAGGATATACACCGTATAGTTATGTGGTGAATGATTATAGGAGAGAGACGGCTGATTTTGGGATTTTAGGTGGAGCAATCGTGTCAGGGTCATTTCAAGGCTTTGACCAAGGCTATTTGTTGAAGGTGCTGGATGAAATGGGGCCGTCTTTTTGCGGTGTGACTCAATTACCTTTTACAGCAACTGATGATGAGATTGTTCATTTGGATCAACATGGGGTAAAAGCTTTACGTTTTAACGTGAAGCGGGGTGGTTCGGAGAATATTTCGAAGCTCGATTATTTTGCGAGAAGGGTGTATGAGCTGGCGGGATGGCATAGTGAGATTTACATAGACGCTAAGCATCTCCCTGACATCTCATCAACACTTGAAAAGCTGCCGGCCGTTTCAATTGATCATTTAGGCTTATCGGAAGAAGGCTTGCCGCATTTGCTAAAGCTGGTTGAAAAAGGGGTTCGTGTGAAAGCAACAGGTTTTGGACGTGTCGATTTAAACGTTGAACATGCATTGACTTCTATCTATCAAACGAACCCTGATGCACTGATGTTTGGTACAGACCTTCCATCCACAAGGGCAAAGCGTCCATTTGAATACGGTGATGTTGAGTTGATTCAACAGCTTTTTGATGAAAAAGCTGCTGATCACATCTTATATAAGAACGCACATCATTGGTATGTTGGTCAATAAGTTCCACTTCATTTCAAAGGAGGTGTGTTCATTGGATTTAAGCCAACTGACGTTCAGAGAAGCCACTCTGAAAGATCTCGACAAGATCGTCTTCATGCTCGCTGATGATATGTTAGGTCAAAAAAGAGAGCGCTACACTCAACCATTATTAGAAAGCTATATCAAAGCCTTTCACTCAATAGATGCTGATCCAAATATTGAACTCATGGTTGCGTGTGATCAGGAAGAAGCTGTAGGTGTTCTCCAATTGACCATGACGCCATTTCTTACACATCAAGGAGGATGGAGAGCATCAATAGAAGGAGTTCGTACGGCTTCTACTCATAGAGGAAAAGGAGTCGGCAAGCTGCTCATAAAATGGGCCATTCAACGCGCCAGCGACAGTGGATGTCATATGGTTCAGCTAACAACAGACAAACAGAGGCCAGATGCACACCGTTTTTATGAAAAATTAGGATTTGAAGCTACGCATGATGGGATGAAACTGCATCTGCCCCATCAATAAGAACATCAAGAAGTGGAGGGATTCACGAACCTCTGCTTTTTTGCGCCTTTATTTGAAATATTTGTTATATTGAATATGTAAATCTTCTGTTATTTGGAAAGGAGAAACATGTTACTCAAAATCGGTCTCGTTGTTATTGGTGTGGTCATACTTTACGTAGTGGTTCAAATCTTGCTGTATAAAAGAGATATGAAGAAAACGAAGGAAGATCTTTTGACATTTGTCGCAAAAAACAAAAAGGACGTATCAGTGACAATCATTGAAAATGATGATGTGGTGTTAGATTGGAATGGTGATCAAAAAACACCACTTGCAAGTACGGTGAAATTAATGGTTTTATTTCATTTTGTCAAATCTATCTCCAGTGGCGGCATCAAGCTAGATGAAAAAGTGGCATTGTCTGATATAGAGCGGTTTTATATTGATAGAACAGACGGAGGTGCTCACACGTACTGGCTCGAGGTCAACGATTTTTCTGAGCATGCGACTTTATTAGATATCGCCAAAGGGATGATGCAAGTCAGTTCGAATGCTTGTACCGATTATTTAATTGACCGGCTCGGCTTAGAAAAGATCAATGATCGGATGAAACAAGCAGGTCTTACAGAACATGATGAACTCATGCCGGTCACCCCAAAGCTTTTGTGGTCATCCTATGTTTCTGATCTTCGGCGGGATGCATTAAAGCAAATGAGCGGTGTAACTGATGACCAATACAAATCTCTGATGATTGAGATTTTTAATATCATGAAAAATGACCCAGAGCAAAAAAAGGCGTTAGAAGAAAAAATGATGAAAAAGAACTTATTAAGCTTGCGTATTCAATCATTACTGACGCAAAAGATGACAAAGTCTACAACTAATCAATATGCACATTTTATGAAACGTCTGCAGGATGAGCTGTTAACAACAGAAGAAAAGCGTCTTTTTAGCCAAATTGTGCTGGGAGAAACATTGAAGACGGAAAAAGATCAATATATTTGGTATAAAGGCGGATCGACTTTGTTTGTTTTCACAGCTGCTTTATATCGAAAAACGGAAACATCATCCATATCCATTTCTCTATTTATCAATGATCCGAAAGCGAATCATTCTCACTGGGTTGGGGAAGTATTCAATGAATTTATGCTTACTGCAGCAGTGGATCAAAACTTTCGACAACGATTGGTGCAGGCTTTGACTACATAATTATCAAAAAAACAGAGTGTAACACCCCTCTGTTTTATTATTATTGCATGGGAAACGTTTTGTATACTTCTTGACGTTTCTCTTTTGACTTCACAACTCCATCTACAATCTCCTTTTGCCAAAGAACTGCATCATCTTTGTGCTCTTTAAAAGAGTGAGGCAGCTTCTTTTCTAGCAGTTGTCTTTTAAACGTGACGGATGGCTCGTCTTTAGAGCTCATGTATCTCCATTTCCATTTACTGAACTGCATGTTTTGTTCAAACCAACGAACAATACAAAGAAAAAAGGAGTTCATTCCATGGCAGAAGTGCTTTCATTTTATCAACTGAAAACAAAACGAGATGTCACGCTTGAAAAGAAGCTTTTGCGTACATTGTCTCTTCAACAAGTGACGGTCGCTTCCGAGAAATTCACAAAGAAGCTGTTTCCATTTGCAGATGATCCAGCGGGTATTATGAGTGATGGCTGCATCGATTTCGCCATTGAAGCTTTTTTAGCTGGCGGGAGATACGGTGAGTCGAGTAAATACGGCGAATCGTTCGACGATATCAAGAAGCGGTCCTCCCAGGAGGAAGCTGAGCTGATTGAAGAGCTGGCAGGGTGTTTGCAATCGTGGGGAAATATGTTCCGAATGGAGCGGGAGATGTCATGTTTTTATCCATTTGCGAGGGATTTTTTAAGCATGTGGTGGCAGGAAGGCTTTCGAGAATCAGAAAAAAGGCATAAGCTTCGGCTGCACTAAGCATATTTCCAGCCCTTGTCCCATATCTATAAAATAATGGTGTATGGGAGGGACAGGGATGAAAAGAAAGCTGAAATGGACAGGGTTTTTAATCGGGTTTATTGTCCTCTTATTCTTATTCAGGTTTCAATTTCTAAATGATGATTCGTGGAAATCGTGGAATTTGCCTCTAAGCGGGAAGATCATCTATCTAGATCCGGGTCATGGTGGTCCAGATGGCGGGGCCGTAGGAGGAGAGCTGCTTGAAAAAGAGATTGCACTGGATGTATCCATGAAGATACGTGACTATTTACAGGAGCAGGGAGCGCTTGTTCTTATGACCCGAGAGGATGATTCTGATTTATCATCAAAGAATACAAAGGGATATGCCCGGAAGAAAGCGGAGGATTTGAGGAACCGCGTAAAAGTCATTAATGAGTCTGAAGCGGATTTCTACTTAAGTATTCATTTAAATGCGATCCCATCGAACAAATGGAGCGGAGCGCAGACGTTTTTTTACGGAAAGTATGAAGAGAATGAAAAGGCAGCGAAGTTCATCCAAGATGAATTACGCAGGAATCTTGAAAACACAGATCGAAAGGCGAAACGGATCAATGGCATTTATTTAATGCAAAATGTCACAAAGCCAGGAGCCCTTGTGGAAATTGGCTTTCTCTCCAACCCGAAAGAGGCAGGACAGCTGGCAACACCTAAATATCAGGATCAAATTGCTGCCTCCATTTATAAAGGCATTCTCAGATATTTAACAGAGCAAAAAGAGCCGCCTGAATAAGGGGCTTTTTCCTTTTGATCGCAGGCAAACAGGACAGACATTGTAAGGATATGTATGATATACTTGGATTGTAAACGAATTCAATAAAGGGTGAGGTTCTGCTATGATCGGACAAGACGATGTGAGAAAATTAATTGGGAAGATGGACGAACCTTTCCTTCATATACCGCTTGGTGAGCTGGATGCCATCAAGGAAATCAGCCTAAAGCCTGAAAAAGAGCATGTGAGCTTAAAGGTGGCCATTGCCAAAACGGGTACTGCTGAGCAGATGAAGCTGCAGCAAGACATCGTACAAGCCTTGAAATCAGCTGGCGCTAACACAGTAGGGCTACGTTTTGAAGAATTGCCTCAGGAAACACTTGAAAGGTTTATGCCTTCACAAGATGAGGAAGAAAATTTGCTCAACTCTAAAAATCCGCCTGAGTTCTTAGCGATTGCGAGTGGAAAGGGCGGCGTTGGTAAATCCACCGTGTCTGTTAACCTTGCTGTAGCACTGGCTCGTCTAGGGAAAAAAGTCGGACTGATTGATGCAGATATATATGGCTTTAGTGTACCGGATATGATGGGAATCACCGTCAGACCAACTGTTAAAGGGGAAAAAATTATTCCTGTGGAACGCTTTGGTGTCAAAGTGATTTCAATGGGCTTTTTTGTTGAAGAAAATGCACCGGTCATTTGGAGAGGACCGATGCTTGGTAAAATGCTGAATAACTTCTTCCACGAAGTCGAGTGGGGAGAATTAGATTACTTACTATTAGACCTTCCGCCTGGAACGGGAGATGTGGCGCTTGATATTCATACAATGCTTCCAAGCTGTAAAGAAATCATTGTCACAACACCGCATCCAACAGCTGCTTTCGTTGCTGCTAGAGCGGGCGCAATGGCACTGCAAACAGATCACGAGGTGCTGGGTGTCGTTGAGAATATGAGCTATTATGAAAGCAAAAAAACAGGTGATAAAGAATATGTCTTTGGAAAAGGAGGCGGGGATAAGCTGGCGGAAGAGCTGCGAGTATCGGTCCTTGGTCAAATTCCTCTAAGGCAGCCTGATTGGAATGAAGATGATTTTGCTCCATCCGTCTATGATGCGAGCCATCCAACAGGAGAAGTGTATCAACACATTGCGAATAAAGTCATTGAACAATTAGCAGTAAAAGCATAATGAAAGCCCGAGTGGATGTAGTTCCACTCGGGTGATGTTTAACTGCCGCTTTCTTCGCTGCCTTTTGAACCAGTATCACTGCTGCTTTCAGATGCTGCTTTTTTGAGCTCATCTTCGAATTTCTTCTTATAAAGAGGACTGCTTAATGTTTCTGTAATGACTTTTTCTAAGTGCTTTCTGAACTCTTTGCTTTTCACCAGTTCACCGTATTTCTTTTCCATTTCGGGATCCTTGAGAATATCCATCATCAATTGCTGATAGTCAGGGTCCTTCATTAACTGTTTTAACATCTTTTCATGCTGTTGCTGCATGGATTTAGCGAAAGTCTCGGCAAATTTAGAATCCTCAAAGACCTTCTTCCAGAACTCTTTGCCTTTATCAGAAGTTAGTGTTTTCTCTATCGTTTGTTTCACAGTTTGTTCATCCATTACCAAAGCTTCATTCATTGCCTCGTCATTTAATAACTGTTGAATGGCCTTTTTACCGTCATCTGTCTTCAATATATCGACGACCATTTTCTTTGTTTCGTCATAGTCCATATTAGATGAGGATTGGGTTTTGGGAGCACAAGCTGTTAGAGATAAAAGAAGAAAACAGCTCAATATACGCAAGATGCCTTTTGACATACTGTGGCTCCTTTCGTTACATGTCTTACTTTTAATATGAATGTTTCACGTAAATTTATACATAACAAAAATAGGGGTTGGATCAATTCAATGAAAAGTCGGGATTTAGTTCGTTTTTTCTTCTCTGTGCTAGCTGTTGGAGCGGTCATTACAAGCGTGGTAGGCTTTGCGCTGGAGTGGGGGAAATATCAGAAGCTTTTTATATCGTTTGACATTCTAGAGATCGCATCTGTGTTGTTTTGGTTCATTGGTGTGGGGATGATTTTTAGTGTCATTAGCCAGATGGGGTTTGTTGTCTTTTTGACGGTGCACCGGTTTGCGCTAGAGATATTCCGGTCACATTCTTTATGGAATACCATTCAATTGTTTCTAGTGATCTTTGTGCTGTTTGATTTAGCTTACTTGCGGTTTTTGTTTTTCGGGGAGAATGAATCATTTCTTCCATACCTATGGCTGCCTGTCTTTATCGGTGTGTTCGCATTGATCGTGGCTTACTTTAAACAGCAGCAGTCCTCTAAGAAAACATTTGTTTCCGCAATGTTTCTCATGGTCGTCATCACGTCGTTAGAATGGTTCCCGGCGCTCAGAGTCAATGAAGAGGACTGGCTGTATTTGATGCTATTTCCGCTATTAGGCTGTAATGCGTTTCAGTTATTAGCTATGCCGCGTTTTTCAAAGGCGAAAGCTACTTAACTTCCGATGACTTTGTTTTGGTATTGGAGATCAGTTCGCCAACCGTCACATTTTTTAAATTCTTTTCTTTGATTTGTTTCAAAATAGCTGGTAAGGCTTGAGCGGTTTGGGTTGCTGAATCTGAAGCGTGCAGAAGAACAATGTCTCCGCTTTTCATTCGATCATTTACATTTTGAACAATCTGGTCGACGCCCGGATTCAGCCAATCCTGTGAATTGACGCTGTAATGGACAACTGTATAACCGTACTGTGTGGCAATTTTCAATGCTTTTTCGTTAAATTGCCCAGTTGGCGGTCTTAATAGTTGAATGTCATCTAGTCCAAGCTTTTGAAATGAATTTTGTGCCCGGACAAGATCTCGCTTGATTTCACTGTCTTCAAGCTGGCTATAATTTTTATAAGCATAGCCAAGGCTGCCGATTTGGTGACCGTCCTCTCTAATTTGTTTGACGATATCAGGATGACGCTCGGCCCAAGAAGCAGACAGAAAGAAAGTAGCGTTCTTTATATCGTACTCTCGAAGGACATTTAAAATAGGGACTGCCTTCTCATCTCCCCAGCCAATATTAAAAGTGAGGGAGACATGTTTTGAGGAAGTCTCGCCTTTATAAATGGCTCGGGGTCCGTGTTCTGTTTTAAATACCGACAGCGGCGGTGCCTTTTGTACATAAAAAAAGGTTGCAGCTGCAAGGGCTGCTACAAGAATAATGACAATTTGCTTCAGCCGTTTAATAGGCAACACATATAGTCGACTCAATTCAAACACTCCTGCCTTGTCCAAGATTGTTATTTGATTGTATGCAGGACAAGGGTTTGAGATGCACAATAAAACTATTTTAAAAAAAGTTTTGAAAAGGCGTTGACCGATAGAATATTTTCGTGATATATTATTAATCGTCGCTGACACACAGTGACAAACACAAAACGCTTCGGGAAATAAACTTGAAAAAAGTTGTTGACATAAGATGAAGCGAAATGTTATATTATTAAAGCCGCTAAGAACGGCGAAGATGATCTTTGA
Source organism: Bacillus sp. NMCC46 (assembly GCF_002998465.1). Lineage (NCBI taxonomy): Bacteria > Bacillati > Bacillota > Bacilli > Caryophanales > Bacillaceae > Bacillus > Bacillus sp. NMCC46. The sequence continues at coordinate 242 of NZ_PVQZ01000009.1, read as the reverse complement.
AAACTAAACAAGACAAAACGTACCTGTTAATTCGAGTTTTTATAAAAAAATCCTATGAAATATCATAGGTAGTCAGTCAAACTGGCGAAAAACAAAACTTCGGTTTTGTACTTTTTCGGAGAGTTTGATCCTGGCTCAGGACGAACGCTGGCGGCGTGCCTAATACATGCAAGTCGAGCGGACAGAAGGGAGCTTGCTCCCGGATGTTAGCGGCGGACGGGTGAGTAACACGTGGGTAACCT
>NZ_PVQZ01000008.1:0-77634 GCF_002998465.1 Bacillus sp. NMCC46 | reverse complement strand
CTCAAGCCACATCAGCCGCAGTCAGGGCAGTCGACGTCTACAAGACGTCACAAAAGTCCTTTGACGCCTTAAAAACATCACAAAAAGGCTTATATGGCCTCACCGCCACCAACGGTTTCAGTGAAGCGATTACGGGGCGAGATATGTTTGGAAATAAGGTCTCGAAAGAACAGCAGGAAGCGAGCATGAACGCAGCGCTTGGAATGCTTTTGCCGTTTGGGGCGAAAGGGTTTCATGGGAAGATGGGGGTTAAAAGTACTGCTAAAAATGTAGATAATGGTACAGTGTGGAGGAATATAAAAGTTACTCAACCACTTTATGAAGGTACAAAAATCCCAAAATCTTTTGAATTAGCAACAGCAGATGGAAAGTTCTGGGTGCATCCAAATGGAACAAAACATATGGTTGAGTATATAACAAGAGATGCTACTACACATGGTATGCCGATAAATAGTCAAACTTTATTGTCGAGTTTCCAAAGCTCTGTTAACAATGCTGCTAAGCAAGGAATTAAATATGAAGAAATTATGAAGGTAGGTAATTGGGAATTAATATTTAGTAAACCCCGGGGAGACGGATTACTACCAGTAATAAAGCATGCTGTGTATATGCCTTAAAAGGAGAAATGATGATGTTAAAAGTAATAGATTATAAAGACAGCCAACCTATAAACATTGAATATGATCTTTATACACCGATTAATATAGAATTTGGTAGTTGGAATATATCAAAAGAGCCAACGATATATTGGAGAACTGGAGATTTAAAGAAATCTTTAATTGAAATAGGTTTAGGGAAATATACAGGTAATATTCGTTCAATTACACTAACGTTAAGTGAAAATGTACACAAAATGGAAAGTTTGAAATTAGATATGGGAGATATAAATATGGTTAAAGGTGTACCGAGTTTTCAGATAGAAGAATCTAATGATAATACCTATATAGACGAAAAAGGTAAATTAGACGTATATATAGGGAAGGATAGGGTATTAATTTCATTCTCAGAAAATGATGCAGTGTCTATTTTACAAAATGATACAGTAGGATTTGTTTTGGATAAAGAAGAAGTAGTTTGTGGTATTATCATAAGTGGTATGTTAGAACATGAAAAGAAAACATTAGAAGATGCATTGAATTAAAGTATTATGAAATACAAAAACCTTGATGGCTAAATGTCTTTAAAGGTTTTTTGTGTTTATCGGAGTTTAGAAAATGATTCGATAGTGATGAATATGGTGAAGGAACTTTGATTTATTAAAAGAATCTTTGGAATAAACGTCACATACAAAACTAATGGTTTATATTATTTCAAAAGGTCACATGAATTATCAGTTAAAAAAGCTTAAAATGAGAAGAAATCAAGTAGAAATCATTACAAATTGAAAAGGAGAATAAAAACCATGCTATGGATCCTCACACAAAACCAGCAAACTCTAATTCATGTCCAAGAAATCACAGTAAGCGGGAAAAAAATTGAAGGGATGATCTTGGGAAGTACTTCTTGGGCAAAGATGCTCGGCAAGTATGACTCAAATGATCGCGCAGCCGAGATTCTTCAAGACATGATGAAGACGATTGAAGAACATCCAAATGCCACGATTACATACCGAATGCCGCTTCAATAAAAAAGAAACCACCTTTTCATCGCGAAAAGGTGGTTTTTGTTTAGGATGGTGTTTTTCCAAAGGCTAAGAATAAAGGGATGCCTGTGCCGACAAGGGTTGTGGCAAATAGGAACATACCGCAAATAAATAGAAAATGGCTGGCTGAAAAGACGAGTGCCAGAATGAGAAAAACGATGCTGAGTCCTACCATGCTATAGGATGGGACAAAGCGGCGTTTGTAGGTGGCTTTTTTTGTTAGGAATGAGAAGAAAATACCAAATACCAAAGGGACAATCCATAAGTAAAATAAAATAATAAGAGACATACATCATACCTCGATTTTTCCTTCTATTTTATCAGATGCCGATCACAACGGATACTACAAAGCTTCACTTTGTAAAATAATTCATGCAATCGACACAATTAAGTGGGCTGATTCATCGAATACGTTTTTTGTTTCATATATTCAGGCTGTAAAAGGGCGTACACACAATGATCGGTAAAGCGATTGCCCAGCCATTCACATTGCCTTAATATTCCCTCAAGCGAAAAGGATAATCTCTCTGCAATGCGTCTGCTTTTCTGATTGTCGACAGCAGCCCTAATCTCAATACGGTGCAGTCCGCACTCTTCAAATAAATAGCGAATGACCGCTTTGCAGGCTTTTGTCATGGTGCCTTTTCCTTGATAGCCTTCTCCGAGCCAATAGCCGATTGAAACGGTCCTATTGATCCAATGAATTTGATGGGTGCCAATGATGCCGACGAGTTCTCCATGTGACCAGATGCCCGCTTGAAAACCGTTGTTCTGCATCGCTTGCTGCATGGCGCTTTGGATAAACGCCATACTGTCTTCCTCTGTCTGCGTTGAATCCACCCAAAGCATCCATTCACGTAAATACTCTCTCGACCGCTGAATGAGCAAATACAGACTTCTTGCGTCTCTTGGCTCAAGCAGCCGCATGGATATCTCTTGATCCTGATAAACAAACATGAACCCACATCCTCTCAGGGGAATTCTACCATAACCAAATGGAAAGAAAAAGACAGCTCAACACTGTCTTTTACATAAACGTATCTACAATTAAGAAAAGATTAAGTGCTACAACAAGAGCTGCTATCACCCAAGATATTCCTGTCACCCAGCGGGCATTCGTTAATTCGCCCATAATTCGCTTTTTACTTGTAAATAAAATGAGCGGAATTAAAGCAAAGGCAATACCAAAGGATAAGACGACCTGACTCATCACAAGCGCGGAGGTCGGGTTCACCCCAGATGCAATGATCGCAATAGGGGGAATGATGGTAATCAGCCGGCGGACATATAGCGGGATTCGGTATTGAATAAAGCCCTGCATAATGATATCGCCTGACAGTGTACCAACAGAAGAGCTGGATAGTCCGGCTACAAGCAGACCTACACCAAATAAGATGGCTGATACAGGCCCTGCGAGTGTACCAAAATGCTGAAACGCAACATCCAGATCTTCAACAAAGAGACCATTTTTATAAAATAAAGCGGCTGCCACAATCAACATGCTGGCATTGATGGCCCCGGCGACTATCATCGCAATGAGGATATCTAAAAACTCAAAGCGGAAAATCTGCTTTTTCTCCTTTTCCGTTCTGCCGACGACTCTTCTTTGGGTTAAAGCTGAATGTAAGTAGATTGCGTGAGGCATCACAGTGGCACCTAAAATTCCAGCTGCAAGCAGCACGCTGTCTGCGCCATCAAATTTTGGAATGAACAGTCCGCCAGCGACACTTGCGATATCTGGTTTGGCGACAAAGGTTTGCACAGCGAAAGCGATCACGACAACGAACAGCATGCCTGTAATACCTGCTTCTAATGCTCGATAGCCTCGTCTTTGCAGCTCTAATATCGCAAATGAACCGATAGCGGCGATAATAGATGCTTCAAGCAGAGGGATTCGAAAAAGCAAGTATAAACCAAGTGCCGCCCCGATAAACTCAGCTAAATCCGTGGCAATAATGACGAGCTCTCCCTGAATCCATAAACCGATTGAAACGGGTTTTGGAAACTCTTCACGTGCGATTTCAGGTAAGTTTTTACCTGTCGCGATTCCAAGCTTTGCGGATAAGGACTGGATGAGCAAAGCCATGAGATTTGATATGAGAATGACCCATAAAAGGAGATATCCGTATTTGGAGCCAGCCGCAATGTTGGTGGCGAAATTTCCTGGATCAATATATGCAATGGCTGCGATAAAAGCAGGGCCGAGAAAAGGAAGGAGCCTTCTAAATCCTTTGACCTTTCCTTCAAGTGCACGCTCAGCTGCCGCTGACATGTGTGCCTGTGCCTCGATGTATTTGTTTGTCATATGTCATCACCTAGATTCTACAAAGTTTTGCTTTGGCACAAAAAGTTTCCTTGATGCAATTTTTAATCATCATATGCCCATCTTCATGAAAAGTCAACTATCTGAACTAATAGGTTTGTTTATCATATGTAAGTGAAAAAAATAGATACCTTGTCAATCCATCACATAAAAAACACCGCCTCTTAGACGGTGTCCCTACTGCTTCCTCTGTTATTCGTTTTTTTAAGATACCCTTGATCCCACACTGCGGAAGATCAGGCTTAAGATAATGACAAAGATCGCTGCTCCTAAGATTGCTGGAAAGATCGCAAAGCCTGCCAGACTAGGACCCCACGTTCCAAGTAATCCATGACCAATCCAAGCACCTGCAAGCCCGGCAATCATTGAACCGATCCATCCTCCTGGTACACTGCCTCCAGCGAGTGCACTGCCAATAAGGCCGATGACAATCGCCACAACTAATGAAATCAGAAATCCTAACATGTTGATCACTCCTCTTTTTGTTTGTGTATTAAGCAATAACCGTTTTGAAAAAGTTTCAAACCTTTCGAAACCGCTTCAATGTTCTATACGTATGATGGACAAGGATTGTGTATAATAACAAACAAATACTTGAGCGGCATCTAAGGAGGCAAATGGCATGGAGGAAAAAGAGTGGCTAAAAGCACAATTAAAGGAGATTGAACAGTGGGAGAAAGACCAGCAAAAGGTATGGTTTTGGGAGAAACTCAGCCGCCTTCCATTTCAAATGCTGGACAAGCTGACGCCTGCCTTTATTCAGAAAAAAATCGGTGTGCTGCTTGATGAAATGGGGCATTACATTCAATCAGGCGGTGCCTATTTGACATCAGAAAAAGGCATCATCCATCAATTTCAAAAGAAATGTGCTGATGATTCCATTCAGCGCATAGAAGATATTGAAAAAGCTCCTATTGAAATCATGGATGCCATTAGTGAACATATGGGGAAAAACAGGACGAACCTCGCCACGGTACAAGGTGCGACAACTGGTGTCGGCGGTATGTTTACGCTGGCAGCAGATATTCCTGCGGTACTGGGTCTCTCCCTTAAAACATTACAGGATATTGCCGTCACCTATGGCTATGATCCTAAAAACAAGAAAGAGCGGGTCTTCATCATTAAATGCTTACAGCTGAACTCTGCTGATGTGGTTGGGAAGAAATCTATATTAAAAGAGCTGAGGAGCTATCAAGCTTCAGAAGGAAAGCACGAAAACATGATTTCCCAAATCCAAGGGTGGCGTGAAGTGGTGTATAATTACCGGGATTCGTTTGGCTGGAAGAAGCTGTTTCAGCTTGTTCCCATAGCAGGCATTTTGTTTGGCGCAGTTTCCAACCGCTCACAACTAAAAGGTATTGCCGAAACAGGCATGATGCAATACCGAAAGCGAAGAATTGTCACAAGATTAGAAGAGCTCACGCAGCAAGAACAGAGTGAATCTGGTGCATAAAAAATCCCTTTCTCAAAGGGATTTTTTATTTGGTCTCATCCTCATCTTGAAAAGCATGGATAGGAGAATGTTCATAACGCGCACGCAGCTCGCGAATCTGCTTGATTAGGGTGGAACCAATGGTTTTTTCGGCTTCCTCATACAAAGGATCGAGGGCTTTCACCCATTTTTGTCTTTCTGCTGGCGTCAATTCATGAATGGCAATCGGCGATTCTCGTTTAATGTCCTCCAGCTGATCTTTGTTCATCTGTTCTGCATGTTTTTCATTCCAAGCTGTTGTTTCTTCCATGGCTTCAAGTAAAATTCGTTTCGTTTCAGGTGTCTGGCGTTCAAAGAAGGATTGATCTGTTAAGACCACATAGCCCAAATACCCGTGATTACTGATCGTCATATAGTCTTGTATATGATAGAATTTTTTTGAATAAATATTTGAAATGGTATTTTCTTCACCGTCTACTTTTTTTGTCTCTAATAGCTGGAACGTTGAATTAAACGATTCCTGATAGGGCTTTGCGCCAAGAAGTTTGAATTGTTTTTCAATCATATCGCTTTGCATAATGCGGAGAGATTGGTTTTTTAAATCACCAGGCTGTTTGATTGGACCTTTATTAGAGGTGATTTGCTTAAAGCCATTTGTCCAATAGGCCATTCCCTTTAGCCCGTCTTTTTGCAGGGTGCCAAACAATCTTTGTCCAATTGCACCGTGTAGGCCTTCTTGAACCGCATCATAATTAGAAAAAGCAAAGGGAAGGTCAAGAGCCAGCCACTCAGGGGACAGCATGCCGAGCTTCGAGGTAGACGGGGCAATAAATTGAACTTGATTCTCTTTGAGTGCATTAATTTCTTCTATATCAGAATAAAGACTCCCGTTGGAGAAAATTTGAATGCTGATCTTCCCATCAGATTTTTCGTGCACAAGCTCAGCAAATTTCTTTGCGGCAAGTCCTTTTGGTGTATTATCTGCCACGACATGGCTAAATTTGAACACAAGCTGATCCTTCAGCCCTGTCTGTTCATCATCAAAGGTCGTCGCTGATTTTGGCATCATATGATAAAAACCAAAGTATAAAGCGGTTACAAAACCGATTATGAGCAATAGTGTATAGGCGAGTAAATTCTTCATGCGTCCGATCCCCCTTATGTCAAGCATACTTGACCGAGGAAGAATTCGTAAAGATACAGGTGAAAAAATGATGAGAAATCGATTGAAATTACAACAATTATCTATTAGATGGAAGCTCACCATCCTCACATATTTCGTTGTCATTTTCGCCCTTTTAATCGGAGGAATTGTCCTTGTTGGGGGAATCCAGCAAACAGAGGAACGAGAGCTTCGAAAAAGGCTCATGAACACGGCGAGAACAGTGGCTGAGATGAATGAGGTGAAGCAGGCGTTAGCTGATCAAACAAAGGAACGTAACCGATTACAGCATGCCATCGAAGAGATTCGGATTATTCAAGACGCTGACTACATTGTCGTCATGGATATGGATCATGTGAGATTAACGCATCCGGTAAAAACAAGGATTGGTCAGCGCTCGGAGGGCACAGATGAAGAGCCTGCTTTTGCAGAGCATATTTATTTCTCAGAAGCAGAGGGAGAGCTTGGGACAGCCATCAGAGCCTTTTATCCAGTGAAGGATGATCAATTTAATCAAACAGGGGTTGTCCTTGTAGGGAGAACGCTGCCAAGTATGATCGATATATTAGGAGAAATGAAGCGGGATATCCTCATGATCCTTCTGCTGACGCTCAGCTTTGGGCTTGTAGGCTCATTTTTGCTCGCCCGTCATATTAAACAGCAAATGTTTAAGCTGGAGCCGCATGAGATTGTCAGAATGCTAGAGGAGCGCACCGCAACCTTTCACTCTATTAATGAAGGGGTCATCGCCATTGACAATCAGCACATGATCACCATTTTTAATGAAAAGGCGAAGCAAATTTTTGGTGTGACAGGGGATGTCGTAGGCCGGAATATTTGGGATGTGCTGTCTGACACAAGACTCCCTGAGATCATTGATCGCGCTGAACCCGTTTACAATGAAGAAATTCATATGAGCGGAAAGCGGATTATGAGCAGCCGGATTCCGATTGTCATGAAAAAGAAAATTATCGGAGCGGTCGCCATTTTTCAGGACCGGACAGAAGCGGCAAAATTGGCAGAGGAGTTAACCGGAGTCAAGAACTTTGTTGACGGTCTGCGGGTGCAAAACCATGAGCATATGAACAAGCTTCATACGATTGCCGGGCTGATTCAGCTTGGTAAACCCGATCAGGCGCTCGATCTAGCCTTTCAAACGACGGAAGAACAGGAACATGTGATGGACTTTCTTCACCGCGTCATTCAGCATGATGCCGTTGCGGGATTATTGATGAGCAAAATCAGAAGGGGCAAGGAGCTAGGCATAAAGGTCGAAGTAGACGAACATAGCTGTCTGCGTGATTTCCCTGAGCGTTTAGATCAGCATGATATGACGAAGCTGCTTGGCAATCTGATCGAGAACGCCTTTGCCTCGTATGATACTGTAGAAAGAAACACAAAACGCATTTCTATTAGTATTGATCAAACCGAGGATGTCCTCGCGATGTTAATTGAAGACAATGGCTCCGGGATTGAAGAGGAAATGATTCCTTATATTTTCGATAAAGGTTTCACATACGGCAAAGAAGGCGGAACAGGCTATGGTCTGTATATTGTAAAAACGATTATCGATAAAGGAATGGGAAATGTAGAAGTCACATCAAGCATCGGCATTGGTACCACCTTCTCAATCGAATTCCCAATGACAATAGAGGAGAGAGACAGATGACTCAGATTAAGGTGATATTAATTGAAGATGACCCGATGGTGCAAGAAGTGAATAAAGAGTTCATTAAGAGTGTTCCTGGCTTTCAAGTTGCGGCAGTCGCAGGTAATGGGGAGCAGGGCATCCAGCTGATCAAAGAAATTCGTCCAGACCTTGTTGTCCTCGATGTATATATGCCAAAAAAAGATGGCGTGAAGACGCTTCAAGACATTAGAAAGCAAAAGATACAGGTGGATGTGATCGTTATTTCTGCGGCAAAGGACAAAGAGACCATTGGCATCATGCTTCAAAATGGTGCACGAGATTATATCATCAAGCCGTTTAAGTTCGAACGTATGAAAGAATCACTTGAAAACTATAAAGCGTTTAAATCTAAAATTCGCACAGCAGCAGAATTTTCTCAGGAGATGCTGGATGATATCATACGAAAGCCTGCTGTTAAGCAGGAGGATACTTGGCTCCCTAAGGGGCTGAATGTGCATACGATGAATGAAATTAAAGCCTATATGGGCTTGCAGGAAGGCCCGCAGTCTGCAGAGGAAGTTGCCAATGCACTCGGCATTGCCCGTGTCACGGCACGCCGGTATTTAGACTTCTTAGTGAAAGAAGGCGAGCTGAAATTAGATATGCAATATGGCGGGGTTGGCCGGCCTGTCAATAAATATATCGTACATTCTGACTAAGAGACCAAAAAGACCAAAATGTACGATATGTTCATAAGCTTCACAGCCTTTGATGAAACCGCTATCATTTATCTACAGATAATAGTTAAGCGTTTACATCAAAGGGTGAGGGAGTTGATTTTTTATGAAGAGGCTTTTGAAGAACCTGACATTTCAGGTGATTGCAGCTGTCATTATCGGAATCATTGTCGGGATGGTTTGGCCAAACGTCGGAAAAGAAATGAAGCCGCTTGGTGACACCTTTATCAATGCCGTTAAAATGGTCATCGCGCCAATCATTTTCTTAACCATTGTTCTTGGTATTGCCAAGATGGGGGATATGAAAAAGGTTGGAAAAGTTGGGGGAAAAGCATTTATTTATTTTGAAGTCGTCACGACGCTTGCTTTGGTCATCGGTCTTTTTGTGGTAAATATCATGAAGCCAGGTGCAGGTCTGGACTATAGCAAGCTTGAAAAAGGGGACGTTTCACAGTATACCCAAAATGGGGGACAGGGTATCGACTGGATGGAATTTGTCACACACATCGTGCCTTCTAACATGGTAGACGCCTTTGCGAAGGGTGATATTTTACAGGTCTTATTCTTCTCTATTTTATTCGGTGTTGCGCTTGCTGCACTTGGCGAGAAGGGGAAAGGAATCATTGAGTGGCTTGATAAGCTGTCACTTGTTTTCTTTAAAATCATTGGATATATCATGCGTGCTGCGCCGCTCGGTGCATTTGGGGCAATGGCTTATACGATCGGACACTTTGGTTTGGCATCGATTAAACCGCTCGCAAGTCTGATGCTCTCCGTTTATATGACCATGTTCCTGTTCATCTTCGTTGTGCTGAACATCATTTGTAAAATGTATGGCTTCAGCCTGTTCGGTTACCTGCGATTTATCAAGGATGAAATTTTAATTGTTCTTGGCACAAGCTCATCAGAATCCGTGCTGCCAAGAATGATGGATAAAATGGAACGCTACGGGTGCTCTAAGTCTGTGGTTGGTCTTGTCATCCCAACAGGGTATTCCTTTAACTTAGATGGAACCTCGATCTACTTATCGATGGCTGTGGTCTTCTTGGCACAAGTGTTTGGTGTAGACTTGTCCATCGGTCAGCAGATCACCATCATCCTTGTCCTAATGCTCACATCAAAGGGAGCGGCTGGGGTGACAGGAAGCGGATTTATCGTGCTGGCTTCTACACTCGCTGCACTACAGGTCATTCCGCTGGAGGGGCTTGCACTGCTGCTTGGGGTAGATCGATTCATGAGCGAAGGAAGGGCCATTACAAATCTTATTGGAAATGGAATTGCAACAATCGTTGTTGCGAAAAGTGAAGGTGAATTTGACGAAGCGAAGAGCAAAACAGCACTTCAAGAAATGCGCAATATGAAGCAGGCTGTATAGTATAAAAACAACCTAAAAACCGAAACCTTATGTTCTACATGGGGTTCGGTTTTTTCTTGTGCTGAAAAGAAAAAACATTAAAGCTTGATAAAATTAAAACGAATCGTAAGACCTTATTGACCTTTTATTATATAATTTACAGAAAGATCCGATATAATGTATATCAGATCCGATGAAAAATAGACTTTAGTCCTGGCAGGTGTGTAACGTAATGGCGGCATTTTTTAAATTGTTCGAAAAACCCGGTGTTAAGCGGTTTTCTGTATTTGTAGTATTAGCCACAGCCTTATATCTATTAAGAGGAATGATGAATTTAATTCTCTTGACCTTCATATTCACCTTTTTGATGAATCGGTTAGAAGAGGTCATTAGAGGTTTTTTAAGTCACTTCCTGAAAATAGGACAGAAATCGGTTATCACCATTTTGTATATTCTTTTGGCTGGTGGATTGACGTTTGGCGGATTCGTGTTTGTGCCAATTATCGCCAAACAGGTGGAGCAGCTATTTCATTTAGGAAAGAAAATTGCAGATCATCCACAAGATTTACCCTTCTTTGATGTCATCACCAACGTATTCGGAGATTTTAAAATATCAGCTTACTTTGAGAAAGGGTTTAATTTCCTCTATACATACTTAACAGATTTCAGCACGTTCAGTATCCAGGTCATTATGTCCTTAATATTAAGCATGTTCTTCCTGTTCGAAAAGGAACGCCTCATTCAATTCATGAACAAGTTCAAAACGAGTAAAATCTCTGTGTTCTATCATGAAATAGCCTTCTTTGGACGTAAATTTTCCAGAACGTTTGGAAAGGTACTCGAAGCACAGTTTATTATTGCAACCGTTAACTGTGTCTTAACAACCATTGCGCTAGGCATTATGGGATTCCCGCAATTATTTGGATTAGCGGTCATGGTCTTTTTGCTAGGCTTAATCCCAGTAGCGGGTGTGGTCATCTCACTTATTCCACTCAGCATCATTGCGTATACCCTTGGAGGCGGCATGTATGTCCTTTATATTGTGCTGGTGATCGTCATCATCCATGCTATTGAAGCCTACTTCTTAAACCCGAAACTCATGTCAGCAAAAACAGAACTCCCTATTTTCTTCACATTTATTGTGCTGATCTTCTCTGAACACTACATCGGGATTTGGGGACTCATTATTGGTATACCAATCTTTGTGTTTATCCTAGATATTTTGGAGGTCACCAACAAGGAGGAAAGTAGTTAAAAAGTTCATTTGAACCTGTTTACAATTTTCTAAAAATAAGGTATAAATAGTATGAAAATATCATAATAACCACACGCTTAATCCTTCTAAAGGAATGGGGGACCCACTATTTTGGGGTGAATTTTTCTCTGTTGAGAAAAAAGGACATCTCTTCGTCCTAACCCGTCAGCTAACCTCATCGGCGTGAAGAGAGTAAACAGTGGTACGTGTATGGAAACAAAGACCCACGAGAAAACTCTCTTGTGGGTCTTTTTTGATGAGGAAGGGGAGATTTTATTGAAGCTAGCGACGAAAATTATTATTGCCTTGTTTGTAGGTGCAATCACAGGACTACTGCTCAACATTTTTGCTCCGAATGTATTCAAAGTGTTAGACCCTTATCTATTTACGCCTCTAGGTCAAATCTTCTTAAACTTGATTAAAATGTTAGTAGTGCCGATCGTATTCTTTTCCATCACACTAGGTGTAGCAGGTCTAGGTGATCCGAAAAAGCTTGGCAGAATCGGCGCAAAAACCATTACTTATTTTCTACTTACTACTACTTTTGCCATCATCATTGGCATTTCATTGGCCTTATTGATCAAGCCGGGAGCATTCGGTAATTTTGATACGAAAGCGGCTGATTATTCCGCAGAGGAAGCCCCATCAATGGCAGAAACACTACTCAACATCATTCCAACCAATCCAGTCCAATCTTTAGTTGAAGGGAACATGCTTCAAATCATCGTCTTTTGTGTGTTTTTAGGCCTTGGCATTGCCATGCTTGGGAAGAAGACGGAAGGTTTGCTAAAGCTGTTTGAACAAGGAAATGAATTAATGATGTTTCTTGTCGGCATAGTGATGAAGTTCGCACCGTACGGAACATTCGGTTTGATCGCAACCGCAATTGGCAGCCAGGGATTTGATGCGATGAAAGCGATGGGCCTCTATTTCTCGGTCGTATTAGTTGCGCTCGTGCTGCATTTCTTCCTGACTTATGGGTCAACTGTCGCCATTTTAGCGAAGCGAAATCCGATGGCGTTTTTCAAAGGATTTTCTCCAGCAATGGTTGTCGCATTTAGTACATCAAGCAGTAACGCAGTCCTGCCAGTCTCAATGGAAACAGCCCAGAAACGTTTGAAGGTGCCAGAGCCGATTTCAAGCTTTGTACAGCCGCTTGGTGCAACCATTAATATGGACGGCACAGCGATTATGCAAGGGGTCGCGACCATTTTTATCGCACAAGTATATGGAGTTGAACTGACGCTTGTCCAAATGCTGACGGTTGTCTTAACGGCTGTCTTAGCAAGTATCGGCACAGCGGGTGTGCCAGGAGTTGGGCTCATCATGCTCGCTATGGTACTGAACTCTGTGAATCTGCCTGTTGAAGGCATTGCGCTCATCCTTGGCATAGACCGCTTATTAGATATGGCAAGAACCGTTGTCAATATTACAGGTGACGCCGCATGTGCGGTGATTGTGACAGAAACGGAGAAAAAACACGAGAAAGACGCAGCATCACCGAACCTATCCATGTAATGTAAAAGAAGGGCTGACTCGATCAGCCCTTTTTTTCATGGGCCTCTTGTCATGCGTGATATACTTTTAACAGAATGAGCGGTCTTATTTGCCGCCATAGGCTTTACATCAGAAGGAGGAACCACGTTGCAGTCTGCTGTTCTAAAAGTAGAGAAAGTCGATAAACGAATTGGTCGGAAATTGATCTTACAAGATATATCTATAGAAATAGGGAGAGGAGAAATCGTCGGCTTACTAGGACCAAATGGGTCTGGAAAAACAACCTTGATTCGCTTGATCGTTGGTTTGATGAAAAAAAACAATGGCCGAATCATGATCAATGGATATTCACAGGATGAGGATTTTCTACACGCAATGTCATCTGTTGGTGCGATCATAGAAAATCCCGAATTTTATTCTTATTTAACAGGTTTTGAAAACCTTGAACTATATGCGGCGATGCACGATGGAGTGACGGAAGAACGCATGCAGGAAGTGGTGAAAAGAGTTCGTCTGGAGCACGCCATTCATCAGAAGGTGAAGACGTATTCACTGGGGATGAAACAAAGGCTTGGGATTGCACAAGCCATATTACATCAGCCGAACCTGCTGATTTTAGACGAACCGACAAATGGACTTGATCCTGCAGGTATGAAGGAATTCAGGGAGCACTTGCAAATGCTCGTACGAGAAGAAGGAACGTCCGTGTTATTTGCCACACATTTATTGCATGAGGTAGAAGAGCTATGTGACCGCATGATCATCATTCAAAAAGGACAGATCAAAGCCAGTGCGAAGCTCCGGGACATGGAGGGGAAAGAACAGATACTCATGAATATTCAGCCAGTGGAAAAGGCGGTTTCGTGGCTCGACACGCAGGCCTATACATATGAACGAAATGGAGCGCGTGTATTACTTCAATTGAACAAAGAACAAGTGCCTGAGCTGAACAAACAGCTTGTTCTGGCTGGGTTTGATGTACTTGAAATGACGCCTCAAAAGCCATCAATTGAAGAGGCATTTATGAAATGGACGGAAGGCGGGACGGCAGATGCTTCAACTCATCAAGAATGAGCATAAGAAAATTATGAGGAAAAAGATCACATTCATTGCACTTGGATTGATCGTTGTTTTTCAATTGGCGATGGCTCTAGCGTTGAAACGAGTCATTTCCAGCTTTGGTGGACAAGACACTGTCGCCAACTATTTTGCTTATTCCACGAATGTCGTATTTATTTTACAGGTGCTCGCAGTTGTCATTGGCGCGACCTTGATCTCAACAGAATTTCAAAAAAGAACAATCAAGTTTTTATTGATACGGCCCAAAACTAGGCTGCAAATTTTCCTGTCAAAATACATCACCCTTGTGCTGACGGTCATATATTTGTTTGTTTTTTATTATGTATTAGCTTTCTTATTTGGCCTTATTTTCTTTGGTACTGAATTTGATGAAAGTACGGGACGATTATTTCAGCATACGTTTGCTGTTATCGGATCTCAGTGGGTGGAAGTGATGATGATGGCAAGCTTCGCTTTTATGTGTTCCAGCTTGTTTAGGAACAGCCTCGTTGCGCTTGTGACCTCGTTTTTTGTTTTATATGCGGCGAAATCACTTGTGCCTATTATGTCTCTTTTAGAAAATCAGTGGGGGAAAATCCTGCTTTTTGCTAATACGGACTTTACTCAGTACAGCTTTCAAGGACCGCCGCCCTTCCATGGCATGAGCCCTTTGTTTTCTCTATTTATGGTGGGGGCGCATTTTGTTTTCTTTGTTGGTACGGCTTGGATTCTTTTTTGGAAACGTGATGTAAATGTGTAAAAATTGTGTCAAATAACAAGAAAAATTCGTGACATCTTTGTGAAAACGAGTCTGTATTTCACGATAACCGGCTGATTTTGTCTTATAATAAGGTGGAGTCTTGGAGGTGGCACTATCGTGAAAAATTTCATTACGGCTTTACCAATTTTGTTGCTGCTGTCTTTTTCGTTTGTGTCTTTTGCCATCCAGTTTGATCATCTTGTTTATTTCAGACTAGCGCTGGGAATCTTTTCGTTAGCGGGTCTTTTCTTTCTGTATACACTTAAAAGAAACATGAAATGGTTCATGGTTTATTTATATGCGAGCTGGATCATTCTTGCTGCTGTCACAACATTTGAGGAGCCTGTCTTTTCTCAGTTCTTCTTCGGTGGTTTAACAATGACAATGGGTTATCTCACATATATGCTCATTTATTTAGGAATGAAGCAGGACCGTGTAGCGAAATCACATTAAAACAAAAGTCGATAAAATCACATCATAGATTTTATCGGCTTTTTTCTTTCTGTTGAAAAAGACAAAAGAGACGAGCAGCCAGCTGTGACTGCTCGTCTTATGTTTATGATTCACGTCCAGCAGCTGCAAGCTGCTTCTGATGCTTTTTGTCGATTGTTTCGTATATACTTTCCATCATTTTAGGGTCGCGCATGATGGCCTTCTTGTTCTCTTCAATCAATTGCTGATATGTTTTGATTTTCTTCTTAGACATGTGACTCATCGCTCCTTTATATAAGTATAGACGTCTATAGGATTTCACATAGATGAAATTGATAATCATTATCAATTAGCAACTCTATTATACAAAGCGAAATGTCAGAAGTAAAGAATCTATTCAGAAAATTCACGTAACCGACAAATTCGAAGCCTAGTCGACGCTCATTCTTTCCCAGGAAATAATTCCTGTCATTTCTTGTCGTAAGTGAAACATCTATATAAAACATTCTTTCGCTCATTGAAACGTTTTGGATGTGCAACTCGTCTTATGGAGAGATTTGATGTAAGAGATGGGGAAGAAAAAAGACACCAGCAAGCGTTTGCTGATGTCCTTCGTTTAACCAATTAAGAAACGTGCCCTTGAAGAAACTCTGTCACTTCTTCAGGTGATTTTGCGTTTGCGCTGTGTAAATGACCTGTTTTTTCGCCATTTTTGAAAATTAACAGGCTTGGAATACCCATGACCTGATACGTTTCTGCTAATTCAGGGAAATCATCTTTGTTTATTTCAAACCATTCATGGTGAGCATAAGCCTCTAAGATGTCTGGAATGAACATGTCCATTCTTGTACAGTCAGGACACCATGTTGCAAAGAATTTAACGATGACTTCTTTGTCAGATTGAATGATTTCATTGAATTGTTCAGTACTTGTGATTTTTTTCAATTTGTCACAACTCCTTTTCAATGTCATTTTAATATAAAATAATGGCGAATGACATACAAATGCTCGGGAGGCGCTTACAACCTTTACAAATCATTTCAATTCCGTAACAACAAAAATTAATTAGAGCATTTTTGCTTGAAAGTGATAAGATAGTAAAGATGAATTTTAGTGGGGGGAGTATCCATTGAAAATAAGTTTAGGATTGATTTACGGCGGAAAGTCAGCCGAACATAATGTATCACTGCAAACAGCCCTTGCAGTTACAAAAGCACTTAACACTGAGAAGTTCGATATACATCCAATTTATATTACAGAAGAGGGCGAATGGCTAAGAGGAGAAAAACTCACTGAACCAGTTTCAAACGTCAAAATGCTTCAATTTGAACAGAACGCAAAGACGTTTTTACCAACTTCTTTAAATGAAAGCATGTTCCCGCAGCCTGCATCTGCTGATGAGAAGATTGATGTTGTCTTCCCATTGCTGCACGGGCCAAATGGTGAAGATGGAACGATGCAAGGATTACTTGAACTGCTAAATATCCCGTATGTCGGCAACGGTGTTCTTGCTTCTGCAGCGGGTATGGATAAAGTCATGATGAAAGATGTTTTTGCTCAAGCAGGACTTGCACAAGCAAAGCACCTTTCCTTCAATAAAAAAGACTATGAAAAGGCCACACCAGACAGCTTAGAACAGGTGGAACAAATACTTGGCTATCCATGCTTTGTGAAACCTGCCAACATGGGGTCAAGTGTTGGAATTAGCAAATGCCGCAGCAAAGAAGAGCTGCAAACCGCATTCGGCTTGGCTTTCCAATATGATCGTCGTGTGGTCGTCGAAGAAGGCGTCGTTGGAAGAGAAATCGAAATTGGTGTATTAGGAAATGACGAGCCGAAATGCTCTGTCGTTGGTGAAATTGCACCTAAAACAGATTTTTATGACTACAAAGCAAAATATGAAGATGGCGATACAGATTTGATCATTCCTGCAAGTGTGTCAGAGGATGAATACAAGACGATTCATGATATGGCGATTAAGGCATTTAAAGCCCTCGATGGATCTGGTCTTGTACGTGCAGACTTCTTCCTCACAGAAGAAGGTGAAGTGCTGATCAATGAAGTGAATACAATGCCTGGATTCACACCATTTAGTATGTTCCCGCTGCTTTGGAAACACACTGGTGTAGAGTATCCAGAGCTGATTGAAAAGCTAGTGTCACTTGCAATTGAACGCCATCAAGAAAAACAAACCATTAAAACGACTTTTTAATGTGAGCAACAAGCAGACACTATCCTTAGGTAGTGTCTCTTTTCCTTCAAACGTGAAATGAGAAAGAGAGGCGAAAAAATCATGATCAAACGTACAGTGAAACAAATCGCCCAAATGGCTGGTGGGACACTATCTAATCAAGCTTTTGGCGAAGAGCAAATTCACGGAGTGACAACAGATACACGAAAAGTATCAAAAGGTGCATTGTTTATCCCCCTAATTGGAGAACATTTTAACGGTCACACATTTGCTTCTAAAGCAGTGGAGCTTGGAGCCGCAGCTGTTCTTTGGAATCAAAAAGAAGCCAATCCACCGTTCGGTGTACCTGTCATTCTTGTAGAGGATACACTGGCAGCACTTCAACGGCTGGCAAAATCATACTTGAAAGAAGAAAAACCTCGTGTTGTCGGTATTACAGGAAGTAATGGGAAAACCACAACGAAAGACATGATTCATTCCGTCTTACAAACGGCTTATCAAGTTCATAAAACAGATGGTAACTTTAATAATCATATCGGTCTACCTCTCACCATTCTTGCAATGCCGGAAGGAACAGATATTGCTGTGTTGGAGATGGGGATGAGTGCAAAAGGTGAGATCGAGTTTTTGTCAAAACTCGCTGAGCCTGATGCAGCAGTCATCACCAATATTGGAGAATCTCATATGCAAGATTTGGGATCAAGAGAAGCCATTGCTGATGCAAAATGTGAAATCACAAAAGGATTAAAAGAGGATGGCATCTTTTATTACTTAGGAGATGAACCCTTGCTGCGCGAGAGAGCGACTGCACTTTCGCAGCGTGTGAAAACCTTTGGGGAAGCAGAGGACTGTGATATCAAGGTAACGCATATCAACCAGCTTGCAGAAGGAACTGAATTTCAAGTCGAAGGGTATGCTCAGGGGTTTCTCATTCCTGTATTAGGGAAACATAATGTGAAGAATGCCCTTGCTGCAATTGCCATAGGCCAGCACTTTGGACTGAATGAAAGACAAATCGCCCAAGGACTCATGCAAACAAAGTTGACAGGGATGCGTCTTGAGCTGTTTAAAACAGAGAAAGGAATCACTGTTATCAATGATGCGTATAATGCAAGTCCTACTTCCATGAAAGCTGCAATTGATCTTGTAGGAGATATGGACGGCTTCGCTAATCGCATTCTTGTCCTTGGAGACATGCTCGAGATGGGCAGCGAAGAAGAAACGTATCATTATGAACTAGGCCGCTACATCAAGCCTGAATTTATTGATCATGTGATGACGTATGGCCGCCTAGGTGCATTCATCGCTGAAGGAGCAAAGAAATCATTCGGTGACGCGCGCGTGTTCTCATTTATGGACAAAGAGGAACTGAAGAAAAAACTTGCTGACGTAGCAGGTCCTGACGATGTTGTTCTAGTCAAAGCCTCACGCGGCATGAGATTAGAAGAAGTCATTACTGCACTATAAAGAGTGAGCGCAAAGAAGGTGACAGAATGATTGGCTGTCTATGTATACATGGATTCACTGGCGCCCCCTATGAAGTGGAACCGCTGGCGCAATATTTAAAGCAGAAGACAGATTGGAACGTTCAGTCAGTCACGCTTCCGGGGCATGGGGATGAGCTTCAGCTCAAAGGCATTTTCTATCAAGAATGGATTGCAACAGCTGAATTAGAACTGCTATCTCTTTACCGAACATGCGACACCATTTTTTTGATCGGCTTTTCCATGGGAGGAATGATCGCTTCTTATCTTGCAGCGAAGTATCCGGTTGCTCGTCTCGTTCTTTTAAGTGCTGCGGCTAAATATGTGAATCCAAAACAAATGATTCAAGACACAAGGCAGATGCTGAAGGAATCATTGTCTGGGCTGATTGATACGAATCCTTTGTATGATAGATACCGTCATAAGCTAACGAGCACACCGCTGTCAGCCGCTGTAGAATTTATGAAGCTGGTGAAGCAAACGAAGAGCTCCCTTGAGAAGCTTCACCTCCCTGTGTTAATTGTTCAAGGTGAAAGTGATGGGATTGTGCCCGCTTCAAGTGCAGAATTTATTGATCATAAAATCCCGTCTCGTCAGAAAGAAATGTTTTATTTACCTGATTGTAAACACCATGTTTGTCACGAGCCATGTGCACAGCAATTGTTTGAAAAAGTAGAGCAATTTCTAAAAAAAACAATTTAATCTATAGAAAAGCGAAAATGTGGCTAAACTAATATAAATTGAATCCCACTTGTTAAAAATTGCATCATTTTTGTCGAATGAGTGACAAGCCTATGGTACAATAGGAAAGAAAAGGTGGTTGATTCGGTTGTTTCATTATGACGGAAAAACCTTTGTCCCGCAGTCTAATTCGAGTAACGGAGAAGTATCGGCAGGAACCATATTTCAATATCGTCAGGACGGGAATATATTAACGGGCACATATCAAGGCGGCAGTATTGTATCTGGTGTACTTGTAGGAACTGTGAATGAGGATGGAACACTTCATTTTAGGTACCACCATGTCAGCAAAGACGGCAGCATGAGAAGCGGGTCTTGCAATTCTACACCTAAGCAGTTGGATAACGGAAAAATTCAACTGTTCGAAAAGTGGAAATGGATGGATGGAGATCAAAGTGATGGTGAATCTGTCATTGTGGAACAGTAGATATATCCATTTCTGTCTTGTTGAAAAACAAATAGTGTAATGGTAAGATATAAGGTAGGGTAATTCGGGCTTTGTATATAATGGACCTGTCCTTTCGGAAAAGGGCAGTTTTTAATGATCATTCACGAGATTACTGAAACAGCAATTAGAAGGAGTTTGAATAATTTGACTATAACGTTTCAAGATTTTCAATTAAGCGAAAGTCTCATGAAAGCTATTAACCGCATGGGATTTGAAGAAGCAACACCGATTCAAGCGGAAACAATTCCTCTCGGTCTTCAGAATAAAGATGTCATTGGACAAGCACAAACAGGAACAGGAAAAACTGCAGCATTTGGTATTCCTCTTGTAGAAAAAATCGACCCAGCGTCTCCAAATATCCAAGCGATTATCATTGCGCCAACAAGAGAACTAGCGATTCAAGTATCTGAAGAGCTATACAAAATTGGCCAAGACAAGCGTGCGCGCGTACTTCCGATTTACGGTGGACAAGATATCGGCCGCCAAATCCGTTCGCTCAAGAAAAATCCTCATATCATCGTAGGGACTCCAGGACGTTTACTCGATCACATTAACCGTCGTACAATGCGTCTTCAAAATGTTGAAACTGTTGTGCTAGATGAAGCAGACGAAATGCTAAACATGGGTTTCATCGAAGACATTGAAGCGATCCTTTCAAATGTACCAAGTGAACACCAAACACTTTTATTCTCTGCGACAATGCCTGCACCAATTAAGCGCATTGCAGAACGTTTCATGACAAACCCAGAACATGTAAAAGTAAAAGCGAAAGAAATGACAGTCTCTAACATCCAACAGTTCTACTTGGATATCCACGAGCGTAAGAAGTTTGATACATTGACTCGTCTTCTTGACATTCAATCACCTGAGCTTTCAATTGTCTTCGGCCGTACGAAGCGCCGTGTTGACGAATTGACAGAAGCACTTAACCTTAGAGGTTATACAGCTGAAGGAATTCATGGTGACCTGACACAAGCGAAACGTATGGTTGCGCTTCGTAAATTCAAAGAAGGTTCAATCGATGTGCTTGTAGCAACAGACGTTGCAGCACGTGGACTTGATATCTCAGGCGTAACACACGTGTATAACTTTGACGTGCCACAAGATCCAGAGAGCTACGTACACCGTATTGGACGTACAGGACGTGCTGGACGTACAGGTATGGCGGTGACATTTATCACACCGCGTGAAAAAGATATGCTTCGTGCGATTGAGCAAACGACTAAACGTAAAATGGAACGTATGAAAGAACCAACTCTAGATGAAGCAATTGAAGGTCAACAGCAAGTAACCATTGATCGTCTGCGCACAATCATCAGTGAAAACAACTTAAACTTCTACATGACAGCTGCTGCTGAATTGCTAGAAGATAATGATTCTGTCACAGTGGTTGCGGCTGCCATCAAAATGATGACAAAAGAGCCAGATGCAACGCCTGTTCGTTTGACAGATGAAGCACCAATGATTTCAAAACGCAATCGCAACAACCGCAGCTCTTCTAAACGTAGAGACGGCGGCGGAGGAGGCGGCTATCGCGGGAAAAGCCGTTCATCGTACGGTGATAAAAAGCGTTCATCAAATGACCGCAATCGTTCTTCTAACGATCGTCGTCAAAAGAAATCTTATAACAACTAACATACAAGAGCGAATCCTTTGCAGGGTTCGCTTTTTTTAACAGGCTTATTGAAACTTTTTAGGCTCTGTTTCGTAATATATTGATAGAAAAGTAAGAGAATGGGGGAAGAATGTGAGAAAACAGCCGCAACGTCAAATTAGCTTAAATGGATTAAAGGTATGGCGTCTTCAAAATGGAATTATCTCATTGATTTTCTTACTCATCATCATTGGGGTATTTATTGCTAGTTATTATTTTCAATGGCCATATTGGATTGGGGCCATCCTCGTCGGTTTATGGGTCTTACAGGTCATTTTTGGTATTTGGCTTATACCGAAAATCCGTCATCGCATCTGGCGCTACGAAGTATTCGAAAATGAAATTGAAATTCAGCATGGACTCATTCGCGTCACACGTGTGATTGTACCGATGGTGCGAGTCCAGCATGTCGATACATCGCAAGGGCCGCTTTTAAGGCGCTACCGTTTGGCATCTGTTCAAATATCGACTGCTGCTACAGTTCATGATATACCGGCGCTAGAATTAGAAGAAGCAGATGAGCTTCGTGATTACATATCTCGTTTAGCAAGGGTGACGGAAGATGATGTCTGAACCAAAACGTGTACATCCAATCTCGATGTTCATTGATTTTATATCAGATGCCGTATCCATGATCAAAAACTTCATTATCCCTTTTTTCGTGCTTATTTTTGTGAACTCGAATTCGAGCATTCGTTTTTATGCATTTATCATTCTCGGTGTGCTTCTTTTATGGAAAGCTGTTTCAACCGTTTTAGCATGGAGGCGATTCACCTACCGGATGGAAGATGATGAATTTCGCGTGGAATCGGGCGTCATCACAAAAAAGAAAAAATATATTTCGTTAGAACGAATTCAAACCGTGAATACAAGTGAAGGTATCTTCCAGCGGATTTTCGGCTTGGTGCGGGTCCAAATCGAAACAGCAGGCGGAACGGACGGTCCGGAAGTGAGCCTGACGGCGATTACAAAAGCAGAAGCGGAACAATTAAAGCAATCGATTTTCAACCGGAAGAAAAGCTTGCAGCAAGAAGAGATGTTGGATGAAAATGGGGATGTTCCGCATGATCCTCTGACAGCGCAACAACCTGTAGAAGAAGAAATGAATGTTTCCTATCGGATGGGTGTACCAGAGCTGCTTTTGGCTGCGACCACTTCAAGCGGAATCGGAGTCATTATTTCCGGGTGTCTCGCCATTTACACACAAATAGATGAAATTCTTCCTTTGGACGGATTCTTCAAACGCTTCTCTTTTTTAAGTCATGCAAGTATTGAGATTTATGCGATTCTCATATTTATTGCCGTATTGATTGCGTGGATTCTTAGTGTGGGGGTTACAGCCCTTCAATATGCGAATTTTACCGCAAAACGAAAAGGGAAAGACATCATCATCACAAGAGGACTCATCGAGAGGCATCAAATGACCATTCCACTTGCGAGAATTCAAGCAGTGAAAATCAAAGAAAATATTCTCCGTGAGCCCTTTGGCTTTGCGACGGTGATGCTTGTGAGCGCAGGAGGTTCTATTACAGAAAAAGAAACCTCTTCCGTCTTATTTCCGCTGATTCGAAAGAAAAAAATCAGCGAACTGCTGTCTCAATTCACAGATCATTATCACTTGGCGCCAGAAGCTGAACTGAAAAAGGTGCCAAAGCGTTCACTCAAACGCTACCTGATCTCTTACGGCTTTGTGCCATTACTTGTCGGCGTGATCCTATCTGTACGTTTTCCACCATGGGGGTATTTGGCACTCATTCCGCTTCCTATTGCTTTGGTTTTTGGCTATTTAGCTTATAAACAATCAGGCTATACGATCAAAGATTCATTGATTCAACTGACATCAAGAGGCATTGGCAAAACCACTGGCATTGTCTTGAGAAAACGAATGCAAAACTATACGATGACGCAATCTTTCTTCCAAAAGAAAGGCCGATTGGCGAGTATTCACACTTTTGTGAAATCCTCTGCACTGCTTGATTCCTTTGGTGTGCATCACCTTGAGGAAGAAGATGCTGCACGTGTAATGGATTGGTATTCGTATGAAAAAAATAAATCTTCTTAAACAAAAAATGTCGATCAGCTTCCCGTTCATAGGAGTGATCGACATTTTTTATGAGGTTAGTAGCGTCTTTTTTTTGAATGGAAAAATAGCGTAAGAGGTGCTAGGAGCATGCCGCCGATCAATCCAAATAAGTGAGCCATAATATTGATGTTTGAGTTAACGAAAGTCATGATGACAGAGACTGCAAGAATCGTTATGATCACCTGAGAATTGCCGCGGTCCATCATGTGCGGTTTAAATAGAACAAGGTATAAATAAACGCCAAACAAACCGAAGATGGCACCAGAAGCGCCGACATGTACATACTCTAAAGGCTCTACCCAATAGGTTCCGAGATTGCCAACGAACCCTGCACCAAGATAGATGATCAGAAATCGAACCTTCCCAAGCAAATACTCAAGCGCTGGAGCGAATAAGAACAAGGACATAGAATTGAACAAAATATGGGTCAGACTTCCGTGAAGGAAAATAGGTGTGACGAGCCGCCACCATTCTCCGGCAGCTACCCCATAATTGAAACCGACGAGATGGTCGTGACCAAGCTGTATAAGAGGGATAGGAATCGCAAATATAAGCCACAGACCAATTTGCAAAGCAAGAATCGTTGTTACGATTGGATACGATCTAATAAATTGTTGAAAGCTCTCCGTTCGAATAAACATAACAAACCCCTTTTGACTAGATAATGGTAAGTTTATAGTAACACGTTTATGAAGAGAACATCCAAATTAGTACGAGTATCATAGGAGGTACCTCATGATCAAAGGAATAGGCATTGATATTGTAGAAATCAACCGGCTCGCGCGAGTGCTTAACAGACAGCCTCGTTTACCAGAACGAATTTTAACGTTAAGTGAACAAGACATCTTTAACGAACTCAGTGAAAAGAGGCAGCTAGAATTTTTGGCGGGACGGTTTGTAGCAAAGGAAGCTTTCGCTAAAGCTTACGGAACGGGAATCGGCCGGCATTTAAGCTTTCATGACTTGGAAATTCAGAAAGACGAACATGGAAAACCTTTCATCAAAAGCAAGAAAACGATGGGCGACCAGGTTCATGTGTCCATCACTCACACGAAAGAATATGCTGCTGCACAAGTTTTAATTGAAAGGTTGTCAAGCTAGTCTGCATATTGTTTGTCCCCCCTTCATATATTGGGTAGTGCGATAAGGAAGGGCGAGTTGCTAACAGGCTTTGATGGTTCGCGGTACGCAGTTAACTCTTGAGGCGTACTGTTAAAGTCAAACAAGCGGTTTCTTCCTTTTAACACAATTAACGAAGGGGTTGAAAAGGGTGAGAAAAAGCTTTGTTTTGCTTGTAACGGGAATCCTTTTTGTACTGATTCTCTCCGCATGCGGTCAAAAATCTCAGCAGGATATCGTTGGAGATTTAAACAAAAAGGCAGAGGAAATGACATCATACAAAGCCAAAGCAAAAATGACCATTGAGACAGGAAATGACCCGCAGGAGTATCGAGTAGAAATTTGGTACAAGAAGCCGGAACTTTACCGTGTCTATTTAGAAAATCCGAAAAAGGATCAGAGTCAAGTCATTTTAAGAAATGGCAATGGTGTGTTTGTGCTGACACCTTCATTGAACAAGAGCTTCCGTTTCCACAGTGATTGGCCAAATAATAGCAGTCAGGTCTACTTATTTGAGTCACTCGTGAAGGACATTAAAAATGACAGTGCAGCTCAGTTCAAAGCGAAAGAATCAAAGTATGTGTTCGAAACCAAAACCAATTATCAGCACAACCAAATGCTGCCTACCCAAGAGATTACCTTTCATAAAAAAACAATGGCGCCTGCCAGTGTGAAAGTATTGGATAGCGACAAAAAGCCAATGGTGAAAGTGGAATTCTCTCACTTTGAATTCAATAAATCCTTTGACAAAGATGCATTTGATGAGAAGAAAAACATGACACTCTCTCAAATGGATGTAGCCACAAGTGCAGACTCATCTGACAGCTTTGCGGTGAAAACGCCAGTTGATATGCCAGAGGGCGTGAAGAAGATGGAAGAGAAAGAAATGATGACAGATGCTGGGAAACGTTATGTGATGACGTATGGCGGTAAGAAATCCTTCACACTCATTCAGGAAAAAGCGAGAGTAGCTGAAGCATCTACGCCTGTGACGATGAACGGCGAGCCAGTCGACCTTGGCATGACAGTTGGGGTTCTCACAGACCAATCCCTTTCATGGACATCTGACGGAGTGGACTACTTGATTTCTTCAAGTGATCTATCGAAGGAAGAGCTCTTGATGGTTGCAAAGAGTGTAGAAGGCCAGTCAGCTAAATAAATATCTCAGGCGAGAGCCTTGGAAATGAAACATCAGCCCTATGCAAGGGCTGATTTTCTTTGATTTGTTTCACATTATTCTTGATTTTTAGTATCATAATAAAGGTATTGAATCATTCAATAGGGAAGTGTGACGGATGGACACAAATGCCTTTTATAGAGACACATGGGCAGAAATTAATTTAACAGCAATTAAGCATAATGTTTCACATATGAAAGATCATATTGGTCAAAGTGTTCAACTGATGGCTGTGGTGAAAGCCAATGCATATGGACATGGAGATATAGAAGTGGCAAGAGCTGCCCTCAAAGCAGGAGCAGACTTATTAGCCGTAGCCTTTTTAGATGAGGCCGTCTCTTTAAGAAATAAAGGCATCAAAGCACCGATTCTTGTACTCGGCGCCGTACCGCCGGAATATGTCAAAGCCGCCGTTCGATACAATGTCATCATGACCGCTTACTCCATCGATTGGCTGAGAGAAGTCACCACAATGGTGAAAGGACAGATGGGACAACCTATACGTTTTCATTTGAAAATAGACAGCGGAATGAACCGATTAGGTGTGAAAACGATAGAGCAAGTGAACGAAGTGAAAAAGCTTGTCAGTGAACACTCTTATTTACAGCTGGAAGGCGTATTTACTCACTTTGCGACAGCTGATGAAAAGGATGAGGCCTACTTTGATCGGCAGGTCGATACCTTTCAAACATTGCTCGAGCCGCTTCATACGGACAAGCTGCTCGTTCATTGCGCCAACAGTGCAGCAGGTCAAAGGTTTAAAGACGTTTTGTTTAATATGGTTCGCTTCGGCATCAGTATGTACGGGCTGTCACCGTCAGAAGAAATCAAGGATGAATTACCTTTCAAGCTGGAAGAAGCCATGTCTCTTTATACAAAGCTTGCCCATGTGAAGCGCATTCAAAAGGGTGAGAGTGTCAGCTACGGGGCGACGTATACAGCCAATCAAGATACGTGGATCGGTACGGTTCCAGTCGGCTATGCAGATGGGTGGATCAGGAAGCTGGCAGGAACGGAAGTGCTCGTTGGCGGAAAGCGCCGGAAGATCGCAGGAAGGGTTTGCATGGATCAATTCATGATTGAACTGAAAGACAATCTTCCAGTAGGGGAGCCGGTCGTTTTAATTGGTAAGCAAGGGGAAGACATGGTATCAGTCGATGAAATCGCAAAAAGGCTTGAAACCATTAACTATGAAGTCACTTGCTCGATTGGCCACCGCATCCCAAGAGTATATATGGAGGACGGCAAAAGAGTTCATGTACGGAATCCGCTGCTTCAAAGCGGGCCAAGCTTTTTATAAACAGTGTTCAAAAGAACGATGGTCAAACTGACTTCGTTCTTTTTTATTCGACAAAAGTAGGGTAAACATTCTCCCTTTTTTAGAGATTTTGGAAATACCGTATGATTTTCGGAAAAAAGCGTATAATGGGAAAGAGGAACTCCATTATCATCTTGATTTACGGGTGGCGAGCCGCTTCATGTTCTAATAAGAAATGATGAAAAAACAGCTTTGCTTGTGCATTGAATAATGGTATGATTAGTCTTGGAATGGATCGATACGGTATCCGTAAGTTTTGTGGAGGTGTATGTTTTTTGTCTGAATCCAGCGCAACAAACGAAATGAAGATTCGACTGCCGGAGACTTTAATGTCTGAGATCGAACGAGTAGCAGAGCAGGATAAGGTAACAAGAAATGAATTGATCTACCGAGCGACAAAAACGTATATTCGTGAACGTAATATTCGACAAAATCGTGAATCGATGAGACGCGGCTACATGGAGATGGCGAAAATTAATCTGAATATCTCTTCAGAGGCACAATACGCAGAGTTTGAGGCTGAGAATACAGTTGAGCGATTAGTCAGCGGGGGTTAAACATTTGATTGTTAAACGCGGTGATGTTTACTTTGCTGATTTATCTCCTGTTGTTGGCTCCGAGCAGGGCGGGGTTCGCCCGGTATTGGTGATTCAAAATGACATTGGAAATCGCTTCAGCCCGACTGCTATCGTTGCAGCCATAACAGCCCAAATACAAAAAGCGAAATTACCGACTCACGTCGAAATCAATGCAAAGCGCTACGGCTTTGAACGAGATTCTGTCATTCTTTTGGAACAGATTCGTACAATCGATAAACAAAGATTGACAGATAAAATCACACATCTTGATGATGAGATGATGGAGAAGGTTGATGAAGCCTTACAAGTTAGTTTGGCTCTTATTGATTTTTAATATGGTGATATTTGGTTGCTCTCCTGTGAGCAACTTTTTTTTGTGTTCATTTTTTATTAAGGCTATAATGGAGAGAGAATGAAAGTTATTGTTTTTTATGTATGTAGGGGGTAAATTATGTCGAATCATATCGTGTTAGCTTTTGCGAGAGCGCACCAAAAGGAATTAGAAAAAGAATGGACTGACATCTTCAAACGACTCGGAGAAGAAGAAACGGACATGATGCTAAACGATAAAATGTATGAAACGATTTGTTCCGAATATGTCCAGCTTATTCTGGCATCCCTTTCAGAGGCGAATGCTGAGGATTTTGAAGAAAAAGTGCAATCTTTTGCTTTAAAAATTGTACAAATGGGTATATCACTTAAGTTACTGGCAAAAGGGCTAACGGAAATCCGTTCACACTTATATCACAAAATGAACAGTGACAAAAATACTGAACAAGGAAGTAATGAGCTCATATGGGAAATTGATCGGTTCATCTCACCAGTTCATAACGAAATATTGAATCACTACTCCATCTCATGGGAGAAAACCGTCAACCTTCAAAAAATTGCGTTACAGGAACTTTCTGCTCCGCTGATTCCGGTGTTTGAGCACATCACTGTCATGCCTCTTGTCGGAACAATTGATACAGACCGTGCGAAGAAGATCATGGAGAATCTGTTAAATGGCGTTGTGAAGCATCGGTCACAGGTGGTCTTAATCGACATCACCGGTGTACCTGTCGTCGATACAATGGTGGCACACCATATCATTCAAGCGTCAGAGGCTGTGAGATTAGTAGGTGCAAAATGCTTGTTGGTCGGTATTCGCCCAGAAATCGCCCAAACCATCGTCACCCTTGGAATTGATTTATCTCAAGTTACAACAAAGAATACCCTTCAAAAAGGAATTCAAACTGCTTTAGAAATGACAAATCGAAAAATTGTTTCATTGGAGGGGAAACCCAGTGAGAAATCACCCGAAGATTCCAATCTTAAAATTATATAATTGTCTTCTAATTTCGATACAGTGGGAGCTTGATGACCAAACAGCCCTTCACTTTCAAGAAGACTTGCTGAATAAAATTCATGAAACAGGAGCGAACGGCGTTGTCATTGACCTAACATCTGTTGATATGATCGATTCATTTATCGCAAAAGTATTAGGCGATGTCATCACGATGTCAAAGCTCATGGGGGCAAAAGTTGTATTAACAGGAATACAGCCGGCAGTCGCTGTAACACTGATTGAACTTGGTATATCACTGGAAGAAATTCAGACAGCATTAGATCTTGAACAAGGGCTTGAGACATTGAAGCGGGAATTGGGGGAATAGATATGAAAGACCAATCCTGTGTGAAAATTTTGACGGAATGGGACATAGTTGCGGCAAGACAACTGGGGCGAAATGTTGCTAAAGAATTAGGATTTGGAACAGTTGACCAAGCAAGAATTACGACGGCCATTTCTGAACTAGCTCGAAACATCTATTTATACGCTGGTAAAGGTCAGATTTGTATAGAAGAAGTGATGGAGCGCGGAAAGCGTGGACTCAAAATCATTGCAGCCGATGAAGGGCCTGGCATCATGGATATACGTAAAGTGATGGAAGACGGTTTTTCTACATCAGGCGGACTCGGAGCAGGTCTTCCGGGAGTCAGAAGACTGATGGATGATTTTGAATTAGATTCTACACAAGAACAAGGAACGGAGATAAAAGCTGTTAAGTGGCTTCGCTAGGAGGGAAACCATGGATTTTAAGGAGGTAATGGAGCAGCGGTATCATCAGCTGCTCAGTCGTTATATCAGTGATTTAACTGAAACATCGCTTTATCAAGCTCAAAAATTTAGCCGAAAAACCATTGAGCATCAAATACCTCCTGAAGAAATAGTGAGTGTTCACCGAAAAGTGATTCAGGAGCTATACCCTGATTTGCCGGAAGATGTCTTTCATTCACTAGACTTCTTAATTGAAGTCATGATTGGGTACGGACTAGCTTACCAGGAACATTTAACACTTAGAGGCATCCAGCAAGAAATTAAATCAGAAATCGAAATTGCTGCTAATGTTCAGCAAACCCTTCTGGAAACGAAAATTCCAGAAGGAGACACATTTGATATCGGGGCTATTAGTGTGCCGGCAAAACAGATGAGTGGAGATTATTACCATTTTGTCACCGATCACGATACGATTAATATCGCGATCGCAGATGTGATTGGGAAAGGCATCCCGGCTGCGCTCTGTATGTCGATGATTAAGTATGCGATGGATTCCTTGCCGGAGTCAGGAAGCGGTCCCACAAAGGTGTTAAAAACCCTTAATCGTGTTGTCGAGCAAAACGTAGACCCGAGCATGTTTATTACCATGTTCTATGGCAGCTATAATAAAGCAACGCATGAATTTAAATATGCATCGGCTGGTCATGAGCCGGGCTTTTTCTATTGCAAAAAAGAGAATCAATTTTACGATTTAGACGCTAAGGGACTTGTCCTTGGGATCGCACCAGACTTTGACTATCGGCAGTATGAGAAGTATTTGGACGTCGGGGATATGGTCATCTTATTCTCAGATGGCGTGACAGAATCCAAGGCAGAGGACGGTTTTTTAGAGCGGGAGGATATCAAAACGCTTATAGCAGAGCACCTATCTTATTCCGCTCAGGAAATGGTCGATGCTATCTATGCCAGCTTACTGAAGCTGCAAGATTTTCAGCTTCATGATGACTTTACATTACTTGTTCTGAAAAGAAAGGTTTAGAAAGTAAATATGCGGGTATATAAAATTCTAGGAAACAAGAATTTCGAGGTGAATGCATAATGAATATGTCTATGAAAGAGCATCAAATAGATAATAAGACGAAAATTAGCGTCAGCGGAGAAATCGATGTATACTCCGCTCCTGAGCTAAGAGAAAAGCTTATGCCTAAAGCGGAGCAAGGGGATCATCTTGAAATCTGCTTGAAGGATGTTTCTTATATGGATAGTACGGGTTTAGGTGTATTTGTTGGGCTGTTTAAAGCGGCTCAAAAAGCAGGCGGAACATTAAAGCTTGAGAACTTGTCAGATCGGCTTGTAAGGTTGTTTGAAATTACTGGACTAAAGGACATCATTGACATTTCTGCAAAGACAGAGGGTGGGGTACAATGAACGAATCAGTAGATCTAATCGAAATGAAAATCCCAGCGAAACCAGAATACGTAGGCATCATTCGCCTGACTCTTTCAGGCGTAGCAAGCCGTATGGGCTATGTTTACGAAGAGATTGAAGACTTAAAAATTGCCGTCAGTGAGGCTTGTACAAATGCAGTTCAGCATGCCTACAAAGGTGAACATGGCGAAGATGGAGAGGTAGCTGTTCGCTTTCTTGTCTATGAGGATCGTCTAGAAATCATTGTCTCTGACAAAGGCGGTAGCTTTGACTTTAAGCAAAAGCAGGAAGGACTAGGGCCTTACACATCTGCTCATACGGTGGATCAATTGGCAGAAGGAGGTCTTGGTTTATATTTGATGCAAACATTGATGGATGAAGTCGAGGTGCAAGCAAACTCCGGAGTTACCGTTGCGATGACAAAGTTTTTAAACAGGGAGCGAGTTGACCATGACACAACCATCCAAAACTATGAAACTAACTAAAGATGAAGTAGATCGCCTCATCCAAAGCTATCAAACCAATCAAGACGAGCAGGCGCAGCTCACGCTTGTCGAATGTTATACAAATCTGGTCGATATGCTGGCGAAAAAATATTCCAAAGGGAAAAGTTTTCATGAGGATCTCAGACAAGTTGGAATGATTGGTTTACTCGGCGCTATTAAGCGATATGACCCGCTCGTCGGTAAATCATTTGAAGCCTTTGCCATTCCAACCATCATCGGGGAAATCAAACGCTTTTTACGTGATAAGACATGGAGTGTCCATGTACCAAGGCGGATCAAAGAGCTTGGACCAAGAATCAAGATGGCAGTTGATCATCTGACAACGGAGACGCAAAAGTCACCTAAAGTTCAAGAAATTGCAGAATACCTAGATGTGACAGAAGAAGAAGTACTTGAAACAATGGAGATGGGCAAAAGCTATCAAGCACTGTCTGTTGACCAAGGCGTAGAGGCTGATTCTGAAGGAAGTACAGTCACCATTTTAGACGTTGTCGGCTCACAAGAAGAGGGCTACGAACGTGTAAACCAAAAAATGATGCTTGAGAGTGTGCTCCATGTTCTGACAGATCGAGAAAAAGAGATTATCGATCTGACTTATTTACAAAATAAGAGTCAGAAAGAAACAGGCGATTTACTCGGGATATCCCAAATGCATGTATCGAGACTGCAACGGAAGGCAGTTAAAAAGCTACGAGATGCATTATCAGAAGATGCGTCTATGGAGCTAGGGTAATGAAGCAGATTGAACAGCATGAGCATGTGAATGCCATTATCTATCAATCGAATAAAGAAGGGAAATCTTGCTGCGGGGACAGTTTTTTTATTAAAGCAGATGATGAAGAACTAATTTGTGCTGTGGCAGACGGATTAGGCAGCGGTCAGTTCGCCAATGAATCATCTTCTTTAGTCAGCGAAATTGTCGAAGAATATGGACATGAGGATATGACGACCCTCATCGACAGATGCAATCAGGCTATGAAAAATAAACGCGGGGCCACAGTTGCGATCTTAAAGGTGAATTTTTCCCAGCAGCAATTTACCTATTGTTCGGTTGGTAATATTCGGTTTATCTTGAATGCCCCTTCTGGCGACTATATTTATCCACTTCCGACATCAGGATACTTATCAGGGAAACCTAGAAAATATAAAACTTACACCTATTCCTACGAAAAAGGATCGACATTCATTATGTATTCAGACGGACTGAATGTGCCAAACATGAGAATGTGTTTAAAGCATAGTCATTCAGTTGCAGACATTGCCAAACAGCTTGAAACATACACACAAGACAAGAAAGACGATCTCACCTATGTACTTGGTCAGCTCATGTAAAATAGCTGACCTTTTTTCTGTTTTGCCGGTTTTTTTGATACACTAAAAGAGAAGACACAGTGAGAGGATGCAAAGTATGAAGACATCTGACTTTTTATTGAAACAAATTGCAACAGAATTAAAGCTTTCAACAAAACAAATTGAAAGTGTCATCAAGCTCTTAGAGGATGGCAACACCGTCCCGTTTATTGCCCGTTACCGGAAAGAGCAGACAGGCTCACTGGATGAGGTGCAAATTCAAACCATTTCAGAGCGCTATACATATATCCAAAATGTCATGAACCGAAAAGAAGAAGTCATTCGCTTAATCGCTGAACAAGACAAACTGACGGATGAATTAAAACAAAAAATTGAACAAGCTCATAAACTGCAAGAGGTCGAAGATTTATACCGGCCATTCAAACAAAAACGTAAAACAAAGGCGAATGTAGCCAAAGCAAAAGGGCTCGAGCCGCTGGCGGAATATGTACTCGCGCTGCCAAGCGATGAGATCGAGAAGAAGGCTGCTTCTTTTATCAACGAAGAAAAGGAAGTAAGAAGTGTAGACGAGGCACTTGAAGGCGCGCAGCACATCATTGCTGAACAGCTGGCTGATGATCCTGATATGCGGAAATGGATTCGCAGTGAAACGTACCAAAAGGGCAGTCTGGTCACATCAGGAAAAGACATCGAGAGCGATGAGAAAAACGTCTATGAAATGTATTACGATTATCAAGAGCCCATCAAAAAGATAGTGCCCCACCGTGTACTAGCGGTCAATCGTGGAGAGAAAGAAGGCATCTTAAAGGCAGCCATCGAACCACCTGCTGAAAATATTCGTTTCTATCTCGACAAGCAAGTCATAAAAGGCAAGCAGACGACGGCGAGACCGTTTATTGAAGCGGCAATTGATGATGCCTATAAGCGCCTCATTCAGCCTTCAATCGAACGAGAAATACGCAAAGAGCTGACAGAAAAGGCAGAAGAGCAAGCGATTCATATTTTTGCTGAAAACTTAAGAAAACTGCTTCTTCAGCCGCCGATGAAAGGGAAGCGTGTACTAGGAGTCGACCCTGCATTTCGTACAGGCTGTAAGTTAGCCGTCGTGGATGATACGGGCAAAGTCCATCATATTGGCGTCATTTACCCGCACCCGCCTGTGCAGAAAAAAGCGGAAGCCAAACAAAAAGTGAAAGAGATCATTCAATCATCAAATATTGAAGTCATTGCGATTGGAAATGGAACAGCCTCAAGAGAGACCGAACAATTCATCGCAGACCTGATTCAAGAGCTGGATCAGCCGGTGTCCTATTTAATCGTGAATGAAGCAGGGGCAAGTGTATACTCTGCGTCTGCACTGGCGCGAGAAGAGTTTCCAGACCTGCAAGTCGAAGAACGAAGTGCCATATCAATTGCTAGAAGATTACAAGATCCTTTAGCAGAGCTTGTGAAAATTGATCCGAAGTCTGTCGGGGTGGGCCAATACCAGCATGACGTGAGCCAAAAGCAATTAAACAGCTCGTTAACCTTCGTGGTGGAGACTGTCGTCAACCAAGTCGGTGTGAACGTCAATACGGCCTCACAGGCGCTGCTGCAATATGTGTCAGGCCTTTCAAAAGCCGTCGCAGGAAATATCATCAAGCGCCGCGAAGAGATTGGGAGATTCACAAGCAGAAAAGAGCTCAAGGATATTCCAAGACTTGGTGCTAAGACTTATGAGCAGTGTATCGGCTTCCTGCGCATCGCAGACGGACAAGATCCACTTGATCGTACA
The DNA here is from genome assembly GCF_002998465.1 of Bacillus sp. NMCC46. NCBI lineage: Bacteria > Bacillati > Bacillota > Bacilli > Caryophanales > Bacillaceae > Bacillus > Bacillus sp. NMCC46. The sequence goes on along the minus strand of NZ_PVQZ01000008.1, from coordinate 42,501 downwards.
GGCATTCACCCAGAGAGCTATAAAGAAACAAAACAATTCTTACGCATGATCAAGATGACGCCAGACGATCTTGGCACAGAGCAGTTAAAGGAGAAAATTGCAGAGGTCAAACTGGACGAAGCAGCAGAGCAGCTTGATGTTGGTATCATTACACTTCAGGATATCATCGATCAGCTGACAAGACCTGAGCGTGATCCGCGCGATGAAGTCCCAAAACCTCTTTTGAAAACAGATGTGTTGAAATTGGAGGACTTGAAGCAAGGAATGGAGCTGCAAGGAACGGTGCGAAACGTCGTAGACTTCGGCGCATTCGTTGATATTGGTGTAAAGCAGGACGGGCTTGTACATATTTCAAAGCTAAGCAACCGTTTTGTGAAGCATCCGCTTGACGTTGTATCAGTTGGTGACATTGTAACTGTATGGGTGGACTCCGTTGACCAGGCAAAAGGCCGCGTTGCCCTCTCCATGCTGAAACCAGAGTAAACAAAAAACGAGGCGCACCTTAGGATGGGGTGTGCCTTGATGTGACTGAATGTTTTTTTCTGTAGAAGTACCAGCATTGATTCAGCAATTTGATTTGGTAATGATTTTTTTCAAAAAATGCCTTCTGCATCTGATTTTTCAGCCAGTTGGGCATCGCCCATTCCTCCTTTGATCGAAACAGTGGGTGTACCTTCAATGTATGCAAAGGGGAAATTGTCCCGTTCGAGGTTTTTATAGAAAGGAACGATCTTGATTGAAGGAGAGAGAGTTACAGCAGTTAACAGAGCATATTTCTGAGCAGTTCTTTGGTAAGGCATTCCGCCATCAAGCTGTTTTTAATGACCGTCTCAAAACGACAGGCGGAAGATATTTGCTTGGTACACACAATATTGAGTTAAATCGCCGATATTTTGAGGAGCATGGAAGAGCTGAATTGATTGGGATCATCAAGCATGAACTGTGTCATTATCATCTGCACCTTGAGGGGAAGGGCTATCAGCATCGTGACCGGGATTTTAAAGAGTTATTAAAACAAGTAGGAGCCCCGCGTTTTTGTACACCGCTAAAGACCGTACAAAATAAACGGCGTGTACAGAAACGGCATGAATATGTCTGCACAGGATGCGGTCAGTATTTTATCAGGAAAAGACGATTTGATACCTCTCGTTATGTGTGCGGCGTCTGCAAAGGAAAATTAAAATGGCGGCGTACAATCGATTCAGAGTGAAAAGCATTCCTTTATGGGATGCTTTTTTTTTGTGGCCAATGGAACTGATCATCGTGATATGTAGGAGATGAAGTAGACATATTGAGACAAATAGAGACGCAAATCTCATTTTGTCTCTTTTTTGATCGGTGTGAATCGTTCAAAACCTAAGTTTTCAAGTGCCATGATGTTGGCACGTTTTTTGCTTGTATATAAGTGCAAGCAAAAAAAGATAGGAGGTTTTACCATATGGAAATGGCACTCACAAAAGAAAAAGCCGTTTGGATGTATCAAAAAATGCAGGAAATCCGCCAATTTGAAGATCAAGTACACACGCTTTTTACAAAAGGGATCTTGCCGGGCTTTGTCCATCTTTATGCTGGCGAAGAAGCTGTTGCTGTAGGAGTCTGTGCTCACCTGAATGAACAAGACAGTATTACAAGTACACACCGCGGCCACGGCCATTGTATCGCTAAGGGCTGTGATCTAAAAGGAATGATGGCAGAAATCTATGGAAAAGCCACAGGTCTTTGTAAAGGAAAAGGTGGATCCATGCACATTGCAGATTTTGATAAAGGAATGCTCGGTGCTAACGGAATTGTTGGAGGCGGCTTTCCACTTGCGTGCGGGGCAGCCCTCACGGCTAAATATAAAAAGACAAATAATGTAAGCGTTTGCTTTTTTGGGGATGGTGCAAACAATCAAGGGACTTTTCACGAAGGAATCAATCTCGCCGCCATCTGGAAACTGCCTGTCATTTTCATCGCAGAAAACAATGGTTACGGGGAAGCGACGCCATTTTCCTATGCTTCAAGCTGCAAATCGATCGTGGATCGAGCCGCCAGTTATGGCATTCCGGGTATTCAAGTAGATGGAAAAGATGTGACAGCCGTTTATCAAGCAGCAGAACAAGCGATAGAACGAGCAAAAAATGGAGAAGGTCCGACATTGATTGAATGCATGACATATCGGAATTATGGTCATTTTGAAGGAGACGCTCAGCGCTACAAAACAAATCAAGAAAAAACAGAACACCAAGAAGAGAAAGATGCCATCGCTCTTTTTAAAAATGAATTATTAAAGAAGCAGCTGCTGACGAATCAGGAGATATCAAGTATTGAAGCGGCTGTAGCAGAAGCGATAGATGAAGCCGTTAGATTCAGTGAAGAAAGTGAATATCCAGATCATACCGAATTACTGACCGATGTGTATGTTTCGTATCAATAAAGGGGAGAGGAAAATGACAAGAGAAATCAGCATGTCTAGTGCTTTGAATGAAGCGATTAAACTGGCAATGAGAAGAGACGAAGATGTCATTTTAATGGGGGAAGATGTTGCGGGAGGCGCTCATGTAGATCACTTACAGGATGATGAAGCATGGGGCGGAGTTCTTGGAGTAACCAAAGGAATCGTACAGGAGTTTGGACGTGAGCGTGTCCTAGACACACCGATTAGTGAAGCTGGCTATGTAGGCGCGGCCATGGCAGCTGCTTCAACAGGGCTAAGACCAATTGCGGAACTTATGTTTAATGATTTTATCGGTACTTGTCTGGACCAAGTGCTGAATCAAGGCGCAAAATTTCGTTACATGTTTGGCGGAAAAGCAGAGGTGCCGATCACGATTAGAACGACACATGGGGCGGGTTTTAGAGCAGCAGCCCAGCATTCGCAAAGTTTGTATGCGTTATTTACAAGCATTCCTGGATTGAAAGTAGTTGTGCCTTCTTCACCTTATGATGCCAAAGGGCTGCTGCTGGCAGCCATCGAGGATCAGGACCCTGTCATCTTTTTTGAAGACAAGACGCTTTACAATATCACAGGAGATGTGCCAGAGAGATATTACACATTGCCGCTTGGTAAAGCAGATGTGAAGAGAGAAGGCTCAGACGTGACCATCTTTGCAGTAGGCAAACAAGTGCATACAGCACTCGAAGCGGCAGAAGAGTTAGCTGCTCAAGGTATTGAAGCGGAAGTGATTGATCCAAGAAGCTTGTCGCCGCTCGATGAAGAGGCCATTCTGACTTCGGTAGAAAAAACAAATCGGCTTGTCATTGTGGATGAAGCAAATCCAAGGTGCGGAATTGCCGCAGATATCTCTTCTTTGATTGCAGATAAAGGATTCGATTTACTTGACGCTCCAATCAAAAAAGTGACGGCTCCTCATACACCAGTACCATTTTCACCACCTCTTGAAGATATATATCTGCCGACACCTGATAAGGTTGTGAACACCGTATTAGAGATGATTGGCAAGAGTCATGACAAGATCTTGAACTAAAGAAAGGAGAGAGGGAGATGGCTGTCGAAGTTGTGATGCCTAAATTGGGTATGTCGATGAAAGAAGGAACGGTATCTGTCTGGAATAAGGAGGTCGGTGAGACCGTAAATAAAGGGGAAAGCATTGCAAGCATCAACTCTGAAAAAATTGAAATGGAGATCGAATCACCTGCTGAAGGAACCATATTGGATATAAAAGTGTCTGAGGGAGAAGGTGTACCGCCTGGCACGGTCATTTGCTATATCGGTGAAGGAAATGAACAGGTGGAGGAAAAGAAAGAAAGAGACGTCCAGTCAAAACCAAAAAAAGAGAGAAAGAAAATCTCCCCTGTTGCTCGTAAAATTGCGAATAGCGCAAACCTAGACATTGATACGCTGGTGGGGACAGGACCGGGGGGAAGAATTACGAAAGCGGATGTGCTTCATGCGCTTCCTGAACGGGCAGAGAAAAAACAAAATGAGACAGAGCATCAACCTGTTAACACGATGCGGAAAACAATTGCCTCAAGAATGATGGAAAGCCTGCAAACAAGTGCACAATTAACCATTACGATGAAAGCGGACGTGACAAAACTTACAAACTTACAACAACAGCTGAATGAAACAGCCATAGCCCGTCACGATACAAAATTGACCATGACCGATTTTGTAGCCAAAGCAACGATCCTTTCATTACTCGAACACCCTGCGATGAACAGTCAATATCAAAATGAAAGAGTGGAAACTTTTGAGTATGTTCATCTTGGGATAGCTGCTGCTTTAGAAAACGGCTTAGCTGTGCCAGTTATTCGACATGCGGAGAGACTAGCGCTCATTGAGCTAGCGAAGACCATCAAATTGTATGGCAAAAAAGCACGTGAAGGCAAACTTCTTCACGATGAAATCGAAGGCTCTACCTTTACGATCACCAACCTAGGTGCATATGGTGTAGAGCATTTCACTCCGATTTTGAATCCGCCGGAAGCCGGTATCCTTGGCGTTGGAACAATGTATGAAACCCCTGTTTATCGAGAGGATGAATTGTGCAAAGGGACCATCCTGCCACTCAGTCTTACGTTTGATCACCGCGTGCTGGACGGAGCGCCGGCATCCGCATTTTTATCAACGGTCAAAGCATATTTAGAAGAACCAATATCCATTCTTTTATAGGAAGAAGGTGAACGTATCATGACACTGGTCATTATAGGAGGCGGACCAGCAGGTTATGTGGCGGCCATAACAGCCGCCCGTTTTGGCAGGAAGGTTGTGTTAATTGATCAAGGTCAGCTGGGGGGTACCTGCCTCAATGAAGGCTGTATTCCGACGAAAGCGCTTTTGCAAAGCGCCGATATGTATGAGCATGTGAAATCGGCTGTACATTTTGGAATTGAGCTTCCAGGACATGATCCTATCATCCAATGGGATGCCGTCCAAAAACGGAAACAGTCTGTCGTCAAACAGCTGACTGATGGTGTTCGCTACTTGATGAATAAAAACAAAGTCAGCGTGGTGAATGGGAAGGCATCATTTCTATCGGCACATGAGCTATTGATAGAAAGTGAAGGGAAGTCTGAAATCATTCAAGCAAAACAAATCATTATTGCATCAGGGGCAGCGCCTGCTGCTTTACCTTTTGCACCTTTTGATGGGGAATGGATCATTCACAGCAAGGATGCCATGTCACTTTCTTCGATACCAGATTCGCTTTGTATTATTGGGGGAGGGGTGATCGGCTGTGAGTTTGCAAGCATATTTAGCAGAATGGGGACAAAAGTTGTCATGGTTGAGCGGGCAGTGCACATTTTACCTGAAGAAGATTGTGATATAGCACAATGTCTTCACGAGCAACTCGAAGAAACGGGTGTAGACATTTTGACGTCCGCCGCAGTCAAACAGTTTGATTCTTCTTCAAGAAAAGTAGTGGTAGAGAAAAATCAAGGAGAGCAGTGTGAAATCCAGTCTGATCGTTGCTTAGTGGCAATTGGCAGAACTCCGCAGCTTGGAGAGTTGAATCTTGATCAGGTCGGCATTGAATTTGACAGAAACGGAATCTACGTCAATGAACATATGCAAACCAATCTCCCGCATATCTATGCGTGCGGTGATGTGACAGGTGGGGTCCAGCTTGCTCATACTGCTTTTCATGAAGGAACGGTTGCGGCATCCCATGCATCAGGTGAACATGTAAAAGTCAATGAACAAGTGATTCCAAGATGCATCTACACCTCTCCAGAAATCGCCAGTGTTGGTTTAAATGAAGAGAGTGCTAGAAAACAATATGAGGAGATTCGGATAGGGACATGTGCATTTTCTGCAAATGGAAAAGCATTAATCTTAAATCAACCAGCCGGTCAAGTAAAGGTCATTGTAGAACCGCAATACCAAGAAATTTTAGGTGTATCAATCATTGGACCGAATGCAACAGAACTGATTGGACAAGCGGCGGTGATGATGCATACAGAGCTGACCGCTGATACATTAGAGCAGTTTATTGCGGCACATCCGACACTTTCAGAGGCGATACACGAAGCCTTGCTGCAAACAATGGGACGAGCGGTGCACTGCTGAAAAAGACTCTATTTCTATCCGATTGACTTCTTGGGTTAGCCAATGTTAATTGAAAGCGCTTTTATAATTATCTATAATGAATAAAAAGCCCCCAGAGGAGAGGATGGAATGAATCCGACGCCTTGTTATTTAAATACGTGGAAACGTTTTGTTCGTGAAGGTTTGCTTGATAAGTCTCGTCTGAATAAGAGAGTGATGGAATCATGGCACAGGTGTAAACAGGCAAATGTTAATCCGTATTTAGATAAAGGACAGTCGTTGTTAGAAAAGGAATTATTCAGTGCCCAAAAAAAGAAATACTCATTATTCCTCAATACCGCTCTTCCTTACTTAAATAAAATCAGTCAGCAATTAAAAGAATCTGACATGCTGGCCTTACTTATCGATGCAGACGGTTATGTGCTAAGTCTGACAGGAAGCGAAAGAACGATGGTGGAAGCAAGAAAAATTAATTTTATGGAGGGGTCGCGCTGGACCGAAACAGATGTAGGGACGAACGCTATTGGAACGGCACTCGTCATCGGGGAAGCTGTGACGATCAACGGAACTGAGCATTTTTCTGTCGCCTCTCACCATTGGAGTTGTTCAGCCGCTCCTATTCGTGATGCAGACGGTACGATCATAGGGGTGATTGATATCTCCTGTATCGCGGATAACAAGCACCCTTTTATGCTTGGAATGGCTTCAACGGTTGCTTATGCCATAGAGAGAGAAATTCAAGTCCAGCAAAAAAGGAGAGAGATGGAGCTGATCACTCATTCTCTCCAGCAGGTGGAAGCAGACGCACCGTATGTGGTCTGTAATGAAAAAAAGCAAATTGTTTCTGCAAGCAGGTCGATTAGAGAACGATTTTCTGACTGGTACGGAATGGATGTCGAGCGGCTTAAGGGTCATCCATTTGTTATCCGGGGAACGCAGATCATTCAATCAGAGCTAGATGGAAAGATGCTGGGCATGTCCCTTTCCCTTGAAGAAGCAGCGAAAAGTAGCATCACCGTTTCCTTTGCTCAATTTCCCGGGGAATCTGGAACAAGTAAGGTGTTTCAACAGACGCTCAGTGAGATGAAGAGAGTGGCACAAACAGATGCCAATGTATATATTTGGGGCGAAACAGGTACAGGGAAGGAACTGGCCGCTAGAGCTATTCACTCAGCCAGTGAAAGGCATAAAGGACCGTTTATTGCTGTTAATTGCGGAGCCATTCCTGAAAGCCTGTTAGAAAGCGAATTATTCGGCTATGCTGAAGGGGCATTTACAGGAGCAAAACGTCACGGAGCTAAAGGGAAATTTGAACAAGCTCATAAAGGAACACTCTTTTTAGACGAAATTGGTGAAATCCCATATGCGATGCAAGTAGCACTTCTTCGGGTGATAGAAGAAAGGAAAGTCGTACCGCTCGGCGGGACATACGAAATCCCTTTGGATATTCGAATCATTACAGCGACACACCGTAATATGAACGAACTACTGAAGGAAGGAAAAATACGAGAAGACTTGTATTACCGTCTTCATGTCTATCCGATCAACATCCCGCCGCTTAGAGAAAGAAAAGAAGACATTCATGATTTATATCGTTATTACCAAAAGAAGCACCACTGGAATGCGGTATTTCCTGAATCATTTTTTCAGACATTGCAGGAATACCACTGGCCGGGAAACATACGAGAGCTTTTTAATCTGTTTGAACATCTAAGGGTCCTCTTTCCTAAAGGCGGATGGATTGGTGAATCGCAATATGCTTCAGTATTAGAGACGATTGATCAGAAAAAGCAGAAGCTGCATCCAGAAGAGTGTACCGAGATTCCAAAAGAACTCACGTTTAGGGAGCGCATTCAAAAGCAAACAGTGATAGAAGCACTGCATAATACGAAAGGTCATGTGTCAGAAGCAGCGAAGTTAGCAGGGGTGCCAAGAAGTACTTTTTATAAGTGGATGCGAAAGTTTAAGCTGTCTTAGTCTCCTGAGGAAGGCTGCATCAAGGCCCTTGGTCTACGTTAAGAGGTCGGGGGCTTTCTGCCAAGTTAAACAAATGGCATGGAAAAAGGCTTGACTGTTATATTAGTATATGTTAAATTATAAAAGCCGTCGCAAATGGGGCAGGAATGAAACGCTTAAAAATTCTTGACACATTTTTCTGGCATATATATAATGAAACATGTCTTATTATTCCGCAGTAGCTCAGTGGTAGAGCTATCGGCTGTTAACCGATCGGTCGTAGGTTCGAGTCCTACCTGCGGAGCCATAATGGAGAAGTACTCAAGTGGCTGAAGAGGCGCCCCTGCTAAGGGTGTAGGTCGCGTAAGCGGCGCGAGGGTTCAAATCCCTCCTTCTCCGCCATTATTGTATGGCCCGTTGGTCAAGCGGTTAAGACACCGCCCTTTCACGGCGGTAACACGGGTTCGAATCCCGTACGGGTCATGTTTTGTTTTTTGATTCGTTGGGCTATAGCCAAGCGGTAAGGCAACGGACTTTGACTCCGTCATGCGTTGGTTCGAATCCAGCTAGCCCAGCCATTTTTTATATATGTTTTTCTGCATAGCAGATGAGCCATTAGCTCAGTTGGTAGAGCATCTGACTTTTAATCAGAGGGTCGAAGGTTCGAGTCCTTCATGGCTCACCATTGTCACGCGGGTGTGGCGGAATTGGCAGACGCGCTAGACTTAGGATCTAGTGTCTTTATGACGTGGGGGTTCAAGTCCCTTCACCCGCATTGTTTTTTCAAACAGTGCAATTATGAATATAAGAGCACATCATACACGCGGTCGTGGCGGAATGGCAGACGCGCTAGGTTGAGGGCCTAGTGGGTGAATAACCCGTGGAGGTTCAAGTCCTCTCGGCCGCATCCCAATAATACCAAGGGTTTAACCACCTTTGGTATTATTTTTTTTGTGCGGAAAATACAGCTATGGGAGAAGACTTGCTTACCAAAACCATGCACCTTTTACAGCAGAAATATTGAATATTGCTAGTAAAGTAGTAACGGTTTTTTTTCATAATATCTTTTAGCATAATCAAACGCTATGTCATAGGATTTAGATCTAGTATATCCTACTGAAAGAGTTATAGTCTCTGATTAATTTGGAAACAAACTTATATGTACCTCCAATAGCTAGTCTTGGTACTGGTGAAAAGACGATCTATATTTTAGCGGCTAAAGTCCTGAATGCATCAGCAAATTGAGTTGATCTCAATCCATCTAAAGCCCCGCCTGATAACGCCGCAAATGGAGCAACGCCTTTTACAAGAAACTAGCGGCCATTTTATCCTAAAATGATGGCTTATTTTTTATCAAGTAAATTTATGATGCGTTTTCCTCGTCCACCTCCAGCTTCTAAGGAATGATGAGCTTTGGCAACATCAGATAAAAAATAAATGCTATCAATAACTGGTCTGACCTTGTTGGAATCTACATAAGATGCTAATTCTTTTAGAAGTTCATTTTTGGGATTTGCACTGAATGTGCGAACTCTACGAGAACCGAAAGTAGTTGAAGCTAATATATATATTAAGGACGAAAAACTAGGAAATCCAATAGTAACCATTCTACCGTTCTTTGCAAGCAGGCGCCTATAATGTTTAAGGTCAGTTCCCACTGTGTCCATGACTACATCAAACTTTTTAAGATCAGTAGGAGATGTTTTTTTATAATCAAATACTTCGTCTGCACCTAGCTCTTGAAGAAAAGTAAGATGTTTTTCGTTTGCAAGAGCAGTTACATGAGCACCTAACATTTTGCCAATTTGAATCGCAATGCTTCCGACTCCTCCACTTGCACCACGTACAAGTAACTTTTCGCCTTTTCTAAGGTTAGTTTTATATTTTAAAGCAATAATTGCAGTAGCACCTACGCCAGGCAATGCCGCAGCTTGTAAGAGATCAACCTTTGTAGGAATTTTAGATATTTTCTCAGGTGATATAGCTACATATTCAGCGGCACTACCAATTTGGCTCCTTAATTTCATAGGAAGAACTCCCCACACTCTATCACCTAATTGATAATTTTTTACGTTCGATCCTACCTCAACAACCTCACCAGAAAAGTCTGCCCCTGTTCCTTTAGGGAATTGATTACCCGTTAATAGTTTCATCTTGCCTGATCGAAAAAGCGTATCCATAGAGTTTACACTCGACCCATGTACACGAATGAGTACTTCTCCAGTTTCTATAACAGGTTTTGATATAGAATCTTCAAAAAGAACATTCGGTGATCCATATTTAGTATATTGTGCAGCACGCATCTTTTCATTTTTCATTTACTCACTCCATCTCCTAGAAAAAGTATGAACTTGAAGGGTTTTAAAATCAATTTAGCTCTCTAATACATGGGTGACATGGTTTACATATTTGATTATAATAAATGGAATTGATTTAACAAGTACTCAATATAAACTGACTAAGTAAGGAAAAACTGACTAAGGAGTGGATAAAATATGACTGAAAGTGAGCTGAATAAAGCGATAGCTCCAGCAAGTTATGCCTTAAATATATTAGCGGGAAAATGGAATTTAAAAATCTTAGCTGTACTATGTAGTTACAATGATATTCGATATAATGAGTTAAAGCGTAAAGTGTATGGAATTACAGGAACAATGCTCAATCAATCATTAAAGGATTTGATTGAAAACGGAATTGTTCAACGAGTTCAGTATAATGAAGTTCCATCAAGAGTAGAATATTCATTGACTGGGGCAGGACTAGAGCTGATCCCTATATTTGAACAACTTCTTTTATGGGGCGAAAACCAATTAGAAAAATCAAAATAAAATGAATATAAAAAGAAAACTAGATTATCCAAGGGTAACTTTTGCAGTGCTTGATATGGCTGGCCGCAACCTGCAAATTGAACAACCCGATGTATTTAACTCATTAGTCCATAACTGGTTAAACAGACTTGAGTCTGAAAATGTTAAGTAGTTTTTCTCTAAATGACTGTCCACTCATCTTAAGTAAGTGGACGTTTTTGTTTGAGAATAATATTTTTATATAATGCAGTCCAATCATCCCCATACCGTTTGAAAGGTTTTTTTGCTATCCATCGAAATGCTTCAACTATTAGTAAGATTTATATGTTTTCTACCGATTTGACCTATGTTAAAAAAGTCTAACTAAACAATCATAAGGCGGGTTGAGTAAATGCTTGGATTACCAAGAGGGGAGGTTTTTTAGTTCCTTGGTCTGTTGAATGGGTCAAAGAATTTGAAATGGAAAAGAAACGAATAGTAGAGGTTATCGGTCAGTACACAGTGAATGTCCACCATATTGGAAGTACAGCAGTAAAGGGTTTAAGTGCGAAGCCAATTATTGATATTGCAATTGAAATAGATGATTTTCTTGACGGAGAACAGTGCGTAACAGCTTTGGAAGGGCTAGGTTATTCATATAAAGGAACCAATGTTTTACCTGAAAGACACTATTTCAACAAAGGAGAACCACGTACACACCAAATCCATATGTATCAAACAGGCAATAGGTATTTACTCGAACAGTTAAATTTCAGGGATTATTTAAGAAGTAACGAACTAGTAAGAAGTGAGTACGAGCAGCTCAAACTGAACCTATCAATTTTAAATAAAAATGAAAAACACAAATATGCAGAGGGGAAAACTGACTTTGTTCAGTCGATTTTAGAGAGAATTTAGAAAAGATTCTCTCTTTTGGTGATCAAACTAACTGATTTTATGCACAAGTGGACTCGCTGCAAAGGGGAGTTTCTTCTTTTTAACCAAAATCAACATTATTCTTTAACATAGCTAAATTAACAAGGGTGAGGGATATGAAATTTGTTTATTCGTTTCATCATTAAACCCCCTGTCTTATTTGTGTCACTATATCACGTTTGGTGCTCTTTTAAATCCTAAATTGCAATTATTTCCGATTCATGTTACAATAAGAATAATTATTTTTGTTCGGCGTAAAGGATAGCATGAAGAAAGACTTTTCGTCTTGAGGATACTTTGGGCAAGGATAGTATAATACATTGTGTGGTAACGCACTAGGAGGCAACAAACATGGAACAAGGTACAGTAAAATGGTTTAACGCAGAAAAAGGTTTTGGATTTATCGAACGTGAAGAAGGCGACGATGTATTCGTACATTTCTCAGCTATCCAAGGTGACGGATTCAAATCTTTAGACGAAGGTCAAAAAGTAACATTTGACGTAGAGCAAGGTTCTCGTGGAGCTCAAGCTGCTAACGTTCAAAAAACTGCTTAATCTTCATTTTTAAAAACAGGTTCTCTGTAGAGAGCCTGTTTTTTTGTGTTTCCAATTATTTCTTCAATAAAAAACCCTACTCAGCGTACAAGTAGGGAGATGTTACAAGGTAATCGTAAAAAAATTCATGCTTCAAAGGTTTATCAACAGTATAGCATATTGGATTTACAATATGCGGAATTTGCCTAAATAAATTCTTTTTTCTTTCATAAGTTGAAGGGTGGATAGGTTCTTAGAGAACATGTATTCAAAAATGGTGAGGGATGCCCAAAAGAGCGGCAGAGTTCTTAACAGAAACTTTTTATTTGCTTTTCTGTAATCCCTTTGATGACTTCTAATTCACTTAGCAAAAATTCATGGGCATCATCTAGCATTTTCTTTTCACTTGCATTTAGTGCTTTCTCTTTCTTCATACGCATCAGGTCACGTACAACTTCAGCACCGTCTTGGATGCTACCCGTTTTTATTTTGTTTGTATTAATTGTATGCCGTTCTTTCCATGTCAGAATTTGATCTGATTTGCCATGCTGGAAAATGTGTATCACACTGTTTAATGCCAGTATATCTGTAACAGGTCTAATACGTGAACCCGACATTTTCCGTGTTGGAATCATCACTTTCATATGACTGATTGACATATTAATCACATAATACTGTTGTTTTTCATCAGAAAATTCTTTTTCTTCTATGGCTTCAATTATACCTGCTCCATGCATTGGATACACAATGTTATCACCAATTTGAAACATATCATCCACCTCCATATTAAGTACCTACTATAAGGGTACCACAAATCGATCCGAAATAATCAAATTTTTAATAATAACATGTTTATTTATTTTTTGTCAATAAATTTAGTTCTAAAAAAGAGAGATTATTTTGAAGGAATTTTGGGTGTGATTTTTTTTTTATTATCCATGATTTTTGAACATATCCTCTAGAATCCTCGCTATAAGAAAAACAGGATATCCACCATTAAAAAAGACCAGCCATTGAGCTAGTCTTTCAAAATAGAATCCGATCATAATGTCGAAATATCAATGACAAACCGATAACGCACATCACTTTTCAGCACACGTTCATACGCTTCATCAACTTGACTTGCGTTGATCACTTCAATTTGTGGTGCGATATTGTGAGCAGCTGCGAAATCGAGCATTTCTTGTGTTTCTTGTATGCCTCCAACGAGTGAACCGGCAATGCTGCGGCGGCCAGTAATCAATGAAAAGACGTGGAATTGATCTGGCTCAGGTGGTGCACCGACGTTCACCAAGGTTCCATCCACACGAAGTAGGGACAAATAGGCGTCTATATTGATATTGGCAGAAACTGTGTTGAGAATGAGGTCATACTGACCGGCTAGTGACTGAAAGGTATGAGGATCACTTGTAGCAAAATAATCTTTTGCACCAAATGACAGCGCCTCTTCTTTTTTATTCAAAGAGCGGCTCAATACCGTGACTTCAGCGCCAAGTGCACGTGCGAATTGAATGGCCACGTGACCGAGTCCGCCCATCCCGACGATGGCAACTTTTTTACCTGGCCCTGCTTTCCAGTGCTTTAACGGTGAATAAGTTGTGATTCCAGCGCAGAGAAGAGGACTTGCGGCATCAAGGGATAGTTGATCTGGAATGCTGACGACAAAGCGCTCTGTCACGACAATCTTCTGACTATAGCCGCCGTAAGTCGGTTCCCCGTCATAATCGAGGTTATTATAGGTTTGGACGACCCCTTTCGTGCAATATTGCTCGTCTCCATTTTGGCAATATTCACAGGTGCCGCAGGAATCAACAAAGCAGCCAACACCTACACGGTCTCCGATCTGAAATTTCGTCACATCATCACCAACAGCGGCAACGACTCCAGTGATCTCATGACCCGGAACCATTGGGAAAATACCGCCGCCCCATTCATCAAAGGCACTGTGGATATCTGAATGACAGATCCCGCTAAATTGAATATCGATTAAAATATCATGTGGACGAAGCGCTCTTCGTTCAATGGTTGTCCGTTCAAAGCTCGCTTTTGCATGTGAAACACTTAAAACGTTTGAATGGTGCGTCTGACACATTCTTGATCATCCTTTCAAAAGTAAGATTCTTTACTTCTATACTGTACGTCTTAAAGTGAACTCTAAGTCAATAGAGAACCCTCTTCAAGCTTTTCAACATCCTTAAATAAAGAATTGAGCCAAAAGCATCTTGCGTTCTCTATCAAATTGGAGATGATGAGAAGAAGGAATTTCATTTTTCATAAGGTGAGAGAAGAAGAGAAGGGTGAAAACAATGAAAATAGCACAAGCCGCCAAGCAGCTCGATTTATCTACTGCCACGCTCAGATACTACGAGAATATTGGTTTAATTCGACCGATCCGGCGTGATGAAAACGGTGTTCGTGATTATGCAGAAGAAGATATTCAGTGGATTGAATTTATCAAATGTATGAGAAATGCGGGTCTCTCAATTGATGCACTTAGAGAATATACGGCTTTATTTATCGAGGGCGAGGATCGTACCCTGTCCTCGCGGAAAAGTATTTTGGTCAATGAGAGAGAAAGACTTGTAGAAAAACAAAAGGAAATCGAAGAGACGATTAAGCGGTTAGATTACAAGATAGAAAGTTATGAAGATATTATCCACAGCTATGAACAAAAGCTGGTTCATCAACTAAAAACCAGCTCAATTTAAATGAAGAAAAACCTGTGACTTTTCACAGGTTTTGTGATGTGGTTATCTTTTTGTGTAACGCACCCAGTTATAATGTGCGTGGAGCGGTGTAACACCGTTATAGGAGCCGAGCCATTCATCGACACCTGCACCATTCCAGAGGTTCATCATAATCTTTCCTGGAGTTTGAGGGATTTGAGTAGTGGCAGTATGTTTTAATTGTCCATCTACATACCATTTAATCGAGTTAGGCTGCCAGTCAAATGCATACGTGTGATAAGAGTTTGCTGCATCAAAACCAAGGTTGACGATTTTTTCATGATTTCCTACACCATTGGTATAGTAGTTAAACTGAACCTTTGTCGTATCTTTTCCTAGAAATTCGATATCAATTTCATCCCAAGGCGTACCATCAGTCGGTCCCGTATAAGTAAAGAACGAAGACACGATCCCTACATTTTTGGCTGGTTTCATGCTGACTTCATAAAGCCCGTAGCCATATGTTTGAGTGGAGCGGTTTTCTCCGCAGTCAAACTTATTATAGGAGGGACTTGTGAGCGATAATCGCATTTCACCTAATGACGTCATGGAGACATTATTTGCACGCCACGTACAGTTAAACATGTTTCCATTCGAGTACCCATCGGCTTTTTGCCATAACCCCGTATTATAGTTGTTAAAAGGCTCGTAAAACGACCCGCCTGTTTGTGCCGAGGCACCCGCAGTAAATGTGGACAAACTCAAGACTAATCCAGTGACAAGCAGCATCAACATTCGTTTCACACGGTAAGACATATAGGCATTCCCCTCTCCTTTTTTGAAAGCGTTTTCTTAATTGATCATACATGATTCTCTCAAAATGGAAAATCGGTCTAATATATGATATTAAAGAGGATTTTTTGCTAGATTCTTCTCTTATTTCATAGGAAGTTACTAAAGAAAATGGTATAAACAGCAAAAGGTCATCAAAAACTCATTCGTTAAAATTGAGTTTTTGATCTTTTTCATGCCATTTAATAAAGAATGATTGACAAAGCGGACAGTTGTCCGTAAGATAATATCGGGACAATTGTCCTAATGAGAATCAAAAGAGATGAGATTTAACACATAGAGATAAGTGCAATATGGATGAAGGTAAAGAAGGTGAGGCATCATGGAAAAGGATATTGGAAAGGAAATTGAAGAGGTCGCTTTTTCTTTGTTTCAGGAATTTGGCGTGGAAAATGTCAGCATGCATAAAATTGCCAAAACAGCTGGTGTTGGGCAGGGCACTCTTTACCGCCGCTATGCCAATAAAAGTGATTTGTGCCTTTCTATCCTTGGAGAAAGATTTGAACAGCTGATCCCTGCTTTGCATCTTTACTTGAGCAAAATCAGTGACCAGCCGGTTCGTGAACGTTTGCGTTATGTGCTCGAAGAAATTCATCTCATCGTCGGTCATCATTTAGACTGGATTCGGATGCTTACAATCTCTGGGAATTTAGAACAGACAAGTAAAGTGTATGATTGTCATTACAGTCAATCGCTTAAACAAATCATTCGTGATTTGCTGGAGGAAGCAGAAGAAAAAGGGGAAGCGAACATACAGGATATTGAGCTGACGACATTATGTATGTCCTCTCCGATGACGCCTGAACTGATGTTTTATATTTGTGAATCTGGTTATTCAATCGAAAAAATCGCTCAATTCGCTGCAGAGAAACAGATTTTATCTGTTTTCAATAGACATTGAAGTGGCTCATTTCTGACCAGCCTGACTTCCTATGATTGATCTAAATTGAAAAAGAAAAGGAGCCAACCTACTATGAACAAACAGCAAGCAGCAGCTTCTCATATTCGAACGCTGCCCATTATTATCTCATTTATCACAGCTGGTTTTATTGGCCTGTTCAGTGAAACAGCACTAAATATGGCGCTGAGAAGCTTAACGTTAGACTTTGGTATTGAAGCAACGACAGCTCAGTGGCTGACAACAGGATATTTATTAACACTTGGTATTCTCGTACCAATTTCAGGACTCATTCTTCAATGGTTTACAACAAGACAGCTTTTCATTACGTCGCTCATCTTTTCGATCATTGGAACATTTATTGCGGCGGTTGCGCCAGTCTTTAGTATTTTAATGGTGGCACGTGTCGTACAGGCAGTCGGTACGGCATTGCTTCTTCCATTGATGTTCAATACGATTTTGGTGATCATCCCGCCTCATAAACGAGGCAGATCAATGGGGATTATAGGTCTTGTGATCATGTTTGCACCAGCTGTTGGTCCAACAGTCTCTGGTCTTATTTTGAAATCGCTGACTTGGCATTGGATTTTCTGGATTTCACTTCCGTTATTAATAGCTGCACTCGTCTTTGGTTTTATCTTTATGCAAAATATTACGGAGCCAACAAGACCAAAAATCGACATTTTATCGATTGTGCTTTCAACCATTGGTTTCGGAGGAATTGTGTATGGCTTTAGCAGTGCCGGTGAAGGCGGCGGCTGGAGCAGTATGCATGTGATCGTTGCAATTGTAGTAGGTGTCATTGGGATTCTTGTATTCTCTCTCAGACAGTTGAATATGAAGGAACCGATGTTGAACTTAAGCCCGTTTAAATATCCGATGTTTGTCATTGGGTTACTGCTGATCTTAGTGTGTATGATGGTGATGCTGTCTGCTATGATGATTTTGCCATTGTATCTGCAAACATCCTTGGCACTAACTACATTTACAGCAGGTTTAATGCTATTGCCTGGTGGAATTATCAACGGTCTGCTATCTCCAATCATGGGTGGGCTATTTGATAAGTTTGGGCCAAAATGGCTTGTGATTCCAGGGCTTGTCATTGTCGCAGCGACGATGTTTGGCTTCACGAATTTAAGTGTGAATACATCGATTGGATACATTGTGACCCTTCATATTACGTTAATGGTCGGAATCGCGATGATCATGATGCCTGCACAAACAAATGGATTAAATCAGCTGCCGCCAGAGCTATATCCGCATGGTACAGCGATTATGAATACATTGCAGCAGGTGTCAGGAGCTATTGGTACTGCGGTCGGTATTTCGATCCTTTCATCAGGGACCCGCAGCTTTATGGAAAATGTGGCTGATCCCGCAAATCCGATGAACCAGCTGCTCGCCTTTACAAATGGCGTCCAGCATGCATTTATCTTTGCTGTGATCATGACCGTCATTGGTTTGATCATCGCTTTCTTCATTAAACGAGTGAAAGTAGAACAGCAAGTTTCATAAAATAGATGAAAAGTACTGAGGACCTAGCGCCGCAGTGCTTTTTTATTTGCCCAATGCTTGTTTCAAAGAGAGCGAAAATGGGGAGATAGATAAAAAGTGAACCAATGAGAATGTGCTGCTGATTCAGTAGAAGGAAAAGAGGAAAAAGGAACGAATGAGTTAGAAGAAATGAATAAGATAGGAGACTGAGATCATGAACTTAGAAGAACAAATCAAAATCGCTGCGTCATTACGTCAACCAGCTGAAGGTTCATTACCGAGTCAATCGGAACTAAAACCAGTCCATCCTCCTGAAGTAAACAAAATGGAATATGACATTCCAACAAGTGCTGGCGAAACAAAGGTATGGGTATTTAAGCCGGTCAACACATCAAAGCAGCCGCTTCCTGTTTTTGTGAATTTACATGGCGGAGGATTTATCCTAGGCAGTGCTGAAATGGATAACCATTGGTGTCCGGTCATTGCAGACCGAGCGCAATGTATCGTCGTCAATGTGGAGTATCAGCTTGCTCCAGAGCACCCTTTCCCGGCCGCTCTTCATGAATGCTACGATGTGCTGAAGTGGCTGTATGAACACCCTGATGAGCTTCAAATAGATCCCAAAGCAATAGCCATTGGCGGACATAGCGCAGGAGGAAACTTGGCAACGGCTGCTTGTCTCTTAAATATTCAAAAAGGGCACCAACTTCCTATTGTCTATCAAGTGCTTGATTATCCGCCGCTTGATTTAGCCACTGATCCAGCACAAAAGCCAGCGTTTGAAGAAGCGATCCCAGTTGAAATGGCGAGACTCTTTAATGCCTTCTATCTGCAAGGCCAAGATCCGCACAATCCGCTCGTTTCTCCGATCTTTGCTGATCGTTCATCCTTGGCACAAATGCCACCAGCTCTCGTTATCACAGCTGAAAGAGATTCGCTAGCTCAAGAAGCCGAACAATATGCGGAGAAGTTAAAAGAAGCAGGGGTAGACGTCACGTACAGACAGTTTAAAGGAGTCCCTCACGCCTTCACGCATGCCGGAGATTTAGCAATAGCTGAAGAGGCTTGGCATCTGATGAGTGATCAATTGAAGAAGGCATTTGAATAAGAAAGGAACAGTGATGTTAAAGCACAGAGCCCAGCGGGACTGTGCTTTTATTGTTGCTTGAGAAAGAAGTGGGTTACAAAAGATCAGATATCTGCCTTCATTGTCGATATAATAGAAAGAATAGAAGACGACTTAAAAAAGGAGCGAATCTAATGGAAAAAGAGAAACTACAGGCATTTTGTCTTTCTTTAAAAGGAGTAACCCAGGATTATCAGCCAGAATGGCAGGCAGATCGTTATCATATTGGTGGAAAGATGTTTGCTATGATGGGCGGAGATGCGAATCGAAAACCTGTCATCACTTTAAAATGTGACCCTCAACGTGCTGAAGAACTAAGAGAGGCGCATGAGGGGATTATTCCGGGCTATTATATGAATAAGACTCATTGGAATTCGATTTACCTTGATGCGGACATTCCATCTTCATTTGTAGAGGAGTTAATCGAACATTCCTACCAATTGGTTTTTCACAAATTAACAAAAAAAACTCAACATGACATCCTCCAACATGATGAATGAAGTGAGACAAGTTAATAAACCCTGTGATTCTCTTCAAAATTGACTAGAGCGAAGTGCTGTCGTTATAATTTAACCAGTTAGAAGACGTTAATAGGGGGATATAATTGAGCTATACAGTCATTACAGGAGCAAGTTCAGGTATTGGGTATGAGGCGGCGCTAGCCTTTGCGGCACGAGGCAAAAACCTTATTTTAGCTGCACGACGGCTCGAGAAACTCCAAGAACTGAAGAAAGAGATTCTTGATCAATATCCCGAGATCAAAGTAAACATACAGTCTGTCGATTTAACCGACATGGAGCAAGTGTATTCATTTTATGAATCGTTGGCTGAATATGAGCTTGACACCTTCATTAATAATGCAGGGTTTGGCCATTTCGGTTCAATAGGAGAACAGGATGTAAGTAAAATTGGGGATATGCTTCATCTGAATATCGAAGCCTTAACGATTTTATCCACTTTATTTGTTCGTGATTATGAGCAAGTAGAAGGGGCTCAGCTGATCAACATTTCTTCAAGAGCGGGCTATACAGTCGTCGGCAATGCCGTCACCTATTCAGCCACGAAGTTTTACGTGAGTGCCTTTACAGAAGGACTGGCACTAGAGTTGAAAGAAAAGGGAGCTAAGTTACAGGCGAAAATATTAGCACCTTCTGCAACAGAATCAGAATTTGCAAAGCGTTCATTAGATGTAGATCAATTCGAATATGAAGGCAATATCAAGAAATATCATACATCAAAAGAAATGGCAGCTTGTCTGCTTGAGCTTTATGACCATGATAAAACAGTCGGTATTGTTGACGGCAAGACATTTGATTTTGAATTGAAAGATCCGATTTTTTCACATGCTAGTCCAAGTATGAAATAGAAATGACACATCACTGAGGGAAGATGTCCTTGGTGATTTTTTTATGGCATGATTGACTGTGTGGTAACCACATGGTTTAGAATGTGTACACAAGGAGGGAATCTAGTGACGTATGTAACAAGTGGAGAAGTATGTAAGCTATTAAACATCACAAAGTATACGCTCGTCATTATATAGAACAGGAACTCGTCCGCCCTGCGAAATCCGCTCAAACTCAAAATGGATAACAATTATTTGATGAAAAAAACACCTTCACATTAGGTGTTTTGTTCATATGTTCTTTGATAAAGCAAAGAATCAGAGACCCAGTAGATGAGACTGCTCATGATGACGATAGGCACAGATGCCGAGCTCCCAATACCATCAATGACAAAAAGCATGACAACCATTGCAATCAGTAAATAAGCAGCTAAATAAAGAGGATGGAAAGCCTTTGGCTGCAAAGAAAACAACAACTGCAAAGGAACCGCAAAAACGAAATAATAAACAAAAAAGATGGGAATGTAAAATACCAGGAACGCAGGCTCTCCCTGAATCGGTGGATAGAAGCATACGAACAGACTGAGTAAAATCGAACTAAGGAATAGTGTTATTAGGATTTTGTGAAATGATTGAAGCATTTGCAATACGTATACTTCTTTTTTGTAAAATTTACTATATTTTATCATAAATTGATGATCTAGTATTGTTTACTTTTATTGATTGAACAACCTCAATATCTCCTCTTTTAAAAGTAAAGTTAGGTATTTAGATGTAAATAAATGATTGTGATAACGACCATTTTTCCTTTATTTGGTTCTGTATCTTTCGCCTCATGCCGATGAATGAAGGAATGGTATAAAGTAAACCCTATAGAAAGAGATCTAGCTTTGAATCCATCACATTTAAGAAGAGAGATGATCGAATGAACGTAACAAAATGGTTAGGTGCTGTCCTTCTTTCTGCTTTATTACTGTCGACAGCAGCTTGTGCCAATACAAGTACCCAAGAGAAAAATCAAAGCGAAAAAGAAAGCGCAACTAATGAATCAAAGGACAAAACGACAGCCGTAGAAACAGGGAATAAGTCCTTATCTAATATTAAGGTATTAGCGACAGGCGGGACGATTGCTGGCAGTTCGGACAGTGATACAGATACGACAGGATATAAATCCGGTTCACTTGGCATCGATAAAGTCATTGCTTCAGTTCCTCAGCTAAAGGATATTGCAAACGTTACCGGTGAGCAGGTAGCGAATGTTGGCAGTGAAAATGTTGATAATGCCCTTCTTTTAAAATTAGCCAAACGAGTGAATCAACTCTTAAATGATGATCAGGTGGATGGCATAGTCATCACGCATGGAACAGACACACTTGAAGAAACAGCTTACTTTCTACATCTGGTTGTCAAAAGTGATAAGCCAGTTGTGGTCGTTGGCTCAATGAGACCAGCGTCTGCTATCAGTGCGGATGGTCCGCTGAACTTGTATCATGCTGTCAAAATTGCCTCTATAAAAGAAGCAAAAGGCAAAGGTGTCATGGTCACGTTAAATGACCGAATTGCCTCAGCTCGATTTATTACAAAGACAAACACGACCACAACCGATTCCTTCAAGTCACTTGAGCAAGGCTACATTGGAGAAATTGCTGGTGAAGTTGTTTCCTTCTATAACGAAACGACAAGAAAACATACAACTGATAGTGAATTTGATGTATCGAAAATAAAAGAATTGCCACAAGTCGATATTTTATATGGCTATCAAAATGATCAAAAATATGTGTATGATGCAGCTGTAAAAGCAGGAGCGAAAGGCATTGTCGTTGCCGCAGCAGGAAATGGAACGATGTCAACAGAAGCCATCAAAGGGGCAACAGATGCAGTGAAGAAAGATGTGGTCCTCGTGAGGTCAAGCCGTGCGGGAAATGGAATTGTGACCCACGAAAAAATGGATGATGAACATCACTTTGTGTCATCGGATTCATTAAATCCACAAAAAGCGCGCATTCTGCTTATGCTCGCTCTAACGAAGACAAAAGATCCAGATAAAGTACAGACATATTATGAAAAATATTAATGAAGAAAGGGACCCGAAGCTTCGGGTCTTTTTTTATGCATGTTCCTGATGATACTTTTCAGCACGTGTTTTTAAAGAGAGTAAAATATCTCGCCATATATCGTCTACATCTGTAAGAAAATGTCCCGCTTGATCTATATAATAGGTTTTGACGTTTGGAATACTAGGAGCCATTTTTTCTATTTCTACAAATGGAGCCATCGTATCCTCTTTTCCATGCCATACATCAACAGGGATTTGTATATCTTTCATATCGAATGCCCATGGCTGCGAGAGCAAATATGGTTCATGAATACATTCATCCACCGATTGACGAGTGGCTTCGTGTAAATGCGTCATCATCATCTCGAGCTGCTCATCGGTTTGAAGGAATTGACGGTCCCATGGATGTAAATGTTTGTTCCCATTTTTGGCCAGCTTCTTAAATTTCTCTGGTTTTTTCTCAATCATTTTTTTCTGGGAACGATAGCTTGCTTTCAATAGCCAAGGGAACTTCTTACTGAGGAAAAAAGCCAATTTGTTCTCTTTGAGCATACTCTTAGGCGGTTTTCCGTCCTGAAATGGCGTTGTACTTGAGATCAGAGCGGCTGAAAGGACTCGATTCGGCAATTGATAAGCACAGCCAGCAGCGAATGCGCCGCCTCCAGATACACCCATCACTGAAAAATGCTGAATGCCTAAATGATCTGCTACTTCCAGCACATCTTTTGCCCAGTCTAAAATCGTACGGTCAGGTTGAGGGGTAGATAAACCAAATCCAGGTCTGTCTAAACAGATGAGGCGAACACCGAGCTCTTTAGAGATTGGGTCATCATCTAAAAACATGACTCTTGATCCAGGTGTTCCGTGAAAAAAGAATACTGGAAACCCTTCAAGATCACCGTATTCACACAAACCAATATGACGTCCATCTTGTAAATGAATCCTACCCATATTTTCATCCCCTTAATAGTTTATCTAACTTAAATTTTGGAGAAAAACACCGGATTAAGGCGCTTCTTTCGCAATCTGATAGATTTTTTCGTATAGAGATAATAATGTTTTTAAATCTTCTTTTGGAAGCTTTGCATAGTATTTTTGAATAAGGTGCAATTGAATTTCTTCCGTATTCTTGTGATAGTCATGACCCTTTTGAGCAAAATCAACAATGATTTCTCTTCGGTTATGTGGATTAATTTCTCGTTTGACATAGCCAAGCTGCTCAAGCTTTGAGACAAGCTGGCTAGCGGCACTTGCCGAAATTGAAAAGTAATCAGCTAGTTCGTTGATTGTTCTCGTTTTTGTCCGTAATAATTCAAGTGTCAGCTCTTGTTTGGCTGATAAATCTGCATACTCATGTTTTAAAAATCGTTGATACTCTTCTACATAGATAGAGCCTAGTGCATTCGAGTATTCAATGATTTTTTTACCGTAATGAATGATTTCCTCATCCAATGACATCACCTCTATTCTATTATAGGCAATCCTTATTGTTAAGTGAAGTTAAATATTAAGAATTATTAAATGATGAGAGGGCATAAATGACCGTATTGTTTGTTTTCACATGATTCACTCCTTATGAATTCGATGACTTTTTCATTGTATTTTGAAAAAGATCCATTTATAATAAAAAAATAAACCAACTGGTCGGTTTTGATTTGTCCTTGCAAAGAAAAGCAAGGTAGAAGGGATTGTGAAAGATGACAAGTACACAAAGCGGGGCTGGAAAGAGCGAGAAGACGAAGCAAAAAATCGTCACCGCTTCTCGTGATTTATTTGCGAAAAAAGGATATTCAGAAACATCCGTGCGGGATATTCTAGAGGCTGCTGAGGTTAGTAAAGGCAATCTCTATCACCATTTTAAAGGAAAAGAGTTCTTGTTCCTTCATATCATGGAAGAGGATCACCGTTTGATGATGGAGACGTGGCATCAGGAGAAACAAACGATGCACCGGGCCATTGATAAGCTCGCCGGATTTGCAGAGCTGCTCAGTCAAATGGGGATTAACTACCCATTAATGAGAGCGAGTGAGGAATTCTGTGCAAGTGTCTTTACATCAGACGAGGTCATGGAACGGCTGAACAAGATTGATGCCGACTTTGATGATGTGATGAGAGACATCTTACTTGAAGGAAACGAAGATGGCAGCTGGTCAATTCAGCATGTGGAGTCAAAAGTGAAAATATTACTTTCCGTTTTTTACGGATTAGACGTGTTATATAAAAGTGACACCATCCAACAGAAGAAAGAGTTACAAAAAGAGGCGATCTCATTGTTTATTCACGGAATCAACCATCATGAGTAACAAGTGAGTCAGTAAAGGAGAAACAAACATCATGCAAAAACCGATTCGTGAGCAAAAAGCTGTACTCGTTATTTTATTAAGTAATATATTTATTGCGTTTTTAGGCATCGGTCTCATCATTCCTGTCATGCCGCTATTCATGAACGTGATGCATCTAACAGGAAGTACGATGGGATACCTTGTGGCGGCGTTTGCCGTGGCTCAGCTCATTGCTTCACCTATTGCAGGGAGATGGGTAGACCGCTACGGAAGAAAGATTATGATTGTGTCAGGGCTGTTTCTATTTGCGTTATCAGAACTCGTCTTCGGTCTTGGGACACACGTGTATGTGCTGTATTTTGCAAGGCTGCTAGGCGGCATTAGTGCGGCATTTATCATGCCGGCTGTCACTGCTTATGTCGCAGATATCACGACCGTTCAAGAAAGATCAAAGGCAATGGGCTATGTGTCAGCGGCCATTAGTACTGGTTTTATTATTGGCCCGGGCATTGGCGGATTTATCGCAGAATATGGCGTACGCCTGCCATTCTTCTTTGCAGCAGGGATTGCGTTTATTGCCGTCATTTCGTCTATGTTTATGCTGAAGGAGCCATTAACAAAAGAAGAGCGAGCGAAACAAATGGGTCAAGTGAAGGAATCTACTTTCTTTAAAGATTTGAAAAAATCGATTCATCCAAGCTATCTCATCGCCTTTATCATTGTGTTTGTCCTCGCTTTTGGACTATCTGCGTATGAAACAGTCTTTAGCTTGTTTACAAATCATAAGTTTGGATTTGGACCAAAAGATATTGCCGTCATCATTACCGTCAGCTCGATTGTGGCGGTCATCATCCAAGTACTTGTGTTTGGTAAACTGGTTAATGCCCTAGGGGAGAAAAGAGTCATTCAGCTATGCCTGATTGTCGGAGCGGTCCTTGCTTTCGTTTCGACAGTCGTTTCAGGCTTTTTGGTTGTACTGATTGTCACATGTGTCATTTTCCTTGCGTTTGATTTATTGCGACCAGCATTAACGACCTTCTTATCCAAAATCGCTGGAAACCAGCAAGGATTTGTCGCAGGGATGAACTCCACCTACACAAGCCTAGGTACGATTTTCGGCCCAGCACTTGGCGGCATTTTATTCGATCAAAATATACATTTCCCATTTCTATTCGCAGGTGTTGTCTTATTTCTTGGGTTAGGCTTAACCCTTATTTGGAAGGGGAAGGCAGAAGAGCCTGCGGCAGAATAACAGACAAGAGACCTTTATTGAGGTCTCTTTTTTTATGACTGTGGCTTCAGACGATTCAATGCTTCTGCCATTTTTTGATTTTGATGCTTTTTGTAAAACAGAAAGGCGATGATATGACCAGTCAGTGTCAGAAAGGCAATGCCGATGAAATAACATAATCAATTGCAGTAAAGCAGTCGAATATAACGCGGCCGCCCCTAATTGAAAGGCTGAATTGATGGCGGTGGAGATGAGAATGTTGACAGGTGCAGGGATGGTAAAGTAGTTCCACAGTAAAGGGTAAAAAGAGTCACTGCATGCGCACAGCTTTTTATTTATAATGGAAGGAAAGAACATGTTCGTGAAAGGAGGGAGCACTGTGCATCTCTTGGAGAAGCAAAGGTCACCATCGATGAAAGAAGGAATTCGCCAGATCGACCCGGCATATCCAGTGTTTGTAGATGCGGTCATGGATGGTTTCATACAAGGACATCTGTATGTAGATGATGCAGTGCACCCTCTTGTTTTTTTTCTTGAAGCTGCATGCGGCATTTATTATGTTGCAGGCAAGAGAGAAGCGGAGCTGTCACGCTGCTTGGCCTTCATTGTGGATGTTTACGAAAGACAGAGAAGACAAAACGGCCGGTTTACCGTATTTTCAGCGAATCAATCAACAGATGTGATGATGAAAAAATGTCTTGGTTCACATCTGAATGAGATGGAAAGACATGCGTACGTTTTTCCGCAGGCACTTTCTTATGTCGATGTGCCTCATCCGGGCTATAGAGTAGAGCGGACAAATGAACAGGTGATCAATGCAAGCAGGGCTTTTCCTCCTAGCTATTACGAAGCCTATTGGGGGAGAGCGGCGCGCTTTCTATCAAAAGGAATCGGAGTTGCCATCTTAGATGGAGAGAACGTGGTGAGTGAATGTGTCTCCATTTTTTCAAGTGAAGATCGTGTGGAGATAGATATTTGGACAGAAGAAGCCTGCCGGGGGAAAGGTTTGGCGCAGCTGGCAGGTCAGCATATGATCAGGAGCTGTCTTGAAAATAAGAGGACACCGCATTGGGATTGCGATGTCCATCACCTAGCTTCGATCAAACTGGCAGAGAAGCTAGGCTTTCAGCGGACAAAAACCTATCGAGTGTTTTATGGCTCATGATGAGAAGGTTTTGAGATACCAAGCATCCATCGCAGAATGCTCAGAGCCATCAATCGGTTCAGAGAGAAGAGAAAAGCCATATCGCTGATAAAGGCCGGTGGCTGCAGTTAATTCCTGGCGGGTTTCTAAATAACATGCTTCGTAGTATGTAGAGGCATATTGCAGCGCCGTATCCATCAGTTTTTTGCCCGCACCTTTTCCTTGTGCCTTTGGACTTAAATAAAGCTTTTGTAATTCACAGATGTCGTTTGTAAATGGAGCAATGCCTACGCCGCCTACAATGTCACCATTCTCTTCAGCAATCCAATAGGCTGCATGAGTCAATGATTGATAGTATTCGAAAAGCTGGTCAAGGTGGGGATCAGTGTAGGCAGTTCCTTCAATCGCCAAATTCGCCGATTCTAGTGACTGGCGGATAATCGCTGCGATATACGGATTGTCTTTTTGCTCAATGGGTCTAATGTTCATTGGAAGTACCTCCATTGTTATAAGATAAAAAAGAGAATGGGAGTTGAAACAACATGTTTTGGCTGCAAACCGCTATTTTTACAATCGTTGTATTGTGTCTCTCATGGTGGGCAGGGAAAAGACGCAGACACCGTCATGCGGGGCTAATCCTCCCTATATGCTTCATTCTATTTGGATTGGTTTTATTGATATCCAGTTTCTTCATTGGCAGATGGGAAGGCATGGCGCTTAGTATATCAAGCATCTCTATCGTTCTCTCTTCCATGATTGGTTTGATCATCGTCACAGCGATTCAATTTTTTAAAAAAGATGACCCTTCTTAAGCGGGGCATCTCCACTGTTCATCTGATTGTATTCTTCACGAAGGATGCCCATGATGATCACATCTGAGTAGGTTCCATTGAAATAGAGTGCTTGGCGTCTTTTCCCTTCATATTGAAATCCGGCTTTCTCATAGCTTCTGAAGGCTCTTGGATTATGGGAAAAGACTTCGAGCTCAAGACGATTGAGTTCTAATGTATCAAAGGCGAATGCTTGAACCATCCGGACAGCTTCTGTACCATAGCCCTTTTGGAAATGTTCTGGTCCATGAAGCGCAATGCGGAAGCTTGCCGTATGATTAATTGGATCAATGTCCACAATCGCCGCATCCCCAATCATTTCTTTCGTGTCTAGCAGACAAATGGCGAAATCTCGTCTGCTGTCATCTTGTAAAAATCGGGTATAGGCTGAACGAATCTCTTCTAGTGTGAACGTTTTGCGTGTGCCAGTCATATAAAGAGTTTCTGCATGCTGGCATCCTCTTTGAATACCAGGATAATCCTGCTCTTCAATCGGTCTCAAAAATAAGCGGGTCATGACGGATCACCCTCCTCTATATATCGAGAAATTTCAATTAAATTCAGATCAGGATCACGGATATAAACAGATTCAATCGGACCTAATGTACCTGTGCGCCTGACTGGCCCTTCTTCAATAGGAACCACTTGCTTGCGAAGGTGCAGCAGCAGACTATCCATATCTAAATCGGTGATAAAGCACAAATCACTAGAGCCAGGAAGTGGGTGAGCCGCTGCCCGTTCAAATTCATGACCAGCTTCATGAAGGTTGATCTTCTGTAAACCAAAACGAAGCGCTTTACGGCCTTCTCCAAAGGTTTCTTCCTTCATTCCTAATACGTTTGTATAAAAGCGAATGGTGTCCTCCATATGTTGTACAGTCAACACGATATGATCAAGTCGTCGTATCATCAGTCTCTCCTCCAAGTATGATCATTGATTGAACTGATTTTATTATATCATTACCTGAAGAGGATACCTTATTGAATCACGGTTTTGAAGACATGAAAATGGAAGATGGCAAACCCATGTATCCTTTGTCTTTCGTTTCTGATACAATGGGGATAGAATATATGTTCTTATTTAGGGTAAGGAGTGATGGGATTGAGTCAGAAAAGGAAGCTGCTTTTTTATGGGGCGATGAGTATCGATGGCTATTTAGCGAGAGAGGATCACCGGCTCGATTGGCTAATAGGAACAGAGGGCGAGGAAGAAACGAGCTATGATGACTTTTATGCGTCAGTTGATACGCTGATCATGGGGCGAAATACATATGAGCAGGTTCTTCAGCTGTCACCAGATGAGTTTCCTTACGAAGGAAAGACTTGTTATATCATGTCACGAACTTTACAAGACAGTCTGAAAGGAACTCATATCATTCGAGAAGATATCTTATCATTTGTGAAAAAATTAAAAGATGTACCAGGTCAGCATATCTGGATTGTCGGCGGCGGGGAACTGCTTCAGTCTTTCATAAAAGCAGGATTGGTTGATGAGCTTTACCTTCAAATCGCACCTGTCATGATTGGGAGAGGCATTCCTCTGTTTTCCCCAGCGGATATGGAATCCAGGTTTTCATTAAAAGAAGTACAACAATACAAGCAGATAGCTGAAATGCATTTTGTCTTAAAAGAAGAGGATCACTGACCTGAGGTGGTCTTTTTTTTATGAAACAAACTCGTTGACAATAAAATATCCTAGTGTTAGGATAAATTTATCCTAGTTTTAGGATTTATTGAAAAAAGGAGTAGTTGCCATGGTGCAGCATGAACATGAATTAGACTTAAGGCTATTCCGCGTGTGGATGAAAGCCTATCAAGCTCTTTTTACAAATATCCAAAAAGACATTGAACGGTATGATATCGGATTTGAGAACTTTCAGATCCTTGAATTGCTCTATAGTAAGGGGCCGCATCCTGTCCAAAAGATCAGCGACATCCTGTCAATCCCAAGTGGAAGCATGACATATGTCGTGAACAAACTAGAAAAACAAGAGCTGGTGAAAAGGCAATGTGCACCCTCTGATAAACGTGTATTTCATGTATTGCTGACGGAAAAAGGAAAGCAATTGTTTGATGACATTTTTCCTAAACACACAGATGTCATTTCGCTAAACCTATCCTTTATTGAAAAAGAAGAAAAAGAACAGCTCATTGAATTACTAAAAAAAGTCGGTTTAGGTGCAAAACAACTTCACGAAAAGGGGAAACAAGATGACACTCAGCTTTGATACATTGGTACGTGAAAGACGATCCGCATCAAATTTTTTGCCAAATATCTCGATTTCGAGAGAAGAGCTTAACAGCATATTTGAAGAAGTCAAAATGGCACCATCTGCTTTTAACTTACAGCACACACAATATGTCGTCGTCCAAACAGAAGGTCTCAAAGAACAAGTAAGAGAAGCTGCATTTGGACAATATAAAGTTCATTCCGCCTCAGCATCAATTATTGTACTTGGAGACCCAAATGCTTATCAGCAAGCGGGGAACATCTATGAAGGTCTGAAAATGCTTGGCATTTTAAACACGCAGCAATACGAAGAAATGGTCAGAGAGACGATGACCTTTTATGAACAGAGAGGAGCGGATTTTCAGAAAGAAGAGGCGATCCGCAATGCTTCATTATCTGCGATGCTGTTTATGCTCTCCGCCAAAAACAAGGGATGGGACACGTGCCCAATGATCGGTTTTGACCCTGATGTCATGAAAAAGGTGTTAAATATCGAGTCGGATTTGGTTCCTGTGTTAATGATCACACTCGGAAAAGAAAAAGTAGAGAGCAGACAAGCGAGAGGCTACAGAAAGCCAGTCTCTGAATTCGTAACATACTTATAAGATAGGGGGTTCCACTCATGGAACTAGGAATAAGTACATTTGTAGAAACAACACCTGATTTTCAAACAGGAAAAACAGTCAGTCACGCACAGCGTATTCGAGAAGTAGTCGAAGAAATTATTTTAGCAGATCAAGTCGGCCTTGATGTATTTGGAGTGGGTGAGCATCATCGACAAGATTTCGCTGCATCGAATCCAGCTGTCGTCTTAGCGGCTGCGGCAACACAAACAAAGAATATCCGCTTGACAAGTGCAGTGACAGTCCTTTCATCAGCAGATCCTGTTCGTGTCTTTCAGGATTTTGCAACATTAGATGGACTATCCAACGGGCGTGCAGAGATCATGGCAGGCCGTGGTTCATTTATTGAATCATTCCCGCTGTTTGGCTATGACTTAAATGATTATGAAGAATTATTTGAAGAAAAGCTTGATTTGCTGCTCAAATTACAGCAGTCCGAGCGTGTCACATGGAGCGGAAAGCATCGCCCATCTATTCAAGATGTTGGGGTATATCCAAGACCTGTTCAAGATCCGCTTCCAATTTGGATCGGCAGTGGGGGAAACCGTGAATCTGTTGTACGCGCTGGATTATTGGGGCTGCCGCTAGTACTTGCCATCATTGGCGGGAGTCCTAGACAGTTCGCACCGCTTGTACAGCTGTATAAGCAAGCGGCAGTGCACGCTGGACATGACCCAGAGAAATTAACCGTAGCGTCACATTCGCATGGATTTGTTGCGGAAGAAACAGATCTTGCAGCAGACCAATTCTTCCCTTCCACACAGCATGTGATGAACACGTTAGCAAGAGAGCGAGGCTGGGGTCCATATACTCGTTCTACATTTGATGCAGCGAGAACGTTAGAAGGCGCGCTGTATGTAGGAGATCCAGATGCAGTGGCAGAGAAAGTGATTCACCTTAGAAAAAATGTAGGAATCACGCGCTTTATGCTTCATGTACCGGTTGGTTCAATGCCGCATGATCAAGTATTAAAAGCCATTGAGTTATTTGGAAAAGAAGTCGCTCCTAAAGTAAGAGAAGAGGTTGCCAGCTGGGAAGCAGAGCAAGCATAACGAAAAAGGTCGATCAAGTGCATAGGCTTGATCGACCTTTCTTATGCTTAAGGATCAATGACACAAGGTTTCACTGTAGGGCATGAAGCAGCAGAAGCAAGTGGTGTGGTCGTCAAGGTGAAGAGGAAAACAAGTTGAAAACAGATGAGCCATTTTTTCATGAAATCACCTCCGTTCACAATTGTTTGACGGAATGAGATGAGGATAAAAGCACAGAAGTATAGAACACTCTCTATCCAACATAAGACAATCATATCATAATTTTCAAAAAAATGAAAAAATATCTTATAGAAGTACTAATATATGGTATGGTTAATATGTTCAACAAAAAAAGGGAGGGATTTTTTATGAAAAAGGTCATGTCTTCAGTTTTGGTTGGAGCAATTGTCTTAACAGGTGCCGGGGTCACAGCTGCTCCAGTGGAAGCAAAGGAGCAAACAAAAAGTGAAATAACCGTTCAGGCGAGTCGAACTGTCTCAGAAACAAGAACGTATACGACCTCGAACATCCCAGAAAGTATTGTCTATGCAAAGGATGGCTGGGTCGGTATTTTAAAACAAACCTCTATTGAAGAATTAGGATTAGGAAAATACAGAGTCACATTTACTGGAACGGTTGTACGTGATCCGGGATTTAATTAAATAAAACGCAAAGCTGACAGGTGGACAAGCCTGTCAGCTTTTTTCATGAGGATAATAAAGAATCATTTGCAGCCGGACCATTTGTTCTCCGGTTTGTTTATATGCATGCGAACGGTCCGCTTTAAAACGAATGGAGTCGCCGGCCTTTAAGCTGTATTGCTCATCACCAATGGATATATCAAGCGCTCCCTCAAAAACAGTGATCAATTCCTCTGTTCCGCCAATATGTTCATTCGCATGCAGCGACCCGCCAGGATCAATTTCTACTCGGTACACTTCAAATTTTCCCCGGTCATCAAAGGGAAAAGTCGTATACACACGATATCTCCCGTCATCTTCCGTTAAAATCTGTGCATCTTCCTTGCGTACCACCTTGATTTCAGGCTGTGGTGCGTAAATGAGCTCACTAAAAGACACCTTTAATCCGTTGGCGATTTTCCACAAAGTCGTGATGGTAGGGGTTGATTCTCCTCTTTCAATTTGTCCAATCATGGTTTTACTGACACCAGTTAATTCTGCCATCTTTTCTAGGCTTAATTTTTTTTGATCTCTAAGAAGCCTCACATTTTTAGAAATAATCGATTGTACATCTTCCATGAAAAAACTCCTTTCTCTATTTACTTTATAAAGACCAAACGTTACAATAAAACGTAACATACGCAATAAAGTAATTAAAGTCTTAATAACGCACGAGGGAGGCGGCAACTTGATTCTTTCTATGTTGATCTATGCTTTTGTGAGCAGCTTTACCCCGGGGCCAAACAACATCATGGCCATGGTCTTTACGAATAAGTATGGGGTCAAGCAAACATTTCGATTTTGTTTAGGTGTGGGTATCGGATTTCTCGTCATTTTGTGTTTGAGTTGCTTCTTTAATATCATTCTTTATCAAGTGATGCCGAAAATAGGCTGGGTCATGGCGTTCATCGGAGCCGCATACATGATTTATTTAGCTGTCAAAATCATGAAAAGTAAAGGCGGGGATGACGAAACCCTTGACCGCTACAATCATTTTGTTCCTGGTATGATGCTGCAATTTATCAACCCAAAAGCGATCTTGTATGGGTTGACCGTGATTTCAACCTTTGTTTTGCCATATGGACAATCTAATATGCATTATGTGATATGGACATTGATTCTCGCACTTATTGGCTTTCTCGGTACATTCAGCTGGAGCCTATTTGGCTCTTTATATAAGCGCTTTTTGACTGCTTACGAAAAACCGTTCCAGTTTGTCATGGGGCTGCTTCTGATATACAGTGCGATTTCAATGGTATGGGGCTATGTGATGTAAGTAGTCAGAAGCTTGGCCTCTGCCTGCCCATCACAACAGTATTGTAATAAAGTCCATCTGCCAGCCGTTTATCATTTTTTAATACCCCTTCAATCAGAAAGCCATGGCGCTCATATAACCGAATGGCTTTTTGGTTGGTTTCCAGCACGTGAAGTGACATCTTCTGGATGCCTTGCTGATCAGCCCAGTCAATAGAAGCGGCTAAAAGCTCTTTGCCAATGTGATAGCCCCAGGCATCCTTTTGTATGGCGATGCCAAATGTCACTTTGTGAGCAGAGCGCTTGAGTGAATGTCCCTCACATCTAGAGAAACCGACAATCTCTCCTTCAATATCAGCGACCAAAAATAAATGCCTGCTTTGTTTGGCATCCTCTTGAATCAAAACCTCAAAATCTTTTTCATGAAGAAAGGCTTCGCCTGGTTCACGGTCTAAATATTCTGTTTCACCATCAATTTTCAGTCTGAGAGCTGATAACTGCTTGGCATCGCCAATTGCAGCAGAACGAATACGATAGGTCAAGTCACGAACGGTGAATAAGTTTTCAGAGATGATCATTGAACAGAGCACCAACCTTTCTTTCCATTATGTCTATCATACCTGAAACGTGTACATAGCAGGTTAAAGCTTTTAAGCCTGTCTTATAGATAAGTATTTTTTAATCCAGCTGACCCTGGCTGGATCTTCATGATTTAGACTGAGAACTTAAATAAGCTTCTCTCACAACTGTTAAAAAGTGGTCAGCGACGGTTGATGTATCATCTTGTCTCCATGAAACATATAAATTTACTTTTGGTGTAGTTTCTTGGATTTTTCTATAAACAACCCCTGCGCGTTTTACGCTTTCTACTGAGGATGGAACCACAGAGATTCCCATTCCTGCAGCAACTAAATTAACAATCGTATGCATTTGAATAGCTTCCTGAACTACGTTTAAACTTATGCTATTTTCCCAAAAGTAGCTGATAATTAAATCATAAAATGCTGGACCTAGATGACGTGGAAACATGATAAATGGTTCATTGGCTAATAAATGAATTGGAACTTTGGGAAATGAAGCTAAAGGATGATTTTCTGGCAAAACCAAGCTTAATGATTCCTCACAACAAATTTCT
The DNA here is from genome assembly GCF_002998465.1 of Bacillus sp. NMCC46. Lineage (NCBI taxonomy): Bacteria > Bacillati > Bacillota > Bacilli > Caryophanales > Bacillaceae > Bacillus > Bacillus sp. NMCC46. Next base: position 7,421 of record NZ_PVQZ01000008.1, on the reverse strand, counting down.
GAGGTAAGTATCTTATTATTTTGGTTAGAACGAATAAATCCTATTTGAATTTCTTTCTTATATAGTGCTTTTAACTGCTGTTCTGTAGCCATTTCACATAAGACAAGATGGATGTTAGGGAAATTTTCTCGAAACGTTTTAATAATATCGATCACAATATCAGTAGAATCTACGAAACCGATCGTTAACTGACCGATCCTTCCGTCATCTGCAAGTTGTGTTGCTTTAATCGTTCTATCTACTTGAAGAAGCGTACGGCGGGCTTCTTCTAAAAATACTCTCCCAGAATCTGAAAGTTTAACCTGTCTTTTCGTTCTATGAAAAAGCGTAACACCTAACTCTTCTTCTAATTTACGAATTTCTTGACTTAATGGAGGCTGTGCCATTTTAAGACGTTCAGCTGCCCGGCTAAAATTTAGTTCTTCAGCAACCATGATAAAATAACGTATTTGTCTCAGATCCATTTTTTATGCCCCCCTATAAATTTCATACTTGCTTATTGGGTAAAATGATTCCGAAGGATTGTTATTAAACAGTTTTGCGCTTTTTTAATGGAAATATTTTTAATTATATAAAATATATATATATTTATCTGAATATATATATTATACATATTAACGTCCTCTTTTTATAATGAAAGTATTCTTTCAAAAGGAGGGCATTGTTATGGAATATAGTAAACTTGGATCTAGTGGATTAACAATTAGTAAACTTGCTTACGGAAACTGGATTAATCATGGTGGTAAGATAAATGAAGAAACTGCCCATGATTGTGTGAAAGCTGCTCTTGATGTTGGTATTACGACGTTTGATACTGCTGATGTTTATTCAGACACCAAGGCTGAAGAGATACTAGGCAGGTCTTTAAAAGGGATCCGGCGGGAGAGTATTGAACTTTGTACAAAAGTATGTCATCCAACTGGTACTGGGAAAAACGATAGAGGATTATCACGCAAGCATATTTTGGAAAACTGTCATGCCTCTTTGCGACGTTTACAAACGGATTATATTGATATTTACTATGCACACAGGTTTGACCCAACTACACCTCTGGAAGAAACGATGTTAGCTTTCGCAGATCTAGTAAGACAGGGTAAAGTGAACTATATTGGTGTAAGTGAGTGGACAGCAGAACAAATTACTCGAGGGGCAGCGCTTGCACGAGAGCTAAATGTCCCCCTTATCGCCAGCCAACCTCAATACTCCATGTTATGGAGAATAATTGAAAGTGATGTAATACCGACCTGCCAGCGTGAAGGACTTGGCCAGGTAGTATGGTCGCCTTTGGCCCAGGGGATCCTTACTGGAAAGTATCTCCCAGGAAAATCACTTCCGACTAATTCGCGTGCTAACTCATCTGCTGGAAAACCTTTTTTTAAAAACCTTGCTCAACGCTGGATGAATAATAACACCTTAGAGGCGATACAAAAGCTTAAGCCCGTCGCACAAGAGGTTGATCTTACTCTCGCTCAGCTTGCGATAGCATGGGTACTGCAAAACCAGAACGTTTCTGCAGCAATTATCGGTGCTTCTAGTCCAGAACAGGTGAGGGAGAATGCTTTAGCATCTGAGGTGAAAATTGAAACTGCGATGATGAATCAGATTGACGAAATTCTAGGTGATCTGGTTGAATACGATCAGAGTAAAACAGGTTAAAGCTTTTAAGTCTATCTTATAGATCATTATTTTTAATCCAGCCGACCTTGGCTGGATTTTCATGTTGCTGTAGTTTCTTGGATCGCACACTCAGATGTTTTGTATCTCTCAAAAAGGCTAAATGAATAGTATCAAACGTGGAGGTGGAACAAATGAGTGAAGAAAAAGGACATATGGATAAAGCGAAAGGAAAAACAAATCAAGTCAAAGGTCAAGTGAAAGAAAAGCTTGGCGAAGCAACAGATCATCAAAACCTGAAAGCAGAAGGGAAAAAGGATCAAGCCAAAGGAAAGCTTCAAGATAAAAAAGGGGATGTGAAGAATAAACTAAACGAGTAGCTTTCAGAAAGCTACATAAACCATTTAAGGCATGCCCTGATGATGAATTCCTGATAAGAAAAAAGCTTAACCACATGCGGTTAAGCTTTTTCTTTTAGAAAAACCATCTAGCAGTTCCCATCAGCATGACGCCTACAAGAACAGTAAGTGACAAGCTTTTTGTCCAAATAGCGATCAGTACGGTCGGAACTAAGACAGCAAGGTACATCCAGTGAATGGTGACGCCTGTTGTGGTATGAATGAACAGATGCTCTGCAATCAAAGCTGTAAAGATACAAATGGGAATAAACGATAACCACTTAAGCACCACTTCAGGCAGCTCGATACTTCGTACAAATAAAAAGGGAACGACCCTTGGAATGACGGTTACAATCATACAGCCGAGAATCAGCCATATCATAAAACTGCTGATCATTTATCTGTCACCACCCCAATGGTTGCGACAATCATGGTGGCTAACAGAACAGCCACGTGTGAGGGAACAAAATGAAGCAGAACAAACATTGCAACGACCATATACAAAACAAGTGACAGGCGATGGGTTAACTTACTTTTAGGCACAGTTTGCAAAGAAAGAACCAACAGCGCAGCAAACATAGCGGAAAGGGCAAAATCAAGACCAAGGGCTTCAGGATTTGAAATCCAGTGTCCAAAAATGCCGCCAAGTATACAGGCAGCAATCCAGCACAAATAAGCCGTTATGTTTAGCCCATGCATCCACCGATTATTCAGCTTTCCTTGCTGAGCTAATTTATTCATGGCTACGCCAAAGGATTCATCAGTCAGCAATAGACCGAATCCAATGTTTTGTTTCACAGAGTAGCGTGTAAAATGAGGAGCCAGCGTCAGGCTGAGCAATAAATGACGCAGATTCACAATAAATGTAGTGAGAATAATAGCGGAAAGGGGACTTCCAGTGACAAGCAGTGCACAGATAATAAACTGTGAAGCACCTGCATAAATAAAGATTGATAGAAGCGCAATGTCCCATAAGCTCAACTGTGCGCTAATTCCAACAATTCCGAAGGCAAACCCAATACTCATATAACCAAGCAGGGTTGGCACACAATCTTTTATTCCCTCGAGAAATGGTTCATGTTCCGTGCTGGGAATGTGTTTTCTAGCTTCAATATCCAACGACCTCTACTCCTTTTCTGCGTGACCACCTATAGTTTTACTTACTATATGAAAACGAATTCAGCATGTCAATAGCCGCTTATCTTCTATTATATGAAGAAAAAAGGTGACAAAAAAGGATTGAAGTCAACCAGAATTTGTTATAAAGTATCAGAAAATAAAAATAATTGGAGTGACGGCAATGCTATGGAAGCCTTTGTTTGAACATGATGTTCCAAATGCCCTCCGTCCATAACGGAGAGTGATCTCCGTTTGTGGATATGGTCATCAAAATATCCAGTAACGGAGGGAAAAAGATGAATGAAAAATATATAGGCGCCCTTTACCTAGCAATCGCTGCAAGTATTTGGGGCGGCATGTACGTTGTTGTCAAAGTAACAGTAGCGGTTGTTCCACCACTTGAGCTCGTTTGGATGAGATATGCTGTAGCAGGAGTCGTTTTGGTGTTCACCATTTGGCGCTTGGGCTATTCCTTTCGATTAGATAAAAAAGATATCCCGCTTATAGTGGTGATTGGGCTGATCGGAAATTTTCTTTCAATCGTGACCCAAGAAATCGGGACGATGTATACGTCTGCACAAATGGGGGCCGTTATCACATCTGCAACACCTGCGTTTATGGTGCTGTTTGCGTTCTTTCTATTAAAAGAAGCCATGACTGTTCGAAAGTGCGCATCCATCCTGCTTGCTACAGCAGGTGTATTGCTCATGATTGGACCAGTCGCAGTGCAAACAGATGAATTTGTTGGCGGTCTTTCATTGGTCATCGCTGCTTTAACATGGGCGCTTATGTCTGTTTTGCTAAAACGAGTTCCAGGAAAATACCCTCAGGTGGTGACAACCACATATGCGATCATCATTGCATTCATTGTTTTAACACCGCCAGTATTATTTCGTTTACCTCACCTAGATGTGGAGCAGATGGCAAGGCCAGAGATTTGGGGCGGTATTCTTTATCTAGGCATCATTTCAACAGCTTTAGCATTCTTTTTGTGGAATAGAGGGCTTCAATTGATGGATGCCTCAAGCGGAGGTCTATTCTTTTTCTTTCAACCGATCGTAGGTGCCATTCTTGGATGGCTGCTTTTGGGAGAAGATATGGGATTACGCTCATTCATTGGAATTCTATGTATATTTGCAGGTGTCTATACTGTGCTGCGTCAAAAGGAATAAGAGAAGATGTCCCTTGTAAAAGGGGCATCTTCTTTAAAATGGGTAGGCTTGAGAGATTGAGAGAGGATGGGGGAAACAGAATGATACAATTTCCGCATTTACAAAAAGGACAAACGATTGGTGTCACAGCACCTTCCTCAGGTGTACAGCCATCCTTGCATGACATGTTTCAGCTCTCATGCGAACGAATGAAAAAAAGAGGCTATGATGTCATATGTGGAGAGACGGTATGGCACCAGGAAAAGGCAAAATCAGCGCCTGCCATAGAACGAGCAAACGAGCTTCAGTATATGATGACGTGCAATGAGATTGACCACATCATCCCGCCATGGGGAGGACAGCTTTTGATGGAAGTGCTAGAGCACCTTGATTTCTCAACGATGCACAAAAAGTGGATTCTTGGTTACTCAGATACGAGTGCACTCTTGCTGGCATTTACATTAAAAACAGGCATTGCTACAGCACATGGCCCAAACTTAGTGGATTTACGAGGGGAAGAGTCTGATCAAACGACTGCTATGTGGGAAAAAGTGCTTTCCACAGAAGAGGAGATGGACATTACTCAGTTTTCTTCATATAAGTATCAAAAGGAATGGCAGCATGACACCCCGAGTCAACATGTCTTTCATTTAACAGAGCCTACAAGATGGCGCACGGTTCATCCGCAGGAGAAGGCGGTGAAGGGGAGACTGATGGGAGGCTGCATTGATATCATACGTCACTTAGCGGGGACACCTTTTGGAGACGTTAAAGCTTTTCAGGAAACATTCATAAAAGGTGAACCGATTCTCTGGTACTTCGAAAACTGCGCATTAAATGCTACCAGCATGAAGAGATCACTTGTTCAATTAAAACTAGCAGGGTGGTTTGACCACTGTTCAGGTATCATGTTTGGGCGAAGTGCAGTTGATGTGCCTGTAGAAGGGTATCAATATCGGGACGTATATGAAGAATTACAAAAGGAATTACAAATCCCCATTTTCTACGATATAGATTGTGGGCATGTCCCGCCACAAATGACGCTGATTAATGGCGCATATGCAGAAGTGCAGCTGCAACCTCAAGGCAAAGCGGTCCTAAAGCAAGCATTTTTATTATAAGAAAAGGAAAGGGGAGGAAAGGGGAACCCCTTTCCTTCATATAACATTACATCCCTTTTGTTTCCTCACCTGCTTTTGGAACTTCCCATGCGGACTCACGGAATACTTTTTCCCATTTCGATACGACAATACATGCAACGGCATGCCCTGGAACATTCACACCTGTTCGTGCCATATCCATAATTCGATCAACACCGGCTATAATGGCGACGCCTTCTGCTGGAAGACCTACTGCATGGGCGGTTGCTAAAAGAACGACGAGTGAACCGGATGGCACTGCTGCAATCCCTTTACTCGTTAACACAAGAACAAGCATCATCAAAAGCTGCTGTGACAGACTCATGTCGACACCAAACGCTTGTGCAAGAAACACACAGGATACCGATAAATATAAACTGGACCCATCACAATTGAGAGAAAGACCAGATGGAATGACAAAGGAGACGATTCTTTTTGGACACCCGTATTTTTCCATTCGTGACATAAGCTGAGGAAGGACAGTTTCTGTACTTGTAGTAGAGAAGGCAACTAAGAACAAATCCCAAATCATTTTTAAAACTTCGAAGTAGTTAAAACGGAAGATCAGTGCGACCAGAGGGAACAAAGCAAAGAGAATAATGAATAATCCTAAAAATACAGTCCCGACAAGCTTCATCATTGGGATTAATAAAACAATGCCATATTGGCCAACGGAAGCGGCCATTAATGCAAGAACTCCAATAGGTGCTGTCACCATGACCATCTGCGTTAGCTTAAACATAATTTGTGCCACTGATTCAAAGAAGGTGAGAACAGGAGCGGATGCTTTACCGATGCCGCTTGCGGCTACACCAAATAATATGGCGAAGAAAATGACAGCAAGTAAATCATTCTGAGCCATGACATCGACGATATTCGTTGGAATGATATCGAGTACCATTTGTTTAAAGTCAACGACTTTCTGCGTATAGCCATCTAATTCACCAATATCTTTCTTAGCTAATTTAGAGAAATCAAGGCCAACGCCAGGCTTTAGAACATTAGCCAGCAATAGACCAATTCCTAGAACGATGGTTGTGATGACCTCAAACCAAATGATCGTCTTTAATCCTAGGCTGCCCATTTTCTTCATACCGCCACTGCCAGCTGCACCAATAACAATGGTAGAGAAAACGATAGGAACAACGATCATTTTAATCAATCTGATGAATCCATCTCCAATTGGCCGCAGTGCCATCCCGAAGTCAGGAAAGAAATGGCCGATAAGAGCTCCTATCACCAAAGCGATCATGATTTGAAAAGCGACGAACTTTTTCATCATCTCCTACCTCCTTTAAATGCTTGGAAAATATTAAGAATTTTCCAATAAATAAAAATTCTATGTGACCATGTTTTGTCCTTCTTTGGATTTAGAAAGATTTTATTTAAGAATCATTAGAATTATGAAGAAAGAGAAGAAAATAGGGCTATTGCATCTCTATTTATCTAAGAAAAAACCACTTCTTAAAAAATATGAAACTTTTTTAGAAAAATGTATTGACCCATTTATGTGATCCATGGTATATTTTTATTCGTCGCTGATGACGTATTTGAAACAAAGACATTCAAACACATGCGACAAACAAATTTTAAAAAGATATTGACTTGATAAAAACGATATGTTAAGATAATTAAGTCGCCTGATTAAGCGCCCGTAGCTCAATTGGATAGAGCGTTTGACTACGGATCAAAAGGTTAGGGGTTCGACTCCTCTCGGGCGCGCCAATACAAATCACGCGGGTGTAGTTTAGTGGTAAAACCTCAGCCTTCCAAGCTGATGTCGTGAGTTCGATTCTCATCACCCGCTCCATTTTGAAACGTGATCTTTGAAAACTAAACAAGACAAAACGTACCTGTTAATTCGAGTTTTTATAAAAAATCCTATGATATATCATAGGTAGTCAGTCAAACACTGACGAGGCAGGAAATGATCACATGCTAAGTTCGCTACATCGTGTAGCAACGCATGTGTGATATGCATCCTGCATACCTCGGAGAGT
>NZ_PVQZ01000007.1:0-108203 GCF_002998465.1 Bacillus sp. NMCC46 | reverse complement strand
ATTTGTTCACGGAGTTCCTGATAGTGTTTTGCCCTTGTGTCCGTGGCACTTGTTAGTGCTTTTGCATCAATTATCTTGCCCAGAAGAAGTCACTCCCTCCATTATTGATCATAAAGTCTATTTTACCGTGTCCACCAAAACGGAAAAATAGGCTAATTGACATAAAAAATGGAATAGACTCACTATTTAACGGGCTAAAAAATAAGCTAGACAATGCGCTATGCTCTGTCTAGCCATACATTCGTTTTATTTATAATCATTGACAGGTCCTTTATCCATCAAAACCTCAATTTCATTAGAAGACTTCATTTTTAATTTAGGTCTGCGCTCAGAGTTTGGTTTGCTGTAAAGCTCAAGTGGGCGGATGATCACACCATCATTTGTATTTTGAAGTATACCTGGCACACAAGAATAAATACGATCATTGTCATTGGCATGTTTGGCATGAATCGTCACAGACGTTCCTTGGTGATTATCTATACTCATAGATACTCTATATCTATAAAAGGAACCTATTCCGTTTGATTGGGCAGAATAAACAACCGGAACGACAGCAAGGATATCGTCATTTAACCGTAGTTTAATAACTTCTGTTTTCATTGATTCATGGTCTCTGCCGACATCTCCCATATGCTCAACAGCTCCGCTGCCGTAACTTTTGAGAGCAGGAATTCCTTTCGCACCAAACATAGCCACATCTACTTGCTTTCCTGACTTTGTGTAGACCAATGCATAAATATCATAATCGGTGCCGGACTCCCAGGATACTGTAGCTGTGATCTCAGGCGTTTTCTCGATTATGATCGGTTTATGACCTTTGTCTAGACTAATTTTACCCTGAACTTTCTCTAAACTGATAGGTGCAGCGACTTTCTCTTTAGCAGTTGTCTTCGTTTGAGCAGGGTCTTTAATTGGTTGTTTTTCAGGAGCCATTTGATGTGTAGAAATATCCTGTTCATCAGGTTCAACCTCCACACCATAATGCTTGCATAGACCTTCCAGTCCAGAATCGAAACCACGCCAAATTGAGCGTGCTTTCGTGTCACCATTTCTTATATATAGCTCTACTACGACAATGCCCTTTTCATTTGTAAAGTTTACTGGTGTTAGATAAAACACCTCGTCACCTGTTCGAATTTCTGCTTGCAAATTCTTCACTAGAGAAAAGCCCGTTCCTTGATCTTCTGTTAATGTAATAGCCATCTTTGTGATTCCAGCAGGCACTTTGCTCATATCAAAATTCAATTGATGCCTTTTCAACTGACCTGATACCTCTGCTGGTAAAAGTGACGCTGCACCCGAAGCACTCTCTGGTTGATTGTAAAAAATAATGCCATGATCTCCTTCAACCTGATCTGAATCTGTTAAAAGAAACGCCGTTAAAGAAATATCAATTGCAGATGACACTTCATAGCTGATGGATACATGCCCCTTTGGAGAACTTAGTACGGTATTGGCTCCCATTTGCAGTGTTTGATTCATTTCAACAACTCCTATACTTTATCTACCATTTATCGTTTTTATAGATCAATTATACCAAATCATGTAATAGAACCTATTAATATCTTTATCTCTTTTCAACCTCTGCAATGATATGAGACAATGCTAACTAAAAACAAACACTCCCGAAAGGAAAATCAATGTGTATAAAAGAATCATTCCTGCAATTATGGTGATATTCGGCCTTTGGATTCTTCTTCAAATATCCTTGAACATCAAGATCTTTCACAATCCAATGAACTATTTTGTCGCCATTACTCTCTTTTTTCTTTGTATTCAGGCTCTATTAAAACATAAACGATGAAAAACCCGAACAAGCACATACTTCGCTCATCCGGGCTTCTCTTTTCCTTTGTTACATTTCTTCACCGTTCGTGGCAATGACGTTTTGGTACCAAGTAAAAGAATCTTTTTTGAGTCTCTTCATCGAGCCGTTGCCTTCGTTGTCGCGGTCAACGTAGATCATGCCGTAGCGTTTTTTCATTTCACCTGTTGTGAATGACACGATATCAATGATGCCCCAAGGTGTGTAGCCAATAAGGTCAACACCGTCGTATTCAATGGCTTTTTTCAGTGCTTCGATATGAGAAGCGAGATATTGAATTCGTTCTGGATCGTGAATAGAACCGTCATCTTCCACTTGATCTATGGCACCAAATCCATTTTCTACAATGAATAGCGGGATTTGATAGCGATCATAAAAACGATTCAAAGTATATCTTAGGCCTGTCGGGTCAATGGACCAGCCCCAGTCGCTTGATTTGATATAAGGATTGTCTACACCATGCGGCAGGGCTCCGTTGACAATATCTCCGTTGTTATCAGACACTGCATCACTTTTAACCGTTGTCGACATGTAGTAGCTAAAGCCAAGATAATCTACTTTCCCTTTTCTTAAGCTTTCTTCATCGCCTTCTTCAAACGGAATATGATAGCCTTCGCGTTCGAATTCTTTAAGTGCATAGCTCGGATAGTAGCCCCGAACTTGTACATCTGGGAAGAAATAGCGTTGTCTCATATATTCTTCAGCAAGCATGACATCCTCTGGATTTGAGGAATATGGATAGATTGGTACGTGAGAAACCATTGCTCCAATTTGAAAAGCAGGATTGATTTCTTTGCCTTTTGCTACTGCCCACGCACTTGCAAGTAATTCATGATGTCCTGCTTGATACATGATTTCTTTGGCATTTTCGCCTTCTTTGACTGATACCCCTGAATTTGTCCAAAGGAACAGTGGGTTGTTGACATCCATTTTGTTATTGATTTCATTAAATGTCATCCAGTATGTGACTTTGTCCTTGTATCGATTGAAGCACACTTCTGCGAATTTCGCGAAATACTCAGCGACTTTTCGGCTTCGGAACCCGCCGTATTCTCTTGCCAAATGAAGCGGCATCTCAAAGTGAGACAGTGTAATCACAGGCTCGATGCCATGCTTGAGCAGTTCATCAAATACATCATCATAGAATTGTAAACCAGCTTCATTCGGTTCAGCTTCATCTCCCTTTGGGAAAATTCGGCTCCAGCCGATGGATGTACGCAGGCATTTCAAACCCATTTCGGCAAACATCGCGATATCTTCCTTGTAACGATGGTAGAAATCGATCGCTTCATGGTTCGGATAAAATTTGTTGTCTTCTATCGTCTCAGTAATTTGTCTCGGTACTCCGTGAGCACCAGCTGTCATTACATCCACAACACTTGGGCCTTTTCCTCCTTCATTCCATCCACCTTCGAATTGATGTGCAGCTAATGCTCCGCCCCATAGAAAATCTTTTGGTAATGTCATTATTTATTCCTCCTATTTTACAATTGTAATCATGACGTCCGTTGGCTGACATGTCGATTGTGCTTCTACCATCACATCTTCATACGCTTGTGTATTGGTGATGATGACTGGTGTGACTGTTTTTAATCCTTTGCTTTCAATTGCTTCTTGATCAAATGTCATCAACAAGTCACCCTTTTTCACCTTGTCGCCTTCTTGAATTTTGAGTGTAAATGCTGAGCCATCTAGAGAAACCGTATCAATTCCTACGTGAACAAGTAACTCCACACCAAATTCTGAACGAAGTCCAATGGCATGCTTTGTTGGTGCAAGCATGACAACACTGCCGTCAAACGGTGCATACAGCTTATTGTCTGTCGGTTCAATGGCAAAGCCTTTGCCCATCGCCCCGGAGCTAAATACGGCATCCGGTACTTCAGATAATGTGAGCACTTTTCCTGCAAGTGGTGCAGTGATTGTTTCTTCATTGTTCATCGAAGCATTCTTTTTTTCTTTATCTTGATCTTTGACAGTTGTTGTTCCGGCTGTCTGCTCCACTGTATCTTCCCCATAACCAAACATTTGAATGAGCACAACTGGTAAGATCAGCGCAATTGCGACACCAATTAAGATACCGATGATCGATGTTGGATAATCTGCACTAATTCCGTTCACAATTGTCAGCGGACCAGGCAAACCTGCATACGCAAAGTAATAAGGCGTGAAGAAGCTGGCAACGATGGCACCGGCTGCTCCAGAAATACATCCGAAAATAAACGGCTTTTTAAAACGTAAGGTAACACCGTAAATCGCAGGCTCCGTAATTCCGAAGAGTCCCGTGATTCCGGCTGAGACTCCGACTTTCCGAGTTTCGCGGTTTCTTGCTTTTAAAATAACTCCTAACACTGCGCCGACCTGAGCGATAACAGCAATGGTTTGATATGCCTGGAAGGAGTCACGTCCATATTGTTCAAAGTTGGCGAGCACCATTGGCGTAATGCCCCAGTGAACGCCGAATATGACAAGTACTTGCCAGAATCCACCGATAATGGCGCCTGCTAAAGCCGGTACATTTTCTGCTAAGATATTGTATCCGTTTGCAATCCCATTTGCACCTGCTGTTGAAAGAGGACCAATTAATAGAATGGTTAACGGAACCATGACGACCATACAGATAAATGGGACAAATAACGGTTTTACTACCTCGTGAATCCGTTTATTTAAAAATCTCTCTACATATGAAAGAATCCATACCAAGAACAGCGGAGGCAAAACAGATGACGTATAAACAGTTTCAGATAACGCAATGCCTAAAAAGGTAACGCCTTCACCTGAAGCCACACGCCCAGCAATTTCTGTCCAAGCTGGACTGACAAGCGCTGCTGTACACGCTACTGCGATATACATATTCGTTTTAAAATGCTTAGCTGCTGTGATGGCAATAAAGATTGGCAAAAACGTAAACGGTGCCCATGAAATGAAACTAAAGACTTCATATGTTCCCGTTTTCGAAAAGCTTGGAAATAACAAATTAATGAGGATAAGTGCACCTTGTAAAATACCAGCTGCAGCCAAAATATACACAAAAGGCGCAAACACAGCGGACATGGTCGCAATGACACGGTTCAGTACCGTTCCCTTGTTTTCATTAGGCTGGTCATCATCCGACGATTGGAGCTGAACAAGGTTGGAAAAATGCTCGTATACTTCACCAACATGCTGTCCGATGACGACCTGAAATTGACCGCCGTTTTCCACCACGGTAATAACACCAGGCATGGCGTTGACTGCTTCCTTGGCCTTTGGATTCGAACGTTTCAGTACCAAACGCAGACGCGTGGCGCATCTTGCGGCACTCACCACATTTTCTTCTCCGCCAACTGCCTCTAAGATGTCTTCTGCAAGCTTTTGATAATCCCTCACTTTTGACATATAACCCCCCCTTTATCACTACTAGTATATGTATATTATAATTATACCGGTACAATATATCAATACATATATAATTTTGATTAGCATATCAAAGGAAAATCGGTATGTGCTATAATACAAAGACAATAAATCGTGAAAACAAAGAGGAATGGCTATGTTAAAGTATCAACAAATTGCGAGCGATATTGAAAAATATATTGTCACCCATGAGCTGCAGCAAGGGGACAAGCTTCCTGTACTCGAAACCCTCATGAGCCAATTTGCTGTGAGCAAAAGCACCATTATCAAATCATTAGACTTACTCGAAAGAAAAGGAATTATCTATCAAGTGAGGGGCAGCGGCATCTTTGTTCGAAGACACAGGCGCAAAGGCTACATCAGCCTTTTATCCAACCAAGGGTTTAAAAAAGATTTAGAGGAATTTCAACTGACTTCAGAGGTTTTAATGCTAGACACCATCAAACCGTCCGAAGAAGCTGCGCTTAATTTGAATATTGAAGAAGATGAGGATGTTTTTTACCTCAAACGCATCCGTTACATCAATGGACAAACCTTATGTCTAGAAGAATCCTATTACCGAAAAACCATCATTCCCTATCTCAACACAGAAATTGCTGCCGATTCTGTTTTTAAATTTATCAGTGAAGGCCTTGGACTCAAGGTCGGCTTTTCCGATATGTACTTACAAGTAGGAAAACTGAATGAAACCGAAGCAAAGCACCTCGGCCTTAAACAAGATGATCCCGCTCTCCGCGTCGAGACCGTCTTTCATCTCACAAACGGCCAGCCCTTCGACTTCTCGAAAATCACTTATAACTACATGCAGTCCCAATTTTTTATTCAGGCGAATAATTATTATGGGTGATGGATGGAAAAAGCTTCCTGAGACAATCAGGAAGCTTTTTTGTCGTATGAAGAAATGTCGCATGATGAATGTTTTGCCGAATATGAGGCATCACCCGCTCACCTCATCAGTTAATGAAAGACCGTTTCGATTCCGCCGCAGCAATACAATCCCTAATTCGGATACGAGCTTCACAATGTTATGACTCACGCCAGACTGTGTCAGCCCAAGTTTCTCCTCGGCTTTTAAAACTGCCGGATTCGACGACTGTTAGAAATATTTTGTATTGGAATGTGATCAGTTTGCTTATCTCAAATGTTAATCTCACATTAAATCTTGGCAAAACCTACTGCTCGATATATCTTTGATCTTTCGATTTAAATGGCTTTCTACCAACTGAAAACATTTTTCCTGAATCAATGACCGTTTATGCGTGTCTAGTTGTTCTTTTTCATCACCATGCACATCTTCATCTTCCTCTAACTGAAAATCAGTTAAGTCCATTTTGTCATGAACATGAGTGTTAATAAAAACATGAGCATTGTGAAAATAGTGCATATGCTCTACTAAAGAAGAGATCGTGGTGATAAAATCATCGAATGTTTCTTCTTCAAACGTTTTTTTGAGATCGAGATTACTATGGACATCAATTGAAATGTAATTATCTCTTTCATCCAGTTCTTCTTGGGTAGCTAGAGGATTATCGTGAGTCGTTGCTTTTCGATTTAAATCTGTAATGGAGAAATAAATGGTGATTTCTTTTTTATCGAGAAATTCATACTCCCATATTTCTGCGTCTCTTAATCTTAATATGCGGGTTAGGTTGTCCAACTTTTTAAACCCTCCATTGTTATTCATCTATTTCTAAAAAATGATGATCTTAATTCGTCGTTGCCGACGACGAAGACCTAGACGCTGCTTCATCAGCCTTCACACAATCAATCGCAACAACCAACGCAATCATTACAGGCTCCATCTCTTCTTTCAAAATATCAACCTTATAGCTGTCACCCCAAGTAAACCATTCCTTCTTCACCTGACCGATCACTTCGCCGTTCTGCAGCACTTGGAAATTCATATCCCACCAGTTGCCTTGTACTTCTACACCAGCAGCATCAATTGAATATTTTGCTTTAAAGAACGTAAACTCTTTTTTGATCGTCAATACCTCTTGCCCACCAACTTCTACTAAAAACTTTGGTAAAAAGCTAAACATTTTCTTCGTAATCACGGCGATTTCTTCTCGTTCTGTATTCAGAATGGTGAACGTCTTCGGCATCTTCATAAAGCTGCCCTCGACCACATACACATCGTTCTCCTGCTGATCCTTTACCGTAAACCTGCCGCTCAGACTAAATACTTTCTGCTTCATGTAAAGCTGTTTCATATGTACCTCCCTCTACTAAATGACAACTTCATTAAAGTTTATCATACAGAAAAAGGCCCAGATAACCCAGCTGTAAATTTCTTCACCAAAAACTGTATCAAACTAAGCGTTTTCCCCATTCATTTTACTTTTAAAAGCAAAAATGGCGATAGCTACAATAACACCTGTATATCCAATTACCCACCAAAGATGCAGTAAAATTGATGCATAGTCTCCAGAAAGTGCGGCTCTGCTAGCGTCTACTGCGTGAGCAAATGGAAGTGCGTACGCAATATCTTTGAACCAGCCTCCAACTAAATTCAAATCGAACCATGTACCACTTAACCATGCGCTCATATTCGTTAGTAGCGCTCCACAAATACCACCAACCTGCTTGTCGTTAAATATACTCCCCACTAAGAGCCCTATGCCGATAAATAGTAAAGATGTTGGCAAAAGGACAAGAATGGATAACAAAACATTGGAATTAAAAGGTAATCCTAAGAAAAGTGCTGCGATAAAGCTAATGATAACTTGAACAATTGCTATCGGTATGAGTGGGACAATATACCCTACAATGTAGTCTGAGGCAGAAAGAGGTGTAGTAAACAATCGCATCAAAAATGATGTACTTCGATCTTTAGCTATTAACATTCCAGAGAATAGTGAGATAAAAGAAAGCCCGAAGACGGCTATGCCAGGAATTAGTTTATCAATGACAAATAAATCAGTTGGAACATTCGCTTGAATAGCATGAAGCAAAAATAAGATAACTAACGGGAAACCTATACCAAATGCTAAGTTTAAAGGATCTCTCAAAATCTCTTTACGATTACGTGCAGCAAAGGCTAGTGACTTCATCTGGTGACCTCCTCATTGGTAGCTAATGAAATAAAGGCATCCTCAAGTGATTTGGTGTTGGTACTTTCCATCAATTCAGCTGCTGTTCCAACTGCCTTTAATTTTCCTTTCGCCATCGTCCCTATTCGATCCGAAAGGGCTGCTGCTTCCTCCATATAATGTGTCGTGAGAATGATGGTCATGCTCCCCTTTAATTTCTCAATAGTACTCCATAGCTCACGCCTTGCGATGACATCGAGACCGAGAGTAGGTTCATCAAGAAAAAGGATTTTGGGGTCTGTAATGAGTGCCATTGCAATACTAAGTCTTCTTTGCATTCCTCCAGATAAGGTTTTAGCCTTCATTTTAGATACCTCAGTCAAACTAAACGTATGAAGCATTTCCTCCACTTTTATATCCACCGTTTTATTGTGGAACCCGTATATTTGAGCGATTAATTCAAGATTTTCTTTAACGGATAAGTTAGGAGCTACTGCCGTTTCCTGTGGTGAAACATTAATCTGTTCTTTTACTGCGTAGGGATTAGAAACAATACTGTTACCAAGGATCGTTGCATCACCGGTAGTAGGGATGCTAAGACAGGTCAACATCTTGATCGTTGTCGTTTTACCTGCACCATTCACTCCAAGTAAAGTAAAAAGCTCGCCTTGTTCAATTGAAAGATTAAGAGAATCGACTGCAATCTTTTCTTCGATTTTCTTAGTTAGATTCTTTGTTTGAATAGCAATCATTCCTCATCCTCCTGATCTTCCTGTGCCTTATATATATCGTCAGCAAACTGCAGGAAGGCCTCATTTTTTACAATGGCGATTCCTTGAGCTTCATCACCCAAAATCAACAGGCTGTCTCCAGGACTGATGCTGAATATCTCCCTCGCTTTTTTAGGAATGACAATTTGCCCGCGTTCACCAACCTTTACAAGTCCAAATATGTGTTTTCCTTTTGGTTTCACCCCTACCTCTTCTGTACCATCCACATTATTCACGAGATCATCCAAAGCAACGCCGTATATTTCAGCCAAAGCCTTACAATTGTTGATATCCGGCACAGTTTCTCCCGATTCCCATTTCGCAACAGCTTGCCTTGAAACACCAATTTTCTCAGCCACTTCTTCTTGTGTAAACCTGTGTATTTTTCGCATTTTTTTCAAATTCATATTGATCATGTTTTTCACACCCTTCAATATCATTATATAAGACTTATTCCGATCATCTACCAACTGAACATGACATCAGAAGTTATCTTCAATTTACATTTGGTTAAATGCCTAAGTTTAACCCAAAAAAGCCACCTCGAAATTAAGTGGAGGGGACTTTTTTGGTGTGTAATCGAATAAAGGAACTGAGATTCATATGTTTAATCACATATACTAATTTTTAATTCTGCTACAACACCTTTTGCTAAAGCTAATAAGGGAAGTAAGAATGGCTTGGAAAATAGGTATTCCCCCACGCAAAGCATCACTAGATAAGTATAGTAATGTTTTCAGTGAATAAAAGGAGGAACTATGAAAAAAATAAAGTTTTTTGACTGGACAATCAATTTACAACATGATTTAACCGCAATTACAGATCATAATGAAAAGAAATTGGTCATTTTAGAACCATCAATTGAACTAAACAGTGTGATCTGGATGGATGAAAACAATGAACTACAAATCAAACCTACTTGGGATTGTATCATTACAATCGATTCAACTAACAAATCACTGACAATTCAGCAAACAGAAGAAGTTTTTGGAAATGTGTACGAGTGAAAATAGGAGGAATGATGAAGGAAACCACTTTTTTTGACTGGACGGTTCACTATCCAGAACATTTAACAGCAGTCAAAGATGATACAGAAAAGAAGATGGTTTTTCTAGAACAAACTGTTGAATTCAAAGGGATTATCCGTATTGATGAGAATGATGAACTGCAAATTAAGCCAACTTGGGATTGTGTCATTATTATTAATGCTAAAAAATGTCTGTCACAGTTTGTGATGCAGAATATGTTGTAGGTTTACCATAGAAAATAAAAAAGTCTCGTTTGAGGGAAATCACTCAAATGAGACTTTTTTGTTTAGTTTCAGCAATTATTTAATAACCATTTACAAAGTAAGCAATGGTTTCTAATTCATCTGCTTTCAGTTCTCTGTTCACGTAATTTTGATATTCTATCGTGATTTTCTGCTGATCTCCACCACAAAGATCAGTGTATTTCGCAATCATCCTAAGCTTATCTGTTTCCTGACGAAACTCCTCCTTTGTCCACGGTCTTTGGTGTGAAGGAATATACGTATCGGCATCAAAAGCATCTAACTCATCTAAAAGACGCAATGTTTCCTTCATTGAATAATGGACTTTTTCGGCATACATTTTCGGATAAATACAATCACCAAGAAAAAGGATTTTCTCTTCTTTCACATACACGATGACTGAGTCAGCGGCATGATCGCCCCCAACAAGTTGCACGACACAAGTGACCCCGCCAAGATCGATCTCCATCCGACGGTCAAATGTCACATCCGGTAAAACCACCTGAATATCTCGGTGATCCTGATATTCCTCCTTGATGGCCTTCGCGCAGAACTCAATCTCCGTTCCTTCCCTCACCCGCTCATCAATTGCTTCATCTGACCACGAAAACGGAAGAAGCTTCTCCATTTCCTTTCTTGTCTTTGCAGAAGCAATCGAAAGCGAATCAGGCAGCGCTGGCAGACCAAAGATATGATCCCAATGCCAATGCGTGAGCACAACCATATCAGGAGTCAAGTTCTCATGTTTTAACGTTTCTTTGATAAAGTACTTGGCATGTTCTTTCGAGTTACCAGCATCAATCATTAATGTCTTGTTACTGCCCACAACCATACCTAGAATGGGGCGGTCGGTAAGCGATATAGGTGTGATATACCAAAAATTCTGACCTATTTTTTTAATTGAGTGCATAGGTTGCTTCCTCCTTTCTATAATTATATTTTAAATCGAATCACGTTTTTTACCATCGTTCCGCTGTTTATGATGCGGTTGTCCTTCAATATTATAAGTGCGGTTTACTAATTCGAATTCCATTACTCGAAGTAGCACGTGAAGCCAATATTGTTACAATGATCGCGATTGCAACACCCAAAGCCCCTACCCAAGTAATGGAAGATAGAGAAACTCTCTCTACAAAGATACCTCCAATAGCTGCACCTGCAGCCATCGCCAATTGCATCATTGACTGATTGAGACCTAATAGTATACCTGATGACTCTGGCTCCATTGTAGCTAGGTGATATTGTTGAGTCGGGCCAGAAGACCATGCAGCAAATGACCATAATATTAAAAAGAGCAATACTCCAATATAAGAATGCGTAACTAGTGAGAGCAATATTAGCATGATGACATGTAATGTCATTCCGCTAATCAGAGTAAAATTCACACCCCATCGGTCGGTACTAAATCCACCAACCTTTGACCCAACTAGACTAGCAATCCCGAATACGAGGAGAACTCCACTCAGCAATTTGTTGCTTACACCTGATATATTTAAAAGGTAAGGGGATAGGTAGGTATAGGCAATTGAATAACCACCAAGCCAGAAAAAGGTGATGGCTAATCCCAACACTACTTTTGGTTTTTTAAAAAGAGCGAGTTGTTGAATTAAAGGTACAGGTTTATCCCCTTGGATTTTTGGAATCGTAAGAGAAATTATAACCATTGCTAATAATCCGAGTAAGGCTATTCCTCCAAATACAGCTTTCCAACCGAAGAAATCACTAGTCATTCTGCCCAGTGGGACTCCAATTATCAATGATGCTGTAAATCCCATTACTACTGTAGCAATAGCGTTACCTTGCTTACCTTTTGGTGCGATTTTTTCAGCAATTGTTAATGCAGTAACGACGACCATCCCCGCCCCAAGAGCCATAATAATTCTTGAAACAATAAATAATTTATACCCAGGAAGGACGAATGCAAGAATATTACCTAGAATAAAAATGCTAAGTGAAAATAACATTAACTTGCGTTTATTCATTCCCGATGTTAAAGCCATTAATACTGGGGTGAAGATGGCATACACAAGAGAAAAAATGGTAATCAACTGGCCGGCTGCAGCTATCGTAATTCCTAATGATTCAGAAATATTATCCAAAATACCAGAGATGATATACTCTGATGTACCAACTAAAAAACTTACAATAGCTAAAGTGTATACCTTTACAGTGTTTGACAATGTAGATCACTCCTTATATATAATGTATTTACATATCTTGAATTGTTAATATGTATGAACAAAAAAATATATTACGATAAGTCGGTTTGTATTTAATAAATGAAACTGAATTCTGATGTATGAATTCAGTTCATTTATTAAATATTTTTTTCTAGAATCTGAGCAATTTTTTTTATGGCATTTTCATCTCTTTTATAATACGTGTATTTACCTATACGCTCTGTCGTAATTAATCCAGCTCGCAGTAGAATTGAAAGGTATTGAGATGCTGTTGATTGCGTCATTTTCAATTTATCTGTTATTTGACTAACACATACCCCTGTAGTATTCATATCAATCCCTTCGTGGGGTGTAAAATGACGATCAGGTTCCTTTAGCCATTGTAAAATTTGCAGTCTTGATTCATTGGATAAGGCTTTGAAAACTTCTATTGGCTCCATACACCCCATTATATCGATAAATAACGATATGTCAACATGTGTTGTTTGAGATCCTTAAAATTTCTATTTTCCTTCTTCCTCTGGTACGGTTCATCGTGATACCTTTAAATGAAGTTATTAAAAAACCTTGGTGGAGACCAACCTCTACCAAGGTTCTTAAAATATTATTTTATGTTGGAAGATCTCTAGAACAACATTTAAATTAGAAATTGCTTATCACTCTTCACAAAAACTAATGATTTCCTTCGGTACAGGTTCAAATATTAGTACCTCTGGCTTTGGATAAGACCTTTTCCTCAAATAATCTTTGAGTGGGATCATACTTTTCCAGTACTGCTCAATCCAATATTCAATCGTTTCTCCAGTGTCAAAATTTAAAGCTTCCTCATCAAACTCTTTCATATCTTCATAGAACGCTTGATCATAAATAGAAAGCGAAATATCATTATCAAATACAAATATCTTGTCCGTAAATATAGGGAAACAAAAAGACTCGGAAAAACGATTGATTATATCAGCGCCTATTGCTTCTTTGAAATTAATCCATTTAGGAATATCAGAAGGTCTTAAATTTTCTGTTATCTCTAATTTCACTCTTCCACCATTACTATATCTATGATTTGACTTCGTAGAATATTTAATGCCACTGTTCATGACTTCCTGCCGTGAAACATGGAACTCATGACTCTCGGGAAAATATGCATGGTATAGTAAATCACTCATGTAATCACCTTCTTTCTATTTATTTCTTGGAACGTAAGGGAAGTGTGAACTTCTTGTTGGATCATCTAAGTTTTCAAATACCCTGTGACTCCCAGTTGGTGTATCAGGTGTACTGATATTCCCATCAAATTCTTTATAATACTTGGTTATTTTATTGGGGTTCGGATTATTAGAGTTTGGCCAGTTTGAATAAGCCTTATCAGGATTAGCCATTGTTTCTTCCCTTAATTTAGAAACATCTACATCTTTACCATATTGAGACCTATTAGGAGTTGACGGTCTACTTGAGTCATACATATGTTTTTCAGAATGTGGACTAACAAAATCTTTGGGGTTAGTACCACCATTTGGCTTTGTAGGTACTGGAGCACTCCCCTTAATCCCCATTTTCCCCTGAAATCCCTTCACCCCAAACGGCAAAATCCTTGCAAGTGCTGCATTCATACTCGCTTCCTGCTGTTCTTTTGAAACCTTGTTTCCAAACATATCTCGACCCGTAATAGCCTCGCTGAAACCGTTTGTGGCGGTAAGGCCATATAAACCTTTTTGAGATGTTTTCAAGGCATCAAAGGACTTTTTGGACGTCTTGTAGATGTCAACTGCTCTGACTGCGGCTGATGTGGCTTGGGTGGTTTTATAGACGGCTTTTCCGCCTTTGAAAATGCGGCCTGCCCAGCCGACGATTGGGATATAACCCGCTGCTGCCATGCCGCCTGCAGCGACTCGCTGTCCTGCGGTGAGCTCTTCACTTGTGATTGGGTCAACGCCTGTTGCGGCACGTTTTGCATCGTTCACGCCAGTCAGTTCATTCACGATGTTTCCGCCATAGTCGAGGGCTTTTTCATACCAAGGACGGTTGGCGAGTGCTTCTTGTTCCTTTGCAATCTTTCGGGCTTCTTCTTGTTCTTTTTTGATTTTGAGGTATTCTGCAGTTTGCTTCTCAATATCGCTTTTTGCCTTGTAGATTTCACTATCTTGAAATGCTTTTTTGTCAAAATTCATAGGTGAAATGGATTTCCCGTCATTCGTGGCATCCATCATTTCTGCGTACAATGCCATTGTAGCCTTCTCCTCAGTCTCTGACAAAGAATATTCATCTTTTAAATTTTGATCAAGTTCAATTAAATCCTTAACGGTCTTTTTCCATTCATCTTCCGCATCTGCAACCTTTTCATCAAATGTTTCACTATCAAATACCTCTAAAGAAATGAGGTCATCAATATCTTCAAAAATGGTTTTGAGCGCCTTTTTTTGATCCGTCACAAAGCTTTTGGCGTTTTTAATGCCCATATGTACTGCATCGTCTAAAAAGTATTCTTCAACAAAGGTATCATCGCCAAAGCTCGTATCATCAAGCGTACCGGATACACCCTCATGAAAAGCTATTTGCTTATCAATGAAACTGATAAACATGTCCACATTTCCGGCGAGCTCTTTGTAGAAACTTTTAATGTTATCGGCTCCTTTTCCAGTGAAATCATCACCTAGGTTTGCCACGCCTTGTAGAGCCTTTTTTAAATCAACCATTTGTTCGCGGAGTTCCTGATAGTGTTTTGCCCTTGCGTCCATGGCACTTGTAAGTGCTTTTGCATCAAGTATCTTGCTCAGAAGAAGCCACTCCCTCCATTATTGATGATAAAGTCTATTTTACCGTGACCTTCAAAACGGAAAAATAGGCTAAATGACATAAAAAATGGAATAGACTCTCTATTTAACGGTCAAATAAAATAAGCTAGACAATGCACTTTGCTTTGTCCAGCCATACATTCATTTTATTTATAATCATTGATCGGTCCTTTATCCATCAAAACATCAATTTCATTAGTCTGCGCTCGGAATTTGGTTTGCTGTAAAGCTCTAGCGGACGGATGATCACACCATCATTTGTATTTTGAAGCATACCCGGCACACAAGAATAAATCCGATCATTATCATTCGCATGTTTGGCATGAATTGTCACAGACGTTCCTTGGTGATTATCGATACTCATAGATACCCTATATCTATAAAAGGAACCTGTTCCGTTTAATTGAGCAGAATAAACAACCGAAACGATAGCAAGAATATCGTCATTTAACCGTAATTTAATGACTTCTGTTTTCATCGATTCACGGTCTCTACCGACATCTCCCATATGCTCTACAGCTCCGTTTCCGTAACTTTTAAGAGCAGGAACACCTTTTGCGCCAAACATGGCCACATCTATTTGTTTTCCTGACTTCGTATAGACCAATGCATAAATATCATAATCCGTTCCAGACTCCCAGGATACTGTAGCTGTAATCTCAGGCGTTTTTTCAATGATGATCGGTTTATGACCTTTGTCTAGACTAATTTCACCTTGAACTTTCTCTAATATAATAGGTACAAAGTATGAGGATAGACTAATGATTGTCTTAAAAACAACGTCACTTACTTTTTATATTTTTTCTATAGTTAAACTTTCTCTTCCTGAACTCCTGACGAAATAATATTTTCATATAAAAACTCAATAATTGGTCTAACCATTTTCTCAGCCAGTATAACCGGCACTGCATTGCCAATTTGTTTGTATTGTTCATTCAGCTTATGATTTTTAGTAACGCCATCTTTATTACCATTTGAAAACTCAAACCAGCTAGGAAACGTTTGAATTCGGGCAACTTCGCGAACTGATAAGCGACGGTTAAAATCACCCTGAAATTCCCATTCGTCCTTACCGATTTTCTTCATAGGTTCACCATGAGGATGCATGGGAGCTTGTCTACCGCTCGCTTGAATAGTAAAGCTTTGCTCATTCCAACTTTTTTTACGATTACGACTCATATACATACTTGAAAATGAGCCTTCATAAACATCACTTGCATCTAGAGGTAAATCGCCGATTGTTTCTTTCAAAGTGACATATGGTAGCTTCCCTTCTCCATGTGTTGGTTCAGGAACTTCATAATTAAAACCATATTTTATATATATATCATTGCGAATTCCTATAATAAATACTCTCTCACGAAGTTGAGGGACACCATAATCTCGTGAATTTACTAAATGAGCAGTTACGTGATAACCCGCTGCTTGAAAATCCTCTATCATTTGATTAAGAACTTGCCCTTTCGCCATTGTCATAAGACCTTTAACATTTTCTGCAACAAAAAACTCAGGTGTACTTTGAACTAAGGCACGAATATAATGAACGTATAAGAAGTTACGAGGATCGTCCAGTAATCTAGGACCAGAACTACTAAAGCCTGGACAAGGGAAACCACCAAGCATGAGATTACATTTTGGAAATACTTTTACTTTGCGAATATCCTTAGCTACTTTAGTTACTGTAGGTGCAAAGTTTTTGACATAACTCATATTAGCTGCAGTAAACATATCATTTGAATAAACAAAATTGCATTTTACTTTACTTCGTAATTTTAAATAGTCATCTTTGCTTTCAAATGCTCTATATGCCTTCTCTTCTCCAAATTGAACAACCATACTAGAAAGTTCAACTCCTAGATCTAGACCACCAGCCCCAGAAAATAACGAGACAATGTTCGTCTCTCCTTCTTTATAATAGAGCTCTTTTAGCATTTCTTTTTCTTCTAATCTATCTTGTTCAGTGACATTACTTTGAACCAGTTCGTTTTCTTCATGAATTTTCTCAAATAGAATTTTCTTTACTTCTTCAGGTGTGAAAGTAAGCGAAGACACAAAAGTTCTTTTTTCTCTTTCACCATCTACCATAAGAAACCACTCCTTTTCAATATATAGCATCTTACCACAATAGGTTGGATTTGGCCAGTTTTTAATACTATGAGAAAATAAAGTAAAAACATAAGGAGAAATGTCATGACACATCCACCTACAACAAATGTTTTAGTGGCTTTAAAGAATATATTGGATAGGAATTCATGTATATTAACACCTATTTTCAGATCAAATGGTTCAGTGAATGCTGCAGGAGACAGTCTCGAATTTTTCGTGAAGGATATGTTTTGCACTGGTGCTAGTCAATACCAGTACGAGCATGAGAAAATGAGAAAATATAATGAATATCTAAGCTGGACAGGTAATTCATCTAACTTTCCTGACTTTATTGTTAAAGGTGGTGTGGGTGTTGAACCAAAAAAACTAAATAATCGGAGCTATTCTTCTTTAGCTTTAAACAGTTCATATCCAAAAGATTATATCTACCCCAATAGCCAGAACTTACCGAAATTTATAGACGAGGATGAGTGGGATAAAAAAGACGTCATATATGTTGCAGGGAATTTGAATACTGAGAATAACAAACTTCTTTCAATTTGGTTTGCTTATGGAAATACAATGGTAGCTGACCGATCTACGTATTTAAATCTTATTAATGAGATTAGAGAAGCAATAGCAAGCACCAATGCAACACTAATGAAATCTAAGGAATTAGCTCGTGCCAAAGGAATTGATCCATTGAAAATGTCAAATCTTCGAGTTCGAGGTATGTATGAATTAGAACACCCACATAAAGTATTCTGTAAATATATATCTCGAGATGATATTCCTATAGGTGCATCAAAGATATTTTTAGTTATGCTAGTTGAGGATTATATTGCAATTGAAGAAAAGCCAGATTTATCTATATATCTCGTTAGTGGTAAACTGAAGAAAACAGAAATTAACATTCCAAATCCGAATAATCCAAATGAGAGCCTTAAGGCAATCCTATTTGAAGGTTGGACGGATTAATTTATAAACATTACTTACATATTCCACCTGAATTTATTTAACTAAAGAGAGTGGTGATAATAGATATTATCACCACTCTCTTTAGTTTTGTGTTTTTATTGTTTTTATCTAATTCTTAATTATATTTGATGTGTACATATTAGAGAACGACACTCACTTTGTAATAATTAAAATAGTGAAGTTTGAACGTAAAGTCTTTCACTTTCTCCGTTTTCCAGCTGACTATAAGCAAATTCTGCAATAGGTCTGGCAATTTCCTTTGCTAAGATTACTGGGACAGCATTACCAATTTGTTTATATATTTTATCTAAACGTCCATTTACAGACATCTTCGAACTTCCACCATCCATAAACTCATACCAGTCAGGAAAGGTTTGAATTCTAGAAATTTCCTTTACAGATAATCTCCGGTTAAATTCTCCAACAAATCTCCACTTGTTTTTTTCTATTTTTTCCATACCATCACCGCTCGGATGCATAGGGGCTTGTCTACCAGATGCTTGTATAGTAAAACTTTGGTCATCCCATTGTTTTTTCCTATTCCTTGACATATATATAGTTGAGTATGAACCTTTGAAATAAGGACCAGGATTATTTTCTAAATCTCCTATTGCATCTTTTAAGGTAACATACGGTTTAAGTCCAACGCCTTCTCCATAAATTGGATTTGGTTCAGGATATTTGAAATTATGTTTTTTGATTATTTTATCTTTGTGGACACCAATTAAAAAAACACGCTCTCTATATTGTGGTACACCAAAATCTCTTGCATTTACAAGATAAGGAGTCACTTTATAACCTGTTGATGAAAAATCTTCAATAATTTGGCTTAGAACCTCACCTTGCCCCAGTGTCATCATACCTTTAACATTTTCAGCAATAAAAAACTCTGGCTGGGTTTGTAACAGAGCTCTAATGAAATGAAGGTACAAGAAGTTTCTTTTATCATCAACTAAACGAGGACCTGCCTCTGAAAAACCTGGACATGGAAAGCCGCCTAACATTATATTACATAGGGGGAAATTAGCTACTTTTTTTATATCCCTCTCATGTTGAACTACATGTTCTGGGAAATTTAATTTGTACGTTTGATTAGCTTCTTTAAACAAATCATTGGTATAGATAGTATGGAACACACTTTGGTGACGAACTCTATTAAATAACTCCTTATCTTTGAAAGCTTCCATAGCAGCTTCTTCACCTATTACTGCAGATAACCCCGCTAACTCAAAGCCTAAATCAAGACCTCCACATCCTGAAAATAAACCAACAACATTAAATTTGTTAGTCCTATAGTCTATTTGTGCTAATAATTCCTCATCTTTGTCGCTTTCAACAATTACCTTGGATTCATCAGCGATTTTTTCCATTAATATTTTCTTTACTTCATCTTTTTCAAGGTTAGGCGCAGGTTTAAATTTTCCTCTGCCCTTCGTATTGATCTTTCCATTATTTATTTTATTTTCAATTTTGTCTTCATTAATTTCATATGGGTATTCTTTTATATCAAAGGTCTTCATTTCAATATCCTCCACTACTGTGTTAAATCATATTTTAATATTCATAATATATTTGGTCATATATATCCGTACTAATTAAATCTAGTATAATATAGAAAACTACTTTTTAGTATGGAGGCAATTCACAATGGATCCAAATAAAACTGGTAGGGCATTTGAAGCCATAGTACTCGAATATTTAATTCAATCTTTAAAAACTGAAGATATCAATGCTAAGTACACTTCAAGGGCATTAGAAATTCAAAAAGGCTATATAAGCATTTTTAACGAATTAGCCGATTTAGCTAAAGGCGATGTAAAGTACAAAAAGCTACATGAGAATTTTATCTCAACAACTCCACAGCTAGTTGACTGGATCATTAATTCATTTAAATTAAAATCTTGTGAAATAGTTATTATTGATAAGTTTAAAGACTCAGAAGCTAGTGGAAATATAGCGGATTTACAACTTCAAGTATTTTATAATGGCGAGCCTAAAGTTATAAATTTATCTCTTAAAAATAACCACGACGCACTTAAACATTCACGAGTTGGACCCCTGCCTACATGGATTGGATTTTCAAAAGAAGATGATGAGTATATAGAGTATACTAAAAAACTTGTAGATGCTAGGGAAAAAGTCAAGAATAAAATATCCAATTTATCACAAAGTAAAAATACTCCTATCAAAAATTATAAGGATTTAGATTTGATCAATACAAATGTAAAAAGGTATTCTACTCATTATAAAAATCAGCACATATATCCTGAATTTTATTCAGTTATTAAGGATTTTATGGAAACCCAAGCTCAAAATAAGAGAGCTGTAAATCTACTTTTTCGCTATTTAATGAGCGAGCCACATTATAAAATAATTAATTTACCAAAAGAATTTAGAATTTATGACTTCACTTCGATACCAGATGCAAGCTCTGTAACTTTTAATATCGATTTAAAAAATGGCTATTTAATGCTTAATTTCGATAATGGTTTTAAAATGGCTATTAGACTTCATAATGATAAGTCAGAGATCTTAAAAAGTTTTAATTATAAATGTGATATTAATTTAGTATCGCTAGATGAATTAAATATTACTCCTTTCATTCTCAAAAAGTAAAAAGAAGAGGCAAATTTCACCTCTTCCTTTTAATAAAAATTCTGTAATAAACAAATTAAAATTATATTCCAAATAATAGATAGGGTTAAATAATCAATTATGTCTGTTAGAAATTATTATACTAATAATAAAAGATTTATTTCCCATGTGTATCATGACAATTCAAGCTTAATTATTTCACAATATTACTAACATAAAATTCTTTCAGTATTTCTTTAACTATGCAGTATATCCTATGTTTTTGAAATTTTTTGATTATAGTTCTTCTAATAACTCTAAAGATTCGAAGTCTATCATAAAGACACGTTATGATATTAGTAAAATTTTCAAAACTGCCATCAGCATGTCGATAGTAAAATGGAACAAACGTAAATTGTAAATAGGGTGACATATTTTCAATTCGTTGATTCCAAATATCATATCTTATCGATGCCTGCTTTATCTCCCATTCATTATAACTACATGCGCATTGAGCAAATGAAATTGGAATGAATGGCATATTATCAACCGGAATATATGAAACCAAATCTAATCCACCGTCACCACCTGGAGCATTAAAAAGTTTATCATCATCGAAGGATTTGGTTGTAGTACTATTAATATTTTTCGCCAAAGATGAAATCCTTTTGCCCAAATTACCTTTGTAATTTCCACCTCCAGTATCTCTTGATGTCCCGAATACATGAGTAGTCGCTAGTGGAGAAGATATTAACCTCAAAATATCACAACTCATATCTTCAAAAGCATGAGCAAGAATAAATCTTGTTGACTCATCAAAGAATGCCAAATTAGATGAAAATAGAAGAAAAAAGTAAAATTCATTGTACTTTGTTATTTGATCTTTTAATTTTATTGAATCCTCAGATACTACAAATGGATAATATTTACCTAGGGTTTCTGCTCTAAAATTAATATAAATAAAGTAATCATTTACCTTTGAACGCAGTTTATCATATTCTGGAGAGTGATCTATACTTCCACGGTCTGTCTCTTCTGGTCTCTCGTCCGTAAAATGGTCCAAAATATCATCTATTGTGATAAAGTTATCTTGATTGTTCAAACAAGATAATTCTATAAAATCAGCCCATCTGTTATTATCATTTTTGGACCATTTTGGGAGGCTATTTATTTTTTTAACAAGGATCATTCTTATTCACCTTGCTCTTCAATTAAAGATAGTAGTTTATTTATTTGATCCGGTGTCAGTTTTTTTTCCAAGTTCTTTATTTCATCTTTCCCAGACTGCTGAAAGTTCTCATTTATAGCTCCTGTAATTGTTTTACACATTTTTTCAATCTCAGTAATTACCTTTATAGCTGCTTCCGGATAAGTACTAAGTTGTTCAATCATGTTTTTCGAACTCTGCAAGTTATCCTTAGCACTTAAGATTAAAGAAATGAATGTCTCACTGGGTTGAGTTGTAAATATTAATGCTTCAGCTATAGTATTACCTTCCTCAAGTTTTTTTAAAGCTGGTTCAGATTTAATTACTTCATTTAACTCTGATATATTCCTAGATTCTTCAACCTTCTTTTTTTCAGGATGAAATAACCAAGTAAATAAATCCTTATAATGCTCTTTATCTAAGGTTTCTATTGAATAGTCTCCTGTTGACATTATTCCAAGATATTCTTTAATACCTGTATAGGATATTGCTGTTGTTATCCAAGAAAAGTTAAAATCTTTTTCTTTAATTTTTGCATCAAAATAGGCTTCATTATTAGCTATTTCATAAAGTTTCAAAGAGGTATGTAATCTTTCAACATAATCAGAACGACTTCCAATCATTTTAGCTAAAACTTTATATATCTGATCTCCGGCTTCACTAATATGCAATTCATAAAGTTGATCAAGGTATTTAGCTTTTTCTAGTGCACCCCAATCCTTAACACCCGTTATGTGTCGGTATCCTAAATAATTTAGAACATCATCCCTGGTCTGATAAATAATTACTGGAATACTTGTTGGTTTATGCTTTGCTGTAGAACAGACTTCAGCAATTGATTTTTTACGTACTTTAGCAATTTCAGGGTTATTTAATAATTTTAATGCTGTTAATCTTCGATTCCCCTCTACAACTATAAATTGCTTTGAATTCTCTTCCTTAGGGACTACTAATAATGGTTCAGCTTCTGAATATCCTAATTGTGCAATTGATTCCATTAACTCTATAATATTTCCATAACGGATCATATAATCAATAACCTCTAATTCATCCACGGAACCATATAGAGATTGAGGCATGCGTGGATTTTTAGGATCATAGTAAAGTTGTTTTAAATTGACAAAACTAATTTGTAACACGGAAACTCCTCCAATAAAAAAGTAATTTAAAACTATTTTACTCTAGCTTGCACTTTAAGCAGAATATATTTTAAGATCTTGGCGGGTATTCTTTAGTTGATTGAAATTTTCTCTTTTTCAACTAATGAATTGGAATTGTAAAAAAATATCTTTTATGGGGATATACTAATTAAGAGTAACAAATAATATTTAATTATCTATAAAAACATATTCCCTTTTCACCATTTTCAACTCTTTTCTTAAAAATTATTCCACACTCGTTTAATAATTACCTTTGACTAATATAAAAAACCTCACTTACTTATGGTACGGCTCCCCCCGCACAATCCGAAACGCTCGATAAATCTGCTCCACCAGCACCAACCTCATCAACTGATGCGGGAACGTCATTTTCGAAAACGACAGCTTCTCATTCGCACGCTGCATGACGGCGTCGCTTAATCCGAGGGATCCGCCTATGACGAAACATACCTTGCTTTTTCCGTATGTTGCCAGCTTATCTATTGTATCGGCTAATTCTTCGGAACTTTTCATTTTTCCTTCGATGGCGAGGGCGATGACGTGGGCGTCTGGGTTGATTTTGCTTAGGATGCGTTCGCCTTCTTTGTCTTTGATGATTTTCATGTCTTGATCGCTGAGGTGTTCGGGTGCTTTTTCGTCTGCGAGCTCAATGATGTCGATTTTCGCATAGGCTTGTAATCGCTTTGTGTATTCCGCTATGCCTTGTTTTAAATATTTCTCTTTTAATTTTCCTACTGTGATAATTGATATATTCACAGGTCATCCCCACCTTAAGAACAAGTTATTCATATAAGTTATCAACAATTGTGGATAAAATTTGTGTATTTTGTGTCCGATCATTCGTTCCCCACTATATATATTGCAGGTTCATCGCACAATTCACAGGTTGTGGATAAACTGTGTGTATGTTCGATTTTTCTGAATTCTGGTGGCTGTTCGTGATCATCTATGTACATGTCTAATACGGTTTCTATGTGTTCTGCACAAGCATATAATGTTTTGTTCATAAGTTTCTTATTCCTCCAATATGTTGTCTGGTTATTCACAAGTGTTTCGCTCATTGTTCAATATAACCGATTTATTCACATGTTAATAGTCTTTTGCCATTTCCCACACCTTTTATCCACAAACCAAACAAAGAAGCCTCCACTTCTGTGAAGGCTTCTTTCTATAAAAATGGATTATAAAATCTTGTTCCTCTAACAAATGTAATCACTAGCGACACGATGAGTACCACACCAACAAACAATAACGCAGCATAATCTGCTTTTTGAAAGTCTTTCGCCGTGAACCATGTGCGCTTTTTATGCTTTCCAAATCCGCGCAGCTCCATCGCATTGCTGATCGTTTCAATCCGCTCCAAGCTGGAGAAAATCAGCGGCATCACAATCGACAGCGCATTTTTAATCCGTTTCCCCAGTTTTTCATTCTTCGATAAATCAATTCCTCTTGCTTGCTGAGAAATCGCTATCGTTCGAAAATCCCGCTGAATATCTGGAATATAGCGTAAAGCAATCGCGACAGCATAGGAAATCCGGTAGCTGACCCCGATTCGGCTGAGCGATGAGGCAAATTCACTTGGATTCGTTGTGACGATAAACAAAAGCGCTGCTGGCATGACGGTCACATATTTCAGCGTAATATTCAATTGATAGAAAAGCTGTTCCAGTGTGACGTTGTACCAGCCTGCAATATGAAACAGCTCATGCTTTGCTCCGTAGATGGCGACTCCTTGCTGGGGCGCAAAGATGTAAATAGCGATGTTGTTGATGACTAGGAAAATCGCCAGGACAATCACCACGAAGGAAATATCACGAAATCGCACGTTCGATAGCTGAAAGAATACGATACTGGCGGCTAGCATAAAGACTAAAATGCCTGTATCATACGTGAGCATCGCTGCGGATGACCAGAGGATAAAGCAAATGAGTTTGGTTGCACCTGTCAGCCGATGAATCGGCGACGGGCGATCGATATAGGACAGCATGTCTACAGCCATGTCATTCGTTCCTTTCTGTCAACCTCAATGAAGCGATCCACGAGTTCATTTGGATTTGGCCAGTCTGCTTTCAGTGCCAGTTCGTACAGCGATGTTTCCTTTAAGCTCGCCTTTTGGACAAGCAGTTGATCTGTCAGCACTTTGGCTGGGGTATCATCTGCGATTTTTTCTCCATCTGAAATGACAATGGTTCTTGTCGTGTATTCGAGCATCAAATGCATATCATGGGTGATCATGAAGATCGTGACACCCTGCTGATTTAATTGCTCTAAAAACGTCATCATCTCTGTGTAATGTTTAAAATCCTGTCCTGCGGTTGGCTCATCTAAAATGATGATTTCTGGCTCTAATACAAGAATTGATGCGATGGTGACGCGTTTTTTCTGTCCGAAGCTGAGGGCTGAAATCGGCCAGTTCCGAAATGGATATAAGCCGCATACTTTTAGAACCCGCTCCACCCGTTCCTTGATGTCGTCTTCCTTTACGCCTCTTAAAACGAGACCGAGTGCGACTTCATCAAAGATCATTTGTTTTGAAATCATTTGATTTGGGTTTTGCATGACAACGCCGATTCGTTCAGAACGCTGTTTGATTGTGTCTCCTGTGATGTCATCGCCATTCAGATGAATTGTCCCTTTCGTTGGCTTTTCAAACGCGCAGAGCACCTTGGACAATATCGTCTTGCCTGCGCCATTGGCTCCAGCGATGCTGATCATTTCTCCTTTTTTGACGGTAAAGGAGATGTTGCTCAGCGTGTTTGGTCTTGTCGGATAGTCAAAGCTCAGCTCACGCACCTCTAGTAAATCCTGCGATGCAATCTGCTCTACTGACGGCTCAGACGCTTCCATCCACTGCTCGATTTTCTCTTTTTCCTCGTCATTTAAGGTGAGATGCTGTAAATTAGCTATCTGATCTCCCGGTGTAACTGGAATGCCTGCATATTTCATGGCCTTTACATATAAAGGCTCGCGCAAATATGCCGCTTCTAATACATTTGAGGCGAGCAATTCATCTGGTGTCATATCCGCTGCAATCGTGCCGTCATTGACGACGATGATGCGGTCGACATGACGGAAGAGGACGTCCTCTAACCGGTGCTCGACCATCACGACGGTTTTTTTCGTTTCTTTTTGCAGTCGATCGATAAGGTCGATCACTTCTTTGCCTGTAGACGGATCAAGGCTTGCAAGTGGTTCATCAAACAGCAAAATGTCGACATCGTTGACAAGTACGCCCGCAATGGCGACACGTTGTTTTTGACCGCCTGACAGCTCATGTACGGACGATGCCAGCTTGCCGTCCACCTCTGTTAATCTTGCCGCTTCTTCGACACGTGTTTTCATTTCTTCGCGTGTGACTTGATCATTTTCAAGAGCAAACGCGATGTCTTCTCCAACGGTCAGCCCGATAAATTGTCCATCAGGGTCCTGCAGCACCGTTCCGACGAGCTGTGAAAGGGAAAAAATGTTCTCTTTCTCTGCATTCTTCCCGCCGATGTGAAGACTTCCTTCCATAGAACCTTTATAAGACGCAGGAACTAGCCCATTGATACAATGGGCTAGCGTGCTTTTTCCCGATCCAGACGGGCCTGCGATGAGGACTTTTTCCCCTTCATAGATGGTCAGGTTGATATCTTTCAATGTCGGTTCTGCCTGACTGCGATACTTGAATCCGAAATGTTCGAATTGAATCATCGGTTTCTTCATTTATGTGTTCCACCTTGCTTCATGATGTTTCTTTCGATAGACTGCCGCTTTTGCTTCTCGTTTTCGCATAAGCCGCAATGATGATGGTTCCTAGTACACCGACTGTGATGATGTTCGAGATCCCTGCCACGATGCCTTGAACAAATACTTTGTTCGCAGGTTCTGCATAGATCACAATGTCGAGTACAGGAGCAATGACAAACCAGCCTAATGCCTGCGCACCTGCTTGTACGGCGTTGAAAAGCGTGATCTTCTTCCAGCCAAAGTCGCCCTCTTCTACTTTTAAACGGTTAGAAATGAAGCCAATCAATAACCCAACAACACCTGAAACGATAATCCAGCTCCACCAAGGGCCGAATGTGGTGGCATCTTTAATGAGATGACCAATAAACCCAATCAGTGCGCCTGCAACAGGACCAAAAAGCACAGCCATTAATGCAAGGAATGCGTATGATGTCTCAATTTGTGTATTCGGAATCCCAGTTGGAATGGAGACGAAGCGTCCTAAAATGACAAAGACGGCTGCGCCAATTCCGATGGCAACGACAGTTTTCGTTGAAAGTTGTTTACCTGCCATGATGTTTCCTCCTCTTATTCGTATATAATGCGCGGAGCTTTGCGAATCGAAAGGCGCCAGCCTGTGCCTGTACCGATGTTATAAGCCTTTGCAAATGACCCTTGATTGATCGCCACGCCTAAATGGTCGAGTGAATTGACATATACGAGTGGTTCGCCTACCTTTAAATCGGCAAAAGATCGTCCATAGGTCATGATATTTTTATACACATTTTTCGGCCCGTTGGCAATGGTAACTTCTATTGCATCGCCGTAATTAATTGAAAGCTGTTCAAATAACGTGTAATGAATGTTTGTCCATAGGTTTCCGAACCTCACGTCTAAAATATCAATCGTCCCTGTGATGACTTCTTCTTTCGCATACGCCTGTACGACTGGAAGGTGAATAATATCATCAATATTCGCCTTTGGCCCCACCTCTTCAAAAGAAATCACACCTGAAGCGATTCTCGCCCCTGTATATGCGTAAATGTCTCTCCCATGGAATGTATGTGATTTTCCCGACTTCGGCAGCCGGTTAATGGTTTCATCTAAATAACGGGCTTCCACAATGCCAATATCCTGCGCGACGTGCGTGAGTGTCCCGTTATCTGGGGTAATGATATAGTGCGAGCTTGTGGTTTTGACGACAAGACTCTTTCTCTCTGACCCAACGCCTGGGTCAACAACGGAAACGAATACCGTCTCTTCCGGCCAGTATGTGACGGTTTGGAGCAGGCGGTAAGATGCCTCCCAAATGTCATACTGCGGTATATTGTGTGTTAAATCAAAAAGGCGGATCCTGCTGCTCACCGTATTTGCCACTCCGTACATTGCGCTGACTGCTCCATCATCAATGCCGAAATCTGATTGTAAAACCAATGCATGTTCACTCATGTCAATCTCCCTTTCATTTGAAAAAATGGATGTGGTGTTTCACGTGGAACATTTGAACATTTGTATGAAAAAAGTGGACAATAAAAAATACCCCATCCTTATCTTTGAATCATAAGGACGAGGTATTTGTCTCGTGGTACCACCTTTATTTACTGTTTGCTCGCGCTAAACAGCCTCTACAAGTACAAAGCTCCAATCTGGCTCATATACTGTGGTTTTGATAACGAGTACCAACTCTCGTCGTGTCCTACTAATATCATAGATATGTTCAGCACGAGGCTCAGAGACCATTTTTCGAATCATTATTTTTGCTTCTTTTCAGCTGCCGAAGCTCTCTGTGGAAAAATTGATGATTGTACTTTCTCTCGTCATTGCCTGTTTAACTATCTTGAATTAAAGCTATCATACATGATGTTTTTTGATAAATCAAGATATTTTTCTGAACATTTTCAAAAGTGGGTCAACTGATGCTGGAAGAGTCTTCTTTTTATAAAATTTAAACAAATGTTAAAGAGCGAGATATGGTGTCTTTCCTTTCTAGCTGTATAATAAAGATGAAGGGAGGTACAGCGTGTGTGGACCATCTGTATGAATGAGTTTAAGCAGCTCTTCAAAAGCACAAAATCCATTTTAACAATTGTTATTATTTTCATTTTATCTACTTTTGTTTCAACTCTTCCGTTTATTGCTGCTCATCAGGACAAATGGGAGCAGGCAAAGGATCCTTATTCTATTGGGAATGAACTGGTGATGTCGTTATTTGGTTTCTTCCTTATTTTTTTATTGTCTCATGATATTTTGAGCCGCGAAATTCATTTAAAAACCATTCGTTTTCTAGTCAGTAAAACAACCCGTTTGAACATTATTATCGGAAAATATCTTGGGCTGATGCTGTTTTGGCTTAGCTGCATTATGACGACATACGTACTGAATATGGTGATTTCACATCGTTTTCTGTTCTCTGATGCGTTAAAAATCTTAACCTTTATCAGTGTCGGTATCTCATGTACTTTATTTTTGTCCATGCTCTTTCCAACACCGCAGAAATCAATGTTTGTTGGGATGTTGTTTTCCTTTCTTTTCCCGATCGTCAGTATGATATCTGTTCTTTCTTCAGAACGATTGATTCATTGGTTCCAATATATGACGCCTTATTATTATGCGCGCTTGAGTGAACCGCTGACCTATGTACTCATGAATACAGCATTAACCGTTGTATTACTCATTGGAACAGCACTCCTATTTCAAAGGAGAGATGTCTAAATGCTGCATACAAAAGAGCTCACAAAAAAATATCGGACAAAAGTCGCGATAGATCACATTACCATTGATGTCAATCAAGGCGATATCTTCGGACTCATTGGACCTAAGGGTTCTGGTAAGACGACGTTTTTCAATATCATTACGGGAATTTCCCGGCCAACCTCTGGTACGTTTACGATGATGGATATGCCTTCATTAAAAAAGGTGAGGCAGCATATCGGTGTTCTGCCTGAATATACGGATTTATATGAAGGGCTCACGGCACTTGAACATATTGCCTACTTATCCAAAATCACCGGGACACGCCAGAAAACGAGTGATTATGAAGAACTGCTCGAATTTGTCGGTTTAGATCACTATCATCAGGAAAAGGTCGGTACCTTCACACCTGGTATGAAGAAGCGGCTCGGAATGGCGCAGGCCATCGCCCATCGGCCCGAATTTATTTTACTAGACGAGCCTTTTGCCGATATTGATGCTGATTCGATCTTACACATCCAGCAGGTCATTGAAACGTTAAAACATGAAGGGAAAACCGTCTTTTTAACGGCTGACCGCCCAAGGTTCACAAATAGTATTTGTACCAAAACGGCATTCATTTCTGAAGGAAAATTAGTGTCCCCCCATACTCATCCTCAAGAAAAAACCATCACATCCTCAAACATACGTGCAACCTTCAAGCATGCGTGGATTGATGATGAGGTGAAGCCTGTTCTCACGCAGTACTTACAAACTGTCGGAACAGATCTTGTGATCAGTGATGACGAGACCTCATTGTTGATTCGTTCAGAAGCCCAAGTCCCATCGATCATCCGCGCTTTCGTGAAATGCAAAGTCGATTTATACAGAGTCACGGCTCAGGATGCCATGAGCACCTCATAAAAAAGTACCGTACGCGATCCGCACGGTACTTCTTCTTTTTTATAAAGGTTTACTCATATAGATTCCGGTTTCTGCAAATCCGGTCTTCTCGTACAGTGAACGGGCGATTTGATTGTGAGCAAAAACATGCAGCGAGAGTTTCTGCACTCCTAATGACTTTGCCTGCCCCTCTAATGCAGCAATAGCCTGCTTTGCAAAGCCTTTTCCTCGATAAGCTTCGAATAAAATAAAGTTATAAATGAATCCTTCCTGCTGAGGGTGATTCGGGTCATAACAAAGCCAAACCCAGCCAATCGCTTCTTCCCCATTTAAGAAACTCCATAGTTCATGATGCTCTGTCTGCAGACCTTCTGGAAGCAGACGATCAAATTGCTCTTCTGCGTTCGCAAGTGATTCTTCCTTTTCCCATGTCCCTGCGAGTACCTTTTCTTCTGCGTACCGCTGAATGGCCTTCTCCATCAATACATCGTAATCCGTTTGTGACATTGGTTGTAGTGTAACCAATTCGTACCGCCCCCTTTCCTCCATCATATGATGAGCATGCAAAAAAAACCAGTCCCATCAAGGAACTGGTCATCCGCCGAATCGGTCGGTTTGAGAAAGTTTGATCTCTACTGATTTTTTCTTTCCGCTTCGGTAAAACTCCATCTTTACCTTGTCGCCGACTTTCTTTTGATATAAATACTTACGAAGATCTACGATATTCTGTACACTCTTGCCATCAAAGGAGGTGACGACATCCAGCTCTTTTAGTCCCGCTTTTCCCGCTGGAGACAAAGACTCGACACTCATCACGACAACCCCTGATGTGACTTTAGATGGCAGCTTCAACGTTTCCTGCCAGTGATAGCTCGCAATATCTGCTAATGATTTCATGCCAACGCCTAGATACGGACGCTTCACCTCTCCGTAGCGCTCTAAATCTTCTATGACAGGGATGACTAGATTCGCCGGGATAGACAGCCCGATGCCTTCTACCTCTGATTCAGCAATCTTCATTGAGTTGATGCCGATCACTTTTCCGTCCATATTGATCAAGGCACCACCGCTGTTGCCTGGATTGATGGCGGCATCTGTTTGCAGTACCTCCGCATTCCAATCCGCCTGTCCGTCCCCATTCGAGTCTACAGGAATCGCACGTTCCGTTCCCGAAATGACACCTTGTGTGACAGAGCCCGCGAATTCAAGCCCTAACGGATTTCCAATGGCGATGACTGGCTCACCTGGCTTCACATGATCTGAATTGCCAAAGGCGGCGGTCTTCTTGATCTTATCACTTTTGACGGTGAGAACCGCTAAATCCATCAGCTGATCGCTTCCAACAAGATTGGCACCAATTCTTGTCCCATCCTGAAGGCTCACTTCAAGCTGGTTGGCTCCTTTGATGACATGGTGGTTGGTCACGATATAAAAGGTATCACCCTTTTTCTTATAAATCACACCTGACCCGCTGCCTGCCTCCCCGCCTTCTTCCCAAAAGCTCGACTTTTGGATATTAATGACGCCGACAACCGTATCCGACATATTAGATACGACTTTCGTGACCGCATCATTGACGTTCACATTGACGGTCTTTAAAGGGCCCTGTGCTGATTGCTCATCTCCGTTCTGCTGCCACCCAAAGGGACTGCCGCTCTGTCCTGACACATAGGGGAAAAAGAATCCCATTAAAAAAGCTCCTACCAATACACCGATCAGACCAGATAGGAAATATCCTTTTCTGCTTCGTCTCGGCTTCCACTCTACATCGCGATAATCCACTATGTTTCCTTCCTTTCAGTGAATAGATGATGTATATAGTGTTGGTAAGAAGCTCTTATCTTAATCATACGATTGTAAAAATCATACGGCGCAAAGCGGGGTTGCTTTTTTCGGGTCCGTATCATATAAATCAAAGCCATCCCCGACAACAAAGCCTTTCATCTCAAGTGTCTGCTGGACCGCCATACGGGCTAAATCCTTCATGTTGTTGTCTTGACTCAAGTGAGCCAAGTAAATGCGTGAGGTGGCATCTCCAATGACATCGGTCATCGCAAGAGCGGCATCTTCATTTGAAACATGTCCGACATCGCTCAAAATTCTGCGCTTAATGCTCCACGGGTATCGGCCCATTTGCAGCATACCGACATCATGATTGCTCTCAAATACAAATGTATTGGCTGACTGAATGATGCCTTTCATACGGTCACTCACATAGCCTGTATCCGTCATTAGGGCAAGTTTGCGCCCGCCATAATGGAACACGTAAAACATGGGCTCAGCCGCATCATGTGAGACGCCAAAGGACTCAACATCGAGACCGCCAAAGGATTGGACGGTTTCCATATCAAAGTGGAATTTTTGCTCTGTGTCAATCTTCCCGATATGAGACTCCATCGCCTTCCATGTTTTCGCATTTGCATAGACAGGGAGCTTGTACTTTCTCGCCATGACACCGAGCCCTTTAATATGATCTGAGTGCTCATGTGTCACAAAAATGCCATCCAAATCTTCAGGCTTGCGGTCGATTTGACCAAGCAGCTCGACCATTTGTTTGCCGCTTAACCCAGCATCCACTAAAAAGGCATGCTCGTCTGTTTCTAAATAAAAAGCGTTCCCCGTACTTCCGCTCGCTAGTACACTGAACTGCAAGCTCATGTTCTCTCACTCCATTGAAGATTTGTCATCTTTCTCTATATGATCAAGTGTTGAGCCATCAATGGCGTTGATCAAATATTCTTCTTCTGTCTTTTTCTTTGAACTAACTGATACGCCTTCAAGCTCGACTCGCCATACAGGCACCATGACCTGCGTGCTTGCACCCGGGTATTGCGTATAGTAGCCAAGCTCTACCTTTTTCACGGTCGTGTTTTGGCTCAGCATGTTTTGTGTATATAAGTCCTTCACGGTTTCAAGCGCTGGGACAAGGGTTTCTTTTCTCACTTCATTAATCGACGTCACCATCGACTGCTGATACGACACGACCTCGTTTTGATCGTTTACATCTAAGGTGATTTTCCCGATGGTTTCGGTGTCATCAAGGCCTTCTTGGAAGATGTATTTCCCTTTATACGTTTGGAAAAAGACGATCTTCCCTGTCTCTTCATCAATACTCCACAGCTTATAATTCTTCCCATCCAGCAAACGCTGGTTTACGAGGTTTGCCGCCGCTGTTTTTATATCCTTTTTTGGCAATGAAACAGGTTTATTGAAGGTCATCTCAAGCAGTGTGACAGGATCATCTTTGTCCGTTTTCGGGAATGTGCTTTTCGTCTTTTGATCAGCTAATCCGTCGACATCCTTTTTCGTATATTGCTTCTTTTCAGCTGTAATGCGGTATCCAATCTTCGCTTCATCTGATAGATTGCCATATTTGATCCCATCTGCCTTCATTTCTTCCAGCGTATCCGTTTTTTCGATAATCGCAAAATGATCGGTTGATCGTTTTTCAAAGTATTGAAAACCTAGAAAGATATCGAGAACGAGAAAGGCTAGGATAAAGATCGTTTTGGTCTTATTCCACTCCATTATTCTCGCTCCCCTCTGTCAACAAATCATGCGATAGTATCACGGTTTTGCCGTTATATTTCATGCACCATACTGGCTCCAGCCAGACAAACATCGCTTGATCTTGATCTGATGCGGTTGAAGCAGCTTGATAGGCCGGGAAAATTTGTTCAATTTTCTCCAGGTCATCATATTTCGTCTGCTTGACGATTAAGTCCTTCAGCTCTGTCCCGTTCATCAGCTTGACCTGTTCACTCTGACTCGCTTTGTTGCCTAGAATATAGTTTGGACGCTTGTAATTCAAGATGTCATCATTCGCCCACTGTACTTCAAGAGAGGTCATCCCAAATGGATGCTTTGTACTGTTGACGATCGGCAGACCATCCATAAACATATTAAAGGAAAGCTGCTGGTTGCTGTTGATGCCAAAGTATTGATAGTCATCGGTAAAGCTCCCCGTATCATTGAAATACTTCACACTTCGCTTGATCAAATCCCCCGTTTGGAAAACGGTGCTGGAATTGATATTGCGGTGCTGATATTGGATGCGGTGGTCTTTTTGATTGGCTTCAAGACGGCTTGTGCCATCTGTGTACACTGTCCGATTTAAATTAGACTCCTCGCCCACAAGACTCGGGTCCGTAAACAGAGCGTCCTTGAATTTGCTTGTCTTAATCGTTTCGATAAAGAACATTTTCGCTTCAAGCTGCTTTTGCTTTCTCGGAAGGAGGAAATCTCGTTTAGAATTCGCTGAGAATGTATAGAGATCGTAGCGCGGCATCTCGTTTTGAGCGGCTGAGATACTGTCCATTAGATTCCGATAGTTAGCGGATTCTATTGTCAGCTCAAGCACCGTTTCCTTGCTGTATGAAACCAAATAGACTTTCTTATTGGCCTTGTCCTGCTGGGAGAACGGCACAATCATCCGATCAAACGAGTTGTATTCAATGGACTTATTCGGCCATTTAAACAGCGCTTGGAAAATATCAATCGGAATCGAGTCATTGAACACAAGATCCAATGTCTTCCCCTGTCCTCCGCTTCCATAGAAGAAATTCTTAAATCTCTGCTCAGAATATTGATCCGACACATCCGAAATCTCTTTGACATCCCAAAGGCTCACATCATTCCAGAAGTTTTGAAAGAGTTCCTTTTGATCGACTTTAAAGTGCTCCCCATTTGAATGGATGAACATCTCGCGCGGCTTCACGACATCAATGAGACTT
This sequence comes from Bacillus sp. NMCC46, assembly GCF_002998465.1. Taxonomy (NCBI): domain Bacteria; kingdom Bacillati; phylum Bacillota; class Bacilli; order Caryophanales; family Bacillaceae; genus Bacillus; species Bacillus sp. NMCC46. Next base: position 72,923 of record NZ_PVQZ01000007.1, on the reverse strand, counting down.
CTAGGCTCATCGCTTGAAATCTTCTTCGTTTCCACGACCTTTGTGCCGGCATCTGCCTGGTCCTGCATGACGGGCTGGAACATCCAAATATTCCACGTAAACACAAGACTGATCGCAATTAGGATTGTCAATATTATGGTTTTAAAGGTCTCACGCTTCATCCCAATCATCCTCTTGTTCTTCATTGTACGGAAGGGTAAAGGTCACCGTTGTTCCTTTTCCTTCAATGCTGTCAGCCCAAATATCTCCGCCATGAGCCTGAACCATTTCTTTTGCAATCGCAAGTCCTAGGCCGGTTCCGCCAAGCTTTCTTGTTCTCGCCTTATCCACTCGATAAAAACGTTCAAAGATTTTATCCATATCCTTCTTCGGAATACCGATCCCTTCATCTTTGACGCTGAATAACACAAGGCCATTCTCCTCATCCAGATCAACGGTAAACGTGATATGTCCACCCTCTGGGGAGTATTTCATGGCATTTGAAATGATATTATCGAGCACCTGTGTGATTTTATCTTGATCAATTTCCACGTATATTTCACGCTGCGGCAGATTGCGGATAAACTCGACATGCTGCTCTTTCGTCATTTCAAAACGATCAATGACCAATGAGATAAACCTGATAAAATTCGTCCACTCACGGTTGAATTGATAATCCTTGCTGTCGAACTTAGACAGCTGCAGCAGGTCATTAACAAGCCGGATCATGCGCTCTGTTTCATTTTGAGTGACACTGAGGAACCTTGGCGCAAGCTCTTTATCACCAATTGCCCCTTCAGCCAGTGCCTCAAGATAGCTTCGCATCGTCGTCAGCGGTGTGCGCAGCTCATGTGATACGTTTGCGACGAATTCACGGCGTTCTGCATCAATTTTCTCCTGCTCTGTGACGTCATAAATGACCGCAATTAAACCATCAATCTTCCCATGCTCTTTCTGAATGACTGAGAAATTCACACGCAAAACAGACAGCTGATCTTCGCGTTCAATTTCTATCAGCATGGAATCTTGATTTTCGACTAAATCTTCAAATGTATGCGTGTCCTCGAGGCCCAGTAAGGACGTAATCGGCATCTCTAGTGCTGTTTCACGTGAAACATTTAACAGCTCTAATGCGGGGCTGTTTAATAGAATAATCGCACCGTTTTGATTCGTGGCGATGACGCCATCCGTCATATAGGCAATGACAGAAGAAAGCTTTTTCCGCTCACCCTCCGTCATCAGCTGCGCTTCCTCCAGCTCTCTCGTCAGATGGTTAAAGGTCGTCGCAAGCTGGCCAATCTCGTCATGTCCATACTTTCGGACTTTCCTGGAAAAATTCCCTTTGGCAAGCTCGATCGCTTGCTTTCTCATATCCGAAATAGGATGAGTGATTGTTCTAAAGATGAAGATACCAAGCAGTGCGGTCGTCCCAAGTGCGATCAGTGTGCCAGTCGCCAAAATGGTGTTAATGGTTCGCATTTGGTTAAAAACGCTCTCCATCGAAGACACAACATAAATCACACCGACGGTTTCTTGGTTTTCATTTTTCACGGCTGTCGCAGAAATACGCACCCGTTTATTGGATTCTGGGTCATAGAATTTCTTTTCATAGTCTTTGCCGACCGCAAAAATACGGCTAATGATTTGATCAGTGATTTTCTTCCCGGCAATCTCCTGACTGCCATTATTCACAGAGGCAATGACCTCTCTGCTTTCATCAATATAGCTGACTTCAGAAATTTCATTAGACTCATCTTTGTTGTTAAAGTCGTTTAATATCTTTTGAGCATCCTCTTTTAATTCTGCCTTGCTTTTCGATGAATCTTGTTCTAGGTAATACGATAACGAGTAGATTCGCTGATTCAAGGAATTATCATAGGAATTAATTAAGGACTGCTCTAGCTGCTTCACAAAGTACACGCCAATGATCTGCATGGCGACAATGATCAGCAGCACGTAAATTAAGGTCAATTTGAAGTGAATCGAGCGAAAAAAACCTACTTTACTCATAAGAATCTTAGTCCTGCTCTGGGTTTCTTAAATAGTAGCCAACACCTCGTCGTGTCACGATCCAGCTCGGGTGGCTAGGATTGTCTTCAATTTTCTCACGAAGACGGCGGACTGTGACGTCCACTGTACGCACATCCCCGAAATAATCGTAGCCCCATACGGTTTGCAGCAAGTGCTCACGTGTCATAACTTGTCCGATATGTTTCGCTAAGTAATGAAGCAATTCGAACTCACGGTGCGTCAATTCAATTGTTTCCTCACGCTTAGACACCACATATGCATCTGGATAAATGACAAGTGATCCAATTTCAATATCATTTGATTCAGATTCTTCCTCTGTCTGCGGCGCAGCAATTTGTCTTCTCAAATTCGCTTTCACACGGGCAAGCAGCTCGCGCGTGCTAAATGGCTTCGTCACATAATCATCTGCGCCAAGCTCAAGACCGATGACTTTATCAATTTCAGAGTCTTTTGCTGTCAGCATGATAATCGGCATGTCATATTTTTTTCTCACTTCACGGCATACCTCAACGCCATCTTTGTTCGGCAGCATAATGTCGAGCAGAATGATGTCCGGTTTGATTTCTTCTACCATTTCAAGGGCTTCATTTCCGTCATATGCACAATGAACCTCATAGCCCTCTTTTCTTAAGTTAAACTCCAATATATCAGCAATCGGTTTTTCATCATCTACGACAAGAATCTTTTTTTCCATTGTGATTTCCTCCTGCATTTTTAGCATCTATGTCATTCCATTTTGCATGTCTCATCAGGCCTTTTCGTTTGAGCAAAAAAGGCTCACTGTCTATTATAACGTTTTACGTGGCAAAGATAAAAATAATAACGGCTTTCTTTTCTAGTAAACGTTGGATAGGAAGTCACCTCTCAAAAAAATTGATGGCTTTTTTCCTTTTTTATTGAAACTTTTCCAGTCAATAATCGTCTATATAGATGTAACGTCTTCTTCTTATGGAGCCGGGCCCTACCTAGGCCCGGCTTCTCCCTTTTTATGCCTTCTTTTCATAAGAAAAACGCACCTGCGATTGCAGATGCGTTTGGAAGTGGCTCGGGACGGAATCGAACCGCCGACACACGGATTTTCAGTCCGTTGCTCTACCAACTGAGCTACCGAGCCATCATCAAAAAGATGAATATGTATAAATGGCGGTCCGGACGGGACTCGAACCCGCGACCTCCTGCGTGACAGGCAGGCATTCTAACCAACTGAACTACCGGACCTCAGTAACTTGCCCGAAAAAGCAATCGTGGTGCTCCTTCAAGCAAGTGAGGAAAAATTAGCTTAACGCTAAAGTAAATCAATGACCCGTACGGGATTCGAACCCGTGTTACCGCCGTGAAAGGGCGGTGTCTTAACCGCTTGACCAACGGGCCAATACATGGTGAGCCATGAAGGACTCGAACCTTCGACCCTCTGATTAAAAGTCAGATGCTCTACCAACTGAGCTAATGGCTCTCGGTTTGTGAAAAGTGAATCTGAAGAAGCTGTATTGCGTCAAACCAATCGCTTTAAAAAAGCTGGAACATCGCATCCTAACAAGTTTCAGAGACCTTTGCAACAACGAGATTTATAATATCATAGAGTAATTACATATGGCAATACGTTTTTCTACATTTTTTTAAAAAAAGTGTCGGATTTGAAATCTCCCGCCAAAGCCCTTCTATTTGCAACCGCCTTCATATCTGTTGCCCCTTTTCATGACTACTGCCTATTCAAGCACATAGAAACGTTTTAGACCGCTCAAAAATGGTTATACATGAAACAAGTGACATTGTGATTGAAAAAGGAGGAAGCAGTATGAGTTCATTTAAATTAGGAGATAAAATGCCCAACTTTTCACTTCCAACCATTCAGGGCGAACATATTGATTTTCACAAACATTTAGAGGAGCATCAAAGCTGGCACCTCATCGTCTTCTTTAGAGGCTCATGGTGCCCAGTATGTGTAGAAGAATTAAAAGAGCTCGAACAGCAGCAATCATACTTTCAAGACAAGGATATCCACTTAATGGCGATTTCAACGGATCATCCTGATGACTTGAAGGAATTTGCGGATAAAGAAGGACTATCTTTCCCGATCATGTCTGACCAGGACCTTACTTCATTAAAAGCATATGAAGTCCACTATCACGGAGAAGATGCTCCTTATGAAGATCACGGAGTGCACGGGGAACCTGCCTATTTCTTATTAAATGAAAAGGGCCAAGTCCTCTATCAGCAAAGACAAACAAGTCCGTTTGGCAGACCGCATGCCAACGAACTGCGCAAAATCATTCAGTACATCCGCAAAAACTTAAAAGGTCAATATAAAAGCGTGAAATAAGAAAGAAGCCCTTGTCATGAGGGCTTCTTTTATGAACGCGTTTTATTATATAGCCAATCTGCGGCGAAAAATACAAGGAGACCCGCCATGAGAATGACAAAGGTGACGGGTGGTTTATCATCCTGGAAATAAGAGTACAGCGAATGTCCTCCTAATGCAAGAAGATAAAAGATAAATGCCGGTCCTGCTGCTTTATGTGCATTCGCTTGTTCTTTTTTCGTACTTTTTTTGAAAAACATTGTAACAATTCCCCTTTATGCTGCTTTCTTCTTCGTCACCCGGCGAAGTGCCCGCAAACGAATATATTCCATCGGACCAATTCTCCAAACCTTTAGACAACATGCTGATATGGCGATTTGCAGAAGTGAAATGAGCAGCCATGCCAATACGATAAGGGGGGCGTTGATTTGTCCGCCAAGACCCAATCCCCAGCTATAAAAAAGAATCGAGCAGATGATATTTTGCAGGATGTAACAGCTGAGTGCCATTTTCCCTACATATTCAAACCAATTCCACATGAACCATGATTCCGTGTGAACCAGGAGCTTCGCAATGACAGCGATATAGAAAAGAGAGAGGAATGGCGAAAACGCATAGCGCACAACGAATTCCACTAGTTCGTTCGGAACGAAGACAAGTGCATTCAGCGGCAGCCCCACCCACAGACCGACTCGGAATAATATTTTCCGTAGAGATTGCCCGCGTTCATTTGCATAAAAAACACCGGCTCTCATCATCCGCACACCTAATAAAAACAGAAATGTGTTCATTGGAATGATAAAGATCGCTTCTTCACGGTACATGAAAAAGTGTTGTAATCGTTCTTGAACCTGCGAGATCCATGTCTCTGGCAGCTGCTCTTCCAGCGCCGGTTCACTGCTTTGATCATACGATTCTGTCTCCATTTCAGAGAGGGAGAACACCATCAGATAGGACAGAACAAGTAGATGAATGACTCCAGAGAAGATCATGCCTCTTTTGATGCGCTTGCTCCCTCCTCGTACAATAAATGCCACAAGCAAACCGGTGACAGCGTAACTCATGAGCACATCATATTCCATCACAAGTGCAAAATGGACAAAGCCTTCGATAAATAAAAATAAAAGAATCCATAAATATGTACCTGGCCAAGGCATGTTTTTTCTTTTGGCCTGCTGATATTTCAGCTCTAGCCCTACACCGAACATGATTGTGAGCAGTGAGAGCATTTTCCCATAGACGAACATGGAAACAAGGCTTTCTAGAAAACTGCCATGTTCATATTCATCTGCAATCTGATCTGTCGCAAAGGTATCCCCTGCATACGCAAAAAACCAGACGTTCGTTCCCAATGTGCCTAATATGGCAAAACCTCGTAAAATATCTAATAATCTTATTCTTTCTTTCACTAGAACGCTCCTTCCCCCTATACAGTTATCATATTTTGGTAATGATCGGAAGCCTGTTCTACTGAAATTAAGAAATATTTAAACAAAAAGACACCAGTAAAATGTGCAATTTTACTGGTGTCTGATCAGTCTATTATTATGGACGGTACACGCTGCGGACAACGTTCGTTTGGGAACGATCTGGTCCGACTGAGAAAATGGAAAGTGGAATACCTGTTAATTGTGAAATGCGCTCTAAATAATGACGGGCATTTTCAGGCAGTTCGCTTAAATTCTTCACGCCTGTAATATCCTCTGTCCATCCTGGCATTTCCTCGTAGACAGGCTCACATTTCGCTAGTTCATTTAGACTTGCTGGAAATTCTTCTGTGATTTCTCCGTTCAATTTATAAGCGACACAGATTTTCAATGTTTCAATCCCTGTCAGTACATCAATTGAGTTAAGAGATAGATCTGTAATCCCGCTCACACGGCGAGCATGACGGACAACGACACTGTCAAACCAGCCAACACGGCGCGGACGTCCAGTTGTTGTACCGTATTCACGGCCAACCTCACGGATTTGATCGCCAATTTCATCATGGAGTTCTGTCGGGAATGGGCCATCTCCAACACGTGTTGTGTACGCTTTTGACACGCCGACCACATGTTGAATTTTTGTTGGTCCTACGCCAGAACCAATCGTCACTCCTCCAGCTACTGGGTTAGATGACGTGACAAATGGATATGTCCCTTGATCAATATCAAGCATAACTCCTTGTGCTCCTTCAAATAGCACACGGCGGCCTTCATCTAGTGCGTCATTCAAGACAACAGATGTGTCCACGACATATTTTTTCACTTGCTGGCCATATTCATAATACTCGTCTAAAATATCTTCAATCTTGAAGCCTTCTGTGTCGTACATTTTCTCTAAAAGACGATTTTTTTCTTCTAGATTACGTGCAAGCTTCTCTTCAAACACTTCACGATCTAATAGATCTGCGACACGGATACCGATACGAGCTGCTTTGTCCATATAAGCTGGTCCGATTCCTTTTTTCGTCGTACCGATCTTGTTAGCCCCTTTCCGCTCTTCTTCCACCTCGTCCAATTTTAAATGGTAAGGCAGAATCACATGGGCTCTATTGCTGATTCTGAGGTTATCTGTACTCACATTCCGTTCGTGAAGATACGCAAGCTCAGTGACCAACGCTTTAGGATCAACCACCATTCCATTACCGATGACACAAGTTTTCTCTTGATAAAAAATACCGGACGGAATGAGGTGTAGCTTGTAAGTCACTCCATCAAATTTGATCGTGTGACCTGCATTGTTTCCCCCTTGATAACGGGCAATCACCTCTGCATTTTCTGAAAGGAAATCGGTAATTTTCCCTTTCCCTTCGTCACCCCACTGCGTACCTACTACGACTACTGAAGACATATCGTGCACCTCCGTTAACCTTTCAAAACGTTATCTCTTTCAAACACATTTATTTTATCAATGCAAAACGAAAAAGTCAACGTGAAATCCGAACATTAATATCTCGAAATCAAATTTTGTTCGTTTTAATTATGAGAAAAAGCGCTTTAATCACTTCTTCAGCGCTTAAAAAGGGAGATTTTGAGTAAAAACAACTATTTTGATGGTTCCTAATTTCTATTGATTTTCAATTAAATGAATCATCGAGCTTGCCATAAAATCAGGTGAGTACGGTCTCCCTGTCCTCAACCACCATTCTGCTGTTCCAACATAAGCAGAAATGACGAATTGCTTCTGCATGTCGATTGGAACGAGATGTGGATGAGGCTTTGAGCCTGCGATTTCCTCTAACCCCATAGAAAAGCTTTCTTCAAAAAAAGCACGAACCGTTTCATGAATATTGAGCTCTCGTCCTCGTTTCAAAAGAATTTGATACTCCTCTTCATGTTCCTGCAAATGCTGATAAAATCGAAAAATATACACATATGCCGCATGCTCTTTTTTCACATCATCTTCTTGTACAGGAGCAAAAATGGCACATTTCATCACATCAAACATCTCATCCATCACCTGCTGGGCAAGATCAAATTTATCCTCATAATGCTGATAAAAGGTGGTGCGGTGGATGCCCGCCACTTTCGTCAAATCCTGTACAGAAATCTTCTCCCACTCTTTTTCTCTTAATAACTGAAATAACGCTTTTCTTAATTGCTGCTTCGATTCCGTTGCACGCTTATCCCCTCTGTAGCAGTCCGCCACAAGCCATTCTCCCCTTCCTATGAACTTCAACAGATTCCGCTTTTCTGTTGGTTGAATCCTCAAGGCTGATGAATTAACTTTAATCTAACACAATGAAAAAAAGGAAGCATCTGACAACCTATAAGGAGTGATGATCATGGAAACAACAACACCAACTGCCGTGCAAAAAGCGTTATTAAGAGGAAAAAACAAGCAAGATCCGTATGACCCATTTGATTGGTATGCCAACATGCGTCAGACATCACCTGTTCATTTTGACGAAGCCAGCCGAACATGGAGTGTATTCACCTATGAGGAAGCAAAACGTGTGACAATCGATAAAGATACCTTTTCTAGTCAGCCTCCTAAAGACCAGCGGAAGCATTCACTGATGAAAACAATGGTGATGATGGACCCTCCCAAACACACTCGAATCCGCTCCATTGTGAGCAAAGCCTTTACACCTCGAGTCATGAAATTGTGGGAGCCGCGTATTCAAGAATTGATGGAGGAACTCATGGCACAAATAGAAGGAAAAAACGAGATTGACCTAGTGCAAGCCATCTCTTATCCGCTTCCTGTCATTGTCATTGCAGAGCTTTTAGGTGTGCCGTCAGAGCATAAACAATCCTTTAAAGAATGGTCTGATATTCTCGTCAGTATGCCTAAAAGTGAAGATGAGGAGGATGTCGCTGAATGGCAGAAAATTCGGGACCAAGGAGAGGCTGATATGATGGCGTTTTTTGCAGACATCATTGAAAGGAAACGTCACAACCTCGGTGATGATTTGATTTCCCTCCTCATTCAAGCGGAGGAGAATGGAGACAAACTGTCAGCGGATGAATTAATTCCATTCTGTAATCTTCTTCTTTTAGCTGGCAACGAAACAACCACCAACCTGATCTCCAATATGATCTTCAGCTTGTTAGAACAGCCGGGTGCGTATGAAGCGCTCGTTCAATCACCTGAGCTCATCCCGCGTGCTGTGGAGGAGGCCGTCCGTTTCCGTGCACCCGCTCCTACGATCGTCCGCTATGTCACAGAAGACACAGAGCTTGGGGGAAAAGTGCTGAAAAAGGGAGACAATGTGATTGTGTTTCTTGCTTCTGCCAACCGGGATGAGCGTCAATTTTCAAATGCACATGAATTCGATATACACCGCCACCCTAATCCTCATATTGGTTTCGGGCACGGTATTCATTTCTGTCTTGGCGCACCACTTGCCCGCTTGGAAGCATGTACTGCCATCAAGGCCTTATTGGACCGATATGAGTCACTAGAGCTCCTCTCCTATATGCCGATGACAAACAGCGGCATGTATGGGCTGAAAGAGCTGAAGCTGCGCGTCACACTTCGTTCATAACAGAAAAGACTCCCACCAAGCATGGGAGTCTTTTTTAAACGGGGGTAATTCCTTCTGTGTTCATGAGCACAACTCGATATCCATCTGGATCTTCAATGGTTGCCCCTCCTCGATCCCAGTATGGGTTCGTAGAGGTGACTTGCCGTCCGCCAAATGAGATCAGTCTCTCTTTCATCTGCTGAAACTCCTGTTCATCAGGAATATAAAAAACAAGCAGCTGTTCTGGATGCGGAACGGGCAGGCTCTCTTCTTCTTCATGTTTGGTGATTTCTAAATGAACATGCTGATGAGGAAGCCCCAGCATCACACCATCGTATCCTTCATGCTGATCAAATGAACCTATTCGTTTGAGCCCTAAGCCTTTTTCATAAAAAGAAACAACCTCTTCCATGTTGACGGTTGGACGTGCGATGCGTAATTGAGCGGCTTCGAACTGTTGAAATTTCATCAGTCATCACTCCTTTTCTCCTTTTAGTATACGATTTCTCTCTCTCCCTCTCCTCCTCATTTCGACCGTTTTTCAATCATTCTTTCGATGTAGATCCATCAAAAAAAAGCCCAGCTTCTTGAGCTGGGCTTTAAGCACCGGGCGGAACACCCGCATCGTCAAACCTTCTTTCCAGATTGACGAATTTGTTATATTCTTTGACGAACGCCAGTGATACTGTACCAACTGGACCGTTACGCTGTTTGGCAATGATGATTTCAATAATGTTCTTATTCTCTGATTCTTTGTCGTAGTAATCATCACGATAAAGGAATGCCACGATATCGGCATCCTGCTCGATACTTCCTGATTCACGAATATCAGACATCATTGGACGTTTGTCCTGACGCTGCTCTACTCCGCGTGAAAGCTGAGACAAAGCAATAACCGGAACTTCAAGCTCCCTTGCCAGCGATTTCAATGCCCTAGAGATTTCAGAAACCTCTTGCTGACGGTTATCGCTTGATCGTCCGCTTCCTTGAATGAGCTGCAAGTAGTCAATCAGGATCATGCCAAGACCGTTTTCTTGCTTCAAACGGCGGCATTTCGAGCGAATTTCACTTACTCTGATTCCTGGTGTATCATCAATGAAAATCCCACTATTTGATAGCGAGCCCATCGCCATTGTCAGCTTGCCCCAGTCCTCTTCTGTCAGATTACCGGTTCTTAGGTTCTGGGCATTGATATTTCCCTCTGCACAAAGCATACGCATGACAAGCTGCTCAGCCCCCATCTCTAAACTAAAGATGGCGACACTTTCGTCTGTCTTCGTCGCGACATTTTGTGCAATGTTCAATGCGAAGGCTGTTTTCCCTACCGATGGACGAGCCGCTACAATAATCAAGTCATTTCGCTGGAATCCAGCAGTCATCCGGTCAAGCTCAGAGAATCCCGTTGGAATCCCTGTGATATCGCCTTTTCGGTTATGAAGCTGTTCAATATTATCATATGTCTGAACAAGAACGTCCTTAATGTTTTGGAAAGCTCCTGAGTTTTTACGCTGCGCCACTTCCATAATGGTCTTTTCAGCATCACTCAACAGATCCTCTACTTCATCCTCACGCGTGTATCCATCCTGTGCAATGGTTGTCGCCGTGCGGATCAGACGTCTTAAAATTGATTTCTCTTCTACAATTTTTGCATAGTATTCAATGTTTGCGGCAGTTGGGACAGAATTCGCAATATCGGTTAAATACGAAATCCCGCCTACCTCTTCTAGTAAATCTGTATTGGCCAGTTCAGAAGTCACCGTAACAAGATCGACCGGTTCCCCTCTATCGCCAAGTACAAGCATCGCATTGTAAATCTTTTGATGCGACATTCTATAGAAATCCTCTGGAATTAATACCTCAGAAGCGAGCGTGAGCGCAGATGGTTCTAAAAAAACAGCACCTAATACGGCCTGCTCGGCTTCTATATTTTGCGGCGGCAGCCGGTCATCGAGAAGTTCCGTCATGCCAAGCACCGTCCTTTCATAAAAAAATACGCTACTCATCATTTTAACATTTTCATCAATAAAAAAGTGAAAAACATCGACTATAGTCAAAATTACCATGAGGATGTTTCGTTGAACAGTGTGTTTCTGAACAGCAAAACTAACGCATTTCAATAGAAAAGACTCTGTAACATAAATTGTTATAGAGTCCTTCATTGTCGCTAATGGGATTTGTATCTGTTGCCGTTCACATTTTGTTAATCTATCGTTTTCTTCACTCCATAATTTTCTTTTTGCCCAATGTCTTGTAAAGACCCGTTTTGATAACCAATAGATAGCACCAAATCGGGAATTGAATCAAACCCGTTTTTGGCTAGATCAAATAACTGTGCTCCGTAATGTGAAGCGGCAATGCGTGCATTTTCTGCTGTGTATGGATTTTTCAGGAGTTCTTCTTTGTATATATCAAAAATATTCTTCCCGTTATCCGTTACAAATTGACCGTTTACAATGCTTAAATCTTTTAAATTGTAGCCTGTGACCGTTTTGATTTGATTAACAAGGTGGAATTTGGCAAGAGAATCAGGCGTGAATTGAGTAGAATCGTCAGATCTGCTTTTCATGATGTGGAAAAATAATTCTCTTGTATTGTTGGTTGTATTTAATAGGTCTTCTATTTGTTTGGTCAGCGATTCGTCTGTTGAACCACTCACCAATAATTTGAAATGATTTGGGTCAATGGTAAAAGTTAAATTTGTGTTTTTAGGAATGGTTATACCGTTTTTAGAGAATAAATCTTGCAATTGTTCGTTGACCTTTTGCCGATTGAATATTTTTTTCTCTACGCTTTCTTGGGTAGGATCGTACCGTTTTTCATTACGGAAGATGGCGTCATTAAAGTCATATTGACCTCCTTTTCCAGAATTAGCCCAGCCAATCTCCATCGTATAAGCAGCTTCTCTCTCTACTTTAGTTAGATCATTCCTGAAATAAGGAGAGTAAGAATTTCTATACTTATCGTGTATATGACCATGAGGATTTTTGAAACGTTTATTTTGTTCATTTATTTTTTCATATTTTTCATCTAATATTTTCATTCGTCTATCAGCTTCGGTCATCACCTCATTTGTACTTTTAATAGCTGATTGACCTTTATAGTCTATTCGGTTCTGATTGTTTGAAGCACCTGCCGTGTATGACGTATTAATATTCATTTTGATTCTCCTTTTTAAAAAATTAGTGATTATTAAATATATCGGCAATTCAGTTAAAATTTGTTAGTTCTGATCCGATATAGTAATTATTAGAAGGAGGGTTAAAATATGACAAATACTATCTTCAAACGTTTTTTATTACCTGCATTGGTATTAGTGCTTGTTACTAGTTTTTTTGCACCTAATTCAGCGGAAGCAGCTATTACAGGGAATAACAGCCCTAACACAGCAAGCTCAATGGGATATTGGAAAAATAGTCGTCCAGATACAACAATCTTACCTGAAGGTGAAAATGAAGCGTATTATCAGTTCACGATCAATAAGGGTGAAAGGGTTTATGTGCGAAGTTCATATGATAAGCAATATACGGGGATGAAAATCGAGGTGTATAATTCGAAGAGTTCTAAGCCAGGGTCAAGAGTGATTAATCCTGATTCAGTAACGCCCTTTATATTTGCAAATACTGGTGACGTTACTTCAACTTCAGAAACTTATTTTGTGAAAGTGACCCGTGGTACATATACAGGGAATATGTATTTTACTGTCTCCATTCAAGATCGTATCAAATCTGGAAATGGGACATTCAATTTTACGGGAGCCGCTACCAACTCGGGGAATACTTCTTTGAATTTTTTGGGAGTTGATTCTTCTATCATTACAATGGATTTAACGAACAATTCTTCTATCCCTAACAATGCAATCGTTAAATCGATTTCAACAACTAGTACCCAATCGCCTAACCAAGGAAATGTCACACACAAACTGATGGCTGATGAAAACAAGATTTGGAACGAATCCGTTTTTTCCTCTGCAACAAGTGGTTCTTACCGTATTTCTCTGGAAGATCAATTAAAAGTCGCTCAAAAATGGAGCTTTAAGTACAATGCAAAAGCTACAGCGAGATCTACTATGAGCAATGTCAAAGCCGATATCCGTTACGAATATGATGTCACAGATGGATTCTAATTTAATGGTGTTTACAGACATGTTCACCAATTGATCAAAAAGTAAGGGTACATCCCTTACTTTTTTAATTGTGGCATTTTTGATGCTATACTTCGCCACTCTTAAAACAGCTACGCATGATATTGAATAAGTTGTGAGATATGATCACCAGCTTTTTGAAAAATCCTCCTCTTTTTTCCTAAAAATACAAGTGGGTCTATAGACTTATTTTTCCTCAAAATTATTCCAAGAAGAAAAGCCTATATTTATTCCTGAATCAAACAGAAGAAAACAGTAAATATTCCGAGGCAGTCCAGGTCTTTTGACATTTCTCCTCTTTTTAAATGACAAGGTCCGGTATTCCCTATTTCAAATCATTTGTTAGTGAGTTAGTCCTTTATTTTCTGAATATTAAGATTAAAATATCCAATACACAACTTTATGAACATTTGACTTCATAATTGATAACCATTATCATTTGATTTGCTTGCGTGATAGTTGAGAATCATTTTCATTTGGAGGAACCATTCTTCAATTACTACACTCTTCCAATATCCGCAAGCCTGCTTTTATCATTGTATGAGGGTCGAATTTGAGGAAGGAGATTTTCTAAATATGTCCAAACGCCCTGAAGGAATGGGTACTGAGGATTCACTTTTCGGAGAAAGCCGTCCTTTTTTTATACCTGGGACGGAGCAACTGGATATCACAGCGCACCCATACAGACTTTTTATATTTAAACCGAATACTACTCCTCCAGCGGCTGGTTTTCCAGTCATGTACGTGCTTGATGGGAATTCACTTTTTGGCACAATGGTCGAAGCCATTCGTTTACAGTCAAGAAGACCTGAAAAAACAGGTGTCGTACCTGCCATCATTATTGGAATTGGCTATCAGACAGAAGCGCCCTATCATCCGCTCAGGCATTATGATCTCACTCTTACCAGCCCTGATGCTTCCATTGGGGGCAAAAGAAAGGACTTCTCCATCCATACATATGGCGGGGCCTCTGCTTTCTTTTCTTTTTTAGAAAAGACTGTAAAGCCTTATATCGAGCAACGCTTTCCGATCAACCTGAGTCGTCAAACACTGTTTGGGCATTCTCTTGGCGGTCTTTTTGTATTACACACACTATTTGAGCACCCTGATGCTTATCAGACATATATTGCGGGCAGTCCTTCTATCCACTGGAATAAAAAATTATTTCTAGAAAAAGAATACCAATTCACCAACCGTATACGTCAGGTGCCTATGGATGTAAGGCTGTTTGTAGGTGTAGGTGAGCTAGAAAAACATCATCCATGTCAAATGAATGATCATGCAAAGTCACTAGCAAATCGTATGTTGCCTTTATCCTCATATGGCTTACATACGGCCTATCATGAGTTCCCTGAAGAAGGACATACGTCCGTTTTACCGGTGCTGATGAATTACGCTTTCCGTTTTGCACTCTATCATGATGATCCTTTAACAACCACAGACATGAAAGAAAGGTAGTGAACACATGAAACATAGTGGTCTATCTCAAAAGATTGCCCTTATCACAGGCGCAGGACAAGGTATTGGGCAAGCAGTCGCAAAAAGACTATCCGAAGAAGGTGCGATCATTGCAGCAGTTGACGCAAATGAAGATCAGCTGCAAAGCACCATCCAACAAATGAATGATGAAGGCATACGCGCCTTTGCCTATCCAGGTGACATTACCGATCAAGCTTCTGTTCAGCACATTGTCGATCAAATTGAAAAGCAGCTCGGACCCATTTATTTACTAGTCAATGTAGCAGGCATTCTTCGAATCGGTTCTATTGACCAGCTTTGTGCAGATGACTGGCACCAAACCTTCGCAGTCAACACACATGGTGTCTTTTACGTATCTCAAGCTGTCTCCAAATACATGATGAAAAGATCAGAAGGGGTCATTGTGACCGTCAGCTCTAACGCAGGTGCCATCCCTAGAATGAATATGGCTGCCTATGCCGCATCAAAAGCCGCAGCTACTTCCTTTACAAAAACGCTTGGATTAGAGCTAGCAGCCTATGGAATCAGATGCAATGTCGTCTCTCCTGGCTCTACCGCAACACCTATGCAATGGGCTTTATGGTCTGATGATCAAGGAGCAGATCAGGTGATTAAAGGTTCATTAGAGACGTATAAAACCGGTATTCCTTTACAAAAAATCGCTGATCCTCAAAACATCGCTGATGCAGTAATCTTCTTTGCATCTGAGCAATCCAGTCATATTACGATGCAGAATCTCACGATTGATGGTGGCGCAACACTCGGAATCTAGCATTTCATCAAAAAGGAGGCCTTTTCATGAAACATTCATTATTGTCGTCAGAAGAAAAAGTACAGTTGATTCAAGACTATCAGCCAGGCGCTTTTTTCCTTGCTTCCCCTAAACGTACGATACTGGCAGAAGGGATTTTCCAGCATATTGAAACCAATCAGCTAAATGAACTATCCACAAGGGTAGCTCACGTATTTGACGCTGCCAAACAAGCTGGTATTCGAACACCGATTGTTGCTGGTGCTGTTCCGTTTGATCCGGCGCAACCCGTTCGTTTAAGTGTTCCAATCCATGTACAGTTTAGTGATCCACTCGAATTTCATCAAGGAGATGAGGAGTCGGAAGTGGCAGCTCCATCCTATGAGGTGACGCCTGTTCCCTCTCCAGATGTCTACATGAATGGTGTGAACGAAGGGTTAGCTAAAATTGAGAAAGGAGAGCTTAGCAAAATCGTACTCTCTAGATCTCTCTATCTCAAATCAAATCGAGAAATTAATACGAAAGCAATACTTGAACGACTTGCTCGTCATAATACGACTGGCTATACGTTTGCTGCAAATGTAGCTGACCCGGAATCTTCCCAAAAGCGCACACTGCTTGGGGCAAGCCCTGAGCTGCTTCTTTCAAAAACTGGTTCATCTGTTATTTCCAATCCACTTGCTGGTTCTCGGCCACGCAGTTCAGATCCAGTAGAAGACCAGCGTCGTCACGATGAACTCCTTACTTCAGCGAAGGATTTACACGAGCATGCAGTGGTTGTCGATGCTGTCACTAAAGCGCTTGCTCCTTACTGTCATACACTAGATGTGCCTGCATCACCATCCGTCATACAAACAGAAACGATGTGGCATTTATCTACTGTCGTTAAAGGTGAATTAGCAGATGCAGGTGTATCCTCAATTGATTTAGCGCTTAGCCTTCATCCAACACCCGCAGTATGCGGAACACCTACAGCAGATGCTCGTGAAGCAATCCAAGCGATTGAACCCTTCGATCGAGGATTTTTCACAGGAATGATCGGTTGGTCAGATGCAAATGGTGATGGTGATTGGATTGTCACCATTCGTTGTGCAGAAGCTGAGGGGCACTCCCTTCGCCTCTTTGCTGGTGCAGGAGTGGTCAAAGGATCAAAGGCAGAAGAAGAGCTAGCCGAAACATCTGCAAAATTCAACACGATGCTTCATGCGATGGGCATCCATCAGTTATAAAAATACATAGGAGATGACAAAACATGTTTGTTCAACCACCTACATGGCCAGAAGAATTTGCAAAACGCTACCGTGAAAACGGCTGTTGGCGTGGGGAAACCTTTAGCGGCATGCTTCGTGAACGCGCCGCATCGTTAGGGAATAAAACAGCAATTACATACGCTGATACGCACATGAGCTACCAAGAACTTGATGAGCGCGTCAGCAGTCTTGCCGCCGGTTTTCATCAGCTTGGAATTCAAAAGGGAAGTCGAGTTGTCGTTCAGCTTCCTAACATTCCTGCTTTTTTTGAAGTCATTTTCGCTTTATTTCGAATCGGTGCTTTACCCGTCTTCTCGCTACCATCTCATAGAAGCAGCGAAATCACTTATTTTATTGAGTTTGCCGAAGCAGACGCATATGTCATACCAGATATCGATGGTAGCTTTGATTATCGATCACTCGCACGTCAAGTGAAAGAAAAGCTTCCCTCATTACCTCATGTCATTGTTGCAGGGGAAGCTGAGGAATTCCTTGACTTGGATGATCTGCGCAAGGACCCATCACTTGATCCTCAAATTCATGTAGAGGCAAGCGATATTGCGTTTCTTCAGTTATCTGGAGGCAGCACAGGCCTTTCAAAGCTCATTCCTCGCACACATGATGACTATATTTATAGTCTTTGGAAAAGCAATGAGGTGTGCGAGCTTACACAAGATAGTGTGTATCTAGCTACACTTCCAGTTGCACACAACTATCCATTAAGCTCGCCTGGAGTCCTTGGGACGTTATACGCAGGTGGAAGAGTCGTTCTTGCACCTGGATCAAGCCCTGATGTAGTCTTTCCACTCATTGAAAAAGAACGAGCGACCATTACCGCTGTGGTTCCACCTATCGCATTGATTTGGCTAGAGGCCGCTCCTCATCGATCAGATGACTTATCGAGTCTTGAGGTCTTACAAGTCGGTGGTGCTAAATTAAGTGCTGAAGCAGCAAAACGAGTGATGCCTGCCCTTGGGTGTAAATTACAGCAAGTTTTTGGCATGGCAGAAGGTCTGGTCAACTATACCAGACTAAATGATCCTGAACATGTCATTATTCATACACAAGGACGCCCGATGTCTGAATATGATGAGGTACTAGTGGTAGATGATGAGGACAAGCCCGTCCCGAATGAAGTGGCTGGACATCTTTTAACAAGAGGACCTTATACGATTCGTGGCTACTATAAAGCTGATGAACAAAACAAAAAAGCATTTACACCCGATGGCTTTTACAGAACAGGTGACATCGTGCGATTAACCAAAGAAGGAAATGTTGTTGTAGAAGGCAGAGACAAGGATCAAATCAATCGTGGTGGCGAAAAGGTTGCCGCTGAAGAAGTCGAAAACCATTTACTTGCGCATGCTGACATTCATGATGCCGCCATGGTGTCCATGCCAGATCCGTTTCTTGGCGAACGCTCATGTGCCTTTGTTATTGCGAAAGGAAACAACAAGCCAGCACCACACGCATTAAAGTCATTTCTAAGAGAACGCGGGCTCGCTGCCTATAAAATTCCCGACCGCATTGAATGGATCGATGCGTTCCCACAAACAGGTGTAGGCAAAGTCAGTAAAAAAGCATTAAGAGAATTAGCTGCAATCCATACTGCCAACGTATAAAAAAAGAGGAGTGAAAACCATGGCAATCCCTACTATTCCTGGGTATCCAATGCCGAGCACACAAGATTTACCCGAAAATAAAGTGAACTGGATACCGGATCCGAAACGTGCTGTTCTGCTGATACATGACATGCAGCAATATTTTTTAAATGCATTTCAACAAGATACATCACCAATCACAGAGTTAGTTCAACATATTGAACAATTACGTAATACATGCAATGAACTTGGAATTCCAGTCGTCTATACAGCTCAACCTGGTGACCAAGACCCGAAGGATCGTGCCTTATTAACAGATTTTTGGGGACCTGGACTTGGTGATGATGAAGCATTGACAAAAATCATTGATCAGCTTGCTCCATCTGAAGCAGATACAATGCTGACAAAATGGCGTTATAGCGCTTTCAAAAAATCCAATTTTTTAGATATTCTTCAAGAAGGCGGGCGTGATCAACTGATCATTACTGGCGTATATGCACATATTGGCTGTATGCTGACAGCCGCAGAAGCATTCATGCTCGATATTGAAACCTTTTTTGTCGCCGATGCCGTTGCTGACTTTTCACTTAAGCATCACAAAATGGCAATGACCTATGCAGCTGAACGCTGTGCGGTCACCACAACGACAAACCAAATCATTAGTCGTTTAACAGGACAGGAAGCAGACGATGACCTATCTTTTGAGGCCATCCTTCACCAAGTAGCTGAGTATCTCGAAATCGAGCCGAATGAAATACCGCTTGACGAGAATCTCGTCTACCTTGGGCTTGATTCTATTAGAATGATGAGCCTAGCGGAAAAGTGGAGACAGCAAGGAATGACAGTCAATTTCGTTGAGCTTGCAGCAAATCCAACGCTCACTCATTGGCGAACTCTTCTTTTCCCAGAAAAACAGCCATCTATCCCAAATATCGATTACATGTAAAGGAGGTATAGACTCTTGTCGATCCAGTCAGTCGATTCATTCCCACTAACCGGTGCCCAATCAGGCATATGGTATGCGCAGCAGCTTGATCCATCTAATCCCATTTTCAATACAGCTGAGTATATAGATATTAAAGGTTATATTGACCCCATACACTTTGAAGCAGCCATTAGAAAGACTGTCTTAGAAGCAGATTCCTTGTATATGCGCTTCGTTGAGGATACTGACGGTCCAAAGCAATGGTTTACATCTAAGAAGGAGATTCCATTTCAATATATCAATTTACAATATGAAAAACAGCCGCTTGATGCGGCTAAAGCATGGATGAATGCAGATCTTTCAACACCAGTCTCTTTAGAGAAAGATGTATTATTCCGTGAAGTACTTTTTCAACTTGCTGACGACCGATTTATCTGGTATCAGCGCATTCATCACATTGCCATTGATGGATTCGCCTTTTCGCTCATTGCACGCCGTGTTGCTGAGGTCTATTCAGCCCTATCGAAAGGGACACCTGTGCCTCCTCAAACATTTGGAGCCTTACATGACGTAGTCCAAGAGGAGATCACCTATCAACAGTCCAATCGGTATGAAGATGATCGAGCGTTTTGGAAAAATCGCTTTGCTGATCAACCTGAAATTGTGAGCCTTGCTGAGCTTGCCCCAAGAACTTCAGATGATTTTATCCGAAAAACCGCTAGCTATGATGCCGAAAAGGTAAGCAAAATGAAAAAAATTGCTCAAACTTTCGGTTGTACCTGGCATGAAATGATTCTTGCCGCATCCGCTCTATATATGCATCGTATGACTGGTGCACACGATATTGTTTTAGGATTGCCTGTTATGATGCGCCTTGGATCTTGCGCCTTGCAAACACCCGGAATGGTCATGAACCTAGTACCGCTTCGTTTAACATGCAAACCAGAAATGACGCTCTCAGCACTTGTTCGCCAAGTATCTGATGAACTGAAAGCCATTCGGCCTCATCAAAGATATCGTCACGAAGACATGCGGAGAGACTTTAAACTCATCGGAAGAAATCAACGATTATTCGGCCCACAGATCAATATCATGCCATTTGATTATGATCTCATGTTCGATCAGAGCATTGGTCAAGCACATAATCTTTCAGCAGGACCCGTAGATGATTTATCGATCAACATATACGACCGCGCGGACGGGAACGGATTTCAAATCGACTTTGATGCAAACCCTGCCGTTTACAAAGAGCAAGCAGTTGACGCTCATCAGCATCGTTTTCTTCAATTGCTCGAGGAAATAACTGGACTAGAACAAGATCAGACAATCAGTCAATTCAACCTTCTTTTGTCTAAAGAAAAAGAGAACATCCTCAAGCACTGGAATGATACAAAACGAGAATTACCAAAAGAATCTTTACGGGAACTATTTGAAAAACAAGTCAGCAAAACACCACAAGCAAAAGCAATACAGTTTGAAGGAACCACTTTGACCTACGAAGAGTTAAATCAACGGGTAAATCAATTAGCTCATTATTTGAAAAGGCATGGCATTGGACCAGAACAATTTGTCGCAATTGCTCTGCCTCGATCCATCGATATGGTCGTAAGTCTGTTGGCCGTCGTCAAAACAGGAGCCGCATATCTGCCATTAGACCCTGATTACCCTAGCGATCGTGTCGCCTATATGCTAAATGATGCCAAACCAGCGTGCTTGCTCACAGTCAAAGAGACAGCAGACCGTTTGGACCATCCACACATCGTTCAACTGGATGATTCAACTGTTTATCAGGAGATCGTAGGCAGCCCGCATCTCAATCCGACCTGGAACGAAGGCTCTCCACATCACCCGGCTTACATCCTCTACACGTCAGGATCGACAGGCAAACCAAAGGGTGTTGTTGTAACGAAACGAAATGTGATCAACTTTATATTGTCCATGCAAGATTCATTTTTATTAGATCAAGGAGACCAGCTTTTAGCGGTAACGACCATTGCCTTTGATATTTCCGGGCTAGAAATGTTCCTCCCACTCTTACATGGGGCTGCTCTTTTATTGGCAAAAAAAGAAATCATACAAGAGCCAGCAAAGCTTTCAGACATGATTCGTTCTCATCATGTCACAATCATGCAGGCAACACCAACGTTGTGGCATGTATTGGCAGATGAATACCCTGACGTGATAACAGGTATGCGTGTTCTTGTTGGAGGAGAAGCACTCCCTGCTTCCCTTTTGCACACATTGCAATCTCTTCAATGCGACATTACCAATTTGTACGGACCTACAGAAACGACGATCTGGTCTACGATGGAAAATGTCACAGCACATCAAGAGAATAGCGGGCCGCCAATTGGCAAACCCATTTGGAATACGAGTATTTACATTTTAGATGAAGGGCTAAACCCTGTCCCAGCAGGATCAATCGGTGAACTTTATATTGCAGGTGAAGGAGTTTCCAGAGGATATCTTGGACGATATGATTTAACGGCTGAACGTTTTGTGGCTGATCCATTCGGTACAAAAGGCACGAGAATGTATCGTACTGGTGATTTAGCCAGATGGCGTGAGGATGGTTCAATTGATTATATCAGCCGTGCCGATCATCAAATTAAAATCCGCGGCTTCCGTATTGAACTAGGTGAAATCGAAACCGTGATTATGCAACACCCATCCATAAAGCATACATCTGTTATCGTTCGTGAGGATCAACCTGGACAACAGCTGCTTTGTGCGTATGTTGTGCTGACAGATGGCACTTCTCTGCACCCTTCAGAGCTCAGGCAGTTTGTGGCTGCATCACTTCCTGATTACATGGTGCCTTCTGCTGTTGTCGTTTTGCCAGAACTTCCACTTACACCAAACGGCAAAATCGATCGCAAAGCATTACCAGCACCAAATATGTCTTTAGTTAGTTCTGAGCGTACACCTAGAACACCCCAAGAAGACATGTTATGTAGTTTATTTGCAGAAACCCTTGGCCTATCTCAAATTGGCATAGATGATAGTTTCTTTGACTTAGGCGGACATTCCTTACTCGCCGCTCGTCTGCTTAGACGTATACGCGATACACTTGGTGCAGACCTAAGCATGAGTACCATTTTTGAATCACCTCGAGTTGCTGAGCTTGCGCAGCACATTGACAAAGCGAAGGACATTCGGCCGCCGCTTCAGGTAGAAAACAAGCCAGATGAGATTCCGTTATCCTTTGCCCAAAAACGGCTCTGGTTCCTTCATTGCCTTGAAGGGCCAAGTCCAACTTACAATATCCCACTTGTCATTCAGCTGACAGGTACACTAGATCAAAAAGCTCTAATTGGTGCATTGGCAGATATCACTGAAAAACATGAAACCCTTAGAACCATTTTTCCAAATAAGAACGGCATGCCAAGACAGGTCATTTTACATCCAAAAAGTGTTCAGCCTGAACTCCATGTCACAGCTTCAAGCGATCAACAAATTGAGAATCAGTTAAACGAAGCCATTAGCTATAGCTTTAAGATTGAAGAAGAACCCGCACTGCGAGCAGATTTATTCATGCTTGATGCAAATCGATCCGTACTGCTTCTATTGCTGCATCACATCGCTGGTGACGGCTGGTCACTTGCACCATTGACACGAGACTTAGCTGCTGCTTACGAAGCACGTATACAAGGGAAATCACTCTCCTTGCCAGCCGAACCTGTTCAATATGCTGACTATGCTATTTGGCAGCAGAAGCTGTTGGGCAGTGAAGAAGAGACGGATAGTCTATTTGCCAAGCAACTAAGCTATTGGACAGGTGCCTTACATGACCTGCCAGAAGAACTGGAGCTTCCCTATGACTTCCCGCGTCCACAGAAAGGAAGCTTCAACGGTGCTACGATAGACTTTACGATTGAGCCCGCTTTACACCAGCTGCTCCTTGAGCTTGCAAAGCAGCATCAAGTGAGTTTGTTCATGGTGCTTCAAGCATCACTTGCAGCATTACTGACACGCCTTGGGGCGGGGACAGATATCCCAATTGGCAGTCCAATTGCTGGACGGAATGACGATGCACTTGACGACATTGTGGGATTGTTTGTGAACACACTAGTATTACGTACAAATACAGCTGGTAATCCAACCTTTAGTGAGCTATTGAAGCGAGTTCGAGACGTTGACTTAGCAGCCTATGAGCATCAGGATCTGCCATTTGAACGGCTAGTCGAAATCCTAAATCCAACCCGATCCAGATCACGCAATCCATTGTTCCAGGTCATGCTTGCCTTCCAAAATACACCGAAGGCGGAAATGAAGCTGACACAACTTGACTCAGATCTCTACGTGAAACCAGTAGGGTCAGCTAAATTTGATCTGACCATCGAATTGACAGAACAAAGAACTGAAACTGGATCAGCAGCAGGATTAACAGGTTTGTTTGAATTCAGTACAGATGTATTTAAACAAAGCACCATTCGAGCAATCGCTGACAGAATGAAGCGCTTTTTAACAGAAGTAGCTGAGCGCCCACACCTGCCGATTGGTCAAGTGAACATTTTGTCGGATAAAGAACGACAAACATTTCTCCCTGACAAAAAGACATTCGCTCAGTTAGACCAAGCACCTAGTCTCCCAGCCTTATTTGAAAAAACGGCGCAGCAATACCCTGTTCGAGTGGCTGTAACGGATGGCAATCAACAGCTTACCTATGAAGAGTTAAACAACAAAGCCAATCGTCTTGCTCATTTATTAATAGAAAGAGGCGTTGGACCAGAACAGTTCGTTGCACTTGCCCTGCCTAGATCAATCGATATGCTCGTAAGCTTATTAGCCGTTCATAAAGCAGGCGCAGCCTATGTTCCGCTTGATCCTGACTATCCAGCAGACAGGCTGGCATACATGATACAAGATGCCAAACCCGTTTGCAGCATCACAACAAAAGCAGATGCAGTGCATCTCCCTGCTGATTGTGATTTGATTTTGTTAGACGAAAAAGAAACGAGCGATCAATTGCTGACTACGCCAAATCACAATCCGGCTGATATAGACAGAATTGAGCCACTATCTTCTCTGCATCCGGCCTATATTATTTATACATCCGGTTCTACAGGGAAACCAAAAGGAGTGGTCATCCCACACCAAAATGTCATCCGTCTTCTGACATCTACTGCACATTGGTTCCATTTTGATGAAGAAGATGTTTGGACAATGTTTCATTCGTATGCCTTTGATTTTTCAGTATGGGAAATATGGGGACCACTTTTATATGGAGGTCGACTTGTCATTGTACCTCATACCATCTCTCGCTCTCCAGACGAGATGCTGCAGCTTCTAGTCGAGGAAGGTGTGACTGTGCTTAATCAAACACCTTCTGCCTTCTATCAGCTCATGCAGATAGACAAGGAACAACAAACACTTGGTCAAGCATTATCACTCCGCTATGTCATCTTTGGCGGTGAAGCATTAGAGCTTAGCAGATTAGAAGATTGGTACAGCCGTCACTCAGACTGTAAGCCAAAGCTAATTAACATGTACGGCATTACAGAAACCACCGTACACGTTACGTACAATATACTTAATCGAGACATGATCGCAAAGAAATCCAGTAGCTTAATAGGCGAACCGATTCCTGATCTACACGTTTACGTACTAGATGAATACCTACAACCTGTTCCCCCTGGGACGACAGGTGAAATGTATGTAGCTGGAGCTGGCTTGGCAAGAGGTTATCTAAGCAGGCCTGACCTGACCTCAGATCGATTCCCTGCCGACCCTTATGGAGCACCTGGCACAAGGATGTATCGTACAGGTGACCTCGCACGCTGGACAGAAGAAGGGGCACTTGATTACATTGGCAGAGCTGATCATCAAATTAAAATACGCGGGTTTAGGATTGAACTTGGAGAAATCGAAGCCGTTCTGGCACGCCACGATGCAGTTGCACAAGTTGCCGTCATTATGCGAGAGGATCAGCCTGGTGACAAACGCTTAGTCGCATATATCGTAACAACTGAAGAAGACTGTTTCGATACAGAGACCCTTCGTCATTTTGCCGCAGCCAGTCTTCCTGATTACATGGTGCCTGCGGCATATGTACAGATTGATACCATGCCACTTACAGCAAACGGGAAGCTTGATCAAAAATCACTGCCGGCACCTCAATTGCATATAAAGCAAACGGATGGCCGCGGCCCAAGAAATCCGAAGGAGGAAATCCTATGTCATCTCTTTGAAGAGGTGCTTGATTTGCCAAAAATCAGCATTGACGATCGCTTTTTTGACATTGGCGGGCATTCCTTACTTGCGGTTCGTTTAATCAGCCGCATTCGTGATGCACTTGGTGTCAAACTAAGCATCGGAACGTTGTTTGAAGCACCAAATGTTGCAAGTTTGGCAGAGAAACTAGAAACAGGAAGCGATGAAAACGCACTAGAAATCTTGCTGCCACTACGAACAAATGGAGAAAGATATCCTCTCTTCTGTGTTCACCCAGCAGGTGGTCTTAGCTGGTGCTATGCAGGTCTCTTGAATACATTAGAGAAAGACATCCCTATTTATGGATTACAGGCACGAGGAATCGCAAGAAAAGATGACTACCCGCGCACACTAGATGATATGGCTGCGGATTATATCAAGCACATCCAAACGATTCAGCCAAAAGGCCCTTATCATCTTCTTGGCTGGTCACTAGGCGGAAACGTTGTACAGGCAATGGCTACACAGCTCCAGCAGCAAGGTGAAGAAATCTCACTCGTTGCGATGCTGGATGCCTATCCGAACCATTTCTTACCGATTAAAGAAGCACCTGATGAAGAAGAAGCACTAATCGCTCTTCTTGCGCTCGGCGGTTATGATCCAGATACCTTAACAGATGAACCGCTCACAATGAAAAGTGCCGTCGACATCTTGAAAAAAGATGGCAGTGCACTAGCAAGCTTAAGTGAAGATGCCATTAGAAATCTAAAAGAAACCTATGTCAATTCAGTTCGATTGCTCGGAGAATATCAGCCAAAAACTTATCATGGAGACATATTATTCTTTAGATCTACCATTATCCCAGATTGGTTTACACCAATTGATCCCGAAGCATGGGCACCTTATATCAACGGAAAAATTGACCAGCACGACATTCATTGCCGGCACAAAGACATGTGCCAGCCTAAACCCCTAGCAGAAATTGGTGTCATCTTAGACAACACACTGCATCGGGTCAAACAAAAGCACTAAGAATAAAGGAGAGATGACAAATGACAAATCCCTTTGATCGTGAAGACGGTGTCTTTCTTGTGCTTGTCAATGAACAAGGACAGCATTCACTTTGGCCATCATTTGCACCAGTGCCAGATGGATGGGAAAAGGTCTTTGGTGAAGACACTAGAAATGCCTGCATCGATTATATCCAGACACACTGGCAGGACTTACGGCCTTTAAGCTTAACAAAAGAACCTGCCCTAGCACATGGAAAAACGGAATAAATCATCGCACCCTGATCTCACTCAGGGTGCTTTTTTGACAGAATAAACATCACCATCTTTCCAGCCCTTTCTGCTACAATTTAATTGAGAATGTTTATCAATCATTAAGAGATCAGGTGGTTTTATGGGAAATAACAATCAATTACGTACAATGGCAAATGCCGAACAATTCATCTATCGATTAACATATACTGAAAAAATAAATAATGCAGAGCTTCCGCATACGGAGCAACAGCTATCAGATACATTCTGCCTCCTCTTCAGCATAAGCGGCAGCGGTTTACTCACATTGAACGAACAAAAATGGCGATTGAAAAATCTGACACTCTATACGATCATGCCTGGGGAAACATTTATGTTGAAAACAGAGCCTTATCAAAAACACGAGCTCTATCTGCTTCGCTTTCAGCTCTACACACTGCAAGATCAAAACATAGGAGAAGTATCAACTGAACATGCCCGTTCTTTACTGAATGTATGGCAATTTATCGATATTAGCTCGATTGAACAAATTCATTCTTTACTGCCTGAAATGACAGAGGAATGGAAAAGACCTGAATCCATTAGCTTTTTTAGAAGCCAAACTCTTTTTCAACAGCTCATTATGCAGCTTTTCACACTGCATAAAGAAGATATTTGTGACACGGCACATGCCCTTTTCAAAACAAAACAATATATTGATCAACATTCCGAAGAACCCCTCAGCCTTACAAGTCTATCTCATATGGCTCGCATCAGCGCCAATCATTACAGTGAGCTATTTAAAAAGCATTTTGATGTGAGTGTCACTGATTATATCACCAAGAAAAGGATGGCTAGAGCCAAACAGTTAATGGCAAAAAGCAATGCAAAGCTCAAAGACATTGCACTGGAAATCGGCTATCAAGATCCCTATTACTTTAGCCGCATCTTTAAGAAAAAAACTGGCATGACCCCTTCTGCTTATATGAAAAGCCGTCAGCGGAAAATTGCAGCCTATGGTCATTCCATACTCGGTCAGCTCACACCAATTCATATCATCCCATATGCTGCCCCTCTTCATCCTAAATGGACAGCACATGATTTTGAGCATCATGCAGAAGAAATTCCGATTCACCTGAGTGCACATCGTATCAACGAGCACGCTGAAGCCAATTTACAGCAATTAAAGGAAACAAAACCTGAGCTGATCATTGCCAATGATCATGTGACAGAGGAAGAAAAACAAGTGTTGAAAACCATCTGTCCTGTTCACTTTGTTCCATTCACACAATTGAATTGGCGCGCTCAATTCAGACAAACAGCTATGTTCCTGAACGAAGCGAAGGAAGCAGAAGAATGGTTGCTTCATTACGAGGAAATCGTCATTCAAGCGAAAAAGGCATGCCTTGTTGATCATTCACCAAAAACCGTCCTGCCTCTTCGTATCTTTCAAGATCAGCTCTACTTGTCTGTAAATCGCACCATGTCAGAAGTGATTTTTCATGACATTGGTCTTCTGCCAGCTTTTCAGAATGATGGTCAGCTAATAGAAAAAAAAATCAGCATTCGCTCCATACAACAGCTAGACCCAGACGCCATCTTCCTCTTCTTGCATAAGGAGCCAAAAACCATTGCATTTTATCAAAAGTTAAAGCAACAGGAGGCTTGGCAAAATCTCAAGGCTGTGAGTCAACAAGCAGTCTATCCACTCGCTTCTGACCCTTGGCGTGAATACACAGCAGCCAGTCATCAACGAGTCATTCAGGACCTTTTATCTTTTTTTCCGTAAAAAGTCCATCATTTGATAGAGAATTGTCTATGGCTAAAAGGACGAAAGCCTAATACAATCTTTAATTGAGAACAATTATCAGTTAAAGGAGAAAACAAATGAAAAAATGGTTAGCATTGCTTACCCTTTGTATCATGACGATGACCACAGCAGCCTGTGGTGCTACAGAAAATAAACCTGCTTCAAACACAGCCAAAAGCAAGTCAGCTGAAGCAACAGAAACAAAAATCAATTACTTAGATCAAACGTACAAGCTCAAAACACCAGTGAAACGAATCGTCATTGCTGGAAGCCTAGAATCAATGGAAGATGCAAAATTACTTGGTATCCAACCTATTGGTGCTTCTACCGTAGGCGGCACATTCCCTGAATTATTTAAAGACATCACAGCGAAAACAGAAGGCATCGGTGAAAAAACAGAACCAAACCTAGAGAAAATCTTAAAACTAAAACCAGACGTGATACTCGGATCAACAAAGTTCCCGCCTGCAACAATTAAAAAACTGGATAAAGTCCAAACGACGATCCCAGTATCCCATGTCTCTTCTGACTGGGAAAGCAATCTTTTATTGCTCGGTACACTGACTGGAAAGAGTGAAGAAGCCAAAAACATCATTTCTGATTATCAGAAAGATCTCAAACAAGCGAAAGAAACCCTGAAAGACAAAAGCAACAACAAAACAGCTGTCATTTTGCGCATTAGACAGGGCGACCTGTACGTGTATCCAGAAGACGTATACTTCAACTCAACCTTATATGGGGACTTAGGATTTTCAGCACCAAGTGATATCAAAAAAGCCAAAGCACAAGCGATGATTTCGATGGAGCGCCTGGGCGAACTAAATCCTGACTATATTTTTGTTCAGTTCTCTAAAGCGGAAAACTCATCGAATCCAAACGCATTGAAGGACTTAGAGCAAAATAAAATTTGGACAAGCCTAAAAGCTGTGAAAAATGGGCACATCAATGCAAATGTCGTTGATCCTATGCTTCAAGGAGGAACAGCACTAAGCAAAACAACCTTCCTTGATAAAGCTGTCAAATGGTTAGAGAAAAACAACTAAAAAAAGAAGCGCCAATTTGCGCGATCAGATTGCTGACAAAGGGCTAAAATGATCTTTATTTTTAGCTCTTTGTCTTCTTTTCAGCGTAGTTGAAAACCTTGAGGAGAGAATACACATGAACGGAACGTTTCTATATGACGAGTTTAATGGGCGTCAGCTTGATATTTACCTTCCACAGGACACCTCTATTGATGTTCCAGCTGTCTTTGTACAAGATGGCTCTTCTTTGTTTAGAACACACCTGCTAGAGATCGAAAGAATGATCGAAGCCAATACCATCTCGCCAATCATCATTGTCGGCATACACCCCTTCAATCGACTTGATGAATATACACCATGGAAGGCGTCATCACTGCGTTCTGAGTTTCCTGACTTTAATGGCGAGGCACAGACGTATATGTCATTTTTAGCAAATGACTTGCTCCCATATATCAAAAGAGAATATCCAGTCAAGCAGACCTGTCATCAACATAGTCACGTAGGTGCTTCATTAGGTGGACTATTTGCTATTTATACCCTATTGATGCACCCTGCCCTTTTTAAAAACATCGCATCTATCTCTGGGTCATTTTGGTATCAAGATTTTCTACCGTTTGCTAAACAACAAAGCATTCAGTGTGTGGAGCACCTTGTCTATTTATCTGTAGGCAGTGAAGAAGGTAAAGGCAAAACATCTGCTCAACAGCACATGCCTTTATTCCACAAACAACTACATGACCTTTTATTACAGAAAGGGATGCAGGATTGGCAGCTGCAATATCACATCGAACAAGGGGAGGGCCATCATCTGAAACAATTTCAAAAAAATTTCTTATCGGCCATAAAGTGGTTTTATAAAAGAGAACTCTAATTTTTTATCAGCATGGCACAAAGCCGATATGTTATATTGGAACGTATAGATTGAAAGAGGAGGGATTTGCTCATGAGACCTTTACAAATCTCAGCCGATACAGCACAAAAACTTGCGGCATCACTCAATGTACCCATTGAACAAATCATGCATATGCCGCAGCATATCTTAATCGCTAAACTAGCAGAACTTGAACAGAAGAAAGATCGTTCTTCTTAAAGAAATAAAGGAGTTTACATTCATGGAACAACATCTAGAACAATCAACATTACATCCTCGCAGTAAAGGACAAACC
Source organism: Bacillus sp. NMCC46 (assembly GCF_002998465.1). NCBI lineage: Bacteria > Bacillati > Bacillota > Bacilli > Caryophanales > Bacillaceae > Bacillus > Bacillus sp. NMCC46. Next base: position 42,121 of record NZ_PVQZ01000007.1, on the reverse strand, counting down.
ATCCTGCTGATTGCTGGGATTTTACTCATTGCATTTAATCTACGGCCTGCCATTACGTCCGTGGGGCCTCTCATCGGCGCCATTCGTTCCGATTTACAGCTTTCAAATGGACTTGCGGGTTTTCTCACAACATTACCACTGCTCTCATTCGCATTGCTTTCTCCAATTGCACCTAAAATCGGAAAACGTCTTGGCAATGAACGAACCCTTTGGCTTGGGCTTGCTGTCCTTTTATTTGGGATTGTGATTCGCTCGTTTGGCACGATCACCTTCTTAATGATTGGAACCGCGCTTGTCGGTGTCGGGATTGCAATATGTAATGTGCTCTTACCGGGGCTCGTGAAGCATAAATTTCCTGCACATGCTGGATTGATGACGAGCGTGTATACGACCTCGATGTCCGTCTTTGCGGCACTTGCATCAGGTATCAGTGTTCCACTCAGTCATACGATGCCTGGCGGCTGGAATACATCATTCCTCGTATGGGCTGGCCTTGCTCTTCTCGCGATGATGGTCTGGGCGCCACAGCTTCTTCATCAGAACACAGCGGCCGTCAAAAGCATTTCGCTCACAGAGCAGCCGATATGGCGTTCACATGTCGCATGGCAGGTGACCTTTTTTATGGGGTTGCAGTCATTCCTTTTCTATAGCAGCATCGCCTGGTTTCCTGATATTTTAACATCACATGGAATGAACCTGTCGACAGCCGGCTGGATGCTGTCCATTATGCAGTTTGCTGGGCTGCCATCCACCTTTTTAACGCCTGTTTTTGCAGAAAAATTAAAAACACAAAGACCGCTTGTCTTCGGACTTGTCCTTGTGTATTTACTTGGCATGATCGGACTTCTTCTCGGAGGATCGACGCCTATTCTCGTGATCTCTGTTTTATTGATCGGTATTGGACAAGGTGCCAGCATCAGTCTGGCGCTCACATTTATCGGATTACGGACGACCAATATGGAGCAAGCCGCTGCCCTTTCCGGAATGGCGCAGTCTCTCGGTTATTTATTAGCCGCCGTTGGTCCGTTCATGATCGGTATCCTTTTTGATCTCACACATACATGGACGCCATCCATTATCATCTTTATCATCATCCTATTTTTCATGTTTTTATCCGGTATGCGAGCCGGACGAAGCGTCTATATTTCAGATCCATCATAAAAAAAGAACCCGTCTCACGAGGAGACGGGTTCTTTTCTGCTTTATGCTTGTTCTGTCACATGAACCTTTAACGTTGCTTGTACCTCTGGATGAAGCTTCACCGGTACATTTGTGTAACCTAATGCACGGATGGCGTCATTCAGCTCGATTTTGCGCTTATCGAGTTTGATTTGATGATCTTTTTGCAATTTATCAGCGATTTGTTTGCTTGTAATCGATCCAAACAGACGACCGCCTTCACCTGATTTTGCAGTGAGCTCCACTGTTAACGCCTCAAGTGTCTCTTTTAGTTGCTTCGCTTGTTCAAGCTCTTGGATGGCATTCTTTTTCTCTTTGTTTTTCTGCCCTTCCAATGCGCTTAGGTTCGTTGGATTTGCTTCAACCGCTAACCCTTGTTTGATGAGAAAGTTGTGAGCGTATCCGTCAGCTACATTCTTGACTTCGCCTTTTTTCCCTTTGCCTTTTACGTCTTTTAGAAAGATGACTTTCATCTTTGAACCCCTCCTTCGAAATATTCATCAATGGCAGCTTTTAACTGCTCTACCGCTTCTTCAATGGTTATACCATACATTTGGGTGGCAGCGTTAGTCAAATGACCGCCGCCATCTAACGCTTCCATGATAATTTGGACGTTGATATCTCCTAATGATCTCGCACTAATGCACACCGTGTTGTCATCTCGTCTAGCGACAGCAAATGACGCTTCTACCTCACTCATTGACAACAGAGAATCAGCCGTCTGGGCAATCGTAATTTGATCATAATACTCCGAGCTGTCTGACGGCAATGAAGCAATCGCCACCTGATTTTGATATAAATCTGTATGCTGAATGAGTTTTGCCCGTTTGATGTAATGATCAACTGTCTCTTTTAGGAATTTTTGCACAAGGACAGGATCTGCCCCCTTCGCACGAAGATAGGATGCTGCATCAAACGTTCTTGATCCCGTTCTCAGCGAGAAACTCTTCGTATCCACGATGATCCCTGCGAGAAGCGCAGTAGCTTCAATCATGTTAATACGCAATTTCTTCGGCTGATACTCTAAAAGCTCTGTCACAAGCTCTGCTGTGGATGAAGCATACGGCTCCATATAGACAAGTAATGGATCACGGATAAACTCTTCGCCGCGTCTATGATGGTCAATGACCACGACATTTTCAATCTTATTGAGCAGTCGTTCTTCCATGACGAGAGACGGTTTATGTGTATCCACGACCACAAGCAATGTATCATCCTCTGCAAGCTCCATGGCTTCTTCTGGGGTGATAAAACGTGACCAAAGATCTTCATAATTCTTAATCTCACTAATCAAGCGTTGAACACTGTCACCAATTTGGTTGGCATCAATGACAATATAGCCTTCTTTCCCATTGGCCTGGGCGACCTTTAAAATTCCAATCGATGCACCGATCGAGTCCATGTCTGGGAACTTATGCCCCATGATCATGACATTTCCGCTTTCAGATACAATTTCTTTTAAAGCATGAGAAATGACTCGTGCGCGTACACGTGTCCGTTTCTCCATTGGATTCGTTTTCCCGCCGTAGAATTTCACTTTTCCATTTGGCTGCTTAATGGCTACCTGATCCCCGCCTCGTCCGAGGGCAAGATCAAGACTCGACTGCGCAAGTGCCCCAAGCTCTTTTAAAGAAGGAACGGACGCTCCAATCCCGATACTCAGAGTAAGTGTCGCACTATGCGCCCCTGTTTTCTCACGGACCTCGTCTAAAATGGAGAACTTCGACGCTTCAAGCTCTGCTAAGATGCTCTCATTTAGAACCGCCATAAATCGTTCAGACGAAATTCGCTTCAGGAAAATGCCATATTCTTGTGCCCAATTGTTTAACAGCGACGTCACTTCACTATTAATGGTGCTGCGCACCTGATCATCAAGACCCTGCGTGACATCATCGTAATTGTCTAAAAAGATATAAGATAACACCGTTCGTTCATTTTCGTACTGTCTTTCAATCTGCACCTGTTCCGTGACATCAAAGAAATATAAAAGGCGCTCTGACCGTTTAATAATGACTTTGAATTTCCGGTCATTCAGCGTCACATTTTCTGTCTCGACCTCTTGTTTAATAAGAGGCACAACGGACTCGAATGTATCATACAAGGATCTGCCGACAAGCGTGCTTTCATGAAAGCACGAAGCGAGAAATGGATTTGTCCATTCGATATAATACTGGTCATTAAACAGCATAATACCAATTGGCATTTCCATTAATGCTTCTTCTCCAACCTTTTTGACTCGATAGGATAATGTTGAAATATATGAATCAATCTCTTTTTGCACTTGCGTATCTGCCCACTTTAAGAAGTAGAGCACACCTGCAAGAACGAAAAGACCAACCGCTCCTATGATCCAATTATAATAAAGGTTGAGGAGGACTGTGACCACCGCAAGGACAATCAAAGCGATGATCGGATACTTGATGACAGGTTTTCTATAGAAGCTTGGCACTGATATCAACTCCTCAACATTCAGAGTGAATTATTTGTTTTTTACTTTCTCTCTTAAATCAAAGCCTATGTCAGCAATCCCTATAATACGTACAATCACACCGACTGGCGGATAGAGAACCCCTAACACGATAGCGAAAATGGGCACCGCTTTTGAGATGCTTTTTTCGTGGCAATAATAGAAGATAAAAGAAAATCCCTGAATAAGCACCAGTATAAATAAAATTTGAAAAGCACTCGTTTGAACAAGCCATAAAAAGCTGCCTTTTTCCGTCTGAATCAGCATCAAAAGCAGTGTGAGTAAATAATACCATACCATGCTTTTTGGCAGCCGCATATCCTTAAATTTCTTCAAGACCGGCATGTCTTTGACAAACCGTTTGATCAGAGGCTGCACGAACCAGTGATTCACGAACGCCAGCAGTGTGACACCAATTAACAGCGCTACAGGCAAAGCACTCAATGCAGCATCCTGCATCTCTCTGAACTGCTTCAGCTGCTTCGCAATGTTCTGCTCAGAAGCGCCGGATTGCTTTAAGACACTCTCTAACATCGGAATCATTTGTTCAACCGACTCTTTCGCGATACCCATGATATCGACTTGAAAAAGCTGAACACTGACAATAAAGGAGATAAGAAAACTGAATAAATAGATCAGCGCACCTGTAATGATGGCATTCCCAGGCTGCCTTCTGCTGTAGAAAACACCCATGCCTAATCCGGCAGCAATCAGAATTGGCGCACTCATGAGTCCAGCAAGAGACCCAATTAAAAAGCTGATCACTATCCCAATAGCGCCAGCAGCAATTCCTTTTTTCAAGCCGTGCCTGATTGTATAGAGGATAATCGGTATCGGAGCAGCTAGAAAGAAAATAATGGATAATAGCGGCACATACAAATAAAACAGCATCATGACAGAAAAAATACTGATCATGATAGCGCCCTCTACTAACGCTTTTGTTTGTTTCACACCTTCACCTCTATCCAATCCTTTTTCTATATCTTGCTCAATGTGTCCTTCTATGTATACGTACGATGTAAGCTACACCATGTCTTACCCCAACCTTTATTTTACCATAGCGGCAAATCGCAAGTAAAATGCAGGCTATCTTAGGAGCGTTTCACGTGGAACACCAATATAGATTCGTACATGCAACTTTTCAATCAGCATGTTACAATTTTTTAGATTATTCTTAGCTATAAACCCTGAATTCAAGGTCAAAAGCTGTTAGAATAGAAACATCATCAATAAATGTAAGAAGGAGAATTCACATGGGAAAAACACTCGTATTCGGACACAAAAACCCTGACACAGACACGATTTGCTCTGCTATCGCTTACGCTGATCTGAAAAACAAAATCGGCGTTCAGGCAGAAGCGGTCAGACTTGGAGAAATCAATGGAGAAACACAATACGCATTAGATTTCTTTAAACAAGAAGCACCTCGTTTCATTGAAACGGCTGCAAACGAAACAAAGCAAGTCATTCTTGTCGATCATAACGAATTCCAACAAAGTGTAAGCGATATTGATCAAGTACAAGTGACTGAGGTTATTGATCATCACCGTATTGCCAACTTTGAAACAAGTGAACCTCTTTACTATCGCGCTGAGCCTGTTGGCTGTACAGCAACAATCTTAAACAAAATGTACAAAGAGAACCAAGTGAAGATTGAAAAAGAAATCGCTGGTTTGCTTTTATCTGCAATCATTTCTGATTCCTTGCTATTCAAATCCCCAACATGCACACAGCAAGACATTGATGCTGCGCATGAGCTAGCTGAAATTGCAGGGGTAGATCCAGAAGTTTACGGCCTAGACATGCTGAAAGCTGGCGCTGACCTAAGCCAAAAAACGGTTCAAGAATTAATTACAATTGATGCAAAAGAATTTGCACTAGGCAATAGCAAAGTGGAAATTGCGCAAGTTAATACAGTAGATATCGCGGAAGTAACAGCAAGACAGGCTGACATTGAAGCGAAAATCAATGAAGTCATCGCAGCGAAGGGTCTTGATCTATTCGTTCTTGTGATCACAGACATCCTAGAAAATGACTCCCTTGCTCTTGCACTCGGTACCGAAGCTGAAAAAGTAGAAAAAGCATTTAATGTCACACTTGAAAACAACACCGCTTTACTAAAAGGTGTTGTATCAAGAAAGAAACAAGTGGTACCTGCATTAACAGACGCACTTTCTTAATCAACACAACAAGACTGCTGACATGTTCAGCAGTCTTTTTTCTTCTTTTAATGAATGTACATATCGCTGACAAGAATATCCTTTAGCACACTTGTTGGAATCGTGAATTCAACTACACCCATGTAACCAGGTGCCACATCATATTCATTAAAGGAAATCACCAGTTTGCCTTTTGAATTGATATAGAAGCTTTGATCCGGCTTAATTTTCTTAAATGGATCCGCCATATCTTGCTTGCCAATCCAGTAAATCTTATTTGAATCCTCTTTCATCTGTTTCTTCATTTGATCTTTAATATTTTCACTAATGACATCTATATACCGATCATCTTTAAACAAGCTTGGTAATGTAATCAGTACATGATTTTTCTTATCCACCGTATCATATGTCATTTCCTCTGCCGCAGAAGCTTGAGTCGTCACCTTGTATCGACCTAACGAGAGAATTTGGTCATTGTTCGTTCTCACTTCATATCCGCTCTCTACACTTAAATGACCATTTTTATAACCCTTTGTTTCCTTTTCAAAATCTTGATACAGCTTTTTGTTTTCAGCTAAATATTTTTGATTCAGGCTGTCTTGTAATTTTCCGTCCCCAAGCCCTGAAACGTGTGGTGTTTTAAGGTCAATATTCGTTCCTTGATCACTCTTTTTAAATTCTGTGAATGTCACGACTTTCACCAGCTCGCCAATGACAGGCACCTCTGAAATGGCTCTTGCCGCCTGTGGACTGACATTAACAGTCGTGACAAATAGAGCAGCCGCAGCAACAAGTCCGATGGTCCATTGCTGAAAATGAGGTTTTTTGTTTTTTCGTTTCAATGTCCGTTCAACCATAGCATCATATTCCGGTGGAATAGGGATTTCTAAATATTCCTCTTTTAACTGTTCCAAATGCTTATCCATTTATATTTCCTCCTGCGATAATTCTACTTTTAAAAGCCGCAACGCCTTATATAATCTTGTTTTGATGGTGTTTTCGTTTTCTTCGAGAATATGGGCGATGTCCTCTAATTTTAAATCTTCAAAGAATCTCAAAATGATGATAACCCGGTACATCTCAGGCAAATCCTCTAGGGCTCGTCTGACATCTTGATCCTCATAGACATCTGACTCACCCTTTGACAAGAATTCGAGTGTGTCATCATCTGTCACTTGCACCCGCTTCTTTTTTCGTAAAAAGTCTAGGGCAGCGTTCACCACGATTTTATAAAACCAGCTATGCATCTTAGTTGCATCCTCTAATCGGTGAACAGATTTGAGTGCTTTATGAATCGCCTCTTGAACGACATCCATCGCATCCTCTGGGTTTTTGACATAACTATAGGACAATCGATAAAAACTGTGTTTATGCTCCATGACGTAATCAGCAAATTGATCCTCAATCTTTCGTTTCTTCATTTTACAAAGAGCTCCTTTATCTTAAATGCGCATCGGTTATTTCTTACAATGGATAGACGCGCACCTTTTGAAAATAGTTTGCGCTCGGTTATTTTTTTAACATGTCATCCCATTTCCGTTTCTATACAAAAAGAGCGAACCAGACAGGTTCACTCTTTCAAAGCAGATATTGTTTGATGGACAAACTGTTTAAGTGGAGAAAGCGGATGAATGATCGGAACGCCTGTCTCCTCTTCCATCTGCTGTGCCGCATGAACCATCGATAGCTGCATCACGCAAATATCTCCGCTTTTTTTCATACATCTTCTGAGCTGCTTTTTGATTTGCTCCTCATAAGCCTGCATATCACCATTTAGGCAAAGGTGAAAGACATCCTCCATCACCATAACTTCTGCATCAATCTGTTTGCCGTGCTCTTTTGCATATGATTTAAGCCGCTTCATTGTCCCTTCCACTGTATCCGGGTTTGAAAACACAAGTTGAAGAGGCCCTTTTCCCTGACAAATCAGCTCAAATAACGGTTCATCGATCGGAACAATCGGTTGTTTAAAAAGATGCTGCTGATCACCCAAAGCGGCAATGTATTGTGTACACGTGAGCAGAATGAGATCGGCTTCATCTTCTTGCATCAATTTGTTGATGACATAGGCTTGCTGCTTGTGTTGATCAAAAGTGGGATCTTGTGTAGCGCGTTCTATAAATGATGAATCGACCGTGTGATAAAGCGCAATATCGGTATCGCCAAAAACATCTTCTATATATGACTGATTGGACGGATGGGCGTGAAGGCAGTGTAATCGAATCATCAGGTTCGCTCCTCGTGAAAGTTTTCAATCATTATATCAATCCTTGTATGAAATAGGGAGCATGATGACCATATTGTTAGGGAGATATTGAAGGAGGGATTTAATTGAAAGAAGAACAACACCCTAAACCATCTTCAGAGTCAGAAGACACTTTAACAAATCGGCAAGGTCATCCCGTAACAGACAATCAAAATATGAGAACCGTTGGAAATAGAGGACCAACTACGCTTGAAAACTACGATTTCCTAGAGAAAATCAGTCATTTTGATCGTGAACGCATTCCTGAACGTGTCGTCCATGCGCGCGGGGCCGGAGCTCACGGTTATTTTGAAGCCTATGGCACATTCGGTGACGAACCCATTTCCACTTATACAAGGGCAAAATTATTTCAGGAAAAAGGAAAAAAGACACCTGTTTTCGTTCGTTTTTCTTCTGTGATTCACGGCGGTCATTCACCAGAAACATTGCGTGACCCTAGAGGATTTGCGATTAAATTTTATACAGAAGAAGGCAACTGGGATCTCGTGGGGAACAACCTCAAAATTTTCTTTATCCGAGATGCTTTGAAATTCCCTGATTTGGTTCATGCCTTTAAGCCTGATCCTGTCACCAACCGTCAAGACGGCGAGCGTATTTTTGACTTCGTCTCGCAATCACCTGAAGCGACGCATATGGTGACATTTCTCTTCTCACCATGGGGCATCCCCGCAACCTATCGGCACATGCAAGGCTCAGGTGTCCATGCCTACAAATGGGTGAACCATGAAGGAAAAGCAGTGCTGGTCAAATATCACTTTGAACCGAAGCAAGGCATTCGCAACCTGACGCAAGAACAAGCTCAAGCGATTCAAGGAGAAAACTTTAATCATGCCACACAGGATTTGTATGAAGCCATTGAGCAAGGAGATCATCCTGAATGGGAGGTATATGCGCAGATCATGGAAGATGATGCCCATCCTCACCTTGACTTTGACCCGCTTGATCCGACAAAGCTTTGGTACAAGGATGACTATCCATGGAAACCGATTGGACGAATGGTGTTAAACAAAAATCCAGAAAATTATTTCGCAGAAGTCGAACAGGTCGCCTTTGGGACTGGCGTTCTCGTAGACGGTTTGGATTTCTCAGATGATAAGTTGCTTCAAGGGCGCACCTTCTCCTATTCTGACACGCAGCGATATCGTGTGGGGCCAAACTATTTACAGCTGCCGATCAATGCACCGAAAAAGCATGTGGCCACGAATCAAAGAGATGGGCAAATGGAATACCATGTCGATCAAGGCAAAGAGCAAAACCCTCATGTGAATTATGAACCATCGATCCTCGGCGGATTAAAAGAAGCCAAGCAGGATGGAAAAGATCATACGCCTTTTGTAGAGGGTGACGTCAAACGAGAAGCCATTGACCGCCCGAACAACTTTGGCCAAGCCGGAGAAACGTATCGCCGCTTCAATGATTGGGAACGTGAGGAACTGATTAAGAACTTAGTCAACACCCTTGCGACCTGTCAAAAGGACATTCAAGAGCAAATGATCGAAAACTTTACAAAGGCTGACCCTGATTACGGGAAGCGTGTCGCTGACGGCTTAAAAGCCTTCAAACAAGAACAGCCAAGCGGACCTATAGGCTCTACAGGCGCCGCACAAGCCGTGAACGAAGCGATTAACAACAGCACACCTTCAGATCCTTATTAAATAAAAAAGAATGCAGCACCTAGGCTGCATTTTTTTTGTATCCATCGATTAAGCGTTTTGACCTTTTTTGATCCATTCTGCCACATTGACTGTACGTTTTGCCTGATGTTTTGCAGCAGCTTCTGCATCCTCTTGGATCTTTCCATTTTGGTCAACAGTGACACTCACGCCGTAAGGGTTGCCCCCTGCACCGTATAATGAGTCATCTGTGTATCCAGGAGCGGCAATAATCGCTCCCCAGTGGAACATCGTTGTGTAAAGGCTAAGAATGGTCTGTTCCTGCCCGCCATTTGGGTTTTGTGCAGAGGTCATCGCACTCACTGCTTTGTTTGCCAATTTCCCTTGGAACCATAAGCCGCCAGTTGTATCTAAGAATTGCTTCATTTGAGCCGGCAAGTTACCGAAACGTGTCGGCATGCTAAAGATGATGGCATCTGCCCACTCTAAATCACTTAATTGAACCTCTGGAACATCCTTTGTTTCGTCTAAATGTGCTTTCCATGCTGGATTTGATGCTACAACTGCTTCTGGTGCCAATTCAGCAACCTTTAATACTTTCACTTCGGCGCCAGCTTCTTTCGCTCCAGCTTCAGCCCATTTTGCCATCTGATAGTTTGTACCTGTTGAACTATAATAAATAATCGCTAATTTTACGTTTTCCATTTGTTCCATCTCCTTTTGTTTGGTTTGCCCAAAAAGCTTCTGTAAAAATCCCACCTGTATTCCCCACCTTCATTAAAATTGACGACGATACCATAATGCCGCAGCATCGACTTCTTCTCTCGTTAGCTGATGCCCGCGATTTTCCCAATGTAGTGTGACCGAAGCGCCTGCGCCTTTCAGCAATTGCTCGAGCTCTTGTGATTCCTCTGGGCGGCACATTGGGTCATTTTCACCAGCTGCGATAAAGACTTGTTTCCCCACCAATGAAGGCAATGAAACTCCGCGTCTTGGAACCATTGGATGATGCAGGATCGCTCCTTTTAACGCATCTTCGTAATGGAATAAAAGACTTCCAGCAATGTTTGCCCCATTAGAATATCCGATAGCCACCACATTGTGACGATCGAACCCATATTCATCTGCTGCTTCTCCGATAAATGTATATAGTTCCTCTGTACGCTCAATTAAATCCTGCTCATCAAATACACCCTCTGCCAAACGCCTGAAAAAGCGCGGCATACCGTTTTCCAACACATTTCCTCTCACACTAAGAACGGATGCGTCAGCATCTACTAAATCGGCAAGCGGCAATAAATCTTCTTCCGTCCCGCCAGTACCATGCAGTAATAACAAAACAGGTCTTTGTTCATTCTTTCCTTTTCGAAAAAGATGCTTCATCATGAATCTCCTTTCCCTTTAATCTCTCTCACTTCTATTGGCAGCACAATTTGTTCAATCTGACTGCGCTGCGCCTCATATTGCGGTGGCAGTTTCAATGCTTCACCCATTGTTTCCACTGATTCATCGTGTGCAAACCCTGGAGGATCAGTCGCAATTTCAAATAATATGCCGCCAAGCTCTCTAAAATAAATAGCATTGAAGTAATTTCGATCTTGCACAGGTGTCACTTGATACCCGCTTTGCGCAATATGTCTTTGCCAATCTAATTGATCCTGATCATCTGTCGCTCTCCATGCAATATGATGCACAACCCCAACACCCATACGTCCGCGTGCAACAGGTGTCTTGTTCACATCAATCACATTGCCTATCTCACCAAACGAACGGAATCTCACATAGTCCTCTTCTGCTCCAACTCGTTCAAAACCCATTGTTTGTTCTAGCAGCTGCATCGTTTGCTCCGGCTGTGATGTTAACAAAACAGCTCCGCCAAATCCTTTTATCGCGACATCTGGTGTGACCCCGTTAAAAGTCCACTCATTTTGTTTTCCCTCCGCACGTTCTACTAGCTCAATCAACAAGCCGTGTGGATCTTCAAATGAGAGAAAGGCTTCATCAAAACGTTCAACCATTTCATAAGAAATATCAAACTGCTCAAGACGTTCCTTCCAGAAAGAGAAAGCGCCTGGCGGTACGACATATGTCGTCACGCCCACTTGACCTGCGCCAATTTGTCCCTTTTGTGCACCTGGCCATGGGAAAAACGTGATAATCGTCCCCGGAGACCCCCCTTCATTTCCAAAATATAAATGGTACGTACCCGGATCATCAAAATTAACGGTCTTCTTCACGAGACGAAGTCCTAAAACACCTGCATAAAAATCAACGTTCTCCTGAGGATGACCTACAATTGCTGTGATATGGTGAATTCCTTCTGTTTTCTTCACTTCTAATGACCTCCTCATCATGAAGTACAAGCCTCTATTCATTATGTCTTTACTGACGTCTTTATATTATCTCGAATTCGAGATATTAAATCAAAAAAATATATTTATCTCGAATTAAGGATATGATGTTTTTAAATAAATGTCAACGGTTTTTGTTTTCCCTTTTAAAAAAGCAGGTCTGCTTTTTACATAACAGACTTGCTCTTCCTGATTATTGCAGTAATTTTTTCTTTTTTAAATAGGCTTTCGCAACCTGAAATGCATCCTTACCTTTCACATTTACTTCATAATTCATTTCTCTCATCTCATCATCTGTGATTTGACCACCAAGCTTATTGAGAGAGGTCCCGATCTCAGGGAACTCAGTTAATGTCTCCTGTCTTAGCAGCGGTGCTCCTTGATATGGCGGGAAAACATGCTGATCATCATCAAGCACCTTTAATTTGTATTCCCTCAATTCACTGTCTGTCGAATACGCATCGACTAAATTGATATCTCCTTTTTGAATCGCTCGATACCGAAGCTTCGGTTCCATCGTCACCACATCGTCAAAGGAAAATTGATAGGTCTTTTGAATACCTAGATACCCATCCTGTCGATCAGAAAATTCCAACGTGAAGCCAGCCTTTATGCGATTTTTGATCTTGCCTAGATCTGAAATATTGGATACATCATATTGATCAGCCAGCGACTGAGGCACGGCTAAAGCATACGTATTGTTGTAAGCCATCGGCTCAAGAAGGCGGAGCTGAAAGGATGATTCCAAACCACGCCGCGCTTGCTCATACACTTTTTCTTTATCTGTGCTTTTCGCTGTTTGTTTGAGGAACTCAGAAATCGCAGTACCGGTAAACTCAGGATAAATATCAATATCACCAGACCGTAAAGCTTGAAAAACAAAGGACGTCTTGCCAAGACCAGGCTTAAGATTGACTTGAATATCCGTATCCTGTTCAATTAAAAGCTTATACATCGAGATCAGGATTTCAGGCTCTGATCCTAACTTTCCACCGATGGTGATTTCTTTCTTTTCTTGTTGAAACAGTAATGGGCCCGCGACAACTGCTCCTGCAATCACAGCAAAAACCGTCACAGAGATCACAGTCTTTTTAAAAGAGATTTTCTCAAAAGTGCGCAGCACCACATCAAATAAGAGTGCGAGTAAGGCAGCTGGTATAGCCCCAATGACAATGAGCGACATATCATTTCGATCAATTCCCAGCAAAATCAGACTTCCTAACCCCCCAGCTCCGATCAGTGCGGCAAGAGTGGCAGTTCCCACAATGAGAACCATCCCGGTTCTGATACCTGCCATGATTACTGGCATGGCCAAAGGCAGCTCCACCTTTAATAACCGTTTGCGGTGATTCATTCCCATGGCAAGCGCCGCTTCTCTCAGGGAAGGGTCGACCTCCTGAATGCCTGTATATGTATTTCTTAAAATAGGGAGTAAGGCATAGACGACAAGCGCAATAATGGCAGGCACTTGTCCAATCCCAACGAGAGGAATCAACAAGCCAAGCAGCGCGAGCGACGGAATTGTTTGCAAAACCGCCGTCACCCCAATCACCCACTCTGCAAGCTTTGGCACCCTCGTTAAATAGATACCTAATGGAATGGCAATCAAAATCGCTAAAAATAAAGCAATAAAAGAAATTTGAATATGCTCAAGTAAGGCGTGTCCCAATTGTTCTTTTCGGTCCAATAACACACTGATCCAATCATTCATGTGACTCGCCCCTCTCTCTAGGAGAATCAGCTAAAAACTGAATCACCGCTTGACGATTCACTAGTCCAATTCGCTCCCCATCCTTTTCCACAGCCAATTCCTCATGCTTTGCCAATTGGGATAAGACATCGTCCAGCGTGGCATGTGCTGTGATCGCTTCATAGCCTAAAAGAGCCTCAGGAGCCATTGGTCTAGCCATGGCCTCTAGCTCAAACGCTTGATGTCCCACATGGCGAGCAGCCCCTGAGACAAACTCCCGAACAAAAGCATTGACTGGGTGTTGAACCAATTCCTCTGGACGACCAATCTGCACCACTTTCCCTTCCTTCATGATACAAATTCGATCACCAAGCCTCATCGCTTCCTGCATATCATGCGTCACGAAGACAATGGTCTTTTGAATACGGCGCTGCAAATCAAGCAGATCATCCTGCAATTTCTCCCTCGTTAGTGGATCTAACGCACTAAAGGGTTCATCCATCAGGACAATCTCAGGATCAGCTGCAAGTGCACGTGCCACACCGACACGCTGCTGTTGTCCGCCAGACAGCTCTGACGGCTTTCGATGTCGATACATAGCAGGATCAAGCCCAACCATCTGCATCAATTCATCGACACGCTTATTGGTCTCATTCCGGCTCCACTGTTTGAGCTCTGGTACCACGGCGATATTTTCTTCAATGGTCATATGAGGAAAAAGAGCAATTTGCTGCAGAACATACCCAATATCCCAGCGCAGCTCATACATATCATAATCATTTATTTTTTGACCTTTTATGTAAATCTCACCTTCTGTAGAAGAAATGAGACGATTGATCATTTTCAATGTCGTCGTTTTCCCGCTTCCACTAGGTCCAATAAATACAAAAAATTCACCTTTCTGAATCTCTAAATCAACCGATTGAACGGCATAGCGCTCATCAGAAAATTGCATCGATACCTTCTTAAATTCAATCATCTTCCCACGCCCTGACTGCAATTATTTACTAGACTATCAATATGACAGATTGACCCCGTATTTGTATAGAACAAACTGTCACTTTCTCTCTCTTTTACATACTTCCCCTAGGATGCCCGCCAAAAACAGCTCTAGCCAATTCGGATGAGATTCTTAGTGAGACAAATAAAAAAAGCGAAGAGCTCGAGGCTCTCCGCTTTTAAGTCAACGACTTACTCACCAGTAACGTATGGAAGTAATGCCATTTGACGTGATTTTTTAATCGCTAATGTCAATTTACGTTGATACTTAGCGCTAGTTCCTGTTACACGACGAGGTAAAATTTTACCACGCTCAGAAACAAACTTTCTAAGAAGATCAACATCTTTGTAATCGATGTGCGTGATACCGTTAGAAGTAAAGAAACATACCTTACGACGTTTCGCACGACCGCCTCTGCGTCCACCTGCCATTTGTTTTCACACCTTTCCTTTAGTCAATTTTTCAGATCAATTAGAATGGCAAATCATCATCGGAGATGTCAATCGGTTTACCATCATTCGCAAATGGGTCATCATTGAAGCTATTTCCCTGATTACGATTTTGTTGGTTGCTTTGATTGCCATATGGATTTTGATTTGGTTCATTTCCGAATGGATTCTGATCGTTTTGGCTACCGCCATAATACTGGCCTCCGCTATTGCCACCGCCGCTGTATCCACCTGAACCAGCACCGCCGCTCTTAGGCTCAAGAAATTGAACACTTTCAGCTTGAACCTCTGTCACGAAGACACGCTGTCCTTGCTGATTTTCATAGTTTCTTGTCTGCAAACGACCGTCTACACCGGCAAGACTTCCTTTTTTCAAGAAATTAGCCACGTTCTCGGCTTGTCTTCTCCAAGTAACACAGTTAATGAAATCGGCTTCACGCTCTCCAGATTGATTCGTAAACGTACGATTCACAGCTAGAGTAAACGTGGCTACAGCCGCACCATTAGGCGTGTAGCGAAGCTCAGGGTCTTTTGTTAGTCTTCCGACCAATACAACACGGTTTAGCATATTGAAAGACCACCTTTAAATATATATTTCAATGATTTATACTTCTTCTTTAACAACAATGTGGCGAATGATATCGTCACTGATCTTAGCTAAGCGGTCAAATTCTTGAACTGCTGCAGCGTCAGATTGAACGTTTACGATTTGGTAGAAGCCTTCACGGAAATCGTTGATTTCGTATGCAAGACGACGTTTACCCCAATCCTTTGTTCCAGTGATCTCCGCACCGTTAGAAGTTAACACGTTATTGAAACGCTCGATAACTGCTTTTTTAGCCTCATCGTCAACTGTTGGGCGGATGATGTACATAACTTCGTACTTTCTCATCTGATTGCACCTCCTTTTGGTCTAAGCGGCCCTAAACGGGCAAGGAGCAATAAATTATATTACTCACAATTGTATATTATAACAAATCTCTTGGCCTATGACAAGAACCTATACATTAAAACGGAAATGAATGACGTCTCCATCTTTCACTACATATTCTTTACCTTCTAGACGAACTTTTCCTGCCTCTTTTGCAGCAGACATGCTTCCGCCAGCAAGTAAATCCTCATATGCAACCGTTTCAGCACGAATAAATCCACGCTCGAAGTCTGTATGAATGATTCCAGCACATTCCGGTGCCTTCATTCCTTTTTTAAACGTCCAAGCGCGTACTTCCTGCTCACCTGCTGTGAAATAAGTAGCTAAGCCAAGAAGTGAATAAGATGCTTGAATCAGCTGATCTAGACCTGACTCTTTGATGCCAAGCTCTTCAAGGAACATCTGCTTCTCTTCTCCTTCAAGCTCTGCAATTTCAGACTCGATCTTCGCACAAACGACGATGACTTCAGCATTTTCACCAGAAGCAAACTCACGGATTTGCTGCACATATTCGTTACCGTCATGATCCGCTACTTCATCCTCACTCACATTTGCTACATAAAGAACTGGTTTAGATGTGAGTAAATGAAGCTGTTTCACAAGCTTCTGCTGCTCATCTGTAAATTCTACAGATCTTGCCGATTTCCCAGCTTCAAATGCGTCCATTAGCTTCGACAAAATATCAAATTCAGCTACCGCTTCCTTATCCTTTTGTTTTGCAAGCTTACTCACACGAGCCAAACGCTTTTCAACTGTTTCTAAATCAGCCAAAATTAATTCTAAATTAATGGTTTCGATATCTGACACAGGGTCAACCTTACCTGATACGTGTGTGATGTTATCATCTGCAAAAGCTCTCACCACGTGACAGATCGCATCTACTTGACGAATGTGAGAAAGGAATTTATTTCCTAAACCTTCACCTTTAGAAGCCCCTTTGACTATACCGGCAATATCAGTGAATTCAAAAGCAGTCGGAACTGTCTTTTTCGGCTGCACCAATTCTGTTAGTTTTTGCAAACGCTCGTCTGGAACTTCTACAATTCCGACGTTTGGATCAATGGTACAAAACGGATAGTTAGCAGACTCCGCTCCAGCCTGTGTAATTGCATTAAATAGCGTTGACTTCCCGACGTTAGGTAAGCCAACAATACCAGCTGTTAAAGCCATTCTTTCATCTCCTCTATATCAAACGTGCTCGTTATACTGCGTAATATGAACCTAGAGCAATTATAAGTAGGTTTACATGAAAAGACAAGCTAACCGTTATGCATTATCAATAGAAGAAACATTGCCAAAAAGGATTAATCAGTGCTTTAAAACGCGAATTTACACCTGCTTCTTCTATACAAAAGACGAATTTCATCAAAAAAGCATGAGGCCTGCTTAAGCAGTTGGCTCCTCATGCTTGACGAGAATTTTCTTCATTTTTCGTTCAAAGTCTCTTCTTGGGATCATCACGCTGTGCCCGCAGCCTTCACATTTAATGCGAATATCCATGCCCAATCGAATAACTTTCCACCGATTGACACCACATGGATGGGGTTTCTTCATTTCAACGACGTCATGTAACCCAAACGCTTTGTCTGCCATCAGCCTTCACCTCTCTTGCTCACTTCATTGAATCTATTGTACAAAAAAACGGCGATGAAGAGCAATGTACAAAACAAAGAACCTCTTTCAATCATTCATCCTATTCTTTTTTATAGAAAAAACCCTTCTTTTAGATCATTTTATTTGTGACCAATAGTTACTTAAACTCCGCTTTTTTTCAATATTGTCACAAACACTGTAGGTCAAAAGGTTTTTATTGGTAGAACGCTGTGGTTTTTCCATATTTTTTGATTTATGATATCTGCATAAATGTTATGTGAGGGAGCAGGTACGATGGTCAATCGAAAGGATAGATTAACTGATAAAGAATATAAAATCATATCCGATCATGCTGGAAACATAGACAATTACCAGCAGCACCATACGATAGAAATAGGTCAGCAAACGCTCACTGTCCATGATTTTCTCAAGGTCGATCATCAATTATATGGTTTAACGATGCAGCCGGAACAATCAGACGAGTTCATCGTCGCTTTTCACTGTCCGCAGCCAAATCAAATGCCGGTGACCTCGCCACAAGATGTACACACCGCGGCACAGTCATTGCTCAAAACGGATTATGCCTATCCCATTGAAAGGAAGTCCCTTGATGGCAATCAAGATCATGTCTTTTTTAAAGGAAAGGAATACATAGAGCAAGTCTGTCAGCAGCATCCAAATGCAGGTATCTATCTCACTGGACAAGCCCTTGCCGGTGCTGTTTGTGCTTATGTTGCAACAGAACAGCCAGCTGTCAAAAAAGCCGTCACCTTTGATAGCCCAAATATATGGAGCAGTCTGTCGCCTGCGATTCAGCAGAAAGCGCAGCAAGGTCAATACACACGGATATTGACTGAATATATTCAACCTAGTCATTATGTAGGTTTACTCAATCGTCATGATCATGGGGTTGGTCAAGTCAAGTATACTGTACCGCCACGGCAGCAAGACGCCGTCCAAGAACCCGTTACATACAAAAAAAGAGAAATTGACACCTTTTTAAAATCAGCGTTTGCGTCTATGAATATAGAATGGAACGAATCCTTTGATACAAATGCTTTTTTAGCTCTTATTTCTGGGAGTTACAAAGTAAATGGGTATTCATTTCACACAGATGGGTCTGCCCGTATTTTAGATGAACAGCTTGATCATAATACAAGTTTTACAGCCATGCTGTTGCAAGAAATCCATTCTGGACGTGCATATGCACAAAGCGGCCTTGAAATTATCATAAAATCCCATTTACTGAAAAATTCATCCTACGATCTCCAAAGTGTGATTGAACATGAAGTACACACTATATTTGAGAAAATCGATGGGATCGATGAAAGTGTAAAAGACGCCGTCCAGCATGTAAAACAGGAGCTCAAAGGACTCGTCGGCTTTGGTCACTATGATTTACTAAGTCCTAGTGATGTGGAAGCACTAGTAGAGGAAGTGAGGATGGAACAACATCATTCCTCCTTTTATTCACACGAAAAACAGCTGAATGCCTTGTACACCCTGAGAGATTACGAACAAGAACTTTCTACCCTTTCAAGACATATGTACACAATGGGTGATGACTACGCCAAGGCAGATAGACGCCTTGCGATGCAAATGGGTATTCATTAAGAAAGGAGTCATCGCATGATCAATCAAAATAAACCTCCTAGTGACGCCCAGCGTTTCTTGCAAAATGTGAGTGCCCGCCGCTCCATGTCTGTATTTGAAAGTCAATCGGCACCGCAAACACAGACGCAGTCCCCCGAAGAAATGGCCGCAATTCAGGCCATACGCAGAGAAGGACAGCGAAAGGATCTAAAACGGCTGCTCAAAATGCGGCTTCATGACGAATTAGCAAACACTCGCGTGCACTTGGAGTATCAATTGTCTAAAACCGAAGACATGATCAACCAAACGACCATTGTCAAACAACACATCTCCCAGCATTTAAAGGGACAAGCCATTTCAGAATTAGAGGAACGACTTCAGCGTCTCAAGCAAATGCCAGTCTATGATGATATCAAAGACGCCATTGATTCTATTCGGATAAAATAAGCACCGCTCTGACAAAGAGAGGTGCTTATTTTATTTTACCAATATAATTTTTAGAGCGGGAAAATATCTTTTTACTTAAAATCGGATATAGCATTAAACAGACAAGCAAATAAAGATTCAGCAAACTATATATCGGATACAAGAAAGCAATCAAATCGGCAAACCCAAGAGATGTTAAAGGCGCCATCAAAAGAAGCATCACAAGCACAACCAGCCAGCGAGGCAAGGGGACAAAAGAGAGCATCCGGCTGGATAGACCAAATAAACCTGCAGCTGTCGTCGTATAAATAGCTAGACAAAGGACAACCGTCATAAACACAAACAATGATGTCGGTGCTCCTTCTAATACTGTAAACAAAGGAATGCCTTCTGCTGATAGACTCCCAGAAATATCAACCAGTATTTCGTTATACACGTACGAGATGACCCCAAAAATCAGGCCGCTTAATATACTCGCCACTTTGGCCTCTCCAAGCCCCTTCATTTCTTTCCCAACCGAAGACAGCACTGCCACCACAGATAATATATTCAAAGAGGCAAAGACAATGCTGGCAGGCCAATTGTACTGCTGCCCAAAATCAATCCGCCACATATGATCATGGTTCATATAATAAAAAACAAACGCATAGATGAGCCCCGCCACCAAAATTGGTATAATGAAAGCATTCACAGATAAGAGCCCTTTCACATCCCAGAAAAAAATCATAAATGAAAACAGACAAAATGCACCGATGCCAATCCAAAATGGTACATGATACATCTCGAGTGTCACCCCGCCACCGGCAATCATGACTGTCGTTGTCGTGAATAAATAAAGGACAATTAAAACGTCATACACTTTAGCCAGCCATGGACCGACAAGCCGCTCTAGCACTGGCACAAAGTGATCGGCACGTACCTCATAACTGATTTTCAACACCACATAGGTAGACAGCATAAACATCAATGTAAACAGTAGAATGGCTAGTCCGCTATCAATGCCAAAAAACTGCCAAATTTCTTGGCCGGAAGCATACCCCGCTCCTATTAAGCTTCCTAAAATTAAAAGCGTCCACCTTGAACCAGCCTTCCACACAATCATCACCTCATAGGTATAGAATTAAGCTTGTTTCCGTATACTGTTACTAACTACTATGACAAGGAAGTGAGACCTATGAATAGCAAGAACGGTCTTTTTTTTAGAAATAGGGTGAAAGAATACGTGTCCCATACGGATACAAATGCCATTCAACAGCTTAAAAGTATTTTATTCTCGCATCTTCAGAAAGCAGGAAAAAGACCCGTTGCCATCGTTTGTATTGGAACAGACCGCTCAACTGGCGACTCTCTAGGTCCACTTGTTGGTACAAAGCTTTCAGGTCTGGATTTGAAAAAGCTTCATGTATATGGAACGCTCTCTGACCCAGTTCATGCGGTCAATTTAAAAGAAAAGCTCGCTGAAATTGAACAAGCTCATAAACATCCGTTTATTGTAGCGATTGATGCCTGTTTAGGAAGAGTGAAAAGTGTAGGCTCCTTCCAAATTGGAGATGGACCGTTAAAGCCTGGGGCGGGTGTACAAAAGGAGCTGCCAGAGGTAGGAGATATTCATATTAATGGAATCGTCAATGTGAGCGGTTTTATGGAATACTTCGTTCTCCAAAACACACGTCTTCATCTTGTCATGTCTATGGCCAATACACTTTCTGAAAGTCTATCTCACATTGATCAAATGGATTGGACAAGAGAAAAAAATCGGTCCCTTTTCGCTCCTATTCAAAATATCACCGGCAGAATATAAAAAAGACCATCTCGTATCAAGATGGTCACTCTGATGATTCTCTCGTAGAAAGCAATTCGAGGATTCTTTCTAAATCTTCGTTGGAGAGAAATTCAATCTCAATTTTTCCTTTTTTCTTCTGTTTCTTGATCGTCACTGAAGTGCCAAAGTAGTTTTGTAAGAAAGACTCTCTTTCTTTCAAGACTCGATCCTTTGGTGCTTCTTTTTTCTTTGTTTCACGTGGAACATTTTCGTTTAACTGCTGAACAAGTTTCTCAACCTGGCGTACGTTTAACCCCTCATCCACGATTTTCTTTACCAATGGCGCTAGCTTATTTTTGTTTTTCAAGCTAAGCAATGTTCTTCCATGTCCCATCGACAACGTTCCATCTTCAATCAGCTTTTGTACTTCATCCGGTAAAGTCAAAAGACGAAGATGGTTCGCAATATGCGGTCTGCTCTTCCCTAATCGCTTCGCTAATTCCTCTTGCGTCACACTGAGGTGATCTAGCAAGGAAGCATAGGCTTCCGCTTCTTCTAATGGAGATAAATCCTCGCGCTGCAGGTTTTCTAAAAGGGCAATCTCTCTCATCAGCGTTTCTGAAAATTCTCTGACGATCGCAGGAATCGTTGTCAGACCAGCTTGCTGTGCTGCACGGAAACGACGTTCACCTGCTACAATGTCATATCCTTTAATCGATTTACGGACAATGATCGGCTGTAAAACTCCGTGCTGCTGAATTGATTCTTTCAGATCAGCCAATGCATCATCATCAAACGTTTTCCTTGGCTGATACGGGTTCGGACGCAAATCCTTTAATTTGATTTCTTCGACCGTTTCTTCATTTGAGTCTACATTGTTAAATAGTGCATTAATACCCTTTCCAAGACCTTTAGCCATTCGCATCCACTTCCTTTGCTAAGTCTAAATAGACATCTGCACCTCTTGAACGTGGATCATACAAGATAATCGGTTTCCCATGACTAGGCGCTTCACTCAGTCTCACATTTCGCGGAATCACGGTCTGATAGACTTTATCTCTAAAGTATTTCTTCACTTCTTCGATGACCTGAATCCCAAGATTTGTTCGTGCATCAAGCATTGTCAGCAAGACACCTTCAATGGCAAGATCCGTATTTAAATGTTTCTGCACGAGACGAACTGTGTTTAACAATTGGCTCAATCCTTCAAGCGCATAATATTCACACTGTACCGGGATTAAAACGGAATCGGAAGCTGTTAACGCATTAATCGTCAGTAATCCGAGTGATGGCGGGCAGTCAATAATCATATAATCATAATTTTGCTTAACAGATTCAAGTGCTCTCTTCAATCTCACTTCACGTGAAATCGTAGGCACAAGCTCTATTTCAGCCCCTGCAAGCTGTATCGTCGCAGGAATGACATCAAGATTTTCGACCTCTGTCGTCTTAATCACATCAAGGACATCTGCATCATCAACTAAAATATCATACACACACTTCTCTACGTCGGCCTTCTCAATCCCAATACCACTCGTGGCATTGCCCTGCGGATCAATATCAACTAACAACACTCGTTTACCTATGTATGCTAAACACGCACTCAAATTAACAGAAGTTGTCGTCTTCCCGACGCCGCCCTTCTGGTTGGTAATCGCTATGATTTTTCCCACGATGTCACCCACTTTCAACTTAACAAGTTTCTCATTTTATTCATACTTCCTATTCTATCAAAAAAAGTATGAAACGTTTGCTTTTTTTGTTTCTCCATTATATATTCGTCAGCAAATGTCTATTTTCGTACATGAAAGGACGAACCAAAACGCATTAAAAAATATATCAATATATCTTTTTAGTGGAAAAGACAAGCATAAAAAACCCTCACTTTCATCAAAAGTGAGGGGCACATGTCAAAAATGTAATCCACCAATTTTACGGCCTTCGTTCACAATGACTTTAGGAGTCACTGTATGATAGCTTCTCTTTTTTAAGAATCCGTAGGGGGTTTTAATGGTATATGTCGCATGTCCCAAAGCGTCACCAGTTTTGGCATAGGCCTGCCACACAATCTTTGAACAATACGTCGGATCGAGTGATTGAATTGACAGGGTGATGGAGTATCGAGCCTTTGGATGAGTTTTCACATAATCGTGCGCCCATTCCCCTGCCAGGTCTGCTGTTTCCTCTTGATTAATCCGAATTACCTTTGTATTGGCATTATAGCGAAACCAGTTAAGAATGGAATCAAGCTGAGGATGCTGTCGAAACCCTGGAATAGAAGCAAAGCTTTTCTCATTAATGACGATACCTGCATGTCCAACGATACCCTTCAAAGCATCAGTACTTGTCACCAATATATCTCCTTTTTTAGGCATAATATCGGTACCAGGATACGGCTTTCCTAAAAGGTGCTTGATGGTGTGCGGCTTTTCATCCGTTACCAACTCATCCTGCTTGTTTTGTTGTAAGCCATAGTCCTTCAAATCATCGCTAGCTGAAATCAAGTCAATTGTGTCGTCCTGAGACTCATGCTCATGATTTAATTGCTGTAAAGTGACCTCCTTAGAAACAACACCTTGTTTCTTCAGAACGTTCAGTTCTTTTTTGGCCAGCGGGCTTTCTTCTGCAGGAGCCGTTGGCGAATTCACAGCAAATATGGTTGTTTCATTTGTAAAAAGAAAAAAAGAAAATAGTAAATAACAAATAATAACAAATTTCGTCTTTTTCATTTTCATCGAGTCATGTCACCTCCTTTCTTCTATAAAAATCATATTCTACCAATTTATGAATAATAAGTAAATATATTGTGGAACCAATAAAAAAAGCTGACGAGTGGCTCTCATCAGCTTTTTTCTATTTAGGAATCCGAATCGTTAATTGGATATATTCCTCAAACTCTTCTTCCTCGGTATTTATTTTAAGCCCGCTGTCTTCTACCATATGGAGAGACTGTCGAATGGTATTCATCGCAATTCGTGTATCACGACTAAACGCCTTACGTTTTGGCTTCGGTTTGCGATCTGTTTTTTGTTCAAGCATTTTCACTACACGCTCTTCAGTCTGTTTTACATTCAGCTGCTTTTCGATGATTTCCTGCAATAGCGCGATTTGTAATTCTGGAAGCTTTAGGGGTACAAGTGAACGTGCATGCCTTTCAGAGATTTTTTTCTCTAAAATGGCCTGTTGTACCTCTTCAGGCAACTTTAAAAGTCTTAATTTGTTTGCAACAGTTGATTGTCCCTTGCCTAAACGCTGAGCAAGCGCCTCCTGTGTTAAATCATGAAGCTCTAAAAGACGTGCATAAGCATGAGCCTCTTCAATAGCAGACAGCTCTTCCCTTTGCAAATTTTCAATCAATGCCACAGATGCCGTTTCCGTATCAGTAAAGTCTTTTATAATAGCGGGGATTTTCTCCCATTGAAGAGTCTGTACCGCTCTCCAACGTCTTTCGCCGGCGATCAGTTCATATTTACCTTCTTCTTCTGTTGGTCTGACAACAATAGGTTGGATAATGCCATGGGTATGAATCGTCGTGGCCAGCTCATGTATCTTTTCTTCTGAAAAAATGGTGCGTGGCTGAAAACGGTTTGGCATAATTGTGTCGACCGGGAGCTCCTGTATCTCTTCCTTTAATGTATCATGCTCAGCAATCTCTGCCTCTATTTCGGTTTCACGCTCAGGATGTTCTTTGTCACCAAGCCCGAAGAAGCGTGAGAGTGAATGCTTCATGAACCTACACCACCTTTAAAAACTACCTTTTTATAATTCTATTTTCTCATGTTTTTTCCTTCTGTAAAATCTTAAATATTGAAGAAAAACCGACCTTTTACATGATCAACCTTCTATTGGTGATTTATTAGGTGTTCCTGGTTTTCTAGGATATTTTTTTGGTGTTTGCTTTTTCTTTTCAATGACAATGATGTTCCGTTCGCTTTCTTCTAAAGGAAGAACAAAGGAATGCTTTTCAACAACCTCTCCTCCGAGGACAGTAACAGCTTTTTTCCCTGCTTGCATTTCTTCATCAGCGGCAGATGCTTTTAATGCAACAAACAATCCTTCCTTTTTTACAAGGGGCAGACATAGTTCGCTCAAGACGGATAAACGCGCAACCGCTCTAGCAGTGACAAGATCATAGCTTTCACGCTTTTCCTTACGTTGTCCAAACGTCTCCGCACGATCATGATAAAAAGTAGTATCTTGTAAGTTTAACCCTTTTGCTAACTCATTGAGAAACGTAATTCGTTTCTGAAGAGAATCAACAATGGTTACATGTAGATGAGGGAAGCAAATTTTAAGAGGAATGCTTGGGAAACCAGCACCAGCTCCAATATCGCAAATCGTCGTCACTTTGTGAAAATCAATAAAAAATGCTGCTGAAATTGAATCATAAAAATGCTTTAAATACACTTCTTCCTTTTCAGTAATGGACGTTAAATTCATCTTCTCGTTCCATTCTACAAGCATGCGGAAGTAAGTTTCAAATTGTTCAAGCTGCACAGGAGAAAGAGTCATCCCTTTCTCCTCTAGTGCTGCTGTAAATTGTTCAATGTTCATGCCGACATCCTTTCTATTCTGCTATCTTCGCAATACGTCCCTGCTCTAAATATACTAAAAGGATAGAAATATCAGCAGGGTTAACGCCTGAAATACGAGAAGCCTGTGCAACAGAAAGCGGTCGGACTTCTTTCAGCTTTTGTTTCGCTTCAGTTGCAATTCCTTTGATGGCATCATAATCAATACGATCAGGAATCTTTTTGTTCTCCATCTTTTTCAGCTTTTCAACTTGTTGGAGTGACTTTTCAATATAACCTTCGTATTTAATTTGAATCTCTACCTGCTCACACACATCAGAAGGAAGTGGTGTTTCAGCAGGAGCTAACGTCACAACAGATTCATAGTTCATTTCTGGACGCTTCATCAAATCACTTGCACGAATACCGTCCTTCAGCTCACTTCCACCAAGTGAACGAATAAATTCTTGTGTCTCTGCTGTAGGTTTGATGATGACAGAATATAAACGTTTTTTCTCTGCTTCAATGGCTTCTTTTTTCTGCTGGAATGCCTGGAATCTTTCTTGAGAAATTAATCCAATATGATAGCCAAGTTCAGTTAATCTTAAATCCGCATTGTCATGACGAAGAAGCAAACGATACTCTGCACGGGATGTTAAAAGACGGTAAGGTTCATTTGTTCCCTTTGTGACAAGGTCATCAATGAGAACACCGATATATGCATCAGATCGGCTTAAAATGACTTCTTCTTTACCCAATGCTTTTCTTCCTGCATTAATACCTGCCATAATTCCTTGACCTGCTGCTTCCTCATAGCCAGACGTACCATTAATTTGGCCGGCTGTATATAATCCAGAAATTTTCTTCGTCTCAAGTGTAGGCCACAACTGAGTAGGCACAATTGCATCATACTCAATGGCATAACCCGCTCTCATCATTTGTACATTTTCGAGCCCTGGGATGGTGGAAAGCATGCGCTGCTGTACATCCTCTGGAAGACTTGTAGACAATCCTTGAACATACACTTCCTGCGTATTACGACCTTCTGGCTCTAAGAAAATTTGATGTCTCGGTTTGTCATTGAAACGAACCACTTTATCTTCAATGGAAGGGCAGTATCTAGGACCAGTTCCTTTAATCATACCTGAATACATTGGAGAACGGTGAAGATTCTCATCAATAATTTGATGTGTTTCTAAACTCGTATATGTTAACCAGCATGGCAGTTGGTCTGTAATATATTCAACCGTTTCATAGGAGAACGCCCGCGGAACATCATCACCTGGTTGAATTTCTGTTTTACTATAGTCAATCGAGTGACTATTCACTCGAGGAGGTGTTCCTGTTTTAAAGCGAACCAAATCGAATCCTAACTCTGCTAGGTGATCCGATAATTTGATTGATGGCTGCTGGTTATTAGGACCACTTGAATACGATAGATCCCCTAAAATAATGCGGCCTTTTAAGAAAGTCCCAGTCGTTAATACAACAGACTTCGCACGATAGTTTGCTCCTGTTTGGGTAACGACACCTTTACATTCATCATCTTCTACAATTAAATGATCCACCATACCTTGAAGCATTGTCAGGTTCGGTTCATTTTCCATTGTTTTTTTCATTTCATGCTGATATTGGAACTTATCTGCTTGCGCTCTTAACGCACGGACAGCAGGTCCTTTCCCCGTATTCAGCATGCGCATTTGGATATGCGTCTTATCTATATTTCGTGCCATTTCTCCGCCCAGTGCATCAATTTCTCTAACGACAATCCCTTTTGCAGGACCGCCTACGGACGGATTACATGGCATAAAAGCAACCATATCGAGGTTGATAGTCAATACAAGTGTTTTGGCGCCCTGTCTTGCAGAAGCAAGAGCAGCCTCAACCCCAGCATGACCGGCACCCACGACGATTACGTCATAATTGCCAGCTTCATAACCCATTTCTTATGTTCCTCCCTTTACTTTCCTAAACAGAATTGAGAGAATAGCTGATCAATCAAGCTTTCATGAACAGCATCTCCTATAATTTCACCGAGCTGTTCCCAGCAGCGTGTTAAATCTATTTGAACAATGTCGATCGGTACGTCCATTTCAATGCCTTCAAGAGCATCCTCAATTGATTGTTTTGCTGCCTGAAGGAGGGCAATATGCCTTGTATTACTTACATACGTTAAATCTCCACTTTCAATTGATCCAGTGAAGAACAGTGATTGAATCGCCATTTCAAGCTCATCAATGCCCTTTTCTTGTAATAATGATGTGGTGACGACCGGACGATCCTTCGCTAACTGCTTGACCTTTTCTACATCAAGCTTAGGCTCAAGGTCTGTCTTATTCACAATCACGATGATATCCATACCTGAGACAGCCTCAAAAAGCTTCATATCTTCTTCTGATAATTCTTCGCTATAATTGAGCACAAGTAAAATCAGGTCAGCTTCTTTTAAGACCTGTCTAGATCGTTCAACCCCTATACGCTCAACAATGTCCTCAGTCTCACGTATACCCGCAGTATCGACTAGACGAAGAGGTACACCTCTTACATTCACATATTCCTCAATGACATCTCTCGTAGTTCCAGGAATATCTGTGACAATCGCCTTTGTTTCCTGTACAAGGCTATTCAGCAAGGAAGACTTTCCAACATTCGGTCTTCCTATAATCACAGTGGATAAGCCCTCTCGAAGGATTTTCCCTTGCTGAGAAGTCGAAAGCAGCGACTCAATTTCTTTTTTGACCGATGTCGCTTTTTCCACTAAGACGCGATGTGTCATTTCTTCAACATCGTCATACTCAGGGTAGTCAATATTGACTTCAATATGCGCCAGTGTTTCTAGGATCTCGCCGCGCAGTCGCTGAACCAAACCGGAGAGGCGTCCCTCCATTTGAGTGATTGCTACGTTCATCGCACGATCAGTCTTTGCCCGAATCAAGTCCATGACAGCCTCTGCTTGCGAAAGATCTATTCTTCCATTTAAGAAAGCACGTTTTGTGAACTCACCTGGCTCCGCTAATCTTGCTCCTTCTCTTAAAGCAAGCTGCAATACTTTATTGACCGTTACAATTCCGCCATGGCAGTTAATCTCAATAACGTCTTCTCTCGTAAATGTTTTTGGCGCTCGAAGTACTGACACCATGACCTCTTCTATTACTTGATCAGTACTTGAATCCACAATATGACCATAATGAATTGTATGGGAATCCACTGATACAAGTTTTTTCTCCTTAGGCCCTTTATACATCCGATCAGCGATCTGTACCGCATCAGGCCCACTTAAACGAATAATCGCAATTGCTCCTTCACCCATCGGTGTAGAAATGGCTGCAATTGTATCCATCACTCAATCACCTCTTTCTCTACTTAATAGACAGTCTTTTATCTATTAAATGGACGTTGTCCATCTCTATATCAAAAACGCTTAATCCAAAATTTAAAGATACCATAAATGAAAGCGAAGTGAAAGTATCCCATATCTAATTATCCACAGCTTTGCATCCTATCTATTTTAACACTTAACTTATCCACATGTGAATAACGACGTTCTAAACTTATCTTCACATCTTACACCGAAATCCAATAAATTTAAACGCCCTGATCCCTTTACTTACTTGTAAAAATGGCGTTTTCTACTCATATCACACACTAATTTTTTAGAAATAAAGGATGAATCTTCTATAGAAAGACAATTTTTCAATAAAAAAAGACTAAAATCCAGCTTTGCTGAATTCTAGCCTTTCTGTTATTTTTTATACAGCACCACAACATGACGCTTGCTGCCTGTATCTTCCGATGCCGTTGCAAGTTCTTTAGAAAATGCGGCGATCGTATCATGAATTACTTTTCGTTCATTAGAAGGCATTGGTTCTAAATGAACCTTTCTCTTCGTTTTTAAAACTCTGTTTGCTGTCTTGACGGCATATTGTTCAAGTGCTTCTTGTCGCTTCTTCCTATAATCTCCAATATCAATGGTAATATGATGATACTGATCAGAATAGCGATTAAATACTAGCTGTACCAATGTCTCTAAAGAGTACAAAGTTTGTCCTCTTTTTCCAATCATTAATGAAGTTTTATCTCCATCAATGTGGAAAGAAATCTTTTTCGCTTCCTTTTTGGAAACAATCTTCGCTTTAGGATCAATTGATTTAACAATATTATCTAAATACTGTGTAGCTAATTTAAGAGCATTTCTCTTTTCTATCAACTTGACTACAGCTTGTCTTTTGCCAAATAATCCTAAGAAACCTTTATTTCCTTCATCAACTATTGTGATATCTACTTCTTCTTTTAGAAGTTGAATTTGTTTAAGTCCGGAATCTACTGCTTCTTCGATTGTGCGACCGACAGCAGTTATTTCCTTCATTTTTTATTCCCGCCAGCTTTTTCTTTTGTATCCAATTTTACTTGAGGAGTTTTAATCACTAATGTTTGGATGATCATGAAAATGTTACCTACAACCCAGTACAATGAAAGTGCTGCTGGGAAACTAATGGCAAATACAATGATCATAATCGGCATAACCCATAGCATGATAGCCATTTGAGGGTTGTCCGAAGGATTTCCAGCCATCATCAGTTTTTGCTGAATGAAAGTAGCTACCCCCGCAATGATCGGTAATAGGAACAATGGATCTGGACTGCCTAAGTCAAACCATAAAAATGTATGCTTTTTAATTTCTGCTGTTCTCATAATCGCATGATAAAAACCAATTAGGATTGGCATCTGAATTAAAATCGGGAAACATCCAGCTAATGGATTGACGCCATTTTTTTGGAAAAGGGCCATTGTTTCCTGTTGAAGCTGCTGCTGAGTTTTTTGGTCTTTAGAGCTATATTTTTCACGAAGCTTTTTCAATTCAGGCTGCAATGCTTGCATTGCTTTTGTACTTCTTAACTGCTTAATCATTAATGGTAGAATGAGCAAGCGGATTAACAGTGTCACAATAATGATCGCAACCCCGTAGTTTTCACCAGTCAAATTTGCCATGTACGTGATTAATTGAGATAGCGGGTAAACAATATAAGAATTCCAGAATCCCTTACTATCTGATGTGATTGGTTCATTGATTTGTGTACATCCTGCCAATAGAACCAACACGCCAATCAAGCTAAATATTAGTAATAATCGCCTTTTCAACAAGATTCCTCCCATTACTTCAAACTTTATTTAAGTTGGAATTGATTACGAAAGTGACTCACCTAATCAGTATGGTAACATTTTTTCATTACAAAGTGGTGGTTTCATTTTAATTCACTAGATGAAGGAAGCGCTTTTAAAAATTGATTCAACGAAAGTTTCTATTACGAAGACTTTTTCGGTTGTTGTTGATAAACAGCGGATTTTCTAAATAAATGTTGGAGAGACTTCTTTGTTTCTTCAAAGGTCAATTCACTTGCTGGTTTTCTTGCAATGACAATGTAGTCTTTTTCTTGCTTTAACTTATGACCTTCCTCTAAAAACACCTGGCGGATCAGTCGTTTAATTCGATTTCTCATCACTGCATTACCAATCTTCTTACTGACAGACAATCCCAAACGCAGTTCATCTTGATTTGGTTGATCCAGCTGGTAAATAACGAATTGACGATTCGCCATTGATTGACCTTTTCTGAACACTTTTTGAAACTCTTCATTTTTTTTTAGCCTGTTTCGCTTCTTCATGTTTTCTTCCACTCCGATAAAAACTGACAGTTCATTTACGATTTTATGTAAAAAAGACCACTGACATTATTCAGTGGCCTAAGCTGATAATTTTTTTCTACCTTTGCTGCGGCGTCGCTTTAAAACTAGACGTCCGTTTTTAGAACTCATACGGCTGCGGAAGCCATGAACTTTACTACGCTTACGGTTATTTGGTTGAAACGTTCTTTTCATTTATGACACCTCCCTGAGGAATAGCTGTTTAAGACAGTCTAACTCATTATATTTGTGTAACCCATCGATTGTCAATATCAATGATAAAACTCTTATTATCAACCTTATAAGCATAACATAATTTATCAAACGAAGAAACCTTCTTTTTCAGTTTCCAGCATTTTATTCTTTTTTCCTCCTAAAAGGCCTGCAAAACAAGGGTGTGGATATTTTTCCGGCATATTTAGACTATCCACATCCATTATCGACATTTTTTTCACACAAATAACCGATGTGGATAATTATTTTTCAACAGGATGTAAAGTGTGTGGATAAGTTTGTGACACCCATTGCACCATCTTGTTTATTTTGATATTATATTTGTGTTTTAACTCTTAATTACTTATCTGACCTATTTGCGTTATCCACAAATTGTGGATAAGCTGTGGAAAGATATTACACAGGCTGTTGAATTATTTATCCACAGACTGTGTAATTTGTCGAAAAGACGTTTTTCTACTATATTATTTGTTTTCAACAACGTATGTGCACGAATGGTGATGACCATTTGCTCTTTTTCGTGTTCTATAACAGTTTGATATTGGTCATTTTATAAAGAAAAGGAGGGGGGAGAAGCCTTATGGAAAATATTTTGGATCTGTGGAATAAAGCACTTCAAAAAATAGAGACAAAGTTGAGCAAACCCAGTTTTGAGACATGGATGAAATCGACAAAAGCCCATTCTCTTCAAGGCGATACGCTTACAATTACGGCACCTAATGAATTTGCTAGAGACTGGCTGGAATCAAGATATCTCCACTTAATTGCTGATACCATCTACGAACTGACAGGTGAAGAGCTCAGCATTAAATTTATTATTCCTCAAAATCAGGATGAAGTGGAAGCCATGCCAAAGTCTCCAATTAAAAAAATGTCTAAAGAAGAGGCCGTTGATATTCCACAAAATATGCTGAATCCAAAATATACATTTGATACTTTTGTTATTGGTTCAGGCAACCGATTTGCGCATGCCGCTTCACTTGCAGTTGCGGAAGCACCGGCAAAAGCATATAACCCGCTCTTTATTTATGGGGGCGTTGGTTTAGGAAAGACTCACTTGATGCATGCGATTGGTCATTATGTCATCGACCATAATCCATCAGCCAAAGTGGTCTATCTATCATCTGAAAAATTTACAAATGAATTTATCAACTCAATCCGAGACAACAAAGCTGTCGATTTCCGTAATCGCTATCGGAATGTAGATGTGCTTTTGATAGATGATATTCAATTTTTAGCAGGAAAAGAACAAACACAAGAAGAGTTTTTCCATACATTCAACACACTTCACGAAGAAAGTAAGCAAATCGTCATTTCTAGTGACCGGCCGCCGAAAGAAATTCCGACACTTGAAGACAGATTACGCTCTCGATTCGAATGGGGCTTAATCACAGACATTACCCCGCCAGATTTAGAAACACGTATTGCAATTTTGCGAAAAAAGGCAAAAGCAGAAGGCTTAGACATTCCGAATGAAGTCATGCTTTATATTGCCAATCAAATCGACAGCAACATTCGTGAACTGGAGGGTGCTTTGATTCGTGTCGTTGCTTATTCTTCTTTAATTAATAAAGACATCAATGCGGATCTAGCAGCTGAGGCCCTAAAGGACATCATTCCTTCATCGAAGCCAAGAGTCATTACAATTAAAGATATTCAAAGAATTGTAGGGCAGCAATTTAATATACGCTTAGAGGATTTCAAAGCGAAGAAACGTACGAAGTCAGTTGCTTATCCAAGACAAATTGCCATGTATCTCTCTAGAGAAATGACCGATTCCTCTCTGCCTAAAATAGGAGAAGAATTTGGAGGTCGTGATCATACGACTGTCATTCATGCTCATGAGAAGATTTCGAAATTAATGGTTGAGGATGAACAGCTTCAGCAGCATGTGAAAGAAATCAAAGAACAATTAAAATAACCAAGCTGATATAATAAGTACGGGAAAATGTGAATAACTAGAGCATAGTCATACACAGTCTGTCCACATGTGGATAGGCTGTCTTTCCTTTCTTTTTACCGACTTATCCACATATTCACAAGCCCTACTATTACTTCTACGATTTTTATTAATAAAATATATATACATGTCATTAAGAAAATTTAGGAGGACCACTATGAAATTCACGATTCAAAAAGATCGTCTTGTCGAAAGTGTCCAAGATGTATTAAAGGCCGTATCCTCTAGAACAACGATACCTATTTTGACAGGGATTAAAATTGTTGCATCTGATGAGGGGGTTTCTCTAACAGGAAGCGACTCTGATATCTCAATTGAATCCTTTATTCCTCAAAGAGATGGAGATTTAGAAGTAATCACGATTGACCGTCCAGGGAGTATTGTGCTTCAGGCCCGCTTCTTTAGTGAAATTGTGAAGAAACTGCCAATGGCTACTGTCGAAATTGAAGTAGAACAAAATCACCTCACGATCATCCGTTCTGGTTCAGCGGAATTTAACTTAAACGGCTTAGATGCTGAGGAATATCCGCATCTGCCGCAAATTGAAGAGCATCATGCATTTCAAGTCCCGACAGATTTGCTTAAAAACTTAATTCGTCAAACCGTTTTTGCAGTGTCCACCTCAGAAACACGACCTATCTTGACAGGTGTAAACTGGAAGGTAGAGAAAGGTGAATTAATATGCACAGCGACGGATAGCCACCGTCTTGCTTTAAGAAAAGCGAAGTTGGATATTGACGAGGAAAGCTCATACAATGTCGTAATTCCAGGGAAGAGTTTAACAGAGCTAAGTAGAATCCTTGATGACGGACAAGATCTTGTGAGCATCGTGATTACAGAAACGCAAGTTCTCTTTAAAGCACAAAACGTGTTGTTCTTCTCAAGATTGCTGGATGGTAATTATCCAGATACAGCTCGCCTGATCCCGCAAGAAAGTAAAACGGATGTCGTGGTCAACACGAAGGAATTCCTTCAAGCTATTGATCGTGCATCACTTTTGGCAAGAGAAGGACGCAATAATGTCGTAAAGCTGTCAGCTGATCCTGAACAAAGCCTTGAGATTTCTTCTAATTCACCTGAAATCGGTAAAGTAGTCGAAACGGTTCAAGCGGATGACATTAAAGGGGAGGACCTCAAAATCTCCTTCAGTCCAAAATATATGCTGGATGCGTTAAAAGTATTAGAGGGAACAGAAATTCATGTAAGCTTCACTGGTGCCATGAGACCGTTCCTGTTGCGCACGCCAAATGATGATTCAATCTTGCAGTTGATTCTCCCAGTCAGAACATATTAATCCAATCTAAAATAGCTGCTGTGTGAGTGCACAGCAGCTTTTCTTCTCGTTTACCATGCTTTCTTTCATCCTAGTTCGCTTTCCCCCTTTCCTTCTTGTCTTGTTTTTTAGTACAATTAGATATTAGTGATATTGAAAGAGGTCGATATAATGCCTAATCTTATAACCATTGAGAAAGAAATGATTACTTTAGGGCAGTTTTTGAAATTAGCCGAAGTCATCCAATCTGGCGGAATGGCGAAATGGTTTTTAAGTGAACATGAGGTGTTCATTAATCAAGAGCCAGATAATAGACGGGGACGCAAACTATACCCAGGAGATGTTGTCGAGATAGAAGGTTATGGCACATTTCAAGTTGTGAATTAGAAACGGGTGACAATACATGTACATTCAAAGTCTGGCGTTAACTTCATACAGAAACTATGAACACACTGAGCTTCAATTCGACAACAAGGTGAATGTCATGATCGGTGAGAATGCCCAAGGTAAAACGAACTTGATGGAAGCGATCTATGTATTGTCGATGGCAAAGTCGCATCGTACGTCAAATGATAAAGAACTTATCCGATGGGACCAAGACTATGCTAAAATAGAAGGTAGAGTCATCAAAAAAAATGGTCCACTCCCAATGCAGCTCGTGATCTCAAAAAAAGGGAAAAAGGGCAAGGTCAATCACATTGAACAACAGAAGCTCAGTCATTATGTTGGTGCGTTAAACACCATCATGTTTGCACCAGAGGACTTAAGTCTTGTGAAGGGCAGCCCGCAAATCCGCAGAAGATTCCTCGATATGGAGATTGGACAAGTTTCGGCTGTCTACTTGCATGATTTATCGCTCTATCAAAAAATCCTCTCTCAGCGGAATCATTACTTGAAACAATTGCAGACAAGAAAGCAAACGGATCAAGCGATGCTGGAGGTTTTAACAGAGCAGTTGATTGATGCGGCAGTGAAAGTGGTCAAAAGACGACTGACTTTTACGAAACAGCTCGAGAAATGGGCGCAGCCGCTGCATTTTGGCATTTCTAGAGAGCTAGAAACACTCACGCTCCAATACCAGACGGCGATAGAGGTATCAGAAGCGTCAGACTTGTCGAAAATAAAGAATAGCTATGAAGAATCGTTTCAGAAACTAAGAGACAGAGAAATAGACCGAGGAGTGACACTGTGGGGACCTCACAGAGATGACCTTCTTTTCTTTGTGAATGGTCGGGATGTTCAGACATATGGCTCTCAAGGGCAGCAAAGAACAACAGCTCTTTCACTAAAGCTGGCAGAAATCGACCTGATAAATGAAGAAATCGGAGAATATCCCATTCTTCTACTCGATGATGTTTTATCTGAACTTGATGATTACAGACAGTCTCATTTGCTCCATACCATTCAGGGACGTGTACAGACCTTCGTCACCACAACAAGTGTTGAAGGCATCGATCACGCCACCTTGAAAGAAGCGGAAATTTTCAGAGTAGCCAGTGGAAAAGTAATTGACTGATAAATGAGGTGTGAGTCTTGTATATTCATTTAGGTGATGATTGTGTTGTTTCTACACGAGAGATTGTCGCAATTGTTGATTACAAAATGAGGTCGTCTTCTGTTGTAGAAGAGTTTCTCCAAAAACAAGAAGAACAAATCATTTCGTTATCACAAGGAACACCCAAATCCATCGTCGTCACAACTGAATCTGTTTATTACTCTCCTCTTTCCTCAAGCACGCTCAAAAAACGTGCTTCATTTGTGATTGAAATTGAAGTCTAAAAGCTCAATTCATATAAATATATCGTTTAAGAAAAGTGTAGGTGAATGTACGTGGCAATGGAACAGCAACATAATAGTTATGATGAAAATCAGATACAGGTGCTCGAAGGACTAGAAGCTGTTAGAAAACGTCCAGGAATGTACATCGGGTCAACCAGTGCAAAAGGACTTCACCATCTTGTATGGGAAATTGTCGACAACAGTATTGATGAGGCTTTAGCTGGATATTGCACAGATATTACGGTGCAAATTGAAAAGGATAATAGCATTACAGTGAAAGATAATGGCCGCGGGATTCCGGTTGGGATTCATGAGAAAATGGGACGTCCTGCTGTAGAGGTCATTATGACTGTTCTTCACGCTGGCGGTAAATTTGACGGCAGCGGTTATAAAGTATCTGGCGGTCTGCATGGCGTAGGGGCATCTGTTGTTAATGCGTTATCTACGACCTTAGACGTGACCGTATATCGTGACGGGAAAATTCATTATCAACAATTCAAACGCGGTGTTCCAGCTGGAGATTTAGAGATCATTGGTGAAACAGATGTTACAGGGACAACCACTCATTTTGTGCCAGATCCAGAAATTTTTACTGAAACCATTGAATTTGATTACGACACACTTGCCAACCGTGTACGTGAGTTAGCTTTCTTAACAAAAGGTGTAAACATCATTATTGAAGATTTACGTGAAGGTAAAGAACGACGAAATGAATACTGCTATGAAGGCGGTATTAAGAGCTATGTAGAACATTTAAATCGCTCAAAAGAAGTCGTTCATGAAGAACCCGTTTACATCGAAGGTGAAAAAGACGGAATCACGATTGAAGTGGCGTTACAATATAACGATTCCTATACAAGCAACATCTATTCCTTCGCCAACAATATCAACACGTATGAAGGCGGAACGCACGAAGCAGGCTTTAAAACAGGTTTGACGCGTGTTATCAATGATTATGCTCGTAAGAATGGCGTATTCAAAGATGGAGACTCGAATTTGAGCGGTGAAGATGTGCGAGAAGGCTTAACAGCCATTATCTCCATCAAACATCCAGATCCTCAATTCGAAGGACAAACGAAGACAAAGCTTGGGAACTCAGAAGCAAGAACCATTACCGACTCCCTTTTCTCCGAAGCACTTGAGAAATTCCTCTTAGAGAATCCTGATGCTGCAAAGAAAATTGTGGAGAAAGGCGTGATGGCAGCTCGTGCAAGAATGGCTGCCAAAAAGGCACGTGAGCTGACAAGACGTAAAAGTGCACTGGAAGTCTCCAGCTTACCGGGGAAACTGGCGGACTGTTCTTCTAAAGACCCTTCCATCTCTGAACTCTATATCGTAGAGGGAGATTCTGCGGGCGGATCTGCTAAGCAAGGCCGTGATCGTCACTTCCAAGCGATCTTACCGTTAAGAGGGAAGATCCTAAACGTTGAAAAAGCGCGACTAGATAAAATTCTATCGAACAACGAGGTTCGTTCAATGATTACAGCATTAGGAACTGGAATCGGAGAAGACTTCACTTTAGAGAAAGCTCGCTATCACAAAGTTGTGATCATGACGGATGCCGATGTGGATGGAGCGCACATTCGAACGCTGCTTTTAACATTCTTCTATCGCTACATGCGTGAAATTATTGAAAACGGTTATGTGTATATTGCACAGCCGCCTTTATATAAAGTGCAGCAAGGAAAACGTGTTGAGTACGTGTATAACGACAAACAGCTAGATGAGCTGTTAAAAACACTTCCTCAAACACCAAAACCTGGACTTCAGCGTTATAAAGGTCTTGGAGAGATGAATGCCACTCAGCTTTGGGAAACAACAATGGACCCTGATGCGAGAACACTTCTTCAAGTCACACTTGAGGATGCGATCGATGCTGATGAGACATTTGAAATGCTCATGGGAGATAAAGTAGAGCCGAGAAGAAACTTTATCGAAGAAAACGCGCAATACGTGAAAAACCTCGATATTTAGATAGATCCCTACTGAGAACAACCTTATTTCTTGTTTGGAATAAGGTTGTTTTTCAAGAAATAGGGGCGTATAACCAATGTCCTGTTTTTCCGTGTTTTCGTTGATTTTCTAGTAAATAAATGTGTATAAAGACGAGATTATTGATATAATGGAGAATAGTCTTGTGAAGATAAATACATATTTTACTCCCACATAATTTATTTCATGTGATACGTAAAGGGAGGTTCTTATAGTGAGTGAACAACATACACCAAATGTACGCGAAGTGAATATTAGTCAAGAAATGCGTACGTCCTTTTTAGATTATGCAATGAGTGTGATTGTGTCGCGTGCATTACCAGATGTGCGAGACGGATTAAAGCCCGTGCATCGAAGAATTTTGTATGCGATGAATGACCTAGGCATGACAAGTGATAAACCATTTAAGAAATCTGCACGTATCGTTGGGGAAGTTATCGGTAAGTATCACCCTCACGGTGACAGCGCTGTATACGAAGCAATGGTTCGTATGGCGCAAGACTTCAACTATCGTTATATGTTAGTTGATGGTCATGGAAACTTTGGTTCAGTCGATGGAGACGGAGCAGCGGCGATGCGTTATACCGAGGCGCGTCTATCTAAGATTTCTATGGAAATCCTCCGTGATATCACAAAGGATACCATTGATTATCAAGATAACTATGACGGCAGTGAAAGAGAGCCAATGGTGATGCCTGCAAGATTCCCGAACTTATTGGTCAACGGAGCGACAGGAATTGCTGTAGGAATGGCGACCAATATTCCGCCGCACCAATTAGGTGAAGTGATTGATGGGGTATTGGCCATCAGTCAAAACCCGGAAATGACAACACAGGAGCTTATGGATATCATCCCAGGGCCAGATTTCCCAACAGCAGGTCAAATCATTGGTCGAAGTGGTATTCGAAAGGCGTATGAAACAGGGCGCGGCTCTATTACATTAAGAGCAAAATCGAATATTGAGGAAACATCTAGCGGAAAACAGCGCATTGTTATCAATGAGATCCCGTACCAAGTCAACAAAGCCCGTTTGATTGAAAAAATTGCTGATCTTGTGCGTGATAAAAAGATTGATGGCATTACAGATTTGCGTGATGAATCAGATCGTAATGGTATGCGTATTGTCATTGAACTGCGAAGAGACGCAAACGTCCATGTTCTATTAAACAATCTTTATAAACAAACGACACTTCAAACGTCATTTGGTATCAACTTATTAGCACTTGTTGATGGACAGCCGAAAGTCTTGTCCCTCAAACAATGTCTTGAGTATTATCTAGAGCATCAAAAAGTGATCATTCGCAGAAGAACGGCGTATGAGCTGCGTAAAGCAGAAGCAAGAGCACACATTTTAGAAGGCCTCAGAATTGCACTTGATCACTTAGATGAAGTCATTGCTTTAATTAGAGGCTCTCAAACTGCGGAAATTGCGAGAAATGGTTTGATGGAAAACTATAGCTTGTCTGAAAAACAGGCACAGGCCATTCTTGATATGCGACTTCAGCGTTTGACTGGCCTAGAACGAGAAAAGATAGAAGATGAATATAAAGGACTTGTTGATTTGATTGCTGAATTAAAAGCCATTTTAGCAGACAATGAGAAAGTACTTGAAATCATTAGAGAAGAATTAACAGAAATTAAAGAACGCTTTAATGATACGCGCCGGACTGAAATTGTGACAGCGGGTATTGAAACAATTGAAGACGAAGATTTGATTCCTGTTGAGAACATCGTGATTACGCTGACGCATAATGGTTATATCAAGCGTCTCCCTGCATCAACATACCGCAGTCAAAAAAGAGGCGGTAAAGGTGTCCAAGGAATGGGAACCAACGAAGATGATTTCGTTGAACAGTTGATTTCAACATCGACCCACGATACGATTCTTTTCTTCTCTAATAAAGGGAAGGTTTATCGTGCGAAAGGGTATGAGATTCCTGAATTCGGACGGACAGCGAAAGGGATTCCGATCATTAACCTTCTTGAAGTAGAAAAGGGAGAATGGATTAACGCCATTATTCCAGTAAGCGAATTTGATGAAAATTCGTATCTCTTCTTTACAACAAGACACGGTGTATCAAAACGGACGACATTGTCTCAGTTTGCTAACATTCGAAACAACGGTCTTATTGCACTCAGCCTTCGTGACGAAGATGAACTGATGGCTGTTCGTTTAACCAATGGAGAAAAACAAATCATCATTGGAACGAAAAAGGGGATGCTGATCCGTTTTGACGAGACAGATGTTCGTGAAATGGGACGTACGGCAGCTGGAGTGAAAGGTATCA
The DNA here is from genome assembly GCF_002998465.1 of Bacillus sp. NMCC46. Taxonomy (NCBI): domain Bacteria; kingdom Bacillati; phylum Bacillota; class Bacilli; order Caryophanales; family Bacillaceae; genus Bacillus; species Bacillus sp. NMCC46. The sequence goes on along the minus strand of NZ_PVQZ01000007.1, from coordinate 924 downwards.
CACTTTCCGAAGATGACATTGTCGTGGGTATGGAAATCCTTGAACCAGATGCAAACGTATTGATTGTAACTGAAAAAGGATATGGTAAACTAACCCCTGAAAAAGAATACCGTGTGCAAAGTCGTGGCGGTAAAGGTCTTAAAACGTGCAAAATCACTGACAACAACGGTCCGCTTGTCGCAGTGAAGGCAACTAATGCTGAAGCCGAAGAAGACTTGATGATTATTACAGGAAGCGGTGTAATCATTCGTATGGCCGTTTCTGACATTTCGACAACAGGTCGAGTCACTCAAGGTGTCCGCCTAATCCGCCTCGGTGATGAGGAACATGTCGCTACAGTGGCATTAGTTGAACAATCACAAGAAGACGATGAAGAGATTAGTGAAGAGAACGTAGAAAATATAGAGTCAGATCAAGAGCAATCTGAGTAAAAATGAAGCCGGTTCTTCACCGGCTTTATTTTTTTTTGAAAAACATCATTTTTTTTGAAATTTATAATGCTTTTTTCATAGATATGTGTTAATCTTTCAAAGGAGCAAAAAGAGGCTCTATTTTTTATCTCATTCTCAGTAAAAACTTCTTTAAAAAAACAAAATGTTTTTTAAGAAAAATGTTGACTGTTGATAGAGATACATGATATATTTAAGTGGTCGCTTTAAGAGAGTGGCACACAAGTTCTTTGAAAACTAAACAAGAAAAAACGTACCTGTTAATTCGAGTTTTTATAAAAAATCCTATGAAATATCATAGGTAGTCAGTCAAACTGGCGAAAAACAAAACTTCGGTTTTGTACTTTTTCGGAGAGTTTGATCCTGGCTCAGGACGAACGCTGGCGGCGTGCCTAATACATGCAAGTCGAGCGGACAGAAGGGAGCTTGCTCCCGGATGTTAGCGGCGGACGGGTGAGTAACACGTGGGTAACCT
>NZ_PVQZ01000006.1:0-300753 GCF_002998465.1 Bacillus sp. NMCC46 | reverse complement strand
ATTTGTTCACGGAGTTCCTGATAGTGTTTTGCCCTTGTGTCCGTGGCACTTGTTAGTGCTTTTGCATCAATTATCTTGCCCAGAAGAAGTCACTCCCTCCATTATTGATCATAAAGTCTATTTTACCTTTCTCATCGAATTGGAAAAATAGGCTTTAAGTTACAAAATTAATTTCCAAATATTAATAGAGATGAAGGCAAGTGACAATTGAAATGATTTCCCTAATCATCACAAAAAAAAGTCAGCCTTCTTTTCAGAAGACCGACTACCTTGTGTTTAGAAAAAGCGTTTGAGGCTTTTCTTGAGTGGAGGGATATCCAGCTCACCTTTTTCAAAGAATTTTTTCAATAAATATTTACTGAAGCCTGCTGCTTGGGTGTAAGTGATTTTCCCAGGTAACGGAGGTTCATTGTCTACAGCCACATCAATAATGACTGGTTTATCAGATTGAAGGGCTGTATCAAAGGCTGGCGCTAATTCTTCATGTGATGACACAGAGATTCCTTTGCCGCCACATGCTTCTGCAAACTTAGCAAAATCAATATCCTCCAGCTCTATACCATAATTCATGTTTCCTTTTACCTGTTGCTCATATTCAATCATTCCTAAATTGTTGTTGTTTAAGATCACGACAACGATCGGCAGCTTATATTTTACAGCTGTCACAAAGTCTTGCATGACCATTGTGAAGCCTCCATCACCACAGACAGCAATGGCTTGTCGGTTCGGTTCATTTAACTTAGCCGAAATCGCACCAGGTAAACCACAGCCCATTGTGGCAAGCCAGCTGGAGATAATGAAATCCTGCTGTTTCATTTCGAAATGACGTGCCATCCAGACCGTCACATTACCAACATCAACTGAAAGAATAGCGTCGTCTTCGACTGCTTCTTCTAATCTAGCAATGACTTGCTGTGGTTTAATCGGTGAAGTAGCAACGGATTTTTCCTTATCCATTTCTTCTCGCCACTTCATCATATGCTCTGTACAAGCTTCAAGAAAACCACGCTGCTCTTTATATTCAATGTAGGAAGTCAGTTCATGCAAACCACTCTTGCTGTCGCTCACGATTCCCACATCTACTGGATATCTTTTACCGATTTGATCTGGTTTAATATCCAGTTGAATGGCTGGCGTGTCCTCTGGTAAGTAGTCTCTATATGGAAAGGAGGTTCCAAGCATAATTAAGAGATCACATTCTTCCATCGCTTCATATGCCGGCTTCGTTCCAATTTGACCTAGGTTACCTAAAAAGTATGGATGCCTGTCTGGCACAACCCCTTTTGCAGGGAGTGTGATGACGATAGGAGCAGCTGCCTTTTCTGCAAATGAAAGAAGCTCTTCTTTTGCATTTCTTAATCCTTTACCTGCTAAGATGACTGGCTTCTTCGCATTGTTAATCAGCTGAGCTGCCTTTAGCAGTTGATCTTTCTTTGGCCGTACTTCTCCCTCAACATAAAGAGGAGATGTATAAATGGGTTTACGCTTAATTTTTTGAGAAAATAAGTCATCCGATACGGTGAGAACAGCCACACCTTTATGGGTATAAGCTGCTTTGATGGCTTGATTCAATAAGTCAGGCAGCGCTTCTGCCGTCTGTACCTGCTGATTAAAGACAGCGACATCATCAAACATCCGCTCTAATTTGATTTCTTGGAATGCGTCTCTTCCTACTTCGGCCGAAGCAACCTGTCCTGCAATTGCTAAAACTGGTGCACCATCTGCTTTTGCATCATATAGTCCATTTAATAAGTGGACAGCACCCGGTCCAGCGATTGATAAGCAGACACCGAGTTTACCTGTTAGTTTGGCATCAGCCGCCGCTGAAAGTGCTGCCACTTCTTCATGTCTCGTTTGTATAAATTGTATTTGGCTTGATTCATGCCTAAGTTCTTCGATCAATTCGTTTATGCTGTCGCCGGGCATTCCATAAATATGTTTCACGCCCCACTCCTCCAGTAGCGCTGTTACTTCTTTTCCTGCGGTTCTTTGCGGCATGTGAGAAAACTCCTTTTTTCTTACTCCATACCACCGCATCCTTTTAATCAAACGTTTCAACTTGCTTTTGCTACTTTTTAAAATGATATGGGAGGGTCGCCACCACAATATCACGCTTCCATAAAAGGCGGAATCTTAATAAAAAGGCAGATTGATTATGCAAAATGGTGTGCCATCTTTTTTTCGGGATAAATTGAGGCACGAGCACCATCACTTTATATTGATGCGCATTTGCTTTTGCCTCAATGGTTTCAAGAAATTTATCAAGCGGGTGAATGAGGCTTCGATAGGAAGAATGCAGCATCACAAGCCGTACACCGCTGTTTAGTTTTTCCCAATCCTCTTCAATTTTCTTATCCTTTTCTTTATCAAAGGATACATGAACCGCTATGACTTGATCTGACAAAGACCTTGCATATTGGACAGATTGTTCGACGACACGTGTTACACCTGCTATCGGTACGATGACCACATTCCCTTTAATCTCAACAGGCTCTGTTTCATTCAATAAACGCAGTTGTTCTCCAACAGACAGGTAATGCTTTTTAATGGAATGAAAGATAAATAGAACAATAGGCATGAAAACAAATACTGGCCATACGAGATGGAACTTGGTCAAAATGAGTATCATGAAAACTGTAAAAGAAATCAGTGCTCCGACTATATTGATTGGCATTTTCGTTTTCCAGCCCTGCGGTTTTTCTCGAATCCACTTCACACACATGCCGGTCTGCGACAGGGTAAATGGAATGAACACACCGACAGCATATAGCGGGATGAGGTGTTCTGTTTTCCCATCAAACAACCAAATGAGCAGCATAGAGGCTACGCCTAAAAAGATAATGCCATTGGAGTAACCAAGCCGGTCTCCTCTTACAGTAAACATACGCGGCATATATTTATCCTTTGCTAAATTGACAGCCAATAAAGGAAAGGCTGAAAAGCCGGTATTTGCCGCTAATATTAAGATTAGCGCTGTGACAGCCTGAATCACGTAATAGAAAAACGTACGTCCAAAAGTGTCTGATGCAATTTGTGATACAACCGTTTCTTCTGGCTTTGGTGAGATGCCAAAACCAAATGCAAGCAATGTGACCCCCACAAATAAAACGGCTAGTAATCCACCCATCATCAATAATGTTCTTGCTGCATTTTGAGCAGCTGGTTTTTTAAAGGATGGAATGGTATTTGAAATGGCTTCTACTCCAGTCAGAGCAGAACAGCCAGATGAAAAAGCTTTTAATAACAGAAATAATGTAATGCCTTGTACGTGTGTGCCTACCGCTGCATGCTCAGGTGCTGGCGGTACGCCTCCTGTTAATAATTTGAAGCCACCTACTCCAATTAAGATAAGGAGTGAAAATACAAACAAGTATACAGGATAAGCCAGGATAGATGCCGATTCTGTCAATCCACGAAGGTTGAGCACCATAATCACGATGACCAATACAATTGAGATCAAAACATGATATGGATATAGTGCTGGAAAAGCCGATGTGATGGCATCAGTACCCGCTGATATGCTCACTGCTACAGTCAAAATATAGTCTACAAGCAATGACCCACCAGCGATCAATCCTGGTTTTTCACCTAGGTTTCTGCTAGAGACAACATATGCCCCTCCGCCTTCTGGATAAGCATAAATGATCTGGCGGTAAGATAGAATTAACGCCATTAAAAGAATTAATACGCAACCTGCAATCGGGAGTGAGTACCAAAATGCTGCTGCACTAACCACGGAAAGAACAATTAAAATTTGTTCTGTACCGTATGCAACTGATGACAATGCGTCTGATGACAATAATGCCAACGCTTTGATTTTTGATAGTTTTTGTTCTCCTGCTGCCTGTGATTTTAATGGTTTACCAATTAAAATACGCTTCATCAAACTGTACATGTGATGCCCGCTCCTTTAGTGTCAAACGATTTAAATTACAAAAGATGGATCGCCAAAAAGACACAGAGGCAATAGAATGCCCCTGTGCCTATTGTTTAGATCACAGGTTGGTCTTTGCTCTCTTTAACGCTTACGAGGTTAGCTGACGGATTCGGGCGCATGAGACTTTGCCCTACCTAAAAAGGATTCACCCCACGTGGTGCTTTCCACCACAATTGGTTCCCCCGCTCATCGAAATGATTCAGCGATTGGTCTTTTATAAAAGAGATCATACTCCCGTTTGACACCAAAGTAAAGAGATTTTTTCAAGGTCTTTTGACCGTTTATCACTCAGTTTTTTTGCGATTTTTTCGTACGAAATAAACAATCATCATCACCACAAAAATGATCAGTACAGCGATACACGCAAAGTAAATCCAAGACTCACCATCGCCTTGCTTTTCACCTTTTTTCAGATCATTTGTTGTGCTGGTGACTGTTTGATGATTAGAGAACATCTCTTTGTTTTTGCTTTCTATTGCAACTGTTGCGGTCTCCGTATTTGTTTGAAGGAAACGTATCATATCATTTGAAACATCAGCGTCAGCTGCCGTCATTCCTGCAAAAACGGTCATTGTTTGTTCTTTATTCCATACAGATGGCTGCGTCCATACAATACGAGCTGTGGTTTCGTTGATCATGCCAAATGAGGATACATCATATTGACCCTTTTTCGCTGGAACGATGAGATCGTCTGCTTTTTCTTTTAAAAGAGAGAATGTCTGGATGCCCCCGATGAAAATGAGAGAGTTCTTTTTCAATTGTTCATTTGTCACATTCGATGCTTTGATCAAATGATATTGAGCAGCTTCCGGCTGACTAAATGATTCTGTCAGCATCGCCATTTGATTGATCGTTGCTTGCTTGATTTGATCTGGCATGATGATCAATGTGTTTCCTTGCTGTGTTTTTGAAGTGTAAGGAAGCGGCCATGCGGCTAAATCCGGTGTATCACTATTTGTTCCTTCTGGTATTTGAAGAGAGCTGTTCTTGTCAATGTAAATCCAGCCTTCTTCATCCGTATGTCTGCACGATTCCATGCTTTTAAAACCCGTTGTGACAAATTGCAAGTCCACATACTCGTTCTTTTGAAGCACTTGCGAGTCTACTGGAATGGACACATGATAGAATCCATTCTCATCTTTGTTTCCTAGTTTTGTTAACGGTATGTCGTGCGGTTCGTTATTGATCATCACTGTTAGACGTTCCGCTTTGTTCGCTGGATCCGATTTTTTAAATGATAGATTTAGTTTTGCACCTGATTTTTGTTGAGCGATTAATGCTTTCGGATAATAGTAGTGATCAGATGCCGTCTTTTTGGTTCCAACTGTGACATCATCTCCGCCAAAATCTATTAAACGAATATGATGCGATGGCTTAGAAGCATTAGCTGTCACCTTTTGCAGCAGCAGGTCGGTACCAGTGAGCTGACCCGTCAGTTCAGGTTGAGTCAGGACACTGATTTTTTCAGCAATTGTCTTTGGCTGCTTAGCAGAGACAAATAAAATGGGCTGTTCTTTTTTCTTTGCTGTCAGGGTTCTCACCGCTAACGTAAGTTGATTGCTTTCTGTTTTAATTCCAGCCGCTTGCTCGATTGATTTCATTCGTCCTTTCCAGCTTCCTTTTGCTCCCACAGCAATGGTTGGATGCGCAATTTGCTTGAGGTCCTTTTCTTGAACGAGTTTGAGGTCTGCTAGACGGTCTTTGTTTTTCAACGTACGATAGATTTTCATAGCCGCTTCTAATTCAGCCGCTTCCGGTGTATTTGGAATCACAATATCTGTTTGTTCTTTCTGCTCACCTGATGGAATAAAAGGTGAAGGGAAGCTGTCTAACGTCACGTCTTTCGTTTGAGCTCCTTTGAACGCCAGCTCACTTTCAGGATATACTTTCAGCCAATTGGCAGGTGTCTCTTGGTTGATACACACACCTTCTTTTAACACACCATAAAATGCGAGCTGAATTTGATGAGATCCTTTTTTCAATTGCGCTTTGTTCAATTTGATTTGAATCGATTTTTTTTGGTTTTTCCCTGATACAGGGATTGTCTTTTCAATCTCTCCATCGATCATCACTGTGAAAGACGATGGCGAAATGAGTAATGGTGAAGCCTCTATATTTAATGTAAGAGTGCTAGACTCTACTTTTTCTTTCTCCATTTGATAGGAAAATTCAGTGCGGTCTTCTTGTCCATACAAAGTCACCACATCTTCTGATAGATGCTGCGTTTCTGTTTGACTTCCTTTTGATGAGCGAACCCAATCGTCTTTCACTTGTACTCGATTGGATTGCGCCATTGCTTGACTTGCCATGAAAAAAGGCTGAATAGCAAGGGATAGCGCTAATATAAAAATCATCCATTTGACCGATTTCAATTTGTCACCCGCTTTTCTTTTGTTGTTGATCGTAACGCTCCGTTTTGTACCATTTCACTTCTTGTTTCAATAATCGGCTCTTCACCTCTACACATAAGGAGTACACGACAAGCGCAATCCATACTTGAGAATAGGTGAAGTACATGAGGACCACAATGAGAATGTTTTGTTTGGTGAGCTCTGTTTTCTCAATACTTAATGTAATCATCACTTCTGTTAGAAAGAGGAAGAAGGCTAATCCCCACAGGATCAGTGCGACAGTCCCTACAGATAAGTGAAGGTCAACAAATAGGTTCACAATAAAGATGCCATTTGAGAGCAGAACACCGAAGAAAAATAAGAAATACGTAAAGAAGAAATAAAACAAATCGAAAATCATTCGTTTTCGTTTCAGCTTCATAAACTGTCTTAAAAATTTGAGTACAACATATTGATTACCTCTAGCCCAGCGCGTTCTTTGCCGCCACCAGACCTTCCATGTCTCAGGCTCTTGTTCCCATGTGATCGCAGCTGGGAAAAATCGAATCACATACCCAAGGTTATACACACGGATCGTTAATTCGGTGTCCTCGGCCAAAGCTTGGACATCCCAGCCGCCGAGTTCTTCTAAAATGTGCCGGCGGATGGCGAAGTTGGTGCCTGGTATTGTCGCAATCCCAAACCACTTCCATCTCCCGCCCTGCGCCATCCATTGGAAGCAGATGGTCTCAATATTAATAAATTTGGTCAGCAAATTTTGGGCTGCATTGATCACTCTGAATTTCCCGACAACGGCGCCTGCTTTTGGATCATTCAATAACCCAAGAACCAAATGATAGACAGCCTTTTGTTCCGGCATGTTATCTGCATCGTATACGCAAATCACTTCTCCTGTCGAAGCCTTCAATCCTTCATTCAGTGCAGTAGATTTTCCCTTCCCTGCAAATGGCGGCTTCGTTTCAATCATATGGACATGATCATATTGCTCACTGAATGATTGCACAATATCTCCTGTGCGATCAGAGGAATTGTCATTAATCACAATGATTTCAAGGAGGTGTTTAGGATAAGATAGCTGGACCATCGCTTTTAACGTCTGCCGAATGACAATTTCTTCATTATGAGCAGGAATCAGGATACTGACGGTTGGCAGCTCTTTCCCTTGTTTTGTCCATTTAGGCAGCACTTTTTCATAGGTGAGGTAATGCTGAAAGCCGCCCTGCATGAGAAACATGTGGTATAGGAGCATAGTCCAAATCAGTAGTAATGAAAGATAAAATAAGACATCAGCCACCTAATTTTCTCTCCTTAAAAATTCGTTTTTTCATTGTCAGTCTTAAATACAATGTGTATAAAGCAAATGCCGCAATAAATAGCATCACCACGACTGTAAGAATTCGCAGCATATTTTCTATGCCGCTTCGTTTGACTGTTTTTGTTTCGGCTATGTCGGATTGCTCTACTTGAATATGTCCATTCCCTGATGTTTGGATTTTTACATGTGCAGTTTGGACCGTCTGTTTTGTTTTCTTTAAATCCAGCCATTCACTAGAAGGGATTGCCTCCATCTGTGTTATCAGCTCCTGTAATCCGGCTATTCCTGATTCTACATCATAGGACAGTCCGATTGCGGCTGATTGAAGATGCTGCATGGATTGAATCGTCTGTTCAGTTAAAACATTTGAATCTTCTTGGTCAGACGCTGTCTCTACTGGTCGCTGAGGATATAGGGTCATTCCATGTAACATGGCAGGAGACGTCACCAGCGGCGGTGCACCGACTGTTTTCCAAGTGCGGTCTGACAGCTGCACCTGTCCAAATAGACTTGACACATGCCTTGAAATCACTTCATAACCTTGTTGAGATATGGCATCATGCGGCACCTCGAACGCAAGAGGATATAGACCTTGCTGGGCAAGAAGCTCGATGCCCTTTGTCAGTTTTTCTTCTGTATAGGCGGTTTCTTGCTGCTGATTCGATCTGGTATAAGCATTAAAGTCTTTTTCATTTGGGAACTGACTTTTACTCCGTTTCTTCTCAGTTTTTTTGGGATCATTTGACGTGATGGACTGATCATACTTTGCATCCCAGAACTCAAAGCTCTGACCAGATTCCTCCATTCGATACGTACGGCTAAAGCCATGAAGAATGATACTCGCTCCATTGCCTTGCAATTGTTTTAACACATTCACGAGCTTCGGGCGGTCACTCAGTGTGACTTCATCACCTGTTTCTCGATCCATCCAAACAGGAGTCACTGCGATCTGAAAAGGAATATGCCGTGCGGATACGTATTGTCCAAGTTCAAGCAGCTTCTTCTCGTCACTTGCTGGACTGATGTTCCCGAGCATTAAGTATTTTGTCGTCATTTGCACAGAAGAAGGCATGTATTTTTCTAGCACTTCTGCAAGAATTTTGTTGTGCTGCACGACATCTAAGATTCCGATATATGCCGCACCTTCTTTTGTTTGAATCACAAATGGCAGATCAGCTTGATGATTCTTCAATAAAAGTTCACTATGCAGGGCTGCCCCTCGAACCGTTAACGCACTGATACTTCTCTCTAGCTGACGGTATGTCTGATCATGTGTATGTTTCATTTGACTGGTATGATCTTGTTTGTGAAAAGTAAGCTTGGAGAATGGGCGAAGCTGTTCCGCATTGTATCCAATGGCGATGACCTGCTGTGATTCGTTCATCGCACGAATGGTTTGTTTTGGCAAGGTTCTCTTTATTTCACCGAGATAAATGACTTGCTGAAATTCATTGATCCTCTTTTCAGCCAAATGTTCATCGGATACAATCGTCGTCTGTTTAGAAAAATGACCGGCGAGTAGATCCAGCATATGAACGGCTGGAGTCACTTCATCCGATTGTGTGGAATAAACGATCAGGGTATTTGGCTGCGTGACAAGAGCATCGGCTGAAGCCATGTGTTTAAACGAAAGAATCGAAAAAAGCGCGATCATCAAACAACATTTCATCAAAGAATTAAAGTTCATTCATCATCATCTCTTTTTCTAGTTCTTCTAAAAATTGCTCTGGCGTTCGATAATCCGAGCTGCTTGTTAAATGACAGACAAGAAATGTCAAGGTCACTTCACGACCGTTTAACAGGACATGCGGTTGCAGTTTATTCTTTAGCTTATCAAGGACAACTGACACGTTTTCTTCTGGTGTGTGAGTTAGCAGCAAGCCCATTCGATCTTCGGATAATCGAAATTTCTTATCGGTTTCTCTTACGCTTTCGCGGATCTTGAGACTTAATTGCTGAAATAGGTGCTGCATTTCTTTTTCTCCATATAACGATTTGAATTCCGCTGCGTAATTCATATGAAGAAGAATAAAGACAAATGGCTGTTTGTACCGTTCTGCCCGTTTCATTTCCTCGGACAATTCGAGCTTCATCCGCTCAGCATTGTCAAATCCTGTTGTCGAATCAATCGCCACAAATTGTTTGATGGCCTGCTTTTGTTGTTCAATGGTGTGACGCAGCATCTTGATCCGTTCATGCAAGCTTCCCGCTGAAATAGCAAAAAAAAGAAGTGCTACGCCCCAAATCACTACATCTTGCAATGTTTGATTTGAAAAAAGGGGATTTTCATGACCAAACTCTGTAAAGAACATGGCGCTTCCTATAAAGAACAAAATAAGCAAGGTGAAAATTAATGCTGGTAGGATACCAAATAAAATACCGCAGCCTAACACGACAAATGTCAGTGCGATGATCATAAAGCTCTCCGCATCTTGTACGTTGAGATAGCCCATAAACAAAATAAGGCCTGCAAACGTGAGGAGCAGAGAATAGTACAAGCGATACGTGTTACTGAACAACCGATTCATTTAGAAGCTCCCTTTCTGCAATCAGAGGCAATAAGTTATCAAATGAGTGTGTGTCTTTTTCGTTCATATATCCTCCGTAATAAGGCTTGAGAGGATCTTGGGTTTGTAATTCTTTCATGCGGTGATAAACAGCCTTTGCAAATTCAAGCTCGTTTTGTTTAAGGGCATACAATAGGACAAGTGCATATACCGAAGGCGATTCATACGTCACAGATGGCTGCAATGTGCTCAGCTTATATCTCCCGTACAGTTTTCCTTCTTGTTTAAAAGTCGTTTTAAGCCATTTCATGATCGCAGACGTATTAACCTTTGCATGATGGGCATGTAGAGCCGTATAGAGTTGATCGATCATATTGATTTCTCGATCAAACGAATAGGTTTTTTTCTTTATGTCATAGGATTTAGGAAAGAATCCTTTTTTTCTCGGTGCTTGTTTTAGAATGGCTAATTGGTTACTGGTCATTTGTTTCGTGAATATTTTGAGGGATTCCAATTCTTTGATTGCTTTTGGGTCTATATAAGAGAGTGTGATTGTGTGTGAAGTTCGATTTGTTGATGCATCATAATAATCGGACAATATGCCTTTGAACATGTTTTTTTCTTTTAACGCTTGAGCGATTTCTTTTGCTGTCGTTTGATACGCTGACTTCTTCCACAAACGATTTGCCTTTTGAAGTGCCGCCACTACACGTAAATCATCAACTAAAGCATTGGCCTTACTTTTTTGCTCAGATTCAATTTGCCAGCTGAGAAGATGATGGTCTAGTAAAAATTGATCTTGTAGAACACCCAACTGTTGGTCAAATAAATTTTGATCTTTTTTTCGAACAAGATAATCCATCCAAAGTCCGAGTGATTCAGATAAGTAGATGTGCTGCTCTGCAAAAGAGGTACGAATCAAGCCTTGATCTGTCATTAAGTGGTGAGTGATAAAATATTCTCCAGGCAATACAGGCTGTGGCGATACTGGATCAGCTGATTCTTTCTGCTGCTTCCAGGTACATCCGCCTAGTAGAATGACAATGAGTAAAACAATTGCTGTACGATATATGCGTGTATGCATTCGTGTCCCCTTTCAACTCCCCGTTCTCTAAGCATCTAACGATTTATTATAGAGCGTTTTTGTTTAAATTTAAATAAATATTTTATACCAAATTACGAGTCTTTTCGCATATTTATTCCCATTTTCAGAAAAACAATATGTCGATATGCTTGAGAACACTGAAAAACCCATGCGTTTCCGCACGGGTTTTTACACAACTATTGATCTAATTTTAGTTTCTTTAATTGTTCAGCTAGTGCATTATTAATTGGTTCTTCCACTTTCTTTTGTTTCTTCAAATATTTAGACACATCGTGCTTACTGGCTTTCTTTTGATTGGATTGAGATTTGCGTTTTTCGAAGACAGACAGTTTTTCTCTATGGCCGCACACACAAGCAAAGATTTTGCCATCGCCTTCTCCGCGCAGCTCGAGCTTTTTATGACAGTTCGGGCAGCGTGCGTTTGTTTTCTTCGCCACATTTTTACGATGGCCGCATTCCCGGTCCTGGCAAACAAGCATCGTTCCATGTTTTCCATTCACTTTCAGCATGAGTTTTCCGCAGTCTGGGCAATGGGTGCCAGTGACATTGTCATGCTTAAAGGTCTGGTTCGTCTGTTTGATTTCAGATACGGCTTGTTTCGCATATAATTTCATTTCACTCATGAATTGAGAAGCTTTCAATTGCCCTTTTGCGATTTTAGAAAGCTTTTGTTCCCATTCCGCTGTTAACGCAGGAGACTTTAAGTCTTCAGGCACTAAAGAGAGCAGCTGCTTTCCTTTCGATGTGATGAAGATGTCTTTGCCCTTTTTCTCGATTAGGAAGCTATTGAACAGCTTTTCAATAATATCTGCTCTTGTTGCTACTGTCCCTAGACCACCTGTTTCACCAAGGGTTTTCACTAAGTCTTTTTCCTCTTTCTGCATAAATGCCGCTGGGTTTTCCATGGCAGATAATAGGGTCGCTTCATTAAAACGTGCAGGAGGTTTCGTTTCTCCTCTTGTTTCTTTCAGCTGTCGTACGTCTAGTGACTGTCCTTCTGAAAGCAGCGGCAAATGTTGATCCACCTCGGCTGATTCCTCTTCTTCATAGGAATCATCGTACACGGCTTTCCAGCCAGCTGATTGCACGATTTTCCCTTTTGCTGTGAACGTTTCACTGCCTATTTTGGCGATAACCGTTGTTTCTTCGTACTCAAAAGGATTCATGAGTACCGCAAGGAATCGTTTGGCAATAAGGTCATATAATTTACGCTCTTTATCACTTAATGCACCTGGATACAGCTCTTCCTCGGTTGGAATGATCGCATGGTGATCTGACACTTTTGCATCATTGACGAAGCCTTTGTGCGCTTTTACACCTGATTGTAAAATCCGGTTCACATGCTGCGCGTATGGTCTGACGTTCATTCCTTTTAATCGGTCTTTTAATGTGGGAACGATATCCGCTGAAATAAACCTTGAATCTGTACGTGGATATGTCACGAGCTTATGCTGCTCATACAATCGCTGAAGTGTAGATAATGTTTCTTTTGCTGAGAAGCCATAGCGTTTATGCGCATCACGCTGCAATTCAGTCAGATCGTACAGGCCCGGCGCAAAAGCTTTTTTCGCTGTTTTTTTCAACGCATCAACCACTGCTGGTTTTCCTTCGCATGCTGCCACGCGCTCTTTGATCACATTCTCTTGGAAGGTACGGTTTTGCTTTGTTTTAGCATCCTGCCAGGTCAAAGTCAGTCCATCTACTTGTGCAGTCAATCCATAGAACGGCTTCGGCTGAAATTGCTGAATGTCTTCTTCTCGTTTGGCGATCATGGCAATCGTTGGTGTTTGCACCCGTCCGCAGGAAAGCTGTGCATTGAACTTGGTTGTCAGCGCTCTTGTTGCGTTGATGCCGACAATCCAGTCTGCTTCTGCACGTGCAACTGCTGAGCGATACAGGTTATCGTATTCTCTGCCGTCTTTTAATCGTTTGAAGCCTTCTTGAATGGCTTTGTCCGTGACAGATGAGATCCATAGTCGTTTCAAGGGCTTTTTCACATGTGCTTTTTCAAGAATCCATCTTGCGACAAGCTCCCCTTCACGTCCAGCATCTGTTGCAATGACAATGTCTTTGACATCTTTTCTCGCAAGCTGCGCTTTCACTGCTTGGAATTGTTTGCCTGTCTTTTTCATCACCACAAGCTTAAGCGGCTCTGGAATGATCGGTAAATCCTCTAAACGCCAGGATTGAAATTCTTTTCCGTAGCCTTCTGGATCAGCCAGTGTGACCAAATGGCCAAGCGCCCATGTCACAATGTATTGATCTCCTTCTAAAAAACCATTTCCTTTTTTATGACACTTCAGCACACGCGCAAGGTCACGTCCTACTGAAGGTTTCTCTGCTAATACAACTGTTTTTGACACTAGATTTCACATCTCTTTCTTCTATCCATCCTTTTATTATAGCAGACGTGGAGATGCGGTTCTAATGACGGATTATTTCTTCAATCGTTTGATGATTTCGTTTGTGACTTCTTGTGTTTGATAGGATCCGCCGATGTCCGCTGTTAAAAAGCCGTCTGCTGTGACTGATTCGATGGTGCTGAGAAGGTGCGTACCCAGCTCTTCTTCTCCGAAATGATCAAGCATCAGCTTAGCAGTCCAAATTTGACCGATTGGGTTGGCGATTCCTTTTCCTGCAATGTCTGGGGCTGATCCGTGTACAGGCTCAAACATGGATGGGTACTTGCCATTTACATTGATGTTGGCGGCAGGCGCTACGCCAATACTTCCCATAATGGCTGCCCCAAGATCTGTCAAAATATCACCAAACAAATTACTGGCCACAATCACATCGAATTTTTCTGGTCTTGTTACAAAAAAGGCTGAGAGCGCATCAATGTGCTGAGAGTCTGCTGCCACCTCTGGATAATCCTTTGCTACGTCTTGAAACACTTCATCCCAAAAAGGCATGGTATGAACGATGCCATTTGATTTTGTTGCACTCGTCACATGCTTTCGCCTTTTTTCTGCTAATTGAAAGGCAAAACGCATCGCACGCTCTGTCCCTTTTCTTGAGAACACCGCATTTTGAACAGCAAGCTGATCTTCCCCTTGATAAGCACGGCCTCCAATTTCACTATATTCACCTTCACCGTTTTCTCTGACAACTAGAAGATCGAAATCCTTTGGCTGCGTAAGCGGTGAGCGAATGCCGCTCAGCTGTTTTGCAGGTCTGACGTTTATCACCTGTTCAAATTCCCGCCTAATCTTAATAAGCAGTCCCCAAAGCGATACGTGATCCGGCACTAAATTGGCATCTCCGACAGCCCCTAAGAAAATACTGTCAAAGGCTTTCAATTGATTCAATCCATCCTTTGGCATCATCTCGCCATGCTCTAAATAATATTCACAGCTCCACGGAAAATCCTGAAAGGTAAAAGACAGACCGCCATGTAATTCTGATACCGCTTTCAATACTCGTATCGCTTCTGGTACAACTTCCTTCCCAACCCCGTCACCTGGTATCGCCGCAATTGAAACATGCTTCATTCATTTTTCCCCCTTCATTATCGGTCGACCGTCGACCACTTAAGCTTGAGTTTACTAGACCGTCCACGTTCTTTCAATGGACAAAAGACGCTTTTTTGATCAAAGCGCCTGTTTATCCTGGAAAAGCATCGAGGGTTTCTGTTTCTTCCTCCCCGCATCTTTTTTATCTGAAAGCAGCAGTCCTCCTAAGGTCAGTGCCGTTCCAAGTACAGACATGAGGGTCAATCTCTCATGAAGAACGATCATTGAAATGACCATTGTAATAATAGGAACGCCATAAATATACACACTCGATTTCACCACACCGAGCGTTTTCACCGAAAAGCTCCATGTTAGAAAACAAATGGCAGATGCGAACAGGCCTAAAAACAGCAAGTGAAAGGCAAACGACGGGTTCGTCAATCGCTCCCAGTCTAAACGAATCTTAAAATACCAGATCAGGGGAAGCATCCAAAGCAAGCCGTAAAAAAAGACACGCCTCGTCACTTGAATGATATGGTATCCATATTGGTTGATCATTTTCGATAAAATAGAATAGAAGGCCCAGACAATGGTCGCCGTTAATGCTAGCGCATCACCGATTGGATTCAATTGGAACGTCGTCATTCCATTAAAGCTAATCAGTACAATTCCTGTCATCGCGATGAAAAAGCCTATGAAAAACCGGCGGTGCAAAGGCTCATCTTTCAATAAAAAATAAGCCAATAAAAATGAGAAGAATGGTACAACTGAGCTGATGACACCTGCATTCGAAGCGAACGTATAGGTGAGTGCGACATTTTCTAAAAAATAGTATAAGACCACACCGCATAATCCTGCGAGCGCAAACATCGCTTCATGCTTTTTACGCTGCACCTTCATGGTGACCGGGTAGATCATCATCAGAGCCAGATATCCAATAAAAAAGCGAAAAAATAATATTTCTGTTGGAGAAAAAGCCGTTAACAATATTTTGGTTGAGATAAAGGTCGAGCCCCATAGAAAAATAGTGAACATGGCCGCTAGATGACCAAGCAGCTGTTTATTTTTCATCTGCTGTTACCTGCTTTGCAAAAATTTGCTGATATTGCCCTGGGGTGAGCCCAATAAATTCTGAAAAGAAATGACTCAAGTGACTTTGATCAGAAAAACCAGCGGAGACTGCCGCATCTACAGGCTTTACTCCTCGTGAGAGAAGTTCTTTCGCATAATTCACTCTCACTGTCTGTAAATAACGATATGGCGTGATCCCTCTGTACTTTGTAAAAGCACGCAGAAGAGAGTATTTGTTCATGGACACAAGCTCTCCTAAGTCGTCCAACGATATATTTTCCGTGCGGTATGTTTCAATATATTGCTGTACATCTTGGACTTTCTGTTCGGCGGCATGCGCTGCTGACGCTTTTTCCTCTGATGTATCAGCATAGGCTTCAATCAGCTGCTTCATAAAGAAATAAAACGTTTCCTGTTTATTCAAAGCTGGAGCTTCTTCTGTGATCATTTGATGAAGATCATATAATGGCTTTGTCAGTTCACTTTGTGAAAACACAGGGGCTTTAAAATGCGGCTTGTGCTGAAACATTTTCTCTATGACATCTGCTTCTATATTTAAACAACGATAATCTAGTGTCCTGTGATCAATCTGCTCGCATGCGTGATTGTCATATGGATTGAAAAGAAGGATGTCTCCCTTTTCAATGATGTATTCTTCATTTTGGCAGATCAAACGTCTTTGACCGTCCTCAATAAATCCAATCACATAGTATGTATGAAAATGATTCGGGAACTTTTGCATGATGCCATGAAAGCGATACGCCTCTATTTGCAAGTCCTGATCAAAATGTACCGTTCGTTCTTCTTGTGTTTTCATGTCGATCCCCTCTTTCACTGAACTGATCATTAGTGTAGCACACCCTTTTTCTCTTGAATTGTACGATATTGACTTTTCCGATGCAGGCTTGCCTAGAGGGAAAAACTTGGATAACATGAGACAAAAGATGATGTGTAAATGAGGGAATGACGGGATGAATTCATTCGAGATGGAAAGACCAGCACCATACCATATGCAATTTTATGAACAGCTGAAGCAAATGATATTTGATGGGCAGTTTCAGCCAGGGGAACGCATCAATGAGACACAGCTTGCCAAACAATTTGGTGTAAGCCGATCACCGGTTAGAGAGGCGATGAGGCTTTTAGAAAAAGATGAGCTCTTGATCGCTGATCATCGGTCAGGCTACTCTGTCTATACGTTAACGGAAAAAGATGTCGAGGAGCTTTATCAAGTTCGAACCGCCCTAGAAACGCTAGCTGTTGAGCTTGCATGCAAGGAAGCCGCGCAAAGAGAGCTTGATGATATTGAGCAGGTCCTCACGCAGGCAGACGAAGCAATCAAGCAGCAGCTGCCATCTAAAGAGATCGTCCAGTTACATGAAGCCTTTCATCAAAAAATTATTCTAGCGAGTCACAATCACCGCTTATGTAAACAATTGAATCATGTGAATGCACTCATTCATTTTTGCCGTATCTTTCATTTTAGCGGCGGAGCGCGTGCTGAGACGATTCAAAAAGAGCATGCGGCCATTTATTCTGAAATGAAAGAGCGCCGCTCCACAGAAGCCGTTCAAGCGATGACGAATCATTTGTTACATGATGTGATGCACTTAAAGCAAGTACTCTCTGAAACAAATAAGGATTAAGTGATTTTTCCTTTTTTCCATTTTTTAAGCATTACATGAACATATTTTGAATTTTTCGTAGATTTCAGCATGTCCAGACGATCTTTCGTTTATATTAGAAGATGAGAAACTAGCTCTTATACAGGAGGATTTGTATATGCATACAAGTATTAGCCGTCTTCGACAGGCGGGTTTTATTGAGGGTATGTCTCTTTTAACCCTTCTTTTAATTGCCATGCCTCTGAAATATTTTGCGGATATTCCGATGGCAGTCACCATTGTAGGCTCTCTTCATGGCGCATTGTTTGTCATCTATATGCTTGTTTTGGCATATGTGACTTTTAAAGTTCGCTGGCATTTGAAATGGTCCATCGCTGGTTTTTTTGCGGCGTTCATTCCTTTCGGCAACTTCGCCTATGATAAGGTGCTCCGCCAGTATGATACAAAAGCTTAATCAAAAAGGGCTAAAACGAATTTCGTTTTAGCCCTTTTTCTCCTTTTCAGCGTGATAGAAAACCTTTGCAGCCCTAGGAAGGACGAGTACTGGCGCGGAGCGAATTTGACATTCGTGAGCACCAGCACGCAGGACTGACACCGAATGCGAGGGTTTGTCTACACGCTGAAGTATTTTTTAAATTGATGCATATTTCACAATGGCTGCTTGACGTGTCATTTCGTGATATGCAACCCATAATTCATCACCCGGCAGTACGCTAGTGATTGGATCGATTGGCTGCTTCACTTCATACATCACGCCATCTCTCTCAATCTGAATGATCGCTAACGGCTGATTGCCGATGACACCAGAAAATGCGACATGGGTCACTTTTGCACTTCCTTGTTTCTCTTGCATGAGACTGATTTCTTTATCCAACTCTTCTTGTTTTGTCTGCATCGTGATTTGAGTTCCTGGCGCGACCTCCATATGGTCAGGGATGAATTGACTGACCGTTTTTGTGATGGACTGATCTCCGCTAGAAACCGTCACATCCAGCATAATAGGTTTCTGATCATGAATCGTGACTGGATATTGCTTCACCCGCTGGATGGTTCCTGTTAATGTCACGTCTTTCCCCGATCGATTCCGCACTTCATGGGCATAGGCTGCCATTTTCAGCTGACCGTTGATGTCGACGAGGTCGGCTTTTTCTCCTGTTCTAAATTCAAAACCAGCGGCTTGAATCATCGGAATGGTATACCTTTTCTGATCTGCTTCAAATGTAAGCGATAAGACAGTGCCTCGTCCTACGGTTCCACATGATTCTATATTTCTTAAAACAGCGCCTTTGATGAACTTTGGCTCACTTGTCTGTGAGAAGTTCCCCTCTTTTAAGAGCAGCGCCTTTTTCTTCTTCGGATTGTAGAGAATGGCGATACGCTGACCCGGCTGTGGTATCTGGGTATAGGATACAACCGTTTTAACTGTCTTCTCGATGTTTTCCCCATCATATTGAAATTGCAGCTGCATTTTGACAAGCGGCTGTTCGTTGATGTAGGTACCCGTTTCTTTGACAGATACAATATTGGCTTCTAATGTGATACTGTCCTTGATCTTGTTCTTTCTCACCAGTCTCAAAATCGGCGGCAGGAAGATGGCTAGCACAAATAACAGCAGTGGAATAAACAGCCATATCGCCCAGTTGAGAATGAGCGGTCCGCCTTTCATGACATATTGCATAAAGGTGTCAACAGACGTTTGGTGAGCAGGACTTGCGTTTTCGATTGAGATGACTTTTTGCAGAGGAAATTCCTTTAGCTGTTTGCTTTTCGTCTCAAATGCACCCGTTAATTGATTTTCGAATGAATAATAGATCCAATCGCTTTTCACATTTTTATTGAAAGAGAGTCCTTCTCTTTGTAAAGTTTCATATGAAAACGACTGAAAAAGCTTGCTGACAGACGTCGTCTTATTCGTGCGGTGGTTATAAATATAACCAGTCAGCTTGCCTTTTGCTTCGTCCTTTGCTGTAGAGCCTACAAGAAGAACTTCTTCTTCATTAAGCTGGTAGATAAAGGTTTGATAAATCGGTTTTGGTGTTGGGAGGGCTTCCCCAAGCCTTCCCTCTGCATTCACTTTCCTTGGTCTTTTTGGATAGTTAGATTCGACAGCGACTGCAAAGTTTTGGGATGTTCCGATCGTTTTTTCCAGCTGCTTTTCCACTTTATCTTCAATGAGGCTAAACGGTTCAGCGTTTTTGGAGACATAGACCCCAAGCTGATGCTTATCGTTTGAGACTCCGCTGACATATGCTTTCTGGTCATTTTTTAAAGTCAATTCAAATATAGGAATAGGAGTCTGTCCTCTAAAGGAATTCATGACGACATCCATAGAGACTGACCTTGCTGGCAGTTTTAGCTCGTTGAGGTTGTGTACATGAAACTGACCATTCTTTAGCTCACCGAGGACCGCAGCGGCGCCTTCCATTTCTCCTGTAAACACAAGCCGTCCATTCCATTGATATGTATTCGTTTTTAAAAACGAGGGTATCTGTAAATTTTGCTTAACGAGCTCTTTCTTTTCTCCGCTTGGAGACAGCTTCTCGATCACCAGCTGCCCCTCTTTATTTTTTAAAGCAAGTAAGAGATTGTTACCTTGAATGGATGGCAGCATTTCATTAAACGGATCGCTTTCCGTGGTCCAATCACTGATTCTTTTTCCTGATTGAGGATCATACATACCAAAATGAAGCTGCTGGTCTTTTGATACAGCACTCACCACTCGTTTTCCTTCATCAAATGTAAAAATTCGTTTGACGTCATACTCTGTTACTTTCCCATCCGACAAATCATCTTGGTAATGGTTCCACACCATGAAACTGATAATGATAGCTGGAATAAAGAAGACAATATATCGTAGAAAAATCACTGGTATTCTTTTCACTTGATCGCTTCCTTTCATGAGGTTCCTTTATCTTATACGTCAGTGCAGCGAAAATGTTCTATGCTAGAAGAATACCATTCCAGCCTTCCAGTTCCATATTTTACAAACTTCGTTGTTTGCGATAAAATCCAATCAGATTCAAAAAAGGAGTTTTTCTCATTGGATAAGCTATCTTCTACTTTCTAGCGGCTTGGCTGCGTGTTCCTCGTTGGTTCAAGCAATGGGTGCTTGTATCCATTTCCATTTTCTTTTTTTATATGTGTTTTGTAAAGGGGCTGACTAGCTGGCATACCTTGCCGCCTGTTACGTTGTGCTCGTGCGTGATTGGTTCTTTCTTCATTTGGATGTTGTGGATAAAAGGTCAAAAAAATAAATGAAATGGGGAAAATCATGAAAGAATCCATCAGTTATTTTGCTATCTCTTTTGTTCTGCAATGGGTTTGGTTTGGCATCGTGCACCCAAATAGAGGCGTGACACTCTTGGACATGTTCGTCTTTTCTATTTTGTTTGCGGTGATGTTCTTTTTTATCGGGCGGATTTGGCGTTATCAGAAGAAAGGAAGAAGTGAGTGATCATGAAATTAACTCAATGAAAAAGGCTGCCAAATAGATGGCAGCCTTTTCCTTGCTCTTTTCATGCAAATAAATAATCAATGTGTGATCTCCGTTACGGAGTGTATGAATTAAGATTCGATCATATCAGTGTGTCATATGTGTTCCGAGTGAACCTACGTTTGAAAGTAAACGCCATGGAAGTTCTGGATAACAAGACAACGAAAGCCCTACCTCTCATTCGTCCTTACGGCTCCGAAGCCGTGCCAGTGTGAATTGTAAATCAAAACGTCTTTTTTCCACTCTTCCGCTTTTATAGGGGGCGGGTGCAGAAGGAAAAGAATAAGTTGTTCGCTTTGACAGCGTCTCGTTCTTATCAAGTAGAAGCTCTATTGCTTCTCATTATGTCATAGAAAAAAGAAAGTTTACTTTCTTTATTTATTTGCTTATTTCAACACTTAATATAAAACTATAACACATACCCCCAGCTTACGCAAGTGTTAAAGTGATAATTCTGCCGGCGTACGGCTTCCTTCATTCATGTAACGAATGGAGGTTGGATCAATCTTCAGAATCACTAGATTCGGATCATCTTTTCCTTTAAACCATTTCTCCATCTCCTCAGACCAAAGGCAGTCGATCAGTTCTGGATCATCGGTTAATGTTGCGGTACCTGCGATTTCTGCATACGTGTCACCGAATCCTTCACCTGAATAACCAATGAGAATATGGACATTCGGGTTTTTTTCAATTTCGTCTGCTTTATGTGTTTCTTTGCTCGTTGGTGTATATAATGTCAGCCCTTCATGGAAAAAAGTCATGTAGCGGGTATGCGGCTTATCCTGTTCAACGGTCGCCAGTGTTCCGACCTTTTGTTCATCTAATAGGTTGAGTACCTTTTGTTTTAATTCTTCTTGTGACATATCGTTTCACTCCTTCAAATTTCATCCGTACTCTTAGGTTTCCACGACAATCCATTCATTAAACAAAGAAATGTGTTTTTCATAAAAAGAGATCTTCTGGCTGATGCTATAGAAAAGAGGCTCAATGAAGGGAGAAGTTGAACATGCATCATGAAACGATGTTCCATTTAAGTTCACTTGTCATTGCGGCAGTTGTAGTGGGCATTATCGTATGGTCTGTCTTATCTGTGCAGAAGAATCGCAAGAAATACTAAACACACCGCCCAATCAATGCTGGGCGGTGGCGCTATTGATCATGTATTCATAAAGGAACCGCCGTTGACGTGAAGTGTTTGTCCTGTCATATAAGACGATTCGTCAGAAGCAAGCAGCACATAGCAGCCGACATGCTCTACAGGCTGTCCTGGTCTTCCCATTGGGGTTTCTGCCCCGAAGCTTTCCACACTATCCTCATCAAATGTAGATGGAATGAGCGGCGTCCAAATTGGACCTGGCGCTACACCGTTCACCCGAATCCCATCTTTCACAAGCGACTGTGCCATAGAACGCGTAAAGCCGTTGATGGCCCCTTTTGTCGCCGTATAATCAATCAGCACTTTGTTGCCTCGATATGGGTTAATGGATGTTGTATTAATAATTGTACTTCCCGGTTTTAAGTAATCCAGTGCTTTCTTCGTAAAATAAAAATAAGAATAGAAGTTGGTTCTAAAGGTTTGGTGAAGCTGTTCACTAGAAATATCTTGAATCCGTTCTTTCGGATGCTGTTCAGCCGCATTATTCACTAAAATATCTAATTGCCCAAAGGCTTCAACTGTTTTTTCTACCGCTTTCTCGCAAAAGGCTTCGTCACCGACATCTCCTGCAATCGTTAAACATTTAACGCCTTCCTGTTCTACGCGCTTTTGCGTATCCTTTGCATCCTCATGTTCATTTAAGTACACAATGGCGACGTGTGCACCTTCTTTTGCATAGGCAACAGATACAGCACGTCCAATTCCACTATCTCCGCCTGTAATCAGTGCGACTTTCCCTTTGAGCTTGCCAGACCCTTGATATGATTCATCCTCAAAGATCGGCGCAGGATTCATTTCTCTTTCACTGCCTGGCTGCTGATCCTGTGTTTGGCGCGGAATGCCATTTGTTAAGTATTCACGTAAATCCATGTGTAAGCTCCTCCTTGATTTGTTGATGTATCCTTTCATTACCACCTCTTTTTTTTACTCAAACATCCCTAAACTGCACAGATGCGTTTTGTAAATCGGCATGTTTCAAGATGGGGAAAATCGGTTACATGATCATTAAAAAGGAGCGTTCTCAAATGCTGTCAACCATTTCGAAAACCTTTAGCAGACCAAAAGGCTGGCTCGGAAGCATCGCAGGCTTCATTATGGCAAATGAAAATAAAGCATTGAATCAGTGGGCCATCCAGCACTTAGATCTGACAGATAGTGAAAACATTTTGGAAATCGGCTATGGGCCCGGCTACAGCATCAAACATATGCTTAAGCATTATGAAGATCTTCACATTGATGGTCTAGATGCCTCCGCCACCATGCAGGAGCAAGCACAGTCCCGCGTCAGCAAACGGTCAAAAGACAAACAGGTCCGGCTGTATGTAGGGAAAATCGAGAAAACACGCTTGCCCGGAGAGCAGTATGACAAAGTACTGTCTGTCAACAACTTTACGATTTGGGATGATCCAAAGACTGGCCTACTCAACCTTTATCACACGTTGAAACCAGGCGGGAAACTCGTCATTGTGATGCAGCCAAGAGAAAAAAGTGCTGACGCCAGCCGGACAAAAGAGATGGGTGAAAACATATTGAATGACTTACAGTTTGCGGGGTTTGACCATTTTTCTGTTGAGTATGAGGAAATTCGTCCAACACTTGCTGTCTGTGTCACAGCCAAAAAGCCGAGAAGCGAATAAGCTCTCGGCTTTTTTTCTTACCATTTTGCTTCTTTTACAAATTGATAGAACAGCTGATGCAATTTCTGTTCAATCTCTTCCTTTGATCCTTGTCCATAAAGCACCATGCTTTCCTCACTTTCAATGATGGATGAACTGATCAGACTAAACATTTCAGACCCTTCCTTGCCAAGCTTTTGCGGCGCCAGCATCATAAGCATTCGTGACATCATTTGCTGCCCGCCATCCATGCTTTTGACCTCATATGCCTGATCAAGATCATAAATATGAAAGATTGGTTCCTTGATGAATTCATGCTTTAAATGAAAAAGAGCAAACTCGGTACCAGGTATGCCTAAACCGCCTTGCTGTTCACGTTCCAGTAAGCCGCTCGCTACATCATCCGCATGTGTGATAGCTCCTTCTTCTTCAAGCTGACGAAGCAGCTGCCTGATTGTTGCCTCATGCTGCGGCAGCGTCTCTCTATTTTCGATGGTAAAATGGGACAAGATGCTGCGAATCACAGACATGTAATTCGTCACTTTTTCTGCAACCGCCATCATATTAACGGATTCTTGTACCGTTTCTTTGGCAGCTTCTTTCAACCTTTTTTTCTCAATCATATAAGGAATCTTTCGTTTAATATGAGCCTTCACACGCATAGCGTCATCCTCGTTTAGGAGCGGACTGACCATGATGTAATCGATATGGTCATATGGGATCGGAACAGTCGATACAATCATGTCATAGCTTGATGCATCGATTTCTTTTAGCTCCATCAAAGACGATAGATCGAATTCGGCGATTTCTGGCAATTCCTTTTTTAAACGAGAAGCGAGCATTTTGGAGGAACCGATGCCGCTTGAGCAAACGACCAATGCATGAATGTTCGTTTCTTCTTTTTTGATTTCAAGCACTGAGCCAAAGTGAAGCACAATAAAGGCGATTTCATCCTCTGGAAATTCAATCTCTGGGAAGAAACGCTCGACTCCTTCTTCAATCGCCATAAAAAGCAAAAAGTAGTCCTTTTTAATTTGTTGTGTAAGTGGATTATAGATTCTCATCTTTTCCTTTAAACGGTTCATGGCAGGTTCGAGATGAGACACGAGTCCCTCATACAATGAATCATTCTCATTTAAATGATAGCCGGTTTTATTTGAAATAAAATCAATGAGCTTCTTCGTTCTGATCGCTATATCCAGCTCGATCTCATCAATACGGTATTCTGCCCCAAAGCTGCGATTTGCACTGCGCAGGTGGATGGTCATATAACCGACCTCTGCTTCAGGGATCTCCACATTAAACATGCGTTCAAGTGCTCTTGCGATTCGCAGTGATGATTCAAATTCTTTCGTCCGCTTTAGTTCAAGCAGCTCTTCCTCTTCCATTCGAATGGTTTCGCCAAGCTGAATCCGTTCAATGGCATAGGTTAAGTGAACGACAAGCGCAATATAGGCACTATCAGATAAAGAGAGTGACAGTCTATTTTTCAAATGAAAGAGCAGTCTTTCTACCTTAAGCAGCTGCCCTCTGCTGACAACGCCAAACACCTTTTCCGTCGCTTTCGTTCGATGCTTGATATTCATTTCAATTGTTTCTAAAAATAATTGAATATCGAGCCGGTCGACAATCAGGTTGCCGACAATCTTTCGTTTAGCTTCCTCCGGTCCTTTTAATTCAATGCCATACCCGCGTTTTCGGATCAACTGCAAACCGTAAGGAGCGATCCACTCCGTCAGTTCATCTAAGTCATAGCTGATGGTCGCATTTGTTACCTGCAAATCGGCTGCGAGTGTATATAATTTCACCGGTTCCTTTGCTTCAAGCAATGCACAAAGGATTAAGAGCTTCCGTTCGTCAGAGCTATATTCAATTTGATCCTCATTTGACATATGAGCAAGAAGCCGCTGTTTATCCTCCTGTTCACCGACTGCCTTCAAGCCTTTCCCCGGCTGTTTATCTAGTGAAAGATCATAATTCTTTAATATCGGTTTGATCGATTTTAGTTCTCTATGAATGGTTCTTGTACTCACCTGAACAGAATCGGCTATCTCACGAATGGTGACATAACGATTTTGCTGAATGATGTATTTGATGATCTTCTGTTCTCGTGCCGTTATGTACATGAAATGCCTCCCTCTGCAAAAATAGGTCTATTGTCACACCTTAATATAAAACGCTTTCATCAAACGATGCAATCTTAAGTTGATCTGACTTTGGCACAGTGGCTGTGACAAAATTAAAAACAAGGATTCATCAGACGCTTCTCCAAAATGACGGTCCATACTCCTTTTGATGAAATTGAACCTTTTGTTCACGAAAAGGCAGTGTACCCCCAGCTTTTAAAGAATAAGTCGGATTATATATTGGAGAGCCAAAGCAATAATCCATCGTTCCTTCCTCCGGGCGGAAGATGACGGTTCGCATCGTCCCAAACAGCTCCTCATAATTGTGCACAGTCAGACCATCTGGATATTCTGTCTGGAACAGCTTAGCAAGAGAATCACTTGATCGTTGTTCTTCTAAAGCCTCCATTAACATGTCGTATCTGACAATAGAATGATGCTTGGTCATCCCTTTTCCTGTTTGATCAGCAATCGGATGATTTGTGGCTGCAATATAACCTGTCTCCGGTCTTCTGACCATTTTGCGGCCATCAATGATTTCAATCACAGCCGCTTCTCCTTTTCGATCGGCAAGCATGAGGTGAACATTTGAGGCAACGGGCATTTCCTGAATAGAGTGAATGGCTTCCTCAACCGTTCTACAGTTTTCCAGAACAGATCGAATCACATGATACACTTGCAAACCGGCAACTGCTGGAGCCTTTAAACCGGCTTCATTTCCAACCGGCGGACCGCAAGCAGAGAATGTCACAGAAAGACCATGCTCATTCATCCCATCAGATCTGCCAAACAAGAGCAGTGACGAGCCCGTATGACATGCCGAGCCTTTCACATGTGTCGTCACAAGACGCATATCATCAAATATTGGGGAGAAATCATAGTTACGCAGCATGACCGTTTGTTGACCGGCCGCCATATTCCCCTGCCTCACGCAGTGGGAACAGCCTGGCTGAAGATGAGATGAATAGAAAAAGGTCAAATAACGCTCATCTAATTGCAGTTCATCACAAAATCCAGCTATCTCTTCTTCTAACTGAGGAAGATGAGGGCGCATCAGCTGCTTCGTTTCCTTCACAGCCTCTTTTTCTAGCGGTTCTGTTCGAATATATTGTGTCTGTAGCAACGGGTTCTCCTTAAACCAGACAGCCTGCTGTTTTCCCACTTCATAAGCGGTTCCTGTCATTTCATGAAAATATGCACTGATTTCCTCCATGACTGCACACCTCTTTCGACTTCGTTTCTTTTATCATATCGAAACCGTCATTTATTGAAAAGGATGAAAAAAACTGCAACCCCAACGGATTACAGCTGTTTCCAGGATTGTTGAAACAATGCTTTTGCCATTGCTTCATATCCTTTATGGTTCGGATGAAATTGATCAATCGATAAGTAATCTCTTTCATGTCCCTCAAACGCCCGGTACACATCCACAACCTCTACATGCGGATTTGCAGCAAGCAAGCGAAGCTGATGATTGTATTGCTGAAGCCACCGCTCCGCTATTGGTATTTGCGGAAAAGGATTATATAAATTCATGAGATACACGCAATAGGGCTGCTGCCCTCTTTTGATATGAGCGATTTCTTGAATCATCTTGCTAAAATTCGCTTGGCAATGCAAGGTCGCTTGCAGCAATTTCTTTTCATCTTCACCCTCTTCATACTGCTGAACAGCTTGAACAAGGTCATTCCCGCAGCCTGTGATGGTGATGATGTCAGCTGGTGCAATAGCACGCCTCACATCAGATCGTTTGAACAGCTGTAAAATCTGATCCGTCGTTAACCCTGACTTTGCAAATACGGACAGCTCGACTGACGCCTGTGTCTTTTTTTCAAGCATCCATTGATACCGCTCAGCGAAGCCTCCGCCAAATAAACGTGCCCCCACTCCCACTGTTAAGGAATCTCCAATCGCAACATAGGATCGTCCCACTCTTATCCCTCACTCTCTCCTGCCTTCTCTTATATATACGAAATCGGAGAACAGATGCTTGTAGCAGATGGCTTAGGGGCATTCATCTTTTTTTCATGAGACGTCTTTACAAACTCTTTACTTGTGAGATCGACTGTTTTTTTGTTCAATAGGAGTAGGTTTTTATGATGAAATCCGTATCTCCAAGCGTTTCAGAAAAATTTACAAACTTTTTATCTTGATTTCGAGACTTTATACCTTGACTTCAAACTACATTGTGATTACAATGAAAATATCAGTTTTTATGTAACTGTGCTTGTTACATCTTTTTCATAGCATTCCAATATGATTAAAGATGCCACATATTCAGTGTATCTTTGGGATACACTAAAAAAAACACTGAAACAGAAAGGATTGAATGAACATGGCAAAAGTTTTATACATCACTGCACATCCGCATGATGAAACAGTTTCTTACAGTATGGCTACTGCTAAAGCATTTATCGAATCTTATAAGGAAGCAAACCCAAGTGACGAGGTTGTACATATCGATTTGTACAAAGAAAACATCCCTCACATTGATGCAGATGTATTCGCTGGCTGGGGCAAGCTGCAATCAGGTGCTGGCTTCGATACACTTTCAGCTGAAGAGCAAGCGAAAGTTGCTCGCCTAAACGAATTAAGCGATCAATTCGTTTCTGCTGACAAATATGTATTTGTTTCACCACTTTGGAACTTCTCATTCCCACCAGTTCTTAAAGCATACATCGACTCTGTTGCTGTAGCTGGTAAAACATTCAAATACACTGAGCAAGGTCCTGTTGGATTATTAACAGACAAAAAAGCTCTACACATCCAAGCACGTGGCGGATACTACTCTGAAGGTCCTGCTGCTGAACTTGAAGCAGGCCACCGTTACCTTGGTACAATTGCGAGCTTCTTCGGAATTCCTTCCTTCGAAGGTCTTATCGTTGAAGGTCACAATGCTGAACCTGCGAAAGCAGAGCAAATTAAAGCAGATGCGATCGAACGTGCAAAAGCTTTAGGAAAAACTTTCTAATAAACTGAACGCGAAAAGCCAATGATCTTAACGGTCATTGGCTTTTTATTTGTTTAGATGAAAGCCTAACTCTCTAGAGATACCACTCGCGGCTTTTTTGACCTGCTCAATTAAATATGGAAGGCGTTCCTTTTGATAGCCTGCTTCAAACCCTGCAATGCTAATACCTGCTGCGACTTCTCCAAGGTGATTGAAAATAGGGGCTCCAACCGCAGCGGTATAGTTTTCAAGCTCCGAATAGCTTAACGTATAGCCCCTTTCATTTGATTCATCCAGTATGTTTCGAAGAACCTCTTTATCTGTAATAGTCCCGATTCCGATTTTCCCTAGCTCAATCGAATCAATATAAGCGAGTCTCTCGCGCTCTGGTAAAAAGGAGAGAATACTTCTTGCACAAGCACCCGCATATAGGGGAGAGCGCCTGCCGACGGCGGTGTAGAGACGAACAGGCTGCGTCCCTTCGATTTTATCCACGTAAATGGCTTCGTCTCCTTCACGAACGATGAGCTGTACAGCTTCTCCCACTTCATCCCGCAAGCCTTCCATAAATGGTCTTGCAATTCTCCGAATATCAAGGCGGTCCGCCACAAGTTGACCGTATTCAAGAAACATCAGGCCTAAACGATAAACACCTGAATCATGTTTTTCTAATAATCCCATATCGGCTAACGAGCTCGCCATGCGGTGCACAGACGTTTTCGGCATGCCGGAGAGCTCGATCATTTCATTTAACGTTAATTGGTCACGAGCGATAAACAGCCGCAAAATCTCCATTGATTTCACCACGGTTTTATTTGTATTTTGCATGTCCATCCCCTTTTCTAAACGAATGCTTCCAGCTTGATTCTGGCAGCCAGCTCCTTCAATTCTGCTTCTTGCTTAAATAGTGCCTGCTCTGCGGCCTGATGATCGATTCGCTTAAAATACAGATTCGCCCCAGGCATCGCTTGTGCAATGAGCGGCAGATCGACCGTCGCTACTTCTCCAATACGCGGGTATCCGCCTGTTGTTTGCCGATCTGCCAGCAGAATAATCGGCTGGCCGTCAGGAGGAATTTGAATAGAACCAAAGGCAACCGCTTCTGAAATCAATTCAAGCTTTTCTTTTAAATGAACCGGCTCCCCCTTCAAGCGGCAGCCCATGCGATCTGATTGAGGCGTGACTTGGTAAGGCTGTTCGAAAAAGGTGTGTTGAGATATTTCTTGAAAAAAAGAAAGGTGTCTCCCTGGCAGCACCCGAATCACGGGCGATTTCCGCAGCGGCAAAAAATGCGTATGACTTACAGTCCAATCGGGTGCGCTGTACGCCGCCTGTTTCACTTCGCTTTTGAGCCTATCAGACAATCGATCCGCTACGATTGAAGGCTTTCCAATGGACAGGACGTCTCCTTTTTCAAGCGGACGTCCGTTCAGTCCACCTATTCCTGCTCTCACATAGGTGCTTTTGCTCTGCATGACCGGCTCCACATCGAATCCACCTGCCACAGCAAGGTAAGCGCGGCAGCCTCTCTTACAAGGACCAAAGGTGATCGTGCTTCCTGATCGAACAAAGAGCGGCTTCCATAAAGGGGCTGGCTCTTCATCGATGTCGATTTCCACGTCAGCGCCAGTCACTGCAATAAGCTCATCCTTTTGACACGTCAACACAGGACCCGGCCCCATTAAAGTTATTTCCAGTACGGCTTCGTTTTCCTCGTTGCCTGTGAGAATGTTGGCAATTCTAAGTGAGAGCGGGTCCATGCCGCCGCTCGTTAAGACGCCATACTTTTGATAGCCTTTCCGACCTTTATCTTGAATGGTTGTGAACATTCCTGACTTGATGACATGAATACTCAACGTTCTGCCTCCTTCATGCTGAAAAATTCCTTTTCAGACATTTGGACAAATCTGACCTCGTCCCCTGCTCTCAATAGACTTGGGACTTTCTCGTCTGGGTAAAAGAGTGGCAGCGGGGTTTGTCCAATGAGCTGCCAGCCGCCGGGTGTGGAAATGGGGTAAACGCCGGTCTGCTTTCCCGCAATGCCGACAGATCCTTTTGGAATGGACATTCTCGGTGTTTCCCTGCGCGGGGCTGCGATCTTTTCAGACAGCCCGCCTAAAAATGGAAACCCCGGGGCAAATCCAATCATATAAACAAGATACGTCCCTGCGGTGTGAATACGCACGACTTCCTCAGGTGTTAAACGATTGATCCGGGCGACTTCTTCTAAATCAGGTCCCACCTCTCCCCCGTAGCAGACTGGAATATCGACGATGCGGCGCTTCGACTGAACCCCCTCCTGCCATTTCTCTTCAAGAAGTGTTTCAATATAGTTTTTCACCCATTCATACGGAGACAAGTCCTTTTTTTGAAGGTGGGCAGATTGATGAACAGTATAAGGCTCGTAAAAAACAGTCACGTTTGTAAAGGCTTGAACAGCTTCCACATATCCAGCAAATGGATGCTGCTCAATACACGAAAACAGCTGCACAACACGCTCATGAATCTCTTCACATATGTCTGCTCCTGCTTGGATAACGATCGCTGCATCTCCTAGCGGGTGGAAGGTGATAAAATCTTTTATCGTTGAAAATGCCACTTGAGGATCCCTCTCTTTCTAAAGCACACCGAGCTGTTGATCTCTTTGATCTGTGATGAACATATGCCCAGGTGCATGGGTAATCGCAATGTCTGGTTTTGTATGCATGACAATGGCCTGCGGCGTCACACCACATGCCCAAAACACCGGGACTTCTCCTTCTTTGATCAAAGATGGTTCTCCAAAGTCCGGCTGATCCACATTGGCAATTCCAATCATCGCTGGGTCGCCTATATGGATGGGGCCGCCATGAACTGACGGGAATCTAGACGTCACTTGTACACTTCTTGTAATCTGATGCGCCGGAATGGGCCTCATGCTGACAACCATCGGGCCATGAAACACCCCTGCTCTTTCACAAGAGATATTCGTTTGATACATCGGAACGTTATGACCGTTTTCAATATGGCGAACAGGGATATCATTCAGCATGAGCGCATGCTCAAACGTAAAACTGCAACCGATGAGAAAGGCAACCATATCATCCTCCCAATAAGCAGAGATATCTGAAACCTCTTCTTGAAGAATCCCTTTTCGGTAAATACGGTATTTAGGAAAGTCCGTACGAATATCCGCTTGGGGTGCCGACCTTCTCGGCACTGGATCACCCGGCTCCAGTACATCAAGCAAGGGGCATGCAGCCGGATTGCGCTGACAAAACAAAAGAAAGTCAAAGGCAAGTTCCTTTTTAACGATCATTAAATTGGCTTGAGCATATCCCTCTGCTAAACCCGCCGTTGGTCCTGTGATTTCTTTTTTACGAATCAACTCTCTGATCTGTGAAGGCTCATATGTTTGATCAATACTCATTCAAATCAACTCCATAGTTTCGGGATTTCAGTCATAATGGTATATCCGCCCATCAAAGCCATGATGATGACAACCAATGCACCTGACGCTGTCAAAAAGAATGGATGACGGTAATCGCCGACAATTTCTTTCTTATAGGCCGCAACCAGCAAGGTGCCAAGTGCGAGAGGTAAAATCAATGCATTGATGGCCCCAACTAAAACTAATATGTTCACAGGTCGTCCGATCGTAATAAAACAAATAGTAGAGAGGGCAATAAAGCCGATGATAATGCCACGTTGATTTTGCTCAATTTTTGGCGAGAAGGTTTTAAAGAAAGAAACAGATGTGTAAGCCGCTCCAATAACCGATGTAATCGCCGCAGCCCACATAATGATCCCGAACATTTTATATCCAACTTTTCCAGACGCTAACTGGAATACAGAAGCAGGCGGATTCGCTGGATCAATCTGTAAACCCTTTGAGACCACTCCTAGTACGGCTAAAAATAAAGCGACACGCATCACAGATGTAATCAGGATGCCGAAAACAGAGCTTTTTGTCACTTGAGGAAGTGCATCCTTCCCTTTAATTCCAGCATCCAATAGACGATGTCCGCCAGCAAAAACGATATAGCCGCCAACTGTCCCCCCGACAAGTGTCACAATCGATAGAATATCAATTTCTTCTGGGACAAATGTTCTGAGTGCTGCTTCCCCAACGGGCGGCGCTGTTGAAATCGCCACATACAGCATCAGGCCGATCATGACAAAGCCTGCTACCTGTGTGAAACGGTCCATCGCTTTTCCAGCCTCTTTGATCACAAAGATCAGAATGGCAATGACAGCACTGACCCCTGCTCCGTTTCGCGGATCGACTCCGAAGATGACCTGAAAACCGAGACCAGCACCAGCGATATTTCCGATGTTAAAGGCAAGTCCCCCAATGACAATCAAAAAGGCCAGCACATAACCGAGCCCCGGCAGAACCATATTCGCAATATCCTGACCTCGCTTTTCTGACACGGCGATGATGCGCCATACATTCGTTTGTGCAAAAATATCCAACAAAATAGAGATGAGAATGACAAACCCAAAGCTAGCCGCAAGCTGCTGTGTAAAGACAGTCGTTTGTGTTAAAAATCCCGGTCCTATTGCGGACGTCGCCATTAAAAAGGCTGCGCCCATCAGCATAGAACGATTCCCCTTTGGTGCCTTCGTGTGCTTGACTTCCTCTTTTTTCATGCTGTTTCCCCCTTTGATGACGATTTTTATTGAAAGGCTTTGAGATGAATACTCGCTTCTTTTAGTTTTGATGTAATGGTTTTGGCAAATTGAAGCGCATGGCTGCCGTCTCCGTGAATACAGACCGTATCTGCTTTAAGCAAAATATCTTCCCCTTGAACGGTACGAACCTTCCCTTCTCGCACCATACGAACGACCTGCTGAACTGCCCGTTCATCATCTTCAATGAGTGCATGTGGTTCGCGGCGAGATGTCAGCGTCCCGTCTGCTTGATAGGTCCGATCAGAAAATACTTCATGAGCCACTTGAAGGCCAATTCTCTCACCTGCTAACGCAAGTTCACTGCCTGAGAGACCGAATAACACAAGACTTGGATCGACATGATACACAGCCTTTGCAATCGATTCAGATAATTCAGTATTTTTAGCCGCCATGTTGTAAAGGGCGCCGTGCGGCTTGACATGCTGCATCGTGCCGCCTTCTGCCTTGAGAAAGGCTGATAGAGCGCCAATTTGATAGACGACGAGATCATAGGCTTCCTCTGCCGAGATCGCCATTGGACGTCTGCCAAAGCCGACCAAATCTTGCAAACCTGGATGCGCACCAATTTGGACCCCTTTATCCAGCGCCATTCTGACCGTTTTTCTCATGACCGTTGGATCTCCTGCATGAAAACCGCAAGCAATGTTGGCTGACGTGACATATTCAAGAATTTGTTCGTCCGCACCGATTGTGTATTGACCAAAGCTTTCTCCCAAATCACAGTTGATATCCACTTGATACATAGGACCCCTCCTTGTTGTTCCGAATAACGGAATATAAAGTCCGAATATTCGAATTTATATTGATTATATCAATTTTGGATAGATTGCACATGACATTGTCAGAAAACATAACAATAGAACTAGGAGAAAACAAAAAAAGCGAGAGGCAAAGTCCTCTCACTTTTTCTTGTAATGAAATACACCTTATTTAGACAGCACCCAATGTTGGATGGCTTTTGCAACGCCGTGTTCTGTGTTAGGAGCTGTAATCCAATCAGCGGCTTCTTTCACCACTTCTTGCGCATTTCCCATCGCAATTCCTAATCCGGCTTCTTGAATCATGGCCATATCATTTAGGCTGTCGCCAAGTGACATGACATTGTCCATCGTACAGCCAATGCGTTCTGCTACCTTTGCAAGAGCCGCAGCTTTGTTAATCCCTGCCGCATTGACTTCGATATTGGTCGGACTTGAATTTGTGATCTCTAGATGCTCATTTGCTTTCAATGTATTAAGTACTTCCTCACGAACGTCATCATCATGAATATCAAAGCCAAATTTCAACCATTCATGGTCATGAATTCGTTCTGGGAATTCACCTCTCCACACTTTCTCCACAGTGGAAGCCCAGTAATCGGTTTCGAACCTATTTTTTAGATCCCACATCATTTGGACGTGATCAGGATGCAGCAGATCTCGTTCGATCAGTTGGAAGTTTGAATCCCAGATTTCACTTCCATTTGCTGTCACAAGGTAAGAAGACAGCTTAAGCGGCTCAACCAGCTCTCGGCATGTCATCAGCGTCCGCCCTGTGCTAATCACCACATGGACCCCTTTTGCTTCAGCATCTTTAATGGCTTGTTTATTTTCCTCTGGAATGACGTGTTCACTGTTTAACAGCGTGCCATCCATATCAATGGCAATCAATCGGATGTCTTTCTTATCAGCTTGTATGGACAAATTGAGTACCCCACTTTGTATCATTTTTTGTAACTATCTTTATTTTAATATAAAGAGGAAGCTGGCACAAAGGGACGAGTTTGATCCCATAGAAAAAAGACCTTGTTACAGGTCTCTTTGCATTGGCTTAGCGTTCACACGCAATGCCGTCTTTATCACGGTCAAGTCGCATATTTTTTTGGTAAAGTGCTTTTGACACATACGGCTTGTACTTTGTTTTGCCGCCTTTGTTTTTCGTGTTTTTGCTTTTTGCCACGCCTCCTTTATAGACTTTGTTCAGTGCTTTGCAGTTTTTGTAGGACTTGACCGTTTTTGCATCTGCAGTGTGGGTGTCGACTTGTGTAAAGCTTAGTAAAAGACCTAATGACAAGACAGCCACCATGATTTTTTTCAACATGTATGATCCCCCTATTTTTTCTATTTTTACATTTTTATCATATGTCACCACTTTTTGTTTTTCAAGACTATTGCGCTAAAAAAATTGATTTTTTTGGAATAAAATGTGCTTTATCTCCTATGTGGTACAATGAGTGGGAAACCTTTCCGTTTTTGACACGTATATGAAGAGAGGAGTTTTTCACATGAAAATGAAATATACCATTCTATATGTAAACGATGTTGAGGCAAGTATTCATTTCTATCAACATGTACTTGGCTTTCCTATCAAACTCAGGGTTGAATCCTATGTTGAGTTTGACACGGGGGACGTGACATTATCAATTAATTCACGCCAGGATGTCAAAGATGCACTTGGATTACCTGTCCCTGAAGCAAATCAATCCTCTCAAACGTTTGAGATAGGGTTTGTTGTGGATGACGTGGATCAAACCATTGCATCAATGAAGGAAAAAGGGGTTCCGATCATCAAAGAACCTGTAAAGAAACCATGGGGTCAAACCGTCGCTTATGCCGCTGATCCTGATGGGCATTTCATTGAAATATGTGATGCCATCTCCTAATCTTCTTTGAAGGAAGTGAATCAGCATGAGAAAAAAACATGCCTTTATCGCCGGTGTTTGCTCAATGACTGTGATTTGCAGTGCCGCTATTATTTTGCAGCACCATGAGTGGATAGGGTGGATCAGTGGTGGAATCTCTATTATTGGCGTCATGATGTCTGGACTTCTAATGGGGGCTTGGACAAGCGGAGAAGAGACGCGGGCAGCCTATCATTCTGAAACAAAAGAGCACCGCATATGGCGTCTTGATACGGCCTTTCTCATTATGATCTTTGCACTTCCGCACATGGCAGTATCAATCTTTTATGTTTTGATGTAAACACTTGTTAAAAGGAGTTCGTCATATGGCTGTTTTTGTCTTATTCGTTGTATTTGGCTTCCCCATTATTTCCGTGCTGATTGGCATTTTTGGGACAATGCTTTTGAAGAATGTTTGGATGCCGACTTTGATTGTCCTGTTAGCAAGGTCATTCTCATGTACACATACATTGGCGGGAATGAATCCTTTCTCATTTGGGTCATCACCTACACCGTCTTTACGTTTATTGCTGCATGGATTACAAAAGTAGCTCAAGTAAAAAAGAACAGTTTGCACTGTTCTTTTTTTGGTTCATATATCGGCGCACCATAGCTCAATTTCAATTTTCAGCTCAGGCCATCCTAAAGCTGATACATAAGCAACCGTCATTGATGGATAAGCTGTTTTAAAGATCGTATCCCACTGAGGATATAGATGATCCCAGTCGATTTCTTCCGTTGCCCATATATTGACCTTGATGACATGCTCTTCATTCAATCCTTCTGATTCAAGGATTTTTTTAATATTTTCAAATGTATTGGTTACTTGGTCGTTTAAACTTGATGGGACCTGTCCATCGATATCTGTTCCGACTTGACCCGATGTAACAAATAATCCCGCGCCCTTTGGTACTCTTGTGATATGACTATAGCTGCCAACGGGCTTCGGCATACTTTCTGGGTTTTTTCTCGTGATTTTTTCCATGTTATATCCCTCACTCACTTTGATTTTTCTGCTAGATTCTTCCTCATGTAGACAGACTTCACCAATTTCTATCTATTCTAAAAGAAAACAGCAGTGGAGTATCCATAGCCACAAGGTAAGAACATCAATATCTTCTTTTTCATGACCGAAACACTCCTTTTTATTGCGTGAGCAAGGTTTTGATTAACTATATAGTACCTGATACGAGACACACAGTCAAAATGATTTATAGACGATAACGCGCAATGTCTTGATTCAATCTCATGCTTAATTCATTAAGCCTTTCTGCTGCTTTTGCCACATTGGAGATGGCTGTCACTTGTTCATCTGTGGATGCGGTGATCTCTTCGATCGCAGCGGCATTTTCTTGAGAAATATGGGCGGCGCCTTGCATCGCTTTTGTGATGAGATCGTTTTGCTCCAACAATGCATTCAGCTCTTTTGCCATTGCGTCTGTTTCAACGATGGTTTGTGAAATTGACGCAGAGATGGCATTGAATTCATGTTCTGTTGCATGTACCGCTTCATCTAACTCAGCAAAACGATCCATTGTGCTCGACATCATACCGGCTGTTGCCGTCGTTTCTTCTTTAATGCCTTGTACCATTTGCTGAATTTGAACGGCTGATTGCTTTGTCTGCTCAGCTAAATTCCGCACTTCACTCGCCACAACCGAGAAGCCTTTGCCTTGCTCTCCTGCGCGTGCTGCTTCAATGCTTGCATTCAGCGCTAGTAAATTCGTCTCATTTGAAATGCTTTCAATCGTATCAGTGATTTTAGAGATATCCTGTACTTTTATACTTAACTGCTCGATTCCTGTTCTAATACCTTTAGACGCCTGAATTGATTGTTCATTTGATTGTTTTAATTGCTGAACAATTTGCTGGCCCTGCTGCGATGATTGACTCGATTGGTCAGAGATTCGTTTAATTTGATCGCTTTGTTCTTTGACATTTTCGATGGATTGATTGAACTGGGTCATTTGTTGATTGGCTGCATCAAGGTCAGATGCCTGATGAAGCGTTCCGGTCGATATGTCGCCAATGGCTCGGCCAATTTCTTCACTGCTGGCTGAGGTTTCTTCAGATATCGCCGATAAATCTGTCGCTGATTCAACAAGCTGGCTGCTCGTTTCCTGTAGACCGCTCACAAGTGCCCTGAGTTCTCCTGACATATGATTAAAGCCTTTTGCCAGCTGTCCAATTTCATCTGTTGTTTCTTTTAAACTCGTGCGTTCAAGATTCCCCGCCGCAATTTCTTTTGAAGCAGCAGTGACTTGCTTGAGCAGTCTGACTTTTCCTCGAGCAGCTAAATAAAAGACGCCAAGACCGAGAAGAGCGACACCTGCTGTAATGAGCATGATATAGAGCTTCATCTGCTCTAATTCTTTATAAAATTCATCCTGGAAGACGGCGATACCGATACTCCAATTCCATGGCGTGAACTGGCTCATATAGGCAAGCTTTTGCTTTTCTTCGCCGGTGGCATCGTCCTTATCTAGATAGGTCACATAGTGTGTATCCTCGCCTTTTGCATTGGCTCCAGCGACCATTTTTTCACGATTGGTCGTGTTATCTGGAATGACGCCAATGTCGTTGACAGGATGGACTTGAGAGGAATAATCTGCTCCATATGCGACGAGATAGCCTTTATTTTTATAGATAAAATCTGATTTTTGAAATTGGTACCCTTTCCCGTTGTCATTTTTAGGCCCGCTCAAGTAAATACGGGCTTGTTCCTGCGCCTGTTCAAGCGTCAGTTCTTTTTTCTCTACACGATCATTCAACTGTTCAAGTGTGGCCATTGCTCCGCTGACGATGTGCTTTAAATCTGCTTTCCCCGCATCAATTAAGACATGTTTCGCTAACAAATACCCCGTTGTCCCAACAAGTCCGCCGGTTAAGATCGTGATCACGATAATGGCAGACATTAATTGAAAAAAGACACTTCTTGACGCAAACGTTTTCTTTTTCATATACAAATTCCCCCTTACATCATATATCGTCAAGCGGGGAAAACTATTAAAAAAGTCGTAAAAAAATCCCTTTCACTCGTTGGAAAGGGATTTTCTGATTATCGAGCTGTTTCTTTCAGAATGGCTTGATAGAGATAGTCTGTTGGCGTGAGGCCACATACTTCTTCCAGCACACCTTCAATGCCTTTTTCTTTTCTTAATGCCTGCAAACGAACCGCTTCTTCGTCTTCGGCAAAGTCATAAGCGAGAGCTGCAGCGATACCTTTGATTAAGTACACTGGCTGTTTGATCTTTTTCGCTGGACCGATTAAACGGTCGTCTGCTCCCAGCTTTCTAAGAGGAGAACGTGCGACACGAGTGACTTCGTCGGAGATAAAAGCATTTTCGAATCGTTTGATGTTTTTTTGAATATAGGCATCATGTTCTTCTTTCTGAAAGCCATATGTGTCGATTAAATAACTGCCTGTTTCACGAAGTGCTCCTTCAATAACTCGGCGAATCTCTGGTGTATCGACGGCTTCTTTAATCGTTTGAACGCCTTGCTGATACCCGACATAAGCAGCTAGTGCATGCCCTGTGTTGACAGTAAAGAGTTTGCGCTCAATATACGGCGTCAAATCTTTTACAAAGGTTGCTCCTTCAATCTGAGGAACGTCACCAATAAAGCCAGTCTCATCAATGACCCACTCGAAAAAAGGCTCAACTGATACTTTCAGAATGTCCTCATGGTGCTGAATCGGAACAATGCGGTCCACAGCAGCGTTTGGAAAACCAACTGTTTGTGACAACGCTTCTTGTTCCTCTTCTGTTAAATGAGAGAAAACGGCTTCTTTTAAATGAGAGCTGCCTCCAATCATATTTTCACATGCCACGATGTTGATGATATGGTCAGGCTTTTTCTGTTTTAATCCTTCAGCAATCGATGAAGCTATGATCTTCAAAACGGCTGGTCCAACAGCTGTTGTAATTAAATCGGCTGATGCGACGGCCTCTGTTAATGCCGCTGTGTCTTGTGCAGAATTGATCGCTTTAACTGGGCCGACTACTTCTTGTTTTTGACCCGGCGCTGCGAGTTCAACCGTGTATTCTCCTCTTTCATTCAGCTCGTTGATGACCGCTTCATTTACATCGGTAAAGACAAGCTCAAAGCCTGATGTTTTTAACAAAGATCCGATAAACCCTCTGCCGATATTTCCTGCTCCAAAATGAAGTGCCTTCATGTTAGTTCACCTCGTTAAAAATGGCGATCAGTTCATCCTGATCCTTTGCATGGATGATGCGTTCTACATTTTCTTCTTCTGAACAGACAATCGCAATTTGAGAAAGAATATCAAGGTGTTCGTTGTTTTTACCAGCGATGCCAAAGACAACTTTGGCGATATTTCCTTCTCCGTATTCAACACCTTCTGGAATTTGAATGATGGAAATCCCAGAATGAAGGACAGCCGCTTTCGCATCCTCTGTTCCATGAGGAATCGCAATCCCGTTGCCCATAAATGTAGATGAGATATTTTCTCTTTCAAACATTTTGTCAACATAATCACTTGTGACATAGC
This sequence comes from Bacillus sp. NMCC46, assembly GCF_002998465.1. Taxonomy (NCBI): domain Bacteria; kingdom Bacillati; phylum Bacillota; class Bacilli; order Caryophanales; family Bacillaceae; genus Bacillus; species Bacillus sp. NMCC46. Next base: position 260,200 of record NZ_PVQZ01000006.1, on the reverse strand, counting down.
CGTTTGCCACTAGGACCTCGCCCGCTTTTTTAATGGCTTCTTCTTTTGAGCCTGCTTGTTCGTTTAGAAAAATATTGTCTTTTGAAAGTACTTGTTTCATGAATGATCACACACCTTTTTTTAGAATGGAAAATCAGAAAAACAACCAAAACGGGGAGTTCAATAAAGAAAAATTGAACTCAACCCGTTTCGTCATGTTATTTTTTCAATTTCTCAATCAGCTCATCGTATTTCGGGCTGTTTAAGAAATTATCAACTGAGATATGCACAGCGCCCGGCAGTTTCGCCTTGGCTCTGTCTGTTAAATCTTTATGAGTAAAGACCACATCGGCGTCATCTGGGATGTTGCTGATGGATGTGTTTGTCACATCAATATCAAGCTCTGCCTTTTTGACTTTATTCTTTAAGATGGATGCGCCCATCGCACTTGAGCCCATTCCTGCATCGCAGGCAAAGATGATTTTGTTCACGTCATCTGGATTGACATCACTTGGAGATGCTGCTTGCTCATTTGCTTCAGCATCTTCTTTTTGAGCTGTGAGAGCAGCAGCTGCTGCGCTTTTCTTCCCTTTCATGTCCTGCATCTTTTCTGTTGCTGCTGTTAGATCCTCATCAACAGCTTTTGAAGCCTTCAAAATCACAGAAGCGACAAGGAATGATACGACGGCTGCCACGACAACACCTGCAAGAACGGCAAGGTGTCCGCCTTTTGGTGACATCAGCATGAGGGCGATAATACTTCCTGGTGACGGCACAGCCTTTAAGCCTGCATTTAACAGGGTAAAGGTCAGAACGCCGCTTGCTCCCCCTGCAATCACCGCCAAAATGAGCTTTGGTTTCATTAAGATGTACGGGAAGTAAATCTCATGAATTCCTCCTAAGAATTGAATGACAATCGCACCCGGTGCAGACTGTTTCGCATTTCCTCTACCAAAGAACATGTACGCAAGTAGAACACCTAACCCTGGTCCTGGGTTTGTTTCAAGCAAGAACAGAACGGACTGCCCTGTCTTTGCCGCTTGCTCCACCCCTAAAGGACCTAAAATTCCTTGATTAATCGCATTGTTTAAGAACAAGACTTTCGCTGGTTCAATGAAAATACTTGCCAGCGGAAGCAAATGTGCATTCACAATGATATCTACACCAGCTGCAAGGGCTTTATTTAGACCAAGTACCACTGGGCCGATGGCGTAGAAGGCAATCGCGACAAGAATGGCACCTAGAATCCCTGCCGTAAAGTTATTCACAAGCATCTCAAAGCCCGATTTGATTCGATCTTTGAACAGCTGATCAATTTTCTTAATCAAGTAACCGCCAAGTGGTCCCATGATCATGGCACCTAAAAACATTGGAATGTCCGAACCGACAATGACCCCAATCGTCGCGGTTGCACCGAGTACCCCGCCTCGATGGTCGTATACGAGCTTACCGCCTGAGTAACCGATTAAGAGCGGCAGTAAGTAGTTGATCATTGGACCAACAAGTGAAGCTAATTGTTCATTTGGCAAATAGCCACTCGGAATGAACAATGCCGTAATGAGTCCCCAAGCGATAAATGCTCCAATATTCGGCATAATCATGCCGCTTAAATAGCTTCCAAAGCGCTGTACTTTTACGCGGAATCCGCTTTTTTCCTGCATCTATGAAAACTCCTTTCTTCTCTCCCTTTATTCAGGGCTTTATAGGTCAAAAGATATAATAATAAGTGTCAGTGAAGCCCTTAACCTTATCGTAAAACGCTTTCACTTTCCCTTCAATTGAAACTAAATGTCACTTTGTCACTTAGTGTGTGACAAAATTGAAATATGATGTGAATTCTCTGTCAGAGCATAGGACAAATGGAGTAAAAAGGTTGACGTGCCGTGGTTTTGATGCAAAATTCATTGGAATTTCACAACTTTCAAATAGTCTCTTCTTGTTTCCTCTTCTTAAATCGAATAGGCTTATACATGATCAAACCTATTCAATCAAGAAATGTCTGCGCAGACATGACACAGAAAAAGTGAACCATCTTGCTGTTTGTTTCGTTTACCTTTTAGAGTGAGCGGCACAATAGGAGGAGCGGTTTTTTCTGTGACTCACAGTTTACTGCCGCTTTCTTTCTGATACATGAGACATTTTCATAGGTAGAAAGGCGGTTATTCACTTGTTGAAACATAGTAAGTGGCTTCTGCTCCTTATCGTCACGTTGGCTTTTTTCATTCCAAAGGAAGCATTTGCTCATGCATACGTCGTCAGCTCGAATCCAGAGGCAAATGAAGAGCTGGAGAAGCAGCCTCCTTCGGTCTCTATCACATTTAGTGAAGGAATCGAAAGCGGATTTCATGCCATTAAGGTGCTCAATGCAAAAGGTGATCGTGTGGATAAGGGAGATACGGTCATTAAAGATCAAAAAATCATGGAAGCTGCTTTAAAAAAGGATTTACCAAAAGGAATATATACCATTCAGTGGAATGCGGTTTCAGCAGACGGACACTCTGTCTCTGGCATGATCCCGTTTAGTATTGGCAAAGCGGATGGCGGCTTTGACCAATTAGATCAAGGTCAAACGAATGAATCCATCGATGTTGCCTCGACCATTGATAAAGCCTTACTTTATACATCGTTTAGCTTATTTCTCGGGACCATTTTGTTTGGACTGTTTTGGTTTAAAACATCCATTTCACCTGTATTAGCGAAACGAATGAAGAGGCTTTTGACTTTGTCACTGATCATGATGGGCGGAGCACTCGTGTTCCAGCTGCCAATTCAAACAAAATCAGCGGCAGACGTGTCCTTTTTGGGGGCATTTCAACCATCGCTCTTACAAGAAACCATTGCGTCGACTTCTGGCGGCAGTTTGTGGATGATGCTCATGGTGTCATTTGTTCTTCTGACCATTTGGAGCATAGTCGCGATGAAAAAAGGGGTTTTTACTTCTTTTCGGGTATGGTTGTTTCCACTGCTCCTATTCGCAGTGCTTCTCTGGCTGAAAGCACAAATCGGACATCCAGCAGCAACAGATAATAAAATACTGACAACGTCCCTTGATTTCATCCATCTCGTTTCTGCATCGATCTGGGTCGGTGGTTTAACAGCCATTGTGCTTTTATTGCTGAAGAAGCTGCCAAATGAAGATCAGCCGCTCATACGGAGTACGTTAACAGCGTTTCACCCTTGGGCGATGCTCTCTGTTGGACTCATTGTGTTTTCAGGATTTGTGAATGCCATCTTCATTTTGCAATCGTTTGATGCTCTTTTCGAATCAGCGTATGGACGAACCTTTTTAATCAAGCTTGGTTTATTTATCTTGATGGGCCTTCTAGGACTTGTCCATTACTTGATGCTGAGATGGGAAAAGAAACAGAAACAAAACGTTTCGTTACGAGCTGAGTGGATCATCGGAATCGCCATTTTGTTATTAACGGCTGTGTTCACCAATATTCCGAGCCCTCCTCCGCCTGCACCTGAGCCATTCTTTGGCGCAAACCAGGTCGAGCATCGTGACATTGTGTCCATGAGCATTACCCCGAATGCCCCGGGAAAAAACACATTCGAAGTCGCATTTACGAAGAAGGATGGACAAACGATTACTGATATTCAATCTGTGACAGCCAAGATCCATAAAGTCGCCTTATTCGGTGAAGAGAAACCGAGTGAATTTCAGCTGAAACGATTAAAAAATGGTCATTTCTCTGCTGAAAATCTCTTGTTAAATGAAAAAGGCACTTGGAAAATTGAAATCCATGCGTTAACTGGTTCTTTTGAAAATATCGATACCACATTTATTAGAAGAAACTAAAAGGAGTTCATACCATATGAAAAAATACGTTAAAGCTTTATTACCAATGCTTCTCGCTTCATTTTTATTGGCGATTCCTGTGAGTGCTCATGTCACAGTCAAGCCTGATACGTCTGCGACAAATGCGTGGGAAACCTATACGTTAAAAGTTCCTTCTGAGAGTGACAGTCCAACGACTAAGGTTGTCGTGACAATACCTAAAGGCGTAGAATTCCAGCAATATGAGCCAGTCCCTGGATGGAAAACGTCAACTGAAGAAAAAGATGGCAAGGTGACAAGAGTGACTTGGGAAGCAACGGGTAAAGGCGTGCTTGCCGGACAGTTCCAGCAATTCGTTTTTGTAGCGAAAAACCCTGAAAAAGCAGGTGAAGCTGCATGGGATGCATATCAATATTATAAGGATGGAACGGTCGTTGAATGGACAGGCGATAAAGATGCTGATAAGCCGCATTCGATCACAAACATTGTGGCATCTAATACGGTAACGGATTCACATGGACAAGAAAAACCAAAAGAAGAAAAGGCATCTGAAACAGCCTCCAACTCTTCCTCACCACTTGTGCTAGGGTTGTCCATTGCTGCTCTAGTCGTAGCACTGATTGCGCTTGGGCTTGCTTTTAGAAAGAAATAATTGATTCGTAAGCGATCGTTTTCACGGAAACGATCGCTTTGTTTCTTTCCACCTTGAACACGAGATCATTTTTCCAACCTATTATTACCAATATAGGATTGAATAGGATGGTGGCGCGTGCCATAATGAGACACATGACCACCTAGGAGGCTATGAGATGAACCATTTAATTATATTTGCTCATCCCCAGCAAAGCTTAAATCAAACCTTATTAGATCTTGTTGTCAGCACTCTTTTGAACAATGGTCATGAAGTGACTGTTCGTGATGTCTATGCTCTTGGTTTTTCGCCAGAGCTAAGCATGTTGGAAAAGGCTGCGATCAAAGGGGGTGATGTCCCAATTGCCATTCAAACAGAGCAGAAGCTGATTCAGCAAGCAGATGTCCTAACGTTTATTTTTCCCATTTGGTGGACAGGCTTACCCGCTATGCTAAAGGGCTATGTAGAACGCGTTTTTTCTGAGGGCTTCGCTTATCAAATCAATGAGCATGGGGCTATTGAAAACCTGCTTCGGCACAAAAAAGGTGTCATTATCAACACGCATGATGCTCCAAGGACCTTTCTTGACTCTAAGCGGATCGTTTCCGCCTCCCATCGCATGACAACAGATACAGAAGTCTTCAATTTTATTGGTGTTGAGCCTGTTGAACGACTTTTGTTCAGCAGCATGGAGCAGGCACCAGCAGATTACATCCACGAAATTCTAAAAGAAACAAAAGAAACGGTGGAGCAGCTTTTTCCGCCGGCTGTTTAACATAAAAAAGACTGCCAAGATTCCTCAGGCAGTCTTTTTCACGTCTATTCGTCTAAACCAATGGATACATATTTGGTTTCTAAATAGGGTTCGATGCCTTCGATGCCGCCTTCACGGCCAATTCCGCTTTCTTTCATTCCTCCGAATGGTGCTTGAACAGCCGATGGACCGCCATCATTCCAGCCGATTATCCCGTAATCAAGATTCTCTGACATGTAAAGTCCGTTTCGATAATTTTCTGTAAAGAAATAAGCTGCAAGACCAAAAGGTGTATCGTTCGCTAATTCAATCGCTTCATCTAGCGTTTTGAACGTCGTAATCGGCGCCACTGGCCCAAAGGTTTCTTCATGCATAATGTTCATTGAAGGGTCTACATGTGTGAGAACCGTTGGCTGGACAAAATAATACGACTTTTCATCATCGAAATGCGTATCTCCGCCGACAAGAATTTTCGCTCCTTTATCGACTGCATCTTGAATTTGGCCGACAATTTTATCAAAGCCGCGCTTATTGATAATTGGGCCGATGGATGTGCCTTCTTCAAAGCCATTTCCCACTTTCAGCTTTTCTACTTCTTTGCTGAAGCCTTGAGCAAATGCTTCATGAATGTCTTCATGTACAATTAAGCGGTTGGCACAGACACAGGTTTGTCCTGCATTACGGAACTTAGATGCCACTGCTTGTTTGACAGCTAGTTCAAGATTGGCATCTTTGTCTACGATGAGCGGAGCATGACCGCCAAGCTCCATTGATACGTGCTTGACTGTACTCGCACTGTTTTTGATCAGATGCTTTCCGACTGGCGTTGAGCCTGTGAACGTGATTTTGCGAATCAATGGACTATCTGTGAATATTTCACCGACTTCTTTTCCATCTCCAACCACCCATTGCAGTGCATCCTCTGGAATTCCAGCTTCGTGGCCTAATTTCACAAGTTCAATAGCCGTCATCGGCGTGTCTTCAGCAGGTTTCACAATAAACGTACAGCCCGCTGCAAGTGCTGGTGCAGCCTTTCTCGTGATCATGGCTGCTGGGAAATTCCACGGTGTAATGGCCGCAACAGGACCAACTGGCTGCTTTGTGACAAAAAGGCGTTTGTTCGTCGTATGTGACGGAATGGTTCTGCCGTATATCCGTTTGGCTTCCTCTGCGTACCATTCAATGTATCCAGCTGCATAGACGATTTCGCCTAATGCTTCTTGATACGGCTTCCCGTTTTCTTCCGTGATGATTTTCGCGAGCCTTTCTTTATGTTCAATCATGAGGTCAAACCACTTGCGAATGATATTGGCACGTTCATGCGCAGACATTTTTGCCCATGCTTTGAATGCTTTGTGTGAGCGGGTAATGGCGTCTTCGATCTGTTCTTTTGTATGCTGAGCAACTGAAGCAATTTCTTCTCCTGTTGCAGGATTATACACTTTGAGTTCGTTTGTCATGCTCTACCGTCTCCTTCGTTCTTGGATTCATTACATATAGTATATACCCAATGAGTGCCCAACCTAAAAGCAATATCCATTCAGCTGGCCATGATAAGGAGGCCGGCATTCCTGGAAAATAAAATGAAAGAAAAAGGAGACTCAGCCCGATAGCTAAAACGCCTGTCGTCCGCCAATACTTAATGCGGTATGGACGCTCAAGCTCTGGTTCTGCTTTTCGAAGTCTCATAAAGGCAATGGACACTATTAAGTACCCAACGATAATTCCGACACCGCCCGCATTGACAATCCACACGAGGGCAGGACGCCCTAGTAATGGAGCAAAAAAAGCCAAAGCACCAAGAAATAAAATGGCATTTGTCGGCGTTTTATACTTTGGATGAATATACGCAAACCATTTGGAAATCATGCCTCTTTCCGCCATCGCATATAGAATACGGCTTGCACCGATGATAAAAGCATTCCAGCTCGTCACAATCCCTGCTACACCGCCAATGACAAGCACTGTTCCAAACGCCTGATGACCGAGCAGCTGCACCATCGCATCTGCTGTCGCCAATGAAGAGGCTTCAAGCTGTCCTTTTGACAGCCCCGCAGCTACCCCAAAGACAATAAGCAGATAAAATACGACCGCACTCACGATGGAGATAATTAATATTCTCCCAATGATTTTCTTTGGCGCATTAATCTCTGCTGCTACTTGCGGAATCACATCAAATCCAACGAATAAAAAAGGAATCATGACTAACACGGCCATAAGACCGCCAACCCCGCCTTGAAACATTGGCTCAAGGTTTGCAAAATCTCCATTAAATGTCGCGCCACCTAAAAGGAGAAAGCCTGTCAAAATAATCGCTACAGTGAACACAGACTGAAAAATGGCCGCAGGCTTTGCCCCAATGTAATTCAGTGCTGTTAAAAACAATGCACCACCAGATCCAATCAACACCCATGTGAAATAAACGTCCCATCCCCCTATATTCCATAGGAAGCCAACATGCTGTGTTGGAATGACATAATCAATAACTGTCGGCAAGGCAACAGCTTCAAACGTAATGACGGACACATAACCAAACAATACGCCCCATGCTGAGACGAACGCTGATTTCATCCCAAATGCCCGCTGGACAAAGACGAGCCCTCCTCCCGTCTCTGGAATTGCAGACGAAAGCTCAGCATACGTGAGTCCAATAAAGATGACGAGAATACCGCCGATGACAAAGGCGATGACACTGCCTAAAAATCCTGCTGTTAAAATCCAATCTCCCGAAAGTACAACCCAGCCCCATCCAAGCATTGCACCAATGGATAAAAACAGTACGTCAGACTGCGACATGGTTTTTGCCATTTGTTGTTTTTGCATACAACCATCCCCCTTTGTTGTTTAGCGTGCTTTGAAGGCGTCCTCGATGATCCCTAGTCCTTCATTCAGCAGCTCATCTGTGATGACAAGTGGTGTTAAGAAGCGAATAATATTCCCATTAATCCCTGCCGTTAATAAGAGCAGCCCGTGCTCATTTGCATATGCTGCAATCGCTGCGGCTGTTTTCTTATCTGGTGTACGCGTTTTTTGATCTTCCACAATTTCAATCGCCGCCATTGCCCCTAATCGGCGGACTTCTCCAATGAATGGATACGTTGTTCTCCAATCATTTGCTTTGTCCTCAATGACTTGTCCGATGTGCTCAGATCGTTGATTCAATTGTTCCGTTTCAATAATATCAAGAACCGCTAGTGCTGCCACACAGCCTAATGGACTTCCTGCATATGTCCCCCCGAGCTCACCTGGATCTGCCGCATCAAGTATTTCCTTTCTGCCTACTACACCGCTTAGCGGCAATCCAGCGGCAAGAGATTTTGACACCGTGATTAAGTCCGGCACTACATCAAAGTGCTCAATGGCAAAATATTTCCCTGTTCTCGCAAAGCCTGTTTGGATCTCATCTGCCACAAAGACAATCCCGTGCTGCTGACAGAATGAAGCAACGTGCTGTACAAAACGCTTCGATGGTACAATAAAACCGCCCTCCCCTTGGACTGGCTCCATGACCACACAAGCAACGGTTTCTGGTGCAACGGCTGCGACGAAGAATTGATTGAATTGATCAATGATGTACTCATCGTAGGCTGCATCGCTTAATCCTTCTGGCTTTTGATAGTAATAAGGGTACGGCGCTTGATACACCTCTGACGCAAATGGTCCGAACCCAAATTTATATGGCTTGACCTTGCTCGTCATGCTCATCGTCATATTCGTTCTGCCGTGAAAGCCTCTTGTAAACGACACAACGGCCTGTCTTTTCGTATATTTACGTGCAATTTTCACCGCATTTTCAACAGCTTCTGCACCTGAATTGAGAAAAATGGCTTTCTTGTCATGATCGCCTGGTGTGAGGCGGCATAGCTTCTCTGCCAATTCAATATACGATTCGTACATCATGACGTTGAATCCTGGGTGAATCAGACTGTCTGCCTGTGCTTTGACGGCTTCCACAACCTTTGGATGTGAATGGCCTACATTTAATGTACCGATAGCGCCTGCAAAATCGATAAAACGTTTCCCATCGATATCGAACAGCTCGGCTCCCTTCCCCTTCGCTGCAAGATGACGGTTGCCATTACTCACGCCTCTTGCGACGTATTGGTCTCTTTTCCCCTGCCATTCTTCTGTTGAAAAACGGTTTGTTGTCGTTTGACTCATTGTCATCCATCCCCTTTATGTCTTTTTTATTATTCTGAATATTTTTTGGTATGATAGAAAGTACCAATATCATTTTTTTCATGGTACCAGAGAGGAAGGAATGACGAGATGCTGACAATTCAACTAGACCAAACAGGGGCAAACGGATTTATTTATCATCAAATTTATACGAAAATTAAAGGTGAAATTTTAAACCGAAACCTTCAGCCGCACGATCAATTACCCTCAAAACGAGAGTTAGCCGATACATTAAACGTCAGCGTCAATTCAGTGAATGGCGCATATCAGCAGCTGCTTGCTGAGGGATATTTATATTCGGTTGAACGCAAAGGTTTTTTTGTGGAATCATTAGAAACGTTTCATGAGTCAGGTCAGCTGAAACCCTCTTCCCTTCCAGCAGATTTAAAGGAGGAGCCGATTGCACGGGACGACTGGTATTCCTTTTCACATATCTCTGTTGATACAGCCAATTTTCCATTTAAAAGCTGGCTGAAAAGTGAACAAAAGGCGATCAGTCTCCACCAAGAAGCCTTTGGTGAGCTTCCGCATCCACAAGGTGTGTACGAGCTTCGGGAAACGATTGCCCGGTTGATCGGGCTTGCGCGAGGGGTCAAATGCTATCCAGAACAGCTCATTTTAAGTGCAGGCACGCAGTCACTTATCCATTCTTTATCAAGCATTCTTCCAGCCGATCAAGTATACGGATTAGAAAACCCTGGCTATCGCCGGCTCTATCAAATGCTAAAAAACAATCATCACCGAATTGAAACGATTGGCATTGATCAAAAAGGGGTGCGGATGAGTGACATTCAGAAGAAAGAGCCGAATGTGTTGATCATTACCCCTTCACATCAGTTTCCGACTGGCGTCATCATGCCGATTTCACGGCGGATTCAGCTCTTAAACTGGGCAGCCGATCATCCCGGCCGTTATATCATTGAGGATGATTATGACAGTGAATTCAAGTATGGTACAGACAGCATTCCAGCGCTGCAAAGTTTGGATCGATATGACAAAGTCATTTATATGGGGACCTTTTCAAAGTCATTGCTGCCAGGCTTAAGGATAAGCTACATGGTGCTCCCGCAGCATTTATTGAGACGCTATAAGAAAGAACAGCACTTCTTCATTCAAACAGCCAACCTTTTTACACAATACACCCTTCTTCATTTTATAAAAGATGGGGCGTATCAGCGGCATATTAAGAGGATGAATGGTTTATATGAGGAAAAGCGGAAGCAGCTCATTGAAGAGCTCGACACGGTTTTTACTGACAATGTACGGATTATTGGGGAAAATGCTGGACTTCATTTTATCGCAGAGTTCCGCTCAAACCGCACGCAGCATGAGATTTTACAGCGAGCCAAAGAAAGAAAGCTTAAAATGTACGGGATGGACCGTTTTACCCTTGATGAGCAATTGCCGGGGCATCAGGAAGGCTTTGTTCCACTCGTCCTCGGCTTCTCTCATATGCGGCCAGAGGATATTGAGCCGGCGGTGAAAAGGCTGTATGAGTCGATTTATGGGAAATAAAACAGCCAGCTGCTTTACAGACAGCTGGCTTACCACCGCTCTTTATCTACGGCTAAAATGGATGACACGAGTCCAGGAAAAGCGGTCTCGATGTCTTCTTTTCTTAAAGAATAGTAGCGGTGTTTACCGTCAATTCTCACTTTCACGACGCCTGCCTCCCTCAGCACTTTGAAGTGATGAGAAAGCGTAGATTTGGCAATATTCATCTCATACGTACCGCATGTCCTCTCGCCCGCTTCTGCTAAGCAGCGGACAATTTCTAACCGGATTGGATCAGCCAATGCGTGCAGCACAGAAATCAGTCTTATGTCTTCTTGAGTTGGATGGATTGGATTATTCATACGATAAATGTATCGTATTTTGTGCCAACATACAATCTCATGACTCGCCTCATACAAAGTAACGATACATCCTTTGGAAACGACTATGACTATATAAAAGCTGTCTTGAAGGGAAGGACTGTCTATCAAGCAAATGTAGATTGGACCCATCAACTAACCGTCACTAAAGATCAGCAAGTAGGTGTCATTCAGAAAACAGCTGCCAAGAATTTTGATCACGGCACAGCTTCCAGGTTAAAAAAAGGGAAAGCTATATACTGTGTAAAGCAGCGAAAAGACCTTTTGATCGTCGAACTTAACGGACAGATCATCATATATGCCGCACATGCGGAAGGATAAAATACCTGTCATATAGATAGGTATTTTTTAAGTTTCTTTTCTTGTCATGGGTCATTGGTTTTGTTATCATTGCAAAAGTGACCACTCGGTTTCCATTGTGACCATATGGTTTTACCGATTCGGAAAGGACTTATGAAGATGAACGAAAAGCAAGAAGAGATTTTGCGGGTTTCAAAGAAATTATTTTCTCAAAAAGGCTATATGAGTGTCTCCATGCAGTCAATTGCCGATGCCTGTAAAATATCAAAAGCGTCTATTTATAAACTGTTTGATTCAAAGGAAGCTCTTCTATTAGAACTGATTAAATACAATCAGTGCAAAATGAGAGAGATTTCTCAGATCATTCATTCAGAAACGACGCTGTCCAAAAAGGAAAAATTCACAAAGAAGATCAAACTTGAGCTTGAAGAGTTTAAAGAGAATCATAAATTTTTGAATATGCTGTCCTTTGAAGCTTTTTCGCAGCATTCGCCCATTGTCATTAAGCATTTACGTGAGACACGCTCCATTATCATGCAGCGGCACAGAGACATTATTTTAAGCACATATGGTGAATCTGTCGCTCCTTATGTCTGGGATCTTGTGATCGTCCTCAACGGATTAATGAGAGAATTCATCTTAATGCTGGCGATTGAGCGCAAGAACATCCAATTAGAAAATGCCGCCGAAATGATTATCGGCGTGATGGACCGTGTGTCGAAAAAGCCTTGTTCCATTGAGCCTGTGTTAACAGATCAGCTGATGGACTCTTATTTGCTTTCTTCACAGGACGAATATGATGAAGAAAAGCTTGTCATCTCGTCCTTAACGAAGATCAAACAAGAGCTTCACGCACTGCCAAACGGAGAAGAAAAGGACGATCTCCTCTCTGCGTTTGAGCTGCTGAGCCAAGAATTATCAAAGGACCAACCGAGAACCTTTTTAATCAGCTCATTGCTCGATTATTTAGGTAAAAACAGCGCTTTATCACAAAACGTGTCACAGCTGAAAAGCATCATTCTATAGATAAAGAAGGGATAACATGAACCAATCAACAACATCGTATAATCGATCTGTGATTGTGGGGATTTTCCTCGTTGGGGCATTCGTCGCGATTTTAAACCAAACGCTCCTCATTCCAGCGATCCCACATATCATGGAGGAATTCAATATTGATGTCAGCAAGGGACAGTGGCTCACCACAGCCTTTATGCTGACAAACGGGATTCTCATCCCGATCACGGCTTTCTTAATCGAGAAATTTTCAAGCCGTTCTTTAGTTTTAACGGCGCTTAGCATCTTTACAGCCGGTACAATTCTTGCTTCATTTGCAACGAATTTCCCTGTATTACTTGCAGCGCGTATTGTGCAGGCAGCCGGCGCAGGGATTTTAATGCCGCTGATGCAAACGATCTTTTTAACCATTTTCCCGAAAGAAAAGCGCGGGCAGGCGATGGGCATGGTCGGTCTTGTCATTTCGTTCGCACCAGCGCTTGGGCCGACACTTGGCGGCTGGATTGTTGATTCCTTCAGCTGGAAGTTCTTGTTCTATATTGTTCTGCCAATCGGTATCATTGATCTCATTCTTGCTTTCTTCTTAATGAAAAATGTAACGCAGCAAAGAGAGACACGTATTGATGTTTTATCAGTCATCTTGTCGTCCTTCGGTTTCGGCGGGCTGCTTTACGGATTTTCTAGTGTCGGAACATATGGCTGGACGAGTGCCACTGTCCTCATATCGCTGATTGTCGGCGCTGTGAGCTTGTTCTTCTTTATTCTGCGCCAGTCGAATTTGACAAGACCGATGCTTGAATTTGGTGTCTTTAAGTTTGCGATCTTTAGCTTAACGACCTTCCTTGGGATGCTTGTCTTTGCTTTATTGATTGGGACAGAGACGATTCTGCCGCTCTATACGCAAAATGTCAGAGGATTGTCTGCTCTTGATACAGGACTGATCTTATTGCCTGGTGCTCTCTTTATGGGGCTCCTCTCACCAATTATTGGACGGATTTTTGATAAAGTCGGTGGAAAAGGGCTGGCATTAGGCGGGTTTACGATACTTACTGTTACTACCCTGCCATTTATGCTGCTCACCCTTGATTCATCCATCGCCCTCATTACGGTCGCCTACACGCTTCGCTTAATCGGGGTTGGGATGATCATGATGCCGCTGACAACCGCAGGTATTAACTCTTTACCGCCTCATTTGATCCCGCATGGGACAGCGATGAATAACACGATGAGACAAATGGGCGGCTCCATTGGGACGGCTGTGCTTGTCTCCATCATGAGCAGTTCTGCTGCAAATGCAGAATTAGCCAGCCCATTAAAATCAGCCGTTCACGGCATGAACACATCATTTATCGTGTCTGGTTTGATTGCGGTCCTTGGACTCGTCCTCTCTTTTTTCTTAAAGGAAAAACGCGAGAATAAAGTGATGAAGCAGGAGCTATCTTCCTCCTCATCTTCTTCATAAGAAAAGAGCTCGGCATATTGCCGGCTCTTTTTTCATATACTCACGCTATATCGTCCTCTCCAAAAGGACATTTGTATTTACAGCGAAGAAAAACCTTGATAATTTAAAGAAAAGAGTTGATAATAGGAACTATTCAATTTGTGAGAAAATTTTTACTATAGGAGATGTATGCATTGAAGGTCGTTAAATTTGGTGGCAGTTCACTTGCATCTGGCAAGCAGCTGCAAAAGGTATTTGACATTGTAACAGCAGATCCAGCTCGAAAAGCAGTCGTTGTTTCCGCACCAGGAAAACGGCATTCAACGGATACGAAGGTCACCGATCTATTAATTAGCTGCGGTGAGCAATATTTACGTTTAGGCGAAGCACACGATTTACAGGAAGCCGTCATCGAACGGTATGCCTCCATTGCGGATGAACTCGGATTAAGTCATGACGTGATTGACACCATCAGGCAAGATCTAGACGCCCTCTTACAGGCTGATTCGTCTCGTCCAGAGCGATATCTTGATGCCATCAAAGCAAGCGGTGAAGACAATAACGCAAAGCTCATTGCCGCCTATTTCCGCCATCAAGGTGTCGAAGCTCACTATGTGAATCCAAAGGAAGCTGGTTTATTTGTGAGCGATGAGCCTGGCCAAGCGCAAGTCCTTCCGGAGTCATATGATCATTTGTACAAATTAAGAGGGCGCTCTGGCATCATCATATTCCCTGGCTTTTTTGGCTTTAGCCTATCGGGAGATATTGTCACCTTTTCTCGCAGCGGCTCCGATATTACCGGTTCCATTTTAGCAAACGGTTTGAAGGCAGAAGTGTATGAAAACTTTACAGATGTGGATGCTGTTTACGCTGTTAATCCAACGATCGTTCATGAGCCGAAGGAGATTACAGAGCTGACGTACCGGGAAATGCGCGAGCTGTCCTATGCTGGTTTTTCTGTGTTCCATGATGAAGCACTCATTCCAGCCTTCCGTGCAGGCATTCCTGTGCAAATTAAAAACACCAATAATCCCTCGGCAAAAGGCACAAAAATCGTGAACCAGAGAGATCATACAAATGGACCAGTTGTCGGAATCGCCTCAGACAGCGGATTTTGCAGCATTTATATTAGCAAGTATTTGATGAACCGAGAAGTCGGTTTTGGACGCAAGGTGCTGCAAACACTAGAGGAATATGGGCTTACGTATGAACACGTCCCTTCTGGCATTGATGATATGAACATTATTTTAAGACAGGATCAGCTGGAGGAGCAGCATATTGAACAAGAGCTGCTCGACCGCTTGAAGCTCGTGCTTGATGCAGATGAGGTCGTTTTAGAGCCGAATCTCTCACTCATTATGGTTGTAGGAGAAGCGATGCGTCACAATGTTGGAACCACAGCAAGAGCGGCAGAGGCGCTGTCAAAAGCGAAGGTCAATATTGAAATGATCAATCAAGGCTCTTCAGAGGTCAGCATGATGTTTGGCGTCAAAGCGGCTCAAGAAAAAGAAGCCGTGCAAGCGTTGTATGAGGAATTTTTCTCTATGTCTACCGTCCCTGTCTCCCTTTAACCAGCAGACTGCCAGATCTCAGGATCGGCAGTCTTTTTTGTTCTCGCCCGATTCACATGAATTTGCGCATTAAAATATATCTATTTCTCGTTTCATTTTGTATGATAGAGACAAATCAACTATTGTTCCGGTCTATGATCGGAGCTACAAGGAGTCCTAAAACAATGCCTCGTCAACAACTATTAAAACAGTTTCGCAATTTTCATGATGCTTCTACGAGTATTTTAAACATGATGAGTCAATTCACTGATGTGAATACACTGTTTATTGCTAAAAACGATCAAACCACCAATCAGATTGTCAAGGTGCTAAATCATGACGAGCAGCTTCTTGAAGAAGGAGAAGAAATTCCTTACGAGAAGACATTTTGCAAGCTGGCGGTCGATCATCAGGATACGCTTGTGATCCCTGATATATCATTGGATGATCGTTCTAAATACTTAGAAGTCACGAAACGTCTTCAAGGCGGATCATTCATTGGAGTACCGATTGATTTTACAGATGGTACGAACTACGGAACGATTTGCGGGCTTGATCTAAGGCCGCAGCAATTCACAGAAGAACACGTGCATATGTTTGAAACGATGGCTTCTTTATTAAGCTACGTCCTCGAACTCGACCGTGCCAACCGGCAGATTCAGCAATTATCTGTACCGATCGTCCCTGTTGTTGACGGTGTCGCCGTGCTTCCTCTCCTAGGTGATATCGAAGAGACACGTGCTCAGCATATTTTAGAAACCATTTTACAGGAAAGCTACAGACTGTCGCTCTCTCATTTGGTCATTGATGTATCGGGAACAAAACGCCTGAATGAACAGAGCATTCAATATTTGGTCAGCTATGCACAAACGCTGAAACTTTTAGGAATTTCGGCTGTTTTAACAGGAATTAAACAAGATCTTGCTCTAAGTGCGATTCAGTCGAATATTTCATTTAAAGACATCACCATCCGGAAAGACTTGCCGCAGGCACTTGCTCATATTGGCTTGACGTTTACTAAAATGGAATAAGAAATGATACACAAAAAAGGGCTAAATAAATTTTAGCCCTTTTCTTCTTTTTAAATCATGCCAGCAGCTGCAAATAAGAAGAATCGTTTCCGTCTTCAATAACTTGTAAAATCTGCTGTGCATGTGATGCGTCTGTGACACTGTTTAATTTTTGCATGATGTCTTCTTTCGATAGTGCATGGCCTGGTGCTCCCCGCGGAAGATCGACTCGTTTGCTAAAGGTGGTGCCATCAGATAAGGTAAGCTTCACAATCGTAAAGCGACCTTTTGGGACAGCCTCTGGATGGGGTTCTGTCGTTTGATCATATTCTCTGCTGACCCGCTTCATCCATGTGCGCATGTCTGATGGAATGGTTTTTTTCGTAAAGGCATCCAGCGTAAGCGTCTGTCCAAATACGGCAAGTGCGATGACGTATTCGACACTGAATCGTCCTTCTTCGCCCGTCAAAGGTGTCCGCTCAATAAGCGCTGCATCTCCGCCAGGCGGGAATAGGACCTCTGCTTGTTTCACCTGATCCGATAAGAAAGTATGCTCTTCCATTAAGGATAGAATCGCATCTGCTGCATGATGCGCTGCTGAGCAGAACGGGTATACTTTGAACCACAGCCCCGGCGAGACAATACGCCACGCTATACCATACTCCTCTAGTAAACGATTTTCCGCCAGCTCCTGATCTCCATAGAGAGAAAAGAAACCAAGCGTACCATCAAGAACCGATTCATTCCCGCCAAAACCTGAACAAGCTAAGTCCATAGACCAGACGGCTGTTTTAGCCGCTAAGCCGGCTTGTAATGGTTTCATATCAGAGCCGAACTGCTTTCTCATTCCGGCTGATTGCGCTCCGGCAAAGCCGATTGCCTTCGCCAGCTCTTCCTGCGAGACTTGTTTTAAATACCCAATGGCACATACTGCTGCAATGGCTCCGAGGGTTCCGGTATTATGCCAGCCCCGCTCATAATGCGCCTTGCCGATGGATTCGCCAAGCCTTGCCATCACTTCAACGCCTGTAATGTAGGCTGCTAAAAATCGATCACCATACCCTTTGCTGTCTGTCAGCTGTGAAAGCAATGCTGGGATGATCACCGCACTGGGATGTCCTCTCACATCTGAGTGCACATCATCATAATCAAGGGCGTGGATCAAGTAGCCGTTCAGCATGGCTGCGGCTTGACGGCTGACCTTCTTCCCTTGTCCAATGACAGGAATTTGAGCGGCTCCGCCTTCTTGTTCCACAAGTGCCATGAGCTTTTGAATTCCTTCATCCTCTTTCGCAGCAAGCGCCGCCGCCGCAGCATCTAACAGACCATTTCGAGCCATTTCTACCGCCCGCTGATCTTGAAGTGGATCAGCTACAAGCACAGCCTCTGCCAATTTTTTTGTTAGTTCCATGATCGTGACTCCAATGCCTGAACAGCAAGCTCGGAAAAGAAGGCAGCGGCAACAGGGAGTGCTTCTTCATTTAATGTAAAGGCAGGGTGATGCCATTCCTCGGTACCGCTTGTCCCCATCCATACGAAAAAGCCTGGAATGTGTTCTTGATAAAGGGCAAAATCTTCTCCGCCCGGTGACTGCTCTGCCTGCGCTACATTTAAGTGAAGCGAACCAGCCGTTTCTTCTACCACCTTTGTCAAACGCTCGTCATTCAACACAGAAGGCAAATACGGATGCCATTTCACTTCGCCTTTTGCCCCAAATCCTTCGGCAATCCCACTCACGATTTGTTTCATGAGATCTGGAATCATCGCTCTCACTTCAGGCTCAAACGTCCGAACGGTTCCTTCCATCTCAACACGATCAGGAATCACATTCCATGAAGTACCGCCTTGAATGCGTGTGATACTGACTACTGCATGATGCAATGAGCTGATGCGGCGGCTGACGATTTGCTGAAGAGCACTTGTGATCTGCCCGCTGATGGCAATCGGGTCCACCGTGTGATTCGGAATACCTGCATGGCCACCTGTTCCTTTAATATCGATTTCAAATCGGTCAACACTTGCCATTAATGCTTTTTCTCTAATACCAATGGTGCCTACTGGCAGATCAGGTTTGTTGTGCATACCAAAAATCGCATCCACTCCATCTAATACGCCTGCCTCTATGACGTGTTTCGCTCCTTGCGCGACTTCCTCAGCCGGCTGGAACAAAATGCGGACCGTTCCTTTGATCTCGTGTTTCCGCTCTTTCAATAAAAGAGCCGCTCCAAAAATAGAAGCTGTATGGAAATCATGACCGCATGCATGCATTTTCCCAGGTACCTTTGAGGAAAATGGTTCGCCTGATGCTTCTTCAATCGGAAGTGCATCAATATCAGCTCTCAGGGCAATCGTTGGTCCCTCTTGTTCTCCTTTGATTTCACAGACGATTCCTGTTTGAAGAGCTGGAAAATCGAGTACGGTGATCCCTTCCTCTTCTAACCAGCTGCGCAGTTTTTTTGTCGTTTCATATTCTTCAAATGCCAGCTCTGGATGTTCATGAAGCGCTCGGCGAATGTTAATTAAACGTTTGTTTAAAGCTTCATTTCCTATTGATTTCACTGATACTCACCCCTCTAAAGAGTAAAAAGCAGCTTATGCTTCTTCAGCCGCTGCTTCTTTTTGGATAAATCGTTTTGTCCGTTCATTCTTCGTTTCATCAAATAACTCAGTTGGTGTGCCCTGTTCAATAATATGACCATCCGCCATGAAAATCACATGGTCTGCCACTTCTCTTGCAAACGCCATTTCATGTGTGACGATGATCATCGTTGTTTCTTGAATCGCAATGGATTTAATAACTTGAAGTACACCTGAGACAAGCTCTGGATCAAGCGCTGACGTTGGTTCATCGAGTAAAATGGCATGTGGATCAACCGCTAACGCACGGGCAATTCCAATTCGCTGCTGCTGTCCGCCAGATAACGTGACTGGATAGCTGTCAGCCTTTTGCTCTAATCCTACCTGCTTCAGCAGCTTCATCCCAATCTCATTTGCCTGCTGCTTCGTCATTTTTTTCGTCACAAGCAGTGATTCTGTGATGTTTTGCAGTGCTGTCTTGTTTTTAAATAGATTATAGTTTTGAAACACCATGGCCGTTTGTTGACGCAGATGATGGGCTTCTTTACGTGTATACTTGGACGCATCGAGCTTCGCATCGCCAATTTCAATCATGCCTTCATCTGGTATTTCTAATAAATTTAAGCAGCGCAGCAAGGTGGATTTACCGGAGCCAGAAGGTCCGATAATGGCCACAACCTGCCCTTTTTGCACGTCGAGATTGATTCCGTCTAAGACGACAAGATCGCCGAATGATTTCTTCAAATTGGTGAGCTTGATCATGTCCACACCTCCTTAATTCCGGTAAGGTTTGCTGATTTTTCGTTCAAATAGGTCTTGAAGGAAGCTATAAATGATGGTCATCACCCAATACACAATCCCTACGGCTAAATAGGTTTCAAAGTATTTATAGTTCGCGGACGCAATCATCTTTCCTTGTGCAAACATTTCTGCCACCCCAATGGTAAAGGCAAGAGATGTTTCTTTTAAAAGACCGATAAAGGTATTCCCCGTCGCTGGAATCGCATTTCTGACTGCCTGCGGGAAAATAATTCTGACGTAAGACTGCCATCTTGTCATGCCGACAGATAGACATGCCTCTAGCTGCCCTTCATCTACAGAATTGAGGGCCGCTCTGAAAATTTCTGCTAAGTATGCTGAGTTTTTAATACTTAATCCGATAATGACCGCTGTTAGGGCATCCATTGAGGTCATCGCAGGGAATAGCTGCGGAAGACCAAAATAAATGAGAAAGAGCTGAACCAAGGTTGGAACCGCTCTGAAAAAAGAAATATACAGCTTGGCAAATTGGTATAAAACAGGTATCCGGTTTTTCGTAATGAGAGCGAATACCACACCAATGATAATGGCAAATACCATGGAGACAATCGCCATGAAGATCGTTATCGGCAAGTATTGAATCAATGTCGGAAAAACCGTCACCATATACTGCCAATCAATTTTGTTCATGTCTGCTCTTCACCGCCGCTGTCGTTATTTTTTAATTGGCACTGTGACATCGTCTTTGAAATACTTCTCAGACAATTTCTTCAGTGTCCCGTCTTCTCTTAATTCTTTGATCGCTTTGTTAAATTCTTCTCTTAGCTTGTCATGCTTTTTATCTTTGGCAAATGGGTAGCCTACTTCTTCATACACAATTGGGTTGCCAACGATTTTGAGCGGCAGACCTGTTTTTTCAATTTGAGCAAGTAATACACTGCGTCCGTTGACATAAGCATCTACGCGGCCATTTGCCACTTCATTTAATACACCGTCTTGCGTTTCATATGTTTTAATATTGATTTTTTTGTCCGGGTCTTTGCTCTCTAGGTTTTTGGCGTGGTTAGAGCCAAGAACCGCCGCCACTGTTTTTCCTTTTAAATCATCAAGACCTTTGATGTCGTTGTTGTCCTTTTTCACGATGATTTGTGTTCCTGCGTAAGCGTACGTATCTGTAAAGTTAAACGTTTGTTTACGCTCATTTGTGACTGCGACTTGGTTTGACACTGTATCCAGCTTACCAGATGTCAGCTGTCCCATCAGTCCGCTGAATTCACTCAACTGCCAGTCTAGTTTGTAGCCGAGTTTTTTTGCGATGGCTTCAGTTACTTCGACATCGAAGCCAACAAGCTTGCCATTGTCTTTATAAGCAAACGGATAGCTTTGTCCTGTGGCGCCTACTTTTAACACTTTTTCTTTGCCTTCACTCTGATTGTTGCCGCCGCAAGCTGCTAAAACTGCCATCATTGCTGCAAATAGAACGACTAGCCACTTTTTGTTTTTCATGTTCGTAAACCCTTCTTTCTTCTTATAATTGTGTCATATCTGACCTTAGTTGTTTTTTAAAATAAACCGTGATGTGACCCTTGCCTAAATCCTTTTCTCCTGCTCTGACGTAGCCTTTGCGCTCATACATGTCCATGAGCCACGGATGCTTATCAGCTGTACCTAGAGATACGTATGGCACCTTCAGGGTATCCCTTAGCACTTCAGTTTCCACCCATTCCAGCAAGACAGAGCCTGTCCCTTTTTTGGCGGAAGGCTCTGAAGCAAACCACCAAATGTGAGGGACGCCGAACGGTCCTGGCTGCTCTCCCCAAGGCATACGGAGCGACAAGGTAGATAGAAGTTCTCCGTTTTCTTCCATCACATAGCAAAGATTCTTTTGTACATTTTTCTGAACGAGAGGGAAATCAGCATGTGCTGCTTGAAACTGGATGCCGAGCTCACGAATTGGCTCATAGGCTCTTGTTGTCAGTTCAAGCAGCGCCTCTATATCTGCTTCTGTTGCCAGACGAAACGTGTATCCCAACGTTAGTCACCTCACCCTTATGTCGTGTAGCGATTTTTTGGCTGTGTTAATCCTAGATTTTCTCGTAAGGTTTGTCCTGTATATTCTGTTTTGAATAGACCTCTTTCCTGAAGGATTGGGACGACGCGGTCTACGAACACATCCAGCCCTTCTGGCAAGAGCGGCGGCATGACGTTAAAGCCGTCTGCTGCTTCTTCATTGATCCATGTTTCCATCACATCTGCTAACTGCTCTGGTGTGCCAATGAAAATATTATGACCACGAGAGCCGGCAACCGATTGATAGAGCTGGCGAATGGTCAGGTTATCCTTTCTCGCCATATTCATCACAAGATCAAAGCGGCTTTTCACCGCATTTGACGTGCTTGGATCAATCTCTGGAAGCGGTCCGTCTAAAGGATACTGAGACAGATCAATCCCACCTAAGTAGTTTTGCAGAATGCTCAGCCCAATCTCAGGAACAATCAGCTCCTGTAATTCTTCATATTTTGCTTTGGCTTCTTCCTCTGTATCAGCAATGATCGGGAAGATACCCGGCATGATGCTGACGTCCTCTCTAGCACGGCCAGCAGCCACTACTTTCTCCTTCAAGCTTTGATAAAATTCCTTCGCTTTTTCGAGATCGTTTTGTGCAGTGAAAATGAGTTCAGCTGTTTTCGCTGCAAGCTTTTGACCATCCTCGGATGATCCTGCTTGAATGATCACTGGCTGCCCTTGAGGCGTGCGTGATACGTTGAGAGGACCCCGTACTGAGAAGAACTCACCTTTATGCTGGAGCTCATGAAGCTTACTAGATTCAAAGAATTCTCCCGTTTCCTTGTTTCTGACAAGGGCGTCTTCCTCCCAAGAATCCCACAGACCTTTGACGACCTCGACGAACTCTTCTGCTCGTTCGTATCGTTTATGGTGTGCTAAATGCTCTTCTCCGCTAAAATTTTTCGCTGTTTCTTCAATAGAAGATGTGACCACATTCCATGCCGCTCTTCCGCCTGATAAATGATCAAGGGAGGCAAACTGTCTTGCAATATGGAAAGGCTCACTGTATGTAGTGGATGCTGTTGCTGCTAAACCAATTGATGAAGTAGACTCAGCAATGGACGAAAGCAGGGTGAGCGGTTCAAATCTCGTCAATACATTCGGATGAGAGGTTTGGTTAATGGATAAGCTGTCAGCTAAAAAGAGTAAATCTAGCTTTCCTTCCTCTGCCTTTTTCGCTAATTGTTTGAAATAATCCAGGTTCATGGCTGCATCTGATACGGCGTTCGGATGTCTCCAAGAGGCAACATGATGTCCAGTTCCTGCGATGAATACGCCTAGCTTGAGCTTTCTTTTCGGCTGTGACACTTGTTCTTCATCCTTTCTATATCCTCCTGTATCAAACTGAAGTCCTCAGAAGATACATTTTTCTGATTGAATTAATCGGTTTTATCAATAAAAAAAGGGCAAATGTTGCGAAAAATGAAAAATAATTATTACTATATGCCCTTTTTACAGGATTGTCAACCGCCTTCTGAACCTCCAAAATTAGGGATTTCACCTGTTCATCATGGTGTGTCGATTTCAATATTTCCGATGAGCCGGTCTGTGGTATGTGTCACCAATTGGCTGCGTTCCAGCATGTTATGGGCGATCACGGAATGAGTGGAAGATATAGTGCGGACGGCAATCGCTTTTTGAGGAGATAAATTAATGATGTTATTCCGCAGCACACGGGCTGAGGCGGCTTGATCGATAAAGATCGCCGTCGGCTGTCCGAACGAACGATTTAAATAAAAGCGGTTATCTCCAATTTGCGGTGAACCATTTTTAATATACATCACCACATATAAAGATGTTTCTTCAAAGGAATTATCTTTAATTTCTAATGGACCCGTCGTGCTGCTGTATAAGGCGTAATTTTGGTAGTGCTTAAAGCGATTCTGCCAGATGAAAGCCTTTGCATTCCCAGTGATACTGATCGTATACGAAGACGCAAGCTCTGGGTGTCCTTCTTGAATAAAATGGTTGCCATTGATTCCAGCTTCCCCTTCCTGCACCCATATCCCTCTGCTGAAATCTTTGAATTGATTGTGCTGGATCAGGATATTCGTTCCTCTCACCATCACCCCATCGATCACCGAGTAGATTGTATTGTTTGAAAAGACGACGCTATCCGATTGATAGATACGCAGCGCTGCGCTTCTTTGCCCTGTATTCGTCCCCGATTCAATATGATTTCCTTCTATTAGAATACGATTCGCCATATAAACGGACACAGCCGCATCTTCAAATAGACTGATCTTATTTCCTGTAATGTGAACGCTGTCGCCCCTCACATCAATCCCTTTTTCAAATCCCTCAATCATATTGCCAATAATGATCACATTGTTTTCCGTTTGACCAAGAGAGACACCTAAGCTCGTAATTCCTGCTTTTGTAACGCCTCCTCCCACTGCACGGATCAAATTGTTGGCAATGATTGTTTCGGTGGCAAAGCCATAGGAGATACTGCTGTCTGTATGATTGCCTTCAATGATGACACCATAGCCGTTGAAATTATAAATGGAACTTGCAGCACCACCTCTTACAATGTTGTTTCGAATTTGAATATTCAGCGGTTCCTCCATATTAACTGCGTTTTCTCCGTAGCCTTCAATATCAATACCCATTCTCGGCTCGACTCCGTTTACTCCTGCTCTCTCCAGCAGACAGTCCTCCACAATGACCCCATCACAGCCTGTAATCGAGATATTGTTTCGTCTTGAATCTGTGATGTGGCAGCCAGAAATATGAATAGATGAAGCAGGCGAGTACGATTCAGCTTGTGATAATAAACCGTGGGGACTTACAATGATGCCGTCTCCCGTACAATTCTTGATTTGCACACGATTCACTTCCACATGGGAGGCCCCTTCAATACATATCCCAAAGCCCCACTCATGGGTTTTTCGTTCAGGGGGAAGCGACTTGTACACATGCTCATGACGATCCCCTTCGATTCGCCCGCCTCTGATGGTCACATGCTGAACCTTTCCTATATAAAAGGCCGCATACCCCCACGAATCATTTGGTTTTACCTTAATCACGGCATCCGGCGCCATCTCAATGTACATATGACTTGGCACCCGTATGCCTGCACCTCGGAAAGGAAAAAATCGATCACCTCTGTACACTGCATCGATTACATACGTGCCGCTCGGCAGCCAGACGTGGGAATACCCCTGTGCTTTCGTCCATTCTAAGCATTCATTGAGCCTCGCTGTACAGTCCGTTTCCCCATCCGCAATCACACCAAAATCTTGTACATTGACAACAGGTTTTTTTAGAACAGATTCATTCAATTCCCCCAACCTAAATCCCTCCTTTTCACACAAGTCCTCTTGTCATCCTATGCATGTGTAAAAGGTTTGCTTGTACAATTCTTCAAATTTTAAGTAAATTTTTCGATATAACTTTCTGACCATTCCCACTTGAAAGAATGTTTCATTTTTTTGAGTCTTTACGCCTATTGAACTAACATTTTCCTGTTTTAGAATAGTTTTATATTGACACAAGAACTATACAAGAATATCATTTTTCTCATATCTCTTTTTTTAAGAAAGGATCTATGCCATGTCTACAATTGACCACGATAAAATTGTTAAAAGTGTTCCTCAAAAAGGGTTTTTTGGACATCCTAAAGGACTTTACACACTGTTTTTCACTGAATTTTGGGAGCGTTTCTCTTATTACGGCATGCGTGCACTGCTTATTTACTATATGTACACAGAGGTGACAAAGGGCGGTCTTGGTTTTGATCAGACGACAGCCAATTCGATCATGTCTGTCTACGGTGCGCTTGTCTATATGTCAGGCATTATTGGAGGATGGCTTGCCGATCGAGTATTCGGTTCGTCCAGTACGGTCTTTTATGGCGGGGTTTTCATTATGCTTGGACATGTCATTTTAGCTTTGCCAAGCGGAGCAACAGCGCTCTTTATTAGTATGGGACTGATTATTATTGGGACGGGTCTTTTGAAGCCGAACGTTTCAAACATTGTTGGCGACCTGTATACCAAAACGGACCCTCGCAGGGATTCTGGCTTTAGTATTTTCTACATGGGCATCAACATGGGTGGTTTTATTTCCCCATTAATTGTCGGAACACTCGGTCAAAAAGTGAACTTCCACCTAGGATTCTCACTTGCTGCCGTTGGGATGCTTGTTGGACTTATTACATTTGTGATCACGAAAAAACCGAACCTTGGTCTTGCCGGCACTTATGTGACAAATCCGTTATCAGCTGCTGAACGCAAGAACTTCAAAATTTTCGGAACATTGATCATCATTGTGCTCGCTGTTTTTGTTGTCATTGGCATTCAAACAGGCGCACTCACGATTAATCTATTCACTTGGTTTGTCAGTGTGCTTGGTGTGCTCATTCCGATTGTGTATTTCATCGTCATGTATTTCAGTAAAAAGACGAGCTCAGTGGAGCAATCCAGGGTTCTCGCTTATATTCCATTGTTCCTTGCTGCGGTGATGTTCTGGGCAATTCAAGAACAAGGCTCAAACATTTTAGCCACATATGCAGATCAACGAACAAACTTGAATTTCCTAGGGATGACACTTGCCTCTTCGTGGTTCCAATCATTGAACCCAATCTTTATTGTGCTGCTGTCTCCTGTGTTTGCTTGGTTGTGGATTAGACTTGGAAAGAAACAGCCGTCTACCCCGATTAAGTTCTCACTTGGCCTTCTATTTGCAGGATTATCCTTCATCATCATGATCATTCCTGCCTACATGTCTGGTTCGAATACACTTGTGAGCCCATTATGGCTTGTTCTGAGCTTCTTCCTTGTCGTGATCGGAGAGCTCTGCTTATCACCAGTTGGGCTGTCAGCAACAACAAAGCTTGCACCTGCTGCCTTCTCAGCGCAAACGATGAGCCTTTGGTTCCTTTCAAATGCGATGGCACAGGCGATCAATGCGCAAGTGGTCAAACTGTTTGATAAAGTGCCAGAAACCGTCTATTTCGGTATCATCGGAATGCTTGCCATCGTTTTATGCGGTGTGATGCTGCTCTTAACACCAGTGATCAAGAAAGCAATGAAAGGCATTCATTAAATAAAAAAAGAAGCCTCCCGATTGGGTTGGCTTCTTTTTCATCGTTTAAAACCGAATCTCATCATCTCCATGAATTTGCAGCTTAAGCGGTTCACTTTTCGCCTGATGCTTTTTCACATAGCGGTGATAGACGACATACCCAATGATCATGAGAGGGACGCCGACATATAACCCAATGCGCTGTTCCTTATCAAAGGCAAGGCTGATTAAAACGATTGTGTTGAGTGTAATCGCAATAATTGGCAGAACCGGATAGAGAGGGGTTTTAAATTTTAAGTTTTCCAGCTTTCCGCCTGCTTTAAGATATCTTCTGCGGAAAAGCATCTGTGATAATGTAATGGTGATCCAGCCAGTCTGGGCACTCATGCCGGCAATGGACACGATCCAGGCAAATACTGTTTTCTCTGCAAAGAACCCGGATAATAGCGAAATCCCTGTAAACAGGAACGTGAGCAGTAAGGCATTCATCGGAATACCGCGCTGATTCACGCGTCTAAATGCTTTTCCTGCCATTCCTTCCTTCGATAAGGAATACAGCATTCTCGTCGATGCATACAAGCCAGAGTTGGCAACAGATAATAAAGCGATGATAATGACAAAGTTCATGATGTCTGCCGCAAAAGGAATTCCCGTTCTCTCAAATACAGTAACAAATGGACTTTGCAGCACACTCGCTTCCTTCCAAGGCACCATACCCGCTAAGACGAAGATTGATAAGACGAAAAAGACGAGTGTACGCCAAACAGTCTGATGAATCGAACGAGGAACGGTTTTCTCAGGGTTTTCACTTTCTCCTGCTGCAATCCCGATCAGCTCTGTTCCTTGGAATGAAAAGTTCACGGTGATCATCGTGACCACAACGGCGAGCAATCCATTTGGAAACAAACCATCACTCACAAAATGACTGAAGTAAGGGGCAGGTTCTCCGCTCGTTGTTTCAATAAAACCAAACATCGCCGCTCCGCCTACACCTATAAAGAGTAAAATCGCAATAATCTTAATGGTTGAAAAGAAAAACTCCGACTCCCCGAACGCTTTCGCCGATCGGGCATTTAATAAGAAAAGACACAGTCCAAATATGAGACACCAAATCCACACATCCACTTGCGGGAGCCAGCGCCTCATCAGCTGTCCTGCTGATAAGAATTCTAGGGCGACCGTTGCCGCCCAGCCAAGCCAATAAATCCAGCCGACAGCAAAACCCGCTGCAGGGCTGACAAATTTCGTCGCATACGTATGAAACGACCCCGACACAGGAAGTGCGACCGACAACTCTCCAAGACAGAGCATGGTTAAATACATAATCAATCCGCCCACAATATAAGAAAGAACGGCTCCAACTGGCCCTGCTTGTCCAATCGTATAGCCCGTTCCTAAGAAAAAGCCTGTCCCAATGACACCGCCAAGTGAAATCATAAATAAATGGCGGGAGGTCATCGCCCTTTTCAGTTGTTCGGGCTGATTTTGTCCAACATCCACAATGATGCCCTCCTTCTTCTAAGATGCTCAGTTATCAAAACATGTCTCCATGTGATTCATTCCATTTTCAAAACAACCTACTAATTATACATCTTTTATAATAAATATTCTTCCTTCTATGGTCACTGTCTCAAAGTCTTTATTTTAGTAATGTTCGCACAAATAAAAGATGAGAGGCTTTATAGACGTGAGAGGTTTGAAAGAAATGGGTTGCGGGCATAAAGTTGGTGAGATTCGCTCAAGCTAGTTTCAAATGCTTTACTTTTAGGTTGCTTCTCTGTAAGATCATATGTTGTAAATACCAACAAGAAAAGTGGGGAATAAAATGAAAAAAATGTTCTTTGCCATTATTTTAGGCGCTTGTGTTGCATTGATCACGGCATGTGGATCTGGTGCAAGCGACAACGCGAATAAACAATCTGGGTCTAAGGAATCAGGTGACCTTTGGAAATCCATTCAGGATAAAGGTGTTCTGACGATCGGAACAGAGGGTACTTATGCTCCTTTCACATTCCATGACAAAAAGACAGATAAATTAACTGGCTACGATGTAGAAGTCATCACAGAAGTAGCAAAACGACTTGACTTAAAACCTGAATTCAAAGAAACACAATGGGACAGCATGTTTGCTGGACTGAATTCAAAACGTTTTGACGTGGTAGCGAACCAAGTTGGTAAAACTGGACGTGAAAATCAATATGAGTTCTCTGACAAATACACAACGTCTCAAGCCATTGTTGTGACAAAATCAGATAACAACGACATCAAGAAACTATCTGATGTAAAAGGCAAAAAAGCAGCACAATCATTAACGAGTAACTACAATAAGCTAGCAACAGATGCTGGTGCTAAAATTGAAGGCGTTGAAGGTCTTGCACAATCCATTCAATTGATTCAGCAAGGACGTGCTGATCTGACGTTCAATGACAAGCTGGCTGTATTGAATTACTTGAAAACAAGCGGTAACAAAAACCTAAAAGTTGCATTTGAAACAGGAGATCCTCAAGAAACTTACTTTGCATTCAGAAAAGGCAGCGGCGAAGTCGTTGACAATGTGAATGGCGCATTAAAAGAAATGAAAAAAGACGGTACACTCGCAAAGATTTCTAAGAAATGGTTTGGTGAAGATGTTACAAAGTAATACCCTGGGAGTCGTCATTCCTTGGGATCTTCTTCAGCAATCTTTTTGGCCAATGGTGATGCAGGGGATTTATTATACAATTCCCCTCGCCATCATTGCCTTTATCATTGGTATTTTTATCGCGCTTGTGACAGCTCTTGCTAGAATGTCTAAAATCAAAGCCCTCAGATGGATTTTCTCCATCTATGTGTCGGCCGTTCGCGGAACGCCGCTTTTTGTGCAATTGTTTATTATTTTCTATTTCTTTCCGACATTTAATATCACACTGGATCCATATCCAAGTGCCATTATTGCTTTTTCATTAAACGTAGGTGCATATGCGTCGGAAATTATCCGTGCATCCGTCCTGTCTGTTCCAAAAGGACAATGGGAAGCTGGTTATTCGATCGGGATGACGCATCGTAAAACACTCGTCCGCGTCATTTTACCGCAGGCTGTGCGTGTATCGATTCCGCCGCTATCTAATTCATTCATTAGTTTGGTGAAGGATACATCTCTTGCCTCCCAAATCCTCGTGGCAGAGCTTTTCCGTAAGTCTCAGGAAATTGCTGCAGCGAACTTGGATCAGATATTGTTCATTTATATGGAAGCAGCCCTGATCTATTGGGTATTCTGCTTCATTCTATCGCTCGTTCAGCATCAAATTGAAAAACGACTTGATCGATATGTCGCAAGGTAAGGAGGGAACGACATGCTAACAGTCAAAGGTCTAAAGAAATCCTTTGGTGAAAATGAGATTTTAAAGTCAATAGATTTTACAATCAACAAAGGGCAGGTTGTGGCCATTCTCGGTCCATCAGGTTCAGGAAAAACAACGATGCTTCGCTGTTTAAATGCACTTGAAACACCAAATGGCGGCTCCTTTACCTTCGATGATTTCTCGATAGATTTTTCGAAAAAAAATAAATCAGCTGACCTGCTGAAGCTTCGCAGGAAATCAGGAATGGTGTTTCAGGATTATCACCTGTTCCCACACCGCACAGTGCTTGAAAATGTGATGGAAGGTCCTGTTCAAGTACAGCGCCGTCCGAAGGAAACGGTTCGAAAAGAAGCCATCCAGCTCTTGCAAAAGGTCGGTCTTGAAGATAAAAAAGATCTGTATCCATTCCAGCTGTCAGGCGGTCAAAAGCAGCGTGTCGGGATTGCCCGTGCACTTGCCATTCAGCCAGAGCTCATGCTTTTTGATGAACCAACCTCTGCACTTGACCCTGAGCTTGTCGGGGAAGTCTTAAAGGTCATGAAGGATCTAGCGAAAGAAGGCTGGACCATGGTAGTGGTCACACATGAAATCAAGTTTGCCCAAGAAGTGGCAGACGAAGTGATTTTTATTGATGGCGGCGTCATCGTCGAACAAGGCCCTCCGGAAGAAATCTTCAAACGACCGAAGGAAGAACGAACAAAACAATTCTTAAACCGGATTTTGAATCCAGTATGATGAAAAAAGGCTGTTCTCACGTGATGAGAGCAGCCTTTTTTCATATTTTTAAAAGTAAGCGATTACAATTGAGCAAAGCCATTTAAAGGGGCGTGGGAGTATGTTACGATTGAATTCGAGTGTTTAAGAAAGAAGGGAATGCTTTTGAAGCGGGAACATCTTTTACGTTGGTTTTTTTATTTTGTTGGATTGATCGTACTAGCTTTTGGATTATCGCTGACAGTGAAAGGAAAGATTCTTGGGATTGGTCCTTGGGACGCTTTCCACTACGGACTGTTTCAGCACTTTGGACTCACGATTGGACAGTGGTCCATCATTATTGGTGCACTGATTGTGACACTGACTTCTGTTTTTACGAAATCATTTCCAAAGATCGGCGCATTACTGAACATGGTGCTGATTGGCGTGTTTATAGATTTCTTTAATGCGGTATTGCCTGCACCACATGGGTATTTACCCGCTTTATATGTGTTTATTACAGGCGTTGTGGTATCAGGGTATGGTGTTGGCATTTATGTCTCAGCCAATCTTGGCGCCGGGCCAAGAGATTCATTAATGCTGCTCATCTCAGCGAAAACAGGATTGAACGTGCAGTGGGTTCGAAATGGCATTGAGTTAACAGTGCTTTTATTTGCATGGATGCTCGGCGGACCGATTGGCATTGGCACGATTCTGACTGCTATTTTTACAGGTATCGTCCTTCGTTTCTCCTTGCCGCAGTCTACACGGCTCCTGCAGCTGCTTATTACTAAAACAGCAGAGAAACCTGTTCAAACGCTTATCAGATAAGAACAAGCCATTCTACAAAAAGAATGGCTTTTCTTGTGCTGAAATAAATAAACAGATTTTTCTTATATTCATAAGATGAAATAAGCCTACATCTGTCATTTTAGGCTTTCAGTGAAAAGGAGGCCTGTTTCCCTTTTTCCCAGCGCTCTCCAATGTTACAATCAATGTAAAAAATTGAGGTTCGTTATGAAGATATTTGCTATCCAATTACTACACTTAGATGAAATAGGTGCACGACAACAAATCGATTGCCTGAAACCTTTTGTATCACCTGCAAAGCGTGCTGCGGCTGAGCGCTTTCGTTTTTTGGTCGATGCAAGAAGGACCCTGTTAGGTGAGGTGCTGGTTCGTCAAATGATCCATGATATGTACGATCTGCCTATTGATCAAATCGTTTTTGCAACAGAGGGCAACGGCAAGCCTTTCGTCCGGCACATTCCTTCTTTTCACTTTAATCTTTCTCACTCTGGTGATTGGGTCGTATGCGCAATAGATGATGCACCTGTAGGTATTGATATTGAGGAGATCAAACCGATTGACCTAGCGATTGCTAAACGATTTTTTTCAGCAGATGAGTATGAGGATTTACTTTCACAACCGGCAGAACGGCAGGAAGCCTACTTCTTTCATTTATGGTCAATGAAGGAGGCCTTTATCAAGCTGACTGGAAAGGGATTATCTTATGGTCTTTCGTCCTTTACAGCCCGTCTGTCAGAGGATGGACTGGCGACGTTGATATTACCTGATCATGAAGCGCCCTGCTTTGTTCAAACATACTCACTCGATCCTGCCTACCAAATGGCGGTGTGCACACGAAAGCCTGCTGCGGCTGAAAGTGTTGAGATACTCTCTTGCAGAGATGTGCTGTCCCGCCTTTAATATCGCCCAATTTGCTGAAATGCTGTCTTTAGCAAATCGACTCCACGTGTGATTTGCTCTTCTTTCACATGCCAGATGTTCAGCTGAAGAATGGGGTCTTTTTGATGGGTTGACAGGTAATGGCGGTCGATTGACTGAATGGAAACAGATTCCTTTTTTAGGTGCTGAATGAGCTGATTCATCGGAATCGACCGATCGACACGTACATGTGTATGAGTAGCTGGCCCCTCTTCTCCCAGTTGATAAGCGATTTGATCATTTTTCAGACAAGTCACCAGCTGTTTGGATCGGTTGCGATAGGTTGTCTGCATTCTTTCTCGATGCCGTTCAAACATCCCACTTTTTAAATATATTTCTAAGGCTGCCTGTGACAGCATGGAGCTGTCGATGTCAATGAGCCGTTTGTGTTCACTAAAAGGTCCAATCAGTTCCTCAGGTAAAACGACTGCTCCTGTTCGAAGTCCCGGAAAGATAATTTTGGAGAAGCTCTTTAAATAAATGACCTTACCCGCCTGATCGTATGAATAGATCGGGTCTCTTTTTGCATCGAATTCTAAATCGGCTATATAATCATCTTCAACGATATAGACATCATATTTCTCGGCAAGAGCTGCAATCGCTTTTTTCTCCTGTTTTGACAAGCTCGTTCCAAGCGGGTTTTGAAACCTTGGCATCGTATAGAAAAAACGAATCTCCTCTTCTCGAAAGATACGCTCCAATTCCTGAAGATCAATTCCCTTTTCCGTCCGCTGAATCCCCCGCACGGGCAGTTGATTTTTCTCTAAATATTGGAGGTATAGGTGATAGCCAGGCTGTTCGACTAGTATGGTCTGTTTTCCATTCGGAAAAGGAATGGTGCTTAAAATGGATAACGCCAGCTGAATACCAGAGGTCATGACGATCTGTTCTGGATTTGCAAATACTTGATAATCCATTAATCGCTTAGAAATGACTGGAAGCAGCGATGGTAATCCGT
The DNA here is from genome assembly GCF_002998465.1 of Bacillus sp. NMCC46. Taxonomy (NCBI): domain Bacteria; kingdom Bacillati; phylum Bacillota; class Bacilli; order Caryophanales; family Bacillaceae; genus Bacillus; species Bacillus sp. NMCC46. The sequence continues at coordinate 226,536 of NZ_PVQZ01000006.1, read as the reverse complement.
TGGCTGTGCCGTAAATAAACAAGTCATTTTGATACAAATCAATGGCTTGGTTGATGCAGTGCTGGAAATCGACATATGGAAACACGACGGGATCAGGTGCAGATGAAGCAAAATCAATCCATGTGCTGTCCTGTTTGCCCGCCGACTGCTTCGTTTTCACAACATAATAGCCGCTTCTTTCTACAGAATACAGCAGATGTTCACGTTCTAATGTAGCCAGCGCTTTGATGACAGTGCTTTTACTCACTGCATATTGAGTTGCTAAATGGCGAATGGAAGGGATCTTCATGCCAGCACTGTATTCACCAGACGCCATTTTCTCTTTTAAGCTGAGAATAAGCTGATCATATTTCCTCACACCGCTTCCTCCTTGTACCGGTACAGATATCATGTTCTCTTATTGTACACCTTAGATGATCCGATTACGATAGAAGAACAGAACCGGTCAATTCATCTGAAGCATGCATGCTCGTGTAAGGAGTCAACTTGTGAACATTTCAAAACAGAAAGCGTATGCTGCCGCGATAGGCTACGCCACGATTATTGGTTTTTCATTTTTGTTTGTCAAAATTGCATTAGAATCAGCAAATCCGATCGATTTATTGGCACACCGCTTTACGATTTCTTTTGCAGCCGCACTATTGCTGTATCCATTTTTACGAAAGAAGAACCGTCTCTCTATTCAATGGCGTGATCTTCTCTACATCGTACCGTTTTCCTTGCTTTACCCTGTGTTGTTTTTTGCTTTTCAAGTATGGGGGCTGATGTATACCTCTTCGTCAGAGGCTGGTATTATCCAGGCAACGATTCCCATTCTGACGATGGTGCTGGCCGCGTGGTTTTTAAAGGAACGCGCGACATGGATACAAGTGCTGTTTACCATTCTTTCTGTGTGCGGGGTGATGCTTCTCTTTGTTATGAAAGGAATTGATGTAAAGCATTCACACATGATCGGCTATGTACTGATATTGCTTTCAGCCTTATCCTCCAGTGCATATAGTGTATTTGCCCGGGTGATTACACGGCGCTTCCATGTGATTGAACTCACCTTCGTGATGACATTCTTTGGGTTTGTCTTCTTCAATGCCGCTGCGCTCATTCGGCATTCGGTCAACGGGACAATGCCGCAATTTTTCAGCCCATTTACACAAGCATCCTTTGTATGGTCAATGCTCTTTTTAGGCATTCTTTCTTCACTTCTCACGGCATATTTATCCAACTATGCCCTCTCTCAGCTTGAAGCGGCAAAGGTCAGCATCTTTAACAATTTATCTGCGTTTATTACGGTCGCCGCTGGGGTTCTCATTTTACATGAAACAATCGATTGGTATCATCTCATCGGAGGTGTGCTGGTTATTGGCGGAGTGATTGGCGGGAATGTAGTGAAGAAGCGGAATTCATAAGAAAAAGCGGTCTCTCAAACGAGGACCGCTTTTTTTTAATGTCTGATGAAGTGTTGATTGCTTGTCAGGTCAATGCACCTTCCTCTATTTATCCAAGCGAGAAATATTGTAACAAAATAGTTAGAATTACATAATGGTTCTATTTACTTCGCACTTCATAGATAGTTACTGAAGTATTATCATTATCAAATTAATAAAATACAAGTTTATGAGGTGTTATTTTCTGAATAAATTCGCCATCAGTCCTGTTATTTCATCAAAATAAATCTAAATTTTCCATTATAATGGAAAATACAGTATAAAAAACCTATTTATCTAAAATCCTTTTTATGTATAATATGGGTATATAATCAAGGGTGGGAGGTGTTAAATATGGAAATGGGTTTAAAAAATAGATTGTTCGCAATCCTAGGCTTGAGTCTTATTTTCACTTTAACTTTAACAACTATGATTTTATTGACTCTTGAACCAGTCACACCTTTTGCAAATCTAGCAGCAAACTATCCTCAAATACCTACTTGGGCATTAACTTCTATTAGTGCAATTCTAAATGCTGCTGGTACAGTTGGTGCTATTGCTGCTGTCTTAGGTACTTTTGGACTTGGTGCTATTGCCTCTCTAGTAATTAGTTATGCTAGAAAATATGGGGTTAAATACGCTATTGCTTTCTAAAAAATGAATTTTTATAGAGAAGGTGTAAACGCCTTCTCTTTACACCTTTAAAATGGAAGTGTTGTAAATGCATAAATATTTAATATACACAAAAATCTTGTTAATCAATGATTTAAGAAGACATCAACGTAATAATGCTCTCATTTTTGTATTTTTTTCTTTCTTATACATAATTACTCCCCTATTACTAGGTGTATTAACTACTTACTTAGTTAAAAATTTATCAATAATCTATTTATCGTTGTTTATATTAATGTTCACAGTAAATATTGATAAGAGTTTAATGAGGATACTTTTCTCTTCAGATAAAAAACAGATGGCTATTTTAAAACTCCAGCTAGATCAATATATTTTCGGTAAAGATATGAGTAAGTTTTTTAGTATTATGGTTGGATTATTATTCTTCATTCTAGGTTCTTACTTAACAAATTTAAGTATACATGGGTTTCAAGGATCTTTAACACTAGCAGCTCTGGCCATCACTTCTTTCATCTTAGGTTACCTACTTAGATTGCATGTATTGTTACTACTTTCAAACACCAAATTTTTCGCAATTTCATCAACTATTGGATATATAACTACAGGTCTCATTGCACTTTGGGTATTCACTGTATTCAAATTCAATTTATTAAAAAGTTCTTTATCTAGTTATTCAATATATATTATTTTAGCCTTCACATTCATTAGTATACTTTTAGTGATTTATTGGAGAAGAAACGTTCGTAATGTGCCAATTTTCCATTTCCAGAAAAAAGCGAAAGAACAAAAAGGGACATCTAGAAAATTTAATCATATATTGTTTTATGAAATTACACTCCTCATGAGAAATCCCCCTATTCAATGGTCAGTATTATTATTTATATTAACAATATCCGGGGGACTGTTTGGTTTAATTCTTTATGGTGTTAATACGAACCAACTTGAAACATTAAATATAGAAAATGATTTTTTATTTATTTTTAGTGTTATTTTTCCTATGATTTTTATATCAAATGCAATACAACCGTATGTTTCTTTTGATATTGACGGTCCCATTCTCCCTTTAAAACGAAAATTACCTAACTTAGTTAAAAATAAAATCAAAAATAAGGTTATTTTATCTATCATACTACATTTGTTGTTTTGTATTTTATACACCATTTTTTCAAGTTTCACAATAAAACTAGATGAGCCTGTATACGTGATAATCACTTTAGTAAACACCTGTATACTTGTAGCTATTTGCACTGTAGGTTCTACTGTCGTATTTCCATATTTCAAGTGGGAATTTGTTTATCAAGTTCCTAGTTCCCTTAGTAAATTGACTTTAAATATTTGTTATGGTTTCATTTTAGCTTTATCAGTAATTTCATCCTATAGCACAGTATATTTTATTGTAACAAATATCGTTATGGTCACTAGTTCACTTATTATTATATTTTTAATAATTAGATTTTGGGATAGAACAATAAATAAAAACTACAAATCATTTAAAACATTATTTGAGTGAGGGATTGTATGTTATCACTTCATAATCTAACTAAAGAATATAAAGATTCTAACTTTAAAGTTATGATTTCTGAGATGCATTTCAAAGAAGGTTCAATAATTGGCTTATTAGGTAAAAACGGTGCTGGAAAAACTACTATTCTAGAAATGATAGCTGGATTAATACAACCTGATGAAGGCCAAATATTGATAAATCATAGCAAGCAAAATTTCTCATCTATAGGATATATGGAAGACGATCCAACTCTATTTGAAAACTTAACTTGTTTTGAATTGGTAAAATATCAATCTATGCTTGTAGAACAACCTTTAGAAAATGACCAGATCAATGAGATGTTGCGTAACTATGGATTAGAAGAGCAAACACATCGGCGTTCCTCTTCTCTTTCAAGAGGAATGAGACAAAGAATGTCCTTTATTCTAACAATATTACATAATCCAAACATTATTTTATTAGATGAGCCATTTACAGGTTTGGATCCTACAAACATGGCTGACATGAAGAAACATTTAAGAAATTTCAAAGAAGCCAACAAAATCATTTTGCTCTCCACTCATATCATTCAATTTGCAGCAGACTTATGCGATGAAATCCTTTTTATTGATAATGGTACTATTATTCACTCAGAAAAAAAATCTTCAGGAGTGACTTTTCATGAAGATCAACTCGAAAAGAAATTTTTTGAAAAATTATCTTAAAAATTTTTTAGTTTTTATTATATTTTTTTTAGGAGGTTTTAGTTTAAGTGTTTTTGCTTCAACATTTATAGATAGTATTGATTTTAAAAACAACATAAATATTGACAGCTATCAAGAAATTTTCTTTAATAACCTTTTTGTGTCACTTCTTATATTAGTTTCTGGAATAGTTAGTTTAGGCTTGTTATCTAGTATTATTATTTTTTTAAATGGGTTTTTCCTAGGTGCATTTTTCATATCGTATACGTATATATACGGAATTGACATAGCACTATACTATATTATTTTCCACTCTCCGGTGGAAATTGTCGGGTTGTTTCTTTTTTATTTTGTCTCATTTGATATATCAAGGCAAATTATGCGGTATATACTATCTAAAGACAAAATCTCTTTTAAAACAAAAGGGAAAATCTATTTCAGTCAGCTCATAACCGGGGTTTTCTTTTTATTTATTGCTTCTATTATTGAATTTTATTTCATAAAAATTTGATATTGTTAAAGGGTGTTATTATGAAAAAACACATTTTATTAGTATGTATGCTCTCTGGTATTATAGCTTTTATCCTTTCTATATTAAAAATGGATGAAATAAATAAAAATCTACTTGAGCTGCAACTTGAAGGAAATCAAGATATAATTGAATTTAGTAAGTGGATAGGTATTTCTCTTGCTGTTATTGGAGAAGTATTCAAGCCTATAGTAGAAGTTTTATTTTTTTCATTAATCATTTTTCTAAGCTTTATAATTTTTGGAATAAAAGATTCCTATAAAAGTATATTTAAAAGAGGGGTATTATCTTACTATTTCATCTTAATAGGTAACTTGATTGTCATTATTTTATACCTCTTTAATGTACCTAATGCTGAACACACGATCACAATTCCATTTTTGTGGAATATTAATATTTTTGTTATAGTCTCATTTAGTGTATGGTGCTATTCCTACGTGAAAAATCAAGAAAATAGAAGTTATAAATTTTACATCCCATTCGTATTATTATTCTTATTTTCTTTGGCCATATCAGCGTTTTCAAGTATTCTTCCTCAGTAAAAAACGACCCAATATGGGCCGTTTTTTCTTATTTCTTTATCAATTGTTGTTTGGCTGCAAGGTCAATCACATGTCTCATCTGTTCTGCGAAGTGCTCGAGGTGTGTGTTGATGTACATGTGGCCTCCATCGAAATTGGTGCGTTTGATGGTCTTTGCCCATGGCAGCCAGCCGTTTGCATCTTGCATGCATTTTTCATCTTGTGTTCCATTGAATAAATAAACGGGTGTTTCGATGACGGATTGATCTTTGTGCTGGAAGGTTTCCAGTGCCTGGTAGTCTGCACGTAAGGACGGCGTAAAGTAATCCATCATTGGTTTGTTCTCTAATAATTCCTTTGGAATCCCGCCCATTTCGGCAATATGCTGAACAAATGCTTCATTGGATAAATGGGTCAGGATCTGCCGTTTTGTTTGCGGCGGCTGAATGGCCGAGATCACAACTGCTGCAGGATAGACCCCTTCCTTTTCTAGCAGCTGCGTCAGTCTATACACGACAAGTCCTCCCATGGAATGTCCGAACAGGATAAATGGGCGGTTCAGGTTGCCTGTAAGCCCTTCTTTGTACAGCTCAGCCAATTGGTCAATGCTCGTTTCGAGCGGCATGAGATTGGTTCCATGCCCTGGGGGCTCTGCTGCTGTTACTTCGGCAGAGCCTTTTAGCTGTTCAAAGAGCGGGCGGTACGAGGCGGAATAACCGCCTGCAAAAGGAAAACAAATAAGCTGAATAAGGCCTGATTTTTTTTCAAAGGTTTTAAATAACTGATTCATACGTCCTTACCCCTTTATAATCGTTTGAAGAATCCGTGCCAGTTCATCTGCCTGCGGCCTTTTCATCATGGTGACATGGTCTCCTTTGATGTGATAATACGAGCACGACCCTTTCGTATAAGCCTCCCAGTCTGAGAACTTCTTCTGGAAATCGATGGCGTGATCACTGCTTTGTACAATATAAAACGGCACAGGGAATGGTTCTTTTTCTAATTCAATGGCTTGTGACATGATCGTATTATGCGTTTGCATTTGCAAATATTTATCTAAATATTGATCATTCATAAATTGATGAACCACTTCATCCTTTTCTGCCTCTTTGAGTATTGTCTGTTTCACTTCTTGGAAGCTCAGCCCTTGTAATGCTTCTGGCTGGATGCCGACGAGATTTCCCATTCCTAGGACAAGCGCAAGCATTTTCACTTCTTCTTCGTTCATATCGGCATGGAGCGCCTGATCTGCCTCATCTCTTAGCACTGGCACCGTATCTAAAATGATCAATCCTTTCGGCGCTTTTCCTGCATGGCAGAGCCGCTGATTCATTCCGTAGGCAAGATGCCCGCCCATTGAATGCCCTGCTAGATAGTCAATGCCTGGTCGATAGAAGGTCTCAATGGCTTCAATAAAAATGGTGACAAGCTCTGTGTAATGGAGGAATTGCGGTTCTTCATCCTCATATAAGCCAGGAGACTGCATGGCATAAACAGCGCCTTGATGTGTCATCAGCTTAGCAACATCGATATAGCCCATGACCGTTCCACCGGCAGGCGGTGCAAAGAATATTCTCGGTTCAGCTGGATCGCCTTTTTTCAGCTCAATCACATAGTCCTTCGGAGACCTTTCGACATGCTCCCCGGCCTCTGGAATTGCGTCCAAATGTGCGGCTAGCTGCGCAGGTGCTGGATGCATGAAAATCCATTTTGGATCAACACGAATCCCCTTTTCTTTTAATTTGGCAACAGCCTGGATACTCATAATCGAATCGCCGCCTAAATCAAAGAAGGAGTCATGCATGCCTACTTGTTTGACACCAAGCACTTCCTTGAAAGCTGTGACAATTTGTTCCTGCGTTTCGGTGACTGGTTTGTCATCCCCCTGGGAAAGAGAGATCGTTTCTGTCGGCTCTGGCAGTGCTTTTTGATCAACCTTTCCGTTCGTTGTGACTGGCATTTCGTCCATTACAATAAAGTAACTTGGAATCATGTAGCCTGGCAGGCTTTCCTGCAAAAATGCTTTCCAGCCCGGAACAGGATTCTCCCCGTCTGTGACAAGGTAGGCTGCCAGCCGTTTAGAGCTGCCATACGTTTTGGCGATGACTGTACATTCCTTTACTTGCGGATGCTTGAGGAGAGCTGTTTCAATTTCCCCACATTCAATCCGGTAGCCTCTAATTTTCACGAGGTTGTCTTTTCGGCCGAGATATTCAATGGTGCCATCTGAGCGCCATGTACCAAGATCACCTGAACGATACAGCTTGTCTCCCTCTAGTTCAGGAAATGGATTGTCAATAAAACGCTCCTGCGTCCGCTCTGGATCATGAAGGTAGCCTTTTGCCAGCCCTGTTCCGCCGATATAGATTTCTCCTTTGACGCCTGCTGGCACTGGGTTGAGCGCTTCATCTAGTATGACGACAGTTGAGTTCGATACCGGGACACCAATTGGAACTGATCTTGTACCCTCTGGCATGTGCGTGACTTGATGTGTTGCTGCTAAGGTCGTGTTTTCTGTTGGACCGTAAGCATTGATGAGCACACCCTCCATATGTGGGAGTACCTTTCGTGCATGCTCACTAGACATCGCTTCTCCGCCAACAAGTAATGTGCGGTAGCCTGCTACACTTTTTGGATCGTGCTCCACCAGCCGATTGAATAAGGCGGTTGGCAGACAGTTGGCTGTCACTTGATGCGTTTTGATCAACCGTGATAATTCATCCATATTCAGTGCGGCATATTTTGGGATCAGAATCAGCTGACCGCCATTCAGCAGCATTCCCCATAATTCAAATGTAAAGGCATCAAAAGCATAGTTTGAGAGCTGAAGCATCTTGTCATCTGGACCTAGTTCAATATAGTTTGTTTCTCTAACCAGGCGGACAACTCCTGCATGAGGGAGCATCACGCCTTTTGGTGTACCTGTTGAGCCTGATGTGTAGTTGACATAGGCCAGCTGGGCTTCCCCTATGATCGATTGTTCTCTTTGATACACTGCATCTGTTTCTGATAACGGCTTGTCCATGTTAATCTTTGTACCTGTAAAGTCTACTAGACGACTTGCAAAATGAGACTGAGTGATGATCACATCACTTTGCGTATCGCGAACGATGAGGCGGATGCGTGCATCTGGATATTCAGGTGACATCGGAACATACGCAGCACCAGACTTGACGATACCTAGCACCGAGACAATCATGTCAAAGGAACGATCAAAAAGCATCGGTACCAGTGAACCTGGTCCAACTCCTTTAGACTGCAAGTAAGCAGCAAGCTGTGTCGCCTTCTCATCCAACTCTTGATAAGTCATGTGCTCTTCCAAATAGGACAAGGCAATACGGTGCGGATCACGCTGCACCTGTTCTTCAAACAGCTCTTGAAGGGTCCGTTTTGGATATGATGTAGCCGTTTGGTTTTTTCCTATGATCATGGCGGCCTGTTCCGCTTTGTCCATTAAGCAATAGTCAGAAAATGTACGTTCAGGCTGAGCCGTCATACCATCTAGCAGATGAAGATAATAATTCATATAACGATGGATGGTCTCTTGATCAAATAAATCTGTATTGTATTCCACATGGATCGACAGCTGATCTCCCTGTTCAAATACATGCAGGGTGAGATCAAATTTAGACACTGTATGATGGACCATCACATGTTCACTTGTCAGCCCTTTGAGATTTACATTGAGCGAATCTGTTACATACCCCATGGCCACTTGGAAAATAGGCGATCGACTTAAATCTCTATCCAACGAAAGATCATCGACAAGCTTGTCAAATGGATAACGCTGATGCTCAAATGCTTTTAACGTCATCTCTTTCACGTTTTCCAGGACATCAGCAAACGTATCTGCTGTGGAGATATCCTGCCTCAGCGCAAGTGTATTCACAAACATCCCAACGAGCTTCTCTGATTGTTTGGCATCTCGCCCTGCGATCGGCGAGCCAATGATGATATCTGTCTGTCCGGACAGCTTGTGAAGCAGGACGTAGTACGCTGACAGCATCGTCATGAACAGCGTTGTGCCCTGCTGCTTGGACAAAGCCTGCAAACGGCGGATAAGCGGTTCTTCCAAGACGATTTGCTCTGTAGCGCCGTTAAATGTTTGAACCGGCGGACGAGGGCGGTCAAATGGCAGCTCTAGCACTGGAAGTTCACCTTGTAAGGTATCGAGCCAATAGGTTTGGTCTGCTTGATGATGCGTTAGTTGCTCATTTTCCCAATGAACATAATCTGTCCATTCGATTTCCAGCGCCGGGAGCTGCGGCGATTCATCTGAAAGAAGCCCGTCATATGCCACTTCTAACTCCTGAATGAGCAGGCTGAGCGACCATGCATCTGAAATGATGTGGTGCTGCGCGCAAAGAAGATAAAATTCCTCATTGCCCATATCCACAATCGTCCAGTGTGAAAGAGGCCCTCTTTCTAAATCATAGACGCGGTTTGCCTCTTGCTGAATAAGCTGCTTGAGTCTTCTCGTTCTCGTTTTTTCATTAAATAATGAGAAATTCGCAACTGTGACGGATGGCGGAAGGTCTTCACGTATCAGTTGAGCTGGCTTGCCCCCAAGCGATTTAAATGTTGCACGCAGTGCTTCATGACGTTTCGTTAAGAGACCGATCGCTTTTGTTAACGCTTGAATGTGCAGTTGTCCTGTCAGCTTCCAAGCACCTAATATATTGTAATGATGGCTCTTTTCTAATGTGGATAAGAACCAAATGCGCTTCTGAGCATGTGACAGCTCATAGCTTGTTCGCTTTTCAAGCTTTGGAATCTTGGCTTCCTGAACAGCCGGTGCCCCTTTGATGTCATCAACCATTTGCGCCAGATGGGCCAGATGCTTACTTTCAAATAATATTTTTAAAGGCGCCTTGATTGAACATTCATGATTGATCCGAGAAATAGTTTGAGTCGCCTTTAATGAATGCCCGCCAAGATCAAAGAATTGATCCTCTTTGTACACACGATCTACGTCTAAAATGTCCTCCCATATGGCAGCAAGAATTTGCTCTGTTTTCGTTTCTGGCAATTGTTTTTCAAGGGGTTGTCCATTTTTGTGATGATTCAGCTTGAGGGCTTCATGATCAATAGAGCCATCTTGTTTTTTCGGTATTTCCTGTACTTGCTGAATATCCCAGTCACCTTTTGTTACGCCTGCGATATCTTCAACATGCACTTCTTTGCCAGACTGAACCGTGTAAAAAAGCTTTTTCTCAAAAGTCGGAATTGGTGCTGGCTGAAGATACTCAGCGATTTCTGGATTGGCTCCGTCTAGTCCGATAAATAGATGCGCTTCATTCAGCCGGGCACCTAGACCTAATGAATGGAGACCTTGCTTCTTTCCAATCAATTGAAATCCCTTGCGGACGGTTAGCGCTGCGCCGGTATGTCCCTTAGACAAACCAAGATTATCCCACATGCTGAAGTTCAAAGAGATCGCCCGTCTTCCTTCTTGAAAGGTGAGAGCGTGCGCAAGTCCATCTAAAAAGCTGTTGGCTGCAGAGTATGCCCCGAATGTTGTGCCGCCAAAAAAGCCATTCACCGATCCAAAAAAGACGAGTGGTACTGCCGGGTCATGCTTGAAGGCTTCCTGCAGGACAAACGCTCCGTCTGCTTTCCCTGACAGCTCCTTTGTGAAATCCTCTTCTGACGTATGAGCCAATGCATACTTATCCGCATGCTGAAAATGCTCTGACACATTGCCAGCCCCGGCTAAATGCAGCACGCCCCGGATGGATTGACCAAAGTGTTTTTCTGCTTTGTAAATCGCCCGCTCGACGTCAGCTAAATTGGTCACATCCGCTTGTACATAGATGACATCACCGAGGCCTTTTAGCTGTGAGAACGCCTCTTTCTTTTCCAGGCTGTCTTCCAGAGAAGTCCTTCCAATCAATACGAGCTTTAGGCCAAATTGGAGCATCTGTTTAGACAGCTCAAATCCAATACCGCCAAGACCTCCAGTCAGCAAATAAAGACCTTCATATTCTAAAAACCCTTCTGTTTGAGGTGCTTTCATCATATTGACTTTTTCCAGCTTTGGTACGAACCTGTGCCCGTTTCGGTATGACACCTCTGCTTTTATATGAATCGCTGACAGCTCTTCAGCAATGTGCTTTGCATCCTGTTCCACACGCTCCGCTTCAATATCAATATGGGACACCTCTGCTCCTTCCCATTCTTGCGGGATGGTTTTTAATAAACCAGCGAGCGACGTTTTCTCCACATGAAGATCTTCTTCAGGGCTTACAAATTGACCACCCTTTGTCACCACGACAAGCCGGACTGGCTCTTTGTTTTCTTGCCTCCAAGCTTGATACAAGTACAAAATAGATTGATTGGTACTCGCATGCATTTCTTTGAACTGCGCAGGCTCAACGATGGCTTCTTTGTCTGTCACATTCCACAAGTGGAGTACCTGCCCTGTCTTTAATTCATCTGCTTCAAGTGCTGCAGCGAGCCTGACATAATCCCCCTTGATTCTCGGATTCATCTGGTACATCCCTTTGGACAAACGCAAAAATTCACGCCCTTTTTTCACAGAAACATAGGGCTGATTTCTTTGTTCAAATTGTGCGTAAAGTGATTGGTACAGCCCTTTTTCATCCTCGAAAACGAGTACATGATCAGCAGAAGGCTGAGACGGACCAATATGCTCCTTTGCCCAAGTGCGTTTGAAAAACCAATCTGGGAGTGTTTGTTCATTTTCAGAAGCAAGATCCAGTGCCCTTTCAATGTCACGGAATACTCCCTCTTTTAGCGCTGCACCTAACTGGGCACGTTGGATTTTCCCACTCTCTGTTTTCGGAAATTGGTCTTTTTTCACCGGAATGATGTGATCAGGCTCTATCCCGATTTTTCGGATGATGGCCTCTCTAATCTGCTGAATCATCGTGATTTGTTCCTCTATTGAATCTTTTTGCGAGACAAAAAAGACGGCAAGCGTGTCGTTGCTTGATTCGGGATTGTAAATGCCGTACGCAGCGGCAAAGGTGACTTCAACCCCGTCCACCTCTTCCACAACCGCTTCAATTTCGTAATTCAAATAGTTGGCTCCGTTGATGACGATGATGTCCTTTTCTCGACCTGTCAGAACAAGACGCCCTTCGTGAATAAATCCTAAATCCCCCGTGTGAAACCAGCCATTTTCCGCAAATACCTCTTGATTGGCTTCCTCATTTTGATCATAGCCCATCATAATCGTTGGACTCTTCACCTGTAAGCGCCCGACCTGATCTTCTGGCAGCACATGATGATGCTCGTCTACAATCCGAACCCATACAGACGGAATAGGTACGCCGACTTCTGTAAACGTCATCTTGTGCGGATGATCTTGCGTCACGTATTGAATTTCACCTGTTAACGAGGTCTGATCAATCGTCAGCTGTCCATCCTGATCATCATGCCGCATGAATTTCTTTGATTGAACAATGGCTGAGGATGTTTCAGACATGCCGTACGCCGGCACCATCGCATGGCGGCTTAATCTGTGCTGACCCATGATATGCATGAAGCGCTGCGTCACTTTTGGAACAACCGCTTCGGCTGCATTCATAATATAAGTCAGTGTGGAGAGATCCCAGCTCCCCTTGCGAATGTCGTCCTCATATTCATTCATCATGGCAAAAGCAAAATTCGGTGCCCATGTCCTTGTGACGCCGTATGTTTCTACCCAATCCAGCCACACCATCGGCCGCTCGATAAATTGATCGATGGATGGACTAATCTGCTGGCAGCCAAGGTAGACGTCATGCACATGAAACATGACAATGCCTCCTACATGATCAAGCGGCATCCAGTTAAGCGACACATCCTCATGCGTAAAGCCATTTGTCTGCTCAAAGGAGATGATCCGAGATAAAATACTTTGATGGTTGTGACGGATACACTTAGGCACACCCGTACTTCCTGAAGACAGCAGCTGAAGCACAGGCTCATCCGGCTCTGGCTCATAATGCTGTTCATCCGGTTCACACGTAAGCAATGTTTCTACTGTTAAAATAGGTATTTCTTTTGCCTCAAATGTCTCACGCAGCCCAGCAATGTCTTCAGCACTTGCTTCGTTTGTAATAATAAACGGTTCATTTTGCAGCTGAAACACGCCCTTGAGCTTGTTCACTCCTTGATTCATCTCATCATAAACAGGCGGAACAGAGACTGGAGTCGGAATGATGCCACCGAGAATACAGCCCCAAAACACGGTGATGAAATCATGATGATCTTTTAATTGAAGTAACACTTGATCGCCATTTGTCAGCCCTGCTTTCCTTAAACCAGACAGAACCCGTTCTGCGTTTGTGAGTAACTCAGGATAGGTTTGGGTCAATGTGCGCCCGCCTTCTTTGATATAGGTCACCCCGCGGTCAGGTGACATAAAGGCTGATCGAATCAGCACCTCTGTCAGTGTGACAGGTGTGCCTGGTTTTTTGATGACATCCCCGCCATACACAAGTGCTGGCGGCTTTTCATGAGCGGATGCTTGCTTTGTTTCGCCCGCTTCATCCTTCGAGATCGATACGTTCCCTTGCGCACGCTGTCGATTAGGAAACAGGTCATCTAGGTGATAAGGCATTTGTTTTTCTGTCTGACTTTCAATGAGAGCGGCCGCTTCCTCCACTCCATCTATGGCTTTCGTACGCTCTTCTATCTTTCTTAAACCCTCTTCATCTATGATGTCAATCGAAAGCAATGCTTCTGTATCGATGGCTCCACTTTCTGCTCTTGGCAAGGAAGGCAATAAGACGAGAGCGGCTGGTACTTCATAGGGATGAAGCGGGCCTTTCATCAAGTCCTCTCTTGTCAGCGAAGGGTCCTTCGCCTGTGCAAATAGCACAAGCGAGAGGCTGCCTTCTTGATTTTTCTTAGGGATTAACACACATTCCTTTAGCGGAAAATGAAGCATCATGACTTGCTCTAATGCTTTGAGATCGATTCGTTTTCCGTTGATTCTGACGATATGATTTGCTGCATGTCCTTTTCGTCTACTAACTAACATCGTTCTTCTCCTCCTACATCCAATCCAAAATCTGAATCTTGTTTTTTTCAGTCCAAACGCCGACATCCCCTGTCGGATAGAGGTATTCGCCTGTTTGATGTTTGAATGGATGCGGAATTTTATGCGTCTCCATCCAATCGGCAAGCTCCCCGCAAAGTGCTTTGATATCCTTCGTGCCGATAAAAATATCTCCAGAAAATCCTATCGGCATGAGCTGATGCTCTTCGCTTAGCACAAATATTTCCGTCTCACAGGAAGGATCGTGCACTCCTGAGTAGACCTCTTCTTGGTCTGGGTACAGCACGCTGACTTGTGCGTTTTTCGCCCACTCGGTGATCATCCGCTCTTTTTCTTCATTTGTTACCATCGTGAAATCAGAGAGTGGTGTCTCCACTTGTTCTGTCATGGCTTCAAGTGTGTGGCCCAGCTGCTGCATCAGCGATTGTATTTGTTTTTCTGTATATTGATTGAAGCGGTATGTGACTCGAAGCTCCAGCGTATCTCCTGGGACAGCCACAAGGGTCAGGTCATAGTTTGTTTCTTCATGACTTGCAATGTCTAATATCCGTACACCATACGGCTCTACAGATTCAATCGGATAGTTTTCAAACACGACAATGCTGTTAAACAATGATTCTCCATTCGGGATTTGGGTCATCTGCTGAATATCTGGCAATACGGTATACTCAAATTCTCGCATGTGAAAAACCGTTTCCTGCGTCTGTGCCAGCAGCTCGGCAATGGTCCTGTCTGGTGTGATCGGCAAACGGAGCGGCAAGGTGTTAATAAAGAGCCCTGTCATGCTTTCAACCTCTGGTAAGTCCGCCGGCCGTCCAGATACTGTGACACCGAACACGACATCCTCTGAGCCTGAATGAAGGTGCAAGAGCAGCCCCCATGCCGCCTGAATCAGTGTGCTCATCGTGACCTTCTGTGTGCCTGTCATCTTCTCCAGCTTCTGCTGCATTTCAGGCGTCAGTTTGATACTAAATTGATCAATACCTGCTCCTTCATTCGGAGTCTGCTCTCCGTCCCCAGGAAGTGGTGTGGCTTCCTCCACTCCTGACATATAATGTTTCCAGAACTCTTGCGCCCTCTCTTGATCCTGCTTTTGCAGCCACTCAATAAAATCTTTATATGGACGCACAGCCAGAAGGTTCATCTCTCGTTCATCCACAAGAGAGCGATACATTGAAAAGGATTCCTCAATCAAGCCGAACAGGCTCCAGCCATCGATTAAAATATGATGAAAGCTAAAAACAAACGTGCATGTTTTCTCGTCACGATGGAATAAAGCGATACGAATGAGCGGTTCAGCCGCATCCTCTAATTCGAAATCCTTTGAACGATCGGATTGTAAATAACGCTCAATGGTTTTCTTCTGATCCGTTTCACTCAGGTGGCGCACATCGTGCTGAGTGAGGTGAATGCTTCCTTCTGATTGAATCAATTGGACAGGCTCCTTTAGCCCCTCCCAAGCAAATCTTGTCCGCAAAATCGAATGACGTTCTACAAGCAGATTCCATGCTTTTTCATAGGCTTCGCCGTCCGTTAAGCCTTCGAGCGTCATATGCACCTGACCAAAATAAGCCTGTGACGCTTGATCTAACAGTGCATGAAACAGCATCCCTTGCTGCATCGGAGATAGTGGATACACATCCACCACATTGTCTGGAAGCTCATCTATTTGCTTTTGTGTCAGCTGGACCATTGGAAAATCAGATGGCGTAAAGCCGCCTTTTGTCTCTACACAATGCGTCAGAATGTCCTCCATTTTTTCTTTGAACCGTTCAGGTAAATGGCGCACCTCTTCATGCTGAAGCAGTTCACGATTGATCATAAAATTCATCTGAAGCTGGCCACTGACAACGTATCCGTACACATCGATTAAATGCTGTCTTTCTGCTTTTGGATCATGTACATGTCCATTTCGTTCATCTGCTAAATACAGATTTGCTTCACCATCTATTTGATCTAACTGTCCAAGGTAATTAAAGCTCATCTGCGGCGCTGCCGTTTTGAGTAAGCGAGATGCTGTCATGTATTGAAGCAAGCCATAGCCGATCCCCTTTTGCGGCACAGCTCTTAAGGTTTCTTTGACATCTTTGATTTGTCTCTCCACATCGGTTTGAATAAAAGGAATAAAAATAGGATAAGAGCTTGTAAACCAGCCGACTGTCCGTGACAAATCCATCTGTTCAAATAAATCCTCGCGTCCGTGTCCTTCTAACGTGATCAATATTGGCTTTCCAACGGCTTGCGCAAGTCCTGATAAAAGTAAATCGTTGACCTCAGTTCGGTACGCTTGTGATGCGTGCCTTAGTAAAATGTCTGTTTGATCCTTCGTCAATTGAACAGTCAGGATCTCTGCATGTTCTTCTATATTGAAAAGCGCAGGTGTTTGAAAAGGAGAACCTTCTTCCTCTTGATCCATGATCTTTTGCCAAAAAGGAACCTGCTCTTGTAATTGATCGGTTTGTGCATATTCATAGAGTGCATCTGCCCACTGCTGATAGGAAGCGGTTTTCTTTGCAAGTGTGATCTCCTGCCCTGCTGCAAGCTGCTTCAATCCATTTAATAGATCTTCCTGTATGATGCGCCACGATATTCCATCCATCACAAGATGGTGGGCTGCGATAAAGAGTTCAGACGTACGACCACTTGTCTGAAAAAGAATGGCTTTGATCACTTCTCCCCGCTCTAATGACAATGTTCCTTGACAAGCGCTTGTCTCCAAGTGAATTTGCTCCAGCGCTTCCTCGTAAGAAACATCCGTCAAATCAAAAAATGTGACACAAGGGATGATGCCAGGCGCACGAATGGTTTGAATCCATGTGCCGTCTGCTGCTTTTGTATAAATGGCTCTCAGCATATCGTGATGATCGACAAGCTTTGAAAGAACTTTTGATAATTGTTCGGGTTGTATAGATTGCTTGAATTCAATATGCGCTGATAGATTCCAATAATCTTGGTTTGTCATTGATTGCTCAAGGAACCAAGATTGGATTGGAAGCAGACGAACTTCTCCTGTAACAGGCGATTGATCATAGGACACAGACACATCCGCTCTTTTCATAGCGCGTGCCAGCTGTGAAATGGTCTGTTTTTCAAATACATCTCTTGGCTGAATGATGTAGCCTTCCTGTGCTAGACGTGCCACCATTTGTATGACAATAATGGAATCTCCGCCAAGCTCAAAGTAGTTATCATGTACACTAATTGAAGGAGTGCCAAGAAGCTGAGTCCACACTTTTTCCAGCACTCGTTCTTCCTCACTGAGTGCCTTATCTGCTGGTTTGTCCACTTCTTCCTGTCTCCACTCTGGCGGCGGGAGACGCTTTTGGTCTACCTTGCCGTTTGGCGTGAGCGGCAGTTTCTCTAGCTCTATGAATAGACTTGGTACCATATAATCTGGCAGTTTGTCTTTCAAGGCGCTGCGAATGTCTTGCTGGATCCATGCACCTTTTTGGACAAAATAACCGATGAGCCGCTTATGACCACTTTCGTGCTGATGCGGAATGACAGCACATTCTATGATGTCTTCAACACTCAGCATAGCGGCTTCAATTTCTCCGCATTCGACGCGGTGTCCGCGTATTTTCACTTGATGATCGATTCTTCCAAGGCAGTCGATGGTGCCATTTGAGAGCCAGCGGCCCATATCGCCTGTTTTATATAAACGCGCTCCTTTTTGGAAAGGATGCGGGATAAATGATTGCGATGTTTTTTCTTCATCTCCAAGGTAACCGAGTGCCAGCCCTGTTCCGCCAACGTAGATCTCTCCAATAACACCCTGCGGAACCGGCTGCAGCTGGTCGTCTAATACATAGGCTTGTGAATAAGCAATTGGCTGACCGATAGGAACTGTCGCCTGCCCTTCGTCTAATGAGCGAATGTGATGCACACAGGAGAACGTCGTATTCTCAGTTGGTCCATAGCCGTTTAAAAGCCCTTCAGGTAAATACGGCAGTGCCTTGCGGATATGAGCAGCTGAGAGCGCATCACCACCAACCAATAATGCATCGAATCCAGATAAGGCTTCAGGATGTTCCTCTGTTAACCGGTTGAACAGCGGCACCGTCAGAAATCCTGTTGTGATCTTGTATGATGTCAGCGTTTCAGCCAGCGTATCCATTGATAAAATCGTATTTCGATCGGTCAGGATCAGCCTTCCCCCATTTAGCAGGGCTCCCCATATTTCATACGTAAAGGCATCAAAGGAGAAGCTGGCGATTTGTAAAATGCGCGTATGTTCATCAAGGGTGACATAATCTGTTTCACAGACAAGCCGGATGACTGCTTGATGCGGGATCAAAACCCCTTTCGGCTGTCCAGTTGATCCTGACGTGTAATTGATATAAGCGAGTCCATCAGGTTTTAGGGCAGCAGGTATGAGTTCTGCTTCTGATAAAAACTCTTCATATCCCTCATCAAGACAAATGAGTTCGGTTTGACTGATGGACACCTTTTTCAGCCATTCATTTTTTGTCAGTAACAGCTGAATACCTGTATCCCTCAGCATATAATCAATCCGTGTATCTGGATATTCAGGATCAATTGGCACGTAGGCGCCTCCTGCTTTCACAATCGCCAGCACCCCAAGAATCATTTGAGGCGACCTGTCGATGAGCAGCCCTACTGGTTCATGCGGCGTCACACCTCGCTGCTGCAGAGAAGCAGCAAGCCGGTCGACTTTCTCTTGTAACACACGATACGTCCACTGCTCTTCCCCGAATTCGAGAGCAATGGCATCGGGTGACTTTCTCACCTGCGCTTCAAACCGTTCCGTGATGAGAAGCGGGCCTGCAGGCTGATTGGTTTTACCGCTCCATTCATAGAGCAGCTGATACTTTTCTTTCTCTGGCAGGTAATTCATTTGTCTGATCGGCTGTGCTGGATTTTCACAAATACACGCAAGCAGATGCTCGTAGTACCGAAGGAACCGATCCATCGTGTCGTCAGAAAATAAGTCCACATCATACTCCAGTTTTAATTGAAGACCCTCCGCCCCTTCAAAAACAAACAGGGATAGATCAAATTTGGCGGTATCGTTATCTTCAATGGCTAAAACGGATGTCGCCTCCCCCATCGGAGAAGCTTCAAGCGGTAGGTTTTGCAGAACGAACATGACCTGAAACAGCGGCTGCTTGCCAGCCTCACGTACAATATTCAGCTCATCTACGACCATCTCAAACGGCACATCCTGATGCGCATAGGCGCCCATTGTTGTTTCTTTCACCCGCTCTAATAGTTCAGTGAAAGCAGGATTCCCGCTATGATCGATCCGAAGTGCCAGCGTATTTACGAAAAATCCGATGAGATGCTCCATCTCCGTCCGATTTCTCCCAGCAATGACTGATCCAACCACAAACTCATCCTGTGAAGACAATCGATGCAGCAAGGTAGAAAAGGCAGTCAGTAACGTCATATAAAGGGTGCTGTCTGTCTTTTTAGAAAGGGCAGCCAGCTGCTCAGACAGCGACTTCGACAAGTGGTATTTTTTCGTTTTTCCCTTGTAGGATTGAACGGCTGGCCGCGGGTAGTCATACGGCAAAACCAAATCTTCTACAGGGACCGCAAATTGCTCCTTCCAATAGGAAATCTGCTTCTGCAGCGTCTCTCCAGTCAAATACTCCTTCTGCCATAGTGCGTAATCCGCATATTGAATTGGCAGCGGCGAAAGATCAGGCTCTCTCTTGTCAATCATCGCTGTATACCACTCAGACAGCTCTCTTGCGGCAATCCCAACCGACCAGCCATCTGACACAATGTGGTGAATGGACATCAGCAGTAAATGATCTGTTTCCGACAGCCGAATCAGTTTCACTCGAAAGAGCGGATCATGTTCTAAGCGGAAAGGTGTGCCCGCCTCTCTTTTTGCCCATTCAGCCGCTTTTTGTTCTTTTTCTTTCTGTGCTGTCAGATCTGATAGATCCACCACTTCAAGCTCTGGAAGAGTCATATGCTCATGTATGATCTGCACTGGTTCATCGCCGCTCATGGTAAAGGAAGTTCTGAGCGATTCATGCCTTTGCACCATTTGCTGAAGACTGCTCTGAAGCACCTTCACATCTAAAGGTCCATTCATCCGAAAGGAAATTGTATTATTGTAAAATGGCAGATCGGGCTGTAATTGATAGAGAAACCACTGTCTTTGCTGGGCATAAGACATCGGAATCTCCTGACCCTTTTCCATTTTCCGCACCTGTACCGCTTCATCCACTTTTGCATGCGAATCGATCCATTCCGCTAATTCCCCAAGTCTCGTATGCTCAAAAAGAACAGCGAGCGGCACGTCAAATCCCATTCTTTGTCTCACCGCAGACAGCATTTGCGTTGCCTTGAGCGAATGACCCCCGAGTAGAAAGAAATGATCACCGCAGCTGACATGTGAGACATCAAGCAGCTCGGACCAAATGTTTGCCAAAAGTTTCTCCGTCTCCGTTTGAGGCGCTCTGTCCTCTGCATCCTGTCCACTTTCCTCAATGAATGCTTTGAAATACGCTTCATCCGGCATGCCACCCTCTGATTCTTTCCAATATTCCTCAGGAAATAGATGCACGGAATATTCACCAGATAGATGAGACTGCAAACACGTATAAATGGACTGATACAGCCGTTCTTCAATGGCCTTTGTTTTGTCGGTTTTAAAAAAGACATACACGGCTTGCTCTGTTTGCCTCTCCGCTTGGCTCATTTCTTGAATGTCCTGCTTCGACCGATCTAATCCCATATAAATGAGTGGCGCATCTGTCATCAAACATGCCAGCATTGTCTGGAAGCCCGCCCGCTTCGGAATCGGGAGATAGCCTCTTTCTTTTAACATGCCTTTGATCATCGAACCCTCGCTCATGCCGACCTCATCCCACATGCTAAAGCTAAAGCAATACGGCTTCACTGTAGATGTCAGCCTTTGATAATGAGCAAATTGTTCAACGAACTCATTGGCAGCGCAATAAGCGCCGACGGTCATCCCGCCCTTTAACGTTCGTGCTGACGAGCTAGATAGAAATAAGACGTTCTGCCGTTTAGAAGCCGCTTCATGAAGCGCAATCGTGCCATATACCTTCGCTTCGTACATCGCATGTAAGGACGCAGACGTCATGTCAGCAAGCAGCTCCTCTTGAATGATGCCAGCGAAATGAATCACGCCATGCAGCTTTTTTCCTTGAGCCGCCTCTTGTCTTGAGATGAGCGCTTCAATGTCTTTTGCGTTCGTCATGTCCACTTCTTCATAAAAAACTGTGCCGCCATGGTCTTTCGCTTGTTTCTCAAGTGAGGTCAAAACGTCTTGCTGCTCCGCAGATAAAGCCTCTCGTGCCTTTCTTCCAAGCAGCACAAGATGCGCTTGATAGGACGTCAGAAGGTGTTCACTCAGCATCCGCCCAATGCCGCCAAGCCCTCCTGTCATCACGTAAAGCCCAGATGATTCAAATGGCGGTTTCTTCCTCTTTTGATCTTTTTCCAGATGCAGCGGTGATAAAAGAGGAATATAACGAACACCTTCGCGGTAAGCAGCGATATGATGGCTTGTGTCATGTGTAAGCTCTGTCATGATCGCTGATGCATGAGAACGGTCAGCCGGTTCTGTTAGAGAAAAATCAAGACATCGCACCTTGATAAACGGCCATTCATGCTGTACAGCTGTCATCAATCCTGTTGTCGTTGCTTTTTCCACATGATGCGTTTGATCTTCTGGCAAATTAATCGCATGAGCTGAGACAAAGGTGATCTCTACAGGTTCCTCATAGGCGGCAATCGCTTTTGTTACATATAATGCACTCATGCTGCCAGTTTTCTGCGCTTCCTTCGCCATTGCCGCTTGAAGTGTGTCTTCCTTGTTTGTGTAGTTCCAAAGGTGAATGATTTGTTTCACCGAAACGCCATACGAACGGAGCGTCTCAAAGAGTTGTTCGTAGTCTGACGGCCGATTCGGGTGGATGATGAAGTGAGTATGTGTGAGTTGTGTGAATGCTTGACCCGGTTCAACCGTAATATAGGTTTGTTCTTTGTTTGAGAGAGATCTCAATTGATCTGCCAGCCCTAATGCATCTGCAAAGATCACCATGTCCCCTGCTGTTTGCTTTTCAGTTTCATGAAGCGGAGCAGGTGTCCACTTCTTTTGATAACTCCAATCAGGCAAGGTGTGTTCATTTTCAAGTCTGATGTCCAGTTCCTTAATGATTTCGTCGAATTCACCTTCCTGCCACCTTGTCTTGAGCTGTGCCCTTTCTATTTTTCCAGAGCTTGTTTTCGGAAAGGCATGCTTCTGGACAGGGATAACCTTTGATGCAGACAGACCCATTTTTGTCGCAATATGGGTTTTAATGTGCTGGCTAGCCCTCATGATATAAGCAGGCTCATACAGTTTCGGTGTAAAAAAGAGAATCAGTTCATCGGATGCAGATGCCTCCATCCGAACGGAGCAAGCAGCCACAAAGCTCGTTTCTACGCCTGGTACTTCCTCTGCCATGGCTTCAATCTCATAGTTGTGATAATTTTTCCCGTTGATGATGATCATGTCTTTTTCTCTACCGGTTAATGTCAGCCTTCCTTCGTGCAGAAAACCTAAATCACCCGTGTGAAACCAGCCCTCTGTTTGAAAAACCTCTTGATTCGCTTCGTCATTCTTGTAATAGCCCTTCATCGTCGTCGGCCCTTTGATTTGCACGCTGCCAATGTGATCTTCGGGAAGAAGCTCATGCTGATGGTTGACGATACGAATCGTGATACCCGGAATCGGTTTCCCCAGCTCTGTAAAGCTGACGGTTCCTGTCTCACGTGCCTCCGCTGGTCTTAGCTGCTCTGTCAGTGACGTTTCCTCAAAGGTCAGAACCCCGCTGTTTTCATCTCCCCGCTCAATCGCAAAAGAGAAGACAACGGCTGATGAGATTTCAGACATGCCGAAAGCCGGTCTGATGACGTCTCCCTTTAAGCCGTGCGGAGCGAGCAGGTGTAAAAACCGGTGAATTGTCTTCGGTACGACCGCTTCTGCCCCATTGATCATACACGTCATGGCAGAAAGATCCCAAGAACCTGAAGAAATGTCTTTCTCATAATCATTGATCATCGCAAATGCGAAGTTAGGTGCCCACGTCTTCGTTGCACGATAGCGGTCCATCCAGTCAAGCCAGCGCAGCGGCTGAGCGATGAAGTCATCTGTCCTTGCCCGAATCTGTTCACAGCCTGTGTACACATTGACAAGGTGGAACATCACAATGCCGCCAATATGATCTAATGGCATCCAGTCTAACGAGACATCCTCTTGTGTAAACTGATTGGCTGCCACTGTCCCTTTGACATTCGCCAGCACACTTCTATGAGAATGCTCTACGCATTTAGGCATCCCCGTACTTCCAGACGTTAAGATAAAAAAGACTGAATCATCAGGCGTGACTGGATGTGCTTCTAGATCTCTTTCTAAAGTGAGCATCGGTTCAACGGCTGCCACACGTAATTGATCTGTATGCCACAGTAAAGCTAAGCCTTGCACCTCATCAATTAGCGAGTCATCCGTGAGAATGAGCGGGTGTTCCAGCAGGTTCCAAGCGTGATGAAGCTTCTTCACTGAGGCATTCATTTCCCGATAGGTCGGGGCTGCCGATACAAGTGTTGGGACAAATCCGCCTAACACACATGCCCAAAAGGCCGTGACCATCGCATGATTCGATGAAAATTGAAAGAAGACAGGATCACCTGGCTCAAGCCCTAGTGCCCTTAAACCCGTCAGAACCCGTTCGGCATCCTCCTTTAACTGTGCGTAGGATTGCGTGAGTTCATTTTCACTATTGATGATATAAGTCAGCCCGTTTGTCGTTTTGGCTGCCTCAGTTAGAGCGTCCTGCAAGGTTTGAGCTCCTGCACTAACATCTATATCCCCCCCATAGGAAATGGCTGGGGGCATGTCCGCTAAAATAGGCGAAGCCATTTGCGTCTGTATCCATTCAACTGCGGCCTCCTGCTCCATGTGATGGTCGAGAAATAAATGAGAGAGGTGATATGGCCGAGGTCGAATGGTTTTTTCACGAGAAAAAACAGCGAAGCGTTCGATTTCGTTGGTTTGTAAAATGGTTTTCTGTACATCTTGTAAAATCGTATCCATTGATTCATGTACATTCGATTGATTGATGGTTGATGGTTTCATATGAGTTCCTTTCCTTTTTTGTCAGGCAGGGCTGCCAGTGTGCACCCCTGCCTAATCTAAAGTTTACAAGACTGCTTCTCTATTTTTATGATGGACTATCTTTTGGATCAGCTGTGCATTTTGAGCGGCACATTCTTTGTTTTTGAACATGTCAGCGTGCTGACCATAGCCTTGATATTGTCGATAAGCGCCGGTCGTCGCAGCTTCCCAATTTTCCATCCAGTCTGGTATCGCAATTTGCTCTTCGGATTGGATGAAGTCAATGTCTGCTTGTATCTCTCCTTGGTTCACCCCCTTAACAAAAGTTTCATAGTAGGCTCTCGTTTTTTGAGCCAGCGCGTCTTGGATGAGCTCCGCTTGGGCAAGTTCACTTTGCTGCGACTGATGGACGATCGCTGCTATATCGTCATCAATGGATCGTCCTTCTAAATCACTTTCTCCTATTTTCTTATAGGAATCGATCATGATGACCTTTTCGACGGTCCGCCCTGCTTGTTCGAGCGATTGAACAAGCTCAAAGGCTAGGTAGCACCCGCCAGAGTATCCCATCAAAGTCAGCGGTCCTTCAGGCTGAAGGTGCTGGATATGCTGAACATATTGCGAAATTCGATGATCGGCTTCAATAAAGTCAAAGGCGATCAAACGAACACCATCAAGCGTTTTTGCGGCTTCCTGATAAATAAAGCCATAGCCTGGTAATGGCGGGAGAGCAAAGACTGTTGGCGTTTGAGATTCATTGAATACAAGATAGCCTGCGGCTTCCTGATCCTGCTGTTGAATATAACGGCTGATTGCTTCAATAGTAGGCGTCTCAAACAGCAAGTGAATGGGCACCTGAACATCGAATTCCTTCGACACCTTGG
The DNA here is from genome assembly GCF_002998465.1 of Bacillus sp. NMCC46. Taxonomy (NCBI): domain Bacteria; kingdom Bacillati; phylum Bacillota; class Bacilli; order Caryophanales; family Bacillaceae; genus Bacillus; species Bacillus sp. NMCC46. The sequence continues at coordinate 201,246 of NZ_PVQZ01000006.1, read as the reverse complement.
ATAAAAGCGACATCGCTTTTAATGAATGCCCGCCAAGCTCAAAAAAATGGTCATCTGTGCTGATATCATCTCTTTCAAGCACTTCCCTCCACATCACAAGCAACTTTTGTTCTACCTCATTTACTGGAAGCTTCACATGGCGGTTTCCTTGAGGCGCCTCTGGCTTTGGCAGCTGACGTTTATCAACCTTTCCATTTGGCGTAAGCGGCATTTTCTCAAGTCTGATCAGCTCATGAGGCTGCATGTAAGCCGGAAGTTTTTCCTTCAGCCCTGACTTGATCACATCGAGTTTGTCCTTCCACTCCTCCTCACACGTCATATAGGCGAGCAGCCTTGTATGCTGCGTGTTATGCTGATCAGCTATAAGGGCAGCTTGCTTTACGCCTGGATGCATGAGAAGGTGGGCTTCAATTTCTGTCAGCTCAATTCGATGACCGCGAATTTTCACCTGGTCATCCACTCTGCCTGCATACTCAATCAAACCGTCTGCTCGAAAATAGGCCAAGTCTCCCGTACGATACAGCCTTTCTCCCGCAGCAAATGGATGGGCGATAAAGGCTTGTTTTGTCAGATCAGGACGATTCAAATACCCCTTCGCAAGCCCTTTTCCGCTCAGGCATAGTTCTCCGACCATTCCAATCGGCTGAAGCTGTCCGTGCGGGCTCAATATATAAGCACCCGTCTGGTTGAGCGGCTTTCCGATTGGAATCGAACGCGTCTCTACCGGCAGAGCCTCATCTACTGGATAATAGGTGGCGAAGACCGTTGATTCGGTTGGACCGTAGACATTGATCAGTCTGTCTTTCCCCATGACATCAAAGGCTTTCCTCACATGCTGTACCGATGCCCGCTCTCCTCCGAACAGCACCTTGCGCACACTGCGCATCCAGTCGGTTTCTTCATCAACGAGGAGATTAAATAATGCCGTCGGAACAAACATGACAGAAATGTTTTCCCTTTTAATCACCCCCGTCAGCTCGCCCATGTTTAAAATGGTCTCTTTTTTCGGCAAGACAAGCTTTGCTCCGTTTAAAAGTGCGCCATATACATCAAATGTAAAGCCATCAAATACGCTGTTGGATAGTGACAGCAGTGTATCTGTTTCTGAAATGGTTAAGTAGTTCGTATTTTTGACCACCCGGGCAATATTGGAATGGGTCGTCATGATGCCTTTTGGCTGACCTGTTGTACCAGATGTATACATGATGTAAGCCGTATCGTGTAAGCCTGCTTCTAGCAGAAGATTCTCTGAGCTCATCAGTGAAATTTCCTGATCATCCGCAAACAGATACGTACCATCAAACGCAAGTGCCTTCGCCTGACCGATAAAGCATGAGTGAGTCAGAAGATGCGTTGCCCCGCTGTCTTTAAGCATGTATTGAATGCGGCTTTCTGGATAATCGGGATCAATTGGCACATAGATTGCGCCTGCTTTTAAGACAGCCAGCAGGCTGACAATAAGTTCAGGCGTGCGGTCGGCTAAAATGGCGATGACCGTTTGATGCGTGACCCCATTTTTTTGCAAATGCCTTGCCAATCGATTGGCTTGTTCATTCAGCTCCGCATATGTCATCGTGTGCTCACCTGCTGATAATGCCACTGCATTCGGCTGTTTGCGGACATTATGCTCAAACCATTTCGACAAATACAGCTGGTCATGCTCAAGCTCAGGCGCATTCCATTCCTCAAGAATCAGCTGCTTTTCCTGTTTCGTGACGAGTGTAAGTGTATGAACCGATTGATCGGGATGCTTGATCGCCTCGTTCATCAATAGACTCAGCTGCTCCTTTAACCGGTGGACAAATTGAGGATCAAATGCTTTTTGGTTAAAGGCCAGCTTCAATTGCAATTGTTCTCCTGGTGATGCCAGCAAATTGAGATCATAGTTCGATTTTTCATATACATTCATGTTTTCCACAGTAAACCCTAATCGCGCCTCTTGCTCGTCCTTCTTTGCGGCTGGGACGTTTTCAAACACGACAATATGATCAATGAGTGGCTGCTGACCTGTCTTTGCCTGAATATCATAAATCGGAATATATTGGTGCGGCTCGGCTGCAAGAGACTGCTGCTGAGTCTCTGATAGAAGAGAACGGAATGTCATGTCATCTGTCAGCTGAATTCTTCTTGGGATGACATTGATGAACAAGCCAACCATTCTGTCAACACCAGCCAAATCTGCCGGACGTCCCGACACAACCGTGCCAAACAACACATCATTTGAACGCTGATATCTGCTCAACAGAATTGACCACACCGATTGAAGCACGCTGCTTAACGTGGCATTTTGCTGCAACGCTAACTCTGATAAAGCAGCCGTTTCTTCTTTGCTCATCGACCATTCCATTTCGCCTAATTCATGTTCATTCGTTTGTTTTCTCTGTTCTTTAAAGGTTGATTGTCCATCAAACCCGGCTAATGATTGCTGCCAATATTGAAGTGATGCTTGTTTATCTTGTTTTTCCAGCCATTGAATATATTCTTTGTATGGTTTAACCGGTTCCAGCTTGTAAGGGACGTCATGCAAAAGTGCATGATAAATTGCAAATAACTCCTGCACCACAAGCCCAAAGCACCAGCCATCAAGGAGGATATGGTGATAGCTCCATATCCAGCGATAGCTGGCAGGACCCGTTTGGAAAACGGATGCCCGCATGAGAGAATCCTTCGAGAGATCAAATCCTCTCAGCTGATCCTGTTGTTTAAATGTCTCAATACGTACAAGCTGTTCGTCTTTAGAAAGATCCTGCATGTCCACCACATCAAGCGTAAAAGGGCGTTTCTTCAGCACAACTTGGACAGGGCGCTTCACTTTTTCGTGGAGAAATACGGTACGAAAAATATCGTACCGCTCCACGATGACATTCATGCTTTTCTCAAGTAAGTCATGACGCAGTGTGCCCTTTACGTTCATATCCATTTGCTCTACATAAAATCCCTTTTCTTGATGATGGAGGGTATGAAACAGCATTCCTTCTTGCATCGGTGACAGATAATACATGTCTTGAACTTGATCCCTTTTAAATGAACTCATCTATTTCATCCTCCCTTCCCGTTTGTATGACTGATCTCGTGTTGTTAGGTCAATTTTTCCTCAAGCATGTCAAAAATGTCGTCCATTTCATCCATTTCAAGATCAGCCGCAGAGAAGTCACTTGGCGTAAATTCTCTTTCTTGCTGCGCTAAACAATGGGTAATGATGGATTGGATTTTTTCTTTCAACAATGCCATGAACTGCTGTATCGTTTGTTCTTCATATTCATCTGTACAATAGGAACACGACAACATGAATCGATTGTGTTGAACAAGACCACTGAGGTTCAGCTTATAGACAGCTTCTGAATCAGGGCTTGCTTGTCGTCCCATATCATAGGTGGACGGTCCAAAGAGTTCTGTCGTCACTTCCTGATCGATCTGCCCAAGATAGTTCAAGCTGATTTCAGGATGTACGTGCTGTCCTGACGGCTCAGTGGCTGTCATGTATTTCAAAATCCCGTAGCCAATTCCTTTATTTGGCACACGCCGCAGCATCTCTTTCGTTCCTTTAATAGCATCAGCTATGGTCTGATCCGGCTTTGCTTCAAGAACAACTGGATACATACTCGTAAACCAGCCAACCGTGCGGGAGACATCCAGCCCTGATAAAATATCCTCTCTTCCATGACCTTCAAGCTGCACATGTACATGGGACTTCCCTGTCCACTCCTGAACGGCAAGCCCGAGAGCACATAGAAGAATATCGTTCATTTCCGTTGTGTACGGTAGATGAATATCGGTTAAGAGATGCTCGGTTTCGGACTCTGAAAGCTGCATCTGTACTGCTTTTGTTTGAGCAACTTTTCTTTTCTTTACTTCATGATCAACAGGTAAAGTGGTCAATGGCAGAGTGTCAATCTCTGTCCAGTACTCACTTTGGCTTTTTAACGGCTTGGACTGTGCGTATCGTTCGATTGCCTCTGCCCATTCTTTAAAGGAATGGGTTTTTGGCGGAAGGACGAGCGTTTGTCCTTGAGCTGCCTGCTGATAAAGAGACATAAAATCCTCTAGTAAAATTCGGCATGAAACACCGTCAATGACAAGATGGTGTGTCACGATGAGTAAGTGATCGCCATCTTTTGCACGGAAACAAATCACTTTCATGAGCGGACCTGTTTCGAGGTTCAGCTGACGCTGATACTCGTTGGCATATGTGGAAATGGCCTTTTTCACGTCGTGCTCTTTAGAGACATCATGAGAAATAATCGCAATCGATTCCGTGAGCTCCCGCTGATTGTATTGCAGAATGTCATCATGCTCCTGCCTGTATACCATGCGCAGTGCATCATGGTGTGAAAGCAATTTCTGCATCACTTGTTCTGTAATCGAAAGGTCAAATCCGTTTGGCGCATGAAGCATCATCGAGAGATTCCAATGGTGCTGGTCACTGAATGCTCGCTCAAAGAACCAGCGTTGAATTGGAGTCAAAATGACTTCCCCTTCAACCGATGATTGGTCAGCTGTCAATTGATCGGCTTCTTCGATATATGGGCGCAGCTCCGCAATCGTTGGATATTGGAACAATAGCTTCATATCAAGCTTCCAGCCCGCTTGCGTGAGTCTGCTTGCCATTTGGATGCCTTTAATTGAGTCTCCACCAAGGAAGAAGAAGTGGTCGTGAATGCCGACTTGGCTCACGCCAAGGACATCTGCCCAAATATCGCAAAGCAGTGTTTCAACTTCGTCTCTTGGGGCTTCGTATGCCGTTTGGTTTGCTTCCATATCAGGCGCTGGCAATGCTTTCAGATCGACTTTGCCATTTGCCGTCATCGGCAGTTGGTTAAGCTTGATGATGTATGATGGCACCATATAGTCTGGCAACGTGCGTTTTAAGCTTTCTTTTAAGTCTTCTGTTTCATTCTCCGTGATGACATATGCGGCAAGGGCGTCTTGATCGCTTGCATCTTTCACCGTTGTCACGACTGCTTCTTTGACTTCCGCCAGCGCAAGGAGCTGCGCCTCAACTTCTGACAGTTCAATACGGAAGCCTCGGATATTGACCTGATGGTCTTTTCTGCCGAGATAGATCAGCTCGCCATCCTCTGTCCATTTCACTAAGTCGCCTGTACGGTACATGCGCTCACCTGGATAAAATGGATCTGGGACAAATCGTTTGTTGGTTTCCTCTGGAAGATTCCAGTACCCTCTTGCCAGTCCTTTCCCCGCAATCACGAGCTCACCCGGTACGTCTGGCGGCGAGAGGTCATATAACAAACCCATAATGTAAAAACGGGTATTGGCAATCGCTGTTCCGATTGGAAGCGTTCCTTGATCTGGGTTGATGATCCCGCTTGTCGCCACGACTGTATTTTCCGTCGGACCGTAGTTATTAACGAGTTTATATGGAACAGGCTTTACCTGTTTCAACTTGTCTCCGCCAGTCAGTAGGTAGCGCAGTGAATGATTGTCCATTGACATAAACTGCTCGCATAACTGGGTCGGCAGGAACGCAATGGTGATACCTTTTTCATTGAAATACGTATTGAGCTTGATCATATCGAGACGAATCGCTTCATCGATGATGTGCAGCTCTGCGCCGGCGATCCACGACGGGAACATCTCCCAAATGGAGGCGTCAAAGCCAAAGCCGGCATATTTGGCGGTTCGATCCGCATTTGTCACTTGGAAGGCATCATTGTGCCAGAAAGCAAGATTGACAAGAGACTGGTGCTCGACCATGACACCCTTCGGCTGTCCAGTCGTTCCCGATGTGTAAATCATATAGGCGAGATCTGTTGGTTTCACATGTACCTGAATTTCTTGTGCTTCTCCTTCTACGGCATCTTCTATTTGCAGAACATGACCTGTGAAAGAAGTTGGTGCAGTCAGTCCTTTTTGCATCAGAAGCACCTCTGCCTCGCAGTCCTCTAGCATGTACGCAATACGCTGAGCCGGATAATCCGCATCAATTGGAACGAATGCCGCACCTGCCTTCAGGACGCCAAGGACGGCTGCCGTCATGTCAAGCGATGGACGGGTGAGAATGCCGACGCGATCTCCGGGTTTTGTGCCAAGAGAGATCAATTTCTGAGCAACTATATTCGCCCGATTGTTCAGTTCCTCATATGTCCAGCTCGTTCCGCAGAATGTCGCCGCTTTTTGTAGGGGTGCCTCATGTACCTTGGCCTCAATCAGTGCATGGACCGTTTGATCTGACGTGACGTCTAGGACAGGACCTGACCATTCATTGATCAGTTCTCGTTTTTCCTCTTCAGTTAAGATCGATAGCGCTGAAATTGGCTGATTTAGCTTAGCCAGCATTTCGTCTATGATTTGTTCAAAATATTGACTCCAACGCTGAATGGTCTTCTTTTTAAACAGTGCCCCTGCATACTCAAAACGCAGGCCCACTTGGTCTTTTTCTTCAAATACACCGAGCGTTACATCAAATTTTGCTTGAACTGTTTCTTGCTGTTTTTGCGAAAGCTTGAGTCCATCCAGATCCGGTAACGTCAGGTCTCGGTCATCCGTTGTCAGCATGACACTAAACAATGGGTTGCGGCTCGTGTCTTTCGGAAGATCTAACTGTGCCACCAATTCCTCAAACGGGAATTCTTGATGTTCATAGGCTGCTAGGCTGCGATCTTTCATTTTTTCAAGCAATTGTGCTGTCGTTTCCTCTAACTGCACTTCATGTCGAAGAGCCAGTGTATTCACAAACATGCCCGGAACCCGTTCGATTGAAGCTTGCGTACGTCCTGCTGTCACAGCGCCTATAACGATATCTGTCTGCCCAGTTAATTTGGAAAGGAAAATGGCAAATGCCGTTTGCATGACCATGTTCAAGCTCACACCTTTTTCAGCCATGAGCGTTTTAATGGACTGCACCTTTTCAGCAGATAACCATCTATCGACGCGGTCTCCTTCAAATGACTGAACATGAGGGCGTGGAAAATCAAGTGGCAGCGCCAAATCTTCAGGCGGCTGAGCGTATTGCTCCAGCCAATATTGACGCTGTTTCTCGAGCAGCGCTTGCTGCTTTTCTTCCTGCTGCCATACCGCATAATCCTTGTAGTGCAGCTGAACTGGCGGTAATGTCTTTTTCTCATACAACTCTGCCAATTCTTGAATGAGCAAACTGCGTGTGACACCATCTGCGATGATATGGTGCATATCCATCATGAACACATATTTCTCATCAGAAAGCTTCGCCACCTTTGCCCTCATTAATGGTGCTTGATGTAATGAGAATGGGGTGATAAATGCGTCTATGACAGGCTGCTCATGACCTCTCTCTACTTCAACAACCTCTAACGTAAACGGCACTCGGCGATAGACTTTTTGAACTGGTACGCCGTCAATTTCTACAAAGGCTGTCCGCAATGATTCATGTCGTTCGATCAAGGCTTGCAGCGCTTCTTCTAGCTGCTTTACATCAAGGCTGCCTTCCATCATCAAAACGGCAGGCATATGGTAAGTAACTGCTTCTGGATGCAGCTGCTGTAACACATACATCCGCTTTTGAGCGGAAGAGACAGGATAAAAATCTTGCTTCTCCGCCGGATGAATGGATGTGATGTCCGAAGAATCCACTTCTTCCAAATAGGCTGCCATCGCCCGTATCGTTGGCTTTTCAAAAAGGACTTTGAGCGGCACATGCTTGTTCAGCTTGGCTTGTACCTTCGAAATGAGCACCATGCCTTTGAGAGAATGACCTCCCAATTCAAAGAAGTGACCATGAACACCTATTTGTTCAACCCCAAGTACTTCTGACCAAATGTCACACAGCGATTGCTCAAGTGCCGTTTCTGGTGCTGCATGCACCGCGCGGTTCATATGCACCTCGTGCGGAAGCGGCAGAGACTTCGCATCTACCTTTCCGTTTTGTGTGAGCGGAATGTGGTCGACTTTGACAAAGTACGTTGGAATCATATAATCCGGCAGTGTCTCCGCAAGCTTTTCTCTAAACGTCAGTGTTCCAATTGGTTCAGGCGCTGCGTAATAGAGTGCAAGCTCCGGTAAACGGGACATGTGAATTACTTTGACATACACCTCTTGAATGGATAATCGTGCACGCGCGGCATGCTCAATTTCCTGTTTCTCAATACGATAACCGCGGATTTTCACTTGATCATCTATTCTTCCGAGAAACTCAATGTCTCCATTTGCATGCTGTCTCACCAAATCCCCTGTACGATACATCCGCTCTTCAGGAAAATACGGATTTTCAAGAAAACGCTCTGCTGTTAATTCAGGCTGATTCAAATACCCTCTCGATACACCTTCCCCCGATATATAAAGCTCTCCAGGTGCGCCGTAAGGGACGAGGCGCTTCTGACGATTGAGTGCGAGCGCTCTTGTGTGAGCAATTGGCTGCCCGATCACAGAGCGATCCTTCAAAGCGCCTAGCTCTTGCGGTGTGATCAGCTTGGTCACAGTCCCAATAGTTGTCTCTGTCGGACCATAGTGGTTCATCACTGCCACACATGGGTGCTGCTCCATAAACGTTTCAACATCCTCAGAGACAATCGGTTCCCCTCCAAGTATCACAAGGCGTAAAGCGTTAAATGCATGATCCTTCGAATCTGCCATCATATGAAATAAGGATGGTGTCATTTTGATATACGTCAGCTCTTGTTCATCAATCAAACGCATGAGACGCACCGGGTCTGTATACACATCTTCACGAGGCACATACAGTGTCCCCCCTGCTTTTAAAACAGGGAAAATGCTTGTGTAACCGAGATCGTATGCATAAGAAGAAAGCAGTGCCGTCCTATCGCATTCTTGCAATGTCACCTCATTTGTCAGCCAGTTGACATAGTGTGATAGATTACGATGCGTGAGCTGTACACCCTTCGGCTTCCCTGTTGTACCAGATGTGTATATTACATAAGCGAGCTGATCGGCTGAGCCTTCCGGCAGATCTAGCGAGCGGCTTTGCTGCACTGCTTTTTCAACCTGCACCACCTGAATCGACTTGTGATCTTGATAGGAACCTGCAAGAGACTCATTTGTCACGATCACTTGTGCACCTGAATCTTCTAATGTGTAACGGATACGTTCCGCAGGGAAGGCCGGATCAATTGGTACAAATGCACCACCTGCTTTCATCACACCAAGCATTGAGACGATGACATAGACAGAGCGGTCAAGAATCAGTGCTACAGTCTTTTCTTTCTCGACGCCTCGTACCTTCAGTTCACTGCCAAGCGCATTTGCCATGTCTTCCAGCTCGCGGTAAGTGAGCTTCCGTTGATCATCCATCACCGCAATGGCATCTGGTGTTTCCTTTACCTGACGCGAAAATTGGACATGGAAGGGCTCATGACGATTCGATTGCACTTCGTCTTTTTTCTCCAATCGCTCTATTTGCTCATGCTGATCAAGGATACGGAGCAAGCCGATCTGTTCATCCGGGTGTTGGACCGCTTCACGAATAATCGCTAGAAGATGAGTTCCGAACCTGCGGACCGTCTCTTCTTTAAATAATGCCGCTGCATAGTCAAAGCTCAGCTTTAATGCTCCCTCTCGTTCAAATGCTTCTAGAGACAAGTCAAATTTGACAGAGTGATGCTGAATGGCATAAGGCGAAATGTGCAGATTGCCGAGCTTTAGCGCCGGAACCTCCATGTTCTGCATGTTAAATGACACGCTAAAGAGCGGGCTTCGGGTTGTATCACGATCTAGCGGAAGGCGTGCAATTAATTCTTCGAGCGGATAGCTTTGATGAGCAAAAGCGTCAACACTCGTTTCTTTTATTTCTTCAAGCAGCTGTAAAAATGTTTTCGTTTGTTCTGGTTTTCCGCGCATCGCAACGGTGTTGATAAACATCCCCGGCATGTCCTGTATATCAGGATGTGTCCGTCCTGCAACAGGGGAACCAACAATGATATCTTCCTGGCCGCTATAAGTGGCAAGCAGCACTTGAAAAGCAGATAACAAGAACATGTACATGGTCGTATCTGTTTTCTGAAGCAATTCATGAATCCGCTGAGTCGTCGCTTGATCACAGCCAAACATGAATCGTTCCCCGGAAAAATCACGTTCCGCTGGACGCGGATAATCAGTTGGCAGCTCTAATACCGGCAAGTCCCCTTCGAATTGCTTCAACCAATATGCTTCATGCTCCTTCTGTTTCTCCGTCTCTTCTTCACTTAACTGCCAGACAGCGTAATCTTTATAATGAATGGCTCTTTCTGCAAGAGCTTCTCCATCATAGGCCTTCGCCAAATCTTGAATGAACGTCTTCATGGAGCTGCCATCTGTAATGAGATGATGTGCTTCCAAGACGAGAAGATGACGGTTCTCACTGACCTTCAACAACTGAGCTCGCAATAGAGGCGCAGCTGTTAAATCAAATGGTGTTTGACTTTCAGAAAGGAATGCCTCCGCCTCTTCTTCCTTGATGTCATGAACGGGAAGGTCAAATGCAGTCCATTCATTCACCCTTTGGACGATGTCTTCTCCATTTATATGAAAACTCGTTCTTAAGATTTCATGCGTTTGGATCAACTGATCAAACGCCGATCTGAGCCGCTGATATTCGAGTGTCCCTTCAAGCGTTAAGACGATCGGAATATGATAATTCGTGCTGTCAGGTTCAAGTGTCTGCAAAATGTATAAACGGCGCTGGGCTGGTGATACCGGATATTCTTCCGCCTGCTCTGCTGGTAAAATAGGATGCCCCGTTTCTTCTTGACCGTCCTGATCGATGTACGCCGCTAATGAACGAATTGTCGGCTTCTCAAATATCACTTGAATCGGTACTTCCTTTTGAAGCACCTCTTGAATTTTCGCGGACATCATCATCGCTTTGAGAGAGTGCCCGCCAGCCATAAAGAAATGTTCATCTACTCCTACCGTTTTCCCAAGGAGCTCCTCCCAAATTTGAGCAAGTGCCTTTTCCGTCTCCGTCTCAGGCGGAATGATTTCCTTTTCATCCCGATGCGCGTCCGGCTTTGGTAAAGCTTTTCGATCTACCTTCCCGTTCGACGTGAGCGTAAAAGCATCCAGCTTCATCACATGGTGCGGCACCATATAAGCTGGCAGCTCTTGATTGAATAAATCCCGCACCTCTTCTTCTGTCATCGTCCCTGTGAAGTAAGCAGTGATTTCCTTTTCATCTGAGGAAAACGAATGGACAAGCACAACCGCATCATCTATGCCCGATTCTTGCTGAAGCACTGTTTCAATTTCACCAAGCTCAATACGGAAGCCTCGAATTTTCACCTGATCATCTGTCCGGCCGAGGAATTCGATCTGGCCATCCGCGCCATATCTAGCCAAATCTCCTGTTCGATACAAACGGCCTGACGGCTTAAAAGGATCTGCCATGAACACTTGATTGGTCAAATCTGGACGATGGAGATACCCTCTTGCGACACCATCTCCACCAACATACAGCTCTCCTGGCGCTCCAATTGGCTGCAATCTTTGATCATCATCTAAAATATAAGCTGACGAATGGTTGATCGGCTGGCCAATTGGGATCGGCCCCGTTTCATCTCCTCTTACTTCGTAAATGGTCGAGATGGTTGTATTTTCTGTTGGGCCATAGGCATTCAGTAAGACAAGTGCTGGATGATGCTGTTTCACAAGCTCCGCACTCTTCACATTGATGACGTCACCGCCTGTAATTAATGTGGTTAATCCTTTGAACATTTGCGGCCGCTGCTGAGCGAGCTGATTAAATAATCCAGTTGTTAAAAAGAGCGCCGTCAACTGATGTGTTTGGATAAATTGTTCGAATCGATGGATATCCAATAAAGTATCACGGTCAACAGGATAAAGCGTCGCCCCATTTAGCAGCGTGGTAAATATCTCAAAGGTAATAGCATCAAAGCTAACGGCCCCTGTATGCGCCATACGATCCGACTGGGTCAAGCCTAATTTCTCCTGAGAGCAAGCCAATCTCACAATATGCTGATGCTCAATTTGAACCCCTTTTGGCTGTCCAGTTGATCCTGATGTATACATGATATACGCCAATTGAGATGGAGACGTCCGAACTGATAAATCCACGTGTGAGTGATGAGGCTTACTCGTCACATGTACAGCCTTGATATGTTCATCAACTGGCGGCTGATTGTCAGCATGAAGCAAAATGGATGCGCCGCTGTCTTCAAGCATCCATCGGATTCTCTCCTCAGGCTGGGAAGGATCAATCGGCACATAAGCAGCCCCTGCGTGCAGAACTGCTAAAATGGCGATCACCGCATCTGTTGATCGGTTCATATACACCGCGACAGCATCCCCCGGCTGTACGCCGTTTTCAACAAGACTGCCGGCTAAACGACGGATTTCTTGTCCAAGCTCCCCGTACGTGAATGTTCGATCGCCTTCAACTAATGCCAGATAGTCAGGCTGCGCCTTCATACGTTCATTAAGCAGCTCAGGAATAGACAGATGCTTCGGATAATCTCGCTCTGTCTGATTCCACGCTTCAATCTGCTGCTTCTCCTTTTCTGTGATACATGTCACATCATGAAGGCGTACATCAGGGTTCTGGATGATTTGCTTCATGAGATTGGTCAGATGTTTTGATATGTTTTCAATGATCTTTTCTTCAAAAGCTATGGCGTTGTATTTGATTTTCAATGTCCACGTTTCACCTGGATAAACAAGGACATTTAGGTCGAAATTCGTTTGTTCAAATCCGTCCTTTACATCAATGGAAAAACCAAGCCGTGCAGACATGGTATCTCCAGACAGCTCCTGATCTAAAGGATAGTTCTCAAACCCAACCAAATGATCAAAGAGCTGCCCTCCAGCAGCTGTCTTTTGCTGAATGTCATAAAGCGGCATAAAATCATAGTTTTCCGCTTCCAGTGCATGCTGCTGAACCTTTTGAAACAACTGTTTGAACGTCTGCCCCTGATCCAATGTCACCCGAACGGGTATCGTATTGATAAACAGCCCTGCCATGCGCTCAATCCCAGATACACTAGGAGGTCTGCCTGATACAACGGTTCCGAATGTCACATCATCTGCTGCATGATAGGTGCCTAAAAGAACGGACCAGACCGCTTGGAACAAGTTCGGTGCCGTCACTTGGCTTTGTCTTGCCACATCTTGAATGGCTTGTACCGTATGAGCATCCCATGTAAACGTCCATTCCCGATGGTCGTATTGTCCGTTCGATTCTTTTTGCTGCAGCAGTCCTTGATGTTGAACAGCGCCATCTAGACGCTTCTTCCAATAGCTTTCCGCTTCTTGTTTATTTTGCTTTCCAAGCCAATGGATATAATCTGCATAAGGCTTACCCTGTGAGCGATCCGGCGTTCGACCGTTCCGATAAGATTCATAGTAATGAAACAGTTTTTTCATTAAAACACCCATGGACCAACCGTCCATGATGATGTGATGGTTGCTCCAAATCAGATGCCAATTTGTTTCATTTAGTTGAAAAACAGCGACCTTCAATAATAGATCATTCGTTAAGTGAAATCCTTGCTTTCTCACTTGCTTTTTATATTGACCCAATACCTTTTGCTGCTCTTGATGATTCAGATGAGATAGATTCTCTCGATACACATCTAGATGACGTTCAGCCAGTACAACCTGACGAGGCTTTTGCAATTGTTGATAGACAAAGGCTGTACGGAGAATGTCATATGTCCGTATGAGCTCATTGAGACTTTTTTCAAAAAGAGCGAGATCAAACTCTCCGCTTATTCCAAGCTCAAGCTGTGTGAAATAAGAGGAGGAATTAGGGTCTAGCATGGCATGATACAGCATGCCCTCCTGCATGGGTGTTAAAGGATATACCTTTTGAATCTTCTGCTTGCTCATAAGTCCACCTCTTCGTTTGCTTAAAATATATCCATTAGCTTTTCAAGTTCATCCATGGTGAGATCTTCATCCCCTACATCACTAGGTGTCATCTGGGTTTCCTCCTGTGATACGCAATGTGAGATCAGCGCCTTCACATTCTTTTCAAGGAGATTCTTGAATTGTTCCATCGTACCTTCTTCAAATTCAAGATGATGATAAGAAATCGTCACATGGAGCATTGCTTGTTCTACGAAACCAACAATATCAAGTGCATGAGGCTTCTCTGATTCAGGGCTCAACGATTGTCCTGGATGCCACGTTGAGCGGCTTAACTCACCGCCGATCTGTTCATCAAACTGACCAAGATAGTTAAAGCTGATATCTGGTGTGACATCAAATGAGATATCGTCCTTCATCTTGTCAGGGGTTAAATATTTTAATATGCCATAGCCGATTCCCTTGTTCGGAATGTGCCTGAGTTCCTCTTTTAAATGCTTGATCTGATAAGAAAGATCGTCTGCATGCGACATATCCAGTAACACAGGATACATGCTTGTAAACCAGCCGATGGTTCGTGATACATCGACCCCAGGGAGGATTTCCTCTCTTCCGTGTCCTTCAAGATGAATAAAGTGTCTCTCTTCACCTGTCCACTCTTTCATGGACAATCCTAATGCTGTCAGCAAAATATCATTGATGTCTGTTTGGTATGCTTCATGTACATCTGTCAGCAGACTGCGTGTTTCCTCCTTAGACAATGTAAAGCGAATGGTCTGTGTATGAAGCATCCGCTGATCCTCCGTCACATGATCCTTTTGAAGCGGTGTAACGGAATGTGCAAGTACCTTTTTCCAATAAGCTCTTTCCGATAGCAGTTCATCTGACATCGCGTATTCCGTCAGCTTCTGGGCATATTCTTGGAAGGAGTGTGTTTTTTCAGGAAGTGTCAGGTCTTCCCCCCGCTTCGACTGTTCATAAAGAGCCATAAAATCTTCAAGGAAAATACGCCATGACACACCATCGATGACAAGATGGTGTACAGCGAGCAATAAATGATCCCCTTGATCCGTTCGGAAAATGACTGGCTTCACTAAAGGTCCCTCCGCCAGCGATATACTCGCCTGCACTTCATTTGCAAGCTTTTCTACCTGCTGGATTTGCTGCGACAGTTCTCCTTGTACTTCCATCACCTCAACAGCCACCATGTTTTCCTCAATTCTTCGATGACGCTGGATCATGCGCCCTTCTTCAAGCTGATACACCATTCGCAAGGCATCATGATGGATCATCAGCTGCTCCAACACTTGCTGAACGATGGCTTCATCCAAGCCATTTAGCGCATGGAGCATAACCGATTGGTTCCAATGGTGCTGACTCGTAAAGTTTCGCTCAAAGAACCAGCGCTGAATCGGTGTGAAAATGACTTCCCCTTCAACTGGTGATTGGTCGGCTGTCATTTGATCAGCTTCTTCAATATATGGGCGGAGCTCCGCAATCGTTGGATATTGGAACAATAGCTTCATATCAAGCTTCCAGCCCGCTTGTGTGAGTCTGCTTGCCATTTGAATGCCTTTAATCGAATCTCCGCCAAGGAAGAAGAAGTGATCGTGAATGCCGACTTGGCTCACGCCAAGCACGTCTTCCCAAATGCCGCATAGAAGCGTTTCGACTTCGTCTCTTGGCGCTTCGTATGCCGTTTGGTTTGCTTCCATATCAGGCGCTGGCAATGCTTTCAGATCGACTTTGCCATTTGCCGTCATCGGCAGTTGGTCTAGCTTGATGATCCATGAAGGCACCATATAGTCTGGCAACGTGCGTTTTAAGCTTTCTTTTAAGTCTTCTGTTTCATTCTCCGTGATGACATATGCGGCAAGGGCGTCTTGATCGCTTGCATCTTTCACCGTTGTCACGACTGCTTCTTTGACTGAATTCAGTTCAAGAAGCTGCGCCTCAATTTCTGACAACTCAATCCGGAAGCCTCGAATGTTGACCTGATGGTCTTTTCTGCCGAGATAGATCAGCTCGCCATCCTCTGTCCATTTCACTAAGTCGCCTGTACGGTACATGCGCTCACCTGGATAAAATGGATCTGGGACAAATCGTTTGTTGGTTTCCTCTGGAAGATTCCAGTACCCTCTTGCCAGTCCTTTCCCCGCAATCACGAGCTCACCCGGTACGTCTGGCGGCGAGAGGTCATATAACGAACCCATAATGTAAAAACGGGTATTGGCAATCGCTGTTCCGATTGGAAGCGTTCCTTGATCTGGGTTGATGATCCCGCTTGTCGCCACGACTGTATTTTCCGTCGGACCGTAGTTATTAACGAGTTTATATGGAACAGGCTTTACCTGTTTCAACTTGTCTCCGCCAGTCAGTAGGTAGCGCAGTGAATGATTGTCCATTGACATAAATTGCTCGCATAACTGGGTCGGCAGGAACGCAATGGTGATACCTTCTTGATTGAAATACGCATTGAGCTTGATCATATCGAAACGAATCGCTTCATCGATGATGTGCAGCTCTGCGCCGGCGATCCATGACGGGAACATTTCCCAAATGGAGGCGTCAAAGCCAAAGCCGGCATATTTGGCGGTTCGATCCGCATTTGTCACTTGGAAGGCATCATTGTGCCAGAAAGCAAGATTGACAAGGGACTGGTGCTCGACCATGACACCCTTCGGCTGTCCAGTCGTTCCCGATGTGTAAATCATATAGGCGAGATCCGTTGGTTTCATATGAACCTGAATCTCTTTTGCTTCGCCTTCTACGGCATCTTCTATCAGCAGGACATGACCTGCAAAGGAAGTTGGTGCAGTTAATCCTTTTTGCATCAGAAGTATCTCTGCCCCGCAGTCTTCCATCATGTAAGCAATACGCTGATCAGGATAATCCGCATCAATTGGAACGAATGCCGCACCTGTCTTGAGAACTCCAAGGACAGCGGCCGTCATATCAAGCGATGGGCGGGTGAGAATACCGACGCGGTCTCCTGGTTTTGTACCGCTTGAGATAAGTCTTGAAGCAACTACATTCGCCCGGCTGTTGAGCTCTTCATACGTCCAGCTCGTTCCGCAGAAAGTCGCCGCTTTTTGTAGGGGTGCCTCATGTACCTTGGCCTCAATCAGTGCATGGACCGTTTGATCTGACGGGACGTCTAGGACAGGTCCTGACCATTCGCTGAGCAGTTTTTGCTGCTGCTTCGGTGATAATAGCTGCATTTGATCTAACGATTGATCTGGCGCTGATACCATTTGTTCCAACAGATGAAGGAAATATTCCTTCCACTTTTCAATCGACGACTGTTGATAGATAGAAGAATTAAAATCAAACACAAGCTCAATATGATCAGCCGATTCGTTTCCAGTTAAGGTCAAATCAAATTTGGCGATGTTCTCTTCGAATGGCTTTGGAACAATGTGAAGTCCATCCATCGTTAAGTCACGGATATCCGCATTTTCCATTGAGAACACCACATCAAAGATGGGATGACGGCTAGTGTCTCGAACCGTTTGCACTTGGTCTACCAATTCTTCAAATGGGTACAGCTGATGCTCATTTACCTCTAACACAAGCTGGTGTACATTTGACGCAAATTCTGCAGCTGTCTGATGTCCTGCTGGCTTGGTTCTAAGTGCCAGCGTATTCACAAACATACCGATGACAGATTGAATATCAGGATGAGTTCTGCCTACAATCGGAGAACCGATGATGATATCTTCTTGTCTCGAAAGCTTGCTTAAAAGGGTACTGTAGCAAGTGAGCAGGACTGTATACGTCGTGCTGTTTAGCGCTCTGACCAGCTCATCCAATTTCGCTTTAAGCGGCCCATCGATTGTAAAGGAGACACGCTCTCCTGCGAATGTTTGCACTTTTGGTCTTGGCAGGTCTTCCGGCAGTCCCAGTACAGGCAGCTCTCCTTGTAATTGCTCCAGCCAAAACGCCTCTTCAGCTCTTTTTTGTGCAGCAAACGTCTCACTTTTTGACCAAACCGCATAATCCTTATATTGAACAGGTAATTCCTGTAGTTTGTCTCCTCGATACAAGGCTGAAAGCTCCTCAATTAAAATGCCAACAGATGCGCCATCTGAAATGATATGATGCATATCAATCAGTAAATAATGGACATTTACGGAAACAGAAACTAGACCTACTCTGAGTAAAGGCGCCTTTCCTACATCAAATGGACGGATAAAGTCATTCATCAATTCCTGTATGTCTCTTCCGTTCCCTTCGATTTCCTCAATGTCTAAGGAAATATTTGATTCAATCCGTTGAACAGGTTCATTCTGAACAAAGTCAAAGCTCGTTCTAAATGCTTCATGACGATGGACAAGCTGCTCAATCGCTTTTTTAAATCGTTTTTCATCAAAAACACCTTCTAGCTTTAAAGCAGCCGGCATATGATAGCTTTGCTCCGCATCGGTCATTTTCTCCAATACAAACAGCCTTTTCTGAGCAGATGTCACTGGATAATAGGCCGCTTCTTCTGCAACCTCCACCCGCTTGATCTCCGTTTGATCCGCTTGATCAACCGCAAAGGCAAACGCCTCTAATGTTGGAGATTCAAATAAAGACTTCAAAGTGAGCTCCACGTGCATCTCTTCATACAGCCTGTTCAGCATTTTCATGCCGCGCAGCGAATGGCCACCGCATTCAAAGAAATGATCGTCCCTGCCGATTCTCGGCACTTCAAGAACTTCCTCCCAAATGCGCGCTACG
This sequence comes from Bacillus sp. NMCC46, assembly GCF_002998465.1. Taxonomy (NCBI): domain Bacteria; kingdom Bacillati; phylum Bacillota; class Bacilli; order Caryophanales; family Bacillaceae; genus Bacillus; species Bacillus sp. NMCC46. The sequence goes on along the minus strand of NZ_PVQZ01000006.1, from coordinate 182,775 downwards.
TGATGCTCTGTTTCGGTTTGAGGAGGGATGTACTCATTTACCCCCTGCTCACTTAGGTCAGGCACCGGTAAGGCGCGCCTATCTACCTTGCCGTTATTCGTCAGCGGAAGCTCGTCTAATTGCATGAAGAACGACGGCATCATATACACAGGCAGTTCACGCCCTGCTTGCTCGCGCAAATCAGTTAATGAGACGGACCCTTCGGCTGTAAAATATGCACATAATGTGTCATTTGGAGCTGCAATGACGACGGCTTCCTTCAATTGCGGATGTCGCAGCAGCTGATGCTCAATTTCTCCAAGTTCAATACGCTGACCTCGAATCTTCACTTGATGATCAATCCGTCCAATGAATTCAATCTCTCCATTTGACAGCCATCGTGCAAGATCACCCGTTTTATACATGACCTCACCAGGGCGGAAAGGATTTTCCACAAATTTTTCGCTTGTGAGTTCTGGCTGCCCATAATATCCTTTCACCAGTCCATCACCAGCGACACATAGCTCTCCCGCAACACCCGGCGGCTGCACATGTCCAAATTCATCTACAATGTAAACAGCCGTTTGACTCACTGGCTTTCCAATTGGAATGGATAACGCCTGCTTCTCAATGTGATTCACTGGATAATACGTAGTGAAAATCGTGCTTTCAGAAGGACCGTACATATGAACAAGCTTGCCTTCCCCCACCGTTTCAAGTGCAGTCATGACATGAGGCACGGAAGCTCGCTCTCCGCCAAACAGAACTTTTCTGACGTTCTTCAGGCTGTCTTTTTTCATATCGATGAGTAAGTGAAAAAGAGCTGTCGTGATCATTAAAATACTGACTTTTCCCTTCTCAATCGCTCCAGAAAGCTCATTCATATTTAAGATATGGTCCTTTGGCAGAACAATCAGTTTCGCTCCGTTTAATAAAGCACCAAACACATCAAACATAAAAGCATCAAATACATAGTTTGATAGACTCATCACCGTGTCTTCATGATGAATGGCAAGATAATTTGATTGCTTCACCGTTCTCAAAATATTCCGGTGTGTCACCATATTTCCTTTCGGCTTGCCAGTTGTACCAGATGTATAGGTCAAATTCGCCAAGTCCTCAGGTAAAATAGGTATGTCTATATTGCTGCCTGACTGCTGAACAATCAGTTGATCTTCTGTTTCGACGACGGTTCCCTCAAAAGAAGCGAGTACCGAACGTTGGCGCAGCACCTGGTGTGTCAGTAAAAATTGTGCACCGCTATCTGTCAAAAAGTGCTTCACGCGCTCATCAGGGAAATCAGGATCAATTGGTACATAGACGCCGCCCGCCTTAAGCACAGCTAGAACAGAGAGTACCATCTCATTGGATCGTTCAAAGAATAAGGCCGCTTTCATCCCTCTTTCAAACCCATGTTCACGCAAATAATGAGCCAGCTGGTTCACTCGGTCATTCAGTTCTTGGTAAGAAAGAATCACACCTTCACATTGGAGTGCAGACTTATGACCATGCTCCTGCACCTGCGCTTCAAACTGCGTCACAATGGTTTCTTCTGCCGGATAAGGCGTCGGTAACGGATTCCACAGATTCAGTTGCGCTTCCGCTTCCTGTTCAGACAGTAATCGATAGGATCGAATCGCTTCCTCCGGCGATTGGACCATCTGCTCCAGCAAATACATATAATGATGCAGCATTTGCTCGGCTGTACTTCGTTTAAATAGCGCCGTACTGTAATCGAGGACAAAGGATAAACCTTGATCTGACTCCATCGCTTGCAGCGTTAAATCAAACTTTGCAATATGGAAATTGGTTTCTTCAATTTCAACTTGCATCTCTCCAATATGCTGGGCTGCTCCATGATCTGGCATGAGTGTAAAAACGGTATCGAATAAAGGATGACGGCTAAAATCTCTTGGTATATTCAGCTTTTCAAGCAGCCGTTCAAATGGATATTGCTGATGCTCAAATGCATGCATCGTCTTTTCCTTAACTTGCTCGATCAACTGCGACATGGTTCCATTCGGATCAACCTCTGACCGCAAAGCAAGTGTCTGGACAAACATGCCGATCATGTCATCCAGGTCTGCATGCACACGCCCTGCCGCCGGTGTTCCAACCACGAATTCCTTTTGACCCGTGTATTTCGCAAGCAATGTATAGTAAGCAGAAAGCAGAACCGTATACAGTGTCGTGTGGTGATTTGCCGCAAGCTCCTGCAATTGTTCCTTTAACGTTTCATCTATTTCTTTGATCACACGGTCCCCTGCAAAAGACTGGACCGCTGGGCGTTGATAATCGGTCAACAGCTGTAAAGCAGGAAGATCACCCGGAAATTCCTGCAGCCAGAATGCCTCTTCTTTTTGAAAATCTTGTTGTTCTTGCCAAACAGCATAATCTTGATATTGAAGCTTCAATGGAGCTTTGACCGATCCCTCGTAAGCATCTGACAGCTCACGCAGCATTAAATCAATCGAAAGACCATCTGAGATGAGATGATGCATATCGAAAAAGAGCAGGTGCTCCTGATCATGTAATGACTTCAAGCCAATACGAAGAAGTGGTGCACACTCAAGGTCAAAAGGTCTGACAAATTGCTGCATATTTTCTTCCATCGTGCCGCCTGTCAGCTGCTCTATTTGAAATGGCACTGATGGAGCTACCTGCTGACATGGAACACCTTTCAACGTATGAAAAGAAGTACGCAGCATATCATGACGTGTGATGAGTCTTTCAAAGGCTTCAGTCAGCTTCTCTCGCTGCAATGTTCCTTTTAACCTCACAACAGCTGGCATATGGTATGCGGTGCTTTGCTCCAATTGACTCACCATATAAACGCGCTGCTGTGGAGGTGACAATGGATAGTGGTCTGCTGCCGGCGCTTTTGGTATCAACGTTTCAGAAGATGTTTCCGCTTGCTCAATGTAGGCAGCCAAAGCGGCAATGGTCTGCTGTTCAAATAAAATGGAGAGCGGCACTTCCACCTGAAAGTCTCGCTGAACATGTGTGAGTACTGTCATCGCTTTAAGTGAATGACCACCTCGCTCGAAGAAAGAATCATATACACCAATCTTCTCTTGACCAAGGATTTCTTCCCACAAACGCACAAGCTTCGTTTCGAGATCGTTTCTAGGTGCAGCATATACAGCATGAACTGCTTTGTCGCCTTTTAAAGCAGCAAGTGCACGACGATCGACTTTGCCGCTGACTGTGAGTGGAAATGCATCGAGCTCTTTGAAATAGAGCGGCATCATGTAAGCTGGAAGCTGATGTTTGATAACGGCTTGCAGCATGTCAACTGACACACCTTCTTGACGAGCTTGATAGTAAGCACTTAACGCCTTTTCCCCGTCCGCTTCATCAACCACAAGTACGACAGCTTGATCAACTCCATCTACCTGCTCCATCACTGCTTCAATTTCGCCTGTTTCTATGCGGTAACCCCTTATTTTTACTTGATCATCCATTCTGCCAAGATAATCAATCTTGCCATCCGGAAGCCATCTGACTAGATCCCCCGTTCGATACATACGCTCGTGTGGAGAAAACGGATCTGCCGTGAATACCTTCTCCGTTAATTCAGGCTGATTCACATAGCCTCGTCCAACACCTATCCCTGCAATGCATAGCTCTCCAACAGCCCCCTGCACCTGTAATTGATCATGGTCATTTAAAATATAAAGACGGTGATGACCGAGTGGTTTTCCGATCGACACATAACGCTGCTGTTCAGATGATTCGCGCAGCTCACTTAGTTCCAGACGATGAACCGCCGCATCGACACACGTCTCAGTCGGACCATACACATTCCACAAAGTAAAATCAGGCTCACTCATACGAACCGCTTCGATAAGAGAGTGTGCTGCTTTCGCAGGCAATGCTTCTCCCCCAATCAACATGTGTGTCAATGACAGCCCGTCCAAATCCGCTGCAAGTAAAAGCTGCACATGCGCCGGTGTTCCGTCTGCTGCTTCAATTTGATGTTTTTTATAATAAGCCGCTAATTGAACACCATTTCTCGTCGTTTCTCGCGGGATGATATGAAGCGTATGCCCAAATAAAAGAGCAGCAAAGATTTGTTTCACCGATGCATCAAAATGGAATGGTGCAAGAAGCGCCATTTGAAGCTCACTCGCCCCTTGATAAATCTCATGATGCAAGGCATGGACCAAATGATGCAGCTGAAGATGCTCAATCATGACGCCTTTCGGCTTTCCAGTCGTACCTGATGTATAAATCATGTAAGCCAAATCCTCAGGTGCCGACTGATTTACAAGCTCAGGCAGCAGACCATCATCTAATTCGATTTGCTGCTGAACGACCATTTTTTCCGAGAGGGCACGGTATGTTGAAACGAACGATTCCTCTGTTAACACAATGGAAGCACCAGAATCCTCCACAATATATTGAATGCGCTCCTCAGGTAATGCCGGATCAATCGGTACATACGCCCCGCCAGCCTTTAATATGCCGAAGATCGCCACCATAGCATCTGCCTTCCGATCCATTAGGACAGCAACAGGCACATCACGCGAGACACCTTTCATTTGTAAAAACCGCGCCAGCTTTTCTGCCTTTTGATACAGCTCTCCATAAGTAAATGCTCCATTTTCCGCTACAACGGCTGTCCGCTCTGCATACTTATTTGCTGTCTCATCAAACATGTGGTGAACCGGTTTTTCAGCTGGTTTTTCAAACGGAATTCTCTCAGATAGTTGCAGCAGTTCCTTTTGTTCATCTGATGGAAGTAAAGGAAGTGTCCCGATCAGCTGGTCAGGCTGAGAGACCGCCGCCTCTAGTATGATCAAAAATCGATCAAACATTTTACTGATTTCTTCTTCGGTGAATACATCTGTACGGTAGTCCAAATCAATGGTCAATGTATCTGTATCCCAGCGGTCCTTTACATGGATTGAAATATCATTCATTCCGCTCCCGCTAAAAATCGGTTCAGTAATAAAAGACAGATTCTCTTTTTTCTGCCACTGCATGACCTGGTATTCTAAAGAAATATCAAAAAGGCGCCCTGTAAACCCTTCTCTTTCTCGCAAATCATTCATGAGGAGATTGTAAGGGTACTTTTGGTGACGCAAGATCTTCATTTGATCCGCCATGACCTGTTTTACGAAATCAAGAAATGTTTGCGATCCATGAACAGATGCACGCATTGGAATCGTGGAAACAAACATACCAATCATCTTTTTTTCTTTGGCATTCGTTCGGTTGCCCATAAAGGTTCCAAGAACAACATCCTCCAAGCCGCTAAAACGATGTAAATATACATAAACAGTGGACATAAACATCGAGAGCATACTGACTTTCTGCTCTTCACAAAAAGCACGAAGTTTCTCCTTCAAAGAATCTGGAATATCCCCCGAAAATCGCTGCGCATGTAAACTCATCTCGTATCCCTTATGCGGTTTTAAAGAAGCGAAATCTGGAATATTGGCAAATTGCTCATTCCAAAAGGCTTGGTCTTTTTGAAATCGTTTAGAAGTTTCATAGCTTTGCTCACTCATGATGTGATCAACGAAGGAAATCTCCTCAACCGGTGAGATGTCTACCCCGTGCAGCATGTCCTGGTATAAGTCGATAATGCGATTTCCCATCAAGATAATCGAGATACCATCCGCCACAATATGATGTGCTTTACAGAACAGCCAGCACTCTTGATCACTGATTTGAAAGACCGTAAATTCAATCAAGGGGCTGTCAATTAACGGCATTGGCTCACGGATTTGCTCATTCGCCCAAGCCCTCACTTCTTCTTCACTCCAGCCCTTCTCCATGCGAATCGGCTGTTCTTCATAAGGCTTCATATATTGAACAGGCTCCTCCTGCTCATGTCGATACACCAGCCTCAAACGAAGGGAGTCAGTTTGGCGAATGTACGCTTGAAGCACGTCAACGACTAAAGATGGATCTAAACCTGATACCGATCTCAATCTGGCGAATCCACCCAAATTAGAAATACTTGTACCTGGATAAAATCTTTCCGTGTAGAATACTCGCTTTTGCGCATGTGTTAAGGGGTAATAAACTGTATTCATTCTTATCCTCCGCCTCTTTTATGTTTTCTCCACCAATGTGACACCCTGAACCCTCTATATCAAAAGAACCAAGTCTATTTGATTAAATAGACGCAATACGGAAAGAAGCCCACCCCGAATAAAACGGAGGGACTCCCATTTTGATTCGGTAACCTGCCGACCATAGTAAAAAAGCAACATTTACCTTAGGACATGGCTTTGCGTCTCTACGTTTCCATAGATTTGCCTTTTTCTTCTTTTCTTTTTAAATATTTTCTATTTACGTCCACTTTATATGAAATTATTGTTTTTTTCACCGAAAAATGGGTGTAAAGATTCATGCGTTATACCGAATGAATCACATGATAATTTACGATATTTACCGAAAATAACTAATAATAGTTGCGTTCAACCGAAAATAATCGACTAAATACCGCAAAAATTTCATGTTTCCCCTTAAAATTTGCAAATATGACCGAAAATGCAGGATAGAGGTCTCCTTTCATTCTCCAAAATTTCTTAAATCTTAAGAACTATATTCCCTGAAAAATTGAAAATATTTACCGTAAAAACAACACAAAAAGAGCTGCCATTTCAAATGACAGCTCCCTTGTTTCTTCATTATATTTACATCACCTTAGACAGGCCAATCGTTTTCTCAATGATGAGCAACGCAATGATAGAAATGATAATAAATATGACAGATATCGCATTGACACTCGGATCAAAGGTTTGCTCAATGTAATTAAACGTCCTGATGGGAATCGTAATGGTTTGGGGAGAGGAAACGAACAAACTGATCGATATTTCCCCAAATGACGTCACAGCTGAAAACACCCCGCCTGCAATAATTCCTGGCTTAATCAAAGGCAGCGTCACTCGAAAGAATGTGCGAATGGGTCCTGCGCCAAGATTCATTGAAGCTAGCTCAAGCCGCGGGTCCAAATTCGAGACACTGACGCCTACTGTTCGAACCACATAGGGAAAGCCAATAATGACGTGACCTATGACAAGCGCCCACAAAGATCCCGTAAACCCCATAGCCGTAAACAAATAAAGCATGGCAATCCCCAACACTACCTGAGGAATCATAAGTGGTGACAAAATGAAGGCTTGGATGGCCTCCTTTCCCTTAAAGGTAAGCCTTGCTAAAGCATACGAAGCCATCGTGCCTAAAAGAACCGTGAGCGGCGTTACGATGAATAGCAAAATCACACTGATACGCAGAGACTCCATCCATTCTGGATTCGACACGACCTCTTGAAACCAACGAACGGAGAACGAAGTCGGCGGAAATTCAGGAAAGGCATTTGGACTAAAAGCAGATAGGACGATGACAAGAACAGGTATGGTTAAAAAGAGATAAACCAATGACCCAGCAGTCCAAATCAGGATTGAAAGCAAGCGGTCACCTAATGATTTTTTACGCATGCATCCTCGCCTCCCAACGCTTCAATAGATAGCTTAATAAACTGACCACCACAAGCACACAAACCAATAACGTAAAGGACATCGCTGCAGCAAGAGGCAAGTTATACACCTGCATGACCTGCTGATAAATAGACAGCGGCAGCAGAGGCTGCATCCTTCCGCCGACTAACAGCGGGGTGATATAGCTCCCAGCCGCCAGTGAAAAGACAATAATAGCTCCAGTCACCATACCTGGAATGGTCAGTGGAAAGGTCACATGAAAGAAGGTTCGAATACGTCCAGCTCCTAGACTCATAGAAGCCGGTCGTAAATGACGATCCATATCGGTTAAGCTCGTCGCGATAGGCAGCACTGCAAAAGGCAGCATGACCTGAACATAAGCAATAATCACCGCATTCATATTCCACAGCATAGAGAGCGGCTTTTCAATCACATGTAAATCTAATAACATGCCATTGACCAGACCATTTTGCGAAAGAAGGACAATCCATGCAAACGTCCGAATCACAACACTTGTCAAAAGCGGCGAGACAAGTAAGATATAGAAAAATGCCCGCAGACGCGGATGAGGTGCCTTGACAAGCACGTATGCTGCGGGGTATGCCATCAATAAACAAATCACCGTTGTCTGCAAGGCTACCCACACTGTACTTCCAATCGCCTTCACATACGCATCTGTCGTGAACACATGAATATATTGAGAAAAGCTATATGTTTGTAATGTATTCATCATTGAATCCACATCGCGAAAACTGAGGACGAACATCATCACAAGCGGCGCTAGAAGAAATACAACAAGAAACAAACACGCAGGCAGCAGCATGAACCAATGAAATCGCTGATTCTTTTTCTTGATACGCATCACGTATGCACCTTCGAATCTAGGAAAACGATATCTTCAGGCTGCCAATTGATATGAATTGCTTCTCCAGCTTTCGGCAGTTCAGGAAATGCTGCATCAGAAGCATGGACAATCATTTCACCGCTATCGAGCCCCACCACCAAACGTAATGAGTGACCAATATAACTGACATCTGCCAGCACGCCTGATACATGGTTGGGCTGAACGTCTTCCCACTCAGAAGATATGCTGATTCTTTCTGGACGGAGCATGAGTAAATGATTCCCCTTCTTCTCTTGGTGTGCCGCAGCCTTTAACTCAACATGCTGCCCGTTTGACTGGGTTAAATGAGGAACGATAAATGCAGCTTTAGCTTCATCATATACTGCTTCAAATAGGTTCACCTGCCCGATAAATTCAGCAACAAATCGATTGTTTGGCTGGCGATACACCTCTAAAGGCGTCCCAATCTGCTGGATTCTTCCCTCACCTAAAATCCCAATCCGATCAGAAAGGCTTAATGCTTCCTCTTGGTCATGGGTCACGAGGATGGTTGTAATTCCGACATTCCTTTGAATATTTCGAAGCTCTGTCTGCATATTTTTTCTAAGTTTTGCATCTAGGTTACTGAGCGGTTCATCAAGAAGAAGAACAGACGGCTGAATCGCAAGCGCCCTTGCAATCGCTACCCGCTGCTGCTGTCCACCACTTAATTGATGCGGCATACGTTTCGCAAACGCCTCTAATTGTACAAGAGACAAACATTCCATTACTTTCTCTTTGATTTCTGCCTTCTTTTTCTTTTGAACCTTTAACCCATACGCCACATTATCAAATACGGTCAGATGCGGAAAGAGTGCATAGCTTTGAAAGACCATACCCGTTTTTCTTTGATAAGGCGGTAAAGTCGTCACATCCTGATCACCAATATAGACGACACCTTTTGTTGGCTCTAAAAAACCGCCAATGATGTTTAATAACGTTGATTTTCCGCAGCCGCTAGGGCCAAGAAGGGAGAAAAACTCTCCCTCATTCACCGTAAGACTGACATCGTTAAGAGCAATCTGCTCGCCGAAATGCTGGCTGATATGTTCTAAATGGATTCCACTCATGCGATCACCTATTTTCCTCCGCCTAATACTTCGTTCCATCGATTTGTCCAATTGCCAAGCTCTGAAGTTGCTGTTTCGTAATCTACCCAAGTCAGCTTGCTATAATAATTCTCTCCAACCTTGACCTTCCCCTTAATCTTGTCACCGTATTTCACATCAGAATTCGACATGCCATAATAAGATTTTTCCGAGAAAGCCTCCTGAGCTTCTTTTCCACTTAAATAGTTTAATAGTTTGTAAGCCGCTTCTTCATGCTGACTTCCCTTCGTTAAAGCCCAGCTCGCAACAGCTGCAACAGCGCCTTCTTTCGGATATGAGAAACCAATATCCATTCCTTCTTCTTCAAGTGCAAATACTCGTCCATCCCAATATGGAACTGCTGCCACGTCACCACGTTCTAACAAGGTTTGAATAGACCCTGGATTATCTGGAAAAGCAGCTACATGTCCTTTTAATTGTGAAAGGCTTTTAAAGGCTTTATCAATATCCTTAGGATTTGATTCTGTCCCACCTTGAGCATGGACAAGCGCAGAAAAAAATTGCAAACCAGCTGAATAAGTCGGAGATGATATCGCCACCTTCCCTTTTAGCTGACTGCTCCATAGGTCTGTCCAGCTGTTTGGTTCCTGCTTCACAAGATCTTTTCGATAAGCAATTCCTAGCTGCCCCATGCTAAAGCCTGCTGCATATTGTTTCCCATCAATAGTGAGCTTCTTTTGGACAGAACGGTAAAGTTTTTTGACATTCGGTGCTTGCTCTTCGTCAATCGGCGCAAGAACATTTGCTGCAATGCCTCTTTGAATCGTATCAGGCTGTAAAATAAGCAGGTCATACGGTGGATTTTTTCCATTGGACGCTTTTAATTTCGTAAACCATTCAGAATCCGCTCCAGAGACGGTTTGGACTTTAATTCCTGTATCTTTTTCAAACTTTTCGAGAATTGGTTTGATATTCTTTTCCCAATCGCCTCCGTATACGCCAACGATCACAGTCTGCTGCTGTTTACCTTGATCCTGTCCATTTCCACCGCAAGCTGTCAGCAGTAGAATCATTGATAGTACACCTGCAAAAATAGTGATTAATCTTCTTTTCATGATTGATTTCCCCCTTTTTGTCCATCCATATGACGAAGTGCTTGAATAATATCTTTCTTTGTTAACGGCTCATTTCTATGACTGAAATGTTGATGAACTGCATGCTTATAATGCGTACGTTCATTAGCTGGGTAAGAACGCAGCTGCACGGCAAGCTCGCTGCTGGCTTCATCCGTCCATACTTTCTCATAAGCTTCTCTGTGTTCTCCGAAATCCCACATGATATCAGCAGGATGATCAACCTTTTCACGAAGCTTATTCGTTTGCTTTTCATCAATCTTCCATTCATTTTGGTCTAGATACACTTTAACGCCATATTGCTGCAGCGCTCTTTCTTCACTTAATAGACCTGCTTCCACTTCCTGAAGCACTTTTTCTTTATTTCTAGCAAATGGATTTCCCCAGCCGCCTCCACTTGGTGATATTAATTGCACAATATCACCTTTTTCAAGACGCAGAACATCTATTTTTGGCTGGTCTTGTTTTTCACCTTTTGCTGTGATCAGCTTGACCTCACCAACAGCTCCTGCTCGGCCGCCCATTAACCCCCAAGGCTGAAACTTCATTCGTTCCATTCCTCGTGCGGTCACCATAGATTCAGGCTTGATCATTTCAAATTCCAAACCAATCGCATGTCCACCTCGGTTTTCTCCTGCCCCGCCTGTGTTCGGCAAAAGCTCATATCGGTGAACATGAATATCAATATGCTGTTCTAAACTCTCAATGGGTGTATTTTTCAAAAAGCCAGATGAATGATCAATGCCATCTACTCCATCCGTTCCATTTTGAGCACCGCCGCCTCCGCCTAATGGTTCGACAACAGACATTTTCCTGCCACCTGTTTGATCATCAGGAACAGAGAGAACAACAATAGCAGATTGACCTGCACCTGCTGCCGGCACTGCTTCAGGTAACAGCTTACCAATGGCGCCTAGCACGACATTATACAGCCTCATCGTAATCGAATGCCGAATACCAACAGAGGCCGGGTATTCTGGATGCACCAGCGTCCCTTTAGGTGAAATCACTTCAATCGGATATGTTATTCCGCCATTAATCGGTATAAAGGGATCTTTACTAATAATGTAATTAATCAACCCTTGATATAGGAAGGAATGCTTCTGACCATTGGTGACAAGGTTAAAAGCTGTTTTCACTTGAGGGTCACACTCAGAAAAATCAAGAATCAGCCGCTTTCCTTTCACCGTTAACTTGATTTTCAAACGGATCGGCACATCCGAGATCATATCATCATCTAAATAATCAGCGAATTCACTCGTTCCATTCGGAATGGCTTCAATGACCTTTCCTGCACGAATCTCAGCTTGCTTCAGCAGGTCCATCATTCCTTGTTTCACTTCATTTTTTCCAAATTTTCCGATCATTTCTTTTAACCGAATTTCTGCTGTATTTACTGCAGCAATCATCGCATTGATATCCCCATCATTTAAATGACTGGCTCGGCTGTTGGCTCTTAAAAAGGTACGAACGACCTGATTCTCTTTCCCGCCTTCATAAATTTTCACTGGTGGGATTCTTAATCCTTCTTGATGGACATCTGTTGCTGTCGGTGAAATACTCGAGGGCACAAGTCCGCCCACATCACTCACATGAACAAAAGACCAAGCATAGCTGACAATTTCACCATCTACGAAAATTGGCTTAATGATATGGACATCCGGCAGGTGAGTCGCTAAACCATCTGTCGTATAAGGGTCATTTGTGATGATAATATCTCCCGGCTGCATCGCCCCGCTCTCTTCAATCGCTTTTTTAAGACTCAGCCCTAAAAAGATCGTTACACCCACTGTCTTCGGATAAACAAAGAAATCTCCAGAAGGCGTTGCTAACGCTGTCGCAAAGTCAGCTGATTCTTTGACGAAAGTCGTAAAAGACGTCCGCTCAATGACATGTCCCATGCCAGACGCAATTGCATTAAAATAACTGCGCATCATCTCAAGCTTTGCTGGATCAGTTCTCATGTAAAGCCGCCTCCCTTGAAATCACCAAGTTCCCTGATTGATCAATGCTGCCTGTCCAATTTGGCAGAATCAATGTTGTCGTATCATCCTGCTCAATAATGGCAGGTCCATTGATGACAGAACCTACTGACAAAGTATCTCTGTAATAAATAGCTGCTTCATGTTCTTTTTCTTCTATAAAGATTCGCCTGTATTCATATGGCTTCAAAGATTGTCCGCTGCTTTCATGAACAGGTGTGAAAGGCAGCGGCGGCGTCTCGCCTATGACTCGAACTCGTAAATGAGTAAACTCGATGTTCGCCTGATCATCTCTATGACCATATTGACGCTGATGCAGTTTGTGAAAGGCTTCAATGAGTTGGTGGATATCTTGTTCTTGCTTCAGCCATTCAGCTGATAATGGTAATTCAATCTCAAAGGCTTGTCCTTGATAACGTGCATCTGCCAATAATAGAATGGATGTCTGTTTAATATGCTGAATGTTCTGCCGACTGAACCAATCAGCCGCTTTTCGCGAAAGCATCTCAAAATCTTGTTTTAGTTGATCTATCGAGTAGTCTTGTAAGCATATTTTCTTCGACAGCACCGCATCATGAATAAAATCAGCGGTCAGAGCACCTAATGCACATAATGTTCCTGGACTTGGAGGAACGACCACGTTTTTCGCATGGATTTCTCGAGCAAGGAAATTCGCCACAACCGGTCCTGCTCCGCCAAACGCTAGTAAACTAAAATCTCTTGGGTCAAACCCTTGCTGCTCCATGACATTGCTTAATTCTGTGTACATATTGGCGACAGCTACTTGGATCAGCTGGTCAGCCGCTTCTTCTACCGTTTTGTTGAGCTGGTCAGCAATTGGCTGAAAGGCCTTTTCCGCCGCGGATAGCTGTAGGTGTAAATGTCCTCCAGCAAAACGCTCTTGATTGAGATAACCGCATATGAGGAACGCATCAGTTAAGGCAGCTTTCTTTCCCTTACCATACGAAGCTGGTCCCGGCTGTGAGCCAACTGATTCTGGTCCTGCTTTGAGAAGCCCGCCCTGATCAATCCACGCGACAGAACCTCCGCCTGCCCCTATTGAATACATCGCAACAGATGGAAGAATGATAGGAAAACCTGAAAGCTGATTAGACTGAGCCATTGTAGGCTGCCCCTTTTGAATAATGGAGATATCTGCACTCGTCCCCCCTACATCAAAAGTGATCAGGTTGGATTCGTTTGCAGAGGCTGCGATTCTTGCCGCACCAATGACACCAGCTGCCGGACCAGAAAAAAGTGTTTTAACAGGTGAAGTTGCTGCACTTTCTGCATCCATTAAACCACCATTTGATTGTGTAATGTATGGAGAAATTGGTACACCTTCTTCTTTCAAACGGCTTTTCAATGTTTGTAAATACTGTTTTACCTTTGGTTGAATGTACAAATTGACAACAGACATCACAGTACGCTCGTATTCTCTCATTTGAGGCCATAATTCAGATGAAGTAAGGACTTCTAATTGCGGATAATGGTGTTTGATATAGGCTTTTGCCTGTAATTCATGAACTGGATTTTGATAACTATGTAAAAAAGAAATGACAATACCTGCTAGCCTTTTAGACATGACCTGCTGGACAGCATGATCTAATTGCTGCAGATGGAGAGGTTTTTTGATCGTACCATCGTGTATCAACCTTTCAGAGATTGGGTATACATGCTTTCGTGGTATCAACGGTTCCGGCAAACGAGAATTGAAGTCATAAGGAATGGGTAATCGTAATCGTTGTAGTGATAATATGTCTTGAAAGCCTTCCGTCACAAAAAGGGCTAAATCTGCTCCTTTCCGCTGCAATAATGTATTAAGACCGATTGTCATTCCATGTACGAGATATTGGATTTTAGATAAATCAACACCTCTGTCTTTTAGAAGTTTTAGCCCATTGATAATTCCCTGGGCTGGGTCGTCAGTCACTGTGGGTGTTTTGAGTTCAGTCAGCGCCCCTGTTGCTTCATTCATCAGCGATAAATCAGTAAATGTTCCTCCTATGTCTATACCAAGCCGATAAGAGACATCCGCCATTTGTACTCCCCTCCTGCAATGTAAATAGAATCATATTTTGATAAATTACGACATTTTTTGATATTTGACTCCATATTATTAAAGCATATCGGTCTAGTCAATTTTATTTTTTAAAAATTTCTGTGTGTTAAATTCTTGAAATTAGCCCAAAAAGCAGTGATAAAGCCATTTTGATAAAGCATAATCTTTTTTTGACCAGCAAAATTAAAATTTTTATGAATTTTTACAAATATGAAAAGCAAGAAAACGGATAAAAACCGTTTTTCGAACTTTAAAAGGCGTTTTTTCAAAACCAGGAGAAATTGGTAAGTAATTCTGCTATACTTCTGTTTACAAAATACGCAAACAAGAAAGAGAGCTAGCATCTATGAAACTTCTTAAAATCATTCTCTTGCTTTTACTAATCGTCGTTGGTGTAGCAACAGGCTATATTCAGCTGGAGCAAAGTAAACAAGAGACGACGAATTCATCTTATGACAAAACCATTCACTTCCCATCAGATCGTTACCCAGAAACCGCGAAGCACATAGAAGAGGCAATTGATGAAGGCCATTCATCCGTATGTACGATTGACCGTAAACATAGCGATGAACAGAGAGACCAATCACTTCATGGCATCCCAACAAAGCGCGGGTATGATCGGGACGAATGGCCGATGGCGATGTGTAAGGAAGGAGGAACAGGAGCTTCTGTCAAATATATCAGTCCTTCAGATAATAGGGGAGCAGGCTCATGGGTCGGTCATCAATTATCGGATGATCCTGACGGCACAAGAATACAATTTATCATCGATTAACGCCATTTCCCTTTTCTATCTAAAAAAATTTTCTCGTAACTGCATACAGGTATTTCAAACATTTTTTTCATGCTGATAATCCTTAAGGAGGATTATCCTACCTTATACCTAAAGGAGTCAAAAAGCATGAAAAAAAAAGGGGAAACTGAGGCTTGGTGCCAAAATTTTGCTGATCTTTTTAAGTGTCCTCATCATCTTTTCAGCAGTTGTTGGTTATGTGGTGAATCGTGAAATGACAGAAAACATCAAGCACATGGCCACTGAAAAAGCAAAAAGTGATTAAAGCTAGGCTATGCCTACCTAGATGAAAAAGTGGCAGGCTCGTGGCTGATAAAAGATGGCAAGCTTTATAAAGGGGATACCCCAATCAATGATCATGATACATTGGTTGACCAATTAGCTGAATATACCGATGATACCATCACAATTTTCCAAGGGAATACCCGTGTCGCGACGAATGTCATGTTAAACGGAAAACGAGCTGTCGGTACAGAAGTCTCACCTGAAGTGAAGGCCACTGTATTAGATAAAGGAGAAAACTATTACGGCACAGCAAATGTTGCCGGGAAAGACTATCAAACGGCTTATATGCCGATCAAAAATGAAGCAGGCAAAACGATTGGTATTTTTTATACGGGCGCCAATCAAAGCATGATTTCACAAATGCTTCAGTCATTCTATAATAAATTTGTCATTGTTCTGTTGTTAAGTTTAATTGTTGCAGTTATCATTATTTCTATTTTCACAAAGCGGTTTCAGTCACGCCTCAAGTGCATAGCTTCTGCCATTAAAAGTGCCGGCGAAGGAAATTTAACCATCAATGTGTCGAATACGGCAGGCGATGAACTGTCTGACCTGGCTGGTCATTTCAATAAGATGCGGGAAAAATTAAATCAAACCATTCTTAATGTCATGAACACATCTGAATTAGTGGCCACCTCATCTGAGCAGCTTTCAGCTAGCGCAGAAGAAACAAGTGCAGCATCAGAAAAAATCACCCACAGTATTCAAGAAGTAGCTCAATCATCAGAAGAACAATCTGCTCAAATGACAACAAGTGAGCACACGATGATTCAAGTATCTAACGAGCTGGCAAACATCACGGAAAATGCGGAACAAATGGCTTCAAGAAGTCAATTGCACAAGAAATGGCCCTAAAAGGTGTACAGAATATTGGGGTAGTAAACTCACAAATGACATCTATTGCAAAATCAATAGAGGAAAATGGGACAGCCATTCAAAGCATTAGAAACACGTTCAGCTGAAATTGATCATATTTCCAATGTTATTACAGACATCGCTAATCAGACAAACCTGCTTGCTCTTAACGCAGCAATTGAAGCAGCACGAGCAGGCGAGCATGGAAAAGGTTTTGCGGTTGTCGCAGACGAAGTGAGAAAGCTCGCTGAAGAATCTCAAGCATCATCAAATATGATTTCCCATCTCATTTCTGAAATCCAAAAAGAGATGACTCATTCGACGAATGCCATCAAACGAGTAAAAGAGGAAGCGGCTCAAGGGACTGTACTTATTTCTCATACAGAAGAATCATTTATTGATATTCAACAGTCAATGAGAGAAATGGCAGATGGCATCAAGCATTTATCTAGTGCATCACAAAAAATCGCAGCTTATACAAACGATGCGAAACAATCCTTTGCCACTATCACAGAAGGCGTTAAACTAACGAGTGAACATTCACAGCAAGTAGCCGGTTTAACAGAAGAACAATTTGCCGCAATGGAAGAAGTAACAGCATCATCAGAAGCTCTTGCCCATTTAGCAGGAGATTTAAAAGCAATGGTTTCGCAATTTCACATCTAGATTCCTCAAATAGAAGCGCAAGACGGCGACAATCGTCTTGCTGCCTAACATTCTCTTCAAGAATCATTCTTTCAATCATTCACATTCCAACGAAAATCTATGTATAAAGGAGTTTTTTAAATGAATAAGTTAAACCAAGCCTATTCCCTATCTATCTCTTATCACCAAATCACCGTATACACCGGAAGCAAAACACCACCTGTGATTGATTGGTCAGATGATGACATTCTTCAAGGATTCGCCATGGGAGATCAGGGTGTGTCCTTTGAAGGGGTCAACAACGGAAAAGCATCTATTACTGTAACTTTAAATAGCGATATGCCCCCAGCCTCGGCTGACAGAACAGTTACAGTGCCTTTTACGCATGCAAGCGATCAAGTTTATATCACAAGCGTCATGGCTCAGGTGCTGTCTTTCCCTATTCCAAAGGGAGACTATCAGCTCACCTGCTATACCTCACAGCAGCCTGATCAAGACCTTTATCATATAAATTTCCAAACTGTGTAGATCACGACTGATCGTACAAATCAAGCCACTTTTCCGCAAAGTCTACTGATTCTCTCACCGGCAATAAATATGAACTGGCAAGTCCGATTTGACCGTGATCATGAGTGCCTCCTGATTGCAGAAAATCACGACCGATCTGCTCAAATAGTTCTTCTCTTGTGATAATATCTTGGTACTCTTTCCATACCCTCCAACCATTTTCTAAGATGGGAGCTCCTCTTGTCATGAGGTCTTGCTGAGGGATGCGATATTCAGCAAGATGGAAAGCTGTCAGGCTCTCAAATGACGTACCAATCAGCAGCACCTGAGCCTGAAGATCATACATGCGGGCTAGAGGCGAATGTTCTCCTAATCCAAAAGAAAGTGCGTGGTGTTTCAGAAGCTCATGTTTCCTTTTGCCCCAGGCTGTGAATGAAAAATGAGGATGATTGCTTCTCACCACGCCTGGATATTTCCAAAACGTTTCCGCTACCTTTCCCATTGCTGTTGGCGTCGTGTATGCTGGATCAAATGCAGGCATCGTCTCTTTGATCGATTTCCACCACGAAAAAGGAACAGGCGGATTGATCCAATCAGCGGGATCAGAAAGCTCTAACGTTTGTGCCGGCATGATCAGTGTCCCCTCTTCTGATAAGGTTTCCATCAATGCTTGTATGAGAGCAACAGCGCCTCCGTTTACCCAGCCGATAGATGATAAAGATGAGTGAACACATAAAATCATGCCTTTTTTCACACCAAGTTGAACCAAGTCTGCTTTGATTCTTTCCTTTGTCATCGGTTCAGCTTGATTTTTGATTAATTTTTTCATCGTTCCTTTTCCTCCTGCGTCTCTTCTATTACTGATGAATGAGACGTTTAACCGCAATAGACAGTTTATAATTTGCGTAATTTGTCAGCTCCGTTAAAAACAGATCCAGTTCATCATGACTGGAAAAATGGCCTTCAGCCATATAACAGCCCTCACCACTTATTTTAAACAAGTTCTTGATCTCTTCCTGTTGGTCGAGAAACGACAGAAGTGGTTCGTGATGATGACTGCGGGTATAGAGCTGCATAAATGTTTGGATGGTCTTTTGAGTCCGCCAGTCAATCGAAATGGTATATGCTTCAATCACACCCTCTTCTTCAAGCTTTAACACACGATTTGCAACAGCTTGACCGGTTAAATGAACTTTTTCACCTAGTGCTTTCATGGTCAATCGGCTGTTTTTAGAGAGCTCTTTTAATATATCCATATCGGTTTGGTCTAACATTGGCTCACCTCTTTCAAAAATCAAGTCCTTCTGCTGAAAGACTTTCATTACCCTCTGTCATATGGAACTCTTTTAATATACTGTAAACTTAATCAGAAAAAAAGGAGGCCTTTTCATGAAAATCACGCTCATTCGGAATGCTACTTTATACCTTCAATATGGTCAGGCAACTTTCTTCATTGATCCCTTTTTAGCAGCAAAAGGAACATATCCACCGTTTCCTCATACAGCCAATCAACATTTGAACAATCCTATTGTTGATCTGCCTGTAAACATTGACTTAGACAACATGTTACACCCAGATGCTGTCTTACTCACTCATTTGCACGTGGATCACTTTGATGACGAGGCAAAACAAAAATTAGCTCAAGACCAGCCCATTTATACGCAATCGGAGAATGACAAAAAAGAAGTTGAAGAAGCCGGTTTCCAGCATGTCACATGCATTGAAGATGAAATAGACATTTGCGGTGTTCATATTAAGCGGACAGGTGGACAGCATGGGACAGGAGAAACTGCGAAGCGGATGGGACAGGTCAGCGGTTTTGTTTTCTCTCACCCTGATGAACCTACCCTTTACATTGCAGGTGATACCATTTGGTGTGATGAGCCGAAGGAGGTTGTCAATACATGCAAGCCAGATGTCATTGTGGTTAATAGCGGAGCTGCTCAATTTTTAGAAGGCGATCCGATTACCATGACGAAGGAAGATATTTTAGACGTTCACCGTTCTCAGCCAAAAGCACAAATTGTCGCTTGTCACCTTGAGGCAGTGAACCATTGCTTGCTAACAAGAGCTTCTTTAAAAGCTTACATTCAGGAGCATCATGCAGATCAATCCATTTTTGTCCCTAAAGATGGTGAAAGCCTCACCTTCTGAAAAGATTCATAAATAATAAAAAACCGGCACCTCGCTGCCGGTTTCATCATTATGGTCGATGGTGCTGTGGTTTTTTCAGCAATGGAACGAATCCGTTATTTTTCAAATGATTGTAATGCTCATCCATTCGTTTGGTAATATGTGTACCTTGTTCCTTTGTTAACACACCATATTGAACGTATTTCTCAATCACTTCTTTTCGTTTAGAAAGAATTTGCTGCTCAAGCATTTCAATTTGTTTTTGTTGTTCTGTCGTTAATTTTACTTGATGCGTTACTGGACGCTTTTCCATTTGGGGTGTTTCACCATGAGCTGTTTCCATATAAAAACCAGGCAACAGCATCATCGATAATATGATTAAGCCACTTACTTTTTTCATCATTGTTATTCCCTCCTTTATTCGCAATTATTTTGTACGCACCTTCCTTTTTTATACATTATTTCACCACGCAAATTGCACATAATATTCTTACTTTTTCACTTTTCTTCTGAAAACGTTGTCCTAACAGAAAAAGCGTGCTATGTTTTGTTTTGTATAAAAAATAGAGGAGGATTCTTAAATGAGTCGTTTTTATCATAGAAAATCGATATGGGTGATGCTTGTTGTGTCTGCTTTCATACTTGTCATGTCTGCTTGCAGTCAATCAAGCTCTTCTCAGTCTGGAGATTCAAAGTGGGATGAGATTCAAAAGAAAGGGAAAATCGTGGTTGCTACTTCAGGCACCCTTTATCCAACGTCATATCATGATACATCTAATGGCAAGGATCAATTGACTGGTTATGAAGTGGAAGTGGTCAAAGAAGCGTTTAAACGCCTTGATGTGAAAGTAGAATTTAAAGAAATGGGCTATGATGGCATGCTGAGCGCCATTAATTCTGGTCAAGTGGATGCCGCTGCAAACGACATTGACATCACAGATGACAGAAAAGATAAGTTTGCCTTTTCAACTCCTTATAAATATTCCTATGGCACGGCGATCGTACGAAAAGATGATTTGTCTGGCATTAAAACGTTAAAAGATTTAAAAGGAAAGAAAGCAGCTGGTGCTGCCACAACGATTTACATGGATGTCGCTCGCAAGTACGGTGCGAAGGAAGTCATTTATGATAATGCGACAAACGAGCAATACTTAAAGGATGTCGCTAATGGTCGTACAGATGTCATTCTAAATGATTATTACTTGCAGACACTAGCTCTTGCTGCATTCCCGAAATTAAATATTACGATTCACCCTGACTTAAAATACATGCCAAACGAACAAGGTTTTGTGATGAAGAAAGACAACACAGAGCTTCAAAAAGAATTAAATCGTGTCTTAAAAGACATGAAAAAAGACGGAACCATGAAAAAGATTTCCGAAAAATTCTTTCATCATGCAGACGTCTCAAAGAAAATAGATGCTGATGTCGAAGATGTCGACATTTCTAAATAAGGAGCCGCAATCGTGGGAGATATTCATTTAGAATATATATTTAATCCTGCACTGGCAAAGGCGTCATTTCCATTTGTCATGAAAGGCATCTGGCTGACGCTGCTCATTTCCTTTGTGAGCATGTTTTTTGGTACAATTCTTGGCTTTTTTATTGCGCTTGCCAGAATGGCGAACACGTGGATGCTTCGGCTGCCTGCACGGCTGTATATCTCATTCATGCGAGGCGTGCCCATTCTGGT
The DNA here is from genome assembly GCF_002998465.1 of Bacillus sp. NMCC46. Lineage (NCBI taxonomy): Bacteria > Bacillati > Bacillota > Bacilli > Caryophanales > Bacillaceae > Bacillus > Bacillus sp. NMCC46. The sequence goes on along the minus strand of NZ_PVQZ01000006.1, from coordinate 161,319 downwards.
GATTTTATTTATTCTTTATTTTGGATTCCCTTATATCGGGATTGAATTTACAGCGGTCACTGCTGCCATTATTGGGTTCAGCTTCAATAGCGCTGCCTATATTGCAGAAATCAACCGGGCGGCTCTCTCCTCTGTTCCGAGTGGACAGGTGGAAGCTGCCAAGTCACTAGGTCTCAGCTATTGGCAAACGATGCGCGGTGTCATTTTACCTCAATCTGTCCGCATCGCACTTCCGCCATTGACCAATGTCATGCTCGATTTAATCAAAGCCTCCTCACTGGCTGCGATGATTACTGTACCCGAGCTCTTCCAGCAAGCAAAAATTGTAGGTGGACGCGAATTCGATTATATGACCATGTATATTTTGGTCGCACTCATTTACTGGGGCATTTGCAGCGTAGTCTCATTGCTTCAAGACTTTTTAGAAAAGCGCTATGCGAAATATCTGTAATAAAGGAGAGCAGATCTCATGGATCTGCTCTCTTTTGTATTTAGCTTTAATGTATCAGCCATAACCACACATATAACCCTAGTAAAGTAAGGATCAAGGTTGGGATGGTCAGGATGATTCCGGCTTTCATGTATGCACCCCAAGAAATATGGACGCCCTTTTTCTTGAGAACATGAAGCCACAGCAATGTCGCCAATGAGCCGATTGGCGTCATTTTCGGACCAAGGTTGGAGCCGATGACATTGGCATAAATCAGTCCGTCTCTCATGACGCCTGCTGTATCTGTATGACCGATCGCAATCGCATCAATTAACACAGTGGGCAGATTGTTCATGACAGAAGACAGCACTGCGGCAAGCACGCCCATAAACATCGTTCCCGCAAGCAAGCCATGCGATGCGCCTTGTTCGATCCATGCCGCCAATATTTCTGTGAGACCGACATTCTTCAGTCCATATACGACGACATACATGCCAATTGAGAAAAAGACTATGGACCACGGTGCTTCTTTTATGACGCGTTTTGTCGCCACTTGCGGACTTCTTCTCGCCAGCCACAAGAAGACAAGGGCAATACCGCCCACAATGATGGAGACCGGAATCCCAATGAGTTCTCCTGCAAAATAACCGACAAGCAGACAGCCAAGCACATACCAAGACAAGCGGAACATGCGGATATCTCGAATAGCTGATGCCGGCTCTTTCGCTTGTGACAGATCGTATGTTTTTGGGATGAGCTTCCGGTAAAACACATAAAGCACTATCATGCTCGCTCCAAGCGACACAAGGTTTGGCACGAACATGTTCGCTGTATATTCTAGAAACCCAATATGAAAATAGTCGGCTGATACGATATTGACCAAGTTACTAATGACAAATGGCAAGGAGGTTGTATCTGCAATAAAGCCGCTCGCCATCACAAAAGGCAGGATCATCTGCTCATCCAGCTTTAACGCTCTCACCACAGACAAGACGATCGGGGTCAGAATCAGTGCCGCTCCATCGTTCGCAAAAAAAGCAGCCACGACAGCGCCGAGCAATGTTAAATAAATAAACATGCGGACACCGTTCCCTCTTGCGGCTTTTGCCATATGCAGTGCAGCCCATTCGAAAAACCCAATTTCATCTAAAATTAACGAAATAATAATGATGCCAATAAACGCAAATGTCGCGTTCCATACTATATGCGTCACTTCCCACACATCGCCCAGATGAACGACACCAAAGACAAGGGCAAGAATGGCGCCTCCACATGCTGACCATCCAATGGTTAAACGTCCTGGCTGCCAAATGACAAGGACGAGGGTCAGGATAAAAATCAAAATGGCCAAGGTGACTGCTCCCAAAGGTGGCCCCCCTTTCATAAAATCCTTACCTATCATACAACGAAACGCAGCAGTTGTATGCCATTTTCACATGAAAACCCGCAGGTGATCCCGGGCACCTGCGGATTCGATGACTATTGATCCTTTTTCATCAGCATCAATTCAATAAATAACTCACATCGCTGACTGAAGTGACTTAAATCAATTGAGGTCATATCAAAGATTTGTTTCATTCGATAGTTTAATGTATTTTGATGAATAAACAACTGCTCTGCAGCAGGCTTTAGCTTGCAGTTATTCAATAAGTAGACTTCAAGCGTTTTTAAAAAAGAAGTTTGGCTGTCACGGTCTTTTTCCTTCAAACGTAACAAATCTGGATTGAAATCATTTTTCTTTTTTTGATGGCTGTAAATCGAGTCTAAGAACCGGAAAACCCCCAGATTCTCGTAATCATATGGAATCAGCTCTTGCCCCCCAACAATTTTCACAGCCTTCACGACCTCTATCGCTTCAAATCGACTTGTACTCATTTTCATGACATCTCGATACTCTCTTCCCATCCCGATATACAGCGGCGAAGGATGGGCATGCGTTTTCGATTGCAGATGAGCGATGACGTCAGCCGCAGTCGCTTTCGGTGAGTGCCGGTCTGACAAGCTGCCCAATATCACGACAATGTCGGCTTGAACGGAGTATACGTGATTCACCTTATCTTCTAGCTGCAAATACGTTCGAATGACATCCTTCACGTCTTCTGCCGTCTCACTTTTGTTATCGGCAGCATGTACGACCATGACAGTAAATACTGCCGGCAGCGGGATGCTTAAATTCTCAGCCTCCCACTTCAGTTCTTCTTCTGTATAAAAATGATCATCCATGACCTTTTTGAAAAATTCTTCAATCTTGCCTTCCTTTTTCTCCAGCTGTTTCTTATTCTTATAAATCACTTTTCCCACTTGAAAGGAAGCTTCGTGCAAAAATTGCAGCTCCTCCTGAGAGAGGGAATCCTCAATGTCCTGCACCCAAATAAAGCCCACAACTTCTTGTTTATGCTTGGCGCTCACAGCCACCCGCCGATTAAATCCGAGCTCGTCATGACCGCTCACATAAAAAGGCTTTGAATCCGTGTGAAGCCGCTCGATTACCCCTGTTTTCTTTAACCAATCGACTACAGACCCCGGACATTCCTTTGAGAAAATCGTTTGCTGGTTGACTGGGTCAAACTGCTGAATGCTGTAAGAATTATAAGCAAGGAGCTGGCACTCTGTGCTTTCTAAAATGACTGGTTTTTTTAAATACCCGCTAATAAATGCAATTAACTTATCGACATCAAAAAATGTATGAAGCTTTTCTAATATCTCTTCCATCCTGATTGCTCCCTGATTAAGTGATACATTTATCATACTTCTTTCCAGTCAGATTTGTATAGAAACAAGTCGTAGACAAGCAAAAAAAGCATGAACCCGTGTGCACAGGTTCATGCTTTTCCATCTTAAAACATTTCACTAATCGTTTTCGCCTGCATGTGTAGAGCTAGGTAATCTGGACCGCCTGCTTTTGAATCGGTTCCTGACATTTTGAATCCGCCAAATGGGTGGTATCCCACGATGGCTCCTGTGCAGTTACGGTTAAAGTAGAGATTCCCTACATGGAACTCCTGCTTCGCACGGTTGATGTGATCACGATTATTGGTAATGACAGCACCTGTCAAACCATATTCCGTGTTGTTGGCTACTTCAAGTGCCTCATCAAAGCTAGACACTTTCGAGAAGGCCAAGACTGGTCCGAAGATTTCTTCTTGCATCAAGCGAGATGTTGGCTCAAGATCTGCAAAAATAGTTGGGTGAATGAAGTATCCTTCCGAATCATCACTCGTTCCACCAGTCACTAAGCGGCCTTCCTCCTTGCCCACCTCGATATAATCCGTGATCTTGTCAAAGGACGCTTGATCAATGACAGGTCCCATGTAGACATCCGCAGAAAGAGGATTCGCTGTTGTTTTTGTTTCTGTGATTTCCTTCACTCGCTGGACCACTTGGTCATACAGCTTCTCGTGGACGACAGCCCGAGATCCAGCCGAACATTTCTGACCTGAAAAACCGAAGGCTGATGTGAAAATGGCATTAGCCGCTAATTCGACGTCTGCATCCTCATCTACAACCACTGTATCTTTACCGCCCATTTCAGCAATGACGCGCTTTAAATGCTGCTGACCTGGCTGTACTTTTGCCGCGCGTTCAAAGATACGTGTCCCTACTTCTCTTGAGCCAGTGAATGTAATCAGGCTTGTTTTCGGATGATCTACTAAGTAATCTCCGACCTCTGCTCCGCTTCCTGGTACAAAGTTCACCACACCCTTTGGAAGACCTGCTTGCTCAAGCTCTTCCACAAAACGTGCCGCAATCACAGGAGTTGCACTCGCTGGTTTTAAGACAACTGTATTCCCAGTGACGATTGGTGCTACTGTAGTTCCTGCCATAATGGCAAACAAGAAGTTCCACGGCGGAATGACGAGTGTCACGCCAGTTGGTGTGTATACGTATTGATTGTGTTCTCCTTCGCGGCTGTTCACTGGTTTGCCTTTCGCCAGCTCCAGCATTTGACGAGCATAATATTCAAGGAAGTCGATCGCTTCTGCTGTATCTGCGTCCGCTTCATTCCAAGGCTTACCTGCTTCTTTGACAAGAAGGGCTGAATACTCATGCTTTTTACGGCGAATGCTTGCCGCAGCACGGAAGATGACGCTGGCTCTTTCTTCTGGAGACGTATAGCGCCAAGTTTCAAATGCTTTCGCCGCAGCCTGAACCGCTTGTTCTGCCTCTTCTTTTCCGGCCTTTGATACGGTTCCAACGACTTCATCCTTTTTCGCTGGATTGATCGAGATAATCTGGTCTTTCGTTTCGATTCTTTCTCCATTAATCACGAGTGGATAGGTTTGACCAAGTGATTCTGTTACCTTTGCTAATGCTTGTTCAAACGCTTTGCGGTTTTCTTCCTGGCTAAAATCCGTGAATGGTTCATGTTTGTAAGGTGTTGTCATCTTTGTCACGCTCCCGTTTCAAATTATTTTCTCGTCATCCCTTTTAAAGCAAAGGCAATGTTTGCCGGCCGTTCTGCAAGACGTCTCATGTAGTAGCCATACCACTCTCGTCCATACGGGGTATAGACCCTCATTTGATAGCCTTCCTTCACAAGTGCCTGCTGCGTTTCTGACCTCATGCCATACAGCATTTGAAATTCGAACTGACTTGTCGGTATATTGTGTTTTTTCACAATATTTTTCGTAAACTCGATCATTTGATCGTCATGTGTCGCAATGGCTGTATAGTTCCCTGTGAGTAATTGCTTTTCGATCAGCTTTTGATAATTCTGATCGACGTCTTTTTTGTTTGGATACGCCACTTCGGCGGATTCCTTATAGGCACCCTTTACAAGTCTTAAAAATGGCTGAAGCTCATTTAGGTCATCAAGATCCTTTTCTGTTCTGTACAAATACGCCTGCAGGACCGTACTGACATACTCATATTGAGATTTCATCTCTTTAAAAATGTCCAGCGTTTTTTGACAGCGCTGTTCATCCTCCATATCGATTGTCACCATGATACGGTGTTTCTCTGCCGTATCTAAAATGCTTTTCATATTGCGATACACAAGGTCATCGTCAATATCCAGGCCAAGTGATGTCATTTTGAGTGACACGTGGGAATTGAGTCCCGCCTCAGCAATCCGCTGAATGGTTTGAATACACTCATTCGTCCGCTCATTTGCAATCTCTGCCTTTGTGACAAACTCACCAAGGTGATCGACTGTTACAGCCATTCCTTGATCATTTAATCGTTTAATGACAGAGATAGCGCTCTCAAAATCTTTCCCACCGATGATTTTCTTAGATGCAACAGCACTTCCCCAATTACGAGCAATATGGTTCAAGAGACTGCTCTTTGACAAAAACAAGAAGAAATTTCTTGTGACCGACTCCATAAAGGGCACCTCCCACTCTTTGTAAGCTATGTCTTTATTGTAAGGCTCATAAGCTGTCCGCTACAATATTTGAAGATGACAAAAATTCTGACTTTTTTTGTGGTTTTATCACAATAAGAGATAAAAAAGAGCCTGCCGCTATCCGGCTGGCTCTTCCCTCCTACGCCCACACCTCATCAAGGGTAGACTGCAAAAGCTCATTTAATTCTTGCGTGAGATTGTCTTTCGGCTGATTGTAGCTTTTCACCAATTCATCAAAACGCGCCAGCTCTTTGTCGATGAATGGATGGACATAGGCGAGACGGTTCTCTACATCCATTTCCTCTCCGTCCATTTTACGTTTGAGCAGCTCGTGAATTTCTGTTAAAAGCGGGCCTTCCTCCACTAGCTCCTCGAGCAGTTCATGAAAGTCCATCGGCGGAACCGTCCGGTAGCGTTCAATCCACTGACAGGCAAATAGCGGACGAAGCACATAGAAATACTTCTTGATTCGCACCTGCTCCCCTCGTAAATGCCGGCTTTCATTCCGCTTCGCCATATTGAGGTAATGATACATCAATGCTGCAGGATAAAACGCTCGATCCTTTAATTCTCTTAGCTGCTTTGCTAAAGAGAAAGATTCAGCATAGATGATGTCAGAAGATAGCCATTCCATGATGGATGGATTTGATTTATTGAATAAGCGAAGTGCCTTTCTAAGCTCCCAGCCGCTGATATCAAGCACGTCATCAATCGGCCGTTCAATGACATCACGATGCTCTTCCATCGCCCAATACCATTCTTTCCGGGGAACATATAAAAAACGAACATCATAATCACTATCAGTCGAGGGAAATCCCCATGCCCTGCTGCCTGATTCAACGGCGAGGCAAATCTTTACGTCATACGTTTCTTCGATGATTTTCAGCTCTTCCTTGATTCTCTCTCTCAACATCCATCAACTCTTTCTATAGAATTCTGCATGACTTCTTCACGTTTTGGGAAAATACGAATAAGACATATAAAAAAGGAGTTGGATCTGATGTCTATATCTCGCATTATGAAATGGATCACCGGGATTTTTGAAGCCTGCCTTGCCATCCCTGTGATCGGAGGTCTATTCGTTATCAGCAATGGCTATTCACCGCTCATGGTCATGCTTATTCTGCATATTATCACACTCGTCTTATCGAAGCGAGACCAGGGACCAATGATTGGAAGCATCATCGGAATTGTCACATCCTGCCTTGCTTGGATTCCGATTCTCGGATTCATTCTTCATATCATCACTGCCCTTGCCCTGATTATCACTGCGTTAGTGCCTGATGAAAAAACGAGACAGAATACGAGCTATTAAAAAAGAGGCCCTCCTAGAGCGGCCTCTGTTCTTTTAGATCCTTAAATGCTTTTGTAAGAAGGCAAGCTTCTCTGTTTGAAAAGCCGGGATGTACTCGTGTCCAAAGTAGCGATACACCTTTAAATCTTTATCTGTTTCTAAATGGTTGTATACCGCAAACACAGTAGATGGCGGGGTGATTTGGTCGATCAGACCGATGGCCATCAATGTGGGCTGTTTCACCCATTCGGCTAAATTGATCAAATCAAAGTAGCTCAATGTCTCAAATACCTTTTCTTCCGCTTCTGGATCACTGTTTCTTCGAAAGTATGAATTGATTTCTAAATAAGGCTGCTCCAATGCCACATCCACTGCACGCTCGAAATTTGATAAGTAAGGATAATCTGCCACGACGACCTTTGGAATGTCTGAAAGTGCCGCAGCTGCAACCGCCAGTGCACCTCCCTGGCTTCCACCCACCACGCCGATACGGTGTTCATCCACTTCCGGAAAGGACTGAATAACATCGAGTGCACGAACCGCATCTAAATAAACACCTCGATAATAGTAGGTCTCTTTCGATAAAATGCCTTTTGTCATCCATCCCAAAGCCTGCCCGCCTGGTGTCACTGTCTTATCTTCACTGCCGCCTTGACCGCGGACGAGCATACCAAATGTCGCATAGCCATGCAGTGCCCAGTTGACGATGTCGTGAATGCCGCCGTCATAGCTGGCATTATAGCCATGAAAACGAACGAGCGCTGGATGCGGACCTGTTTGATCTGGTACCGCATACCAGCCTTCAATTCGAGAATGACCAAAGCTTTGATACGTCAGGCGGTACACCTTGACGCCTTTCACTGGATAGTCATAAGGTTCAAGTGCTGGCTCTGCCTCCACTTGGCGCAGTTCTTCGAGCGACGCCTTCCAAAAGTCTGAGAAATCAGGTCGTGCTGTTTTCTTCGGTTTATATACTTTTAGCTCTTCTAGTGGTAAATCGAACAATTGCATACCATACTATCCCCCTTTGTTTTATTAGTTATGAGTATCATATCACTGTTTTCTTGACTTAGAAAGTCATTTTCACTACAAAAGACAAAACCTTCTGACATTTCTATTGGCAAAAAAGATTGAAACCTTTATGATAAAGAAACTGGCTTGAAAACTAGATGTTCTCAGGCAAAACAAATCGATAGACATTCATGGATTTTCACATTTACACCATCGAATAAAGGAGGAACCTGTATGAAAATCGCTCTTGTCCAAATGGACGTTCAAATTGGGGAACCTGATGTGAACTTTCAAAAAGCAGAAGCGTTTTTAGAAGAAGCCATCCGTCAGCAGCCTGATCTGATCATTTTACCCGAAATGTGGAATACCGGTTACGATCTTGAACAAGCCGAGGAGCTTGCAGATGTAAACGGTGAACGCACAAAACAGCTCTTCTCTTCCTTTGCCCGCAAACACCAAGTGGTTCTCATCGCAGGAAGTGTATTGAACAAGCGCACAGAAGATGACAACATCACCAACACGATGTATGTCTTTAACCGCCAAGGTGAGCTCTTAGTGGATTATGATAAAATTCACTTATTCCGCTTAATGGATGAGCACAACTATTTAACCGCTGGTGATCAGCTTGGTTTATTTGACTATGATGAGGATGTGAAGATCGGTGCGATGATCTGCTACGACCTTCGCTTTCCGCAGCTTTCCAGAACACTTGTAAACAAAGGAGCGAAAGTGCTCATCAATACGGCGCAATGGCCGTCAGCAAGAGTGGATCATTGGCGCAGCCTGCTCATCGCAAGAGCGATTGAGAACCAGTCATTTATGATTGCTGTTAACAGAACAGGCACAAGCAGAGACACTGAATTCCCTGGCCACTCCATGGTGATTGATCCACTTGGCCGTATTCTGCTTGAAACAAGCCATGAGGAAGACATTTATTATGCGGAAATTGATCTTCAGCTAGTGGATGAAGTGAGACAGCAAATTCCTGTGATGACGGATCAGCGTCTGGATATCTATTAGAAAGCAGGGTGCTCCCCTGCTTTTTGCATTTAATTAAACGTTTGTTTAAGCTTGATTCTGGTAAAGGTCCATTAGGGCTTGAGCGGCTTTCGTTAAATACCTTTCTTCCACATATGCAAACACAAGAGTGCGGGTTGGGCATGAATCAATTTTCAAATAAGTGACTTCGTTCCTTTCCTCTTGTGCCACCATTTTCGGCACAACTGTCACACCTAGTCCATTTTTGACCAATGCCTGCGCTGTTTGAATATGACTTGTTTCAAAGGTAATCTTCGGCTGAAAACCATGATGAAGACATAGTTCCATGACCACTTGCCGAAAGCCATATCCCTCTTTCAGCATAATAAATGCGGCGTCTTCCAGAAGGCGAAACGGAACAGACCCTTTCTGATCTGCTTGATTGATGATTTCGTTCAATTCATCTGTTGACCAGGGCTGGGCAGTTTGCGGAACTGCGAGAAGAAGCGGCTCTGTCAGCATGTGTTTCGTTTTCAATGATTCATGCTCGACAGGCATAGATAAAATAGCCAAATCCAGCTTTCCAGCCAATAGAAGTTTTTCTAGCTCACGAGGTGATTCTTCTATTAGTTGAACGTGAACATGAGGATACGTTTGACAAAAGGTTTTTAATAAACCGGGCAAGACATAGCCCCCTGTGACTGCTGGCGCTCCAATGTTCAGCTCTTTCCCCACCTCATAAGCTGCTTCTCCCATTTCACGCAGCAAATCATCTCTTTCCTTCAAAATGTTCTCAGCCCTTTTAATGAATCGACTCCCTTGAGGTGTGGGCGTGACTTGTCCATACTTTCGAATAAAGAGGGGTGTGTCTAATTCCTCTTCCAGCTTCTTCATTTGTTGGCTTAAAGAAGGCTGTGCAATGTGAAGTTGATCCGCTGCTTTTGTAAAACTTTTCTGCCGGTACACTTCCATGACATATTCCATCATTCGTATATCCACTTTCATCACCTCATAGGTTTTAACTATTCATGTCATATCTTTTATGTCTTAGACAAATAACAAAATGAATTTTACGATAAAGAGACAACAAAGGGGGAGAAGAAATGAATCCATATGCTAAAGCCGAAAACCAATTCTCACAAAATGCCGAGAACTATCGAGATTCACCTATATTTGCAGCCGGAGAAGAGCTGGAATGGATGAAAGCAATAGCCAATACGAAGGGTCACGAGCATTTACTTGATATCGGCTGTGGGGCAGGACATACCGTTTTTTCCTTTTCAGATATCATTTCTAAAGGAATCGGCATTGATGTCACGCAAAAAATGATCGAGGTTGCAGCAGCACTTGCGGAAGAACGCCAACTGAAACATATTACTTTTGAGCGGGCAGCCGCAGAAGCACTGCCCTTCGCTGATAAATCATTTGACATCGTGACGTGCCGATTTGCCGCTCACCACTTTACAAACCTGCCGGCAGCCATGTCTGAAATCAGCCGTGTCTTAAAAAAAGGCGGCACATTCCTGCTCGTCGATCATTACGCACCCGAAAACACTGCACAGGATTCATTCATTAATCACTTAAATAGACTCAGAGATCCTTCTCATGTGCGAGAAAGCTCGTTATCAGAATGGAAAGAGCTCTTCGCTGCCAACCAACTGACTCAAAAAGAGAAGCGTTACTGGGATCTGCAAATTGATTATCAGGACTGGATGATGCGTGGACGCACACCAGAGAATGTTCAAAAAGAGATCGTTTCCCATCTTCAATTCGCAGACCCTGATACAAAGCAGCTGTTTCAACTTCAATTCGATGCACAGCAGCAGCCTATTTCCTTCTGTTTAAAAGCTGCACTCATTCAAGGAATGAAGAATTGAACTTATAGAAAAAGTCTACCCTCGTTGGTAGACTTTTTTATTTCGAGTATAAATCCCAGCCAAGCTTGAGTGTGTCCACAATATAATTGGCGACTTCCTCAGCTTCTAGATGATCTGTTTCGACTCTTGAGTTATGAAGGGCATATATTTCCCGGCGCTCTTCAAACAGCTCTTTCATCTCGTCAATCGTCCGGTTGTGAAGAACAGGGCGGTTTTCAATCAAAATATCAAGCCGCTGTTTCCAATTCTCCCAAGATAAATCAAGGAAAAGAACCGTACAATGCCTCAAGCAGGCGCGTTTGATTTCTTCCTGTTTGAATGCACCGCCTCCAAGAGAAACGATCTTTAGCTGCGTATGTTCACATAAATCGACGATATAATCTTTTTCAGCCTGCCTGAAGAATGCTTCTCCTTTTTGCTGAAAGATCTCAGGAATCGTCATGTTATACTTTTTCTCAATCTCCTGATCCACATCAATAAAATCTCTATATAGCTTTTTGGCAACCAGCTGCCCAATGGTTGTTTTCCCAACACCCATAAAGCCAATGAGGACAATATTTCGCTGTCTCACAGGGATTTCTCTATTGTTTTTCATATTCGTGACACGTCCTCCTTACGACAAGGAATGCTACATAATGTATCTATTATATGATAAATGGCGCGCGAAAAGATAGGCAATTTGAAAAATATAAAGACAAAAACCTCTCCATCAAAGGAGAGGTCTCTTGCATTTTCTTATTTCCACCAGTCATCAAACATGGAAGCTGGTACTTGGCGTTTATGCTCTGATTGAACATAACGCTTTTCAATCGCTTCTGCTGCTTGATCTGACACTGGCTTACCTTCTAAGTAATCATCAATTTCATTGTACGTAATGCCAAGTTCTGTTTCATCCGTTTGCTGAGGTTTGTCATCAAGCAGATCCGCTGTCGGTTTCTTTAAGTATAGACGCTCAGGTGCTTGCAGCGCTTCTAGCAGCATCCGGCCTTGGCGTTTCGTCAGACCTGTGAGCGGAAGAACATCTGCACCGCCATCACCATACTTCGTGAAGAAGCCGGTTACTGCTTCAGCTGCATGATCTGTACCGATGACAAGCAATCCTTCTTCTCCTCCGACAGCATACTGCGCGATCATTCTCATGCGTGCTTTGACATTTCCTTTATTAAAGTCAGACAACGGACCGCCTGTGTCCTTTTGATATTGTTCACTGAATGCCGTCACGGCAGGCGCAATATCATATTTCCACGACTTGTCCGGCTGAATAAATGATAAAGCGAGCTGTGCATCATCTTCATCCTGCTGCACACCGTGCGGGAGGCGCACCGCAATAAAGACTGCCTCTTCTTTTCCTTCTTGACGCAGCTCAGATGCAGCCAGCTGTGCAAGACGGCCAGCGAGCGTTGAATCCTGTCCGCCGCTAATGCCGAGGACGAATCCTTTTGCGCCAGTTTTTTTCAAGTATTCCTTTAGAAATCCAACCCGCTTTTCGATCTCCTGCTTTGGGTCAATTGAGGGCTGCACATGCAACTCTTGGCTGATCTTTTTCTGCAAACTCATACACTTTTCCTCCTAAGCATCCTCTACATGAAGAGAACAGGTTTTACTCTGAATTCATTGGTTTGACAACGTTTTTTGAGTCTTCATTATACCATGTTTTCAGGAAGAACATTTTGTTAGACGTTCCCCTCTTTCATTAATGATCAAACATTCACAAAAGAAAAAGACCATGTCTATATGGACTGGCCCTTTTCTTTTTTCAATCAATTTCTACCCGTATAGATGTACAGCTTGCGCCATTACACTTCCCAATATCAGAGGGACATGCGGATACGGCCACAATGAGATCCATTTCGGCTCGCAGACGAATGTAATCACCGGGAAGAGATTTTGGGAGCTCCACAGACAGTTTTCCTTTTTCATCAATGACTGTATTCATAAAGGCATTAAAAGGATAGTACATATCCTCCTTAGGAATCCCAAATGGCTCAAAGGCAGTCCGCAAATTATCGTAGCATGTATGCATGACCTCTAAATGCGTCCGTCCGTATAAAAGCTGATACATTTCTTGCCGGCAGGCGGGCATGTATAAATCATGGCATTCGACTGTGTCTTCAATGACCGTAAACATCGGTTTATATAAATTAGAATAGAGCTTATCCCCTTTTTTCACTTTTGACGAAAATAGGCTGTCCATTGTCGCGCCTTGGTCAAATTTTTCATAAAAATCCTTTTCATGATAGGCCATGACATCTGCTACTTGCTGACCTTCAATATCAACGACCCGCATACATTGGCCTTTTCCTAAGCGAAAGCCGTGTCCATCCTTTGGTAAAATGACATATTCTCCGTTCATCACATGCACTCCTTTCCATGTCAGTATGCCCAAAACGTCCCCTTGATCATGTATAAAAAAAGACGGCGGTCACAAGCTAATGTCATTGAAATCGAAAGGTGTTGCACATGCATTGAAAGAAGAACAAACTTTATCTTGGTGGCAGCTTTCTCTCATCGGAGTCGGCTGTACAATTGGCACTGGTTTCTTCCTTGGTTCCAGCATTGCCATTACAAAGTCCGGTTTTTCCGTCTGCATTTCTTTTTTGCTTGCTGCGGTCGGAACCTATCTCGTCTTTAAGCATTTGGCTGCGATGACAGCCGATAACCCTGATAAAGGGTCATTTTGTTCCTATGCTCGTAAAGCATATGGACGCTGGGCAGGGTTTAGCAATGGCTGGGTGTATTGGTTTGCAGAAATGTTGATTACGGGAAGTCAGTTAACAGCGATTTCTCTTTTTACCCGCCACTGGTTTCCATCTATTCCGCTCTGGGTGTTTTCTGCGATTTACTCCGCTCTTGCCCTGCTCGTGATTATCATAGGGCTTTCTTCTTTTCAAAAGACAGAAAATGTCCTTGCGGTACTGAAGACAGCGGCGATTTTTCTGTTTATGATCCTTGCGGTGCTTGTGTTATTCGGCATTCTGACAGATCATAAACCGACCCTGCATCTGCCAAACAAAGATCACGAATGGATGCCGCTCGGTGCACTTGGTCTTTGGAATGGATTGATTTACGCGTTTTATGCATTTGGGGGAATTGAAGTCATGGGTCTGATGGCGGTTCATTTAAAAGATCCGAAAGATGCGGCAAAGGCTGGACGCGTCATGCTGATCATTCTAGCGGTTATCTATATCGTCTCGATCGGACTTGCTCTCTTGCTTGTCCCAGTAACAGCCTTTAACGAGAACAGCAGTCCATTTATTACATCATTAGATCCATTTCATTTATCAATCTTTCTTCATATCTTTAATGGCATTTTCATTATTGCCGGCTTTTCGACATTGGTTGCCTCACTCTATGCAGTCACGACGCTGCTTGGCACGATGTCGGAGCATCAAGATGCACCTGCTTGTTTTAAACAAAAAGACCCATCTCATGTCGGATGGCCTTCGATTATTTTAACTGCTGCTGGATTAATTGTCTCGATTTTGCTTGCACTCTTTTTGTCCAAACACATCTACGAGCATCTCACAACAGCAGCCGGTCTTACCCTTCTGTACACATGGGTATTCATTCTGTTCTCAAGTAAAAAGCTATCAAAGCCATCCACTCGCCAAACGTGCGAAATGATTCTTGCGCTTCTCTTGATTGGAGCCGCCATTTCAGGCACTTTAACAGAGGCAAGCGGACGACCTGGCTTTTTTATCAGCCTTGGGATCATTGCAGTGATTGCCATCATGGTGCTATTTATGAGAAAAAAGTGGAAGCAGCAGGATCAGACCGCATCATAATTTCATCATGTTTTTTAATGCAGTAAAAGGACATTTGGCGGAGGCTGGTTTCTCCGCCTCTTCATCTGGGAGAAAGTATTGCTTCCATTCATGATTGGTCGGATCACCGTACCATTTTAATGATGGGTGAACGCTGACCTCATCATACGCTTTGAGCCGCTTGCGAACGAGCTGGCTCATTTTTTGACCAAACTTGGTCGATCCATTCAATTTCTCAAACACCCATCTAGGCTGAAATGCCATCAAGACATAAGGGAAGTGGCGGCTTTTTCTGAGCTTATGAGCCGGTGTGGAGCACAAAATAAAATACGCTTCCCCGTGAAAGCAATACTCCCACTCATGATGATGAGTATCTAGTGGAATATCCTCAGGCCATGGCACTTCATCTTTCTGGTGCAGTCGTTGAAGCAGTGACCAAAACTGCTGCTCAAACTCTTCAAGCGAACTTTCTTTTAAATCCTGCGGTGTTTCAAAAAAACAAATAAATGAAGCATATTGACCCGTTTCTTTCGCACAGCTTTGATATTCTCTCAGCAGCTGGGCTAATTCATCAACCGCTTCCTCTTCCCTCGGATCACCAACAAACCCATAGCGTAAATGATCGAGAAAAAACCCCTGTCTTCCCGGTACACAAGGGAATGTATCTGCCTCATCTCCTACCATCTCTCCAAATTGAGTAAAAGCATCCTGCTTCCATTCTTCTAGTGATCGTAGATTTTGATCAAGGCAACTTTTTGCATACAACTGGGCCATTTCTTCCACCTCGTTTTAGCGTCTTCTCCATAGCCTATGAGAAAAAAAGGCTGTGGTGACTGTCCTTCAACGACTTTCCTTGCGCATTCAAGAGGTGGGCGTTCTCGTTCAAATTGAGCATGTATGTGTGTCTTTCACTCCATGATGCATGAACAGACAAGTGTATGCAGCCGTCAAACTGCTTCTTTTAATAGAGCGCTTTTGTATCATTCCTATGATCTGTTCTTCATCAAAAAGACAGAATCGAGCACCCAATAAATGAGGGCCGAGCATAAGCTAAACAGATAGACTTTGTAGCTGTGATAACTGATAAGATCAGCATGCACACATAGTTGAATACTGGAAGAAAAATACGCATGGCAAAGCTCCTTGAAACCATTTTATATCCCATCATTATTCAAGAATGTGTTATGTCTGTCAATCCTTACAAAAAACAGACTGAATGTATCAGTCTGTTTCAAATTGTTGACAAAGGGCTAAAATGATCTTCATTTTAGCCTTTTGTCTTCTTTTCAGCGTGATAGAAAACCTTTGCAGTCTAGGAAGGACGAGTACCGGAGCGGAGCGAATTTGACATTCGTGAGCACCGGCACGCAGGACTGACACCGAATGCGAGGGTTTGTCTACACGCTGAAACAGACTGAATGTATCAGTCTGCTTTTCTACCCAATCAACGCCATGATCCCTTGATACCCAAAATAGGCGCCGAAACCAAGTAAAGATAAGCCTGCAAGAACGGATAAGCCATGTAAGACACGTTCACTTAAATAGCGCCTAAACGAACTAGCAAGCAGCGCCATACTGAAATCCCAGATCAGCATGCCGATAAAAATAGCCATGCTGTACATCAGCATTTGAGATGCCCCATACTTTTCAATCGTATTAGCCAAAATACTGCCGTAGATGCCAAGCCAAAATAAAATACTGAGCGGATTGGAAAGAGAAATGAAAAACCCCGTCATGAACGACTGACCAACCGAAGTGTTTCCACCATCCTTTTTCGGGCTCTCCTGCAAATTGATTTTACGCAGACTTTCAATGCCCGTATAGGTCAGAACGAAAAAGCCGAACAGCCACAAAAAGGTTTTCACTAGAGGTGCAGTCAAAAGCTGGGCGACACCAAAATAGATGAGGAGCATATAGACAATATCCGCGGCCATCGCCCCCACACCAAAAATCCACGCGTGCCAAAATCCACTTTTAATCCCTCTGTCGATTTGGGCTGCATTGACTGGCCCAACAGGCGCTGAAAGTGACAACCCTAAAAAGATATAACCAAAAAACACCGCCACATAGACGTCCTCCTTTTGATGCTGACTTGTACATATTATTCAAACGTTCTGTGTTTTAGTACAAGTCCTTTGTCATCTTTTCAGGTGGACTCAAGGAGACATTGGATATTGCTTACCGATCGGCTTTCAGCGCCGATTGCTGCGACAGGACCGTATCCTTTTTCTTAGCACGATTCATTTGAATCGCAGCTGCAAACAGAAGAACAGCTAAGAAGGCGAAAACAAAGACGGCACTTGCTGCTCCTGCCCATTCAAGACTAAAGCCAATCAAGAAGGACAAGCAGGCTCCGCCTAAACTTGCGGCTGCAATAAAGTAACTCGTTGCCTCGTCGATGGCATTTTCAATCATTAATGCAGATGCAGTCAGTGCGATTGGGAACATGCCAGCTGCGCACAGGCCGATGAAAAAGATGAGAAGCAGCTGCGCGGCGATGTGGGTTGTCAGGGCAAATACAACGAGCAGCACAATCATGAGTGCTGCGCTTAGCTTTAAAAAACGCAGCGGATGCAGCTGATCAGCTTTTCTCGCAATGACAGTTCTGCCAATGACGATCGCTGTCCAAAAGGTAGAAACCGCAAAAAGACTCCAGTTGTCTCCCCCTTTATCCAGCATGATCGACGGCAAAAAGTTCGCAAAGTTCGTTTCAATCCCTGCGTAGAAAAAAGCAAAACAGATCATGAGCACCACAATCATTCGATTGTTTCGATCAACAAGTAAGGACGGTTTTCTCATCCCATTGGAATTGGAAGAAGAAGCCATCTGTCCACGAGGCAATTTGTTCATAAAGGCAAGCCAGAGCATAAGAAAGAAAGTCAGTGCACCGACTTGAAATAAAAACACATAGTGCCACGTCTGTTCAGTGACAGTGAGCAGAATCACAAGTGGAAATAATAGCGCTCCTAACCCAAAAAAGACCTCCATGATGCTGATTCGCTTCGCACTGTTTGCCATCGAAATCACATACGCTCCGGCTGTGGTCTCAAGACTGCCTGCACCGCTCCCAAGAAAAAAACCTGCCAGCACAAGTGTTGTCCAGCCCGGCACCAAAAGTCCAAGGAGAAGTGACCCGATCATCAGCAAAAGACCCATGGTCAGAACAGCGCCATAGCCTTTTTTCCTCACAAGAATGGGGGATAACAGAACACCTGTCAAAAAACCAATAAACTGAAAAAAGATTAAAGAAGATAATTCCCCGGGACCCTTATCGTAACTTGACAGTAAATAAGGAGTTAAGCTGCCAAAAAACACATGAATGGTCCCAATAAAAAAATAAAAGACACAGCCAAAATAAAATACTTTTTTCATCTTTTCACTTCCTCTAAAAAGGAGCGGAGTCATGACATCCTCCGCTCCACCTCTTTAATATGTCCGGGCAGACTTGACAGCCTCTTCCCTCTCGAAGCATGTATTGAGCGCAGCCTGTGCGCGATACCCATCTACAAAATCAGCCACTTTCATATGAGATGGATATGAATCTGTATTCACCCAGTGCATCAGCTGATCACGGAACGTATCAGACCATCCGTAAAATTCATTTGGCGGATCTGTCAGCAGGGTTTGCGGCATTTGATGACGCTCCACACACAATCCATCACTGATCTCATATTCGTTTTTCATGTTCGTATGGTATTTGAATACCTTGTCATGACCAACGACTTCTACACTAAATCCGCATTCCTCAGGCTGCGTGCTTTTGGATGTGACCAAGTGAAAGAACACTTGATTCTCCATCTGACCGAAAATTTCGGTATGATCATCCACCTGCACCTTTTTCTCTTCTTTTTCCTTTACATGTGTCAGCATCTTGGTATTAAGTGATTCTTTCTTCATGTCACTGCCAAATAAGTACCACAGCATATCAATTAAATGAATACCAAGATCCCCTAATGCACCGCTCGTGCGCAGACTCTCACCGCCGTCTCTCCATGAAAATGTCTTTCTTCTGAGGGCACTGTTTTTCTTAAAATGAGTCCTGACGGTCAAAATGCGGCCTAATTCACCATTGGCAATCAAGTTCTTCAAAATATTCACAAAGGATAAGTAACGATAGTTAAAGCCCATACTGGCTTGAACCTGGAACTGTTTGGCTGTCTCCACCATTTCCTTCGCTTCCTTCAGCGACACAGCCATCGGCTTTTCACATAAAATGGGCTGTCCTGCTCTTAGTGCCTGAAGGGCATGGTCTTTGTGACAAAAATTAGGGGAGGCAATGATCAACCCATCAGATGCATCTGCTAGTGTTTCAATACTTGAATACACACGTCCGCCGTACTGTTTAATGAATCCCTGTGCAACTGACTCGTGCAAATCATAGACACCGGATAACTCTGCACCTTTGATTGTTGATAATGCTCTTGCATGAGCTTTTGCAATATTCCCTGCTCCAACAATTCCAATTTTCTTCATGAATGTGCCTCCTCATGTTTATACATCACTGTTTTCAGTGTTTCATAGATTCCTTTTGCATACCCATGATGACAAATCTGATGATGGTGCCGCTTGGCTTCGACCGTCGCATTTTGGACGAGGAAACCATGCGTGACGGATTGAAGCATCCGCAAATCGTTCCCACTATCTCCAAAGGCAAAGCCTTGATCTTTCGACAGATCATATTGGTTCAGCATAAAGCGGACAATTTCATCCTTCCCTGTTCCGACTGGTAAAAAATCGACATCATAGCAATCCGCAGGGTCTCCTGCGAGCGGATTGCATTTGTTAATGTTGACCGCCACCCCGCGCTCTTTGGCAAGTGTTTGGATGAATGATAGATGATGAAGATCTGTCCGTTCATCCTGCTCCTGATAATAGAAATTCTTCTTATACCCTGAGCTGCCCAGCTGCGTTTGCGGTCTGAGATGAATTCCCTTTTCACGTACGGTTTCCAGGATGTCTTCAATTTTTTCATCTGAAAAGCCCTGCGCATCCAGCCGCTTCATCCACTCCGCATCTGGCTGTCCAAAACGAGCTTCCGATGTATACACAATTTCAGTTCCTAAGTTCGACGCAATGAAATGCGGGAATTGATGAAAACCGCCTTTTTCCATTTTACTTGTGACAGAATCGAGGCTGCTTCCCGTGACCCAGCCAAGCATGAGCTGTCCTGCTTCGCTCTTTTCTGCCACAAAGGCTTCCAGCCGCTTTACATCCTCTCTCTGCTCATCGGTCATTCCGTGAGAATAATAGGTTTCATCAAAGTCACAGAAGACGATCCACTTCGGATTTTCCGGCTGATTCAGCAGCTTTTTATTGAATGGAAGACTTGATAACATGATGAACCCCCTCGATGACCTTCTCCTGATCTTGCAGCGGCATGCCTGGATACAGCGGCAAGTGAAGTAATTGCTGTGCTGCTTTTTCCGTGTGTGGAAGTGTCGTTTGTTTATACTTTTGAGAAACAAGATTTGTTTGATGCTGATGCGATAGAATCGGGTAATAAACATCTGTTTCTATGCCCATTTCCAGCAATTTCGCTGCAAGCTCATCTCGTTCTCCCTTCAACACTCTAATCGGGAACAGATGCCAGACATGATCATCCGTCAGCTTCGGAAGCTTCAAGTATCCTTCATCCTCAAGCGTTTGCAGCTGGTCAATATATCGCTTTGCTAAGTAAAAGCGTTTAAAGTTTTGTAACCCTAAATACTTCATGCGTTCGAGTCCGATCGCTGCCTGCAAATTATCAATTTTAGAATTAAATCCATAGTCACTGCGTTTGACATTTTTCTTTCCTACTTCAAAGCCGTGATAGCTGATCTCCATGCATTTTTCCGCTAAGGCTTCATCATTTGTCGCGATAGCTCCTGCTTTGCCGCAGACACCAAGATTCTTGTATGGATTAAAGCTGAGAACAAGTCCATCTCCATATGCTCCAAGGCCGCTGCTGCCGATCGCCTGACAGCCATCTTCAATGATTTTCAACCCATGCTGTTTTGCAATCGCCGAAATGGCCTTCATATCCGCTTGCTTTCCATATAAATGAACCGGAAGAATGCATGCCGTTTGATCTGTGATATGCTTCTCAATTTCACTCGGTGCCAAGCAGTAAGTATCTGGATCAATATCGGCATAGACCGGAACAGCCCCAATCGCAAGCACTGCATTTTCTGTTGCAGCAAAGCTATTCGCTGGCAAAATGACCTCGTCTCCCGGATGGACGCCTGCTGATATGAGGCTGATCATTAGGGCATCTGTTCCACTTGACGTGGCAATGACATATTTCTTCCCTAAGTACTCAGCGAGCTGCTTTTCAAACGCCGGAATATATGGCCCTGAAGTAAAACGGCCAGAACTCAATACTTCTTTCAACACCTGCATGATATCATCGATCTCATCCTCTGAAATCAGTTTATCAACTGGCAGAAATGGTATCTTTTTTTCCTTATTTTGTTTATAATGGAAGAGAATTTTTTCCAAGCCTGTGCGCCCTATATCTTGCTCAAGGAACGTCACCAGCTTTTCATTTGCTAGGTGCTTCTCAACTGAATCAGACTTTACTTGAACACCTTGATTGATCATATCCAGCAAAGGAAGATAATCCTTGCTTTTACCTGATATCTTCGTCAATATTTGCATTCCATTCCCTCCAATTAATCAATTCCATTTGTTAATATTTAACTTGTTTCACATTGTAAATGATGTTATCGATTTCAGAACAATAACTTTGTGTAAAGGATTTGTTAATATGTGTACAATTTATGAAATTGCCAAACGCTGCGGGGTTTCAACCACCACCGTTTCCAGAGTGCTGAATCATCATCCATATGTGTCAGAGGAAAAGCGTCAGCTCATTTTACAGGTGATGAAAGAAATGGAATATACACCGAGTTCAGCGGCTCGCACTCTTCGTTCACATCAGACAAAAACCATTGCTGTGTCTGTCCCGGCTGTGGACCATCCTTTTTTTGCACAATTGATTAAAGGCATATCAAAGGAAGTACTGGATCAAGGTTATAAAGCCATCGTGCTTCAGACGTTTTATCAGGAATCGTTAGAGCTTGAAGGGCTTCAATTATTAAAAAAAAGAGAAGTAGATGGGGTCATATTAGGGGCATTAGAAAATCCGTGGGAAAAGATCGAGCCATTTTTAACGAACGGCCCTATTGTCATGGCGAACGAATATCATCAAACAGCAGACATCCCGATTATTGGATACGATGAGCGGGAAGCCGCCTATAAAGCGGTTGACTACTTGATTCAGTCAGGGCGAAGATCGATTGGATTTTGCTTTGATACTGAAAGCAGTGAAGCACAAAAACAAAGGAAACAGGGCTATCTTGATGCACTTTCTGCACACGGCTTGCCGCTGCATGACGATTGGCTTTTCGGGGAGGCCTTCACCATTGAAGACGGTTTTCGCTTAATGGATGTCATCCATGACATGAAGAATGCACCTGATGCCATTTTCACGGGTAATGATCAAGTCGCAGCAGGGCTCATTAAACAGGCCATTTCATACGGTTATCAAATCCCTAAGGATCTAGCGGTGATCGGCTATGACAATCAAGACATTTGCGAGGTGACAGCTCCAACAATCACCACAATTGACATCCCGATCGTAGAGCTTGGCCAGCGGTCTGTGCAGCAAATAATCGAGATCCTGCAAGACCAAAAACCATTACAGCGTGAACATATCCATCTGCCTACCCGGCTTGTGACAAGGGAATCGACATAAACAAAAAAGACTGAGAGCTGTCTCAGTCTTTTTTGTTGACAAAGGGCTAAAATGATCTTTGTTTTAGCCCTTTGTCTTCCTTCTTTCAGCGTGATAGAAAACCTTTGCAGTCTAGGAAGGACGAGCACCGGAGCACAGACCGGACAAAGAATGCGAGGGTTTATCTACACGCTGCGACTGAGAGCTGTCTCAGTCTTTTTTTAAACCTATACAAATTGAGCAAGAATGAATGTCCATATACACACAATGCCGAGCAGGATGAAGCTGTACTTCACGGTCTTTTGGAAGAGCTCAGATTCTTTACCTGTTTCTCCAACAGCTGCTGTAGCTATGGCGATGGATTGTGGAGAAATTAATTTTGCCATGACCCCGCCAGTTGTATTTGCCCCGATTAACAAACCTGCCTGTGAGCCGATTTGAGAAGCAGTGACCGCTTGAAGGTTGCCGAATAAGGCGTTGTTACTCACGACAGATCCTGTAATAAACACCCCGATCCAGCCAAGCACCGGGCTGACAAGCGGGAACAAATCGCCTGTTTTGGCAAGTGCAAGCCCAATGGCTGAACTTAGTCCAGCGAAGTTCGCCAAGTTGGCAAAGCCCATGACAAAACAAATGGTAAGAACAGGTACCCAAAGCTCTTTCACTGATGCTTTTAAGCAGGCAGCTCCTTCTGTTAATGTAATATGTCTGCTAAACAAACCTGTCAGCATCACCGCAATCAGAATGGCAGTACCCGTTGCACTGATGACATCAATTTTAAAGATCGCATCAATAGGTGTTTCTGTTTGTGCAATTGGTGGTAATTTCACAATTTGCTGATGCAAAAAAGGCATTCTCACTAAAATGGTTGTCCAGTTGAGCGGGCCTCCTACAGCAAACAATGCTTTAAATGCTGGAAGACTCCATACCGTAATAATGGCGGTTAAAATATAGAACGGAGACCATGCTTTCAGCACTTCAATGCCGCGATACGTTTGTTTCTGTTCAATGGCTGGTGCTCCTTCTTCACGATAAATGTGTTTCGGCTGCCATTTTCGAAGAAATAAAGCCAAAATGCCCATACTTGCTAAAGCTGAAATAATATTGGCAAGCTCAGGACCCATTGTCACCATTGTGACAGCTTGTAAAATGGCATAGCTTCCACTTACAACAAGCAAGGCAGGGAGCGTTTCTTTAATCCCTTTGAATCCGTCCACAATGAGAATGAGGAGGAACGGAATACAGAATGAAATAAACGGTATCGTATACACAAGGGTTTGAGATAACGCAAGCGGAGTCATATTGCCCATTTGCGCCCCTGTAATGACTGGGATACCCACAGCACCAAATGCGCCAGACGCAGCATTGGCAATTAAGCAGAGCATCGCAGCTTTCAGCGGTTTAAACCCAAGCTCTGTTAAGAGAGCAGCACTGATCGCAATCGGTACACCAAACCCAGCGGCTCCCTCTAAAAATGCATTAAAACTAAAACCAATTAATAATAGCTGAAGACGTTGATCTTGAGAGATTCCTGCAATACTAGAACGAATGACATCGAATTTTCCAGATTTCACAGCAATTTTATAGAGCCATACCGCCATGATGACGATATATCCAATCGGCCACAGCCCATTAGATATACCGAGCAGCACAGCAGATAATGCCTTTTCAATTGGCATATGAAAGAAGAAAACAGCTGTTACAAAGCTGACGATTAAGGTAAAACAAGCGGCTAAAACACCTTTTAACTTAAATACAGTTAATGCAAGCAGGAAAAACAAAATTGGGAGCATTGCTACCAATGCACTCACGAACTCATTACCAAACGGATTATATATTTGCTGCCACATAGTGATTCATCCTTTTCTGCTCAGATAGGTTGCTTTTGATTAAAAATGAGGAGCCAAAATCTCTTTTAACACATTCACACTGTGTGCGAATTGTTCTTTTTCTGTATCATTAAGTGCAAGCTCCATCACTTCTGTTGCGCCATTTCGATTCACAAGGGCAGGTACACCAATGTAGACATCTTCTGCTCCATACTCTCCATCTAAGTAAGTGCTGACGGTCAAAATACTGTTTTCATTGTGCAGGATCGCTCTTGTAATGCGGGCCAAACTCATCGCTACGCCGTAGTAAGTGGCGCCTTTTTTCTCAATGATTTGGTAAGCGGCATGGCGGACATTTTCCATCATCTCATCTAAATCTTCTTGTTTGTATTGATCATTTCTCTTCATTAATTCTGTAATGGGTACACTTCCGATATTCGCATGACTCCACACAGCAAGCTCTGTATCCCCATGCTCTCCAATGATGTACGCATGCACATTGTGTGCCGCTGCTTCAAAGTACTCACTGAGCATGTATCTAAATCTTGCAGTATCAAGTGTGGTTCCACTGCCAATCACTCGCTCTTTTGGCAGGCCACTGAATTTCCAAGTGGCATATGTCAAAATATCAACAGGGTTCGTGGCGACTAAGAAAATACCATCGAATCCACTTTTCATCACATTGTCTACAATGCCTTTAAATATATTTAAATTTTTCTCAACAAGGTCAAGTCTCGTTTCACCTGGCTTTTGGTTCGCACCAGCACAGATACATACAATGTCTGCATCCTTACAATCCTCATAATCTCCATACCATGTATTCACAGGATGCGGAGCAAATGCTTTCCCGTGGTTTAAATCCATGACGTCACCCATTGCTTTATCTTGATTTAAATCGATGACAACCAATTCATCTGTGATCGCTTGATTTATTAATGTAAAGGCATAACTGCTGCCTACAAAACCTGCTCCAATAAGTGCTACTTTGTTTACTTTTTCGTTTGTCATTTATCTCATCCTCCTGAGTAAAACTAGGTTGTTTTTCTTATGTGAAGTATTTCACATTCTTATTGTGCAACACTTCACAAACTTTTGCAAGGGGGTTGCTCAAAAAAAATATGTAGCGAATTTGTGAACACACTTATTGTGCTTTCAAAGCGCTGTCTCCATGCATATTTCCACAAGAAAAAAGCTGCCAAACAATTGTCAGCAGCTTTATACATGTTTAATAAGGTCCCCAGTTGATCATAACGCCGATACAAATAAAGACAAGGCCAATGACAAACCAAATGAGCGCAAGCGGCACCATAAAACGCAGCCACTTCACATAAGGAATACCACTTGCAGCAAGCACAGCCATCAACACACCTGACGTCGGATTGATACAGTTAACCACCCCTTCACCAAGCATCACTGCTTCTACAGCTACCTGTCTTGTGATGCCCATTAAATCAGCCAGTGGCGCAAGAATTGGAATAAAGACAACCGCTTCTCCTGATCCTGATGAAATCAAAAAGTGAAGAAGCGCACTCGCAATATACATCCCGATCGCACCAGCAATTGGACTAAATCCTGTCAGCATACTCGCCAAGCCATTGACCACTGTATCCAGCAGCTTACCGTTTTCTAAAATGACAGAAATGCAGCGTGCCATTCCGACAATGAGTGCGCCGTACACAAGGCTTTGACAGCCGACAATAAATGTTTTCGCAATATCATTGGCTGCTAATCCGCCAAGCAATCCAGCAGCAATGGCCATAAAAATGAACACACCTGCCATTTCCTTATCGGTCCAGCCAAGCTGAAGCGCGCCATATAAGAAGCCCCCAAGAGACAATCCGCACACCGCTAAAATCAGCTTATGTCTGCCGGTAAATGCAGGCTTGTCCACAGATTCCGCATCAGCTCCGCCAAGCCCCTTCGCAGGAAACCATTGATCACCAAGAAGGCTTCCCTTTTCTTTATTCTTCAGGCGTCTTGTATATAAATAGATGTACACAATACTAGATATAAGAAAGCAAAGATAAATAATGACACGCAGGCCAATGCCAGAAAAGATCGGCAGCTCTGCAATCGTTTGAGATAAACCTAGTGGAGATGGAGACAAAATGGTTGCGTTAAATCCAGCATAACAGCCGATGTAAATGACCGCTGCTCCTGCCACAGCGTCCCATTTCAAGGACCTTGCCACAATAATCCCGATTGGAATAAATCCTATAACAGAGTTCACGACAATGCCGGTCGTTCCAAGCACCGAAAATAATCCTCCAACAATACAAATAAACAATAATTGCTTCGTTTGAAACCTGCTGATGACATGGTGAATCATTCCGTTAATAGCACCTGTTTTCTCCAAAATGGCAATGGTTCCGCCAGTAAATAGAATGAGAAAAATAATAGAAGAGGACCCTACCATCCCCTCCTGAATGGCTGTAAAAAAGCCAACGGGACTCACGGGTGATTGATCAATGCGGTGAAAGCTGCCAGGAACAGCTGTTGTGATTTCCCCTGATGTCTTTCGATCAAATTCACCCGCTGGTACAAAATACGTTGCAATGGTACAAATGAGCGCAATGATAAATAAGAGAACATACGCATCCGGCATTTGAAGTTTTCGTTTTTGTTTCTCTGGTGCTGATACTGCCGCTGTTTTCATGTGTCAAAACCCCTTTGTCCCGATCGGAATTTCACTTAATTTTCTGAATAATCAAATGATGTGTTATATTATAAACACTGATGATATTTAAGATCAATATTATTTCACTAAAAGAATGTTTTGGCAGATTTTCTGTCAGCAAGGAGGCTACTCATGACAACTTTGACAAACGAAATGCAACAGACCGTGACAGACATCTTTGAACACCTGCACGCCCACCCAGAAATCAGCTGGGAAGAAACGAATACGACGGCTTATCTTGAAGGCATATTAAAAAAAATGGGCTGCAAGACTCGAACATTTGACGACTGTACAGGAGTGATTGGTGAAATGGGAGAAGGCGCACCAGTGGTCGCTGTGAGAGCCGATATTGATGCACTTTGGCAGGAAGTAGATGGTGAGTTTCAAGCCAATCATTCATGTGGTCACGATGCACACATGACAATGGCTCTCGGCACCTTCATGGCATTAAAGGAAAAGGAGCTCCCGAACGGCACCATCCGCTTCATTTTTCAGCCTGCTGAGGAAAAAGGCGGCGGCGCGCTGAAAATGATTGAAAAAGGTGTGTTAGCAGACGTTGATTACTTATACGGAGTGCATGTGCGCCCAATTCAAGAAACATTAAACGGACGCTGTGCACCTGCCATTTTGCATGGATCGAGTAATCATTACATCGGCACAATTATTGGAGAGGAAGCCCACGGTGCACGCCCGCATCTTGGGGTCAACGTCATTGAAGTGGCTTCTACCCTCGTACAGAGACTCGCGCATATCCATGTCGACCCAAGAGTTGCACATTCTGTGAAAATGACCAACCTGAATGCTGGCGGAGGCAGTTCAAACATCATCCCTGGCAAAGCTTCTTTTACATTGGATGTCAGGGCACAAACAAATGTTGTGATGGATGAACTAGAAAAAGAAATTGAAAGAGCCGTACATGCTGTAGCGGATGCCTTTGGCGCTTCCATTACCCTTTCAACCGATCACCGTCTGCCTGCCGCAACCTTAAATGAGGAAGCTGTCCAGATCATGTCTCATGCCATTGAACAGGTTTTAGGCAAAGAACAGCTCGATCCCCCGATCGTCACGACAGGCGGAGAGGATTTTCACTTTTATGCAGCAAAGGTTCCGCATATCAAATCCACGATGCTTGGTTTAGGCTGTGATCTAGAGCCCGGTCTACATCATCCTTATATGACATTCGACCGCTCTGCTATCTTTACCGGCATTGAGATTTTGACTGAAGCTGTTTATCAAACACTTCAGCAGCATTCATCATAAAATCAAAAAACCACCCGTTTTTTCTTTAAACGGGTGGTCTTCTTTATATTACGCATTCAAATCTGTCATGGCTGGGACATTGATTTCTTTTACACAGGATACCCTTGATAAATGAATCACACATCTCGCAAGCTCTACTATATCCTGTACAGGGATTCTCGTTTCATCATATAGAGCGATGGCTTTTTCGGCACCATCTTCATATGGAACCTCTGCCGCCAGCTCTCCTGGATTGATACAGGTAACAGATATTTTATCTTTTCTCACATGCTCTCTCAGTGCATTCACAATTCCGCGCAGGCCAAATTTAGATGCGACAAAAGAAACTTGCGGCAGGTTTGTATGATCGAGTCCCGCCGTTGAGCCAATCACGATGATTTTTCCATTCTCCGATTTCCTTACGTGCGGAAGCAGTGCTTGGATGTAAGTAATCGTAGAGATGACATTCACATTGATTAAATGAGCGATATCCTCTGGCTGATCGTGATCGAATGAATAATCATCTTCAAAGCCTCGTTTTTCCCATAAACCAATGTTATAGATGAGAACATCAATGGTTTGATTCTCCAATGCTTCGAGCATAAAAGGGATGTGGGTTTGGCTTGATAAATCAATTTTCAGCCAAATTCTATGTACACCGTCATCTATGTTCAAACTGCTCGGTTCACTTCGAGACACAATCCAAACTGTATCTCCTCTTGAAGGAAGACCTTTTACAAAAGCATCCCCTAAGCCTTGACTCGCACCGAATATGATATAGTTTTTACTCATAGCTCCTCCTTCTACAGCTCATGAGCTTTCAGTCAGACTGCAGCTCATCTGTAAGCGTTTTATGCCTATATCATATAGGTTCTAAGATCTAACTGCCTCTTTTATGCCTGTCTTCACTTTCGGCTACTTGATTTCCTTTAATTCCACTGGTAACGCACGCTCTTCTATAAAGGATTGAATCATATCAATAAACAGTTCTTTCTTTTCAAACGTAAATGTATGTCCAATATCAGGAACGACGACACCTGCTGCCTTCGGATGTGATGTCGTTATTTTCTTTGCTGACCGTTTCATGATACCTTTTTCCTTTTCTCCCACTGTGACAAGAATCCGTGCCTTCGCTTGTTGAAACGTGTCTGGGAGCTTGTAATGGAGATTTTCTTGAAACATCGTCAGAAGGGTTTTCTTCTGCAAACTCTTCGAATCCGCCGCATAGTCATTCAGTACATCGTTTGGAAGCCCCATCTTTTCAGCTTGGAGCTGGATAAACCAATCTTTCTTTAATAATGGATACGTAAGAGGTAAAAGAGGTCTCACCATCAAGTAAAGCCACGGCAGCGGCATCACAAGAGCGCTGTTGATGACGGCTATGTCTACGATATCAGGCTCATTCGATAACACTTCAACGGCAACCTGTGCACCTAGAGAGAATCCAATGAGTATCACTTTACGGCCGCGCGCATGCTGCTTGAACCACGAGATGACTTCAAGAGCGCTTTCTCGCATGGAAAATGACTGTTCATTTGCTCTTGTCCCATGACCAATCAGATCAGGCGTATAGCATTCATACGCTTCCTTGAATGTTTCCATCTGCTCCTGCCACATCCAGCTGCTGACTCCTCCGCCATGCAGGAAAATCATGATTGGCTTATCCATCATCGACAACTCGTCCACCATCCTTATATAAGAAAAAAGCAGCCGCTTTTTGAGCAGACTGCTTTTTCATATGCTCCCTTCTATTATAAGGGAACCTCATCACTATAGGCTATTTTTTCAAATCCTCAATCGAGTTGACGTTCTTCATATATGTCGGAACAACTAGCCCCATGCGAAGACCTTTCATACTTGTGCCTAGATCATCATATTTCCCTTTAAACTTCGCTGCATACGTTTTATGCGTATTTGGCAGCCAAGCAGATAATGAGGCATCCGCACTTCCAGTTGCAATTGCTGTCCACATTGGACCTGCTTCCACCTGAGTCAAGGTCACTTCAAATCCGAGCTCACGCAGTACTTCTGCAGCGACATTGGTACTTGCAATCTCACTATCCCACGCAACGTAGGCAAGATTGACTTTGTCACCATTCGACTTTTTCACGCCTTTTGTCCATTTCGCTACTTGGTCTTTATGTTTCTTCACATATTTAACGGCTGCATCCTTTGGATTGATACCATCTTGGATATCCATCATGACTTCGCCCATGTCATCTTGAGACCATTTAAATTGACTAAGCATTTTGGCTGCTTCCGGCTGATCTTTTGCAAAACCTTTACGTGAAATCGTATGAATCTCTTCCGCTTCACCGTAAGATTTCTTTGGATCCTCTAAATATTTTAAATCATAGCGAGTAAACATCCAGTGTGGATTCCAGCCAGTGATAATAATTGGCTTTTTACGGTCGTAAGATTTCTTGAGCGTTGCGGTCATAGCTGCACTTGATGCAGACACAACCGTCCAATCCTCTAAGCCGTAATCCTTTTTCGCTTGATCCGTTAGCGCCATAATCCCTGAACCCGGATCAATGCCGATAATGGTTTTATTCACCTGCTGTGCTGCACTCGCATTTGAATCTGACTTCACGCCACAAGCGGCTAGTAAAAAGACAAGCAGGGCGGTCATCCCAATGTAGAGAGACTTTTTCCACATTAAGCATTCCCCCTGGTTTTTTTCGTTTTAATGTTTTGTGTAATACGGTCGAGTGTAATCGCCACAATCACAATGGCAATACCTGCTTCAAAACCAATTCCTGTTTTCAGCTGCGTTACCGCACTATATACTTCTGAACCAAGTCCTGGCGCACCTACCATTGCCGCAATGACGACCATTGATAGAGCAAGCATGATACTTTGGTTAATACCAGCTAGGATGGTTTTTGTTGCAAGTGGAAGCTGAACTTTGAACAAACGCTGGAATGTCGTTGAACCAAATGCTTCTGTTGCTTCAATTAAATCAGCTGGTACTTGTTTAATACCGAGAATCGTCATACGAATCGTTGGCGGCATGGAGAAAATAACTGATGCTACAACCCCAGGCACAACGCCAATGTTAAAGAAGAAGATTGCTGGTAATAGATAAACGAATGCAGGCATTGTCTGCATTAAATCTAAAATAGGTGTTACAATCTTACGCACAGTTTCCTTCTGTGATGCCCAAATACCGATCGGAACCCCGATCACGATGGAAATGACCACAGCTGTCAAAACGAGCGCAAGTGTTTGTAGCATTGGATGCCAGTAGCCTAAATAGTCGATCAGCAAAAATCCAATAAGTGTGAAAAGAGCAACTCCTCTTGTACTGATCCACCAGGCAATGCCGGCAAAAATAAGGGTTAAAATAATGGATGGAATCACACCAAGTGCTGCCACAATTCCATTTACTGTGCCTGCTAATCCATTTGTGATGCCATCAAAGAAACCACCAAACGTTAATGTTAACCAGTCAACAAATCGATCAATGTAATCCGCGAACTGAATTCTAGGTAAATCACTCATACTAAACATCTTATTCTACCTCCTGTGCAGAAGGCTCTTGTGTTTTAATTTCCTCAAGTTTGTTAGAAGACATGTTGATATACTCATCATTACCTGATAACGCACCAATTAATGCACCTCTGACCACAATACCCTTCATTCTGTTTTTCTCATCGACAACAGCAATTGGAATGTTTGCTGCATCAGACACTGCGTCAAAGATTTCTGTCAAATACGTAGATTCCAATACTGTCGTGAATTCTTTATCGAGAACTGTTTCAAGCGACGCTCCCATTTCTGCCGCCTTTTTCGCTGCTTGTGCAGAAATAACACCTAATAAATGCTTTTTCTTATCTACTGCATAGATAGACGAAATCCCAAGGTTTTTCATGAGCGTGAGCGCAACACGTGCCCCTTTGTCGATCTGAATTGTTTCTGCACGTTTCATAATATGACCAGCGGTTAATACTTTAGAAAGGTCGACATCTTCAACGAAACGTTCAACATATTCATTCGATGGGTTCATCAGGATTTCTTCTGGTGTTCCGATTTGAACGATATTTCCGTCCTTCATGAGCACAATGCGGTCGCCAATCCGAAGCGCCTCATCTAAATCATGGGTAATGAAAATGATCGTTTTTCCTACAGATGTATGAAGCTCAAGCAATTCATCCTGCATATCTTTACGAATTAATGGATCGAGTGCGCTGAATGCTTCATCCATTAATAAAATGTCAGGGTCATTTGCTAATGCACGTGCCAATCCAACACGCTGCTGCATCCCGCCACTTAATTGGTTTGGGTACTGTTCTTCAAAGCCTTCAAGTCCAACAAGCTTTAAGGACTCAAGCGCTTTTGAGCGGCGTTCTTCTTTGTCTACACCTTGTAATTCAAGACCGTACTCTGTGTTCTCAAGAATCGTACGGTGGGGGAACAATGCGAAGTTTTGGAAGACCATGCTGATCTTTTTCCGTCTGACTTCACGCAATTGATCCTTTGACATATTTGTTATCATATCCCCATCAATAAATATTTCTCCGGAGGTTGGTTCGATTAACCTATTTAGCAGCCGCACAAGTGTGGACTTTCCGCTCCCTGATAGCCCCATGATGACAAATATCTCGCCGTCATACACATCAAAATTTGCTCGATTGACACCAACTGTTGCGCCGGTCTCTTTTAGGATCTCTCTTTTTGTTTTCCCTTTTCCAAGCATTTGAGATGCTTTTTTAGCATTTTTACCGAAAATTTTAGATACATTATTTATCTTGATTTTGATAGTTCTCTCTTCAGAATTCATATTTTCCCTCCAAATTAGCATCTTTATAACCGTAACATAAGCGTTATGATGCGAACAATCTTTAGAATTCGCTTATTTCCGCACAATATGTATGAATTCCATATAGAGGTCTGGTGATTAGAGTTTATACGCCGTATTACTCGTAAATCCTATAGAATGCTTCATAAACTACATATTTTACGGGGTATTTCCTCTCACCAGACAATATTTTACTGGAAATTCCTAATTATGCTAAAAAACAACTCGAATCCTCACCATAGCGGACTTTTCCAAACGTGGGTGAACCATTCCCCTGAACAGGATTTACCCGAAAATGGTCACATAAAAACCTTTTTTCTTCAAATTTTAATAAAATTGATGGAAAAACTGCCTGCAACTTTAGTTACAGACAGCTTATTTTTTAGGACTCTAGGGCAGCCCGCTTAATATTATCTTGCAATTCAAGCATACGTTTTGTTCCATCTTCGCGTAATCGTTTGTTTTCTTCTTCGATCTGTTTCGTCTCTTTCATCCCTTGTACAATCGTATTAAAGGAAGATTCGATCGTTTCAATGTCGATACTTGGACGTCCAGACAATTTGGCAATCTCCACACTTTGACTTGAGATGTTTTCAGCATTTCGTTTCAGCATTTCATTTGTTCTTCTATCCAGCTCACTCATTGAATCAGCCACAAGCTTTTGTCTCTTCGCTGTAACAGCTTGAATGATCCCATTTTTAAAAATTGGAATGGTGATGATGAACGCAGAGTTGATTTTACCGATTAATTTCGTATTCCCACGCTGCAGCAAACGAATTTGCGGTGCCGTTTGAAGAGCCACCATCCGTGCCATATCAAGGTCATATACACGCTCTTCCAATGCTTGAATGCCGTTACGAAGTGTATCAAGCTCCATTTGTGCCAGCTGGTTTCCACTAGCCGCTTTTTCTTCATAAGAAGGAACCAATTGCTTTAATTCTTCGATTTTCATTTGACCTGCAACAACATACTTTTCAAGCTCCATATAGTATTGAATGTTATGCTCATACATTTCTTCAAGCGTCACAGTCGATTTGGTCATTTCGTCTTTATATTTACTGATTTCTACATTAATTTTTTCAATCTCTGCACCGAGCGTTTGATATTTACTGAAAATCTTTTCAATCATGCTGCCGCCGCGTTTAAAGATTTTTGATAACAAACCACCCTTTGGCTCGTCAAAATCATTTTTATCAAAACGATCCATAATTTTTCCAAGCTGCGTCAGCATCGTTCCTGAGTCAGTGACACTTGTTGAACGCATCATCGAAAGAATACGATCAGAGAACTTAGAGATTTCAACGGCCGGCTGTTTTCCGTATTCAAGCAGCTCCAGCTGATTTTTCGCATCGATCTGTCTCGCAATATTTTGCACTTCTGGTTCATTTCGAAGCTGAACGCGGATATCGTCTGCCTTCTCAATGGAGATTTCCTCTTTATCAATTGAAATGATGTCATTTCCGTTTGTATTTGTCATAAGCTTTGATCTCCTTATCGATTTTTAATGGATTGAAATAACTTTCTGACGATGGATGGCTCTTTAAACTCCTGATTCATGACCATCTCATCAAGCCAATGGGTATCAAATAATTGGTCATCTATATACCGCTCGATACACTGGTATCCCGCCGGATGATACACGAAGAGATCCACCCCCATTTCGTTTAGGAAAATGAGGGCAGCCGCATCAGAACGAGTCAGCTCACCATTATATTCCGTATGGTATAAAATCACTTTCGGTACGGTTTGTGCATAATCAAAGGTTTGAATGAGTTCAATGAGCTCCTGACCGATATGCAGTATCTGTTTGAATAAATAAATACGGACATCTAATTCGGTCTCATTGCCTTCTTTTAATAGCTTTGGATGCTGACAGATTCGAGATATCGCCTCTGCTATCGCACGCTGCGCGCCCTCATATAGATGAGAAAACTGCCATACATTGCTTTTCATTAATAATTCAGGATCAATCTCTCCAGCAGAAGAAAGGGCATGCTGATAATGAAATTGATAATTCGAAGACACTTCTTTCGTAAAAGGAAAATGGCGAATGGTCTTCGTCTCTTTCCCTTCCATTAACGTATGGATACGATCCCAGTATTCACGCTTGTCTCGTGTGATCCCCATCATTTTCGCAAAGAGATTCGGAATCTGTATCGTGTCCCGGTCTGCTTGAAAATTAGGGCGAATAAAGGAACGTTCCTTTGCAATTAAAAACAGCTCATCATACGTTGTCTTCAGCGTAATGGAATGAGGGGTATGATCTCTGAATTGCCACGGCTTATACAGCATTGAATCTTCCGTGTGGAGCACCTCTTCAAGCTCTCTTGTCGAGCGGTACGCCACCGTTGATTTCCTCTCAAGCTTTTCAGTAGGGAACGGTTCAAGCTTTGAATTTCCCGGATACTGATCAATAAAAGTCAGCTTTTCTTCTGGATCTAATTCGCGGAACGAATCCTCGCCCTCTGGATGAAATAGCACAACATCACAGCCAATCAGCATGACATAGTAAAGAAAATAAAGCTGACTTTTATTCGCCTCTCCATACCAAATGACAGCCGGCATTTTTTCTTCTATATTGACTTCCTTCAGCCATGGACCTAGATGATTATTTGAAAACTTCACTACATCCAGCAGAACCCGGCGGAAATCGGGATGTTGAAATCCACCCTCATGCATCTGTTTGAAATGCTCAAACACCTTGATCAATGAAAGGCGGATATGCCGGTTCATCACAGGATTTGGATGGCGTACAATCAGCTGTTCACCATCTAAAAAAGCCACAAAGCGATTCACGGATAATCCCTTTTCTTCTTGGTTAATCAAATGAATGCGTTGAAGCGCTTGAAAATGCTCCGGCTCAATATGACGATTGAGCGTTTCACTTAAAATATGAACGCCATCTGTTTCATATAATTCATGTAAATAAATAAAATAATCGGTTGCATCATGCGGAGTTCCAAGGACCCGGGCGGCGAGACGCGGCAAGGACAATGTATGCTCGTCCTTTACATAACCGTCTCTTTCAGGGAGCGGCTTTTTCAGCACGTTTTTCCAGGCTTCCTGCTCCGCCCGTGTATGGTTGACATCGATTTCTTTATAACTCACGCCGCTCCTTCCTTTCTCCTATATTTTCTCGAAAGCTACTACTATCATATCATTCACCCTTCTACTTCTGCTATCGAATCGAAGGCTTTTTTACGGTCGTCATCTGCTTCATGACACAAGCGGTGATTTCATCTGCTGCTGCCATGCCCGATGCTGCTGTCGGCTCAAGTAGTGGGTCAAAGTCGAGCACTTCTCCATGCCTTGGGGCAAAGCCCATATCCGCCTGACGAATAAGACCTGCATCTAAAAGGGAATCGCCTGCACCATATACATATTCAAGCTCCAGCCGTTCCTTTAAAAAAGCAACAGCATCCCACTTATTCAGCGGCTCCGGAATAAAATAAAGCTTCCGTCCTTGAAGAGAAACCTGCCAGCCTCTTTCCTCGCCCCACAGCTTCAATTCAGCAAGTGGAATGCGAGATAAATACTCATCTTTCATTATCAAATAAAGAAATCTTCCCTCTGCTGTCCGGGTACGCTTCACCCATGCCGCAACTGGAAGGTCGGAGATGGCTCTCAGCATCTCTCTGACTGACATACACGCTTTGAGCCTCTCATCAACGATAGCCTGCCAATCCTCAAGCGGCTTGCCGTGATGAAGGATACAGCCTCCATTTGTCGTGACGGCATACTCCGGTTGGAGCTCTTGCTGAAAGAAGGTGATCCGTTCATACTGAGCAGTCGTTCTTGTCGTCACTGGAATGAACCAGCCCAGTTGATGGATTGTCTGCAAGGATTTTTTCGTTTCAACCGACATATAGGAAAGCGGCCGTTCATCCAGCACCTCAACTAAATCATAATCTCCTTCATACTCATACTGATCCAGCACTCGATGTGAGTAAATCAGTGTCCGGTCTAAATCACTGGCAAACGCACTTGTCTTCATGACGTCTGCTCCAGCGGACGAATGAGCCCACAGCACGTATAGGACATATTGGCATATTCAATGACAGGAACGCCTCTGTCCTCTGCCAAAAGCAAAATATGCTTCAGCTTCTCCTGAGACCCAGGCTGAATCAGGATTTTCCAAGGGATTCTTCTAAGCAGCACACGGGTCGTCTCACCAACACCCGGCTTAATCAAATGGGTATTTTTAATTTGAAACTCCTGACCGATCGCTTCAATGGACGCCATCCCCTGCCAGTCCGCAGGCATTCCCTGTGTGAGGATGGTCTCTGCTTTCTCACGTACATTTGGTTCGAGGCTAGAAAATGCTTCTTCAATTGTATCCACATACAGATTGGACACATCCTCATCAAGCAGCTCTTCATAATACTTCGCCCCATGGAAATCATCGGCACTGATCCAGCGGTTGTTTAGTACCGTTCGACTGACAAGTCCAGATACCGTCGAATTCAAGCAAGCACTTGGAATGAGAAAGTCCTCTCTCGTTCCGTAGACATTTGTACAATAGCCAGGGTCAGCTAGTACAGCCAGTTCACTAGAAAGACGAATATCATACTTTCTTTCAAAATCAATCACAGCTTTTTGGAGCTCTCTCGAAATCGCACCTTTTCCGGTCCATCCATCAATAAAGGCAACCTCAAAGCCCGGATGTTCTTTGAGCATATAATGCAGCGCATTCTCATCTATTCCTCGGTCACGAATAATAGAGATGCTGTAATGAGGCAGTTCAAGACCATATGTCTTTCGAATATATCGTTTGATGAGCACCCCGATCGGCGTTCCCGCCCTAGCCAAACTGCAAAGAACCGTTTGGAAGCCTCGCTTTTTCACAATCTGTTCTGCTACCACAGCTACGGCTTCTGCTACCTTTTCCTTACTTTCTTTCAGAGATTGATAGAATAAATCCATATAAGATTCCGTTGGTTTATACTCAATCGGCAGCATTTCTGAATAATGCGCACCGCTCTGAATCGAACGCTCCCGCTCTTCTGTACTTTTCTCCATCTCAATGGATGATAAATCTTTGAGTAAGAAGGTTACATCCTGCTCTGGATAGCTTCCCATCTTTGTATACACATTAGCCATTCACCTTCACCTCGTCTGATAAAGTCACAATATGCACATGCTTCACATGCCGCTCGGCAAATAAGTGAACAAGCGGACGCAATGCCTCCTGAGAGACCTTTTTCTCAAAAAAGAGAAATACATCATCGTATTGATCTTTTGGTATGTTGTACACGTAGTGCTGAATTCGGGCATCCTCTGGACTCACAAAGGTAAACCCATTTTGAACAGCGTATCCATCCTTTTCAACAGGGTGAATTGGGCTTCTCGTCGTTGAATGAAAGAGAACGCCTTCTCCCATATGTGCAGCCAGTCTCATCGGCACATACATCAGCTCACCTGTTCCTAAACAAAGTGTCTGCTTTCCTTTGCGTTCCTTTTTCAGTTTCAGCCCAGCCTCTGCAGCTGCTTGGTCGATGGCTGCCGTATCTGCTGCGTTTAAACCAAAACGGCCCGTTTCATGTATATATGGCGAATGACCTGCCGAA
The DNA here is from genome assembly GCF_002998465.1 of Bacillus sp. NMCC46. Lineage (NCBI taxonomy): Bacteria > Bacillati > Bacillota > Bacilli > Caryophanales > Bacillaceae > Bacillus > Bacillus sp. NMCC46. The sequence continues at coordinate 122,791 of NZ_PVQZ01000006.1, read as the reverse complement.
TTTGCTGCATGAGAAAGTGCATACGGCTCGTGCTTAAAGAAAGATTGAAGAGAGTGAACAGAGAGACTTGGCAGATCCTTTTGCTCAGCAATCTCATACGAATAAGCTGGCTCATCCAGCGTTTTTCCCCGAAAGACCATTTGCCCTTTTAATAAAGACAATGATGTGATGTGAATACCAAGCTCCTCTTCAAGCTCACACATGGCTTTCTCGTGCTCCTCTGTCCGCCAGTCCAAAATAGAAAGAATCGTGTAAGAATGCCGCGGATGCTTTGCATGAAGGTCCCGAATGATATTGATATTCGTACGGCCTGTCGTAACTTCATCATCTACTAGCACGATGGGACGGTCTGTGCGAAGTAATGCTTCGTCTGCATAACAAAGCTGATCCGTTGCATGCGAATGCTCTTCTTCAAATACCAATGAAGGATCAAGATCCAGCAGCTGTTCACGTGTCGTATGGATGTAAGATGCTCCTTCTATTACGTCATACACACCATGACCCAGTGCTGTTGCTGTTTCTGCAAAGCCGATCACGATCGGCTGTTTTCCTGATGAAAGCTTCTCTTTTTTGAGTGCTTCGTAGGCTTTAGTTAATGCCGTGTGGTCATCCGTCTTGAGTGCTTCTACTAAAAGGTCTTGATGCGGAGACGTCTTGCCTGTTTGCTCTTGTGCATACGCCATGGCTAAAAGACCCGAGACAAGAAGCGGTTTTACTGGATGAACAGGAATATGCTTACCGAGCACCTTACTAACGAATAAAAAGGCTCTTTTTTTGTTCACTCTTGCTGCCATGTCAAAAAGATGCTCTTTTTCCAGCTGAAGCGCACCTTCTTTAAGATCAAGCTCAACTTCCATATGTTCCAAGATGCTCAGCGTATGCGGCTTCTGCTTCTGTGAGTATGTCGATATAGCTTCTATTTTCATGAAACACCCCGTAAATATCTGACTTAATTAAAATGTGCTCTGCCCACCGGTAATGCGGCTTCGTTTCATTCATTTTATTAGAGAAGGTACTCTTCATTACGCCAACTGTGCCGTCTGCATGTTCAAGAATGCTTAATGCATCCATATACTCTTCCTTCGTCACAACATACATGCTTTGCACCGGCTTAAGATGTGTTGGATGAATGACCGTCTTTCCATGAATGCCGTTAGCCACATCGAGTTTTGTCTCCTTGAGTAAACCTTGTACGTCATCAAATTCAGATAAAGACGGTTCACCGCTCCTATGAGAAAGCGCACGGATGAATGGCTTTTGTTCCTTTCGAGCAGGGCCAAAATGCTCCCACACAGCCCCAGATATTACAAAGGAACGCCCAAAATAATTGATGATATCTGTGATTAAATCTGCAATCAATTTGATCTCATAGATGGTCGTGTCACGATCACGGCGAATACCGTACAAACCACAAAGATCCGTTGCCCCAATGCGAATATTCAAAATATATTCCTCGTCATTCAGCAAGATCTGCTTTAACTCAGACAACACCGTATCTCTTGTTTCTTTTTCTAATAAATCGGGTGTTTCCAAAATGGGCATCCCATAAAGTGTTGTCCGCGTTTGGGACGATGCCTGTTTCAGACTGTCCAAATAATCCTTCGCATTATGAACTGAACACTTCGGGAACACAAAACCGGTAAGTAATTGAAGAGAGGAACCGAGCAAGTCTGCCATTTTAAGCAGCTGTTTCGGCGAACGAACACGAATAAATAAAAGAGGCAAATGTTCAGCCGTTTCAGGAGCATGCGTTACTTTCTCTTTGAGACTGGCCAATTGTGCCACTAGATTCTGTTCGGCCATGTCCACTTCTTGATCACCGATGGCATCCTCCAAGCAAAATACAACAGAGCAAAGCGCTTCATATTTCTGTGACAGCAGCATATCTGCTATATCTTGTCTTGTCGCAGGCATATACAAAGTAGCACCTAATGCATGCGCAAGTACATGCCTCGGTGTCAGTGAATGCATCGCCCCTGGCCGCTTGAAAAAAAGATCGTGCTGCCTCGCCTCTGATAAAAATCGAAAATACCGCATGCTGTGCCACCTCCTGTTGTTTAGAGAAAATAAATGACCTGATGATTCAAAAAAGGATGGAGCCGCTAGTCAACTCCATTCCTTTTTGATCGTCCTATTCTTCTTTTGAAGCCGCAGCTTCGTTTGTCACATCTTGATGTTTCTTCTTATTGATTTTATGAACAATAAACGTTCCGATAAATGCTAGGATAATAATTGCAAAGAATGCGACATGCGGAATTTCAATATGAGCAGCACTTAAGCCCATTTTGATAGCAATAATTCCAATGAGAATAAACGCTGTATTCTCAAGCTCTGGAATACGGTCAATGAGGACAAGGAATAACTGTGCCACTGTACGCATCATGAGAATTCCAAGCATTCCGCCTAATAGCAGAATCCATACTTCCTCAGATACAGCGAATGCCGCAAGAATACTGTCCACCGAGAAGGCAAGGTCCATAATTTCCACAGAAATAACAGTTGCCCAAAACACGCCAAATACACGAACCATCCAGCCTTCTTTTTTCAATTCCTTCGCTTCGTCATCGCCGTCACCTAACCAGAAGTGCTTAATGACAAGCCATGCTAAATATGCAGCTCCGAGGACCTTAATCCACCAGAACTTAATAAGCAGCATCCCTACGCCAATGAATAGAAAACGGAAGAAATAAGCGCCAATTAATCCGTAGGTTAATGCCTTTTTACGCTGCTTTTCTGGTAAATGTTTCACCATGACAGCTAATACAAGCGCGTTATCTGCTGATAACAATCCTTCAAGCACAACAAGGGTCCCAATGAGCCCCCAAGAGACAGGGTTTGTTAATACCTCTGCCCACATATGCCAATCAAAAAACGAGGCATACGTGTCCAACATATGTTTCAAAATATCCAACTGGTTTTCCTCCTATAAGTGTAGAGCATCAGCAGGCTTTCGCCTGCTGTTATTCTTGACCGCTGTTTCTTTCTCACTTTGGAAAAGGCCCTCATATGAGTCATTGGCAGCGCCACTTGAATCGATTTGTTTCTATCGTTTACACTTCTAACCCATAATTTTGACAAAGAGCTGCAAGTCCGCCAGAGAATCCGCTTCCGATGGCGTTAAACTTCCAATCGCTTCCGTGGCGGTACAACTCACATACCACAACAGCTGTTTCAATTGAGAAGTCTTCCCCTAAATCAAAGCGAATCAATTCTTCCCCGCCCTCTTCATTTACAACACGAACAAACGCATTAGAGACTTGTCCAAAATTCTGGCTGCGTGTCTCTGCATCATGAATCGTAACTGTAATTCCGATACGATCAATGTTAGCAGGAATTTTTGAGAAATCAACGAGAATTTGCTCATCATCTCCATCTCCTTCGCCCGTCCGGTTATCACCTGTATGAGTGACACTGCCGCTTGGGTGCTGAAGGTTATTATAGAAGACAAAATCTGTGTCTTGCTGACAACGATTGTTTGCATCGACTAAGAAAGCCGAAGCGTCCAAATCAAATTCGGCTCCACCAGAATATTTATTCGTATCCCAGCCAAGACCGATCATCACTTTCGTCAGCCCTGGGTTGGTTTTTGTTAAATCGACACGTTGTCCTTTTGAAAGCTGAATCGCCATATTCGTACCTCTCCTGTCTTTGAAAATATGAAACTAGCCGTTACCCGATATCTAAACCGAAGTCCGTTGCAATGCGGGCAAGTCCGCCTTGATAGCCCGATCCGACAGCTGAGAATTTCCATTCCCCGCCATGACGGTATAATTCACCTACAATAATCGCTGTCTCGATGGAGAAGTCCTCTGCCAAATCGTAGCGAATGAGTTCTTCATTTGATGCCGCATTTAAAATACGCACATATGCGTTCGTTACTTGTCCGAAATTTTGACTGCGCGCTTCCGCATCATGAATCGTAATGACAAATGAAATCTTCTCAATACTCGCTGGTACAGCTGATAAGTCGATATTGACTTGCTCGTCATCTCCGTCTCCTTCACCAGTGCGGTTATCGCCTGTATGTACGACACTGCCGCCACCGCCAGTTGTTTGATTGTAAAAGACAAAATCCGATGGAGAGCTTGCCTTACCTGCTGCATCTAAAAGAAATACACTTGCGTCTAGATCAAAGTCATGTCCGCCGTCATACTTATTGACGTCCCAGCCAAGACCGACGACCACTTTTGTTAAACCTGGATTCGTTTTTGTTAAATCAATTTTTTGACCTTTCGCTAAAGAAATTCCCACTAGGAATCTCTCCCTTCTGATTAAATATAGTTTCTCGTAATATCGGCAAGCTTCGCATCATTTGTACCGTTTCCAACAGCCGCAAACTTCCAATCATTCTCATGACGATAAAGCTCTCCAACGATTAACGATGTTTTCCCTGCATACTCATCTTTTAAATTATATTTCACTAATTCTTGATTGTTTGAACGATCCACGATGCGAATGTACGCATTTTGAATCATACCAAAATGTTGATTTCTTCTTAGTGCATCATAGATGTTCACAACAAACACCAATTTATTCACATTGCCTGGCACCTTGCTCAAGTTGACGAGGACTTGTTCATCATCTCCGTCTCCTTCACCAGTCAGGTTGTCACCTGTATGCTCGACGCTGCCGCATTTGCTTTTCAAGTTGCCAAAATAAATCAAATCTTTATTTTCCGTAAACTTATCATTTTTCAGCATGAGCACTGAAGCATCACAATCAACATCAGCGCCGCCTCCGCCGCCAAACAGCTTTCCTAAAAATCCGCCGCCTTGTGATACAGGGTCCCAGCCAAGTCCAACAAGAATATTCGTTAGCCCTGCTTTGCCTTTTGTTAAATCAATACGTTGACCTTTTTCTAATGTAATCGCCAAATCAATCACTCCTCCAGCATAATAAAAATCTATTTATTAAGCGATGGACCCTATTAAAATTATCATACATGAAAATTCGACAAAATTCATGATATGACATTGGAGCCTCTTACTCTTTTTTCTATTTACTAGTATATACGATCTATGTTCAAGATAGGTTTCAAACAGATGATATTTTTTTAACGAAAGATCCATGTTGAAAATGGTTCATGTCGTAAATGAAGTGTTTCATGTGAAACATTGTCGAATGTTCCCGGTAAGCAGCTCTAGCTGAATGAACGAAGTGTAGGCATCATTTCACTTGGTTTTATATGTTGATATAGAAAATATAAAAGCTTGCGATCGAGAGATAAACCCTTTCGTTTCCTTCTATTCATGGATTTCTTTATACTTGAGATGAAGAACATTGACCGTGTCGATGAAAGGATGTTGATGATGCCATCACTTCACATATTAGATCAAGTCGCTATTCCTAAAGGTCAGACAGCCCAAGAGACATTGATTCACACAACGCAGCTGGCTCAGCTTGCGGAAACTCTTGGATATGAGCGTTATTGGTTTGCTGAACACCACAGCACAAGAGGGCTCGCTAGTACAGCACCTGAAATATTAATGGCACATATTGCTGCTCATACATCAACCTTACGTACCGGGTCTGGCGGCATTTTACTTCCGCAGTACAGCCCCTTTAAAGTAGCAGAGGTCACGCGGCAGCTTGAGGCTCTTTATCCTGGACGAATTGAAATCGGTGTCGGCAAATCTCCGGGCGGAATTGAAAGGACGAGACTGGCTTTGACGGACGGCGTGCATAAAGACCTGTCTCAGTTTGACCGCCAGCTGAAGGATCTTCTATATTACTTATCAGACAGCCTGCCTTCTGGGCACCCGCATGCAGGAGTCAAAGCTTCTCCGCTTGTCGATGCTCATCCGCCGGTTTGGCTGCTTGGTCTAGGAGAAAATAGTGCCATGCAGGCGGCGGAGCTTGGGATCAACTATATTTTTGGTCACTTTATCCACCCTGCACGCGGCAAACAAGCATTTGAGACGTACCGGTCTCACTTTTCTCCATCTGTCTTTTCTACGCAGCCGCACGCTATGTTTGCCGTTTTTGTCATCTGTGGTGAAACAGATGAAGAGGCTGACCGGATCGCCAGCAGTACAGATTTATGGCTGCTGCGTGTTGAAAAAGGACTGGACAGCCGCGTACCTTCTATAGAAGAAGCCAGTGCCTATCACTACACCACGCAGGAAAAGAAAAAAGTGTTACAAAACCGCCAGCGGATGATTGTCGGCTCAAAAGCAACGGTGAAAGAGCAATTACTTAGCTTGATGGATCGCTATCAAACGGATGACATCATGATTCTAAACAATTCTTTTGATCCGATAGAAAAACAGCGCTCCTTCAAACGAATCGCAGAATTATTTTGAAGCCAATCCCTTTGGCTTCTTTTTTTACATTGTCATAAAAAATGGGAAATGTAACATCAAGATGTCAAAATCCTTCCGTCTGTCATCTGATCGCAAATGTGTCTTCTAATCGTTAGCGAACTGTAAACGCATAAGGGGTGTACCTTTTATATAGTAGAGGTACATATTAAAGAATCGTTTACGACGCTAGAAGGAAGGAGATGACAGGCCATGAAAAAGAGACTCGATTGGGTCGATGCGGCTAAAGGAATCGGCATTCTGCTCGTGGTCATGGCGCATGTGCCCATTCCAGATTCGTTAAAGCAATTCATTTACTCTTTTCATATGCCGCTTTTCTTTTTACTATCAGGCATGATGTTTCGATCATCCTCACACCCTGCTCTGTCATTTATTCAGAAGAAAGCCAAGAGCTTACTCTTGCCCTATCTCTATTTCTCCATCATTACGTATGTTTTCTGGTTCTCCGTTACTCGGTTTTTTGCCTTTAAGGGACAAACGGATATTGATCCTTTCGTTCCGTTTACAGGTATTTTTATATCCAATGCAGATGAAGCTAGACTCACGCATAACCCAGCCATCTGGTTTTTAACGACGCTCTTTTTAGTGGAAATTATATTTTTCTTTATGCACCGTCTGACAAAAGGGAAACCTGCTGTCTTGATCTTACTGACCGTTCTTTGCGGAGGTGCTGGATATGCCTCTACATTGCTTTTAGACCAAAGTCTGCCTTGGAATGCCAATGTCGCCTTGACGGCTGTTGTGTTTTATTCAATTGGATTTTTGGCAAAGCAATGGTTTGTGGAATTAAAAACAGATCCAACCCTTCTTCTATGTACAGGTCTGCTTGTACTGACGGCTTACATGCAAAGCTTGAATTCACGGGTCGATATGCGCGTTAACGACTATGGCGATCTCTTTCTTTTCTATGCATGTGCACTGCTCGGTTCAGCTGCCGTGATTTATTTAAGCTTTAAATTCAAAACGTCCCCTATTTTGACGTATCTCGGACGAAATTCTATTGTTATTCTTGTCTTGCAGTTTGCCGGCATCGATATTATGAAAGCATTTGTTTATTATGGACTTGGCATCAATATTGCGGATACAGCGCAGCTCTCTTGGACACTCTTTTATACGATCGGGACTTTGCTGCTTATGGTGCCGTGTATCTCCTTCCTGAGCAAGTATCCGATGCTGCTCGGCAAACCAGCCAAAGCAGCACACCGCTACGAACAAAAAACATCCACCGGCTGATCGGGCGGATGCTTTTTGTATTAATCATTGATTTGAGAAGGATAAAGCGTCATTCCTCCATCCACAAATAAGGTGGTGCCTGTGATATACGAAGCTTCCTTAGATACGAGGAATGCAGCGGCGGACCCAATCTCCTTCGGTTCGCCAAAGGCTCTCATCGGAATCTTTTCAAGCTGCTTTTGTTTTTTCTGTTCATCCTGCAAATCATCATTCGATTCGGTCGCCATTGTACCTGGTGCAATCGCATTGATCCGAATACCTGCTTCCGCATAATCAAGAGCCAGCGTCTTCGTCATCATATTCATTCCACCTTTGGAAGTGGAATAGTGAACATTGAACGGGCGCGGTATTTCCTGATGGACACTGGATATATTTAAAATGGACCCTTTGATGTCATGCTCCATCATATAGGCGATCGCAGCCTTTGCTCCTAAAAAGGCGCCTGTGATATTGACATCAATGACTTTTTGCCATTGTTCAAGCGTCATCTCATGCGGCATCGCTTCTTCGCCATTAAAGCCTGAATTATTAACGAACACATCTACTGTACCGAAATGCTCCAGTGCTGTATCCATGATGGCTTGAATTCCTTCCTCTTTGGAGACATCTGCGTGTACTTTCACCGCTTGACCTCCGCGCTGCTGAATGGCTTGTACCGTTTCTTCAGCACCATCTTCATCGCCTTTATAGTTTACAACCACATTCATTTGCTCTTGTCCAAATCGTAATGCGATGGCTTGTCCGATTCCTTTTGAAGAACCTGTGACAATGGCTGTTTTTCCTTTTAAATCTTGATACATCTTCATTTCCCCCAATCACGTGCTTCATCTTGTTGATACACAATGGTTACCCATTTTGAAAAAAAGAAAAACACAACCCTCTGCAATCGTTGACTAAGAGGATTGTGCTGTTCATCAAGCTAAAAGGTGTTATAGACATTTTCACATGTTTCACCGGTTGGCTGATAAAAGCAATGCGACTTATACCTTGCCACAAACGGCTGATTGTACCAAGTCGGTGGACAATTTCCAGGCGGTTTAAAATACCAAAGGCTGAATTTTGCCGGCCAAAATCGTTCTCCGTTAATATTCCTCCGCGCTAGTGCTTTTTCCGTTTCTCGTGCTCGCTGATAAAAATAACCATGCGTGACCGCTTCAAATGCATGCTCCTGATAAATCATTTGTGGAATCGTACGCAGCCCTTTAAAGTCAGAGCAGTTGGCACGCAACCGGTTGATGCCTACATTTCCTACGAGCAGCATCCCTTGCTTCCCTTCACCTTCTGCCTCCGCTCTCAGCAGTCTGGCCATTAGATCAATATCAGAGCTTGTCGCTCTTACCACTGCCATACATCCACCTCCATTTCGTTTCTCTTTTATTTTATGTGGTCTTTCTGTGTAGATGACTGCCATTTTGACGGGAAAAGACACATTCAGTGTCGAGAGCCTGTCTAAACACCTCAACATTTTGCTGGACATGTGTCTCTCTGCCAACAACACACAAACCAAGTGATCATACACATAACAGGAAAAAATATTCATTACTATAGACTCATTTACAAGTCATAAAAATCCTTCTAATTGCTACACCTTCGTCAAAAACAGTCATTTGAACCTATTCAATAATCCGACTCAAAACCTTAAAATATAAAATGTTGAGTTTTTACAGGAGATATCACATCATAAATTACAAGTTTCTCCTCTCAACTTAGTGTCATTTTTACTACTTGAAGCTGTGCGACCTTTGAAACGCACTGAAGTATTGACAGTACTTTCGCTTCATTCTACAGTAAAAAACATACAGTATTTTTCTTTTTGTGCAAAAAGAACGATATGAACTAAAGCTTTCCAATGAAATTCATCATAAACCCGAGGAGGAAAACACGTCATGTTTAAAAAGAAATTATCCCTGTTTCTTCTGATCTTGTGTGTCACTGTTGTCGCTGCTGCTTGTAGTGGTGGAAAAGAAAAGTCAGCTGCAAAGGAAAAAGATACAAAATCCCTTGATGCAGCAGAGGTAAAGGTAGAAAGCGCTGAGTACACATTACCACCTCAATACGATACATCTGTACAGGATGATCAGTATGTACTAAAAGTGAACGTATCTGTAAAAAATATCAGCAAAGAGCCTCTCAATGTTGATAAAAGCAACTTCACGCTTTACCAAGATGATGCACAGGTGTCTACGATCTCTCCAGATGACTACAACGAAGTATTATCTTCAAGCTCTCTAAATGCAGACAAAGTATTAAAAGGCGGTCTTTTCTATGTTGTTGACAAAGACAAAGACTATCAGCTTGTGTACACAGAGCCAGGCAGTGGTTCTAAAAAAGATGACAAAACACTAGAGTTCGATATTAAAGGGAAAGACTTAATGAAAAAAGCAGATACACTTCAAGCATCTGCAAAAGCCCTTTCTTCTTATATTGATGTGATGATTTTTGGTAAGAATAACGACGAGTTCGAAAAACTAACAGGTGATAACAAATCAACCGTTATCAACGAATTTGATAAATCATTCAAACAAGGCTACATTACGTCATCAGGTATTTCTTCTAGCTCAGCGAAGGACGAAAACCTTGATAAGCTTCTAAAAGCTGTGAAAGAAACATTAGCTGAAAAATCAAAAGTATCAACAAAAACAAAAGCCATCAGTGGTGATAAAGCCGTTGTGACTGTGACCCTTACACCAATTGATGCAAGCCCGCTTGTCGATCGTTTAAAAGAAAAGGCGACTGAGTTCTACAGCAAAAACCGTACAGCGTCTTATGATGAAGCACAAAAATATTTACTCTCGATCTACCCAGAAGAGTTCAAAAAATTAGGACCTTCATCTTCTGAAGAAACAGTAGAAGTCAACATGAAGAAAAATGACATCGACCAATGGAAACTTGATTTGAACGATTACAAAACAAGCTCATTAGTTGAAAAATTCATCAAGAACTAATGAAAAACCCCCGATTCGGGGGTTTTTCTTATCGTTTTTCGTTTGATCCCTATATTTAATTCCTAATTACAGCCAAGAAAGTAAGATACGGTCTATTACGAAGGATTTTCTTTTGCCGCTTCATACTCTTTTATCACCTCAACCGGATCAACAGCATCCTCCTCTTGTGCGTATTCCTCTACATAAGGATCCATTAATTTCTCAAACTTTTGTTCGTCGTCTACTAAAGCAATATACGTTTCATATCCTTCATAATCGGATGGATATAAATGTGCAACGGAACTGCCCGTTTCTAACGCTTCATCTATTGCTTTTCTTAATTCCAATAACCCTTTCCTGTTCCCCAAAATAAACGCTTCAAAATGGTGTGTTTGTTGAGCATATATATTACATAACTCTAGCACATCATCGTCATCTGTTTGATAAGACATACACCAATCACCTCTTTAATCAAATTAGGATAATAATGTAAGTTCTCTTCTATTATGCCATTTCTTTAACCCGATCGTGAACCTCTTTTATATGAATCTCTGGATATAAAAAAACTTGTAGAATAATCTACAAGTTTTACTTTCTTTATTTCGCAAGCATCCACTTTTCTTTCATAAACAAGCTTCTCACGATGACAAACAAGATGACGACTGCGAGGGCCGAGGAGCCGAGTGTCAGAGTGATGGACATCGGATCGATGATGCCAAACATCAATTGCTTGCATAGTGCGTGAATATTAAGGAATGGGACAGCAAAGTAGTACGTATCTAGCTGCGTAGCACCTGCTCTCATGGTAAAGAACATTGGGATCACACCTAATGTAATGATCATGGACATGTACGATTGCGCTTCTTTGACTGAGCTTGAAACGACACTGAGTAGCAGTTCAATCATCGATACCATGAATGAGAAGATGATAAGCGCCGCAAACATGACAGCGATAATGCTCCACATTTGATCACCAAAGTTCAGTGCTTGTTTTAGCTTTTCTGTAAAGAGCAGCGTGGATAAAAGCAGCATGCCGATCGCCACAATTCCACTTAAAATCCCGAACATGGAGACAGCAAGCCATTTTCCTATGAGAATATGAAGTCTGCTGGCAGGTGTCAGGAACAACGCTTCAATGGATTTCCGGTCTTTTTCACCCGCAACAATATCAAGCGCAGCTGGCAAAGCTCCTGAGATAACGGAGGTCACCAAAATCATCGGAAGGAGAATCGACAAAAGCATAGCGGTCATTCCATTTTCCCCTTCATCGCCTTCTTCTACATCAACGGCCTGCACCTGAAATGGATGAATAACAGACGTATTAATTTGATCAGCTGCTAAACGCTTTTCTACGACTTGGTTTTGATACTGCTCCAGTAAGGATTGCAGCATTTGAACCGTTATGACAGAATCATCATCTGTTGTGTACCCATGAATTTTAATCGCAAATGATTTTTGATGCTGAAGCATGTCGTCAGCCTCTTTCGGCATTTCCAGGTAAGCATTCGCCTTCCCTTCTTTGACAGCTTGCTGCGGGTCATCAAATGTTTCAAGCGTGAGGTTTTTGACCTCTTTGATCATTTGATTCATTTCGGTTGGAAGCTTTTCATTCACTGCGACCGTATAGGTTTCATCCCCTGGATCTGCAATCATGCTTTCATAAAAGAACACCAGTCCAAGCATCGTCAAAAGAGGAATCAGCACTGTTAAGAGTAAGGTTTTTCGGTCCCTGAGTGCATCTGTCATTTCTTTTAAAAATACGGTTTTCCACATTATGAAATCCCCCTAGCGAGCTTCGACATAAAGATATAGTTCAAGTCATCACTTTGTTCCTGTGTATATAATTCTGGAAGTGTCCCTTTGTACACAAGCTCTCCTTGATGAATCATCATGACACTGTCACAAAGCTGGCTGACTTCTTCCATGATGTGGCTTGAAAAAAGGATGGTTTTATTTTGCTGCTTGAGCTGATGAATAAAATCTCTGAAAATATTACTTGATGTGATATCTAAGCCTGTTGTCGGCTCATCAAATAAAATAATGTCAGGATCATGAATCAAGGTTCTAGCAATCGCCACCTTTTGTTTCATTCCTCTTGAGAATCCTTTCACCTTGCGATCCATATATTGTCTCATCCCAAAACGCTTTGCCAGATCCTCTATTCTTGCTTTGATTTCATGCTGATCTAAGCCATATAATTTGCCAAAGTATTCAAGGTTTTCTCGTGCCGTCAAACGATCGTAAAGCCCTGTCTCACCGCCAAACAAAACACCAATTCGCTTTTTCACTTCAGTTGCTTCTTTCACCGTATCAAAGCCTGCGACAGTGACTATTCCGTGCGTAGGCTCTAATAATGTGGCTACGGCGCGCAATAATGTGGTTTTTCCTGCACCATTTTCTCCTAAGATACCAACGACTTCCCCTTCCTTCACGGAGAACGTCATGTGTTTCATTGCTTTCACGACTTTTTTCTTATCTTTAAACCAGCAGCTGCAATCGCTGAGAGTAATCATTTGGTTCGCCCCTTTCAACTTTCTAAGTCTATGATAGAAAAAATAACGCTTCTCTGACATAAAAATGTCGCGAAACGTCCTTTTTCTGTCTTGAAATGATCTATTTTAAAAAAACAAATGGTAAAATAGACAAATAATAAGAAGAGTCACAGGTGATTTTTATGATAAAAGTAGGTCTCGTTGATGATTACCGAGTAGATTTAGAAAAGCTGCATGCCATTGTGGGCAGAATGGAGGCTGTAGACATTGTCTTTGTCACGCAGTCAGCAGAGGATGCATATAAGAAGGTCAAACAGGGAGACATTGATCTGTTGTTCGCAGACATTGAAATGCCCGGAATGTCCGGTTATGAATTAGCGGATCTCATTCACTCTCACGCACTGAATGTCGATGTTGTATTTGTGACAGGAAACAGTGGATATGCGGTCCATGCGTTTGATTTAAATGTTCATGATTATATTATGAAGCCCTACCAAGCCGATCGAATTGCCAAATCCTTAGATCGCTATCTGTTCACCAAGCAGGAGAAAAGCATTCATGGACGGCTTCTCATTAAGCAGCAGTCAGATATTCATGTGCTGCAAAAGAAGGATGTCATTTTTGTTGAGCGAACAGGCCGGTCAACCACCATTGTCACAACAACAGGAGATATCCAGACATATCAGACATTAAACGAGTTAAAGGGCGATCTGGCTGAAAAAGATTTTATCCGCTCCCACCGATCGTTTATCATCAATATTCATTACATTAAGAACTTCTCGGCGTATGCCAAAAATTCGTTTATCGTGTCTTTTGAAGGTACGGATAAAAAAGCCATGATGACCAAGCAGCAATTAGAATACTTTAAGAAATACTATTTTTAAGGAGAACGAACGTGAACGCTTTCTATCTTGGATTCCGCATTTATATTCTCATATGGCTAGGTCTTGCGTTTCTTGCAGCTGCTGAAGCTTTTCTGCCGCTATCATCAGGAGTGCTGTGGCTCCTCACCTTTTGTGTGATTTGTCTTTATACATTCTTCATATACAAAAGGTTTTTGCCTCATGTGAGTGATTATGTGATGCTGGGCGCTTTTGTGCTCTTCACCTGTGCAGGTCTTTCCCTTTTTCTGACGCAAGGAAATGGGCTGAGCTCTCTTTTGGCTTTGATGATCATCATGACAGCAGATATCCTTTCATTGAAGATGATGCAGACGGAGAGACGGTTAAATGGACGGCTTCAAGAGCTGATCAACGCAGAATCAAGAACCAATGAATTGCTGCTTGAGCTGCGCAGTAAACATCATGAAACAGCTAGACATTTAAATGCCTTTTCCACGTCGAACGACGAACATGAGATCAAGGATTTGATTCAGCAATACGTGAAACATTTCCCATGGATTAAAGGAGAAAATGCTTATTTGGCCTCAACCTTGCACCCCTTTTTTGAGCGGGCTGAAAAAGAGGACATTGCCCTTTCACTAGACCTTCAAGCACCATTTTCATCGCTTCCCTTTTCTAAGGCGGATCAGGTTAGTTTTACTGGCAACCTGCTTGATAATGCCCTAGATGCGGCGATTGAAGCGAAGCAAGCCGGGAACGAGGGAAGCATCTCAATCACGACCTCTATTCGGAGCGGGCTCTTTTTAATCCATTGTGAGAACAGCACAAAAGGAATGGAAAAACACGTGTTAGACCATTTGTTCAAAACCTATGGCCGCTCGACAAAAGGCGGCGATCATCAAGGAATGGGGACGTATATCATTCATCAGCTTGTTGAAAAGGCAGACGGTACACTTGATTTCACTTACCGTTCTCCAAATTTGCGGCTCGTCATCAAAATCCCCCTCACGATGTCATAAAAAAAGGTGCAGCTAGGCACCTTTTTTATGTTAAGAGAAAATGTGATCAATTTGATTGATTTCCTCTTTTGTTAATTGAACATCGTTTGTTTTTAAGTTTTGCAGAACTTGCTCAGCTCGTTTTGCACCTGGAATGATGGCGTCGATGCCGTCCTGCGCTAAAAGCCAAGCCAGTGCGACGTGTGCCGTTTCAGCGTTCTTTGATTGTGCAATTGCCTTCAGCTTGTCTACTTTTTCGAGGTTTTGAAGGAACGCCTCGCCTTGGAAAAGCGGGTCTTTTGCTCGAATATCATCAAATGTCGCATCCTTCGTAAATTTCCCAGTCAACAGGCCTGACGCCAACGGGAAATACGGAATAAAGGAAATACGATGCTCGACACAGTATGGGAGAAGATCCTGCTCTGCCTCACGTTTCAGCAGAGAATACTCCGACTGAAGCACGTCTAAGTAGCCATCTCGATTAAAGGCTTGAAGCTGTTCGAAATCAAGGTTTGATGCACCAATTGCCCTGATTTTTCCTTCATCCTTCAATTCCTTTAATGTGCCTGCTACTTCTTCCAGCGGCGTCCGGCCGTCCGGGAAATGCATATAGTATAAATCAATATAATCTGTTTGCAGTCGTTTCAGGCTATTTTCGACCTGCTCTCTTAAAAAGTCCCGGCTGTTATCCAGTTCAATTTGTCCGTTTACTTCTTTATGAGCCCCCTTTGTCGCAAGGACAAGGTTTTCTCTGCCGCCTCTTTTGGCAATGATCTCACCGATCAATTCCTCTGAACGGCCCAGCCCATAAATAAAAGCAGAATCTAAGAAATTGACACCTTGATCAAGAGCCGTCTCCACAAGCTCTCGTCCGGCATCTTCACTCAGGTTCGGGAACAAATTATGTCCACCTACCGCATTCGTACCAAGCCCTATCGGATTCACCTGTAAATCAGTTCGTCCAAGCGTTACCTTTTTCAAAAGCTCATCTCCCTTATCCGCTTAATCATCCTTATTTTCCCATGAATCCTTTTCAACATTCAAGTATCCTGCTCTCTGAAAATTAACTGGGAGGTGGACGGTGAGAAAATAAATGGACATATAGTCATCTCTCTGAAAGCATTAACACCTCCACTTCAAAATTTTTACCTAAAAAACATTTAAAACCCATGATAAATCTATAAATTAATTCTTATTAACTAGTATATTAGGCTTAAAAAATTCCTTTTATTAAAGATGTTTGTGTAAATTTCTTTCAAAGATAGGGACTAAAACCTATTCCTCATCATGATTGAATTCCGATAGAATGAAAAGTGCAAATCGTCATAAGGAGATTTTCCCCTGTAACACCCGAATATACCATCCTATCTGTTTCTTTTTTCATAGTCAGATAGCGGGAATGAAATGACGAAAGAAAAGCAAAGGAGCATCAACTGTGAATCTAAAAAAAATAAGTGCACTCCTCATGATTTCATTCGTGATGATCATCTCTGCAGCCTGCCAGAGCTCAGCAAAATCAAGCAACACTGATCAAAAATCAACAAAAACAGCAGAGGTAAAAGTCAACAGCTACGAATATACGTTACCAGAAGACTCAACAACTACGCTAAGAGACAATGAATTGGTACTAAAAGTCAACCTGACGATTACAAACAAAGGTGACAAGGCTCTTTCATTATATAGCTCTGACTTCTCCCTTTATCAGGACGATGCCAAAGTAACTGATTTAAAATTTTACGGCAGTAAAGACCGTCTTGACCTCGGTTCATTGAACAAAGGCAAATCACAATCAGGTGCTCTTTATTTCCTAGTAGACAAAGGGAAAAAATATCAGTTCGTGTACCAAGACAGCATCAAGAAAAACAGTGATTCGATTGAAATCAACCTAGATGGAAACAAAATACTGGATACAGCGAAAAAGCTGGATAACCCTGCAAAGGCGCTATCCGCTTATACCGATATGATTGTCTTTGACAAAAAGAACGATCAGTTTGCAGATTTAACGGGTGACAACCAGTCAGATGTCGTCAATAAATACCACGACATGTTTGTGAAAGACTTCAAAAGAAGTGCCGGCATTTACGGAAATGAAGTAAGTGACCGTGATATTCTGTCTATGTACAAACGTATTCAAAACACCATGAAGGATAAAGCCAAAGTAGAAACAAGTGTAAAAACCATCTCTGATGACGAGGCGAAGGTTGTCGCTCAAGTAACAGGCCTTGATGCTTCTAACTTAAAAGACAAGCTAGACAAGCAAAGAGACGAGTTTTACAACGGCAAGATCCGCTCTAAAGAAGAATTGTATAAGAAAAGCTTAAACATGTACGCATCTGAATTCGAAAAGCTTCCTCCAGTCTCCAGCCCAGCTGAATACGAAGTGAAAATGAAACGTAACGGGGATGGTCAGTGGAAAATTGACCTCAACGATTATAATACATCGCAGTACATGAGCGGTTTTATTAAAACAAGATAATCATGAACTAAAAAAAGACGCTGGCCCATGAAGGTGCCGCGTCTTTTCTTATGCTATACAGTCGCCTCCTGCTCTTCTTTCACCGCTTTTTCAATATCTTTAAAACGGCTCGATACAGTAGACGCACTAATGCCATACTTTTTCGCTATTTGCGCTTGAGAAAGCGGGGCATCGCTTGCAAGTGAATGAATGTAATATTCGATTCCCGCAGCAAATGATGCCGCTTTACGGATCACAGGTGATTTCTGATCACAATAGGCTTTCCACACAGTTAAAGCGCCATCTGTCAGGCTTTGATCACCGTGTTCCTTCATTCCGTCTTCAATCAGCTTAGCTGTTTCCAGCTGAACGTCACTTGCCCAGTCCATACGATCTGCTGATAGACCTGTATCGCCTTCTGTTTGAGCAGATGTTTCTGATTCTTCTACTTCTTGCTTCGCAAACATGCACTTCAGCACGTCAGGGAATGATTCTCTCATAAATGTGCTGCGCGTTCCTCCATTTGCCTCATATGCTTCAACAAGCTGACGAACTTGAAGAAGAAGCGTATCTGTAAACTCTTTTGCAAACATCGTATATTGAATGAAAAACTCTGCTTTTTCTTCAAATTGAACAGGGAATCCAAGCACGAGACTTCCTTTTTCAGGAAGCACTGTTTGATCAGGTTTTACATCTACTTCAACCTTCTCAGCTGTCACCATATTCTCAAAGTAAAGAGACTCGTCCGTTTTTTCATTTAATAAAAGCAAAGATGGTTCCATGTCTGTCCATGATTGAACCACTTGTTTTGTTTTCGGACGGGTAATATCCTCTGCTTTCTTTGTCAGGAATTCTTGGAAGATGGTTTCTTTCTGATCCGTTAATGGACGGAAGAAAATGCCCCATACACTTAAATGGAAAACTGAAATTTGTTGCGTTTCTTTATCCATATCTGCAAGGAAAGAAAACTCATTAATGAATTGATTAATGGCTCTCTGATGCTTAGAGAAAGCATAATTCATTAAATCCTTTTGAACTTGTACAGCTTCCTTAAACACAAGCTCAGACGTTTGTTCTCCGCCTGACTTTTGACCACAGCAATGTTTATATTTTTTTCCGCTTCCGCATGGGCAGAGCGCATTTCGTTTAATTTTTCCCAAAATAAAACCTCCGACATTCTAGTCTAACCTCACTATTTTAACAAACGATTGCACAGGAGAGTTTTATTTTCAAGAAAAAAGAAAAATCAGAATGATCAGTTAAATAACAAAGGTACATGAAGATCACGACAGATCATAGGAATAGCAGTCTTTTTCTGTTTATTTTCTCCAATCATTCCAACAGTTTTTCTTCAGCTCATTCCTTCAAATAACTGCTTTGCTTCAAAATAAAAGATTTGAACAAACTTCTTCGTATTGACTCTGCCTGTCGATCCTGCGGATGAAGAGGTCTTCTGCATTTCTTTCATTCTTTGGCTGACATCGGTAAAGTCAAAAAACTTCGACGCATAGTGCTCAAACTTAGGATTCGAGAAATCTGTTAATCCTAGTGAAGCAAAATGATTCAAGGAATGATGAATAGCGCGTCTAATCCGCTGCTCTGCTGCTTTCACTTCTCTCATCACTTCGACATCGGTTGCCCCATCATCCAGCTTCCTCTCCGCTGTTTTGATAAAGAGTTGCTTTAGCGGCGGGAAATTGACCTCATGAGAATTGGCTGACTGTGTTTCATGTAAGTAGATCAGGATCTCTAGTAAATCCTTAGATCCGCTCTCTCCGACAATTCCCAGTTCGGATAAGAGAAATTCCCCTGCCTCTTTCATCGTCCTTTTTTTCGCCCCAGCACCCGTCGTATCATGAGAAATTACAGGCTCTAACGGCAGCACATGGCGAAGGGAAGCTTGAATATCATATATCGATTTCTCCAGCTTAATACGCTCCATGACTTTTCGAATCACACTGACGATCTCAATTCGATTGACAGGTTTATGAATATAATATTCGATCCCTAATTCATAGGCTTCTGCCATCATCTCTTTCGCCTCTACTTGGGAAATCATCATGATTTTACCTTTGAATTCAGGGTGAATATGACGAATCGTTTGAATGCCGTCTCTAGCAGGCATTAAAAGGTCAATCAGAAGGATGTCTATTTTTTTTAGGTTCAATGAATGTGCTTCTAATCCAACTCCGTCATCGGCTTCATCCACGACCTCTCCCAAATCTTCATCCTCAATGATTTGTCCTAAAATCGAGCGTATTGCACGATCATCATCTGCAATGAAAAACCGCATACACTCACCCTCTCTGTATTAAATTTTGTATAGGAAGGATTAGCTGAAAAGCTGTTCCCTTTGTTTCTCTTTGTTCGATTTTAATTTGACCGCCAAGCTCTTTAACCAACTCTTTCACATAGGATAATCCAATCCCAGTTGATGGTGTTCCATATGCATCAAATTTAGAAGTATAGCCTGGATCAAATACAATTTCTCTCATTTTTTCAGGAATCCCCGGGCCATCATCTTCAATCCGAATCTCTATTTTATCATGACTTCCTTTTAATACGAGTGAGATCATTCCAGTATCCTTTATGGCTTCAACCGCATTTGCCATTAAATTATTAATGAGCGATAAGAAAATGAACACATGGTAATCATGCAAATGAATGCCCCTTATATCAGATGTAAAAGAGATGTTTTTCCCTAGAGATAACGCATATTTCTCTTGAATGCGGATGACAATCTGAACCAGCTCTTCAGCCTTCATATAGTCTTGCATATTTTCCTTAGAAATCAGCTTCGAAAGACCAGCATAAATACGCTGATTGTCCTTTTTCACTTCATGGATTTCTCCTGCGAGCTTCAACAGCTCCTGACTCACTTTCTTGCCTGCTTCGTGTTCATGCAGCAGACGATAAAGTCTGTATGATTCTTGCGTAATATGCTCTGTATGTTTTAACGTTTTCTTTAAATGAACCGTTTCTTCATATAAATTTGAAATGACCATCATCATATGCTCATTTTGTTTCATGATCTGCTTCTCTCTTGATTGTGCCTCGTACAGCTTCATCATATTAAAAAAGCTGATCACCACAAAGCTGTGAGCAAACGCAATGAGAAACATATCACTCAGCTTTGATAATGTCATCGTCGTATCAAACACTAAAAATTGTACAAACAGCTCAACAAAATCAGCTACTAATTCGATCATGAGACCAATGATCCCAATAAAAATAGAGCGCTGTTTAAAACGTCCCGTACGGACGGCAAAAAACAGGAAAGCATATGTAAAATAGAAGAAGAAACTTGGGAATTGCTGATAAAATGATGCAGCCAGTCCAGCATTATGCTGAATCAGATCTAAGCCTACTCGAAAAAGCACAATGGCTGCGCCTGTTAAAAACCCAGGCAAAAACGGTCTAGATTTCCTTAAGAGTAATAAACAAAAGAAAAACGCAGGTGCGCCAAAGCTGATCCGGAACGTCTCATTCACAGGATAAAACTTCAGTTCTCCTGCAAGCGGCACAATAACCACCATAAAAATTAAAATGAATGCGTCTTTTTTGACAAGCTGGTTTAAACTCAAATGACTGACATCCCTTCCCCTTTTTGCATAGCCACAGTATACAAGGAGACTCTTTTCTTCACAATGTGCAAAAAAATAATTTTCACGGCTCCTTCTTTCCCCAAAATCCTTTTTTATGACTATTCTCCGAGACGGCATGGTGACCTTTCAGCTATTCAGCGTTTTGGTGATTGTCTACAATAATGGGAATTGTTTAGACAATCATCGACAAACCGATTTTTATTTGTAAGTTTTTCTGTAGATTTTCGTCAGATTGTGTAGTTTCCAAGATAAATTAAATGAACAATTTTAGTGAAACTATATGTAAGCGTTTTCTGAATTTTCACTAAAAACCCTTTTTGTTTTTTCGCCGCCAAAGCCTTCAATTGAACATATATTTAGGTGTAAAGGAGTGGTACAAGCAGCGCATGACAAGTTCTTTGAAGATGTGTAACATGTTTTCGTGCCTATTTGATCGCATTTTTTGTCATCCGCCAATTCAATAGGGTACTTTTTGATTTTTGATTGGAGGAATCGTATGAAAACAGCAATTTCTAATAATACACAACACGCATGCCAGTCTTCTGTTGATCAATGGGCAGAAGAAATACGTCCGTATTACAAAAACGGGCAGAATGCTGGCTACATTCCAGCACTCGGAAAAGTGAATTCCTCTCAACTTGGTATCAGCGTGATAGGCCCAGATGGATCATCTGTACGATATGGTGATTGGGACGTTCCCTTTACCCTGCAAAGTATCTCAAAAGTCATCAGCTTTATAGCTGCCTGTTTAGGAAGAGGCGTTCCTTACGTCTTGGACCGGGTAGATGTAGAGCCAACTGGTGATGCATTTAATTCCATCTACCGCCTTGAGATGCATAAACCGGGGAAGCCCTTTAATCCAATGATTAATGCTGGAGCTATTACCGTATCCTCCATCCTTCCCGGAAAGACTTCTACAGAAAAGCTAGCATATATTTTCGATTTAATCGAAAACTTAATAGGAAAGCGTCCATCTGTTAATGAAGAGGTTTATCAATCAGAATGGGCAACTGCGCACCGCAACCGTGCTCTTGCTTATTACTTAAAAGAAACCAATTACTTAGAATCAGATGTCGAAGAGACATTAGAAGTGTATTTAAAGCAATGTTCCATCGAGGTCACAACAGAGGACATCGCCTTGATTGGACTGATTATTTCAAGTGATGGCTACCATCCCTTTAAACAGGTCCAAGTCATACCAAAGGATATCGCAAGACTAACAAAGGCATTGATGCTGACATGCGGCATGTATAATGCATCTGGTAATTTTGCTGCTTTCGTAGGCGTTCCAGCCAAAAGTGGTGTGTCTGGAGGAATTATGGCTTGCGTTCCACCAAGCGCAAGAAGAGAATTCCCATTTCAGACAGGCTGCGGAATCGGTATTTATGGTCCCGCCATTGACGATTGCGGAAATAGTATTACCGGTGTCATGATGCTGAAAAAGCTCGCCAAAGAGTGGGATCTCAGTATTTTTTAAAATGAACAGTCATGAATTCGAAGAGGTGATGTTATGAACGAAAAAGCTTTGCTATCTTATTTAACAAATACAAATGATTTTATTTGGACTTATATTGTGATTGCTCTGTTACTTGGAGTAGGGGTCTACTTCACATATAGAACACGCTTCCTGCAAGTGAGAATGATTAAAGAAATGGTGCGTGTCCTGAAAGAAGGAAGAAAAGAAAAAGAGGGGATATCACCGTTCCAAGCATTTGCCATCAGTATGGCGGCACGTGTAGGAACAGGGAATATCACAGGGATTGCTATCGCCATTGCAATTGGTGGACCTGGGGCAATTTTTTGGATGTGGATCGTAGCCATTATCGGTTCTGCCTCAAGCTTTGTTGAAAGTACATTAGCCCAAGTGTATAAAGTGAAAGATAAAACAGGATTCCGCGGTGGACCTGCTTATTACATGGAAAAAGGGTTAAACAAGCGCTGGATGGGAATTTTATTTGCGATCCTAATTACAATTTCTTTTGGAATCGTCTTTAATGCGGTTCAATCAAATACGATCACCGTCGCTTTTGAAAACTCCTTTGGATTAGACCGTTTAACAGTCGGTATTGTAATGGCTGTTATTTTTGCAGCAATCATTTTCAAGGGAATCCAAGCCATTGCAAAAGCTTCTGAATACATTGTCGTTGTACTGGCTCTAGCTTATATCGGAATTGCATTCTTTGTTATTGTGACAAATATCACTGAACTTCCTGGTGTCATCAGTACGATTGTGAAACATGCCTTCGGGTTTGAACAGTTCGCTGGCGGAACACTAGGCAGGGCATTATTACAAGGGATTAAACGCGGTCTCTTCTCAAATGAGGCTGGTATGGGTAGTGCACCTAACGCAGCAGCAACAGCCGTGACAAGTCACCCTGTAAAACAAGGGTTAATCCAGGCATTTGGCGTATTAACAGATACGTTAATTATTTGTACGAGCACAGCCTTCCTTGTCCTATTCTCTGATGCGTACAAAACAACGAACCTGCAAGGAATTGAATTAACACAGGCTTCACTCAGTCAGCACATTGGGCCATGGGCCTCTGGATTCCTTGCTATCATGATTTTCCTATTCGCCTTTAGTACATTGATCGGTAACTATTACTATGGTGAAACGAACATTGAATTCCTTGGTGCCAACAAAATTTGGCTTAACATCTATCGAATTGCCGTTATTGGAATGGTTCTTTTCGGTGCAGTTGCAACTGTTCCTCTCGTTTGGGGTCTAGCCGATCTCTTCATGGGACTCATGGTCATCGTCAACCTCATCGCCATTACCATGCTGTCTAAGGTCGCCTTTGCAGCATTGAAGGATTATACGAGACAGAAAAAAGAAGGCAAGGACCCTGTCTTCTATAAAAATGCCGTTCCAAACAATGAGAAAATTGAATGCTGGGACGACGAACCTGCTTCGTTGAAAAAGAATCAAATCGGATAAATAAAAAAAGCTCTGGTCCTCTGATCAGAGCTTTTTTCTTTAGTTCAAAAATTCGAGTATGAGTTTGTTCACCACTTCTGGCTTTTCATGATTGATCCAATGAGAAGCATCATCGACAAAAATCAGCTGACCATTTGGGCAAATCTTCATCGTTTCCTTCGCCAGCTTTCTGCTTAAAAACTTGTCCTCCATCCCCCAGATCATGCGAACAGGTACTAAAATGCGTTTTGATATCGGCTTTTCAAAGCCGCCCTTTTTGATGGCGCGGTACCAATTCAGCATTGAGGTCATGGCACCTGGCTGCGTCCAAGCCAGCTTGTAGCTTAATACATCTTCCTTCGTGAACAAATGTGGTCTTGCAGTCAATCCAATGGCTTCATCCAGCTTTTGAAAGTGATTTTCCTGAAGTGCTGCCTCTGGCACATTCGGAAGCTGAAAGAAAGCGATATAGGAGCTTTTCTTCCACTGTGGCGGATAAAACGGAAGAACCTTCATCATGACCCGCGGATGCGGCATGTTGACAATGATTAATTTCTCTACATATTGAGAACGTGTGGATGCCAAATGCCAAGCAACTGCTCCGCCCCAATCATGACCACCCACAATCGCCTTTTGATTCGGACTAAGCGTCTTAATCAGCCCTACGATATCATCTCTCAGTTGATCTAATACGTAGGATTCGATTCCTTCTGGCTTATCACTTAGATGGTAGCCCCTTTGATCAGGAACGACGACACGATAGCCTGCCTCAGCGAGGGGCATGATTTGGTTCTTCCAGCCGTACCAGAACTCAGGAAACCCGTGCAGCAGTACAAGCAGCGGGCCATCCTCAGGTCCAGCCATTGCTGTGTGAAGTGTTACACCATTTGTTTGGATCGATTGAAATTCAATTTGCTCCATCCCTTTGCCACCCTTCTCCTTGTTCTTTTATTCTTCCAACATAGCATATTTTCCATTTTTCAGAAAATAAAAACACTCCCAAAAAAACCTTCACAATAGTGAAGGTCTTAGAATTTTGACCAAGGATCCTTGAACAGCGAATTGGTGCCTTATTGCGAAAGAAACAGAGAAGATATGTATTTGTGCTAAATGACTAAATAACTAAAAAAGCAGACTCTAATCAGTCTGCTTTTTTTACGATTTTTATTTATCTAGAGAATATTTTTCTATTGCTTCTTTTGGAGATATTTCTTCATCAAATGAAAGATAACGACAATACACTTCACTTAAGTGAAGTGGTTCTTCTTCTAAATTGTCTACAAGTTCAAATATATCTAGGATTGCTACTAATTTTTTTGTTGTTTGTCCGTAATCCCCATTTCCAAATGTTTCTTCTGGAAAACTTTTTTCTATAATTTTTTTAACTTCATCTTGATCTTTTGCTTTGATTAATACGATTCTTTCTTCAAATATCTTATCAGGTCTAACTTTGGGAGACGGTATGGATTCAAACAATAATTTTGCTGAAAAGAGATCATACATAGATTTATCACCTTTTAATTATTTTTTCTTTTTAAATCTGTTATCAGTTAAAAGTTTTTTAGCTGTTCTTGCTTTTTTGATACCCTTTTTTGCATCTTTATTAATTTGATCAATGGTTTTATTTAGATATTCTGTTGGAAATTCACCTCTTATTTTTCCTTTTCTGTTTTTTGAGATGAATTCATTTGCTGTCATTTTGTGATGTTTAACAACTTGAGCTTCCCAAGAGTTTGAAGAAAATATCATACCACCTACAATGACAGCCCCAGTTGCTAATACTGCGACTTGTCCTAATCCTGGAATAAAGAAGAAAGGAATCGGAATTGCAAATTTTGTTTCTGCAAGTTGATCATGATTTATTTCTCCTTCAGAGGATACTAAATCATTTGGGTTAATCACAATTTTTTCGTTTTCTGTTGCCTTTGCTGGTGCTTGTAAAACAAAAGTAAATACAGATAGTGCTAGTAGTGTGGGTATTATTTTTTTGATCAAGTCCAATACTCCTTATAGTTTATTAGAAATTCAATTGAATAACAAATTATATATTATATTACATTAATTGGATATTCAATAGATTTTAAGGTAAATATAAGGGAATTGTTTTTTGAGGTTGCTGTGTCCACAATCATTTTTTATTTTTATATCATTGCATGATCTTTATTTATCTCTTTGTCTTCGTCTATTTCATATAATTCAGCACCCAGATCAACCCATTTTTGCGGTCCTGTACTTGTCCGTGAAGTGCGCCAAAGAACGTATCCTGTAATTCGACCAGTACATCTCCATCAGCTTCTAGCGCTTCATATACAGCCTTTAGTTCTTCTTCATTGTCAAACTGCATAATCAATCTGAGATGTTCGGGCTTTGGTGTGCGGCCAAACGTATCTGAAAAGTGAAGCAATGATTCTCCAAGGTGAAGTTCCGCATGCAGCACACGGTCTTGATGTTCATTTAAAATATGAATATCTCCGCCAAAAATTCCTTGATAATATTGAAGAGATTCCTTCACATCGTCTACCACAATATAAGGACTAACGCTAATCATACCCTTCATCCTCCTCTTGTCCGTCCATCTTCTCTTTTATAGCTTATCCCAAATCGTATGAAAAAAGGCACAAATCGTCAACGGATTTGCACCTTTTTCTCATGAAGATTTCGCTAATTCACTATGTTTGTTTGAATACGCTGCGTACATGACGACACCGATTAACAGCCAAACACCAAAGTAAAGCCACGTCCGGCCTGGTAAGTTGAGCATAAGGAACAAGCAGCAGCCCATTGAGATAATCGGCAAGACCGGCACAAATGGAACCCTGAATCCCCTCTCAAGCTGCTGATGTGTCTTTCTCAAAATGAGCACAGATAAACTCACCATCGCAAACGTCAATAAAGCACCGATATTCGCTAAATTGGACAAGTCCTTTAAATCAATAAACCCTGAAATAACAGCTGTCATGCCGCCAATCATCCATATGCTTGCAACAGGCGTATCGCTTTTGTTTGTTTTCGAAAACACTTTAGGCAAAAGTCCATCTCGTCCCATCGCATAGGCAATTCGAGTTGCTGCATAATTATTGGCGAAAATCACAGCCATCAATCCAATGACCGCACCGACAGAAATAATACCGGCTACGCTATTTTGATGTACACTTTGCAGCACATAGGACATAGCCTCTGTGACATTCAGTTTTGTATAGTGCACCATGCCTGTCATGATCAAACAAACGACAATGTAAATGATCGTGCAAATGAGTAATGAGCCGATAATACCAATCGGCAGATTCCGCTGCGGATTTTTTACCTCTTCCGCAGAAGCAGAAATCGCATCAAATCCTAAAAAGGCAAAAAACACAGCAGCAGCACCGGCAATGACGCCTTCTGCACCAAATGGCATAAACGGCTGCCAATTGGATGGCTGTACATAAAACCCGCCCACTACAATGAAAAGAACAATAATACCGAGTTTCACAAACACCATGATATTATTGAATTTTTTACTTTCCTTCGTTCCTCTAGATAAGATCCACGCAATCAGTAAGGCAATGATAATGGCTGGCAGATTCATGTATCCGCCTTGTTCTGGCCCCGCTAAAAATTGATGGGGAATCGAAATGCCAAACCCCTCAAGCAAGCTGTTGAAATAACTCGACCAGCCACTGGCGACAGCTGAAGCAGTCAGCATATAAACGGACAATAAAGTCCATCCCATCAGATGCCCGACAAGCTCACCCATCGTTGTATATGAATAAATGTACGCACTGCCGAATACAGGCAGCGCTGAAGCCATTTCTGCATAGCAAAGTGCTGCCAAACTGCACACAATCGCTGCAATGGCAAAGGAGAAAATGACAGCCGGTCCTGCATCCTTAGCCGCTGTAATTCCGGTTAACACCATGACCCCCGTGCCGATCACTGCCCCTATACCAAGGAGCGTGAGATCGAGCCCCCCCAGCGTTCTCTTTACCTTTTGCTGCCTGCTCTGTTCTAACAAATCGTGAATGTGTTTCTTACGAAGAATATGTCGCAAACCCTTTCCCTCCAAAACGTTAGAAAAACAAAAAATCACTCAAATTTCATTATAGCAGAATAGGTACTACGCATTCACAACCAATTCACGTAAATCTTTCTTCATGATTTTACCAAGCTTGTTTTTTGGCAGCTCCTGTGTGAAATGAATGGAGGGCACTTTGTAATCTGCCAAACGTTCCTGGCAATAGTTCACCACATCTTCTTCGCAAAAATCGACGGAATCGTCTTTTACGATATACGCACTTGGCACTTCACCATATAATTCGTCTGGTACCCCGATGACAGCTGATTCAATCACACCTGGAATTTGATCAATGACCTCTTCTACTTGGTCAGGATAGATATTATCCCCGCCGTACAGAATCACATCTTTGTATCTGCCAGTAATGAAAAGAAAACCGTCTTCATCTAGATAGCCTGCATCCCCCATATGGAACCAGCCATTTTTCAGCACCTTCTCAGTAGCGTCAGGCTGATGATAGTAGCCTAGGAAATAAAATGGACTTCTCATGACGACTTCGCCAATTTCTCCTGCTGGCAATGTCTCCTCTGTCTCAGGATGCACGATTTTCACATCTACATCCGCATCCACTTTACCGGCAGAGCCCATTTTATCCTCACCCATCGCTGGATGCCACGCACTGACAATCCATGCTTCCGTACTTCCATAGCCATGCATCATCTGAATGCCTGCTTCTTTGTAATCTTTAATTAAGCGTACCGGCACCTTCGTACCGCCAGAAATCGCAATTTCAAAAGATGAGAGATCGTACGAACCGCGTTTCATTTCTTCTAGCATGTACGTGTAAGCTGATGGGAAAGCCATCATGAACGTAATTCTTTCTTTCTCAATCGTTTCTAAAATGCGTTTCGGTGTTGCATCATGTAAGAAGACAAGCGTATACCCTTCAATCGCAGCTGCGATCAGATGATTAATTGAACTCATATGATACAGCGGATGACTCGCCAAGTACCGTTTTCCTTTCAGATCAAATCCTCGATTCCCATGTCTTGTTAAAAATTGATAAATTCGTCCATGCCCGACCATACAGCCCTTTGGATTGCCCGTTGTTCCAGAAGTGAATAAAATCATCGCTAAATCCTCTTCTGATACCTCATCAGCAAGATGACTTCCATCATTTGAAGCCAAAATGTCTTCAAACAGCTGGGTTGTTTTCGCATTGGCACCGGATTCCACCATCAGACAATCTTCTAAAGACACATTCACTGCCGCAATGATGTCACGGAATTCACGGTCAAAAAATAAAGCCTTTGGCTCTGCTTTTTTCAAAATACCTTCCAGCTCAAAAGAAGTAAGCTGCCAGCTAAGCGGAACTGCGACTGCACCTGCTTTGATGGCTGCCAGCATAATCGTTGAAAAGTGATGATGGTTTTGACAAATAAAGCAAACGCGGTCTCCTTTTCGAATCCCCTTTTGATATAAGTAATGAGCGAGCTGGTCAATGCGTTTTGCATATTCTTCAAATGTATAAGACACACCCCCGCCAGTTACCGCTTCAATTTGTGAAGAGCGTTCCATTCTGTCGTTAAGTAATGCCTGTAAAGTATTCAATATCTTCATCTCCAAACGTTTGATTTACAATAGCCAATTTCCAGTGAATGGGGTTGGCAGATTTTATCTCATTCACATTCTAAAATAAAACCAGCTGAAAGTAAAATCATTTCATTTTGGAATTGTTCTTTATATTAATTGATAATATAGGTAATTTTATAGCCGTCTTCCATTTTGGTTTAAATGATGATAACTATTATGATAAGATAGACCTAGTAATTGATCGGAAAATGCGAACGCAATAGGAAAAGAGGTATGGAGAATGCAACATTTCGAGCTAGAGGCAAGTTTATTAGACCATGCGCTGACAAAGTATTTAAAGGCGACGAAGCAAATAGATGAAGAGAACATCCCGAAAAACGTCACGAATGTGAAAGGGTTTATTTTACGCATCATTTATCGCCATCAAACATGTACTGTGAAAAATATTCTGCAGGAAGTTTCATTATCTCCCTCTGCAACAACAACCGCTCTCAATCACTTAGAAGATGAAGGGCTGATTATCCGCTCTCGAAATAATAATGACCGCCGTACTGTATGGATTACACTCTCTGAATCAGGTGAACAAATCGCAAAACAAATGATCGACAACCGCCAGCTGCTTGTCAATCAGCTGTTCAACCATCTTTCAGAAGAAGATAAAAAAACATTTTTTGAATTAATCGAAAAAATGATGGACGAGCACACATTAAAGGCTTAGGAAACCTCCTAAGCCTTTGTCTTCTTTTCAGCGTGATAGAAAACCTTTGCAGTCTAGGAAGGACGAGTACCGGAGCGGAGCGAATTTACATTCGTGAGCACCGGAATGCAGACCTGACACCGAATGCGAGGGTTTGTCTACTTGCTGAGACTTGGAATATTCCTAAGCCTTCTTTTTATGGCTTTAAGATGACCTTTATACAATCATCCTTCTTTTCATTAAATATGTGATACGCATGAGCGGCATCATCTAACGGCAATTGGTGTGTGATGATCGCTCTAGGATCAATTTCACCGGCTGTCACTTTTTGATAGAGTTTTGACATGTAGCCTCTCGCCGGAGCCTGTCCCATTTTCAGTGTGACGTTTCTTGCGAAAAAGGCACCTAATGGGAACATATTGTATAGTCCGCCGTACACACCCGTCATCTGCACCGTTCCACATTTACGGACGGCTTTTGTAGCAATTTGAATCGGTCCGATCGTTCCACCTTGCAGCTTGAGTTTCTGCTCAATTTTTTCAAGCGGTGACTTCTTCCCGTCCATTCCCACACAATCGATCACAACATCGGCTCCACCCTTGGTGAGCTCCTTTAACGTTTCTCCCATGTCGGGATCTTCTGTAAAATCAAATACTTCTACGCCGCTCATCCGTTTTGCATGTCGCAGACGGTAATCAATGTAATCGACCGCAATCACACGTTCTGCCCCTTTTTGCCATGCAAATTGCTGCGCCATTAACCCAACAGGTCCACAGCCTAACACAATGACCGTATCACCTTTTTTCACACCTGCGTGCTCCACGCTCCAATAGGCAGTTGGAAGAACATCCGATAAGAACAGTAATTGTTCATCCTCCAGCTCACAATCATCTGGGATCTTAAACGGGGTGTAATTTCCAAAAGGCACGCGTAAATACTCTGCCTGTCCTCCAGGATAATTCCCATATTTCTCACTATATCCAAAAAGCCCACCCGAATCGTAGTGCGGGTTTGAGTTGTCGCATTGGCTTTCTAAGTGATGATGACAATATTGGCATTGACCACATGCAACGGTAAATGGAATAACGACACGATCTCCCTTTTTTACTACCGTGACATCCGGTCCAACTTCCTCCACAATCCCCATTGGCTCATGCCCAATCACATAGCCGATTGGAAGCGGGAAGTTCCCCTGATACAAATGTAAATCAGATCCACAAATTGCTGTTGATGTAATTCGTATGATCACATCTTCCCGATCTTGAATAGATGGCGCATCTACTTTCTTCACTGCAATGCTATTTTTCCCTTGGTAAGTAACAGCTCTCACATGCATTTCCTCCTTTAGCGAAAATCATCTGTACATAGCTTCACCTTGAATGAATGGTTCATTCATCAAATGAGAGATTTATAAGGAGGAGCCAAAAAATAAGAAAGGCCCGTCGATAGGTTCGACAGGCGCTTATTCAATCATGTGTAACGCGTTACATATTTATCCTTTTTCGACAAAAACCAAATCATATTGAGATGAAGTCTCTCGATCGATCATCAAGTTCCCTTCTTGAATAAAATAAGGACATATACTCGGGCTTTGTGATTCTTCAAACTGCTCATACAACTGCTCAATCTTTCCAGGGAGCAGTAAAAGCAAAAATTTATTAGAATGGGAAACGAATTCATAAGAATGAATCGTATCCGGCGGTATATAGGCAAAATCACCCGGCATCAGGCAAATATCCTCTCCGTTCAATTGAAGGTTCATTTTTCCTTCAACGCAATAGAGTGCTTCTGTATGTACTTGATGATAATGTGGAGGAAAATACTTTCCCTTCGCGCCTTCAATCACAAAATGGCTGAACCCGCCTCCAGTTGTTTCTGTTGTTGCGATCAGCTCATGAAGCTGACCATCCACGATATATTGCTTCCCTTCACCAGCCTCTAATACATAGGGCTGCACCGCCTGAGGGAGCTGACTATGAAATAAAACGGAGGGCTTGGTTGTATTTGATAGCTGCCGGATACCATGCATCAATATGAGATCGCTTTCTTTTTCAGCTTGTTCAAAGCTGGCTGCATCGAAAGCATGATCAGTCATCAGCCATTCGTTCTGCTGAAGCCTCTTCCCAATTTGCTGATAGACATCTGTCATTTGTCCGCCCAACGTATATGAAATAAACCTTGTTTTGTGACTATGCATTCTGTAGCCATGAATCGTTTTAGGCGGGATATGAATATAATCGAAGGCTGTGACCATATATTTTTTACCGTCCAGTATCACTTCAAGCTTTCCTTCCAGCACGAAAATGGTTTCAAATAAGTGCTCATGACAATGAAGTGGAAAATAAGCCCCTTTCCCACCTGTGATTAAGACAAGCTCAAACAGCTGATTCGTTTGATTTGCTTCTGCCAGCACATGAACAAGCTGATTTTCAAGCCCATACAGCTTCCCTGAACCAGACACGGTATAAAAATAGGTATCTTCGGATTGCTTGATTGATTGCGGTTGCTCCGACATCCCATCACTCCTCATGACTAATTGACTATCTTTATTATATAGACCAATTGATATAATAGATAGACAATATGCGAGAGATTTTACTCTTCTCGCATAAATAAGTGTCTAAGGTAACACTTTACGTGTTCTAACGGGGTCGTTTGTTTGAGTGCTGTGGTCATCGATAGACCCCCAATCACCATTGAATGAAGGAGAGAAGCCAGCTCATCCGCTTTGTTTTCTTCATATCCGCTGTTCATTAGCTTTTCTTTCACAAGCTCTTGCCAGCGGATCATTTCTTGTTTGCATGCAGCATGAAGCTGCGTATGTTCTGGCTTGGATTCTGCCGCCAGCAAGACAATCGGAATCCCTCTTTCACTTTCTTGCTCCATAAATCCCCGAATGATGTTTGTCATAAAACGGTCGATGGCGATATAAGGGTCATCCGAATAGGCAAAACTTTCTTCAATTCGATCGATGACCTTTTGACTAATATATTCAACGGCTGCTATGGCTAGCTCTTCTTTTCCGTTTGGAAAGTAATAATAAAGAGATCCTTTAGGCGTGCCGCTCTCTCTAATGATTTGATTCAATCCTGTCGCATGATACCCCTGTTTTCGTAAAAGAAGTGCAGCCGTTTGAATGATTCTGTCCTTCGTACTCACGTGTGACACTCCTTTCCCTCCATAGACAAATGTCGTTTCAACGTATGATTTGATTTGTTCCTTTCCAAATCGAGGATGTCTCCATTTCTGCTGCAAGCCGAAGCAGCCAGTCCTCTTTTCCCTTTGGTGCTGTCACCTGTACCCCTAAAGGCATGCCCGCTTCAGTGAGATGAACAGGAACACTCATAGAAGGCTGACCCGTTAAGTTGGCAAGCTGTGTAAATGGTGTGTAGGTCAGACTCTTTAAGAACATGTCATAAATGAGATCCTGCTGCGCTTGCATTGAGAGGGATGACACACGTAAAAGTTCAGTGATTTCCTCTTTCGAATGCATCAGCTCACCAATCCTTGGAGCTGAATAGGCAGTAGCTGGTGTCACAAAAAGATCGTACGTTTGATGAAATGATGCCATTTGTGCAGCCGCCATATCCCACGCATCAAGACTTTCTGTATAAGCAGCAGCGGTCACATTCTTGCCAGCCTCCGCCAGCACCCATGCGACGATGTCCGTTTCCTCCGGATTGACTGGACGTCCTAATGAACGAGCCAAGGACGTGAATAATGCAGACATTTCTCCGCTGTTCATGACGTAGTATTGCTGCATCAGATGGATCCCGTCAATTGCCGGCTTCGCTTCTTCTACTTGGTGCCCTTGGTCACTCAGCCATTTCACTGTTTGCTGAACCGCCTGCTTCGCTTCCTCACTAACCTTCGTACCTACTGGAGATTCTATACTGTAAGCAATTCGCATAGAAGATGTACGTTTCACTAGATCTTCTTGATAGCTGCCGTCGTATAACGGCGTTTGGAAAGCCGCTTCAGGCTGAATGACTTGAAGCAGATCAAGAAGGGCTGCACTGTCCCGCACTGTTTTTGTGAGTGTAAAATCAATGGAAGCCCCTTGCCACTGCCTTCCTGCGCCTGGTCCTACTGGCGTTCTTCCTCTCGTTGGCTTGAGACCGAACAAACCTGTAAAGGATGCTGGAATCCGAATGGACCCACCGCCATCACTTGCTCCACCAGCCGGTACGATGCCGCTTGCAACAGCTGCTGCCGTCCCGCCGCTTGAACCGCCAGGGGAATAGTCAGGATGCCAAGGGTTCCTCGTTGGACCATGTAAAGAAGGTTCTGTTACATTCCTTAAACCGAATTCTGGTGTGTTTGTATGCCCCATCATGAGAAATCCAGCCTGCTTCAATCGATGGACAAAGTGGGAGTCCGTTTTTGCCTTTACATCCTTTAACAATGCAGCACCTGCTGTCAGCGGTTCATTTTCCATCCCTTGCGATATATTTTTCAGTACAAATGGAACGCCCGCAAACGGCTGATTCGTATGTAATGTCTTGATTTCTTTTAATACTTGATCTTGTCTTGTCTGAATCACCGCATTTAGTTCAGGATTGACCTCATTCAATCTAGCAAATGCAGCCTGTACAAGCTCGTCTGGCGTTACCTGCTTATTCCGTACAAGTGCTGCCAAGCCAGTCGCATCATACGTCATATACTCTTTTACGTTCATCAGCATGTCCTACTTTCTCTTATTATGATCTCTCTATTGTCTACTAGATTTGTATGAATTTCAATTTCAGGTTACTTGTAAAAAAACTTTCTGACAAACAATATGATTCTTCTAACCATCCTTCTCATTTCTCCGATATAATAGAGAAAAAAAGACGGAGGTCATCGTATGCAAGGGGCTATCGCCTTGAAAAAGAAAATCGTCGTAGTCATCGCGTTTCTTCTTGCGTTGACAACTGCCTTGCCTTACCATTCGCAGGCAGCTGCACCGCCAAAAGAAACAGATGTCATTATCGTCTATAAAAACCAAAAAGGAAAGCAAACGGCTATTGAAGAAAGTGAAAAAGTGAACGCACAGTACATACATCTTCCCGCTGTCGCTGTGACAGCAGATGAACAAGCCGTCACTTCACTCAAAAAAGACCCAAACATTGCATATGTGTCAAAAAACGTAAAGGTCAAACTCGCTTCTTCTACCATGAAAAAAACTGCTGCCGCTACGAATCAGGATGCATTGGTTCAAAAATCTTACAACCTGCAAAAGCTGAATGTAAAGAAAGCGATCAAAGAAGGCGTCACAGGTAAAAATGTGAAAGTAGCCGTTTTAGATACTGGTATTTTTCCACATGAGGATTTAAAGGTATCGGGCGGTAAATCATTTGTGAACTACACATCTTCCTATAAAGATGATGAAGGACACGGCACACATGTTGCGGGCACGATTGGTGCGATCAATAACGATTACGGCACAGTCGGCGTCGCTTCTGGCGCGAAGCTGTATGCTGTGAAAGTGTTAGATAAAAAGGGAGAAGGCGACCTGTACAGTCTGCTTCGAGGCATCGATTGGGCCATTAGCAATAAGATGGATATTATGAATTTAAGTCTAGGTTTTGAAGACAATATCCCCATCTTGCGTTCAGCAGTGGATGAAGCATACAAAAAAGGACTGCTTGTGGTCGCTGCAAGCGGAAATGATGGGA
Organism: Bacillus sp. NMCC46; assembly: GCF_002998465.1. NCBI lineage: Bacteria > Bacillati > Bacillota > Bacilli > Caryophanales > Bacillaceae > Bacillus > Bacillus sp. NMCC46. The sequence continues at coordinate 87,064 of NZ_PVQZ01000006.1, read as the reverse complement.
AGAAGAATCATATCAGCTACCCTGCCGCTTACAATAGCGTCATTGCTGTTTCCGCAACCACTGACAAAGACAAACTCGCGTCTATCTCAAATACAGGGAAAGGCATCGAATTTTCTGCCCCTGGCGAGAACGTCATCAGCACTTATTTAAAAAATGAATATTGGTATGCAACGGGTACATCACAAGCTGCACCGCATGTCACAGGGATGCTGGCGCTGTTGAAGCAGCTTCATCCGAAGAAAACAAATGCGCAGCTTCGCACCTTATTGCGCAGCTATACAGTGGATCTTGGCGCAAAAGGAAAGGATCCACAATTCGGCTATGGCCGCGTGCAATATGTACCGCAATCCACCTTTTTAAAGGCTGCGACCAGCGCTGTCAAAAAAGCCGAAACATCTAAAAAGCAGGCAGATGTCAATCAAGCCAAAACGAGAATTGGCCGACTCACTGCAAGTAAACAAAAAACAGCACTCACCGAACGGGTGAAAAAGGTACAAGGAACCATTGATATCCGTTCCGCACGTTCAAAGGTTCAAACAGCCGAAAAAAACAAAACACAAGGCGCCATTAAAAGCGCCCAAACGGCTATCAAAAAGCTAAACAAAGGCAAAGAAAAAACAAGCCTGCAAAACCGGCTCGACAAAGTCAAAAAACAGGTCGCCTATCAAAAGAAAGTGACAGACGCCAAACAAAAGGTGAAAAAAGCGGAAGCCAAACGGACAAAGAAAACAAAAGCAGCGGCTCAAACCGCTGTCAAACAGCTAAAAGCTTCCAAAACGAAAACCAACTTACAGAAACGATTAAACCGTATCAAGGTTTGACAGAAAAAAACGATTCCTCGCCTGAAAGGAATCGTTTTTTCTATTTCAACATCGGCTCAAACAAGCTGTGATGATATTTTCCTTCGGCATCTGCCCTCACTTGATCGAGTATGCTTTCTAACGAAGCCATCACACCCTCTAATGCCCGGCGCACTGAACCTTGTTCAAAAGCCGCTAAACTCTCCGGCAATTCATCTTCATCCAACACAAAGAAATGACCATTCGGCAGAACGAGAAGATCAATAATGAGGTCTTCAAATATGACCAGCTGGCCGTTGAACCATGTATTCCCCACAATATTAAAATAAGACCCAAGTTCCTTCCCTTGATCATCTCTCCAGAAGTAAATATTGTAAGGTCGATCCTTCCAATAATAGGCGGTCGTATAGCTCCCTTTTGGAATGGTCAGAGCACCATCACCTGCCCTCATCGTAAACGTGTCTTCGATCTTGTGAAACAGCACAGCCTGCTGCTCCTGTGCGTCTAACAGCTGACAAGTATATTCCACGACCTTCTGATCGTATTTGATTTTCCTCTCGATTACTTCATCCCAACGATCCGCATGTAGCGAAAACAACATGTCACAACTCCCTCTGCATCTAGTTTCTCTCTTTCCAGTATACACCGATTTTTTTTGAAGAAATAAAGGGTTGCTGCATTTACTTATGGAAGACTTATGATGAGATGAAATAAATGAACGGAATCACGATTCTTGAAAACCTTACAGAGCTTGGACAAATCATCCTCTTTTTATGAAGCTATGCCTTTTATTGACGGCTGGTGAAAACGAAGAGAGAACGAAAGCTGTCCCTGAAGGACTTGCTCTTCCTTTTATTACGAGTGAAGTGATGAACCAGCCGGCTGTTCTTTTTGGATAACATATTGATAGCTCTTGACATGCGTCCCATTTTGATTCACAAATTCTTTATCTAGTGCACGCTCAAAGCCCATTCTTTCATATAGACGAATGGCAGCCTGCATTTTATCAGATGTATGAAGATACAGGACATTTTCGCCCCATGATTGCGTAAGTTCAATACTTTTACGTAACAATGACTCTGCAATTCCTTTTCCCCTAACATCGGGATCTACTCCTAAAAACCGGACGATGGCTGATGTAATGCCCATTTCGGGTTTGTCATACGCTTGCTCTGATGACCGGAACATTTGAAGCGTCCCCACGACCTTGCCTTCAAGCTCCGCCACAAGCATCAGCTCCATGTTCGGATTATCTACAGCTGCTGCAAGCGCAGCAGAATAATTTTGCCAGCCTTCCTCTGTAAATTGAGGCTCATACTGTGAATAGGATTTGATTAGTACATGCCTGACCGCTTCATGATCTTCTTTGACTGCTTGACGAATGATCAGCTCTTGCTGCTTCATGTCAGCACCTCCTGTTGTTTATTGCTAGATATACGTATCATGCAAATACTGCATGTCGATGACCTTGTTCTTTTCTCTACTCATTCAATGTAAAGAGTCTCATTCGAAAGATCAATCATTTTGCACGGAATCATCTTTGAAAATTTCCATTGAAAAGGAACGCTTGATTCATTATGCTGTTTTGAGGAAGTATACGAGGAGTGTAGTGATCATATGAGTTCTTTATCTTATCCCCAAGAATCGAAAAAAAATCGATTTCTCCTTGCTGCATTGCTTGGGTCTTTAACAGCCCTTGCACCGCTTGCAATGGATATGTATTTACCTGCTTTGCCTAATATTGCGCGTGATTTTGAAGCAAGCACGGCTTTGTCCCAATTAAGTCTGATGGCTTGTCTGATTGGACTGGCGCTTGGACAGCTGATTGCAGGTCCTATTAGTGATACGATCGGCAGAAGAAAACCGCTGATGATCGGCTTAATCATTTTTATAGCCTCATCACTTTTATGTACGGTGGTCACATCGATTTGGATGTTCATCCTCTTAAGATTGATTCAAGGGCTCGCTGGTTCAGCTGGCATTGTCATTGCACGAGCCATTGTGCGAGATCATTATGAAGGATCAGAAATGACGAAATTCTTTGCACTGCTGATGTTGGTCAACGGGGTTGCTCCGGCAGCGGCACCTATTGTGGGCGGACAGATTTTACGCTTTACAACATGGCAGGGTGTATTTGTTCTACTAGGAATTCTCGGGGCCTTGATGCTGCTGAGATCCATTTTTTCACTACAAGAAAGTTTACCTGTGGAGCGCAGACAGACTGGGGGCTTTCAACAGATTGTTGGTGCCATGAAAATTTTAGCGAGTGATCGTCTCTTTGTTGGGTATGCCCTCTCGCAGGGTCTTGTATTCGCAGCGATGTTTGCCTATATTTCTGGCTCACCGTTTGTGCTCCAGGATCTTTTCCACCTTTCTCCACAAGGATTTAGTGCTGCCTTTGCGGTGAATAGTCTTGGCATCATCACGGCTGGACAAGTATTTGCCCGTGTCGCTGTAAAAATCGGCGAAGAGAAAGTTCTTCGCATTGGATTGCTGACAGCTGCCTTAGGCGGCGTCTCCTTATTTTTGATGATCTCCATTGATGCAGGGTTGTATGGCATTCTCATTCCATTGTTTTTTGTTGTCTCAAGCGTCGGAATTGTCGGTACGTCCGCGCCGTCTCTTGCGATGCAGCATCACGGAGCGCATGCAGGAAGTGCAGCTGCCCTCATCGGGGTGGCACAAATGCTGCTAGGCGCATGCATGACACCTCTTGTCGGACTAGCGGGAAGCCAAACAGCCTTTCCAATGGGCCTGATCATTATGCTTTGTGACCTAGGTGCACTTTGCTGTTATTTCTTCTTTGTGGCCCGAGCAACAAAAAGACCCGCATAAGCGGGTTTTTTTAGTTCATTATAGCGCGTTGCTACCAATTGATGGTGCGGAACACGTTGTTCTCTTTTTTTGTGTGATATGCGTCTGGATCAAAACCTGATAGCCCAAACCCAATCGCCGTTACAATGCCTCCTACAACTGTGAAGATCATGCCCCATTTAAAGCATTGCTTTTTGAATTCATTCACGTTCATATTCTCACGACCTTCTTTCTAAACATTCCCATGAATGCCTTAGTGGTTTGAACAGTCATTTGCACAAATAACTTTGTCAAATACACCGTGGCAATTCCGCATAATAATCCGACACCTAATAGAAGAATACCCACTCCAACCTGCGTCACCACCACATGCAAACCGTCCTGAAAAATAAATGGAGAACCAATGATGCTCCAAAAACCTCCGAGCAGACCAGTGAGCGTCAATGCACCTGTGACGAGCGGAACGCACCAAACCACCATATAGACAGAAAGAATCAGCAGAATGACCGTTGCTAAAATACTTCCCCATAACGGAAAGCCCAAAATGAGAATGGAAAGCCTTGTAGCTTTTTCTCCGAACGTCGGCACCTGAGCAGTTTTGATTCCTTGTTCCTTCATAATCCCCTCAGCGATGATTGAAGGCTGACCCACTTGATGAACAGCTTCCTGTTCGCTGTAGCCATCTTCCTGATAATCCTCGATCATTTCATCGTAATATTCGATGAACCGATCACTTTCTTTTTCGCCTAGACGATGCAGGTGCTTCTCTAAGCTGGCTAAAAATTCTTTTTTATTCATTGCCCTGTCCTCCAGAAATAAAGTCGTAAATCGCCATCACTTGATCCCATTCCGCTAAAAACTGCGCCATATGCTCACGGCCGCTATTTGTCATTCGGTAGTACTTTCTTAATCGACTGTTATGTTCCTGAGAATAGGTCTCCACATAGTTGTTTTGCTCTAACCGCTTTAATATCGGATATAATGTCGATTCTGAAATCTCAATACAATGGGACATATCTTTAATAATTTGATAACCATAGGAATCGCCTTTCTTTAATACCGCCAGTACACAGAATTCCAGCAAACCTTTTTTTAATTGTGCATTCATGATTACAACTCCTAACCATTTATACTATACAATACATAGTATAATGTGACAAGAGGTATAGAGCATAAAAAAAGACCCGGTTAAGGTCTTTTCAGGTTTATATATTCACAAATCCTTCTCCGAACACATCACGCACGTCATGGACAACAACGAATGCGTCTCGATCAATTTTCTTGATGATTTTCTTTAGGCGCATGAGCTCTTGCTTTTGAATGACTGCGTAGAGAATCTCCTTCGATTCCTTTGAATAATGACCGCGTCCGTTTAAAATCGTCACGCCTCGATCCAAAGTGTGATTGATTTCTTCAGCAATATCATCTTTGCATGAAGAAATAATCGTTACTGCCTTTTTCGTGTTAAGCCCTTCTATCACAAAGTCCATCACCTTTGTTGCCACGTACAGCATCACAATGGTGAACATTAATTTTTCCGCACCAATAATAAAGTAGGAAGCAAATACAACGATCAGATCAAAGAACAAGATGGCATAGCTCACGTTCCAGTCTAAATACTTGTTGGCAATTCTTCCGAGTATGGCAGAACCCGCCGTTGTACCGCCTGCTCTTAGCACAAGACCAATTCCAATACCGATGATAATTCCTGCGAAAATCGCTCCAATGATCAATTCATGTACATTCACGACCCATGTTGTGGTCAGGTGTAAAAATAGGGAGTTACTTGCGACGGCAACCACAGTATAAATCGTCGTCTTCTTGTCCAAATATTTATACCCCACAAGCAGCAGGATGGCATTAAACACCAGGTTCGTCAGCCATGGTGCAATTTCAAACAAATAATAGAAAATGATGGACAGCCCCGTTACACCGCCTTCACCAAATTCAAGTGGAATGACAAACATGTTCACTGCTGCAGCAAATAAAAAAGAACCAATCAGAATCATAGCCAAATCTTTTACACATTTTTTCAATTTCTTCTTTCCTCCTTTTCTAAGCATATAAAAAACCCTCTTTCTGCACGAAAGAAGACAGTCGTTGGACAAAATAAAAATCAAAAGACAGCGCCTTTTGATGAAGCTTTCTGAAATGAGCCTTTCCATAATATATATCTCTTTTTAGAGGCTGTCAATGACTTGGTTTTCTATTATTTTGACTGCATCTTTATGCACCGAAACCCGCATGTTTTCAAGGTTTTTCCGCGATATCATGCTTTTTCCTCTCCTTGACAAAAACACTTTAGTCATTTAAACTACTGCCTCATATCATATCCATCATTTCCAACTAAAAAGGAGGGTGTTCGATTCCGATGAATCCTATTCAAAGCCGTTTACAGCCTCACGCACCTTTGGTTTTAGACGGTGCACTTGCAACGGAGCTTGAACGAAAGGGCTGCGATTTAAACGATCGTTTATGGTCAGCCAAAATACTCATTGAACAGCCAGAATTGATTCAGCAAGTACACTTGGATTACTTCCAAGCCGGAGCTGACTGTGCCACAACAGCGAGCTACCAAACAACGATTGATGGCTTCGCTGAAAAAGGCTATACAAAAGAAGAAGCCATTGAACTAATGAAACGATCTGTCACTTTAGCAAAAGAGGCACGCGATCTTTTTTGGCAGGATGAAGCGCATCGTAAAGGGCGGACAAAACCATTTGTCGCAGGATCTGTGGGGCCATTCGGTGCTTATTTGTCTGATGGTTCAGAATATAAGGGAAATTACGGACTCACGGAGCAGGCACTCATTGATTTTCACAGACCAAGAATTCAGGCATTAGTAGAAGCTGGTGCAGACATTCTTGCATGTGAAACGATCCCTTGTCTGATTGAAGCAACGGCTATCGCAAAGCTACTGCAAAATGAATTCAGGAGTGTATCTGCTTGGATCACATTCAGCGCAAAGGACGATCTTCACATTAGTGAAGGTGATTTGCTCAGAGAATGTGTACAAGCATTGGAACCTTATGAACAGATCGCTGCTGTTGGTGTAAACTGTACGCCGCCGCAATTTATCTCTTCTCTCATTCAAGAGATGAAAAAGGGGACGAGCAAGCCGATTGTCGTGTATCCAAACTCAGGAGAATTATATGATCCTGAAGAAAAGGTATGGAGCGGGGATACATCTCAGCATACATTTGGTGAATGTGCGCATCAATGGTACAAAGACGGCGCGCATATCATCGGCGGCTGCTGCCGGACGACCCCAGAAGATATCACGGACATCTTAAAACAAACCACATCATAGCACCACGAATCATCACACATACTTCTAAGCAAAAGGGCGGGAAGACATGGAACAAGCAAAAGATCAGTCACAACAATATCAACGAAAAATGACGAGCCGCCACCTGTTCATGCTTTCTCTAGGCGGCGTTATTGGAACAGGGCTCTTTTTAAGCTCTGGGTATACCATCAATCAGGCAGGACCCGCAGGAACGATTCTTGCCTATCTTGTCGGGGCATTAATTGTGTACCTCGTGATGCTCTGTTTAGGCGAGCTGTCTGTCGCAATGCCGGTTACAGGGGCCTTTCATACGTATGCAACAAAATACATTGGACCCGGCACAGGCTATACAGTCGCTTGGCTCTACTGGCTGACATGGACAGTGGCACTCGGTTCGGAATTTACAGCGGCAGGCCTTTTAATGCAGCGCTGGTTCCCAGACACATCGGTTTGGATGTGGAGTGGCGTTTTTGCTCTTCTCATCTTTTTACTCAATGCTTTTACAGTTAAGTTCTTTGCAGAATCGGAATTTTGGTTTTCCAGCATTAAAGTAATGGCTATTATTCTTTTTATTATCCTTGGCGGAGCTGCGATGTTTGGCTTGATTCCATTAAAGGGCGGTGAATCTGCTCCGTTCTTTTCTAACTTCACTGGAGAAGGCGGACTTTTCCCAAACGGCTTTTTACCAATTTTAATGACGATGCTAGCTGTCAATTTCGCTTTTTCAGGTACGGAGTTAATTGGGATTGCTGCGGGTGAAAGCGTCAATCCTGACGAGACCATTCCAAGAGCGATTCGCACAACCGTACTGCGTCTTGTCCTGTTTTTCGTTGGAACGATCGTGGTCTTAGCCGGCTTGATCCCAGTGGAAGAAGCCGGGGTGATCAAAAGTCCATTTGTTGTGGTGTTTGATCGAATCGGGATTCCGTATGCCGCAGATTTCATGAATTTTGTCATTTTGACGGCGATCTTATCTGCCGCAAACTCAGGACTATACGCGTCATCCCGTATGCTCTGGTCTCTTTCTGAGGAACGGACACTGCCTAAGAAACTAGCGAAGCTGACATCAAAAGGAATTCCTTTGAATGCACTGATTTTAAGTATGATCGGCGGTATTCTTTCTTTGTTATCAAGTGTCATCGCACCAGAAACGGTATACCTTGTCCTTGTTTCGATCTCTGGACTGGCCGTTGTAATCGTGTGGATGGGGATTGCTGCCTCACAGTTTATGTTTCGGAAACGTTTTTTGCAGGAAGGCGGACAGCTCCATGATCTTTCCTTTCGAACCCCGCTCTATCCAGTGGTTCCAATTGCTGCCTTCCTCCTGTGTTTTGCATCTGTCATCGGTATTGCCTTTGATCCAAATCAGCGGATTGCCCTCATCTGCGGCATTCCTTTCATCGCGCTCTGCTATGCTGCCTATTATGTGACAGCTTGGATTCAGAAAAAACGAGAACCTGGTGTATAGCACCAGGTTTTTTAAAAGTATAAACAACTTGACAAAAAAGGATATCGCTAGCAAAAGAAACACACATTGGTATATGATAGAAATCTATGATTTTCAGGATGAACCAAGGGAGTTGTCACTAATATGGAAATGACCATTACAAGAGCATTAAGTGAACTGAAAATGTTAGATAAGAGAATCAACCGAACCGTTGATGAAGCCGTACTTGGTGGATTGATGATCGGGAAACATATACAGCACGGGTTTCAAGATCAAGAAGAAATCGAAAAAAAGGCGAAGGCTGATGACCAATCGATTCAAGCATTAATCAAACGCCGGAATGCCATCAAATCAGCCATTGTTGTGTCGAATGCGACCACAACAATTGATGTAGCGGGTGTCAGCATGACGGTGGCAGAAGCGATTGAACGGAAGACGTCGATCGAATACGATATTCGTTATTTACGGAAATTGAAAAAGGTGTACACAGAACTAGTAGACAAAGCAGAACAAACCAATGAAGATGTGAAAAAGAGGCTCGACCAGCATTTAGAAACCTTGTTTGGGAAAGACGGAAAAACACAAGCGGCTGCCAACCAAGAGATCGTCAAGTCGTTCCTCGCTGAAAATGAGGCAACGATCATCGACCCGCTTCGTCTTCGAGTGAAGATTGAAAAGCTTTCGAACGAAATTGAGGATTTTCAAATGGAAGTTGATTTTTCCTTGTCTGAAAGCAATACACTGACGAAAATACAGATCGATTAATTGATTTTGTTAGTGAGCCGAAAATCGATAGAACTAAACACCTCCGAGGGAAAGGTCATTCCCTCCTCATCTGATCATCTTTGGATGATCCTTGATAAAAGCTCAAAGCTGAATGTTCAAGGATCAACGTTCAAGTGTGAAAGTTCTTATCCATCAAAGCTCAGGATTAAAAGTTAAACGCTCGATCGAATCTGGGAGTAACGGCTGATGAGTGTTTGTTTATCGACTCTTTCGGTTGCCGCCCAGCAGGTTTGCTAACAAAAAGAAAAGGATGTCAAATGAGACATCCTTTTTTCTATGAAAAAACGACAAGCTCCAGCCAAGTCGTCTCCCTCAGCAAATTAGTTACGTAATGTATATGCCAAATGGTACACACTTGTGACATTTGAAGATAGCTTGATGTCGTTTGAAGTGAACGTCGCCGGAACAATATCGTAGTAATGTGTCGACCAGCCTGCATTATTGTGTGTACGGTAGCCTGCACCTGAAGGAACTTGAATCGTTAGTGAAAATTGTCCATTTACGCCTGTTGTGCCTGTCGCTGTTTGAGCATATGATTTGATTGCTGCTTCAAAATAAAGCTGGATCGGCTGATTGGGCATGAGGTTTCCGCTTGCATCTTTTAGTGTTCCTTTAAACGTAGCTGGATAATAAGAGCCCACTCGATATTTACTGCCAGAGCCCTAATTCACCATTCCACTATCTGCTGCTGTGACACTAGTTACTTGTACAGATGCTGGTACTGCTCCTGTTTCCTCTGCATGTGCAAAGGTTGGGAATACGAGAAGCAATGATAGAAAGAAAGCAAACATCATTTTTTCATCGATAAATCCTCCTTTTTTTCCTACTATATTACTTTTTACATTAATTGGTATATTTCCAGTAACAAACAAAAGAACTTCCCCTTTTTAGAAAGGGAAGTTCCAGATTGTTGACAAAGGGCTAAAATGATCTTTATTTTAGCCCTTTGTCTTCTTTTCAGCGTGATAGAAAACCTTTGCAGTCTAGGAAGGGCGAGCACCGGAGCGGAGCGAATTTGACATTCGTGAGCACCGGAGCACAGCCCTGCGGGCGAATGCGAGGGTTTGTCTACACGTTGAAACTTCCCTTTTTTTAGAAAGGGAAGTTCTTCTCTTACTTTTTCACAACAACAACCTTCACCGCTTTGCTTTCTCTTTTTCTCACATCAGAAGCGGTCACATACAAGACTGTTTTGGCTTTTTGCGGTTTTATTTGGGCAGTAAATGCGCCCTTGTTATTCGTTTTCACCGTTTTGATGACTTTCTTTGATTTGTTTTTCACTTTAATGGTCAATCCTGCACCCGCAGTCCCTTTGACCGTTTTACTTTTGACCGTTAATTTGCCCACTTTCGGCTTAGCTGGTGCTTTGCCTTTTTTGACGACTGTTTTGAGCGTTGTAGCGGCCTTTCCTTTTGAAATCTTAATGTGAAGGACTTTGTTTTTGTTCTGATGCTTGATCTTCACACTAAAAGTTCCATTTTTCCCTGCTGTGCCTTTTCCAAGCAGGGTTTTGCCTCTATATACAGAAATAGCAGCGCCTGCCTTTGCTTTACCTGTCACCTTTTGATGTTGATCCTCCACTTTGCTCACAGATGCATTCAGTTCGACAGCACTTAAAGCAGCAAATGCATTCAGTCTGCCATGTCCTGTCATCCAATCAATACCTGGAATTTTCGGATCGACAATTGGCTCATCGTTTTCATCATAGAAAACGTCATCTTTTCCATCAACAGATGTAAAGGAGATCTTATCTGCTGTGCTTTGCAAGATATTCCTTACTTGATTTGGCTTCAAGGATGGATTTTTAGAAAGCAGTAATCCTGCTGCTGCTGCCACATATGGTGTCGCCATTGATGTCCCGCTCAGATATGAGACATTCCCATCTGGCATTAAGCTTGGAATATCAGATCCTGGTGCAGACATGCTCAGTCCTTTACCATAGCTTGAGAATTCAGCGGCAATATCCATACGGTTGCTTGCGCCAATGGCCATTGCGTACTTTGATGTCGCAGGATAGCCCATTTCTGGAATGCCATCATTTCCACTCGCGACGACCACTAGTACATTTCTTTGAGCCGCGTAGTTCATTGCATATTCAATCACCCGGCTGTAGTAGCCGCCAAGGCTCATGTTGATGACCTTTGCGCCTTTATCTACTGCATGCTTGATTCCAAGTGCAATATGCTCTGTATCTCCAAAGCCATAGGCATCCAGCACCTTCACTGGAATGATGCCCGTATGTTGATTGAGGCCTGCCATGGAGTAATGATTATCGGCTTTTGCGGCAATGATGCCGGCAACATGCGTACCGTGTCCATTGTCATCAATCGCATCTTTGTTTCGTCCAATGAGATTCGCACCTAAGTCCGTACGAACAGTCCCGCTTAAATCAGTCAAACGACTGTCTACACCTGTATCCACAACAGCAATTAATGTTTGCTTCATTTTGCTTGTGCCAATCAGTGTATTCATTTGTTCAAACTTCACATCAGCGCCTTTTTTCCCGCTGTTTTGCGCACTGTTTTTCAGCGGCCACTGGTAACCATACTGCACGTCATTGCTAAGTGCACGATAAGTTTGAACAGGCTCCGCAAATTCAACATTCGGCATACTGGACAGCTTTCTTGCAGTGCTTTTGATCACAGCTTTGCCTGCTTTTAGTGTCTTCCCAGCTGATTCTTGCCCTGCTGGTACATCATAGACATACATTCCTTTAAACAAAGGACTTACTGACTGCGATGTCACGCGGTTTTCTTGGATTCCATAGCTTTTCATCTTCTTTTTCGCAGATTGAAGCGTTTGGCCATCCTTTAGTTTAAAAATGATCTTATTCGTCTTCACTTTCTCTTCTTTTACAAGCTTTTGCTTCTCTAATACATAACCGATCGATTTTCCTTCAAGCTGATCGATTCCAATATTTTGACTCACTGCTTCTAATTCCTTCTTTAAATAGGCAGGACTTGCTCCTTTGAGCATATCAAAAAGAGAACGGATCGCCTGTTGTTCTTTCTCTGTCACGATATGACCGCTAAATGCACCATTTTTCTCTACGTCATTTAGCAGTGTCTTTAATGTAAGCAGATGATTGTATACCTTTTGCTGCTCATTTTTTTGTTTGATGAGCTTCGATTTGAGAAATGGCTTTGTCTTTTGGAGCAGGCGACTCAGCTTCTGACCATTTGGTGTTTCATTAAAACGTTTATCTTCAATTGTACGCATCGATTGGAGAATTTCGCGCCCGTACTTTTTCTCAATAATAATGATGTCAGGCTCATCGTCTTCAGGGAAAACGGGTTCGGAAGGCGGAAGGTTAGCTCCTTTATACCCAATTGTATAGGCCGCATCCTCTTCCTCATCACGGCTGTCTTCCTCCGACCCTAAATAGAGCACTTTGACAAAATAAGGACCTGACCATGCATGCGGGAAGTCGATCTCTGTCTCTCCACTTGCAGTGTCCACACGATATCTGGAATAAGTGTCATCCTTCATCGCTCTGTCCTTGCTTGGATAGACCGATACGGACAACACCTGTTTACTTTTTACAGAAATTTTCATATGCGTATGTTTTGCCACCTCTTGTGCAGATGGCGTGATTTGGTACCATGACTCTTCTTTTTCATTCTGTAATGTACCTGAAATCACTTCACCATTTTTTAACCCAATGGCTTCATTGACAGTTGTTCCTTTACTGGCAGCTGCTGCCTCGTATCCAGGTAATGCCGCCATACAGAGAATGATGGCCATGAGTACGACCACACAGGGTTTGACCTGCTTTTTGAACATGAAAAGACCCCCTTATCTTTTGTAATACCTTGGAAGAATATCACAGAAATGCATTTAGTAGAATCTGTTTTTTACATAATTAAACTCGTTTTAAGCTAGGATTTGAGATATACAGACAGCAAAACGAATAGCTTCATAAACTTTTTGCCATTTCAAACGGAAAATGATGCTATTTAACCATGCCGAAAAGTACATTACAATCAACTTGTAAGCGCTTAACAAACAAGAGAGAAGGGATCAGCTTGTTCCAAAAAGATCATGTTTTCACACAAGTAAACGGACGATCAAAGAATGAGATTTTACAATACATTGCCAAGAAAGCTGAAGACCTTCAGATTACAAACGATCAGGCGGGGTTATTATCCGATTTGTTGACACGCGAAGACGAAGTCTCAACAGGACTTCAGCAAGGCTTCGCCATTCCTCATACAAAAAGCTCCGCTGTACAAACGGCTTCACTTCTATTTTTAGAGTTAGAACAACCTATTGAATGGGGAAGCTTCGACGATTTGCCCACAAGCTATTTATTTACACTGCTCGTTCCATTAGAAGAAGCAAATGTCACACACCTGAAATTACTGTCAGGGATTGCGACAAGCCTCATGGAACCGGCTTTCATCGATAAGATACAACCAGGTCAAACCGCTGACTATTATTACGAAGTCATTGAACAACAATTGAAAGAGGGGATTACACAATGAAAATTGTCGGTGTCACTTCATGTCCAGCAGGGTTAGCTCATACACCAATGGCAGCAAAGGCATTAGAGAATGCGGGTAAACAGCTCGGTCACGAGATCAAAATCGAGCAGCAAGGGATTATGGGACAGGTAAATGGCATTACAACAGAGGAAGCAAAGCAGGCAGACCTTTGTATCATTGCCTCAAATCAGCATATCAACGATGCGGAACGTTTCTCAGGCATTCCCACAGTACGTGTCGAGATTGGACGCGCCTTAAAAAATGCCGAGCAAATCATCACAAAAGCCGTAGCACTTGTTGAAAAGAAAAAATCTGAATCTCAATAAACGTGAGCAATGCCATATAGAAAGGAGCAAAGCAAAATGAAAGCAAAATTAAAAGTCATTGAAGGCCATCTCATGACCGGTATTTCTTATATTCTTCCTGTGATCATCGGTGCCTCCCTTATCGTTGGTTTAGCAAAACTAGTCGGATTAGGATTTGGTGTTTCAGATTTAAACGCCTATAAGGATGCTGGCGGCATTTTACACGGCGCCTATTTAATGGAGCAGGTTGGCTGGACAGGCATTGGCTTAATGAACGTCCTGCTCGCTGGATTTATCGCCTATTCGATTGCGGATAAATCAGGTCTTGCGGCCGGCTTCATCGGTGGTGCCCTTGCCAGCTCAACGAATGCTGGATTTATCGGTGCCGTCATTGCAGGCTTCTTCGCAGGATATGTCGCTCTTTTTGTAAAACGAAAAATTCAAATTCAAGGCTCCGCGGCCGGACTCGTTCCTCTGCTCATCTTACCGCTTATAACCGTTGGCTTAACCGGGCTTCTCATGTCCGTTCTGCTGGGCGGACCATTAGGCGCTTTGAACACGGCATTAATTGAATGGATTAAAGGTATGGTCGCTGACGGCACAAGCACACTTGCACTCGCTCTGATTCTAGGCGCGATGATTGGCTTCGACCTTGGCGGACCGGTGAATAAATCCGCTTGGATGGCAGGTAACGCACTCTTCCTATCAGGCGTCTACCTCCCTGCCATCCTCGTCAATATTGCGATTGTCATTCCGCCGCTTGGATACGGGCTTGCGACATTGATTCGAAAACGCAACTTCTCTCCAACCTTTAGAGAAGCCGGACGAGGCGGGCTTGTGATGGGCATTATCGGTATTACGGAAGGGGCGATTCCTTTTACCCTTGTCAATCCTTTGAAATTGATTCCGCTCAATGTTGTCGCGTGTGCTGCTGGAAGCGGGGTCGCTGCATTATTAGGTGTTCATGACATCATGCCGCCAATTGGCGGGCTATACGGCTTCTTCTCAGTCGGAAACTGGTGGGCTTATTTAATCGGAGCCCTCACTGGCGCACTCGTCATCGGTATTGGCGCCAACCTGCTTGTGAATTTCTCTGAGAAAAAAGAGCCAAAAACGCCAGAACATGACCAGAAGCAGAAAGAAGAAGACGATTTTGACCTTGTGCTAGAAGGATAATTTGAACATAGAAAGGTGTCGTTGATCAATGACTGTCAATGTACATGTGATTCCACATACTCACTGGGACCGGGAATGGTATTTCACCACCTCCCGATCCCGTATCTACTTAATGAAAAGCGTAATGGACATTTTAGACACCCTTGAAACAGATGAAAGGTTCCATTACTTCATGCTCGATGCACAGGCATCCTTATTGGATGATTACCTGAAATGGCGCCCTGAGGATGAGAATAGAATCAAAAAACTCGTCACAGCCAAACGTCTCATCATCGGCCCATGGTATACCCAAACCGACCAGCTCGTCATTTCAGGTGAATCGATTGTACGGAACCTGCAATATGGGATTGAACGCTGTCAGCAGTTCGGTCATGTGATGAAAGTCGGCTATGTCCCTGATTCCTTCGGTCAATCCGCGCAAATGCCTCAAATTTACCGTGGATTCGGCATTGTGGATACGGCTTTTTGGCGCGGCGTTTCAGACCATATGACGAATCACACTGAATTCAATTGGCAAGGTGCTGACGGCAGTGAAGTCTTTGCGGTGAACCTGCCATTTGGCTACTACTACGGTGGAAATATTCCTGAGAAGGATGCGGACTTACAAGCCTTTTTATCTGAAAAAATTGGTGCACTGCAAGCAAAAGCAACCACAAAGAATGTCTATTTCCCAAATGGCTTTGACCAGGCACCGATCCGCAAAAACCTGCCTGACTTATTAGAAAAAGCCAATGAACTTGACGAGCACCACTATCAAATCAGCAGTTTAGAAGATTACATTGCAGCAGTAAAAAAAGAGCGGACGTCTTTTGAGACATTAGAAGGAGAGCTCATTCATGCGAAGCATATGCGGATTCACAAATCTATTTTTTCAACACGAGCTGATTTAAAAATCTTAAACAATCAAATTGAAAACTATCTCGTCAATGTGATGGAGCCTATCCTAACGATTAGCTATTCTCTCGGACACGACTATCCGCATGATACGGTTCGTGATATTTGGTACCTCATGTTTGAAAATGCAGCGCATGACAGCATTGGCGGCTGCAATAGCGACACGACGAATCAAGATGTCTTCTTCCGCTACAAGCAGGCAAAGGAAATCGCCGAGAATCTTGTGGACTTACACATGCGTCTCATTGCTATTCGACTGCAAACTGAGCAAGAAATCACATTCACGTTATTTAATACACTGCCTTCAAAGCGTTCTGAAGTCATTGAGGTTGAAACCTTTATCACGGAACGTCCATTTACACTAAAGGATGCAAACGGAAGAACGCTTCACTACACAGTGAAAAGCAAAACCGATGTCACAGATTATGTGCTGGCACAGCAAATTTCTCTTAACCCAAGTAAAGATGTGTACATGCCAAAACAAGTATGGAAAGCCATTCTGCTGATTGAAGCCGCCAGCTTACCGTCCGTTGGTTATACACAAGTCAGCATGGTTTTCGATGAATCGAGCGAATCTGTATGGGAACAAACAGAAGGACGCGCGATTGAAAATACGTATTACCGCATAGCGGCAAATGACAACGGATCGCTGGACATCACAGATAAACAAACAGGCCTGACATTCTCTGAGCAAATGATCTTTGAAGACAATGGAGACGATGGAGATTCCTACAACTATTCCCCGCCGCGCGAAGATCTGTATGTGTCATCCAAGGATCTTTCTTCAGCAGACATCACAGTGTC
Organism: Bacillus sp. NMCC46; assembly: GCF_002998465.1. NCBI lineage: Bacteria > Bacillati > Bacillota > Bacilli > Caryophanales > Bacillaceae > Bacillus > Bacillus sp. NMCC46. Next base: position 70,265 of record NZ_PVQZ01000006.1, on the reverse strand, counting down.
TAAAAGCGGCCTGCAGGAAGAGCTCACCATCCAGCTTACTCTCACTGTCCCATATGACTTAGAAGAGCGCTCTCAGCAATCGGTCACGACTTCACTCCCGATCACAGCGAAGGTGGCATTAAACAAAGATGAGCCTGTCATCCGTTTTCATGTCGATGTCGACAATCATGCGTTAGACCATCGTCTGCGTGTCCTCTTTGATACAGGCATCGCATCAAAGGTATCACTGAGCGATCAGCAGTTTGGAACCATCGAACGCCCAACAGAGCTCACGCAAGAGCTTGAATGGTGGAGCAATGAGCATTGGGAAGAAAAACCGATCACCATTGAACCGATGCAATCCTTTACTGCACTTCGTGATGAAGCATATGGTGTCGCTCTATTGACCGACTGTGTGAGAGAATACCAGATCACAGGAGAAGACTACACAACGATTGCGTATACGCTCTTCCGCTGTTTCGGAAAAATGGGGAAAGAAAATCTTCTTTACCGTCCAGGCCGCGCATCTGGGGAAAAAATTGTTGAGACACCTGACGCTCAGCTGCAAGGTGCACTGTCGTTCTCATTTGGCATGCACTATAGTAAGGACGCTGTCAGCGAGGGGCACTTAGCGCAGCTTGCTAAGCGGTATACCACCCCAGTTCAATGCTACGAACGGGCAGACTTTTTAAACGGTCGTTTAATTTTCTCTTTCCGAGATGAAAAAGAAGACTTACAATCTACTTATAGCCTGCTTGACATTGAGACAGACGGAGCCATTCTAAGCGCTCTAAAAAAAGAAGAGCATGGAACAGGCATTGTCATCCGTCTCTTCAATCCATATTTAACGCGTCAAACAGCCGCTTCAATCAATAGTTCATCTCTACAACACGGAGAAACAGCGAATTTAGGCGAAACACCTGAAGGACATATACTCAAAGCACAACATGGATCATTACACATTGAACCGCTCACACCTTGTCAGGTACAAACCTACATTGTAAAGAAAAAATGAACATGTAGGGGCGGGGTCCATTTGGATTCCGCCCCTCTTTAATGGAGGGCATTGATCATGCGAATTGGAGGCATTGAAGCAGGCGGAACAAAATTTGTCTGCGGCTACGGAACAACAGACGGAACGATTGAACACATGACTTCCTTTGCAACAGGAAACCCAATTGAAACATGCCGGCAAGTGATCGATTACTTTACAAAGCATCCTGTCGATGCCATTGGCATTGGGGCATTCGGGCCTGTCGATGTAAAAGAACAAAGCCCAAGCTATGGGACGATTTTAGATACACCAAAAACAGCCTGGCGCCAATTCCCTTTCCTCTCAACCTTAAAACAAGCCCTTGGGCTCCCGATGAAGCTCGATACCGATGTGAACTGTGCAGCACTCGGAGAAGCCCGCTTTTCGGTCGAAGCACGAAAGCCTGCTTCTTTGGTTTACATCACAGTTGGAACAGGAATAGGCGGCGGTGCCTATATTGAACACCGCCTCATTCACGGATTATTGCATCCAGAAATGGGTCATATCACCGTTCAGCGGCATCCTCATGATTCCTACGGAGGCTGCTGCCCAATACATCACGACTGTTTAGAGGGACTGGCATCTGGACCTGCCATAGAAGGACGCTATCATACACTGGCGCAAATGCTGCCAGAGGAGCATCCTGCCTGGTCACTTCATGCCTACTATCTCGGGCAGATGACCGCCAATTTATTACTCACTCTTTCACCAGAGCGCATCATTCTCGGCGGAGGTGTGATGAAACAGCCCGCTATGCTGCCGCTCATTCTTGATGAAACAGAAAAGCGGCTTCACGGGTATTTGCAGCTGCCAAAGCCTTTAAATGAAATTATCACCAAGCCATCCTTTGATGGATTATCTGGTTTAATGGGCGCAATCGCTCTTGGTACTGATGCCTTACAGGCGCAAGGAGCCGCGCAATGATGATGACGGCAGATCCTCGAACCTATCAGCTGATTCAGCGGCTATTTGAAACGAAGGGGTTCGTGAAGCTGGAGGAGCTCACTGCCTCTTTTCGCTTATCTGACCGCTCCATCCGCAATTTAATCAAAGAAGCAAATGAGCAATTAAAGGAAGCTGGAGCCAAGATTAAAACGATCCGCGGAAAGGGATACACCCTATTAACGAGTGATCAAGACGCCTTTCTGCTTTGGCTTCATCAGCAGAAGCTTCCTGCCCGCTCTCTCGTCCCCGTCATGCCAGAAGAGCGTGTACGATTTATGATGAGAAAGCTATTGCTTCAACCGGATTACTTAAAAATTGACCAGCTGGCTGAAGAACTGTTTATCAGCCGCATGACAGTCAGCAGTGATTTAAAAAAAGGACGAGAGCTGTTAGCCCGATACGGCATGACCCTTGTGTCAAAACCTGGGTTTGGCTTAAAAATTGAGGGAGACGAGTTGCAAAAAAGAACATGCTATGCAGACTTACTCCTTGAGGAAGAGCCTGCACTTTCTCATATCACCGAGCGGGAGCAGCTCCATTTTCCTGATATTTCTCTTGAAACCATTCGATCTATTGTCCTGACGAACCTGCATCAAGAGTCATTGCTCATTAAAGACATTGCCTTAAAAAACTTAGTCATTCACTTAGCGATTGCGATTCAGCAGACACGAAAAAACCAGCGGATATCCGCCAGCACCACTCGTACACAAAAATCGCAAGTCTTAATGAGAATTGCCCAAAAGATCATACAGCAGGTAAGTGACACCTTTCACGTCATCTTATCAGAGGATGAAACAGATTACTTAGTGATGCATCTATTGGCGAATCAAACGTGGAAAGAAGCCGCCCAGCATCAGACGACAGTGGAAGTTCAGCAGGCGGTTGCGGTCTTTCTACAGCACATTGAGAAAACAAGCGGCCACCGCTTTGCAGATGACAACATCCTGCAGCAAGACTTGATGCTTCATATGAAGCCATTATTAAATCGAATCCAATATGGCGTATCCTTACAAAATCCGCTTTTGCATGAGATCAAAGCGTCCTATCCTTACCCGTTTGATTTGGCTGTCAGCGGACTGAATGCCTTACAGCTGGTACGGACGCCAAATGAAGACGAGGCGGCATATGTTGCCCTGCATATCGCTGCTTCATTTGAAAGAAGTCAGCTCGATACCTCGCAAAAAAAGAAAGCCATTATCGTGTGCGGGTCTGGACTAGGGACGGCAAGACTGCTTGAAATTAAATTGAAGGCAGCCTTTCAGCACGAACTGGAAATCGTCGAGCTGTATTCCTATCAGGATTATCTAATGAGTACCACCCTGCCCTGTGATGTCATCATTACAACCGTCCCACTCGCATCAAAGGGAAAACCCGTGATTCAGGTCAGCGCTTTTTTTGAACATCATGATGTACAGCGGGTAAATGAGATCATTCATTTATTAAATGGACATGGGACTCCCTCTAAAGAGCTGATGGCATTTTTTCAAGAACGATTGACCTTATTAAATGCTGACCTATCCAGCAAGGACGAGGTATTAGACACACTATGCAGCCGTCTAGAGGAGCATCAGCTAGTATCGCCTTCTTTTCGGCCCTCGGTGCTTGAGCGGGAGCAAATGTCGTCTACCTATCTTGGCAGAGGAATGGCTATGCCACACCCGCTCATCACAAATGAAGGCACCTCCTGCGTAGCCATCGCACACTTAAAACAGCCAATTGACTGGCAGGGAGATGAAGTATCACTTGTCTTTTTATTAGCCATTCATAAGGATGACGCAGCCTGCATGAATCAATTCTTTGAACAAGCCGTCGATTTACTGGACAATCCAAACCGCATTCACTCCTTGAAGCAAGCAAACACATTTGTTGAGTTGATGGATGCGTTGTTTCAATAAGATAGAACAAAGGCCGCCCAGTTAATGAGGCGGCCTTCGTGTTATTTAGAATATGGATCATCAATCGTATATGACATTTTTTCCTTCTTCACTTAATTTCTTCAAAGAGCTCAGCATATGTTCAATTTCTTCATCAGAATGTCTTTCCCATGAACCTAATTCTGCGACTATTTTCAAAGGGGATTTCGATCGATAAGAACGTGTTGGATTGCCGGGAAATTTTTTGTCAGTCAAATTCGGATCATTTTCAAACTCGCCTAACGGTTCTACAAGATATATTCTCTCTTTCGCATCTGACCTTGCTAACTCAGCACCCCATTTGGCCGCATTTAATGTTCCAGTGAAATAGATATGGTTTGATTTTTTATCCTGAAAATTGGATAAATACAGCGGTTCAAGCAGATCTCCAATCTTCAATTCTGCTTTCGTCCCATGAAAAAATGGGCCAGGATCTAAAACCTGCTCATTGTCATTCATACAGCCGCACCCCTTATCGTTTTTGACTTGCGTATAACAGTATACGGCCTGATCTGGGCGGAAAACAGTCTGTAAATGAGATTGTATTCGCGGTATAATAATAGTAGAGAGCAAGATGTGATTGGATCTAAAAAAATGGAAACTTCTCATTAACACCAACAAGTACAAAAACAAGAATACCTTCCACAGCTGATAGAGTCACAATCACACCATGGTTCATTGGGTATTCCTTCGCAATTAATTTCTGACCTATATAATTCAAAGCATAAAAAATGAAAAACAATAAGAAAAACAGAAAAAGAATCGTCATCATATAAACAGACCCTCTCTTATAATGGATATTAAACCAAATTTTACAATATATAATTAGACTATCATTTTAAAACAACTCGAACAATATGACGTTGCCAATAGAGTGAACGAAAAAAAAAGCCAGCCACCCGCATAAGGTGATTGGCTTTTTTATCTGTTACTTCCCGATGTTCTCTCCATTTTGCTGAATCAAGGTTTCGTACCAATAAGAGCTCTTTTTACGAATTCGTTTGAGGTCTTTTAGGTCAAATTCGTCGCGGTTGACGTAGATGAACCCGTAGCGTTTGGAGCACCCTTGGTGTGTGCTGATTAAGTCGATGGCGGACCACGGGCAGTATCCAAAGACCTCGACGCCGTCTGTGATCGCCCATTTGATTTGTTCGATATGCTTTTCTAAATAGTCAATTCGATAATCATCCTGAATCGAACCATCTTCTTCTAACTTGTCGAAAGCACCCAATCCGTTTTCTGTAATAATAAGCGGCAGCTGATAGCGGTCATAAATCTCGCGCATCGTTGAACGGAAGCCGACAGGGTCAATCTCCCAGCCAAACGCATTTTTACTTAAGAACGGGTTGTTGCCGCCTTTGTATACGCCATCTTCACCAGATTTTAAATGCTGATCTCCGCCGCGTGCAAATTCATCGTTGCCATCTCCTTTACTCGCTTCAACTGTTTGCGAAGTGTAGTAGTTAAAGGCAATGAAGTCTGGCTTCGCACTTTTCAAAATATCCATATCTCCCTCTTCAATAACAGGAAGAATGTCTTTTTCTTTCATATAAGCCCAAGCAAGGTTGTTATAACGGCCGAAGACTGCCATATCAAGATAAAGCCAGTTGCGGATCGCATTGTAATTCGCCGCAGCAAGCACATCCTCAGGCTTTGGAGATGCCGGATAAATGAGCGCAATATTTGGTGCTGGTCCAATTTTCGCTTCAGGCAGCAAACGATGACAAAGCGTCATGGCTTTCGCCTGAGCTACGAGCATATGGTGGTTCTGCTGATACAGTTCTTTTTTTGGATTTTCTAAATTTGGATCAAGTGTACCGAGCGCCGATCCATGTAAGATCATCATGTTTTGTTCATTAATAGTCAGCCAATAGTTTACCTTATGGCCATATTCCTTAAAGAGAACCTCTGCATAACGTTCAAACGCATCTACTGTCGCACGATTTGACCAACCGCCTTTTACTTGAAGCGCATGAGGCAGATCAAAATGATACATTGTCACGATTGGTTCAATATCATAGCGGCGCAATTCATCGATGAGAGAATGATAGAATTCAATCCCCTTTTGGTTGATCTCCCCATCTCCATCTGGAATGATCCGTGTCCATGCAATAGAGAAGCGATAAGCCTTTAAACCCATTTCTGCAAACATCTTCACATCCTCTTTATAGCGGTGATAGTGATCGCTTGCGACTTTAAAATCCGTTGTCCCTTCAGGGTAACTTGCTCTCATATCAATGACAGAAGGCCCCTTGCCATCCTCGTTCCACGCACCTTCTACTTGATAGGCGGAAGTAGATCCGCCCCAGAAAAAGTCCTTTGGAAATGGTGCTAGTGTTGAATATCTCATAATTTCTTCCTCCTCTTCATTAAACGAGATGTAAAAATGATTGTCCTGGTGTGATTTGTTTTTCTTCTGTTTCAATAATATCGCTAAACTCACCGGAATTGGTAATAATCACTGGTGTTGTGACGGAAAGGCCGGAAGCTTGGATGGCTTCAATATCAAATTCTGCAAGCAGTTCACCTTCTGTGATGGTTTGCCCCTGTACGACCTTCGGGGCAAAATGCTGACCGCCTAATTGGACGGTATCCAGTCCAATGTGAATGAGCACTTCTGCTCCGCTTTCAGAGGTGAGGCCGTACGCATGGCCTGTTGGGAACACCGTTGTCACGACTCCTGATACTGGTGCAAACAGCTTGCCTTCTGATGGAATGATGGCTGCACCCTTTCCTAGTGCACCAGATGAGAATGCCTTATCCTGCACTTCCTCCAGCTTGATCACCTCGCCTTTTAAAGGACTCTTCACATGAGCTGCTTTGACCCCATGTTCGTTTTCCATTGTTGGTGCGGAAATCGGTGCTGGCGTGTCATCTTCATCTACTGGATCCTTAAATCCAATCAAATAAGTCAAGACGATGGATAGAACAAACGAGACCGAGATTCCGATGATGAACCCTGTAAAGCCTTGTCCGTAGAAAATCGGAAGTGTCAGTAAACTTGGAAGCCCTGACGCAATCGCAATACTTTGTGAATAACCGATGATCGCACCGCCGACACCGGCAGAGATAACGGCTGCAATAAATGGTTTTTTCAAACGAAGCGTGACCCCGTATACAGCTGGCTCTGTAATCCCAAACACGGCAGAAACCGCTGTCGATCCAGCCAATGATTTCAGTTTTTTATTCTTTGTTTTCAGCATAACACCGATAGAAGCACCGGCTTGTGAGAATACAGCTGGCGCAGTAGCCGGCTTGATATGATCTTTTCCATGGACGGCGATATTATTTAAAATCACTGGCACTAGACCCCAGTGGATTCCGAAGATCACGAGAACCTGCCATGCCATCGCAATTAAAGCACCTGCAAGTGTAGGACTAAAGGAGAATATTTTCAGCAAGACAGCTGCAATGCCGTTCCCTGCATACACACCAAATGGGCCGAATACAATGAGTGTCAGCGGAACAACCGTGACAAGTAAAATCAGTGGTGTAATAAAGTTTTTGACACTTTCATGAATGACTTTGTTAAAGAAACGTTCGATATATCCCATGACAAACACTGCCAAAATGATTGGAATAACCGTCGATGTATAAGACATTAAGACGACCGGAATCCCGAAGAAGGTCACATCTCCGCCGCCTTTTGACAACTCTTGAATGGTTGGGTAAATGAGTGCACCAGCAATCGTCACAGCGACAAACGGATTCGCTTTAAACTTCCTAGCAGAAGTAAATGCGAGTAGTAGTGGCAGGAAGTAGAACAAGCTGTCAGACGCAGCAAATAAAATTTGGTACGACGTATCTTCAGGTGATAACCATTTCGCATTGATACAGATACCTAATAGACCTTTTAAAATACCAGCACCCGCCATGACACCGAGAAGTGGTGTGAAAATACCAGAGACAATGTCGACGAATTTTCCGAAAAGGCTTGTACTCTCTCCACCTGATTTTGCAGATGAAGAAGTGGAATCCTCTAATAGATTCGTAAACTCCCCAATTTCTCGATAAACCTCTGGTACGGTATTGCCAATGACTACTTGAAATTGGCCGCCGCTTTCCATGACGGTTACAACACCATTTAATTTTTCAATGGCTGCTTTGTCTGCTTTTGATCGGTCATGTAATGTGAAGCGAAGTCTTGTAGCGCAATGGACCAGTGAATGAACGTTTTTCTCTGTGCCAATGTGTTTGATAATGTCTTCTGCTAATTGACGATAACTCATACAAAAACCCCCTTTTTTTTCAAAAAAATACGTTTTTGGGCAAAATAAAAACCTAAACGGGCACCAAAAATAGTCGCAACTTGCCATTGCGCTTTTTCAGTGAACGTTTAGGTTTTGCCTGCCGAACAGTCACAATCCTCTAAGACGATCATTGTGAAACCGTATTCTTTTATGTTTATGAGCAAATAGTACCACTCAGCTTTTCTCATGTCAACGCTTTCTTTTAAAACTACCTTTATTTTTCTCGTTTGATCAATCGATTCAAATGAATAGATAGATACAGCATCTCCTCTGATGTGAGATCTCGGTGATAGGTTTGATAGACATATTCTGCGATTTTCTTTGCACATTCGTATGCCTTCGGATATTTTACCTTGATTAGCTGATACAAGTCATGATCTTCGCTGACAAGCATTGTTTCGTTGATCAGACGCTGGACGAAAAAGCGCAAATGCGTGAGGAAACGATAAAAGTTGAGCGAATCTTCATCAAATTCCATATTGAGATGATATTTCACAATGGTGAGAATGGCGTTTACTTCTTTTGTGATATTGACCGTTGTATTCATGTCCTCATTGAGCTCTGCATTAATGATATGCATCGCAATAAAGCCTGCTTCATCCTCAGGCAATTCAATATGTAGACGCTCTTCAATCATCTCAAGGCAGTCCTTGGCCACAAGAAATTCATCTTTGTATAAGCGTTTAATTTCCCAAATGAGCGAATTCTCAATGAGGTGATTTTTCTTCAATCGTTCGATGGCGTAATGAATATGGTCTGCGAGTGATACATGCAGACTTTCGTTTAATCTTCGGTTCAGCTTTGTATGTGCATATTGAATCATTTCTTCGGTTACCTTGACCACATCATACGGAACCTCCAGAAGCAGCATTTTCATCCGCTCATGAACGGAATGATCCTCTAGTCGAAAGACTTTATCGATTAACGACTCGTCTACCGGGTCCCCGGGTCGCCGCTTGAACGCGATACCTCTCCCCATGACGACGATTTCTTTCCCTTGTTCATCTATCACACTAATGACATTATTGTTTAGAACTTTTTGTATCTGCAACCCCAAACACCTCCGTCTATGACCCACAATCTTCTCTCAAAATATGCTCTCATCTTAACATAACTGTCAAATCACTTGGTGTTTTTATCTGACTTTTGCAATAGATTTCACCATAATTCTCCCCCGTCATAGCTGGTCTGATCCTTCAATTGCCTGCATACAATACTCCGAGGAGGTGACCTTCAGTGAAGGCTTTTTTCTGGTCTGCATCTTTTTTATTCGTGCTTCTATTCACACTCGTCTTTCTAGGAATCGTGTTTTTGCTTAGTGGACAAGGCATGAATCAGCTTTGGAAGTATGTGCTCATCTCATTTGTCACAGCAGCCGTTTTGCGCGGTGTCACCACTTGGCTAAGGCAGCACGTGATGCATCATTTATCAAAATAAAACGGCTGCCCGTAATATTCAGGCAGCCGTTCCTTTATTCTTTGGATGATGCGGCTTCTTGCGTAGAAGTACGCAGCTCATCATTGATTTTTTTCGCATCCTCTAGAAATTCTGTTTCAAATCCACTTTTGAGTGCCCACATATAAAATAGCAGAGCAACCACTGTAATAAGAGCCATGTCCCAGCCATAATGAATGACGTTATAGCCGCCGAATTTGTCACTGCCAAGGCAGGAAATCGTCATCATCACAAGTAAGTACACGACCATCCAAGCACCCGCCTTGAAGTTGCGGCCGAAGCCTTTCCACTTCGCTTTTGCTTGATAGTAAAAATAGATCGGAAGACCGATGAGAATAATGAATAGCACTTGACCTGTTAACGGCCATCTCGCCCAATACAGCGTCAATGACGCAAAGACAAAACCGAGAGGAGCAATAATGCTGAGTCCTTTTATTCGAAGGGGACGATATAAATCTGTCCCTGTCTTTCTCAGTGTCATGACAGTCACTGGGCCTGTCAAATAAGAAATAAGTGTCGCAACAGAAATGATTTCCGCAAGTACACCCCAGCCTCTAAACAAAAACAGAAAGATAAACGATACGGCTAAGTTAAAAAACATCGCTGGACGAGGCACGCCATAAATAGGGTGCAGACGACCAAGTACACTTGGCATGTATTTGTTTTTTTCCATTCCATAAATCATACGGGATGTCGTCGCCGTATACGTAATGCCTGTACCAGAAGGTGATACAAACGCATCTGCATATAAAATCAGAACCAGCCAGTTAATCCCAAGCGCAATGGCAAGGTCAGCAAATGGCGAGTTAAAATTCAAATGTCCCCATCCATTCACAATCATGGACGGATCGACAGCACCGATAAAGGCGATTTGTAAAAGAACATAAATCACAGTCGCAATCAAAATGGATCCAACAATAGCAATCGGAATTGATCGGCCTGGATTTTTCGCCTCACCCGCCATATTAATCGGGCTTTGGAAGCCATTGAAGGCAAACACAATTCCTGATGTCGCAACAGCTGTCAGCACACTCGCCCAGCCGTTAGGGGCAATACTTGTTCCAGAAGTAAAATTCTCACTATGAAAACCTACGAATAAGAGCGCACCAATTGTTAATCCTGGAATGACAATTTTAAACACGGTAATGAATGTATTGGCTTTTGAAAATAACCCTACTGTCCAATAATTGAGCAGAAAGTAAATCACAAGAAGCACACTGGCGACCATGAGCCCTTCTGTCGTCAACACCCCTTTTGTGACCAAATGGCTTGTCCACTTTGCCCATTCCCAAGGCCATGAACTCATATACTGGACAGAAGCCACCGCCTCAACCGGAATGACGGAGACAATAGCGATCCAGTTTGCCCAAGCAGCAATAAACCCGATAAAAGAGCCGTGTGAATATTGCGTATATTTCACCATTCCGCCTGCCTCTGGAAACATCGATCCGAGTTCACTATAAGACAAAGCGATAAATAAAATCACGACCATCCCAATCAACCAGGACAAAATAGCAGCAGGGCCGGCAATTTGAGCGGCACGCCAAGCACCGAAAAGCCATCCTGAACCAATGATTGAGCCAAGACCTACCATCATTAAAGCGAAAGTTCCCATTCTACGATGTAAATGATTCATGTTCATAACACCTTTCGATTAAATTACAAAGCATGTGCCCAAGTAAGCGTCTTTCTTACTTGCAGCTCACTTTTCATTCAATTGACAAATATTTCTTCAACTAAATCTTTACCCTTGTTCATTTTTTCGCCTGTTTTATTATCTCTCAATTCTCTATTTTCTGAAATAGTCGAACATGCTTATTTCTTAAGAAAGCGCTTTTTCAATGCTTCAATCTATTAGACTGAATAACTACCTTTACCCTTATTTTGAAAAAAACAAAACAAAAAAGAAAGAGGAAATGAATCCCTCTTTCTTCTGAGCCCTATCATGTATAGAAAAAAGGATAAAGGGGGTTTCCCTCTATCCTTGTGAGATTGCTTGTTCTTGTTCAATCACAGCTAGTCTTTCTTGCACTTCTTCTTCAGACAGGTTGTGCTGTTTCACATAAAGGTTACGTTCACTCGTACGGCATTCATGGCTGCAGCTGCGCATATACTTATGCTCGCTTTCTTCTGTTGCAATCATTTTGCGGTTACATGCAGGGTTTGCACAGTTCACATAACGCTCGCAAGGCTCACCAGTGAAGAAATCTTTTCCGACAACCACATGCTCTGTTTGATTCACGGGCACTGTTAAGCGAGTATCAAACACATAGCATTGACCATCCCAAAGCTTCCCTTGAACTTCTGGGTCTTTTCCGTACGTGACAATTCCGCCGTCAAGCTGAGAGACATCTTCAAAGCCTTCACGCTTTAACCAGCCTGAGAATTTCTCACAGCGTACGCCGCCTGTGCAATACGTCAGGATTTTTTTCCCTTCAAGAATGTCTTTATTGTCACGAATCCACTCAGGTAATTCGCGGAATGTCTCGATATCAGGACGTACTGCCCCTCTAAAGTGGCCGACATCAAACTCGTAATCATTACGTGCATCAATCACAACGGTATCAGGTGATTGCATTTGCTCGTAAAATTCAACCGGGCTGAGATGTTTACCTGTTAATTCTAACGGATTCACGTCATCTTCAAGGCTAAGATTCACTAGTTCATTCCGATGGCGGACGTGCATTTTTTTAAACGCATGACCATCTGCTTCGTCAATTTTGATCGGCATAGACGCAAAGCGCGGATCTTCTTTTAACGCTTGCATGTACTTGTCCGTTTGCTCAATGGTACCAGAAACAGTTCCGTTCAAGCCTTCTGCTGACACAAGGATACGGCCTAACAAACCAAGCTCCTTACAGAATGCTAGATGCTCTGCTGTAAACGTCTCTGGGTCCTCAATGGGGACATATTGATAGTAAAGTAAGACACGATATTGTTTTTCCATATATATAAACACCTCTTAAATTTAATCAAAACATACCGTTCTTTATCATACAGGAAATACATACCTAAAGGCAATGTCAGCGGCTCAATTCCATAAAACGGAAGGGTCTTTCTCCTCATATTATCGATTATTTGACAGAACTTTCTGTAAAATGAGATGATTTATGAAATATGATGTTGTAAAGGAGCAGAACTCAATGATCCAGCCAGAAGATATCGTCAGAAGCGGTCCAAACCAATTTATTTCACAAAAAGGAATTTATCATGAACTCGATTCACTTGTTTCTCCGTCCTTCCAGTCGCCCGCTGTAGTGACGGGACATGATTCATTTCATGCTTTTTCAGCGTACACAAAGCTTCCACCTCATTGGCCTGTTGTTCAGCACAAAGGATACAGTTCACCAAATGCGATCACACGAATTGCTGAAGAACTGAAAGGAGCAGATGTGATGATTGGGATCGGGGGCGGCACCATTTTAGACACCGCCAAGTCAGTAGCAGAAGCTCTTCAAATTGAAGTGATCATGGTTCCAACCATTCCAGGAACATGTGCTGCATCTACACCGCTTAGCGTCATTTATGATGACAAGGGGAATTTCATGAGAGTCGATTACCATAAACGGTCCAGTTATCTCACCTTAATTGATCATACATTTTTGCTCTCTTCTCCTCTTTCCTACCTTCAAAGTGGTATTGGAGATACGCTGGCCAAATGGTATGAAGCAGAAGCCATTATTCGAAATGCAAAAGACTCCTTGCCGCTCATGGTGCATGCTGCACTAAAGCAGGCGGTATACGTCAGAGACATTCTTCTTTCTCATAGCGAAGAAGCCGTCCACAGCTTGACAACAGGGCAGCACTCGCAAGCATTTGCAGATGTAACGGATACCATTATTACATTAGCCGGCACGGTCGGCGGCTACGGGGGACGCTACGGCAGAATGGCAGGAGCGCACGCCATCCATAACGGATTGACGTTTATTGGGGAAACGCACCATGTGTTACATGGTCAAAAAGTGGCCTACGGCATTCTAGTTCAGCTTGCCGCAGAAAGTCGAATGAGTGAAGTAGAAGAATTACTTGAGCTTTATGAAACACTCGGATTACCTAGAAATATGCGTGAGCTTGGCATCACAGCCCAGCTGGAAGAAGCCGCAAAAACAGTGGCAAGCCATGCTGCACGTGAAGACGAAACCTTTTGCTTGATTGGAGACTATTCCAAAGAGCAAATTGCCGACGCCATTCAAGTCATTGAAAACGTATCAGCCTCGAAAAACCGTTAAATAAAAAAAGCACAGGCATCTCACCTGTGCTTTTCTTTCGATTAAAAATCAAAGTTATCTGGATCTGGACCTGTGCGCTCATCTTCATTAAGCTGATCGATGACGCCCATCTCATGTGCGGACAGCTCGAAATCGAAGACTTGTGTGTTTTCGATGATTCGGCTCTTCGTCACAGATTTTGGAATGGTGATAATACCATGCTGCAAGTCCCAGCGAAGAATGACTTGTGCCACGGATTTGTCATGTTTTTTCGCAATATCCTGAAGAACAGGATGGTTCAGAAGCTTCCCGCTGCCTAATGGTGACCACGCTTCTACATGAATCCCTTTCTCCTTGCAGTAGTCTCGTAAAGGCTCCTGCGTCAGCTTTGGATGCAGCTCGATTTGATTGACCATTGGCACAACTTCTGCCTCTTCTAATAAATCATCTAGGTGGTGCTGATGGAAGTTACACACACCGATGGCTCGAACGCGTCCATCCTTATACAGCTTCTCTAGTGCTTTCCATGTTTCTTTATATTTGCCTTCAACTGGCCAATGAATTAAATAAAGGTCTAAAACATCTAGCCCAAGCTTGTTCATACTTGTTTCAAAGGCTTCAAGTGTTGCTTCATAGCCTTGATCACGATTCCAGACCTTTGTCGTAATGAACAGATCATCGCGAGAGATGCCTGATTGCTGAATGGCTTTGCCTACCCCTTCTTCATTTTGATAGGCCGCTGCGGTATCGATGCTGCGGTAGCCTGCTTCAAGAGCGTCTTTGACTGCATTTACAGCCTCTTCCCCATCTTTTACCTGCCATACACCAAAGCCTAGCTTCGGCATTTTTACTCCGTTTGCTAATGTGACTGTATCTGTTAATCCACTCATCAAACAAACCTCCGCTTCATTTTTACTTACCATGCACTATACCCGAATTTTCTATTGATCATGCATGAACTTTCGCTGGTGTTATTTGATATATTGTCCTATATCGACTTGATTGGCGTCAACGATTTGGTATTCGCTGATCTTATTTTTCGTTTTAGAACCATCATATGTCTCTAAATAAGCTTGATCATAAAAGACGATTCAGTATGTAACATTGCCCTCCTCTAACACCCTAATCCAATAAGACTCTTTTGTTTCTTTTTTAGCGCCATTCGCCTTCTTTAATTTCATACCTGAAAATTCATTCAGCAGGTATTCTTATCCAGTGAGGTCACATCATCAAAAGAGTATGTTTTGGCATTGATCATAAAATAAATACCTATTCCTATTATAACCACTACACCTACACCAATGTCCACTTTTTCAACCTAGCTCCTCCTTCTATCCACGCCACACCTATTGAAACAATGAAGTCCAATCATCCTCCTCGGAGAACACTTGAATCCCATGCTGTTTCAGCAAGGCGGACGTCACACCATCACCAGCTTTTGTCTTACCGTTAAACTCTCCCTGGTAAATCAGCCGGCTACCGCAAGAAGGGCTGTACTCTTTTAGCACAACCGCTGTTGCTTTCAGAGACTGAACCTGTTCCAGCGTGGCTTTTGCACCTTTTACATACATCTCTGTGACGTCAGTTCCATGAACATCGACAACAGCAGCCTGCCCCCGTAAAACATCATATCCATCTCCGTCAATGATTTCTGCCGGTGGTCTAGGCGTAGAAAAACCGGCAAGCAGTTCAGGACAAACTGTCACAGCCTTTCCTTCCTGCACCAGCTCTTCGATTCGCTGATCTAATCGATGGCTGCCATTATACCGGACCTTCAACCCAGCAAGACAAGCGCTGACCACAATCACGTCTGTTCCTCATTTTTATGGATTGAACGTTTTCTACTGACCGAAAAATAAATACTTATCGGCAAACAAAATATCGTGTACACCAAAAAGGGCAGAGCACAATACAAAGCAGCAGCCCAAATCGACCCTTCAACTCCAGTAATGCCAAAAAAATAAACATATAATAGCAAGCTGACAAACAATCCAACAAACGGCATGATGAATACGTACTTTTTAAAATTTCCCATCATTTCTTTCTCCAAAGAAGCTTCCTCCTTTTGAGCACGATCACGAATAACGTCAATATATGTTAATTTTACCATATAAAAAACCGAAATCATCTCATTTTCTACGATGGTTTCGGTTTTTTTAATCTATATTTTTTCTTTCCAAGCCTTCAAAAAGCGCTCAATCACCTGTAATTCATCTTCATGAAACTGCTGGAGAAATTCTAAATAGGACGCGACAGCTTTTTCATGTAGTTCATCATGCAGCGCTGCCAATTGCGTGCCTTTCTCTGTCAATGAATAGTAGACAGATTTCTTATCCCCTTGCCGGTGGCAATAGTCCACCATGCCTTTATCAATTAGTTTTTTCACAGCCTTTGTAATGGCAGGCTTTGATAGTTTTAGTTGTTGAGAAAGAAATGTATTATTTGATTCGTTTGGATTGGCTTGAATCATCGATAAAATGTGAAGCTGTGTGAGTGTCCAATCTTGCTTGAGTGTATCAGTCGTGGTAATCAGTGGATCTGTTGGATCATTCCGTCTCTTTTCTCTATGCATAATCAAATCTTGAATCGCTTTTAATACAATCTGCTCTTTTGTCTCCATCTGAACCTCCACTCTTAACTGGTTAATAAAATGGTACTAATAATTAAAAGAGGAGTCAAAAGAAATGTCAGTGTGAGAAAAAGAACAGGCCATCAGACCTGAAAATGGTGTATGTACTTTTCTACTAGATGATCTATGATGTCACATCTCCTCTTTCTTTTATTTGCTATAATTCATGAATAGAAAGGCTCTTTTCGTGTGATGTTGTAATAATATAGAACAGAAAAAAAGCTGCCTATCATAGGCAGCTATTCAGCACGATGCTGACGATCCATATACAGTGGTGGTCTTTTCAACGAAATCACCGCACAGCTAAAGGCAATCAGCACAAACACTGCACCGAATTTCGCCAGATCAACAGATGAACCGGTCATCGTAAACAGGACACCGCCAACCGCTGATCCAATTGAGATACCAATTTGCAAGGCCGATGTATTTAAGCTTTGCTGAATATCAGACGTGACAGGATCTGTTTGAATCAAATAACTCTGCAAGGCAGGCGTTAAAGCCCAGCTAAGCGCTCCCCAAAGGACAACCATGATCATAAAGAGGACAAACACACCCGCTGTATAAGGAATGATAAACATCACAACTGCAAATGCGACTGTCACCAGCAAAATGGCTTTCCCTGAACCCAGCTTGTCACTAAGCCAGCCGCCAAATCCATTCCCGCCAATAGAAGCAAGCCCGAAGACCAAATAACAAATACTAATCCAGAACGGGGTCATATGCAGAACTTCCATCAAAAATGGAGTGAAATAAGAATAAAGCATATAATGACCTGCAAGCATAAACAAACTGATCAAATGTGCACTAAAAATTTTCGGATGCCCTAAAGAACGTATTTGCTCTCTCAGAGGTGTCACTTTTTCAACAGGCATTTTCTCCAATAGGAAATAGATCAGCACCATCGATATCGCTGATAAAATACTGATTCCTAAAAACATCACTCTCCAACCAAAGCTCTCTGTAATAAAAATACCGATCGGTACACCGAGAACAAGTGAAGAACTAATCCCAATAAAAATCAGCCCTAATGCCTTCGCACGATGCGCTGGTTCCACCAATTTAGCAGTGATCGTCAGTGACAACACCACCACAAGCGCTGTACTCATCGCGATCAATACCCTAGAGATCATGACAAGGGCAAAGGTTGAACTAAAATATGTGAACACATTTCCTAATGTAAACACCAATAACGCGATTAAATAAAGACGCTTTCGTTCGATTTTGGCTGTGGCGGTCAGCAGCACGGGTGCTGAAATGGCATACACAATGGCAAATACGGTGATGAGCTGCCCAGCTGTTGCAAGAGATACATTCAAATCCTCTGCAAGGCTTGGCAAAATGCCCCCAACCACAAGCTCAACTAATCCAACCGCAAAAGTAGAAACGGCTAATAAATATACTCTCCAGTTCATGTCTAACATCCCTTCTCTATATCATCGCTTTCACTTTTGATACAGGGTGCAGACAAACAAAAAAACCCTGATTACAAAAAAGGAAAGCGCGCTTTTGTAATCAGGATTTATCGGATCCTGGTAGAAACCCTCAAACCATATTATTGAGGTTATACAAGTCTATTTTTTTCTTCAAATATAGTAGCATATGCTTACATAACTGGCAAGCTGTAAAAATAGGAAATGACTGCAAATTCACGATCAAACAAAAGCACTCAGAGCAGCATGACAAGAAACCCCAGTACAACTTGCTTTCTCCTGCATTTACAGGTAAACTGATGAAAAATCAACGAACATTGATCAACTTAGATCTGGAATAGTAGCTTGAATTGACCTTTAACAGAGAGGGAACGGTGCTGAGAAGTTCCTACTGACATCTTCAAGTGAACCTGCCGATTTAGTTCTGTTTCATACAGCGGTTCATACCGTTATCATGATCGAGTGTAAAGCTGTGCTTTAAATTAGGGTGGTACCACCAGGAATGGTCCCTAACTTAAAGCACAGCTTTTTTGTTTTTACAAAGGAGGAACATGCAATGTCAAAGAAACAATTTGTTGAAAAAATCACAAGCATGGAAGACGATTTTGCCCAGTGGTATACAGATGTTGTCACAAAGGCGCGCCTCGTCGATTATTCAAGCGTCAGAGGCAGTATGATCATTCAGCCATACGGCTTTAAAATTTGGGAGAATATTCGCGACGAACTTGACCGCCAAATCAAAGAAACAGGGCATG
The DNA here is from genome assembly GCF_002998465.1 of Bacillus sp. NMCC46. Lineage (NCBI taxonomy): Bacteria > Bacillati > Bacillota > Bacilli > Caryophanales > Bacillaceae > Bacillus > Bacillus sp. NMCC46. The sequence goes on along the minus strand of NZ_PVQZ01000006.1, from coordinate 51,668 downwards.
AGAATGTGTATATGCCGCTCTTTATCCCAGAGAGTCTGCTGCAGCAGGAAAAAGACCATATCGAAGGCTTCGCTCCTGAAGTGGCGTGGGTCACACATGGCGGTGAATCCGAATTACAGGAAAGGCTCTGCGTCAGACCAACCTCTGAAGTACTGTTCGCTGAGCATTACAAAAATATCATTCATTCCTACCGTGATTTACCGAAGCTTTATAACCAATGGGCGAATGTCGTCCGCTGGGAAAAAACCACACGTCCATTCCTTAGAACGCTTGAATTCCTATGGCAGGAAGGACACACATGCCATGAGACTGAGCAAGAAGCGATTGAAGAGACAGAAAGAATGCTTCACATCTACGCTTCTCTTTGCGAAGAGCTCCTTGCCATTCCTGTCATTAAAGGGAGAAAAACAGAGAAGGAAAAATTCGCTGGTGCCCGCTTCACCTATACGGTCGAAAGCTTGATGCATGATGGAAAAGCGCTGCAAACGGCCACTTCTCACTTCTTCGGGAACGGATTTGCCAAAGCATTTGGCATTGAATTCTTAAACCGTGAAGGAAAACTAGAGCATGTCCAGCAAACCTCTTGGGGCTTCACCACAAGAATTATCGGCGCCATGATTATGGTGCACGGCGATGACAGAGGGCTTGTCCTTCCGCCAAACATTGCGCCAGCCCAAGTGCGGATCGTGCCAATCGCCTCTCATAAAGAAGGTGTGCTCGATCATGCCTACGAATTGAAAAATCGACTCACCCGCATCGCACGTGCTGACATCGATGCAAGCGATAAACAGCCAGGCTGGAAGTTCAACGAATGTGAAATGCAAGGCATTCCTTTACGTGTAGAAGTGGGACCAAAGGATATTGAAAAAGGACAAGTGATGCTCGCAAGACGAGACACTGGTGAAAAGCAAGCTGTCACATTAGATGCACTTGAACAAACCATCACATCCACGCTTGAAGACATTCAACGGACGATGTACGAAAAGGCGAAAGAACGATTACATGAAAAAACATCAGAAGCTCACACAATTGAAGACATTGAGCACATTCTTTCAGAAGAAAACCGATTGATTAAAGCCATGTGGTGCGGTGACGAAGGCTGTGAAAACGACATTAAAGAAAGAACAGGGGCGACCTCACGCTGTATCCCATTTGAACAGGAATCCGTTTCAGACACATGTGTCTGCTGCGGAAAGCCTGCATCTGATATGGTCTTCTGGGCGAAAGCTTATTAAGAATAGGAACGAAAGAGAAGCATCCTTCACGATGCTTCTTTCAGATTGTTGACAAAGGGCTAAAATGATCTTTATTTTAGCCCTTTGTCTTCTTTTCAGCGTGACCTGAAAACCTTTGAAGTCTAGGAAGGACGAGCACCGAAGCGGAGCGAATTTGACATTCGTGAGCATCGGCGCGCAGAACTGACAACGAATGCGAGGGTTTGTCTACACGCTGAGGCTTCTTTTTTTGTTAAAAAGACCCAAACACCCATTGACCTCACCTGCACGATCCCCTATAATTCATATTAATATAATCGGTTTTTAAGACTTTAACTGGAGTGGTGATATATGAAGCGCTGGCCCTCACTGTTTGCCGAACGCTGCCCTAAATGTAAAACTGCATTAGAAGCCTCTAAGTCCAATGCCCTGCAAGGCAAAGTCGTGAAAACATGCCCCAACCTTCATTATCAAAAAGAGTTTCACCCAGCCCTTGAAACATATATCGAGCACGATGACGTCAAATAAAAAAGACCAACACGTTTGCTTTGTTGGTCTTTTCTTTATAATAAATCAAGCCAAATTTTGACCGCTGTCGCCGTAATCATCACAGCTAGTGCCCATTGCAAGTAGACGGCATTGATTTTCTGACCGACCTTAGCACCAATCGGAGCAGCTACTAAACTTGCCAGCATCAGCACAACCGCAGGAAGAAGCATAACTTGACCCGTCAATACCTTTCCAGTCGATGCACCGATAGCAGATAGAAACGTAATCGCAAGTGAGGACGCAATCGTCATCCTGACAGGAATTTTTAAAATAGACAGCATCACCGGTACCAATATAAATGCTCCACCCGCGCCTAGCACCCCGGAAACACTGCCAATCACAAAGGCAATACCTGCCGCAAGCCCTTTATGTAAAGTGACTTCTCCCTCTGAGTCTGCACGCTGTCCCTTTTTTGGAATCAGCATGAGGATCACAGCCACTACCGCGAGCAATCCATAGACGAGATTCATCCCATTCTCTGGCATAAAGTGGGAGACATAACTGCCTAATAAGCTGCCCGCCAATATACTGCTCCCCATATATAAAATCAACGATCGATGTAAATATCCGCTTTTTCGGTAGGCCAATACCCCACCCAGCGTCGAAAAAAGCACTTGAATAGCACCAATCCCTGATACCTCGTGAGCTGATAGTGCCATCACACCGACCAGTGGCGGGATATAAAGCAGCATAGGATAGTTGATCACCGATCCTCCAATCCCCACCATTCCTGATAAGAAGGAACCAATACATCCGATGATAAAAAGTGTAATCAAAAACGCAAAATCCACGCTGGTCTCCTCCTTTGCAAAAGGAAAAGGGGATCTTCAGCAGATACCCCTACATCCTTTAGGACCCTTTTCTCACCCAGAACTTCAGCACATGTCCTTCATCCGTCTGCGTGATCAATTCATGTCCGCTTGACTTCGCCCATGCTGCCAAGTCAGCTTTAGCCCCTTTATCTGTTGCATGTATTTCTAAAACTTGACCCTCCGTCAAGTCATTCATTTTTTTCTTCGTTCGAATAATCGGCATTGGGCATGCAAGCCCTGTTACATCTAATATTTGATCTGATGTCATTTGATTGTTCCTCTCTTCTTTATTTTATTGGACATTACCGAATCGCACAACGGTTTGGACCAATTTCCATTTCACGCTGCGCTTCATCGTCTGGGTTCAGCTTCCCCATATTGGCTTGACGAATGTCTTGATAGGCGTTTGGCTGTGCAGGCAGATTCTTCGTGACCATTTGTCTAAATACGTCTTCATCTTCAATATTCAGTCCATGATTTTCTTCAAATAGAACGCCTAGCTCCTTCCAAACGCTTCCGTTTTCATTGACTTCATCCATGATCATGAAATGCGCTGGCAATACAATGAATTCTTTCGAAAGTGCTCTATATCGGTCATAGAGTGTTTCTCTCAAATCACCTACCCAGTCCTCCGCCATTCCAGCGAGATCAGGTCTTCCAATCGAATCAACGAACAAAATATCACCTGAAAGAAGATATTGATGATCCACGATAAAAGATGTTGAACCAATCGTATGCCCCGGCGAGTAAAGGGGGTGAATATCAATGGAAGCCGCTCCAATCGTCATCCGCTGTCCTTCTTCAAGCCGTTTATATTCAAAGGTCACTTCTTCTGCATCTTTTGGCGGCAGCCAGTAGCTGGCACCAGTCTGTTCAGCCAGTTTTTTCCCGCCAGAAATATGATCCGCATGAAGGTGAGTATCCAACACTTGCGTGATAGAGACATGATGCTTTTTAGCAAAATGGATATAGACATCCGTCATTCTAGCTGCATCTACAATTGCGGCTTCTCCATTGGACATGATCATATAAGACAAGCATCCCTTGCCCATCCGCACAAATTGATACAACTCTCCACCGCCGGTTAAATCCCCGATCTTCACTGGCTCTAGATGCTCGCTCCACGCCTTCATACCGCCTTCTAAATAATGGACCGTTCTGCCCGCCTCTGACAGCATCTCCGCCACCATGATAGAGGAGCCTTCCTTGGCACAAACCACCAACACTTCACGGTCATAAGGAATGTGAGATAAAATGCCCTCTACTCCTTCAAGGAGATCAAAATAAGGCACATTCATATCGACTATTGCTTCCCCTTCAATCTTCCAGTCCTGAACATCCGCTTGATTTCGCACATCTAGCAAAAAGAGCGGCTCTTTGTTCACGATCTTTTTAGTTAACTGCTCTGCTGTCATCGCTTTTACCGTCATGTTTCATTCAGCTCCTATTTTTCAATCGGTCCTGTCCAGCTATTCATGCCAGGCACTATATTCATCAATTGATGAAATCCTTTTTCTTTTAACTTTTGCGCAGCTAATTCACTTCTTCTGCCTGAATGACAGATAAGGTAAATGTCCATCTCCCGGCTCAATTCTTCCGCACGTTGTTCAACCTCACCAAGAGGGATGTGAACAGCTCCTGGAATATGACCCGCCTCGTATTCATCCAGCTCTCGTACATCTAAAACAAACAAAGATGGATCTTCTTTTACCTTCTGTTGAAACGTATTCAAAGACATTTCTGAAATCATTGACTCCCCTTCTTCCTTTTGCGCTCCGCCCTTACGGATCAAATGATAGAGCACCTGGCCTTCTACTTTTGTTCCTAAAAATTCGTGGCCGGCACTTTTTGACCAAGCCGCTAGATCCGCTGCTGACCCTTTATCGGTGGCTTGCACTTCAAGTACATCTCCGGGCAAAAGCTCATTCATTTGTTTTTTTGTTTTCACAATCGGCATTGGGCATGCCAATCCTTTTGCATCTAAAATAACAGTTGGTTGCTGCATGTCATGTCCTCCTTCATATAGGGGTAGGGGTATATTTTTATGCGCACTTAATGCCAAGCATTCATGCCACCCTTAATGTTTGTAATTTGAGTAAATCCCTGCTTCTTCAATATTTTCGCCGCCTGCATACTTCTCATTCCACTTTGACATATCACATAGACCTCTTCATTTTTCTCAAGCTGAGAAGCTCGTTTCTTCAAATGAGACAACGGGATGTTTTGAAAGCCTTTGATATGGTTTGTTTGAAATTCACTAGGAGAGCGCACATCAATGAGCTGTTGACCTTTGCTTTTCAGCTTCTTTTTCATATGGGCTGCATCCATTTGCTTCACACCTCGTACCGGCAGAAAGCGGCTCACGAGTAATCCAATCACGATGATGAGTAAAATCGTCTGCACCATCCTGTATCACCTCACTAGATAAATAAATTCACACGTCCGATTTCAGCTTCTGCTAAATATGCCGCTACACCAGCATATTGAATGTCATCTAATAATTCTTTTTCCTGTAATCCTAAAAGATCCATCGTCATTGTACATGCCACAAGATTGATATCCTGTTCCTTCGCCATATCAATGAGCTGCGGCAAGGTCATAGCATTGTGCTTTTTGATCACATGCTTGATCATTTTCGGCCCCATCCCTGTAAAATTCATCTTTGACAGCCCCATTCGATCAGCCCCGCGCGGCATCATCTTCCCAAACATTTTTTCTAAAAATCCTTTTTTCATTGGCACCATCTCATCCTTACGCAAGGCATTCAGCCCCCAAAACGTATGGAAAATGGTTACCTCATGATCATAGGCTGCTGCACCATTGGCAATAATGTAAGCTGCCATCGCTTTATCATAATCTCCACTGAATAACACAATCGTCGTACGTTTTTTCTGTTCTTCCATTCTGCTCCTCCTTCAGTAATTACCTATAGGGGTATATAGAAAATAAAAATATATACATATACCGGTAAGGGTATATTACATCAAGTAAAAAAATCCGTCAACCTCCAAAGGCTGAAGAATTTCTTACCGGCTTTTCACCAATAGCTCAACTGCCTCTTTCACAAGACCTTCCGTATCCTTGCCTTGTTCAAGACTTTCACGAACACATTGCTCAAGATTTGTACTCACAATCACACCCATTGCCCGATCAATGGCATTACGTGATGCAGACAGCTGCGTGACCACCTCGCGGCAATCTTTGCCTTGCTCCATCATCGCAAGAACCCCTTTAATCTGCCCTTCAATCCGGCGAAGACGGTTCTTCATCTGCTGATTATATTCCATGTACCAGCACTCCTTTCTATTCTTTCTATGAACAGATAGTATACCCTAAGAGGTATTTAGTCAAACGACTTGCCCTCCTTTTTATAGAGAAAGGAAAGATCGTATGTGAAAAGAATTGCACATTCCACCATTTATTGATAAAAAGAAGTTAATCAATGCACGAGAAATTAGTTGGCGAAAAGAGGACACACATATGACTTTACATCACTATATTGGTGCTAATAAAGAGCTGCCGCTTGGTATCTTTGGTCAAAAGCCTACCTATAAACCACTCTCTGAACTCAATATCAAAACGGTTGATAGAAAACGAAAAAAGACCAAAATCTATCAAAAAGAAGAGCCCTTGATAGAAGTATACGAAACAGAAGAGGACTTTGCTGGCATTCACATTGCTTATGTAGATCCGGTCTATGAAGCAGTAAGAGATAAATTCACCCATTCTTTTGTTTATGAATTAGACATCATTCATTCTCTTCGTCCTCTTTTCCTTTTCATTGAAACAGAGCTGTCAAAAGGAGAAACCATTGAAATCTACTCTTGTGTAGACGGTCTGGAAACGAAAGAAAAAGACGATCAATTAGATGTAGAAATTGACCTAAGCAAAAAACGATTTGGAAAACATATCGATTTTAAAGAGATCGATGAACTGATTGATATGTTTGAATTAGAACACTTACAATATGTGCTGGTGAAGAAGTAAAGATGATAAATTCCTTCCAAATGAGGGATCTTATAAAAAATAAAAACAAAAAAGCAGGTGACCCATGCCAAACAACCAAACACCCAACCAACTCATCAACGAAAAATCACCGTACCTCCTTCAGCACGCCCACAACCCAGTTCACTGGTACCCGTGGGGGCAAGAAGCCTTCGACAAAGCCAAACGTGAAAATAAACCGGTGCTAGTCAGCATTGTCTATGCCACTTGCCACTGATGCCATTACATATTTTTATGGAAGGGACTATACCACATAATGTGCTCTAAAACTTTTAAAGTTTAAATTTGTAATTTAGTAGTCCCTTTTGTTTCCCTTCTTCACATTTTCCCAATCCCGTTCTACATTTTTCCTGACTCTGTGGAGAAGTTTAAAAATGGTTTCCTTTTCCTCAGGTGAAAAATCAGAACAGGCACTTTCGTAGAATGTTCTTCTTCTTTTTTTAAAAAAGGATAAACTTTTTTCCCTTTCTCAGTCGTGAACAGCTTTTTTATTTTTTTATTCTGTCTGTCCGGCTGTTTTTCAATCAATCCTTGTATTTCCAATTTTTTGATTGCCCGCGCAGCCGTTGTTCGGTCAACTTTTATCATTTCAGCCAATTTATCTTGAATAACACCGGGGTTTTCGTATATACGTACAAGATAGAGATACTGCCCTCTCGTTAAGTCCAAATCTTTAAATTCAATATTGCTTATGGAATCTAAAGCTCTTGCTATCATGCCGATCTCTCGTAAAATGTCGTTCATACCCAAAACTCCTCACATGTTTTTTGTTGCAATCACATCTATTTTTGTTGCAATTACAACAAAAATAATTTAACCTTACTTTTATAAGAACACACGCATGCTGTAGAGTCCAGACTAATATTAGAAAAGGATTGGTAAATAATGAATATAAAAAGAATAACAAATGAAAATGATTTACATGTTGCTCAAGATATTAGAAAATCGGTATTCATTGAAGAACAGCAAGTACCTGAATCCGATGAGTTCGATCAATTCGATACACTCAATGAACAATGCCAGCATGTCTTGGTATATCATGAGAATCAGCCTGTCGGCACAGGCCGTGTGCGCATCGTTGATCATACAGGTAAACTGGAAAGAATCTGTATCCTAAAACCTTATCGTAAGTACGGTTTAGGCAAAATCATCATTGGAGAGCTGGAAAAAATCATGCAAGAAAAAGGCATTTCTAAGATTAAGCTGCATGGGCAAACACATGCAGAAGGCTTTTATAAAAAACTGGGCTATCAAACTACTTCAGATGAATTTATGGAAGACGGAATTCCACACATCTTGATGACAAAAGAAATATCTTGAAATACAAATCATGTCTAATAAAAAGAAGTATGTTTATTACGGACTAGGTATACTCGTATTAAGTTTAGGCATTTCTTTAACAATCCAATCAGGACTAGGTACTTCCCCATTCGATGCCCTTTTGGTTGGCCTTTCCAAAGAAGTCGGTCTTACCGTAGGAAGCTGGGAGGTCCTTATCTCTGTCATTATCTTAATCTGTAACTCTATATTAACAAGAAAAAAACCTGTTTTATTAGGTTTGATTACAGCATTCGTGACTGGAATAGGCATTGATCTGTGGTTGTTCCTCATAAAACATGTCATCTACACAAGCATGTGGTTTAGCAAACTGACGTGTTTCGGAGTTGGTTTGGTATTCATTGGTCTTGGAACAGCCATCTATCTTCAAACAAAATTTGCATCAACGCCTATCGATCATTTAACACTCATTATTCGAGATATTTCAAAAAGAACCCTCCTATTTTCAAGAACAGTATTGTATGCTTTTTTCTTATTTTTGGCTTATATATGTAAAGGTCCTATCGGTATCGGAACCATTTTAACTGTGTGTTTAGGAGGCATGATACTTCACTTATTTATGTCTATTGTTGAACGTCGCCTTTTATCCAATTGAGGTCTGGAATCACCTTATAAAAAGAAAAGAAGAGGCTAACCTTAAAAGACCTCTTCTTTTTTTGATATTTGGTATATTAGATATTGGAAAGACCATACTGATAAGAAACTTTATCGAAAGAAGGTGATCCCATGCCCACTAACAATAAACCCAATAGATTAATCGCTGAGAAGTCTCCATATTTACTTCAACATGCCTATAACCCAGTCAACTGGTACACATGGTCAGACGAAGCATTTGAAAAAGCGAAACGCGAAAACAAACCAGTTTTCGTATCGATTGGGTATGGGTAGCTAAAGGAACTTGCCACTGGTGCCACGTCATGGCACACGAAAGCTTCGAAGATCAGCAAGTCGCTGACATCTTAAATGAGCATTTCATTTCGATTAAAGTCGACGGTGAGGAGCGTCCAGACATCGATTCTATGTATATGTCTGTTTGTCAGATGATGACGGGGCAAGGCGGCTGGCCGTTGAATGTATTTGTCACGCCTGATCAAAAGCCTTTTTATGCGGGGACTTATTTTCCAAAGAGAAGTGCTTACGGACGTCCTGGTTTCATTGAAGCACTGACGCAACTGCTGGATGCGTATCACAACGACCGCGATCATATCGAATCGTTGGCAGAGAAGGCGACAAATAATTTGCGGATCAAAGCAGCAGGGCAGACAGAAAGTACGCTCACTCAAGAGGCGATCCACAAAGCCTATTACCAGCTCATGAGCAGCTTTGATACGCTGCACGGCGGATTCGGCTCCGCACCGAAATTTCCTGCACCTCATATGCTTTCATTCTTGATGCGCTATTACGAATGGACTGGGCAGGAAAATGCGCTATATGCAGTCACGAAAACGTTAGATGGAATGGCAAATGGCGGTATATACGACCATGTGGGTTCAGGTTTTTCTCGTTATTCAACAGACGAAAAATGGCTTGTGCCTCATTTTGAAAAAATGCTGTATGATAACGCCTTGCTGATGGAAGCTTACACAGAAGCATATCAGCTTACTCAACAGCCTGAGTATGAAAAGCTTGTCCAACACCTGATCCACTTTATTAAACAAGATATGATGAATCTGGACGGCTCCTTTTATTCAGCGATAGATGCAGATTCTGAGGGGAAAGAAGGACAATATTACGTCTGGTCAAAAGATGAGATCATGACTCATTTAGGCGAGGACCTCGGCGCTTTGTTCTGCGCAGTCTATCACATCACTGAAGAGGGGAACTTTGAAGGGGCGAACATCCCTCATACCATTTCAACCTCTTTTGATGACATCAAAGCCTCTTTCTCGATCGACGACCATACGCTTCAGTCCAAGCTTCAATCTGCCCGGCACATTTTACAATCTGTCAGACAGCAGCGACCCGCACCGCTTGTCGATGACAAGGTGCTCACATCTTGGAATGCGCTGATGATCTCTGCGCTCGCCAAAGCAGGAAGGGTATTCGGTGCAGAGGAAGCCATCCGCATGGCGAAGCAGGCGATGTCTTTTCTAGAAACACACCTCGTCCAACATGAGCGGCTCATGGTCCGCTATAGAGAAGGTGACGTGAAGCATCTTGGCTTTATCGAGGATTATGCGCATATGCTTTCTGCCTATATGTCCTTATACGAAGCAACCTTTGAACAAGAATGGCTGGAAAAAGCCACAACAGTAGCTGAGAACATGTTTGAGCTGTTTTGGGACAAGGAAAAAGGGGGCTTTTTCTTCTCAGGATTAGATGCGGAAGCGCTCCTCGTTCGAGAAAAAGAAGTGTACGACGGCGCCATGCCTTCTGGTAACAGCACCGCACTCAAGCAGCTTCTCACGCTAAGCAGACTGACCGGACGTCAGGACTGGCTGGACACATTAGAGCAGATGTTCAAAGCTTTTTATGTCGATGTCTCTTCCTATCCAAGCGGGCACACAGCGTTTCTGCAAGGACTCTTGAGTCAATATGCAACAAAAAGAGAGATCATCATTCTCGGGAAAAACGGTGATCCTCAAAAAGAACGACTTTTACAGGCGCTTCGGAAACGCTTCATGCCATTTGATATCATATTGACTGCCGAAACAGGGCAGGAATTAGCGCAGCTCGCACCCTTTACAAAAGATTACAAAACAATCGATGGCAGAACCACTGTGTATATTTGTGAAAACTACAGCTGCCGCCAGCCCATTACCAATATCGACGAGGCGATGGAACAATTATTCCACGATTGAGTTTGTCATAAGATGACTATGAGAAGACAAAATGAGGACAAACAGATAAAAAACATGTCAATCCGCTAACAAATTGTCTGTACGGTTTTATTTTTCCTAAAAAACGGTTAGAATGCGCACTAGATGTTCTCATACCGAAGGGAGAGAAAATGATGAAAAAGGTATCATACACACTCATCGCTTGTCTGTTATCTGTTGGGCTTGCAGCCTGCTCGTCAAACGATGCCAAACAAGATAAGCAAAACGATTCAGCCAAAAGCAAGGAAACAACACAGGCTGACCAAAAAGAACAGCAAAAGCAAATGGAAGAGATGCAAAAGAAATTAGACGCACAAAAAATCGATGATCAAAAGGTCGTTGCGACCGTCAACCAAGACAAAATCACAGGTAATGAATATAATAGTGCTTTATCGACCATTCAAGGCCAGCTTCAACAATCAGGGCAAGACCCAACATCTAAAGAAGGCGCAAAAGCAGTCAAGAAACAAACCATTGATGCGCTCGTAGGTCAAGAGCTCATCCTGCAAGATGCTGAGAAGAAGGGCATCAAAGCCTCTGACAAGCAGGTAGATAAACAGCTAAAAGAAGAAAAGAAACAATTCAAAGACAACGCTCAATTTGAAGAAGCTCTTAAGAAAAGCGGACTCACAATGGATCAGCTGAAAAGTGACATTGCCGACAGCATCAAATACAGCCAGTATGTCGACAAAGAAATCAAATCAGCGTCCGTCTCTGAAAAGGATGTCAAAGCGTACTATGATCAATACGCAGATGAAATGAAAAAACAAAAGCAAAAAGCACCTGAATACAAAGAGGTTAAATCACAAATTAAAAAACAGCTAGAATCTCAAGAAAAGCAGAAAGAAGTACAAAAAGAAATTGAAAAACTAAAGAAATCTGCGAAAATTAATGTATCTCTGTAACAGCTAAGAAAAATCCGCCATTGTGCGGATTTTTTTTCGTTACTTGATGAACTGTTTTCCCAAAATTATGACAAAAGCCTCATCATAAACGTCTCTTCCATCCGATATGATGGGAGTACAAAAGAAAGCGCTATCAATTCTTTTGTCTCTTAAAAAGTACAAGATCAAACGCCGATCTCGTACTTTTGCTTCAGTCAATCGGATAACGACAAGAGGAGGATCTTTATGTTCAAATGGTTTAAACCCGCTCCGCATATCGACAGGCTCGATGATGCCAAAACAGATGAGACCTATAAGCGGCTGCGGCTGCAAGTCTTTTTAGGCATCTTTATCGGGTATGCGGGCTACTATTTGCTGCGCAAAAATTTCGCTTTTGCCATTCCTTATCTACAGGAAGAAGGGTTCACGAAAAGTGAATTAGGCTTTGTACTCGCAGCTGTCTCTATCGCTTATGGCTTTAGTAAATTCATCATGGGGATGATCTCAGACCGCTGTAACCCAAGATACTTTTTAGCCACCGGACTCTTTCTATCAGCCCTTATCAATATCCTATTTGTCTCATTTCCATGGGTGACGTCAAGTGTATGGATCATGTTCTTATTCATGTTTTTAAACGGCTGGTTCCAAGGCATGGGGTGGCCGCCATGCGGACGCACGATGGCGCATTGGTTTTCGGTTAGTGAACGTGGAACGAAAATGTCCATTTGGAACGTCGCTCACAATATCGGCGGGGGAATTCTTGCACCGCTCATCACCTTAGGGATCGTGCTGTTTGCGACATGGAAAAGTATCTTTTTCTTCCCTGCCATCATTGCCATTATCGTCTCCATCGTGATCATTCTACTCGTCCGAGATACCCCGCAATCCGCTGGCCTTCCGCCAATCGAGGAATATCGCAATGACTATCCGGCACAGCAGTATGAAGATCAAGAAAAAGAATTAACAGTGAAAGAGATTTTATTTAAGTATGTACTCAACAATAAATTCCTTTGGTATATCGCCATTGCCAATGTCTTTGTGTACTTCGTCCGTTACGGTGTCGTGGACTGGGCGCCGACCTACTTAACAGAAGCAAAGGGCTTTTCACCAGAGCATTCACGCTGGTCTTATTTTCTTTATGAATATGCAGGCATTCCGGGGACATTGTTGTGCGGCTGGATCAGCGACCGATTCTTTAGAAGCCGCCGTGCACCAGCGGGCGTCCTCTTTATGGCTGGGGTGTTAATTGCGGTGCTCGTTTACTGGTTAAACCCTGCTGGCAATCCAATGGTCGATAACATCGCCCTTATCAGCATCGGCTTTTTGATTTACGGACCTGTCATGCTCATTGGACTTCAAGCCATTGACCTCGCTCCTAAAAAAGCGGCTGGCACTGCGGCCGGACTCACTGGCTTCTTTGGCTATATTGGCGGCTCTGCCTTTGCCAATGCGATGATGGGCGTCGTCGTAGATCACTATGACTGGACAGGAGGCTTCATTTTACTGGTTGGTTCTTGTGTGCTTGCGATTGTCTTCCTGGCGATGACATGGAATACAGGGAAGCGCGTAGAGCAAGCTTAATGAAAATCACATAAAAGATTCATATCCACCCAACATGCCCTTTACATCTATTTCTTATGATGAAGGCAGTTACCGTAAAAGGAGGATAAAATATGAAGAAAAGTAGATTACTTGCTTTCGTGTTGCTCTCTTTTGCTTTACTGTCTTTTGCGTGGGTGCCGACCACCATATCGGCACATGAACATCTTTTATCTCCAGATCGTATTCTAACCGTTGCACACCGCGGAGCATCAGGGTATGCACCAGAGCATACCCTGGCTTCCTACAAACTCGCTACAAAGATGAATGTGGATTACCTCGAACTCGACCTTCAAATGACAAAGGATGGACACCTCATCGTCATGCACGATGAAACCGTTGACCGGACCACAAACGGAACAGGCTGGGTCAAAGACCTCACACTTGCCGAAATCAAACAGCTTGATGCCGGTACATGGTTTAACGAAGTCAATCCCGACAGACAAAATGCCAACTATATCGGACAGCGAGTACTCACATTAGATGAGGTGCTGCGCTATTTCGGCAAACGAGAGAATTATTATATTGAAACAAAAAAACCAGACATCTATCCGCAAATGGAAGAAAAGCTATTGGCTACCCTTAAAAAACATCATCTTCTCGGGAAACACACAAGAAAAGGGCAGGTCATTATCCAATCCTTTAGCCAAGACAGCCTGCTAAAACTACAGAAATTAGATCCACGCCTTCCCAAAGTACAGCTTTTAGACAGAACCCAAATGACGTCCATCACAGATGATCAACTCGACTTCATCAAATCTTATGCAGTGGGTGTCGGGCCAAACTTTAGAGCATTGACACTTGAAAACGTACAGCAGGTCAGAAGCCACGGACTCCTCCTCCACCCATATACGGTAAACAACGAAGCAGACATGACCCGTTTACTGCAATACGGCGTCACCGGCCTTTTCACCAACTTTCCAGATGTCTTTAACCGTGTGAAAGCTTCACTCTAAACAAAAAACGCCTTGCGGTCCATCCCGCAAGGCCTTTGATTATTTTACCGTTTGATCAGAAGAAGCTGTTTCGATCGGTTTCCGTTTCCCAATCCCAAAGACAAAGAAGCTAAGCGCTACTACAATCAAGAACCCAATGGCCACAATCAGAGAAATACGCGTATCCTGATTAATAAGCATAAACACAAGCACCATCAGTAAGAAACCGATTGTTAAATAATTAGAAAACGGCGCTAGCGGCATCTTGAATGGATGTTGATCAAGAGCAGATCCCTTCGCTTTTCTAAAGCCGATATGACTAATCAAAATCACAAACCAAGGCACCATACCAGGAAGTACACTCGCACTATACACATAGACGAAAATGTTTGGTGGCGCAACATAATTGAGGACAACTCCTATCGCTAGACCAATCAGCACAGCAAATGTCCCAAAATACGGCACGCCATTCTTCGAAATTTTGGTGAAGAAAGCAGGCGCCTGTCCATTCACACCTAATGTATAAAGCATACGTCCCGCACTGAAAATCCCACTATTACAGCCTGACATCGCTGCTGTAATGACGACAAAGTTAATAATACCAGCAGCTGCTGTAATCCCAATTTTCGCAAACGTCGCCACAAATGGACTGCCAAGGGTATTCAGCTGATCCCAAGGATACACTGTCACAATGACAAAGATCGCACCGATATAGAAAATCAAAATACGCCAGATGATACTTTTGATGGCATTGGTCAGCGTCTTTTCTGGATTTTGTGCTTCACCTGCTGTAATCCCAATCAGCTCTACCCCCTGATAGGCAGCAATGACGAGCGACAACGCAAACAAGAATCCGGTAAATCCACCTGTAAAGAACCCGCCGTGCGCCCACAGATTAGACAAGCCAATAGGCGTCCCGCCATTTCCAAATCCAAAGAAAATAATGCCTAGACCTGCAATGATCATCAAAATAATCGTCACAATCTTGATCATTGCAAACCAAAATTCGAACTCACCGAACGATTTAACCGAAATCAAGTTGGCCGCTCCCAAAATAATCATCGCGATTAAACCTGGAATCCACGCTGGCAGGTCTGGGAACCAATATTTCATATAAGCGCCTACTGCAATAATTTCCGACATCCCGACAATGACCCACTGGAACCAGTTACTCCAAGCTGTCATATACCCCGCAAGCGGATGAATATATTGATGACCAAATGTAGCAAATGAACCTGTACTCGGTTCAACGTATAACATTTCTCCCATCGCACGCATAATAAAAAAAATAAAGATACCACATACTGCGTACGCTAGAAGAACCGATGGACCTGTCCATTGAATGGCCTTGGCTGACCCCATAAATAAGCCAACACCAATCGTGCCGCCGAGTGCAATCATTTGAATATGGCGGGCACTTAACCCTCTCTTTAATTCCTTTTGAGCCACTTTTCTTCCCCCTCATCAACAAACAACATAAAAAATAAAAATCAGAATGTTCATTCTGATTGAGAAACATCAACCTTTCGATGTATATTATCATAATAAATCTACCCTTAAAAAACAATTGTTTTTTTGAGGGAAACACTATTATCAAAATATTCCGACATAAAGAGATATTCAAATTGTTTTATATTGATATATTGAATCAAAGGGTGAAAGTCATTTCAAATCTGATGACTTAATAGGAACTGACCGCCTCTTATATCAACCTCAAAGGATCGCAATCCATTTTTATGCACCATTTTTTCCTTCTCTCGATGACAAGAAAAGTCATTCCGGAAAGCGCCGGATCTTTTCTTTACATAACAAGTAAACCCATCATTTTCCGGTATCGCCACTTTGACATTTGCTCCTGTTGAAGTAGATTTAAGTGAATCTAGCATGTTTGTAGAATGAATCTGTATCCTTCTACCTGTTACATGCAGATCAACGTCCAAAAAAGCACCCGTCAACTCAACTTTTGACGATGTGGCGTGCAGTAATAATCTCTGCGCGACCAGCTGCCGACTAGAAATAAGTCCACCTGCTGTCTCTAAATGGAGATGCTTGATTTCACCTGATAGCATCGTCTTTCCAGAAGTTAAATGACAAGAGACATTTTCCACCTTCAGCCTCTCTGCCTGAAGATTTGCTCCTTTACAACGAAGAGATATGGACTGTAATTGTTGTTTAGGAAGATAAATATCTACATCAGTTTTATAAAGGTGAAACCCTAAGCTGAGTATTCTTTTTCGTCTATCTTGAATGACTAAACGTCCTTCTCTTACCTGATGATGCAGCAAATAGCGTTTGGGAAAAGCTTGATTGGTCGTTTGACGAATGAATAGATAAGGATGATCATGATGATGAATACGCACCTCTCCCAATAGCCAATCCAGCGATAATTCTACGACCGATTCTTCAATTTGAATCGTATGCTCCACAATGTCTCCCTCCTTTTTTCAACGCGGCTCATCTCCCTTGAAGCCGGATGATACTGCCCCATAATTCCAAGATCACAATGAGAACGGCTGCGATCATGACTCCTGACAGAATGAAATTCATTTGATCATTTCCATAAAAAGCAATTAATAGGTTTCCTAAAACAGCACATAGAACAATCGCAGTCAGAATGGTCATGGAGGTAGATTTCTTCATTAACCCCACTCTCATCGCAATCATGCCAATACCGTTGATACAACAAGTAAACACTAGGTACGTTTTGATCACAGTGAACATCACATCAGCTGTCAGCGCATCCTGAACAAGGGAGAAGAACGTTTCAGTGACACTAAACACAACAAATGAGGGAATGATGCTACACAGCATTGCAATCGTAGAAAAGCACAGCATCCAGACCATTCTCGAAAGGAGTGATGCTTTCAGACTTGATGAATGAGGTTCATGCTCTTTCAATGCAGTCACCATCACTCGACAATACATCAAGGCTGTGACGATCGAAAAAAAGATCATCCATACTATACTGGTCAACAAATAGATATTCGGATATTGCTGAAAACCTATTTCCTGTTCAACCTGTGCAACAAACGCGACAAAATAAATAAACACCAGCAGTACAATGCTTGCAATCATACTAGCTTGAATATAATGTTTCATATGGCTTTTTCTTAGCTCAAGTTTTATGTAGTGAAGCATAAGGCATCCTCCTATGAAATGAATTTTTCTTTTTGTCTCTTATCTGACCATTTAGGTTCCAGGCTGATCATATCCACCAATTCCAGCATAATGCGCTGTGACCTTTTGAATAAATAGATCACTCACTACATCCACTCCAAGCCCTTTCATCATCTGTTGTAAAAACAGCAAACGCTGACTAGTTTCCTGTTGATCACGAGCAAATAGTGTTGGATTCAGCCATATATTCACGAGAAGCATAAACACTTCTGCCACTTCACCAGGAAAAGCAGTCTTCATCGAACCATCATCAATTCCTTCTAGAATCAGCCTTTTAATTTTAAGCGCATCCTGATTTACTCCTGCCTTCATCCCTTCCACCACAAACTGCGGGTTTTTGATCTGATCAACTAAGATTCCATCAATTGAGTGAGACTGTGGATCTGCCACAAGCTTCTCTAAAATAAGCTGCAGCTTCTCTTTTGCATGAACTGCCTCTGTATGCTCAATCAGATCTTCAAGCTTCTCTGTCGCATGACGAAATTGCCGATCCATCACGGCACGTAATATTTCTTCCTTCGATTTGAAATGATGATAAATAGCACCCTTAGACATGTTCAATTCATGGATGATATCCTGCAAACTCGTCTTTTCAAATCCTTTTTCCTGAAACAGCTTCGTCGACACATCTAAAATTTGTTGGATTGTCTTTTCTGGATATTTATTTCTGGCCAAATGAAACGCCTCCTCTTACATACCGACCGTTGGTATGTATTTTAATCTACTTCATGATAAACTGTCAATATAGGTTCTTTATATAAAATAAATAAAAAAGACCGCTCACACGGTCTCCTCAAGCTCAAACTGTAAATTCACTGGAACATCTGGCAATGCAGAATCCTCCACCATATTGGTTGTAGGTGTCTTCTCATTCACTTCCTCAAATCGAAACCCATCTGCCCATACCGTTCCCTTGCCGCTGAGCAAGACACCAAAATGAATGGATTCACTGTGAGAAGGGATATCTAAAACAATCGCATATTGAAATGAAAATGAGAATTCCCCACTATTTCAGGCACCTGCCTTAATACAGCTCATCCATCAAATGCGACTCAAAATAGAAAATCGCCTCTTGCGTGACAGACTATACATCATCTCGCTCACCTCTACTTGATCATAATTGCGGTCATGATCTACTTTGAATAGATTCAGCTATTTTTCCTAGAACACTTTCCTCTGATAAATAGCAGTAGAAAGCCCCCAAGACAGCAGGTAGATAAGCATAATCAGCACAGCTGACCCAGTATATAAAATAGGTATCGATAATTTCATGATAAAATCTGTGATCCCACTGAATTGCTCCGCTAAATAGGCAACAAATGGCGGTCCTATACCAGATAAAAGGATAAAGCCAATAATCACTGCCGTTGTGATATAGCCAGGCTTCAAGATATAAAACAATGGAAACGTACACGCCGCAAACAATAAAAACAGCCCGCTGCCAATCGCAATATCCGTCAGCGAAAACAGCTTCCCAAAAACAAATAAAGCAGCACTTGTCAGCCCGATTGCGATAATCATATAGAAAACGGCACCAAGATAACGTGATGCGATAATTTCTTTACGTGTATAAGGCAAAGAGTTTAATAGAATATTCGTTTCTGCCTTCTCGTCGTACGCATATGTGTTAAAAGGAATGAAGAAACTAGCGACTAGAAACGTCAATGCCGGATGCGCATCCATGAGAATAAAAAATAAGATAAACGGAAGGAAAATAATCAGCTGCTTTTTCTGCAAAATCACATCACGCTTAATTAAATGAAACATGCGCCACCCCGCCTTTCAAATAAAACATGATATCCTCAAGCGACGCCGGTTCGATCACAACAGCGTCTCCAAAAATATGATTCACTTCACCGATCCGATCTGTTAATGCTTCAAACCCTGCTGCTGTACGCTGAATATGGACAAAAGCCTTTTCTGTGTCTCGATCCAATAAATCCAGGTTTCCTTTCACCAGCGCATAATTCTCCGCTACATCATGAACCGACTGTTGAAAGACCAATTGTCCATTTTGTATAAACGCAATATAATCCGCAATCCGGTCTAAATCTGTTGTCATATGTGTTGAGAAAAATATGGTCCGGTTCTCATCAATCATTAACTCTTGTAACGTTCCTAACAGCTCTCTTCTAAAAACTGGGTCTAAACCGGCTGTTGGCTCATCCATGATAATCAGCTCTGCATGATGTGATAGCGCAATCGCAAGTGACGCCTTCATCTGCATCCCTTTTGAGAATGTTTTGATTGCTTTATGCAGGGGCAGGCCAAACTGTTCAATATATTGATGGAAAAGACGGTCATCCCAGCGTTTATAAGCAGGTGCCACAATCCGTTTAATGTCTTTTAAATTCAAACCTGGGAAAAAAACGTTGGCATCGTAAACAAAGCCGATTCGTTCCTTAATCTCTTTTTCATGGGTGTGATAATCTAATCCGAAAATCTTGACCTCACCTGAATCTGGTTTTAACAAATTCATGATCATTTTAATGGTGGTCGACTTACCGGCTCCATTTTCCCCAATAAACCCTGTAACAAAGCCTTTTTTGACCTGTAAATCAAGATTCTGAACAGAAAAGTCCTTGAATCGTTTTGATACTCCTTTGAATTCAATCACATGCTCCACTCATCTCACTCCTTATACAAGAACTTTAATAACTGCTGCAATTCATCAAAAGATAAGCCTAATTCCTTGCCGTTTGTGACAACCGCTCCAAGCTGATCCTCAATCACCTTCAATTTTTTCTCTCTCATGACCTCTAGGTTTTGTTCCGCAACAAATGATCCCTTGCCTACAATCGAATAAATAAATCCTGCCTTCTCTAACTCTTCATATGCTCGCTTTGTTGTGATGACGCTAATTTGCAAATCCTTCGCCAGCTTTCGAATAGACGGCAGTGCCGAGCCTTCCGCCAGCTCCCCCGTTAAAATCATCGATTTGATTTGATTCGTAATTTGCTCATAAATGGGCTCCTTAGAGTGGTTTGAAATCGTAATCTGCATATAAAAACCTCTTTTTTCTGTACTGGTGTTTGGAACGAAATATTGTATATACACTATATACACATTATATACACACTGAAAGAATAATCAACCATTTTTTGATTGCAACTCAACTAAAAAAAACCGCACAGCTCTTCAGCTATGCGGCCTTCCCCAACAAAATTCATCTCCAATACACCCATTTTCCCATCATCCACTCCACCGGACCTCTTCTCCATTTTTTCAAATAGAGATAGCTGATGAACAGCTGTGCTGTGTACAGTCCGACAGCGAGCAGCAGTCCAAACATTGACCCCATCTGTCCAAATAGACCAAGTCCATAAGAATAGAAAATTGTTGTACAAATGATCGACTGCGCCAAATAATTTGATAGGGACAAACGGCCAAGTCCTGCAAGCAGACGTTTGAGGCCTTGAGCTGCTTTCGAATAGTAAAAAACAATAAACGCTTGAATATACCCGATCGCCAGCACATAGCCACCGAGAATCATAACGAATTCACTCCAAGGCGCATCAATGAACGTCGCACATTTTAGCGCAAGCCCGACGACAATCATCCATACCCAGCCTTTGCGATAGGCCATTCCTCGATCTTCTTCTGTCAGATGTCCTCGTTTACCAATCACCATGCCAAGCAATGCGAACGGACCCACCATCATCGTACCGAAAAGAAACCCTAGTATCGGCATAAGCGTAATGGTCACGATCGCCAGAATCATGGTCACAATCAACATATCGTCTTCAACCGTAATCCGGCTGAGCAAAATATCTCCATATGCACCCTTCGCATACACATCGGTTAAAAAATCATCATTCCCATAAACAAAGTTCATCATATATGGCACAACGACTAAAGACAACGCCCCTAACACACCCGACCAAATAAGCATTGTTTTGATTCGGCTGCTCAAAAACATCATCAAGAAAAACGTACAAGCTCCATAATAAAGAAGAATGTCACCATTCCAAATAAAGATGTAATGCAGCATCCCAAGCACAATAAGACCAAAGCCCCGGCGAACGACAATGGCATTCGTATTTAGTCCCTTGGCTTTCGTTGATTCAATCAGCTTGATAAAAGAATACCCAAACAAAAAAGAGAATATCGGATAAAACGACCCTTGGAACAAAATTTCCGTCAGATAAACTCCGAATTCCTGCCCCCAAAAACTCGAATCAAACATTTTCTCAAAATCATAATCATATTGAAAATTAAGCATATTCACGATCAAAATACCTAATAAACTAAAACCACGCAAACTATCAATGAACTCAACCCTAGATCCCTTCAACACGACAGCTCCTTCGGAAAATATAAAAGCATATTTATCCTACCACACTTTCAAAAAATTGGTCTCTACACCCATGTAAAAACATGCGTTTTAAGGTAATTTTAATAAAAAAACCTAGAATATACATTCTAGGTATCTTACTGATGAATTATGAATGATGATTTTCTTCTTTCCGCATCACACGTTTCAAATAAAACAAAATCCCCAATCCAAAAAAAATCAACATCAGCTCCCAGTCTGCAGGAATCGGAAACCATTTCAATATCATTAAAATCAACAAAACCGCTCCAATCCCTGCGAAAAAAACCGCGTTTCTTTTTAATTCTTTGTTTGATAGAAACAACACTCTCTCCTCCCTTACACTTACTAACCAATTGAATGTTTTTCTAACTTTTCCTTTGATCTGAAGGATGAATCCACGGAAGGTGCTCAGGCCAATTGAGTTTTTGCTTTTCCACTATTCATCCTCCTTTTCCTTTAGCTGAAAAGCGATAATTTTCCCTAATGCTTCCTCTGCAGCAAAAGGAGTGACGCTGCCTGTTGGATTTTCTTGTTCTTGTTTTAAGCACTCGTACATGTTTTTTTCAATTTTTGATGGATCAACCCAAGAGATACACCATGATGCCCAGAAACAAGTAGGTCCCTCATAACGTTTAGCCAGTGCCAGAAGGAATGGCAAGCTGGGCTGTCCAATCCTCATGAGTGACATGGCAGCGGCCATTCTTGTATCCTCTTCGTCACTTTCTAATAGCTGGGCTAGCGGCTCAGCTGCTTCTCCCGCATCTGCTCCAAATTCACCAAGTACAGCTGCTGCAATGTTCCGCAGAGATCCTCTTTCTTTTAAAGCCTCAACAAGGACGGGCACTGCATCTTTTCCGAACTTTCTCAATTCCCCTATTGCTTGAATGATCGTTACTTCATTTGTATTTGCCAATTGTTGAACTGATTGAGACAGCTTATTTTCTGGTTTCATTGACAATCAACTCCTCTTTTTAATGAACCGCACGGTATCGATAACAAAGCACATAAAATACAGCTCCAGCCACTAGGGATACAATTGCTGTCAACAAGCCATCAGTGAACAGATGAATGCTAATAATGACCACAGCACTGATCACAGACGCAAATAGCAATGATCGATAATAGGCGGCCAAAGCAAAACTCTTTTCTCGTCTCAGAGGCTGCATAAAGGCAAAGAGCCGTATGACCAAAAACCATATATAAACTCCTCCACCAAATAAGGTCCAATACAATACATCCTGAATCTCAACCAAATAAAGTGAAATCAAGTAGAACGCATACAGCCAAAAGGTTTGAAACACTTCTAACAGAATGATTTTTTGATATAAAGCGCCTGGAAAAAGATAGAGCACTCCTGTTTGTGCGTGTCTTACAATCCCCGCATAATATGAACTAAAAAGAACGGATGCAGCGATGACGATTAAGAATAGATTCAGCCAATCTGAAAAATAAGTAAGGACGACATAGTAAGTACCAATTAACAGCATGGTAGATAACAAATGGAAGGTCGCATACTTTTTTAGCAGCAATAATTCAATCCAAAGAAAAGCCCAGCTGCCCGTTAATGACGGAAGCCCCCACCACGTCTTGCCCTTTTTTTGAACGATTGGACTTGATTGAATATGTTTCCCCTCAAATTCTTCCCAAAATACTGCCTCCTTGACTAAAGACTCCTTCATCTCTAAACGATGACTAGCCTTGTACATCATCAGGAAAGATAGGAACATTACTCCAATAAAGATGAAGAAAGAAAGAATGGAGAACTCTTCGAACATACGTCCAGCTTGAAACATCAAAGAATCAGCAATGTTCATCAAGAAGGGCTGTTTCATCATGAATTGATTCAAAACAAGCAGTGCAAAGAAGCCAAACATCAATACAAAACCGAGTAAGAGCAGGCGCTTGTATACTCGAATGGTTCTAGCACAAGACATCGCAATCATCCAAGTTTCGATCAAACATAACAGCCCTGTCAGGATGAGTGATTTTCCAAGCAGAAACGGGTACTGCTGCGTCATAAAAAACAGAAGAAGATCCGCAGCCACAGCAGAGACAATGAGAAGAGCCCCTCGCCAAAAAATGTGATACAACCATACACTGATGACAACTGTCCATAGAGAAGCGCCATTTCCATATAACCAAATGATATCGTTCATTTGACTAGGGAGTCGATTTGTAAACAAGCCAAACCCCGTATAGAGAACAAACAAACTGACAATGATCCATCCAGCTGCAACCGTATTCCAATCACCCATACTTGAAACTGCGCTTAGCTGAAAACCAATTGCCGCAATGAAAAGAAGTAAGATCACAAAAGGCATTTTCTTTTCTTGATTTTACTGATCAAGCGCCTTTGAGATTTCATCCATAAAAGGGAGAGTGTGTTATTCACTTGACCACTCCCCCAGAAGTTGAATGACTTCTGCCCTCCACTCAATCTGTTCTTCCTTTAATTGAGGAACATCCATATTCTTCATGATGGCACCGTCTCGAATCAATACCACCCTGCTGGCCGTATCGAGAACGAACTCCAGACTATGAGTCGACACAAAGACCGACCCACCTTGACTGCTTTTTTGTCTCAGCCAATCCGACAGCCACTGTTTTGACGCAATATCTAACCCAACAGTCGGTTCATCTAATATAAAAAGGGAGGCATCTTGAACAATGGCCCCTGCTAAGACGACACGCTGCTTTTGACCTCTTGACAGCCTTCCGCACAGTTCGTTCATCTTTTTTTCCATATGTACTTCTTTCAACGCTCCATATACCTTTTCCTTGATCTGTTTTAAGCCTTTATGATATCCACGAGCACGGAACTGAACATGTTCAGCAGCCGTTAAGTCTGGATACAAATACGGCTGATCAGGAATAAGAGCTACTTGTTTTTGGACATGGGAATGACCAGGCGGGAAACCCTCAATGAGAATTTCCCCTCCATCTGGTTTATATAGACCCGTTAAACACCGAATCGTTGTCGTCTTCCCGGCGCCATTCGGCCCAAGCAGCGCCACAACTTCTCCTGCTTCTATGGAAAATGACAGGCCCTCTATCCCATCACCATTACTGTATCGTTTGCTTATATTCTGAACCTCCATGAATGGCATCGAATCTCTCCCTTGTATTAGAGTGATGTATGCTTATCTATGGTGTGTTATAAGATGAAAAGCGAATGTCATTAGACCCACTAACCACTTACCCTAATATTACCATATAGAGAATAACAAGGTAATAGGAATGAGGTAATCTATTCTATGTACAACAGATTAAGAAAATATATCATGTACAAAATAAAAAAAGATTAGGCGACAGTATCCTAATCCTTTATCTATTAAACAGTTATTCCCTCAAACCGCCCCATCACCCAAACCCATCTCCTGACACGCCCAAGCATCCACCTCTACCTTCAAAGCAGGAGAAGCCGGGGCCACCACATAAACCATCGTCATACAAGGAAGATGATCACCTAAAAACTGACTCATGATTCGTTTTCTACTCGCAGCATCGAACTCTCCCACAAGATAAAACACTAGTTTCGTTATTTCTTCTACAGCCATATCTGCCGCTTCTACATTCCGTTTCACATTCTCTAACGATAATTCGAGCTGCTCCAAAGGGTCCAGCAACCTATAATTCTTGTTTTCTAAAAAGAAACCATCCAATGAGAAAAAAGATAACAATCAATACCGATACACCTAGAAAGCTTGTAAGAGTCTGATCCGAATAAGTCCCTCTATGAATCATCTCCTCTGCCGCACTTGTCACGCCTTTAGGCGCAAACTTCCCTAATGTATCCTCATAAAATGAAGGAACGGTAAATAGAATAAGGTTGATCACAAGCGATACACCGCCGGCTGTGACGGAACGCGTAAAGAACGCCGAAGCACAAATGGTCGACACGACAATCAGCAATAAATTGGGGTAATAAAGAAGCGTTCCTTTTACCACATTGACCCAATCCAGATGCCCAAATTGAATGTCCACATAATAAACGGAGGCAAGCACCGCCACCACCAAACTAAACAAGGTCAAACCAGCATAGGCGCATATTTTTGAGACATAATAACTCATTCGACTGATCGGCTTCACCATAATCATCGCCGTCACCCCAGAGGCACGCTCTCCAGCGATCGTCCCCATCACAATCATAATGAGAATAAAAACACCAAGCGAATCGAATTTACTCAATGCACTCGCTAAAGCCTCACCAGCGCTAGGCTCTGGTATATAAAATGTGGACCCTTCAGGTAAATTAGCTGATTTCGATAAAAGATCCGGCAGCATTTTGAGCGTAATAGGCTGTGTGATCATTAAAATCGTAAAAATGATCGGCACAAATAAAATTTTATAACTAGTGAATAACTCCCTAAATTCCTTTTTCAGCATCATCATGCATTCACAACCTTCATGAAAATATCTTCAAGCGTCAGCTTAGATAGTCGATAATGGAGGAGAACACCGCCAGTTTCAGTGATGAGACCAGGCAGCTCCTTCAACGCCATTTGTTGATCGTTCACTCGCACCTGATAACCGTCCCCTGCCTCAATGCATTCCTCCATCCAATCCTGCTCTTTTAACAAAGCCACTAATTTCGTATTCTTTTGTTCTAATTGAAATTCAATCACTGGCTGAATATAGTCTTCTTTGATCTGTTTCATGGAAGAGGACATTTCAATTTTTCCGCTGTTGATCATGATAATATGATCCGCCACCCTTTCAATGTCATCTAAAATATGGGTCGACATAAAGATCAACATCTCATGCTTTAAACGCTCAATCAAAGTCAGGACGTCTTTTCTCCCCATCGGATCAAGTGCGGACACAGGTTCATCTAGAATAAGAACCTTCGGGCTGTTGATGAGCGCCTGTGCAATGGCGAGCCTCTGCTTCATTCCTCCACTATAGCTGCCAATGGCACGATCCTTCGCCTCATACACACGGCAAAGCTTCAACAGCTCCTCAGTTTTGGAGCGAATGATGTTTTTCTCTAATTGAAATAACCCGCCAACCCAATGCATCCACTCCTGCCCCGTCATGTCCTGATAAAATGCAGGCTGCTGCGGACAATATCCAATCACATGACTGATGTCATCCATGTCCTTTGTCACATCCATACCCGCCACCTTCACGACGCCAGACGTAGGACGAGCAAGCCCCGTCAAAATCCGAATCGTCGTTGTCTTCCCCGCTCCATTGGCTCCTAAAAAACCGACACAACCAACTTCCCCAACAGAAAACGAAACGTTTTTTAAAATTTCATGCCGACCATACGATTTCGTCAGCCCTTGACACTCCAGCATATTCAAGCAAATCCCCCCTACTAAGATTGTTTACGACCAAAAATGAAATACGCAATAGGACCGGCACTCGCCACAAACACAATCACCAAAGCCCAAACCCACTTCACCTCTCCTCTGATCCTAGATGGATCTCTTTTCAGCAAATCAAACAAACCAATCACCATTAAAATGGCTTGCAGCAAAACGAGAGGTAAAATCATCTTCATATCCATCCACGCCACTCCTTTTTCATAACCAATTTGTTTTGATATCACTTCTTTTGACGACATGAAGAGTGAATTCGTTCAAATGGATTTTATTTTTATCGATCGAGTGGTCTATAAGATATAAAAAAGCCCAGTGAAAGTAAGTTCACTGGGCTTGCTTGTGATGGTCATAACGAATCTCGCAAAATCTTTTCCATCGTCTTTCCTTTCGCTAACTCATCAATCAGCTTATCTAGATACCGAATGTTTTTCATGGTTTCTTCCTCAATGTCTTCTACTCGAACACCACAGATGACTCCTTTGATTAAACTGCGGGAAGGATGAAGCTCAGGGGCCTCGGCAAAGAAGTTTTCAATATCTGTCTGTTGATCCACCCGTTCCTGCAGCTCTTCCGGACTGTACCCTGTTAACCAACAAATAATCGTATCGACTTCAGCCTTTGTTCGTCCTTTTCTCTCTGCCTTTGCGATGTAGAGAGGATAGACTTTTGCGAAGCTCATTGTATAGATTTTAGGTTTGGTCATGTGTTATTCCCCTTTTCTTTCTTAAAGTACTTTTATCCATGCATTAGAAGATAGTTACCCTCACGTTTTTAATCTGCCTAACCTTTTATGTCCAATCTAGTAATGAGGAATCTAGCTACAAAATAAACATTACAATAATAACCATATATACATAAATTATGATATAATTACTCGTTATCAACATGTGAAAGGAAGAAGAAAATTGTCTAATTACGATTTTCATGCATTACTTCAACCATTAGAGTTTGAAGTGTTGGTATGTGATGTAGTCTCTCAAAGAGAGAACGTTCCCTTTAGAACCTTTAAAGAGGGGCGAGATCAAGGCATTGATGGTTTTATACAGACGGTAAAACTGAAACCGTCATACAAGTAAAGCGTTATGCTCAGCAATCTTTTAAGCCTTTAATACATTCTTTAAAGCAAGACCTACAAAAAGTTCGCAAATTAAAACCAGATCGCTATATCTTAGGGATATCAATGGAGTTAACACGTCAACAAACGAAAGATATTGTTGAATTATTTAAAGAATTCAATGTGACTGAACACGATATATTAGATAGGGTTGAATTGAACAGACTCCTTTCACAGCCGACTTACAGAAAAGTGATAATTAATCAACCAAAGCTTTTAATTCCAAATTCAAATGTGCTTGAACACTTGTTAAAAGAATATCTACATAGTCGTATTTATAGAGAGTCTGCCTATAGATTAAAAGATGCTTGTAAAACAGCAAAAACTTTTATACCTTCAAAAGTCTATAGATCAGCAGTTTCGAATTGGGACATTAACCGAACTATCATACTTTCCGGAGAACCAGGTGTTGGAAAAACAACAATCGCTCAAATTCTAGCTTTAGCCCATTTGTATCAAAATCATTTAAACGGATTTAGATGGGTATACTCAATCGATGATATATACAGTATGTTAGATGAACACCAAATACAAGTTTTTATTTTAGATGATTACTGGGGAAGTATCCTCGAAAAAGAAAAGAATAAAAAAGAAGAAGAACGCTTAGCTAAGTTAATAAAGGATATCGAAAATTTCCCTAATGATACAAGATTAATTATTACAACAAGAGAATATATTCTTCAACAACTCATTCATCAAAGTCCTTTACTAAAAAAAGTATTTGATAACTATACCTTAATTTGCAACTTGGAAGCATACTCCGAGAGTGAAAAAGCAAGTATTTTATTTAGTCGTCTCTACTACTCAAAACTAAATTATGAGCATGTTAACTATTTGCATCTTCATACAGATGAGATTGTATATCACGACAATTATAATCCAAGGGTACTATCACTATTTTTAGATCAAAAACCTCAAAGTTATGAAACACCAGAAGATTACTTAAATCGATTGTTAAATTATTTAGATTGTCCAAGTGATTTTTGGAGAGATATTTTTGATAATTTATCTAATGAAGCAAAGTTTGTAGCTTTTTTACTACTAATTACTTCAACACCTTCATTACAAGAGGATGTAGAAGTCTGCTACAAAAATTCTTTACATTATTATTTCAATGAAACGCACACGAAGAATTTAAGTGAGAGTCTTAGAGAACTTGAAGAAACCATGATCAAGACCGTTTATGATGATGAGTATGATGATATCTTTATATATTTTATAAACCCATCAGCACAAGATTTTCTGCTTGACTTCTTGAAAGAGAATTGTGAACAATGGATTCCCAAGCTACTGCCTTGCTGCTCCTTCTATAATCAATTATTGTTTCTATTTAAGAATGTATCACCTTCTTGTAGTTCAAACATTAGTGAACAGATCATACAAAGTTGTATAGAACATTATGATGATTATACAACTAGTTTTTCAGAAAACGATAATATATGGAATATTGATATTTTAGAACAAGAAAAGGGAAGCTTAGATAGATTCTTTGATTTACTTAGAATTTATCTAACACAAAATCAAAAACAACCGAGACTTTATAAATTTTTAGAGTATAAAATCAATCAGTACTGTATTGATATGGGGAGTAATGACCCTAAAGAATATCAATATAATGATTTGCATAATTTACCTGATTATATCGTAAGTTGCACAAATATTGGAATGGCTTTTAACGGATATAAATTAATAGATAAATACTTCAAAAACGCCTTTAGTGTGTTTCATTATAAAGCGATGGAACGTTTTCGAGAAATATTTCCTAAGGAGTACGAAATATTTTATGAATCTTTTAACTCAAAAATTAGAAAAAATATAAAACAATTGATTTTTTCAGAGTTGGATTTTTTAGAAGAATACTGCATGGATGTAGAATTAGATATGTTAATTGATAGCATTCCTGACTTATGTGACTTTTATGGCCTTCAATACTCAATAGAAATGGATAAACAAATTGAGCTTTTATATGGACGCTCACCTACACGAATAAATAATGACCATTCAATAATGAACAGACATTCGCCAACTGATAATTTAAGTGAACATGACGTAAGTACAGTAAAATATAACGCATATGATTGGATGTATGGAAAGGAAGAAGAATTAATAGAAAATGATGAAGTTATCGAACTTATATCAAAAAGCAAACTTTCGAATGGTGTCAAAGATAAATTAAATCTCGTATTAGACAATAATTCACCAGTTTACATCTATCAGTTACTAAATACGAAAGAATCTTTGAATTTATTAATCGCAACATTAGAAAAAGACGGTTCAATGCTACCTGAGAGAGAAACCGACTTATATATGAAAACGTTAACCTATTTAACCCAAGGTGATTCTACATTATTAATAAATTTAATTGACTTTTGTATTGATTCATTTTGTTCATTCATGTATCGGGAACAACCTTTATTTCGAAAAAGGGAATTTTTAAAAAGTAACATTTATAGAGATCATTTAGCAGATAACCCTCCACTCAAAAATATTGTGTATGAACATTTAATATTAGAGGATGAACAGTGGTTCGATTTATTAATATTCCATTATTCGTCGCTTGCTTTTCGATGAGTATAAGTTTTAGCATTGATGATGATGAATTACTAGAAATCTACCCCGAAATATGGGGTGAAAATTCAAAAAAAATCAAACGAATAAAGCTGGAGAATGGAAAAAAATTATCTGAACTATTTTATCCTGAATTTGGAGAATACTACATCTATAACAGTGAGTGGGAAAGCATATTATATAGGCTTTTCGAAGAGTTAACACCATATCATTTTAATCAATTCTATGTTGAACCTGCCATTAAGCGATTTATGAAGCAATTAGGAGATGGCGATGAATCATCAAAAGTATTAAAACTCATGTCTACTATGGAGTTGTTATTAGAATATGAACAGCATGATAAAATTAATCATATCGGCCAACAATATAGTATTAATGACGAACAAAATCTAATAGAGAAATTAGGAATAGCTGATTTTGATTTTTGGGATTTGCCTTCGATTCCCCAAAATACGTTTACTTATTTAATTAAAGGTGACTTAATAAAACGTAAAGCACATAATTGTGAAGTGCCAATTTACAAAATAGAGAACATCTGTTTAATAAAAGAGCTTGGAGTTTATAGTTACTCATTAACATCCATAAAAAAGATTGAAAATCTCCTTAAACGCTTTGAAAATGGTGATTATTCGCAAATAATAGTAACCTAAACAAAAAACACCCCTTTAACAAATTCTCAAAGGGGTGTTTCATTATAAAAATTAAACCTACTCCACCGTCACACTCTTCGCAAGGTTACGTGGTTTATCCACATCACACCCGCGATGAAGTGCTGCGTAATAAGCGATGAGCTGTAATGGGACAACAGATGCAAGTGGTGCAAGTGCTGGGTCTACAGCTGGAAGGACGAAACGGTCGCCTTCGTCTTCTAGGCCTTTTAGTGAGATGACACATGGGTTTGCTCCGCGTGCCACGACTTCTTTGACGTTACCGCGAATGCTGAGGTTCACGTGCTCTTGCGTTGCAAGGGCAATAACCGGTGTGCCTTCTTCAATTAAAGCAATTGTGCCGTGTTTGAGTTCTCCGCCAGCAAATCCTTCTGCTTGGATGTAAGAGATCTCTTTTAGTTTTAGTGAACCTTCAAGGCACACATAGTAATCAAGTCCTCTTCCGATAAAGAATGCGTTACGTGTCACTGTGAAGAAGTCACGAGCGATTTGTTCCATTTCATCCTTTTGATCGACAAGGGCTTCCATTGCATTTGCTACAATCCCAAGTTCTTTCACAAGATCAAAGTCAAGAGATTGACCATTTAATTCGGCTGCAACTGATGCAAGGATCGCAAGAACAGCAATTTGTGCTGTGTAAGCTTTTGTTGAAGCCACTGCAATTTCTGGTCCTGCATGAAGAAGCAATGTGAAGTCCGCTTCACGAGAAAGCGTAGATCCTGGTACGTTTGTGATCGTTAATGCTTTATGACCAAGCTCTTTGACTTGAACAAGTACAGCACGGCTGTCCGCTGTCTCCCCAGATTGAGAAAGGAAGATGAACAACGGCTTTTTCGATAGAAGCGGCATGTTGTAAGAGAATTCACTTGCTACATGGACTTCTACAGGTACTTTCGCCCAGTCTTCAATATATTGTTTACCGACAAGTCCTGCATGGTAGCTTGTTCCGCAAGCCACAATGTAAATGCGGTCTGCTTCTGCTACTGCGCTTGCGATATCGCCAGCGACTGACAGCTTGCCGTTTTCGTCTTGATATTCTTGGATGATTTTGCGCATGACAAGCGGCTGCTCATCCGTTTCTTTTAACATGTAGTGAGGATATGTGCCTTTCTCGATGTCGCTTGCATCTAGCTCAGCGATATAAGAAGGACGTGTCATGATATCACCGTCAAGGTTTTTGATGATCACCTCGTCTTTTGTGACAATGACCATTTCTTTATCCATTAATTCCGCATATTCGTTTGTTACTTGAAGCATCGCCATTGCGTCAGAAGCTACAACGTTGAAATCTTCTCCGAAACCAACCAATAATGGGCTTTTGTTTTTCGCCACATAGATTGTTTCTTTGTTTTCGTTATCGAAAAGGGCAATTGCGTAAGAGCCTTTTAGTTGAAGAAGCGTTTGACGGAAAGCTTCCTCTGTATCAAGACCTCTACTTACAAATTGTTCGATAACTTGAACAACAACCTCTGTATCTGTGTCGCTTTTTAGTGTGACGTCTTGTAAATATTCGCGTGTCAATTGTACATAGTTCTCGATGACACCGTTATGAACAAGCGTAAAACGGCCAGAAGCACTTTGATGCGGATGCGCATTTAGATGGCTTGGTACACCGTGTGTTGCCCAGCGTGTATGTCCGATTCCTGCTGAAGATGCTACGTTTGCATCAACAACTTCACGAAGCTCAGCAATACGTCCTTTTTCTTTGAACACATGCACGCCTTCTTCGTTTGCCACAGCGATACCTGCTGAGTCATACCCGCGGTACTCAAGCTTCTCTAAACCCTTTAATAAGATTTCCTTCGCATCATTCTGACCAATATAACCTACGATTCCACACATAAATATTCTTCCTCCCGTTCATGTGAAAGGGACAAAGAAAGCCTACTAAAATAGAAGGGACATTTCTTCGTCCCTCTCTACATGTTTAATTTGGGAGATCATGTGTATTCCCTTTGTACAAAGAGTCACCTCTTTGCTTTAAAGAAACACTTACGGCTGTGATCTCTTTTTTGATCAGCCGGGAGGCATCCGCCGAAAATTCGATAACCTCCATCCTCGTCAACTAAGCATCTTTCGTCCGATCGCTTAGTTCGGGCGCTATAATTATAAGAGAGTTGCTGAACATCTACCCTGCCTTTCCTGATAGAATAAAAATCCAGTAACACAAGGATGATTGTACTATAAGGTCTGACCTCCGTCAATCACAATTTAGCGGGTGATCCCGCTCAAGAAAGTGAGACCTCCATACACTATATGCGATGAGGCTTGTCACGTTCTACTTTTGATGTGCTCTCCTATGTATGAAGGCAGCAATAAATTGCCTTCGCTTATAAGATTCGTACAAATCCATCCATTTATGACGTTTATTCGAAAAAAAAGCAAACCGCCGCTGGCGATTTGCTTTCATCTATTACTCGATACCCATTTCCTCTTTCACAACAGCGGTAATTCGAGTCACATATTCATCACACAGCTCTTTTGTTTTCGCCTCTGCCATCACGCGTACAAGCGGCTCTGTTCCAGATGGACGAACAAGAATACGGCCGTCTCCATTCATCTCTTTTTCGACCTCTTGAATCACTGCTTTTACTTTTTCATTTTCTTCCACTTTATATTTATCAGACACTTTCACATTCACTAGAAGCTGCGGGAATTTTTCCATTTCAGCTGCAAGCTCTGACAATGTTTTTCCTGTTGCTTTGAGTGTATTGACAAGCATGATCGCAGAAAGCATGCCATCACCTGTCGTATTGTAATCAAGGAAAATCAAATGGCCTGATTGTTCACCGCCGACATTATAGCCATCCTTTTTCATCGCTTCAACCACATAGCGGTCACCAACAGCGGTTTGGATGCTCTTAATGCCTTGTTTCTCCAGCGCTTTATAGAAGCCTAGGTTACTCATGACCGTGGACACGACGGTGTCATCCTTTAATCGGCCTTCACCCTTCAAATAACGTGCACATATGTACATAATTTGATCGCCGTCTACAATATCACCTTTTTCATCGACAGCAATTAAACGGTCTCCGTCACCATCAAACGCCAGACCAATATCTGCACCCTTCTCCTTCACAAAAGCAGAAAGTGCCTCTGGATGAGTTGAGCCGACACCATCATTGATATTCAATCCGTTTGGTGATGTTCCCATTGTGGACACATCAGCATCTAAATCCGCAAATAAATGTGTCGCTAGAGAAGAGGTTGCACCGTGAGCACAGTCAAGCGCCACGTGAATACCTGTGAAATCCTCGTCCGCTGTCTGCTTCAAGAATTGCAAGTATTTCTGACCTCCTTCAAAGTAGTCATTCATCGTTCCAAGATCCGCTCCAACTGGGCGTGGCAATTGATCGACCGGCTGATCCATCAGCTGCTCAATTTCATTCTCCTGTTCATCAGACAGCTTAAAGCCGTCACCGCCGAAGAATTTAATTCCGTTGTCTTGAACTGGGTTGTGAGAAGCAGAGATCATGACACCCGCTTCTGCGTCCATTGCCTTCGTTAAATAAGACACACCAGGTGTTGAGATCACACCTAGACGCATCACTTCAGCGCCAATTGAAAGTAAGCCTGCAACGAGCGCTCCTTCTAGCATATGACCGGATACACGTGTGTCTCGTCCAACGAGTACCTTTGGACGTTCTTTATCCTTCGTGAGCACATAGCCGCCAAATCTCCCAATTTTAAATGCGAGCTCTGGCGTTAATTCGCTATTCGCCACACCCCTTACACCATCAGTTCCAAAGTACTTGCCCATGTTTCAATCGCTCCTTTTTTACCATTCAAGAGGACGCTTCGTCCTCTTTTTTATCTTCTTTGATCCGCTGTCTCTGACTTGATTCTTTCTTTGCTTTATCTTGCGTGGATTCTTCTTTACTCTTCTCATCCTGATCATCGTCATCAGAAGATGGATCCTTGCGATCATTCGTAGACGCTGGCTGATCTTCTGTCTCAGTAGAAGTCAGTTTCACTTTGACCTTTGATCTCGATAATGTCAACGTCACATTTTGAGGACCGTTCACTTGAATGGTGACCTCATGTGTTCCTTCGTTCAAGTCCCCGACATTGATATAGGCTTCAAGATCTGAAGCCTTTAGTTTATCAATCGCACTTTTTGATCCCTTTGCTGTTAACGAGAGCCGTCCAGAAGATGGGCTCACAAAATCGGAGGTGAGATCCTTGCTCAGACCCACGACAGAAATCGGTACATTATCGATCTTTTTTTCTTGAGCTGTTGCAACCTTCACCTTGATTTTAACCGTTTCGGGCGATACCTTTTTCACACCATCTGGCAGGGGAATGTCGGCATCAATCTCCGTATCATCTTTGATCTTGCTTAGGTCCAGCTTGACGCCATCAATAAAATCAAGCGAATCCAGCACTTTTTGAGAGCCGTACACCGTGACCTCACTCGGGCTTGTCTCAATGCTTGAGATACTGATCCCGTCAGGTAAGCTGCCCGTCCGCTCTATTTTAAACGGAACCTTTTTGCTTGGACTTGAGATGGGAACTGTAATATTCACCACAGAGGGACTCAATTCGACTGGCAGCTCGTTCCCGCTGCTATCATACACAGTGAGCCTCGCTTCCTTTTCAATTTGCTGATCGACATCCTCTAGGTTCACAAATGCTTTAATGACAGAAATTTTGTCGATCACGTCCTTTGAGCCAGTGACTGTGACCTTTTTCGGATTCACAATAGGCTGTTCAGGTGAATAGCCATCTTTGATTTTATTTTGATTATAAAATTCAGTTTCAACAGGAAATTCTGCTGTTGTTTTTTCTTGTATCGTCACCGTCGTCACAGATGGGTTGATCGATAGTGTGAGCCCTTTTGATACATCTCTTGCCTTCAGCTCCACTTTATGGGTACCTGTCGATAAATTCTGCATATCTGCATATATTTCGAAGTTCTTTGTTTGTCTTGCTGTTTTCACAGCACTCGTTGACCCTTTAATCGTCACATTGACTGTTTGCGGCACACCAGTAACGACGTACTTCTCGTCATCATAATACGCCTTAACAGGAATGTCGGTTAAAGTTGCTTCATCTGTCGTCGATGTTGGGAAAAAGGATTCACCGATTTTTTTCGGCGTGGGCGCTTGCGCTGAATTGACTGCACCGTACAGCAATAAAGCGAAGACCAATGCAAGAAGCTTTACGGCCCAGCGATTATTCAAAATCTTATCCATTTTTCTTGCCCCTCCAATACCATTTGGTCGAGGAAGCATCTTTGCTGTTCTTACTAAATTCAGCAATCAGCATTTCTTCAAGCGCTTCTTCTGTCAATTCTCGGTGGAGATCACCATTTCTTGCGACAGAAATGCCGCCTGTCTCCTCAGAAACGATGACGGTTAAGCTGTCTGTCACTTCACTAATTCCGACTGCCGCCCTGTGTCGCGTCCCCAGTTCCTTAGAGATAAAAGGACTTTCTGACAGCGGTAAATAACAAGCCGCAGCTGCAATCTCATCACGCTTCATAATGACAGCACCGTCATGAAGCGGTGTATTTGGAATGAAAATATTAATGAGCAGCTCTGAACTCACCTTTGCATTCAAAGGAATTCCAGTCTCTATGTAATCATTCATCCCAGTATCACGCTCAATTGTCAAAAGCGCGCCGATTCTGCGTTTTGCCATATATTTAATTGCTTTTGTAATTGCCTCGATCGTTTTCTGCTGCTGTTCCTCTATAGGTGTCCCGCTTCTTGAGAAGAAACGGCCGCGCCCAAGCTGCTCAAGCGCTCTCCTTAGCTCTGGCTGAAAAATAATAATGATCGCAAGGAATCCCCACGTAATCGCTTGATCCATCAGCCATTGAAGTGTGTTAAGACCGAGATACGCACTTCCCATCCTGACAAGAACAATGACCACAATTCCCTTTAAAAGCTGAACCGCTTTTGTTCCGCGGATGACCATCATTAATTTATATATCACATACCAAACAACGAGAACATCAACAGCATTACCGAGGTACTGCAAAAAAGGAATATCCCCTAAAGCCATTTCCTCGTCCTCCAGAATTTTCAGTTATTCTTCGTTTGATGCATTTTTGATAAAAAAAGAGCCTATGTGTAAATACATAGCGTGGCTATTATACCACATTTTGTTTCAGCAAGGAAAACAGTTGCCATATATGGCTGGCGTGCTAGTTCGCATACATTCTGACCTATAATATAGAAAAAGAGCAGCCCCCTAAAGAGACTGCTCTCGACCCGTATGATTACTTTTGCTCCTCTGGTCCAATGACCCGCATCACATTTTGTGCTGTAGATTTCATTTTGTACCAAATCCAATCAAACACTTCATTAATTTCATTAATTTGACCAGTGACTTGTCCGGCAGAAGCAGTCAGCTGTTCCCCATTGACGACGGTGACATTTCCATCAACCTTGCCTTCTACAATCAGCTTGCCATTTTTAACAGTGACATCACCTTTTACGGTTTCCCCTTTAGGTACGGTCACTGTATCATTTACAACGACGAGATTCGGCTGCTTCGACACACTGAAATTATGATCGGTATTCCAGCTTGTAAACAGACTGCCTCCCATCAAAATGAGAAAGAGGGCAGCGGCCACCATCAGCGGATGAGCTTTGATCCATCTTTGAACCGACACACGCTTTTTTTCCTTTGGAAGACCTGCCATCACCTTTGCAGTGAAATCAGTTGGTGCTTCTATATGAGATGTACTCTGCACAAGCGCGATGGATTTCTCAATTTGTTGAAAATGAGTACGGCACTCCTCACACGATTGCAGATGGCTCTTTAATTCTTTTTCGTCTTGGGGCTCAATGTCCCCGTCTAAATACTGATGCATAAGCAGGACGATTTTTTCCTGACAGCTCATCAAAATCACCTCACTCAAAGGTCTCTCAACTGTTTCCGGAGAGCCTCTCTACCCCTGTGTATTCTCGTTTTTACCGTACCAACGGGTATATTCAGAATCTCGCTAATTTCTTTTAACGAGAGTTCATCAATATACTTTAATACGATGACCGAACGATATTTATCGGGTAATCTTAGAATTTTTTGCTGAATGGTACTCGATAATTCAAGAGACACCACCTCTTCCTCTGGCAAAATGCCATCAGCAGCAATTTGAGAATACATATTCAGTCCTTCTGTTCCTGCCACCTCTGCATCTAAATAATAATCCGGCTTTTTTTTGCGAATACGGTCGATGGTCAGGTTGGTTGCAATGCGGTACAGCCACGTAGAAAACTTACGATTTACATCAAAGCTTTCAATATTCACATAGGCACGAATAAACGCCTCCTGTGCAATATCCTCTGCTTCGTGTGCATTCCCAAGCATACGGTAGCACAGCTGATAAATTTTGTCTTTATACAGGTCTACGATGTCTGCAAATGCGTTCTGGTCGCCTTTTTTCACTTGCTTAATTCTCTTTTTAATCATTGTGTCCATAGTATATTCAACCTCTGCCTTCACCGGTCTTTATGTATACGAATCTCTTTCCAAAAGGTTTCATTCTCCTCTAAAAAATAGTGTAACAAATTTTTGACAGCGTGTTACGCATATCCACCGGTAAAAACCTTAATATATCCTTAAATTTCTCCAAAACAAAAAAGAACGGGAACAAGTCCCGCTCTACAATAGCTTTTCGCCCATTAACGAACCAATCAACGCAACAGCTGCCTCGGCTGTTTTATTTTTTTCATCCAAAACCGGATTCACCTCAACAAATTCAGCTGAAGTCAAAATACCCGCTTCCTCTAAAAGCTCCATGGCAAGATGACTCTCCCGGTAACTAATGCCGCCCGCCACAGGAGTTCCTACACCAGGGCACTCCGCTGGATCTAGTCCATCTAAATCAAGTGACAGGTGGACACCATCTGTTCTTTCCTTTAA
The DNA here is from genome assembly GCF_002998465.1 of Bacillus sp. NMCC46. Taxonomy (NCBI): domain Bacteria; kingdom Bacillati; phylum Bacillota; class Bacilli; order Caryophanales; family Bacillaceae; genus Bacillus; species Bacillus sp. NMCC46. The sequence continues at coordinate 12,469 of NZ_PVQZ01000006.1, read as the reverse complement.
ATATGAAATGGCTTCCTCCATCACCCTTGTCATCCCTAAACGATCTATTTCATGCATCGTATACACTTTAATGCCTTTCTCTCTAATCAATGCCCGCTCTCCTTCATCTAAGGATCGAGCACCAATTATAACAACATTCTCAGGCTTCAATTTAGGGGAATAACCACCAATGTTCGTTAAATCAGCATGCCCAAGGCCGATACTGACTGCAAGCGGCATACCATGTATATTTCCAGAAGGAGAGGTTTCCTCTGTATTTAAATCACCGTGTGCATCATACCAAATGGCACCTAAGTTTTCATAATGCTTGGCTACCCCCGCAAGTGTTCCTATCGCAATGCTGTGATCACCGCCTAAAATGAGCGGGAATGAGCCTGATTGCACAATACTGTCAACCTTCTCAGCTAGCAGCTGATTCGCACCAGCATTCTCCGTTAAATTTTTTAGCTTTTCACTTGTATATAAACCTTTCTCATCATCTCTTTGTTCAACCAAAATATCGCCGAGATCCTCCACATCAAATGAAAGCGATTCCAATTTTTCTTTTACGCCTGCACACCGAATGGCACTCGGTCCCATATCGACGCCCCTTCTCATTTGACCCAAATCCATCGGAACTCCGACAATCGTGACCTTCTTTTGATCTCCCATATGTACATCCCCTTTCCGTTCATGCTTATATTTTACTTTCTCGATGCCTTCTGACTCAACTCAACAATATTTTGAATAGTTATACATTCCGTCTGCCAACATAAAAAAAGACACCTTTTTGAAAAAGGTGTCTTAACTGGGCTAGCTGGATTCGAACCAACGCATGACGGAGTCAAAGTCCGTTGCCTTACCGCTTGGCTATAGCCCAAAAATGGTGGAGGGGGGCGGATTCGAACCGCCGAACCCGGAGGGAGCGGATTTACAGTCCGCCGCGTTTAGCCACTTCGCTACCCCTCCACATATGGAATTGATAAAGAAAAAACAGTGCCGGCAAGAGGACTTGAACCCCCAACCTACTGATTACAAGTCAGTTGCTCTACCAGTTGAGCTACACCGGCATATGGTGGAGGATGACGGGCTCGAACCGCCGACCCTCTGCTTGTAAGGCAGATGCTCTCCCAGCTGAGCTAATCCTCCACATCATGGTGACCCGTACGGGATTCGAACCCGTGTTACCGCCGTGAAAGGGCGGTGTCTTAACCGCTTGACCAACGGGCCAGTTTGTCAAGTTTGCTGTTTCCGTGAAGCTGACAAAAGTTATTATATACAGGTTGTCCCCCTTTTGTAAAGGGGATTTTTATTTTTTTTATTTTCTAATTATTTACCTCCAGTTAGCACAACGTTTCGAGTGAAATATAATTTCAATATTTAAATATAATGTTGAAATTTCATATCACACTGAATATACTGAAAATGAAGAAATAAGGAGGAATGTCGCATGCAGCCATCTCAATTGCGTTCTTTGACAACAGAATCAAGAAACCCTAACACAATGGGAATATCACAAGCAGATCCGCTCGAAATACTCCAGCTGATCAATGAAGAAGATATGAAGGTCGCTCAAGCAGTGAACCGTGTCCTACCACATGTCAAAACAGCAAGTGACTTCGCCTATGAATCCATTTCAAATGGGGGTAGACTCGTTTATTTAGGAGCCGGGACAAGCGGCAGACTTGGCGTGATGGATGCTGTTGAATGTCCCCCTACCTATAGCGTCTCACCTGATGTGATTGTCGGTATCATGGCAGGCGGCGACTCTGCTTTTTCACATGCTGCCGAAGATGTGGAAGACAGTGAAGAAGCCGGCAAACAGGATTTAGTACACATTCACCTGACATCAAAAGATACGGTCGTCGGTATCGCCGCCAGCGGCAGGACACCCTACATCATCGGCGCTTTAAACTACGCTAAATCCATCGGCGCAAAAACAGTAGCCCTCAGCTGCAATGAACAAGCAGAAATTAGCGAGCTGGCAGACTGCGCCATTGAAGTCATTGTAGGACCAGAAGCCATCACTGGGTCAACACGAATGAAAGCCGCATCCGCTCATAAAATGATTTTAAATATGCTTTCCACCTCTGTCATGATCAGACAAGGTAAAGTATATGAAAACCTGATGGTTGATGTAAAAGTCAGCAATTATAAATTAAAAGAACGCGCCATCACCATCCTTCAACATGTGACAAACGCTTCCTATGAACAAGCCGTGAAGACTCTTGAAGCAGCAGACTTAGAAGTCAAAACCGCCATCGTCATGCTCCAAACAAACACAGACAAAAAAACAGCCAAGGATTTACTCAACAAAGCGAATGGCCATATCGACAAAGCCATCTCTCATCATCAATCCTAAAGGAGGCAGAGCTCATGTCAGCAGGTGGACTCACCCTACTACACACAATGAAAGCAAAGCTCCCCCAATCTGAAAAAATCATTGCAGACTATATTCTTGCCCATCCTGACAAAGTCATTAAGAGCACAGTACACGAGATCAGCCAGGCAGCCGGTGCAAGCAGCTCTGCAGTCATCCGCCTTTGTAAATCTCTCGGGCTAGATGGCTATCACGATTTAAAAATGCGAATCGCTGGAGACTTGATGCACAACGATAAACAAGGCTACCGTGATATCGAACAAGATGAACCGATTCAATCCATTATTCAAAAAACAGCAGGAAACTCGATTCAATCAATTAAGGACACCGCTTCTATTTTAAATGCAGATGCATTAGAAAAAGCTGTTCAATTACTGCTGCATGCAAACCAAATCCATTTTATCGGCGTCGGCGCATCTGGCATCGTCGCAGCGGATGCCCAGCAGAAATTTCTCAGAATCAATTATGCAGCGACTGCCTTCACTGACATGCACATCGCATCAACGGTCATCGCAAATGCAGGAAAGAATGACATCGTGTTCGGTATATCCTTTTCAGGAGAAACGTTAGACATCATTCAAGCTCTTCAGCTTGCAAAAGACAATCAAGTGAAAACCATTGCCTTAACGCATCCTGGTCAAACAAGCGTTTCTGCCTTAAGTGATGTTCACCTATCGACGTCCGGTTCCAATGAAGCACCTTTTCGCAGTGCAGCCACTTCCTCTAGAATGGCACAGCTCTACTTAATTGATGTCTTGTTCCTCAGCTTAGCTTCCCGTCAATATGAAGAGACAGCGCAATATATTGACAAGACAAGACATGCCATCCGCTCCATGAAACGAAAATCAAAGGGGGATTCAACATGAGTCATCAAACGAAATATCAGCAGTTGGCGAAAGACATTCTTTCTCTCTGTGGTGGTTCTGAAAACATCTCTTCCCATACACATTGTATGACGCGTCTCCGAATTACACCGATTGACAATGAACAAGTTCACATCACAAAAATCAAAGAACTCGATGGCGTCATTGGAGTCGTTGAGGCAGAAACGCTGCAAATTATCTTAGGTACTGGTGTTGTCAACCAAGTATCAAGTGCGTTTGAACAACTGCTAAATGCCTCTGGCTCGTATGATTTAAACAATGAAGCACAAAAAAACAAGCAAGCCATTTCACAAAAGAACCGCACACCGTTCAAGCTGTTCTTACGACGGGTTGCCAGCATTTTTATTCCTATCATTCCGGCACTCGTTGCATCGGGTCTTATTACAGGAATTACGAAAGCAATCGTGCAAGCAGGCTGGCTCGATGAAAAGTCTCAAGCAGCGATCATTTTAACCGTTATTGGTTCAGGCTTGTTCGCATATCTCGGTATTTTAGTCGGAACAAATGCCGCAAAGGAGTTTGGAGGCTCTCCTGCATTAGGCGCTTTAGCTGGTATCCTCATTATTAACCCAGCCTCCGCAGATATTATGTTATTTGGCACAAATATTCTACCAGGCAGAGGCGGACTCATCGGTGTTCTTCTAGCCGCCATCTTTATGGCGCTTGTGGAAACCCGAATTAGACGCTTCGTCCCGCAGTCACTTGATATCATCGTCACACCTACCATCACACTACTCATTACAGGCATTTTTACGTACGTTGTCTTCATGCCAGTCGGCGGATTTATATCTGATGCCATTACCTCAGGATTAACTTATCTATTAAATATGGGCGGAATCTTCGCTGGATTTGTTCTTGGTGCGACCTTCCTTCCACTTGTTGTGACAGGACTTCACCAAGGACTGACACCAATTCATATGGAACTCATCAATTCCATTGGAGATGACCCTCTTTTGCCAATTCTCGCTATGGGCGGTGCAGGACAGGTCGGTGCGGCATTCGCCATTTATATGAAAACAAAAAAGAAAAAACTCAAAAGAGCCATTGCAGGTGGACTTCCTTCAGGGATGCTCGGCATTGGTGAACCACTCATTTTCGGTGTCACACTCCCGCTGGGACGGCCATTTCTCACCGCTTGTCTTGGCGCTGGAATCGGCGGCGCATTTCAAGCCTACTTCCAAATTGCAACGAAGGCGATTGGTGTATCAGGTCTCCCATTAACCTTTATTGTTCACACACATCAAATGCTTCTTTACTTAATCGGACTCTTTATTGCATATGTCGCTGGATTTATTTTCACATACTTATTTGGTTTTCATGATGATATGGCTGTTGAATTTGAGGAAAAATAAGCAATAGGAGGTCTAACTCTTGAAGAAATACTTTCTCTTAATAACAAGTCTGCTCATGCTCCTTGGATTACCCGTACAAACATTTGCAACTAGCTCCCATCCTGTATCGTCTTTGTCTAAAACAGCACCTGAAGAATATCCCGTCTTAAAAAAGGCAAAACGACCGGAACAAGCAGGTTTTTCTTCCAGGCAGCTTAGGAAGGTTGATCACATGATTCAAAACGACATCAAAGCAGGATTTCCAGGAGCCGCACTCATCATTATCAAAGACGGAAAAATCGTCCATCAAAAAGCCTATGGCTACAGGCAAAAATACGAAGGCACAACTGAACTTAAATCATATAAGAAAATGAAAAAGAATACACTGTTCGACTTGGCATCCAACACCAAAATGTATGCGACCAACTATGCCCTGCAAAAGCTCGTCTACGAGAAAAAACTGGATGTGAACGAAAAAATACAATCCATCCTGCCAGATTTTAAAGATGAACCAGATGCAAAGGTAACCGGCAAAGAACAGCTCCGTGTAAATGATCTTCTGACCCATTCTGCCGGACTCCCTTCCAGTGTCTTATTTTATAGCAAAGAAGCCGCCGGCTCCTTTTTCTCTCAAGATAGAAAGACAACAATGAAATGGCTGCCAAAGGTGCCGCTGCAATACAAACCAGGCACCCAGCACATTTATAGTGACATTGATTACATGCTGTTAGGCATGATCATTGAGAAAAAAACAGGTATGCCTCTTGATCAATATGTAGAGTCGACAATCTATCGGCCGCTAGGTCTCAAACATACAATGTTCAATCCACTGCAAAAAAGATTCAAACAAAAGCATTTTGCAGCAACCGAACGTTTAGGTAATTCGCGAGATGGTGTCATTGATTTTGAAAACATTCGCAGGTACACCCTGCTAGGCGAAGTCCACGATGAGAAAGCATATTACTCAATGGCAGGTATCTCTGGTCATGCTGGACTTTTTTCTAACATATCAGACATGGCCGTGCTGCTCCAGCTCATGCTGAACAAAGGAGGCTATGGAAAAACCACCATCTTTGATCAAGCTTCTATCGATCTCTTTACAGCCTCTTCTGATACAAACCCAACATACGGGCTAGGCTGGCGAAAAAACGGTCATACTGACATGGAATGGATGTTTGGAAAATATGCAAGTAACGAAGCCTATGGACATACTGGCTGGACCGGAACCATGACATTGATTGATCCAAAACATAATCTAGGTATCGTCTTGCTGACAAATAAGAAACATTCGCCTGTCGTTTCACCTGAAACCAACCCAAATCAATTTGAAGGTGACCTTTTCCCAACTGGTACTTATGGAAGCATCATGACCGCAATCTACGAATCTTTTAAGTAAAAGGAGGAATTCGATGTTAAAAGCTCTTTTCCCCGCTGCTCTGGTTTTGGCCCTGCTAACCTCTTCCATTCCAACGGAAAAGGTTAGCTCTGCCCCTCTTCCAACCGCAAAACAAATGGTGCAAGACATGTCCCTGGATGAAAAGATAGGTCAAATGCTCATGCCAGACTTTCGCAATTGGCAAACAAAAGATGAATCTGCACCTACAGGCTTAACAAAGATGAATAAAGAAGTGTCTCATCTTGTTGAAAAATATCATCTAGGCGGTGTCATCTTATTTGCGGAGAATGTCGTTGATACGAAACAAACCGTCAAACTCACTCATGAATTTCAAAAAGCATCACCGAACATTCCATTACTCATTTCAATTGATCAAGAAGGTGGAATCGTCACAAGATTACAAAAGGGAACACATTTCCCAGGAAATATGTCGATTGGTGCCTCTAGAAGTAAGAAAAATGCATACGACACAGGTAAAATCATCGGCAAAGAACTAAATGCACTAGGGATCAATACAAACTTCTCTCCTGTGCTTGATGTGAATAATAACCCAAACAACCCCGTCATTGGTGTCCGTTCCTTTAGCTCTGATCCTGCTCTCGTCACTAGGCTCGGTCTTCAAACCATGAAAGGACTTCAAAAGGAAAAAACTATTTCGACACTCAAGCATTTCCCGGGACATGGTGATACAGCTGTCGATAGTCACTACGGCTTGCCGCTCGTAGAACATGATCTAGATCGTTTAAAAAAGGTTGAGCTCTATCCGTTTCAACAAGCCATCAACGCTGGTGCGGATATGGTCATGACCGCTCATGTTCAATTCCCTGCCATTGACCACACAACGTACAAAAGCAAAAAAGATGGCGAGGACATTATGGTTCCAGCAACCTTATCGAAAAAAGTCATCACACACTTATTAAAAGAAGAGATGGGCTTTCAAGGAGTTGTCGTAACAGACGCCCTAAATATGAAAGCGATTGCAGATAACTTTGGGCAGGAAGAAGCCGTGGTGATGGCTATTAAGGCAGGTGTCGACATCGCCCTTATGCCAGCACCAGTCACCTCTCTAAAAACAGAAAAAAACCTAGAGAATGTGTTCAATGCTGTAAAACAGGCGATTGTAAAGAAAGAAATTCCGATGTCTCAAATCAACCAATCTGTTGAAAAAATTCTTCAATTGAAGATCAAACGCGGCATCATTTCTTCCAAGAAACCCATCACCCTTGAGAAAAAAATCAAAAAAGCCACTCAAGTCGTTGGGAAAAAGTCGCACCGGAAAGCAGAACAAAAAATGGCACGTGAAGGGATCACCCTGCTTAAAAACAACGAAAAGACCTTACCATTCCAGCCTAAAAAGAATGACAAGATCTTGGTCATGGCACCTTACGAAGATCAGACAAAAGCCATGTCTGTCACAATTGACTCTCTGATCAATAAAAAAAGGATCAAACCTGTACGTATCCAATCATATGCGTTTGCGGATAAGACTTTCACTAAAGAAACAGCCAAACTGATTCAAGATGCTGACTATGTGATTACTGGCTCTTACGTTGTCCAAAATGACCCAGCTGTGAATGATGGTGTGATTGATGACAATGTCCAGGACCCGAAAAAGTGGGCTACTGCTTTTCCGCGTGCTGTCATGAAAGAAACAGCAGCACAAAACAAAAAAATGGTCATCATGAGTCTAAGAAATCCTTACGATGCGGCAAATTTTGAGGAGGCTGATGCCTTACTAGCCGTTTACGGTTTTAAAGGCTACTCAAACGGACAATTCAATCAGCCAAATATTCCTGCTGGATTAGAAGTGATATTTGGCGCTGCATCACCTAAGGGCAAATTGCCTGTGGATATCCCATCTGTCACTCATCCAAATCAAACCCTGTATCCATTCGGCTATGGACTCAACTTGAAAGGGAAACAGATCAAATAGGAGGGATTCTCTTGAAAAAAACAGCAAGCTTGATACTCGCAAGCATTCTCATCATGAGCACATTGACCGCAGCCTCCCCTGCAGAGCAAGGACGAACAGACACAAAAGGAAAAAAAGCAACGGTCAAAACAGGGATCGAAACACTACTCTCAAGCAACCTTTCATGGTTAAAAGGAAAAAGAGTCGGTCTCATTACGAACCCAACTGGCATTGATGCAAATATGAAAAGCAGTGTCGATCTCCTATTTGAGCATCCAAATATCAAGCTTACTGCTCTATATGGGCCTGAACATGGTGTGCGCGGCGATGCACAAGCAGGAGAAGGCGTCGAATCCTATACCGATGAAAAAACGGGTCTCCCTGTTTACTCTCTCTATGGAAAAACAAGAAAACCAACGCCTGATATGCTTAAAGATGTAGATGTTTTGCTGTTTGATATCCAAGATGTTGGCGCTCGTTATTACACCTATATTTACACGATGGCTTATGCGATGGAAGCCGCTAAAGAAAACAACATTCCCTTTGTTGTCCTAGACCGTCCAAACCCCATTGGCGGACTAAAAGTAGAAGGCCCTGTCTTAGAACCTGAGCACGCTTCATTTGTAGGGCTCTATCCAATACCATTAAGACATGGGATGACCACTGGTGAACTAGCAAAATTCTTTAACAAAGAGTTTCATATCAATGCTGATGTCACAGTCATCAAAATGAAAAATTGGAAGCGTTCCATGACGTTTGATGACACGAAGCTGCCGTTCGTCCTTCCTTCACCTAACATGCCGACAGTGGATAGTACCTTTGTATATCCCGCCACAGGATTAATTGAAGGCACAAATGTCTCTGAAGGCAGAGGAACAACAAAACCGTTCGAACTCATTGGCGCTCCATATATCAATAGCAGCGAACTAGCAGATTATTTAAATCAGTTAAAACTAAAGGGTGTACAATTTAGACCAGTATCATTCACCCCCACTTTTTCTAAACATGCAGGTAAGCTATCACACGGTGTGCAGCTATACGTCACAGACCGCTCTTCATTCGAAGCGGTAAAAACAGGGTTATCCATCATCAAAGCAATACATGATTTATATCCAAAAGACTTTCAGTTCCTTCAAACAGGCAGCTTTGATAAACTCATCGGAAATGGTTGGATCAAAGAAGAAATCAATCAAGGTACTTCCGTCAAACACATCATGAAGCGCTATCATCACGACCTCAAATCGTTCGAAAAGAAACGGAAGAAATATCTCATCTATTAATTCGCAAAAAGACCTCCATCTCATAAGATGGAGGTCTTTTCATGATAAAGATTTAGTCACAGCAGGCGCCTTCAGCTCAAAACGATTGAGTAAGAAACCAAACAAGGCAGCAAGCACTTGCTGAAATAGCATGCCAATCACAACAGGGACAGCAACAGCAGGCGGGAAAAAGCTAATAGCAAGCACAGCTCCGGCACTAATATTTCTCATGCCGCCCGTATACACAATGGCCACAATCTCCCCTTGAGTACATTTCATCACCTTTCCAATCAACCATGCAAAAGCATACCCACTCATCGCAATGAAAAAGACAGTCGCTGCTTTGCTAAAAAATGCAACATCCAGTTCACGCAAATATGGGGCGACAACAGAACTGTTAATCGATACGACAACAAACAAGCCTAATTTTGAAAAAGGAGACAGGGTCTGACCAATTGTTTTCGTCACCGATGGCTTTGCATACTGGCGAACGAGCATCCCTAAAATAGAGGGCAGCACCACCATACCAAACAGCCCTTTCATGATTGCGACCATGTCCATATGGACCTGTGTACCGACGAAGAGTGACAAGCTGGCTGGCACAATCAATGGCGAAAGCAATGTATCAATTAAAATGATGGATAACGTTAACCCGACATTCCCTTTATACATCGCCGCCCATATTAAACTAGAAACACCTGTTGGAATCACCATCGCAAGCGTCAAACCGGTGATCGTCATGGAATCACCCGCAAATATCAAATGCCCTGCTGACCAGGCATAAAAAGGCATCAGCACATGTAAAATCATAAACGATAAAATCAAAGGCAATGGGTGCATCACCGTATGCTTTAAAGCTGAAAAAGTAGATGACAAGCTCCCTGAAAATGTCATCATGGCAAATACCCAGGGCACCATAAACGTATAATCCTTTAAATAGGCCGACAATAGTACACCGAGTAACACACTAATGGGCGTAATAAGCGGCATCATCCGGCCGAGCACTTGGTTCAAACGCACAAGCATGCCGGCCACCTCCATCCTTCACTTTCTTACCTTTTCTATTGTAACAAACAGAAAGATCTTTTTAAGAACCATTCACCTGTTTCACAAGCTTTCGACTCGAGGTATCCATTCCAACTACGTCTACCTGTACACCAGCTGCTTGATACTTTTCCTTTACACGTTCTATCGCTGCCACGCCTGATTCATCCCATATACGCGCTTCAGACAAATCAATCACAACGGCTTGGAGATCTTTCTCCTGATGGAACGCTTGGATGAAATCAGTGACAGAAGCAAAGAAAATTTGCCCTTTAATTCGATACACCCAAATACCCGCTTGGCTTTCTGTAGAGGTAATATGAAGCTTTGATATTTTTGCTACAAAGAATATCGCACTAAGCAGCACACCTGCAAACACACCTTTTGATAAATCATGAGTCAACACCACAGTCACGACCGTGACAATCATGACAATAGAATCTGTTTTCGGATTCTTTTTTAGCTGCTGAAAGGAACTCCAATCAAATGTCCCAACGGAGACCATAATCATCACAGCCACAAGAGCAGCCATCGGAATTTGAACCACCACATCTCCGAGTACAAAAATCAGCACCATTAGAAATGCACCCGCTACAAAGGTAGAAAGACGGCCACGCCCGCCTGCCTTCGTATTAATCACTGATTGACCAATCATCGCACAGCCAGCCATACCACCAAAGAATCCTGCAACCACATTAGCAATCCCTTGACCTCTCGCTTCCTTGTTCTTACGACTAGACGTCTCCGTCATATCATCGACAATCTGTGCAGTTAAAAGAGACTCAAGTAAACCAACCATCGCAAGTGCTAAAGAATAAGGAAAAATGATAGTAAGTGTCTCCCAGCTAAACGGTACTTGAGGAATCAGAAAAGCAGGCAAAGAACTAGGAAGCTCTCCCATATCTCCAACCGTTCTAACATCAATATGTCCAAATACAGCAATGATCGTCATGACAATAATCGCAATGAGTGGGGAAGGTATCACTTTTACCACCATCGGCAATAAATAAATAATCAACAAGGCGCCACCTGTCATGATATACATGGCCATTGATTCTCCGACGAAATGTGGAAGCTGAGCCATGAAGATCATAATAGCCAACGCATTCACAAAACCAACCATCACGGACCTCGGAATAAATTTCATCAGACGAGACACTCGGCAGAGTCCAAACACTATTTGAATCAGACCTGTTAAAATCGTAGCTGCAAACAAATATTGCAATCCATGATCGGCAACCAAATTAACCATGACCAGAGCCATAGCCCCTGTAGCGGCCGAAATCATACCTGGCCGTCCACCAACAAACGAAATCACAATTGCAATACAAAACGAAGCATACAACCCGATCTTCGGATCAACGCCCGCAATAATTGAAAACGCAATCGCCTCAGGAATTAAAGCCAGAGCCACTAAAATACCCGCAAGCACATCCTGACGCACTTGCCCAAACCATTCTTGCTTTACAAATAAATCTTTCAAACCATCTACTCCTTTTTATATACATACCGAACATGGAAAAAGAAGATCAACCAAACCTGGAGATGAAGAAAGGAAAAATAAATAATGCTTCACTTTCGGGGGGGAAGAGGGACGTACAGAGTCTTTTGTTAGAGAGGATATCATCACTTTAGTAAGAATATAAGAAAGGCACTAAAGAATCAAGAACAAAAAGAAGGAATGTGTAGAAAATTGATACAAAGCTTCCTTAAAAATCGATCTATTCCATTTTCATTAGTCTACTTGTCACTGAGCAAGTTCAACATTTTAAAACAAACAAAAAAAGCCTTCTCATCATCGAGAAACCTTAAACATTAATCATTATAATTTAGAGGAAAGCTTCCAAGCGGGCTCGAACCGCTGACCTCTTCCTTACCATGGAAGTGCTCTACCTACTGAGCTATGGAAGCATGGCTCCGCAGGTAGGACTCGAACCTACGACCGATCGGTTAACAGCCGATAGCTCTACCACTGAGCTACTGCGGAATGATAAAGTAACTTCTTCCATTGGAAGGATATAAACAAAAAGCTTGGCGGCGTCCTACTCTCACAGGGGGAGACCCCCAACTACCATCGGCGCTGAAGAGCTTAACTTCCGTGTTCGGTATGGGAACGGGTGTGACCTCTTCGCTATCGCCACCAAACCTGATGGAGAGAATGTTCTCTCAAAACTAGATAACAATGTTCAAGCTTCACATTAGAATAAAGGTTAAGTCCTCGATCTATTAGTATCTGTCAGCTCCACGTGTCACCACGCTTCCACCTCAGACCTATCAACCTGAT
>NZ_PVQZ01000005.1:0-307909 GCF_002998465.1 Bacillus sp. NMCC46 | reverse complement strand
AGGTTACCCACGTGTTACTCACCCGTCCGCCGCTAACATCCGGGAGCAAGCTCCCTTCTGTCCGCTCGACTTGCATGTATTAGGCACGCCGCCAGCGTTCGTCCTGAGCCAGGATCAAACTCTCCGAGGTATGCAAGATGCATATCACACATGCGTTGCTACACGATGTAGCGAACTTAGCATGTGATCATTTCCTGCCTCGTCAGTGTTTGACTGACTACCTATGATATATCATAGGATTTTTTTATAAAAACTCGAATTAACAGGTACGTTTTGTCTTGTTTAGTTTTCAAAGATCATCTTCATTGTCGCTCAGAGGCGACTTTCTCAATATAACATTTCGGCGCTGTGTGCGTCAAGTGTTTTTTAGAATTTCTTTTTGTCAGCTTTTCTTTCAAAGCAACTTGGTTGCTCGTTAGCGACGTATAATAATATACCATCATAATATTCATGCGTCAATATCTTTTTTCACAAAATATCCTCGATGATAGATTTTTTGTCCCTTTGTCTCAATCGGCTCCACCTGAACAATTCCTTTTTCCACAAAGAAATCAATCATGACGCTAAGGTCAGGCGTGAAATACTTGAGATCAGGATGCGCGAGAAGCTCGCCAAAAAGCCATATATCTTGCTGTTCCATGACATGACGCAAATGAGCGGCACCAATTTCTGCTTTTGAATGGATCAAAAAATCATTTGCTAAAAATAAAAGTTCCAAACGCTTATGCAGACTTTCGTGGCTTTCAATGAGTTCTGAATAAAGTTTATATACTTCCGGTTCCATATGACGCACCTGATTCCAAACCGTCACTTCTGGGTGGAAGCCTTTATCGATCACTTCAATACGTGCCAAATGATGCAGAGCATGCACAATTGAATTATATGCATCAAGGAATTGATTTGACTCAAAAAATGCTTTTCCTTCTATATATCTGCGAATGAGCTTGCCGTATTCTAAACCGATTTTAAGTTTGCGGTTTGAAAACGGGAATGTACTCAGTTCATCAATCAAGTTGAAAATATATTCATTTCGATCAAATAGGACTTTTCCATTCAAAATCCAATCAATGATTCGGCGGTTAGTGCCGAGGGTAATCCATTCCTTCAGCTGATCATCTGTGACAACATTTAAAGAAGCTGTTTGGTGATCGGATTCATAGTGCTTGATAAATAACGGCTCTTCCGCTTCTTTTACAATGACTAGAAGTGCTGCATCAAAGTTATCCGTCTCAGAAGATACTTTGTGTCTTCTTTCTACTATAATCACAGCTAATGTGTCTGGATGGCTTGCTCTCTCTTGATAAATAGGACGGAGAAGATTTTCCATAGTGATTCCTCCAATACTCGGGTGTAAAGTTCTTCTCTAATGCTATGTATTTCTCCTCATAGAATCAAAATTCCTTCAATACAAGAAAAAAGATCATTGAATCATTATAAGCAATTTATTCACAAAACTCTATAACTAATTCAAACGGAAAGGTAAAATGTGCTATATTGGAGACAAGGGGGACTAGGGATGGCGAAATACTCCAGTAAAATTAATAAAATCAGAACATTTGCACTTAGTTTGGTTTTTGTTGGCTTTCTGATCATGTATATCGGTGTGTTCTTCAAGGAATCGATTTGGCTGTCGACTTTCTTTATGCTGCTCGGCGTCTTATCGATCGGATTGAGTACAGTGGTTTACTTTTGGATCGGTATGCTTTCTACAAAGGCAGTGCGTGTTGTTTGTCCAGGCTGTGAGAAGGAAACAAAAGTGCTTGGGCGGGTGGATATGTGCATGCATTGCAGAGAGCCGCTTACACTCGATCCAGCATTAGAAGGCAAAGAGTTTGATGAATCCTACAATCGAAAAAAGTCATAAAAAAAGCTGACCATTTAACCGGTCAGCTTTTTCATTAATGATTTTCTTTTTTCGCACATTCTTGACAAGTTCCATAGATCTCCAAGCGATGATGACTGACTTTAAAGCCCGTCACATGGGATGCAAGCTGTTCAACTTCATCAAGGCCAGGATAATGAAAGTCCACTATTTTTCCGCAGTTTTCACAAATCGCATGGTAATGGTCAGATGTCGCAAAATCAAATCGGCTTGAGGAATCACCGTACGTTAATTCCTTTACTAATCCAGATTCCCGGAAGACTCGTAAATTGTTGTAAACCGTTGCGACACTCATGTTTGGAAATTTTCCTTCAAGTGCTTTATATATATCGTCCGCGGTTGGGTGAGTCATAGAATTTACGAGAAACTCCAAGATGGCATGGCGCTGCGGAGTAATTCGAACACCGGTTTCTTTTAAAGCATCTAAAGCGTCTTTTAGTTCGTGAGCAGCCATTTCATCATGCACCTCTCTTCAAAAATATTCTTATATTATAATCTTTATAAATAGTGTACCCCCAGAGCCGAATCTTTGTCAATTACAATCCTCTTTTTTACCTATTCTTCTTCACAAAAAAGACCGGCATGTCTGCCGATCTCATCCTGTGATGATATTAAGCGTGAGCTTTCAGTTCCTCAAGCGCTTCTTCTACGTGGTCTTTCACCTTGACTTTTCGCCATTCTTTCACAAGCGTTCCTTCTTTATTAATAAGAAACGTTGAACGTTCAATGCCCATGTATTCTTTGCCAAAGTTCTTTTTCAGCTTCCATACCCCAAAGGCTTCAGACAATTTCTGTTCATCGTCTACAAGAAGCAGGAACGGTAAATCATGTTTTTCTTTAAACTTTTGGTGCTTGTCCTGACTGTCTGGGCTTACGCCGATAATGACAGCATCTAATTCTGCAAAGCTTTGATGGCGATCGCGGAAATCACATGCTTCTGTTGTACAGCCTGGTGTCATATCTTTTGGATAGAAATAAAGGACAATATGTTTTCCTTTAAAGTCAGAAAGCTTTACTTTCTCCCCGTTGTCACCGGTTAATTCGATTTCAGGTACTTGCTGGCCTATTTCGATTGTCATGACACAATCCCTCCAACCTATTTTTTAATTAGCCTATCCAATTTTGAGAGGATATTCAACTAAGTACGCTTGCATCGGCATGTTAAAATAATGATAGACGACGTGATACGTTGAGATAGGAGGCTATTTATGAAATTCACAGAATCAGAAAAATTACATCAAGAGGCGCTGGAGCATATCGTTGGAGGTGTCAACAGTCCGTCTCGTTCATATAAGGCAGTAGGCGGCGGTTCACCCGTGGCTATGGAAAGAGGAGAAGGCGCTTATTTTTGGGATGTTGATGGAAACCGCTATATCGATTACCTAGCAGCATACGGTCCAATTATTACAGGACATGCCCACCCGCATATTACAAAAGCTATTACAAAAGCGGCTGAAACAGGTGTCCTTTACGGAACGCCAACGAAGCATGAAGTCACTTTTGCTAAAATGCTGAAGGAAGCCATGCCTGCTTTGGACAAAGTTCGTTTTGTCAATTCAGGTACTGAAGCGGTGATGACAACGATTCGTGTCGCGCGCGCATATACAGGCAGAACAAAGATCATTAAGTTTGCCGGATGCTATCACGGGCACTCTGATCTTGTGCTTGTGGCAGCTGGCTCTGGTCCTTCCACTTTAGGAACCCCTGATTCAGCAGGCGTACCAAAGAGCATCGCCAATGAAGTCATTACCGTTCCATTTAATGATATTGACAGCTACAAAGAAGCATTGGATCGATGGGGCGATGAAGTCGCAGCTGTCCTTGTCGAGCCAATTGTCGGGAACTTCGGCATCGTGGAGCCTAAGGACGGCTTCTTGCAGCAGGTCAATGACCTCACTCATGAAAAGGGCGCACTTGTGATCTATGATGAAGTGATTACAGCTTTCCGCTTTATGTACGGAGGAGCACAGGACTTGCTTCAAGTAAAACCTGACCTCACTGCATTAGGAAAAATCATTGGCGGCGGACTTCCGATCGGTGCTTACGGCGGTAAAAAAGAAATTATGGAGCAAGTCGCTCCTCTTGGACCAGCCTATCAAGCTGGCACGATGGCAGGAAATCCTGCATCCATTCTTTCTGGTATTGCATGCTTGGAAGTGTTAAAACAAGATGGTGTTTACGAGCGCCTTGATCAGCTTGGCGCTATGCTAGAAGAAGGCATTTTAGCCCATGCAAAAAAACATCAAGTAGATATTACGGTGAACCGCTTAAAAGGGGCTCTCACGATTTATTTCACAAAAGAAACCATTGTAAACTATGAACAGGCGGAAAATACGGATGGCGAAATGTTCGCCCGCTTCTTCAAATTAATGCTTTCTCAAGGGATTAACCTCGCTCCTTCTAAATATGAAGCTTGGTTCTTAACGATCGCACATACTGAAAAAGATATTTCTGAGACGCTGCAAGCAGTAGATCATGCGTTTGAACAGTTAAAACAATCATAATAGGGTCAAAAACAGGCGTAAAAAAATGCGCCTGTTTTTTTATTTATCAGCTCTTGTTTGTCAAAAGCGTGCAAATCTGTTACATTTCTTCTCAATACCTTCTTTTGATGTTTTCATGAACTTTCAAAAATCACTTGAATATTTCGGAAGACCGCTGTATATTACTTAGTTGTTCATCAAAATATTTATAATAAATGACGAGTGATCATCTATTATCAAAAAGAAAGGAATGCAGGGACAAAACCAATGAAACTTGGAGCCCGTATTTTAAAAACTGGTATTGCCATTGTACTCGCGCTTTACCTGGCAACATGGCTTGGGTTGCCAACGCCCGTCTTCGCGGGAATTGCAGCTGTATTTGCTATCCAGCCATCTATTTATCGATCTTTTTTAACGATTGTTGATCAAGTGCAAGCCAATATTATTGGAGCAGCACTTGCCATTACGTTCGGTCTGCTTTTTGGCACTGGGCCAGTCATTATCGGTTTAACCGCCGTCATGGTCATCGCCATTAATTTAAAGCTGAAGATTGAACACACGATTCCAATTGCACTTGTAACCGTCATTGCGATTTTAGAAAGTGCTGGGGATCATTTCCTTTCCTTTGCCTTAATTCGAACAGCTACTGTGGTGTTAGGAGTTCTTTCTTCATTTTTAGTGAATTTAATCTTCCTGCCGCCAAAGTATGAAACAAAGCTTGTTCATCACATTATGGAAAATACGGAGGAGATTTTAAAATGGATCCGTCTGAGCTCCAGACAGTCTACTGATCATTCCACTTTAAAGGATGACATCGATCAAATAAAAGAACGCATGATCAAATTAGATCACATTTACTTGTTATACAAAGAGGAACGAAGCTATTTAAAGAAAACAACCTATGTAAAATCAAGAAAGCTCGTTTTGTTCAGACAGGCAATTATGACATCGAATCGTGCTCTGTACTTGCTGAAAAAGCTTCATAAATTAGAAAATGAGATTCATTTGATGCCAGAGCATTTCCGGGAAAGCTTAACGGATGAGATTGATTATTTACTGTATTGGCATGAGCGGACCTTGATGAAGTTTGTCGGAAAAATGAAGCCGCAGGACGATGAATTTCAAAATGAATGCTCTCTTCGCCTTGAAACGTTAACGAAATCATTTATCCAGCATCAGCAAAACCAAGAAAACGACTTGCTCGATTACAATATGCTGAATGTCATGTCCAGCATCATCGAATACCGTGATGAACTAGAGCATTTAGATACATTGATTACAAGCTTCCAGACGTATCACCCAAAAGACAGTGAAATTGAGACAGATGAAAAAGAAGCATAAAATGAGAAAAGACCGATTCCTAGAATCGGTCTTATTTTATTTTCTTCATTTTAGGATCCAGTGTGTCTCTTAATCCATCTCCCATCAGGTTAAAGCCCAAAACTGTCAGCATGATCGCTGCCCCTGGGAAAATTAATGTCCAGGGGGCTTGAACGAGATAAGGTCTCGCATCGGCGAGCATTTTCCCCCACTCTGGGCTTGGTGCCTGTGCACCCAATCCTAAAAAGCCTAAAGCCGCTGCCTCGATAATCGCCGTTCCGATCGCAAGCGTCGCCTGTACGATGACTGGCACCATACTATTTGGCAGAATGTGACGCAGCACGATGCGGCGGTGTGACATCCCAACCGCCTTTGCTGCCAGCACGTATTCTTCTTGTTTAATACTCAGCACTTTTGAACGAACGAGCCGTCCAAAGGTTGGGACATTAATAATCGCAATGGCAATAAGGGCATTTTGTAAGGAGGGGCCTAAGATGGAGACGATCGCAATCGCTAGTAGAATACTAGGAAAAGCGAGTAAAATATCAAACAATCTCGAGATCACAGCATCTAGCACTCTTCCGCCATAGCCTGCTATCAATCCAAGCAGTGTGCCTAAAATGACAGATCCGAGAACCGAGAAGAAACCAACCCATAAGGAAATCCGCGCTCCATGCACAACTCTTGAAAATATATCTCTGCCGAAATCATCCGTACCAAACCAGTGCGCAGCTGAAGGGGCGCTAAATCGCTCACCAAGAGATTGTTCATTGATGCTATAAGGAGCAATGAGTGGTGCGAATATCGCTAGGATAAGAAATAAAAAGACAATCACACTGCCAATGACCGCCAGCTTGTGCTGAAAGAACTGCTTCATCGATTCAAGAATCAATGATTGAGAGCGTTCTTCTTTTGGTTGAGGTGGTTCAAGCTCTTTTTGTGCTTCCATGTTGTCACTCTCCTTCCCTAATATTTAATCCTAGGATCAATGACTGCATACAAGATGTCCACGATGAAATTGATCAGGACAAATATCAGCGCAACGACGAGAATGCCAGTTTGAATGACTGGATAATCACGATAACTGATGGCGTCATATATATATCGGCCAATTCCCGGCCAAGCAAAAATGGTCTCTGTTAAAATGGCTCCGCCAAGTAAGAGGCCTGTTTGAAGACCAATAATCGTCAAGATCGGAATAAGCGCATTTTTCAGGCCATGCTGATAAATGATGAAAAATGAACGTACCCCTTTTGCTTTTGCGGTTCGAATAAAGTCTGAATGAAGTACTTCCAGCATACTTGCCCTTGTAATCCTTGCAATAATCGCAGCAGGAATTGTCGCAAGAGCTGTACTTGGTAATACCAAATGCTTGATGCTGTCAGTGAATTGATCAAACCGGCCTTGCAAAAGCGTGTCCAGCGTATGAATATACGTGATCGACTCCACTGGATTCCTTACGTTTTCTCGGCCCGTCGTCGGCAAAATACCTAATTCGATCGAGAACAGCCACTGCCCCATTAAGCCTAACCAGAAAATCGGCATAGACACTCCAATGAGTGCAATAAACATTGCGACATAATCAAAGATGGAATGCTTAAACCAAGCACTAATGATTCCGGCATTCACTCCCACAACAATCGCCAGCACCATGGCAAAAAAGGTCAATTCTAACGTCGCAAATAAGTAAGGCTTCATTTCCTGGGCAATAGCCGCTCCTGTTCGTATCGAAGTCCCTAAGTCCCCTTTTAAAAGACCCAGCATGTAATGTCCGTATTGAACATACCAAGGCTGGTTTAAACCGAGCTGGATGGTTAATTGTTCTACTGCCTCTTTCGTTGCCCGCTGTCCTAAGATGACCTGTGCTGGATTCCCTGGAATAAACCGAATAATTGAAAACACGACCAATGTCATTCCAATCAGTACTGGGATGAGCATTCCTGCCCGCTTCATACAATAAGCAAACAAACAGCTTTCACCGCCTTTTTCTTTGTCTTCTTTTCAGCGTGATAGAAAACCTTTGCAGTCTAGGAAGGACGAGTACTGGCGCGAAGCGAATTTGACATTCGTGAGCACCGGAACGCAGGACTGACACCGAATGCGAGGGTTTGTCTACACGCTGTAAGGGAGATACAAGATCTCCCTTATTTGCTTATTCGAAATACACGTCATTTAAAGCTTCTGAACCAGTTGGATGCGGCTGATAGCCTTTTAAATCATTAGATGCTGCAAGCATTGGGATCGAATGCACCAATGGAATCCAAGGTGCTTCATCATGAATGATTTCTTGCGCTTTTTTATACAACTCATTTCGTTTCTTTTGATCTGTGTCTGTTTGCGCTTCAATGAGGATGTCGTGCATTTTATCGTTTTCGAAGAATGTATAGTTGTTGCCGCCAATGCTGTCTTTGTCCAAAAGTGTGTAGATGAAATTATCAGGATCGCCATTGTCCCCTGTCCAGCCTAATAAGAACACATCTGCTTCCCCTTTACTTGCCTTATCTAAATAGGTCGCCCAGTCATATGTCACAATTTCTGCTTTGACGCCGACCTTTTCAAAGTTTGATTGAATGACTTCTGCTATCTTCATCCCATCTGGCATATATGGACGCGGTACAGGCATCGCCCAAAGCTTGATGCGAAAGCCGTCAGGAAAACCCGCTTCTTTCAAAAGTTCCTTCGCTTTTTCTGGATCATACGGATATGGATCAATGTCGTCATTGTAGCCTTCTAAAGCTGGGGGAAGAGGGTTTTTTGCTGGCTCGGCAAGTCCGCCATAAAATGACTCAATGATGGATTCTTTATCGACCGCGTAATTGAGTGCCTGACGAACGAGCTTGTTATCAAGCGGCTTTCTTGTGACGGTCAGTCCGATATAGCCTACGTTCATTGATGGTCTTTCAATAAGCTGGAGTGCTTTATCAGTTTTAATGCCATCTAAATCTGACGGATTCACGCCATCCATCAAATCGATCTCACCTGTTTTCAGGGCATTTAAACGAGCCGAGTTTTCTGGAATAGAGCGGAAGATGATTTGATTCAGTTTTGGTTTATCCTTCTGCCAGTAATCTTCGTTCTTTTCTAACACGATACGGTCGTTTTGCTTCCACTCTTTAAACTTGAATGGTCCTGTTCCCACTGGATTCTCACGAAAAGAATCACCGCTTTTTTCAACAGCCGCAGGACTTGCGATGCCAAACGGTGACATAGCAATGTTTTTAAGGAATGTCGCCTGCGGGCGCTTTAGCTGAAATTCAACTTCATGCTCTCCTTTGACGATGATGTCTTTAATCACATGTCCTTTATCTTTTTTATAGCCGCCAAACATGCCATAGTAAGGAAATTTTTCTGCATCACCATTCATCCAGCGGTCAAAGTTGAATTTCACTGCTTCTGCGTTAAAGTCTGTGCCATCGTGAAATTTCACACCTTCTCTTAAGTAGAATGTGTATGATTTTCCGTCCTTTGCAACATCCCAGTCTGTTGCGAGACCAGGATGGATGGTCGTGTCTTTCTCACCATAATTCAGTAGCTTTTCAAACATATTCTCTGTGACCTTGAAGGTTTCGCCTTCTGTCGTTGTGATCGGATCTAGTGAAGTGGAGTCTCCTCCTCTGCCAAATACGAGGGTGTCTTTTGTTGCTTTTTCTTCTGATGACGGTGCGGACGAGCATCCCCCCAAAAACAGTGCAAGTGCCAGCACAAAAATGAAACTACTGAACAACCATGTCTTCTTCATTGTGTTCCTCCTTTTGATATAAGTAACACGCCGCTGCGCGCCCCGGTTCCTCCTCATACAAAGCAGGGACTGCTTTTAGGCATTTCTCCCACCTTTTTGGACACCTTTTGTAGAAAGGACAGCCGCCTTCTATCGTCATTGTGGACTCTTCTGCTGACACATCTTGCGTTTCCAGCACGTGGTCCATATGTGGAATGGATTTCAGAAGCAGCGACGTATAAGGATGAAGCGGGCTGTGAAACACGTCTTCGGCAGGCCCCATCTCGACAATTCGGCCAGCATACATCACTGCGATTCGGTCGCTCATATACCTGACAACACCAAGATCGTGAGAAATAAACAGATACGTCAGAGAAAGCGTCTTTTGCAATTCAAGCATCAAATTCAAAATTTGTGCTTGAACGGATACATCTAAAGCCGAAACGGGTTCATCGGCAATGACAAGACTTGGATGGGTAATGAGTGCTCTAGCAATACCAATACGCTGCCTTTGTCCGCCGCTGAATTGGTGCGCATAACGTTCCCCGTAGGAAGGATCAAATCCGACAATGTGCAGCATCTCTTTGACCCGCTTTCGTCTATCTGCTTTCGTCCCATGTTTATGAACAATGAGCGGTTCCTCTAAAATATCTTTGATTTTCATTCGTGGATTTAATGAAGCGTATGGATCTTGGAAAATCATTTGAATGTCTTTTCTTAAAGAACGCATCTCTCTTTCTTTCAAAAGAGTGACTTCTTGCCCTTTCAGTTGAATAGAGCCTGACGTCGGTTCAGTCAATCTCATTAAGCTTTTGCCAAGTGTTGATTTCCCGCAGCCCGATTCACCGACAATGCCAAGCGTTTCCCCCTCCTTCACGTGAAAGGACACTTGATTTAAAGCCAGAGTCGAATGTTTGTGTTTAGAAAAAAAAGCGGCTGTGTCATACCGTTTTGTCAGCTGATTCACTTGCAAGAGTGGGCGACTCAGTGTCTTCTCCTCCTTCCATTAGAAAGCATGCCACGCGGTGGTCCTGTTCAATGGATTGTAAAACTGGATCTTCTTCAAGACATTGCGCCGTTTGATAAGGACAGCGTGGTGCAAATTGACAGCCGGATCGAATGGTTCCCGGCTTAGGTACATGACCTGTAATAGAGATGAGCTTTTCTTTTTTCTCTTTAAATGATGGAACTGAGGCGAAAAGACCTTTTGTGTAGGGATGCAGAGGTTTTTGAAAAATACGGTCAACGGTTCCTTCTTCTACAATTCGACCGGCATACATAATCATGACTCGCTGGCATATTTGCCGCACGACGCCTAGATCATGGGTTATAAATAAAATAGCGGTGTCCATCTCTTCGTTTAGCTTTTTGAGCAGGCGAAGGATTTGCGCTTGGATGGTCACATCAAGTGCAGTTGTCGGTTCATCTGCGATCATGAGCTTTGGGTGACAAAGCATCGCCATCGCAATCATGACACGCTGGCGCATGCCGCCTGATAATTCATGCGGGTATTTTTTAAGCAACGATTCGGCTTGCTTCAATCCAACTGTCTGAAGCAGATCAACCGCCTTTGCTTTTGCTTCTTTTTGACCGATTGCTTGATGTGTGAAAAGGGCTTCCGTCATTTGTTTGCCGATGGTCATTAATGGGTTCAGAGAGGTCATTGGCTCTTGAAAAATCATCGAAATGTCATTCCCTCTTATCTCTCGCCACTGTTTTTCTGAAAGTGACAGCAGGTTTTGCCCTTCGAATTGAACCTCACCCGTTGTGTCTGTTTGCTGGTTCAGGCCCATTAATGACATAGATGTGATACTTTTCCCGCAGCCAGATTCGCCAACAATTCCTAAGGTTTCTCCTTTTTGAATCGAGAACGATATGTGATGGACGATGGGTACTTTTTGCTTTTTTTGCTGAAACGCAATGGACAGCTGTTTGACATCTAGCAGCACGTCTTGTTCTTTCACATATTCACCACCCCGTCATACTTTTTAAAATTGTATTGAGACAAGCTGGGAAATATGTCATGTTTTTGACAAGCATAAAAAAGCCTATCCGCTAGAATCGGATAGGCTTCTACTAATTTAATGTTTGAATGGTAAATAGATGGCGATAGTGGCTGTCTCGGTTCATTAATTCTTCGTGTGTTCCTTTTTCCACAATTTCGCCTTGTTCCATGACGACAATGAGGTCAGCATGTGTAATTGTTGATAAGCGGTGCGCGACAATAAAGGTTGTGCGGTCCTTCGCTAGCTTTTGCATCGCTTCTTGAATGTAATGTTCACTTTCTAAATCTAGTGCAGACGTCGCTTCATCTAAAATCAAAAGCGGTGGATTTTTTAGAAAGACCCTTGCAATAGAAATTCGTTGTTTTTGACCGCCTGACAGCTTCACGCCCCGTTCTCCTACCTTCGTGTCATATCCTTCAGGAAGAGACATAATAAAATCATGGGCATTTGCCGCTTTTGCAGCCGAAACGATTTTTTCAAAAGATGCTTCTGGGTCTCCAACCGCAATATTTTCTTTAATCGTGTCACTGAATAAGAATGTATCCTGCAGCACCATTCCGACTTGATTTCGAAGGCTTCTTGCTTTGTACTCTTTTATATCGATGCCGTCAATTTCAAGTGACCCGTTTGTGACATCATAAAACCTTGGAATTAAGCTGACGAGTGTCGACTTCCCTCCACCGCTCATTCCTACAAGCGCAACCGTTTGTCCTTTTTCTACTTTCAAGGAGATATTGTGCAGAATCTCTTCCTGTGTGTGTTCATAACGAAACGACACATTTTTAAATTCGACCTCTCCTTTTAAATGATCAGCTTCTTTTGCATTCGGCCGATCTGTGACCTCATACGGCTCATCAATAAATTCAAAAATACGATCCATTGACGCCACTGACTGGGTTAAAGTCGTGGATGAGTTAATGAGACGGCGAATCGGGTTGTACATCCGGTCAATATAGCCGACAAAGGCAATCATGGTTCCAATCGAAAGCGATCCATTAATGACGGTGTAGCCAGCAAATGCAATGATTAGTAGCGGTGCGATGTCAGTAATGGTATTGACGACGGCAAATGTTTTAGCGTTCCAATTCGTATGGTTGATCGCTTTGTTTAAGAAATTTTTGTTTTCATCATGAAAATTCTCTTGTTCATATTCTTCAATGGCAAAGCTCCGAATGACTGGCATACCTTGTACCCGCTCATGCAGATGCCCTTGCACCTCAGCCAGCGCCTGCGACCGCTCTTTTGTCAGCTTGCGAAGCCTGCCGTAAAAATACTTCACAGCAAACGCATATAGCGGAAAAATGATGACAGACACGATGGTGAGCTTGATGTCCAGTGTACACATAATGGCGATCACGATCAGCACGGTCATCAAATCAAGCCAAATGTTCATAAGACCTGTGATGACAAACTCCTTTGTCTGCTCCACATCGTTGATGACCCTTGAAATAATTTCCCCAGTTCTCGTGTTGGCATAATAACGAAGGCTGAGCTTTTGAATATGCGAGAACAGCTTTTCCCGAATATCAAACAATACCTTACTGCCTGTCCACTGCGCATAGTATTGTCTATAGTATTCAACAGGCGGTCTCATCACTAAAAATAAGACGAGCATGATTCCCATAATGATCAATAGAGATGATGTCTTTTCTTCAGCCGACCCCGAGCCTTGAATGACATCATCAATGACATATTTTAAAAGCAGAGGCAATGTTAAGGGAATCGAGAACTTGATCATCCCGATGACCATTGTCAATGCAATCTGTTTTTTATACGGTGTAACAAAAGCCATGTAGCGTTTAATGACCCCCATGTAAATCTCCTTCCCAATCTATCAGTGCCTCTTCTCCGTACGCAGTCAAAAACCTGTTAGCCTAAAAAGCCAAACAGGTTTTTGCTGCTCTTGCTTATTTTGTATAATGTAAAAAACGTTCATACCACATATCCACAAATTCAGGAGCAAACGGACCTTTCCGCTGGTGAATCCAATGCAATAATGTATTCAGATGCTCTCTTAAGATACTATCGATTTCCTTTGGATAATTCATCTGCCTCTTATGATCTGCATATTCATCCTCATCCAAAATATTGTACGTCATGTCTGGAAAGACTTTGACATCTAAATCGTAATCAATATACTTAATTGCCTCATCATCTGTCGCAAAAGGAGAGCTGATGTTGCAGTAATAATATACCCCATCATCTCTAAGCATCCCAATTACATTAAACCATTGTTTTGCATGGAAATAGCAAATAGCCGGTTCTCTCGTCATCCAAGTACGGCCGTCGGATTCAGTCACCATTGTACGGTCGTTTGCACCAATGATACACAATTCCGTTGCTTTCAGAATGGTGGTTTCATTCCAAATCCTGTGGATCAAGCCATTGTGTTTATAGCTTTGAATTTGGATGGTTTCTCCTTCCTTGGGATAGCCCATATTTTCTCCCCTACTTTCTATAACAAACAAACCTAACAGTCCAAAGACCTAATTTCCCAACTAAACATGTCTCTATTATATTATACCGTTACATAGTTAAAAAATGAAATGAAAAAGCCATTCAACCCAATTGAACGGCACACTGTCTTACATCACGGTTGAACTCTTTTCCATCTGCTTGTATGAATTGATGACCTCTTCTGTCTGTTTTGTAAATAAGGTTTGGACTTTTTGCAGTTCCTCCCGTTTCTGTTTGATTTGATCATGAAGCCTGGTCCACTCTTCTTTTTTTTCATCCTGCAGCAATTGTTTTTCTGTTTCTAAGCATAGATCGAGTTCTCCCTGGACATCGAGCAGCTGATCCATGAGCTGCATTTGTTCTTTGACAAGCTGATCGAAATCAGACATCTAACTCCTCCCTTTTATTCGAATCCACTTTTTGTCTGTATACCATTTCTTGAAAGAACGAGGAAATCCTTTGACTGTTTATGTAGAGGTTTTACAGGTTTTGTCGGATGGTGGTGAGAGGCAAAAAGAAAAGCACTTCATTCGTATATGAAGTGCTTTCCTCTGTTTCAGTGATTAGCTGTTTTGTTGTTTGTTTTGCTCAGCTTTTTGGTTGTATTTTTTTACTTGCTGTACGTCAGTCTCGCTAGCAAATTCAGTACCAAATTGACCGCCTTGTGCAGAAGCTTGGTTTTGTTTCTTCACTTGTTGTGCGTTTGTTTTGTTTTGTTGTTGATCCATCATTATCACCTCCACGCACATTAATTTGTGCAGAAGGTGTACATCCTATTCATGATTTTTTTAAACTAGCAAAGAACGTCCGCCATCCACAATAATGGTCTGTCCTCTAATCATGTCTGCCTTGCCTGATACAAGGAACTCCACGCTGTCGACCATGTCTTTAATTTCCACCATTCGGCCGGCAGGTGTGTTTTTCTTTGCATCTTCTAACAGCTCTTCACGGTTCGGGAAGTGCTTGAGCGCATCTGTATCGATCGCGCCGCCAGATACGGCGTTGACGACGATATTTTTTTGTGACAGCTCAACAGAAAGGTAACGTGTCAAAGCTTCTAGTGCCGCTTTTGATACGCCGACCACTGTGTAATTTTCAAGGTAGCGGATGGAGCCTAGTGAGCTAATGCTGACGATATGTCCGCCGCCATTTTTCTCCATTAATTTCGCCGCTTCTTGTCCGCAGAATAACAAAGCCTTCGCATTGATATTCATCGTCCAGTCCCAATGATTTTCTTCAAGGTCCATGATTGGACGCTGAACACCTGATGCCGCATTGTTCACAAATACATCTAAACGGCCAAAGGTTTCATCGATTTGCTGAAACATGTCTTTGATTTTCTCAGGCTGGCCTACATTGGCTTTCACGACCAATGTTTTGACGCCCATCGCTTCAATTTCTTCCGCTGTTTCAAGTGCGGCTTTTTTGCTTCTCGCATAGTTAATGACAATGTCATATCCTTTTTCAGCCAGGCGAAGGGCTACTTCTTTCCCTACTCCTCTGCTGCTGCCTGTAATTAATGCACATTTACGTTGACTCATTATGGTTCATCTCCTGATTTGAATAGTTTTCGTTCATTCGCTTCACACTAATAGGAAAGTTCCTATTAGGAGGTTACATTCATGTATGTCGGACGCGATTTAAGCCAGCTTGGCATGATGTCCAAGGATCAATGGAAAGATACTGAGCTTGCTTACTTTCATCATGCTTTCCAACAAATTTTACCTTATTTGAACGAAGAAGGGCAATCTAAGTATCGAGAAATCATTTCTGAAATCGAAGACCGCGGGGGTCTGCATAGAAATGAAGCTGATTATACCCACGGTACAACGGTTAAATATGACTAGGCTGCTCAAGTGCCAGCTTCCAAATTTTTTGGTGTGAGACTGGCAAAGCATACGCCTCAAATTCCTCTGTTGTGACTTTTTTCAGCATCGTGTCATCAGATACAGAGGTAACTCGTCCAAAGAAAACAGAAATATTCCAGATGAGGTGGGTAAATACATGCTGAATGGTGCCTTCTAAATCACCAAGCTCCGCTTGTACACCTGCCTCCTCTTTTAAGAAATCAATTAACTGCTCTTTTTCCGTTTTTCTTCCCTTCATGGTTTCCATGTTAGGGAATTCCCATAAATTCGCAAGAAGGCCTGTACTTGGCCGTTTATGAATATATAGGTTGCCTGCATCATCAAATAACACCGCTGCTGCCATTGATTTTGCAGTCGGCTTTTTCTTTTTGCTTTTCACTGGGAGCTCATGCTGAACGCCTTCCTCTAGTGCCGAGCAATGCATGTTCACAGGGCAAATGAGGCAGGCAGGGGATGTTGGGGTGCAAATGAGCGCACCAAGCTCCATCAGCCCTTGATTGAATTCTGAAGGCTTTTCCCGGGAAATGAGCTGATCGACCGCAAACTCGAAAATATTTCTCGTTTTTGGTTTTGCTATATCATCCCATACAGACAAAATACGGGAAATGACCCTCATGACGTTGCCGTCTACCGCAGGGTACGGCTTGTTATAGGCGATACTCAGCACTGCACCGCTCGTATACGGACCTACACCTTTAAGCTTTGAAAACTGCTCTTTCGAATCAGGGACAACGCCCCTGTAGGATTCATATACTTCTTTCACAGCTGCCTGTAAATTACGAACTCTTGAGTAGTAGCCAAGACCTTCCCATGCTTTCATGACCTTTTCTTCATCAGCTAAAGCGAGATCCTTCACCGTCGGGAATTGCTCCATAAACCGGTTGAAGTACGGAATGACCGTATCCACTCTCGTTTGCTGAAGCATCACTTCTGATACCCAGACGCGGTATGGATCCTGATTTTCACGCCATGGCAGTGTCCGTTGTTCTTTTTCATACCAATCAATTAAATCATGCTGAAAGCCCGCAATATCTTTGCGGTCCAGCTTTTCTTGAATGTCTTTCATATCTATACTCCTTCTCATTGAACCGAGGGCTAACGTTCTGAAAAGAACCTTATTTGTTGTATACTGTTTGTAGATACGTTAACATGTTACATTAAATCAGGACAAAGCAAAAGTGATTTTGCACAAAGTCTTGAAAGAAGACGTATACTTTGTATGATTGTTCCTAAGCATGACAACTAGGAGGTAATCAATTGGATACTGGTACTCATGTAGTAATGGGCATTTCTCTTGGGGGACTTGCACTTTTAGATCCAGCCGTCAGCGCAGATCCACACATGGCACATGCCGTGATGCTCGCGACCATTGCCGGCTCCCAAGCACCAGACATTGATACTGTGCTAAAACTAAAAAATAATGCGGTTTATATAAGAAATCACAGAGGATTTACACATTCCATTCCAGCTGTACTGTTCTGGTCAATACTGATACCGGCTGTGATTTTCCCATTTGTGCCGGGGGCGGATTTACTTCATCTGTGGTTATGGACTCTATTAGCCGTTGTGCTCCATGTGTTTGTCGATATTTTCAATGCATACGGCACACAGGCCATTCGTCCATTTTCAAAGAAATGGGTAGCGCTTGGGATCATTAACACGTTTGATCCTTTCATCTTTTTTACACACCTTGTCGCCATTGTCGTTTGGGCCATTGGCGGTCATCCCGGCTATACGTTCATCTCGCTGTATGCCGTGATTTTCTGTTACTATATCGTCAGGGTTATCATGCAGCTTCAGATTAAACATCAGCTGCGTGCACAATTCGATGAAATTGAAGACATTATTATTTCGCCTACAATGAAGTTTAGACAATGGCGTATTGCTGTGAAATGTAAATCTTCTTTCCATGTTGGACGCAGCATGAATGGAGAGGTCGTCATTTTAGACACCTTTAACCGTGTGCCGGTCCCGGATACTGAAATTATGAAAATTGCCAAGCAAGATGAAAACATTTCAGCCTTTCTCTCCTTCTCCCCTGTCTACCGGTGGGAAGTGGATAAATACAAGGATCATTATGAGGTGCGGTTCATTGATTTGCGCTACCGCAGCAAAGGTCACTATCCTTTTGTCGCGATCTGCCATATCGACATGGACCACCAAATCAAAAATTCCTATACCGGCTGGATTTTCAGTGAAGAAAAACTGCAAAAAAAATTAAGACTCGGCTCTGTGTGAGCGAGTCTTTTTTTGTGTTTACATCTCTTACAACTTCGTCATATATTCCACAATAAACTCCCAAAACCCAGGTCCCTCTTGGTAAATCAGCCAGTCTACTTTTTCGATGAGTTTGATATAGAGTTCTTGTTCGAGGTCTTCTCTTTCTTGATATGCCGTGTTTTGTAGTTTCTTTTTGATCATGGGTGTGAAGGTTTCAATGAGTTCTTCCATTTCTCCATTGGTGATTTTGTCTTCGTTCACGGACATCTCCCCCTGTTTCTTCTTTTAGTTTGTTGAGTGCTTTTTTGTGAATGTTTGAGATATTTTGTCTTGATTCGCCTGACTGATCAGCTATTTCCTTCATCGTTTGGCCTTCGACATAGATTTGGGTTAAGACCATTTTTTGTTTGTCTGTCAGCTGCTGGTAGGCCTTGTACAATGTTTGATCTTGCAGATGCTCTCCTAAGTCTTGCTGGTTGAAGAGCACGGCTTCATACGTATCTGTTTGGACAGGGTCTTTCACTTCTTGAGTATCAGGATGATCGAGTATGAGCGGAAAACGCTGCTGCTTCTTTTTCACTCGTTTGTCAAAGTCGACTGAAAAGATGCGTATCATTGTGGAGATATACTTGATGATGCGGATTTTCTGATAGAACTGTTTGAACTCGGAATCTAGCTTTTTGGCATTTTCCTCGTTTGGCTCTTCCATGACTTGTTTGAGCAGCTGCTCGTTTTTCGGGTTGCTTAAAAACTGCTGAATGAGCGGGTGATCAATGATTTCCTTCCATTTTGCTTTCAATAACAGCCGATAATCCATGTGCATCCTCCCCTTTGTTCCCTCTACTTGCATTAAGTGGACAAAAGTTAAAAAAAGTAAACTTTATGAAACGGGTCTAATGGTTCATTTTCTCCTCCTCTGCTTTCCTTTTTCTTCTTTCAGACCACCTATATAGAAGACGAGCATCCGCTGGGAGGTGAGACAAATGGAGACCTTTTTTTCGGAGGAGTGGCTGAAGCAGCTCGGTCAGGCTGGCTTCCCTGCCATTTTGACAGTTTATTTGCTGACACGTTTTGAACGAAAGTTTGATGAATTGAGCAAGCTCATCCAACGATTAGTCGCTGTTCAAAAAAATGATGAATCAGATTGACATCTGCTTGATTGGTTTCACCTTATGAAAACGAGGGCGAAATGAAAGGCCTTTTGTCACCTCACACAATACGATGTTGAAAGGGGATTTTATCATGAGTGAAAAGCAAAATGGTGTACCACAGCCGATCCGGGGAGAAAAAGGGGCAACGGTCAAAATTCCACGTAATCTCGAGCGAGACAGACAAAACCCAGATATGCTCATGCCACCAGAAACCGATCATGGAACGGTTCCCAACATGAAATATTCTTTCTCTGATACGCACAACCGTTTAGAAAAAGGCGGCTATGCCCGTGAAGTGACGGTACGTGAACTGCCAATCTCTAAAAGTCTTGCCTCTGTGAACATGCGGCTAAAGCCTGGTGCAATTCGCGAGCTGCACTGGCATAAGGAAGCGGAATGGGCGTACATGATTTATGGGGAAGCCCGAATTACATCGGTTGATGCAGAGGGGCGCAATTTTACAGAGGATGTGACCGAGGGTGATTTGTGGTACTTCCCTTCTGGCTTGCCGCACTCTATCCAAGCACTTGAACCGGGAGCTGAATTCTTGCTTGTGTTTGATGATGGGTCCTTCTCTGAAAATAGTACGTTCCAATTGACTGATTGGCTTGCCCATACGCCAGAGGAAGTTGTACTCCAAAACTTTGGAATGACAAAGGAGCAATTTGAGAAACTGCCAGAGAAAGAGAAGTATATTTTCCAAAAAGGAATTCCTGGTTCCCTTGAGTGTGACAAGGTGAAAACAGAGCAAGGAGAAGTCCCGAATTCCTTTAAATATGAGCTGTTAAAACAAGAGCCGATTACGTCAAGCGGTGGACAAGTGTGGATTGCGGATTCTACCAATTTCAAAGCTTCTAAAACGATTGCCTCTGCTCTTGTGAAAGTTGATCCAGGTGCCATTCGTGAGCTGCACTGGCATCCAAATACAGATGAATGGCAATATTTCATTTCTGGAAAAGCTCGAATGACGGTATTTGCTTCTGATGGACATGCGAGAACCTTCAACTATCAGGCGGGAGACGTTGGCTATGTGCCATTTGCGATGGGGCATTATGTAGAAAATACAGGCGACGAACCGCTTTATTTCTTAGAAATCTTCAAGAGCGACCATTATGCAGATATCTCACTCAATCAGTGGCTTGCAGTCACACCGAAACAGCTTGTTCTTGATCATTTAGATCAAGGTGAAGAATTCTTGAAATTGCTTGATACTGAAAAACACCCTGTCATCGCTGCACCTAAAAAAGAGGATTAATTCCACCTTCCTGCAAAAAGGCTGTCCTTTTTGCAGGTATCTTCATGTAAAGGAGTGTTGTTTATCCATGCAGCAATCTGTTCACGCTTTATGGCAAGGAGTGAAGTGGCTGATGGCGATATCGGTTGTCTGTTACATATTTTTGTTGTTTTGTGTGCTGTTCTTTCATTTGACGGGTGCTTTTTATCAATCAATTTTATCGCTGCTACTGTTTATGGGCATCTATGTTGTACTCGGGATATCTTTTGAACATCTGGAGCACGTGCTCATGCAGTTTGTTCGAAAGTGCCGGTCTAAAAAACGATCCATCGTTTTCTATGCCATTTTATTTCACCTTTTGTTTATTTGGGGTGCTGTTTATTTATCAGACGAATTGGTTGACGGCATTTGGCTGTCTACTTCTGAGGAAATTCTTTTTGCCCTTAGTCTTTGGTTGTTTCATTTTTTGTTTGATTATGCGACGTTTCCGTTTGAGAAAGAAGCTTCGTGACTCTCTATCGTCTTTCTGGAGAGAGCGCTTCTTTGATCTGCTTCATATGATGGATGTCGTGATCAATCAGTCCTTGAAAATAACTTGATAACGTCAGCTCGGATTGACCGATAAAAAAACATGTATTCCAGCGAGATGCTTCGATTTTCTTTATTTCTTGAAGCAATTCTGTTCTGACAGTAATAAATCGTCCAATCGTCTCGCTTCTCTCTTCGTGCCTCGCCCTTTTGGCTGACTGTCGATTCATTTCATGCACATCAGGTGCCTGCGGTAACGCTTGATTGTTCCAAAATTCCTTTAGACGATCGTGTAAAATAAATTCATCCCATGGAACGAAATGTGCGATGATCTCAGCAATGCTCCACTTTCCATCAGCGATGGCGCTGCGCCATTCTTCGTCTGTTATTTCCGCTAGTGACTGTACCCATTCAAGGGTGTGTTCATAATGATCAGTAATGGATTCTTTGTTTAACGTCAAATGGTTTTCCCCCATTCTCATGCTTTTATGTTGATTGTATCAATTTTGAGAAAGATAAAAAAACACCACTTATGATGAAAAGTGGTGTTTCTTGTGTTTTCTCCGTGCATAGAGGATCGCACCAATCAAACTGATCAATGAAATCAATGCGAGAATTCTGATATAAGGCGGATAGTAGGTTAGCACAATCTCGTTTTTTCCTTTTTCTATTGGAAAACCAATAAAAGTGTAGTTGGCTTTTTCAATATCGGTTTTGTGTCCGTTCACCGTGAGCTCCCAGCCTTTTTCATATGGAACAGGCAGAATCATATAATTATCGCCGCGCTTGTTATCATATGAAATCGTAAAGCGGTTATTTTTAAGCTTTACTTTTTGGCTGCCATCATCCTGTTTTTCTTTTTCATATGCTTTTTCTAGGACGCGGTAAGGTTCTTGATACAGCTTCATTTGATTGAGCTCATATGTCCCTTTTGGTACTCGAATGGAGAGGATCTTTTCCGCAGGGACTCGAATCGTCACTTCATTTACGCCTGTTTTGTAGATGGATGTATTGCTTTTTCGTGAGGTGACGTAGTCGTCAACGGATAACTGAAACCCTGCGTTACGGTCGGTCCGCTTCACATAAAAGCTCACATACACATCCCCTGAACGGGCCATATCATCTGGCAGTGTGATATTCAGGCCGCCCTTTTCTCCATATACATCAAGCACACCATTTTCGTATACAGCTTGTTCAGTATGAACATTGGTATCTTTGACTCGATCTGCTGCGCGCTCGATTTCAGCGTTTCCTTTTTTGTCTAAAATGACGCCTTGCAGCATCGCATGCTCTTTATCAAGTGCTGAGGCATTCTTTAAGGATCTTTCTGAATAAACGGTGCTCGTTGTTCTTGCAAATGGCAGCGGCCGTGTATTTTCATATACCTCATAATGCTCGCTTTCTAATATTGGTTTAAAATAAGCTGGCGGTGAGTAAGGCATCATGTTGTTTCTCATATAATACTTTCCGTAGGTCAGGCTGTATAAATTCGCCCTGTCCCCCATTGTTGCATAACGGCTGACACTTTCCCTTCCCATATCGATTTGCAGGTCATTCCAGTAGAAATTGAGCAAATGCTGATTCAATATACTTGAATACACACTCATGCCTTGAAAGCCTTCAAATAACGGGGTATTGTTTCGCACGCCGTTCATCCAATCAATACGGGCGAGCGGATCTTTTGAGCGGCTTTGAATCTGCTGGATCAGCTTCATTTGCTCAGGCCCAGCATATGCTTCACTTTTCATATAAGTATCTGATACTTCTTTAATATTGCTTCTTTCAGATAAGTAGCCCTGCTGATACACACCTGCTGTCAGTAAGCTAAAGACAATGAGCACAGCTGAAAAGAGACGAAGGTGCTGGCGTTTTTCCGCATGAATCCATAGGAAGAACAAGCTGATGACAAGCAGTTCTATGCCTGTAAATACAACGATATCCATGTTTCCCTTTGCTCGTTCTGAAAGGGCGACAGCGAGAAGGAACACGATCCAGGCGCCTAAGACCGCACGTTTTTTCCACTTCCACTCGATTCGCGAGAAATGCTTGATGGTGATGGCAACGACCGCTCCAACTGTAAAGGCAAGAATGTATTCAAATCTGTACTGCGGTGCTGAAAAACCATTAAACACGCTCGCCATCTTTGGGCTAAAGTGAAAAACAATGAGTAGCATACTGATGGATGTGAACATGAAAAACCATCTGTTTCGGTAAAGCGGAACGAGGAACATACAAATCAGAAAAATCACGGGTAATAAATACACCCTGCTTGCAAACAGCAGATGATCATGCAGCTCGAACCAAGGAATGGCCTGTTCATACGGTGGTCTTACATTATTGAGAAAGCCATAAACAGACGGGATAAAAAAGGCGGCACTGATCCCAAAGGATAACAGCGTAGAGATCGCAAGCGTCCAGAACACCTTCCACCCGCGCTCCTCACTTCGCAGCTTGATCATATATCTGAAAACAAGATAGATCGCTAAAAAGATAAAATGAATATAAGCAAAGTAAAAGTTGTTGATGAGCATCAGGCTGCACGCCAAAATAAACCAAGCCGGCTTACCCGTTTTGAATATCCGTTCAACCCCAAGCACAAGCAGCGGAAGCCACATCATGCTGTCGGTAAAAAACTCCCAAAATGTTTGATGCCGAAAATACACAATAGACAGTCCGTAAATTGCGGCACCTGTCAATGCACTTAGTCTATTTTGAACCATTGAAAGAAGCACACGGTAAGCGATGATTAGAATGAGCGTCAGCTTGATCACGCTCAGCCAAATCACAGCATGTGCCCAGAAATGAATGTCCGTTGACTGTATGAAATGAAGCGTATTCATCAGCCAGACGACAGCGACTGTCACCATAAAGACCGCCGACGTTGTGAAATAATACCCTAATTGCGTGTATGTACCGCCGCCTAGACCGAATTGATAGGAATAAAAGAAATTCCCTTTGACATATTCGTCGTAAAGCAGCTTTTTAAATGGGAGCATTTGCGAGATGCCGTCCCCATCTCCTGTCATGTACCGGCCTTGCGTATATTCATATAAGAAAAAGGAGTGGCCTAATAAAGCAAGAATGAGGCACATTCCAATGATTATCCATCTACGTTTCATCATCTAAATCCTTTCCACAAAAGATCCACTGTTCTTTGAAACAAAACAACCCAGCAAGCGATTCGTGCTTGCCGGTTATTTGACTCCACGTTATTTAAATAACTGTGTTAACACTCGGTCTTGTTCCTTTGAGCTTGTCTCTTGCTGCATGACATTTGATTCTTGGATCAAATAATGCGGCCTCTTTTTCGTTTCATAATAGATACGGCCAATATATTCTCCAATCACACCTAGACTCAAAAGCTGGACACCTCCGAGGAAAAGCACAGCCGATATTAAAGTGAAATAACCCGGTACCATCACGCCCGTTCTGACAATTTGAATAAAGGTGGCCACGATGTAAATCAAAGAGAGGAATAAGATCAGTATGCCAGTATAAAAACAAATACGCAGCGGGCGGTTGTTAAAAGAAATGACGCCATCTATGCCATAGTTAAATAACTTCTTCAGT
Source organism: Bacillus sp. NMCC46 (assembly GCF_002998465.1). Taxonomy (NCBI): domain Bacteria; kingdom Bacillati; phylum Bacillota; class Bacilli; order Caryophanales; family Bacillaceae; genus Bacillus; species Bacillus sp. NMCC46. The sequence goes on along the minus strand of NZ_PVQZ01000005.1, from coordinate 283,472 downwards.
GACCATTTTGTATCACCATGCTGTCTTTCTACATTTTCATAATAGATGACCTTTTCTTCAAACCCAATCCAGCAAAAAAGCCCTTTTGAAAAACGATTTCCCTCTTTCAGCTGAAGCAATGCATCGATTGCTTGGCGTGAAATTAAACGGAAATCCCCGACGCCATCACGCAAGTCCACTTCTACTACCTTGTTCATCACTTTATAGTACATGGATGCTAAGTAAGAGCGAAGCTTGCTGTCTCCTTTACGGTTCCGTTTGGCAATGACTTGATGATAGCCTTCTTCATATCCTCTGACAAAATCCTGAATCAAATACGTCGGGTGCTGCAGGTCGGCGTCCATGATGATCGCAGCTACTCCCTTCGCATATTCAAGTCCTGCCAGAATAGCGGCTTCCTTCCCAAAGTTACGCGAGAAGGAAATGTATTTGACCTTTGCACTTTTGCGAGAGAGCTCTCTCATGTATTGAAGTGTGTTGTCCTTGCTTCCATCATTCACAAAGATGATTTCAAAGTTATAATGAAAATCGCGAAACTCTTCCTCGAGTGCCTCAAAGATTCGTCTGATGTTTTCACCTTCATTGTAAGAAGGAATTATAACAGAGAGCAATTCTCGTTCCATATCGCACCTTCTCTTCACTTTTTTCACATAGTCTGTTATGTTCATTATTCCTTTTTTGTCAGAAAACGAAACCCTTTTTTATTATCCATAAATTACATGTCTCTTTAATCGTTCCATTATATCAAAGTTTTATTTCCAGTGATTTTCAGTAAGATGAATTTAATGTAATTTTAAGTTTAACCATTGTAAAAAGCCTGTAATTTCGATCACAGACTGGGTATTGTATCATAAAATTGTTTGCTTATTTATATATTTTCCTATTTATTGAAAAAGATGAGCGGGCACTTCTTTTAATGAAGCAGCCCTTTGTTCTGCCCTTGCAGATGCTCGTTTGCCTTTGATTGTTTATTTTGAAATAAATGCAGCTGCGCACCGTAGCTCTCAATCCATTCTTGGACAATCCGTTCTGTTGTTTCCTGTCCTTTATACTTGCGGCCAGCCTTTGCATAGGTCGTTTCAAAATCACTCCAAAGCAGCTCTACCCATGTACGTGCTTCTTCATATGTCAGCATATTGTTTTTTTCCATGAGTTGTTCTGTTAGTCGCTCAAAGTATTGTTCCATGTCGGTTCCTCCTTCATCTAGCAGAAAGTGCCTTTTTAAAAAAACCTCTTTTTTCATATACTACCCTTACGTCTTCAAAAGACGCAAATGATTTGTATTGTTTGGAGGGAATCGATATGCGTAATAAAGCAAAAGGCTTTCCAAATCAAGTGAATCACAAATTTGAAGGCGAACCAGGCGCCACAGATGCTTATGCGTCTAAAAGGCCGAATGGTGAGACGAATACACGTCCACAGGAACGTATGAGGGCATCAGGGAAACGCTAATTTTTCCAAAGGGAGTGCTTGAGATATGAGTTCAAATGGGAAATCGTATATGGAAGACTTTGTTCAATTAAGGACAACCGCTTACCCTCAACCATGGGCGAATGCAAAGCATTCTGCCTCTCAGGTCAACGGAGAAACGCAGCAAACGCAGCACGACATCGTACTTCAGAACAACGTCCGTAAACAGCGTTCGAAGTAAAGAAAAGGACTGATCTCTAGGATCAGTCCTTTGTCTTCTTTTCAGCGTGATAGAAAACCTTTGCAGCCCTAGGAAGGACGAGCACCGGCGCGCAGACCTGACACCGAATGCGAGGGTTTGCCTACACGCTGGATCAGTCCTTTTGCGTAAGCATTGAAATCGGCAGGGCATCTTCCTTATTTGGAGCCGATACTCTGTATCCCCATGCAAATACACCATTTAGATATTCTACGTAAAATTGCTCGTCTGTATCTTTGATTTGATATGTCGTTTTGGTTTGAATGAGAGCTGGATCTAATAAGTAGGCTTTCGCCATATCGATTTTCCGTTCTAAGACGGCATATTCATTTACAATGCCAAGCTGTTCAGCCTTTCGTGCTTTTTCAGAAAGAGAGGCAATCTCCTGCTTCAATTCGTATTCCGTCATCTCACTATAGCGTTTTTCCATCTGTCATTCCCCTTTGTCTAAAACGTGATCAATTGTATCAAGATCAAAGCCTTTTCTGAATAAAAATTGCTTCACTTTCATCTTCTTTTCAAATGATCCGTCATATCCTACCTTGCGTTTTGCCTTCTCCAGCATATAGAGGAGGGCTTCTTCTTCCTTTTCCTCTTCTTGTCCATCATAGGCTTCTTGAAGGGCTTTATCAATGATCCCAAACGAAAATCCCTTTCGCTGCAGCTGAAGCTTGATACGCTGCTCGATCTCTTTTGCAGAACGATTTTTTTCTTTTCTCACAAGCTTGAGAACCTGCTTCACAGCTTCCTCCAGCTGTAAGTCATCAGGATATTGCGATAGCGCTTGTTCAATGGTGTCATCGTCTATGCCTTTAAGCTTTAACTCTTTTTTCAGGACGGACGGCCCTTTGCTGTTCGTTTTACGGTGGGTGCTTACATAGGCTTCCGCAAATTCGAGATCATTTACATACTTGTAATGCTTTAATTTGTGTATAATTTCACTAATAGCAGGCGCTGGAATTTCTTTTTTCGTCAAATAATCGGTCACTTCTTTCACCGATCTCATTCGGTAGGATAAATAATCGACGGCCTGCTGAAATCCTTTTTTCACAGCATCACCGAATTGAATTTCAATGATATCTGCTTCGTCCAGCTCTTTCCCTTTTTTCAAATCGTGCTGGACGAGCACATCTAGATCAACGCTAAAGGCGTACTTTTCATCAAGAAAGATGTTCACCCGCTCCGTATTGTTTTTCTGAGCGGAGATTTTTGTAATATAGGGCATCCTGTGATCACTCCTTTTTTAAAACAATCAGGATGTTTCTTATGATTCAAAATCGTGAAAAATATAGGTATATATATGAGAGGAGAGATGTCAATTGAATATCGCCATCACCGGAGGAACCGGTTTTATCGGCCAGCACGTCACTAAAGTGCTCGCTGCTGAAGGACATCATCTATATATTTTAACAAGAAATCCAAAGGAATCCGAACAAAATCATTTACACTATGTGCAGTGGCTGACAGAAGGTGCTGCGCCTGAGCATGAACTGCCTGCCATTGATGTCTGGATTAACCTTGCTGGAAAATCCATTTTCACACGCTGGACAGACAAGACAAAAGAAGGCATCCTCTCTAGCCGTATTCAATCCACACAAGAAGTGAGGCGCATTATAGAAGCGCAGGAATCGAAACCATCTGTGCTCATTCAAGCTAGTGCTGTCGGAATTTATGGCACGTCTCAAACAGGAGATTTTACGGAGGAATCACCTCCTGCGGATACTGATTTCTTAAGTCATACCTCAAAGCTTTGGGAAGCTGAGGGGCAAAAGATTGAAGCACTCGGCATTCGTACCGTCTACACACGGTTTGGTGTCGTGTTAGGAGAAAAAGGTACACTGCCACTGATGACTCTGCCATATAAGCTGTTTGCCGGCGGGACGATCGGCTCTGGTTCGCAATGGGTTTCATGGGTTCATGTCGAAGATGCGGCACACCTCATTGCTTATGCGATACACCATGACGACTTCTCAGGTCCACTCAATGTCACATCACCGAATCCTGTGCAAATGAAGCAGCTCGGACAAACGATTGCGTCTGCCCTTCACCGCCCTCACTGGCTGAAGGTCCCATCCTTTGTCATTCAAACGGCACTTGGTGAAATGTCATTACTTGTTTTAGAAGGCCAGCGTGCGCTGCCGAAAAAGGCGCTGCTTTCTTCTTATGACTTTTTGCATCCTGAACTAAAAGAAGCGATTTTGCATTCAGAGGAATAAATTTTGTCAAAAACACCCATCCTATTAGAAATGAGATGAGGGGGCGATTTTGATGAAGAAAAAAGAACACCAGCCAACTTCAAAGCTGAAGAAAACCCAGGAAGTCCTGTATCAGCAGGAATTCAAAAAAGCAGAAAGAGCAGCAGCAGAAAAAAGAAACAAATAAGATGGATATTCCACTCCAACAAGCACATAACTAAAGTGATCTTGTAAAGGAGGGAAAGGCTTTGAAAAAAGACCAACACCAAAAATCCAACCACGAGCTTGCAGCACAAGAGACGGATGGCGAATATGTTGAATTTTCCAAAGAACTTGCAGATCCGAATGACGTAAAAGCAATGGCACGTATGAAAGCAGCCGACCAGCGCGCCAAAAAACAATAAGTAAAAAAGCAGACACTTTAGCGGTCTGCTTTTCTTTTATTGAATTTCAGTTAAAAGACTTGATGCTTTCTGACGTGATTTTTCCTCAGGCACCTCTTCTGGATAACCAATGTGAAGGATCGCAGCAAAACGCTCGTTTTCCTTTAAGCCCATGTCTTGTTGAAAGCCTTTGTCATATAAAATGCGGCCGCTCTTCCAGACCATACCGATCCCTTGATCCCACGCAAGCAGCTGGAAGTTTTGAATAAGCGCACTCACGGCGGCAAAATCATCATTTCTCACCACAGGGTTCTCGTCTTCTTTTAGCACGACAAGTAAAAGCGCTGGGACCTTAGAAAAGTAATCTCTATATTGATTGATCTTTTCTTCCTTTGCATCTGGGTTGTTGCGCTGAAAGAACGCAATGAAGCGATCAACAAAAGTTGCTTTGGCCTCATCCGTCACCGCATATAGAAAGCGCCATGGCTCCGTGATTTTATGGTTCGGTGCATAGACTGCATCCTCTAATAACGGCTGAAGCTGCTCAATGGTCACCGGCGTCTCTTTGAATTTTCGAATGGATCGTCTATATCTGACAGCGTCTCGAACCGTTAACGCTTCTGTTTGTTGTTTGATTTCTGGCATATCTGTCATCCTTTCAATCAATCTTAATTGAAATTGATTCTCATTCACATTATAAACATCATTTAGGGCAATTTGCAAATGGTGTTTCCCTTCCTGTCTGCTAAAAAGTTGTTTGACTTTTTCAAGTAATGTTACAATCATATTACGTTTTAAACAAATTTTGATAAAAAAACCATGATGATGAAATGGTTTCAGGTATTCCCATTTTGTCTGATTCGGTTATTTTGTCAAAAGGCTTTCAACCCATGATTGGAAGGGAGGCTTCTGGATGGAATGAAAATCAATATCGGGCAAATCATCAAGCTCTACCGTTATAAACAAAATATGACCCAATCTGAATTGGCAGAAGGAATTTGTTCTGTCTCTCATTTAAGTAAAATCGAAAATGGCTCAAAGGAGGCCAATCAAGATACCATCAATTTACTGCTTGAACGGCTGGGCATCAGTCAAGAAACGCTGTCACAAAAGGCGCGTCACCTGCTGTCACTCTTGGATGAGTTTCAAATGAATATGTATTTCTATGCACTCGATCAAGCTGAACAAAATGCAGAAATGATCATTCAGCACGAAGAACAGTTCTTTTCGCTGGATTTAGGCATTCAGTATCATCTGTCCTTATTTCAATTTTATTTATTAACGGACAAACAGCCGCTTGCCTTAAAAACACACCGCGTGCTTAAAAAGTTTGAAAAAACCTTTATTGAAACAGAAAAAGAAATTTTCGAATATTTAGATGGCATTCATCTAATAAAAAATGGTCAGCTTGAAGAAGGCTTAAAAAAACTTGAGAGCTGCTTTTCTTACGCGTCTGTTGAACAAAGTGACCTATATTATCACTATGCAAAAGCACTCGGAAATATGGGACATCTTGGTGATGCGCTTGAAGCGACACATCAAGCGATGGATTTATATAGACAAAAGAACAATTTCAAGCGGATTATTCACTGTACACTCATTCATGGCGTGATCTCACTGGAACTAAAAGCCTTTCAAACGGCGAAGAAATATTTAAAAGAAGTGATTATGCACACGTCCCTTCACCCTGATGCCTATATTAAAATGACGGCTTATTTTTATTATGGGGTGCTCTTAAAACGTGAAGGCGATTTCTCTTCAGCTGTGCCTTATTTACTAGATTCACTCAATTACTTTAATCAAGGACAGATAGAAGACCGTTACTGTGAAACATTGTATGAAATTGCGACATTATATGCTGAATATGACCGCAAAAAGGCACTTCCCTACATACACGAGCTCTTAAAACAGCCTCGTATTCAGCCAAATTGTTTATATATGATCAAGATCTATAAATTGATGATTGAGGAAAACCCTCTTGATTTGAAAACCTATTTGATCGAAGCAGCCCTTCCTTACTTTAAACAAAATGAGCTGCACAGTGAGTACTTGTTTGCTCTTAGAACCTTGCTTTCCTATGCGGCTTCTGAGCTTGACGAACGTGCATATATGTCCTATACGAGAACGCTGCTTGATCACTTAGCATCATATGTTCCCTATTACAAAAAAGCATGACCTTCTGCCGATCGAAGGTCATGCTTTTCCTATTCATTAAATGGTCTTCTGTTGATCTGTACCAGGACGAGTGACTTGTTTGACAGAATGAATGTACCGTTTTCTCGCAAAATAATCATACGCATGCTGTCCAAAGCCTAACCAAATGCTGAGCACGATGAATGGGATCGTTCCCCATAATGCAGGGATATTGCAGGCAATTCGCAGCCACGTATAGATCCCCGAATTTTTTTGGTTTTTGGCTAAGGAAATAGACACGATTCGTTTTTCTGCCTTCTCTTCACTTATTTTGTTCAGCTTGAGCAGCTGCGAATGCCTAAAGGATTCAAAATGAATACGGTTCTTCCAATCGAGAGCTTTCAACAAGTCAATCGCTTTTGCACATGAAGGACTTTGCCCGTCATAAAACACAAGCAGCCTCAGTGATTTGATGGAACGCTGTTCTCTTTTTTTCGATTCAGCGAGCTTCTTTTTTTCTTGATCGAGATAAATGATTTTTTTCATAGATTGATCGCCAGCCCTTTTCCGTCATTTGTTTTTTAGTTCGTTCAAAGGAGATTACAACTAGATTACTATAGTTGCTGGGCCTCTTGTATTGGGAAAAAGCAAACCAACGTGCGTTATATGAGCCTTTAGATAAGGGCAAAATTGAGGTTTTCATGGCACATATGAGGTTTTTCAACTAAAAATGGTTGGGAAAATCGTGATGCTTTGCGGTTTTCTGCGGTTTTTTGTAGAATTCTGCGGTTTTTCTACATCTTTATGCGGTGTTTTGTAGGTGAGACGCAAAAACAAGATAAAAAAAGACTACTTCCCGTTGCGGCGAAGTAGTCTTTTGGTTTATATTTTTTCCAAAACTTCTACTATTTCTTTCTCAATATCTTTCCATAAGTAACGATCTGTCGTATAGTGATGTGCGGCTTCTTTCGCAAATACTTGAAAAGCTTCTTCAAAATCAGGTGCATCCTTGTCTGGTTTTTTCTCATCAACAAAGCGCTGTGCTTCTGTTGAGCGTGGCCCCCATTTTCCTACTTCATTCCCGTCCTGATCAATGATCACGATAATCGGAATCGATCTTGCGGTCCCGTTCGTTAAATACTGATCCATCAGGTCTAGATGCTCGTCCCGAATGAAATAGCGCGCATCAATGAGTGCTTCACTCGCGATACGCATGAAAATTGGTACATTGACCATCGCATCCCCGCACCAATCCGCTGTGATAACAAGCGCTCTGAGCTTTTTCTTTTGCAGCTTTTGAAGCAGCTCTTTTTCTTTTTGATGAATTGCGTACTGATTGTACACCGTGAGCAGATTTTCTCGGTTTTTCTCCATGTTGTGTACATATGTACGTTCAGTTAATCCCTTTGTAAACCATTCATTTAATGTCATATTTACATCCCCCTTACCCTTCAACTTTACCACTTTTGCTATTCTTTTGTCTAAAAAAACCTTCACCTAGTGAAAGGTAAAGGTTTTTGATCTATGGACGCCGGTTGCGATTTGGGTCCATCCCAATCAGCTTGGTGACAAGCACCATTGTGACAGGTAATGATGTATTCTTTTTATACGCTAAATATTTTCCGCGCCACTCGGGTTTATATTTCTGTTTAAACGACCTTAATCCGCTGAAGCTGTACATAAATCTGACGTTGTTGAAAATGACACTCGCCAAACGCTCCGTGAGGAAGGACTGATGAAACGTCCCTACATTTGATAAAGGCGCCATTCCCATGTTAAAGGATTTGTAGCCTTTTTCTTTCGCCCATTGAAAAAGGTGGATAAACAGCGCATCCATCATCCCGTTCGGTGCATCATGCATATGACGCATTAAGTCGATAGAAATCTCCCCTTCTTGATACATCGGCATTAGTGACACAAAAGAAATGATCTCCCCTTGTTCATCCTTCAGAATCGCAACCGGTGCTTTTTGAAGATAATCTTCTTGAAAATAGCCGAGCGAAAATCCTTTTTCTTTTTTCTTTCCGAGCCAGCTGTCAGAAATCTGTTTTAAGGTTGAAATGAACTCATCTGAAAAAGGCGGTTCCAGCATTTCAAACGTATAGCCTTCTCGTTCAAACTTATTGGCCACAGCCCGTAAATTTGATTTTTTCTTACCGGAGAGAGAGAACGTTTCTAAATCGACCATGGCTTCTTCTCCAAGCTTAAAGAAATGAAAGCCTAAGTCATGATAAAGTGCCATTCCTTCCCGTTCTACTTGATAAAAAGCGACGCGATAGCCTGCTTTTTCGGTCTGCTGTAAAAACTCTTCAAGCACAAGTGGATAGGACGCTTTACGTCCAGAGGGATCTCCGAGCACAATGACGCAGCGGCCAATTCGTCCAAATTGAAGCATCGCCTCTCCATCACTTGAGAAAAATAATTTTTTATCGCCTAAAAAGCCAAGATGACTGAGGGCATTTCCGCCCTTTTCCTCTAAAAACGTTTTTAATTTTTCCTCATCTGCTATTTCTCCAATAGGAAATGCTTTTTTATTAAAAATCAATTTACTAATGAAAAAGAAAAGTGGTACACCGATGAGAGCAATCATGCTCGTCATCGTGATATGCCGTTCATTATGCACCAGGTAATCCTTACTCAAGAAATGCCCAATTTTTGTCCAAATAAAGTTGCCGATGACATTATAGTTAAACAGCACGAGTAAATATCCAGCGGCGGCCGCCACAAACTGATACAAGGAATAAGGTGCCTGCTGCTTCACAAATTGATTTCGAAGAGAGAAAAATACAGCCATGATGACTGGCAGAATAAAGATGAGACTCAGGTTAAATCCTTTTAACAAAGTAAACACAAAGCCGCCTGCTAGGGCGATCATCGTCAGCACATACGATCTTTTTGTTCGTTTATACACTTCAATGGACAATATCATCAGAATAATTCCGAACATTAAAGAAAGACCATTAAATCCTGATAACAGAAAGCGTGGAATGCTGGTAATCACGCCTAATCGATCGACAGGAAGCACAACAGACGCCATGATGAGCAAGCCGCTTCCAAAGGTTAAAATCGATAAAGATCCGTACAATAAACGGATTAATAAAGCACGGTGCAACACAATTAAGACGTTCGTTGTTTCTATGGCAGGTGCCATTCTCGGATTGCCTTCAAGACGTCTAAGCGTCGTTCCCGTTAAATCGTAAGCAGCTAGACAAAGGCCAAGGATAAACGGGAAGATCGAGTACACGAAGCGGTACAAAACGAGCGCCGTCAGCACCATCTCTTTATCAAACCCAATGTACTGCATGCTGAGTAAAAAGATGAGATCAAACGAACCAAATCCGCCCGGAACCATACTGATTAAACCGCCGATTGACGCAATCGCAAATACGCCTAATACAATCCGGACATCGACGTTCATCCCCATAGAGACGACAGCCATGTACATGACAAGACCAGCTGCCAGCCATTCTAAAAACGATGCACCGATATAAGCGTAAATCGGATGCTTCAGTCCATTTTCACCGCTCTCAATCGAGCTTTTTCGAATTGATGCCATGATGATATATATCGGTACAATACAGGCAAAGATGATAACAAAGGCCCATAGCCACGGCTCTTGGCTGATAATACTTTCTACAGGAAGCACCCTCACCAAGATCAGATCACTGAAAATAGATAAGCCCAAAAGGACCGAGGAAGTCAAAAGGGCAATGCCTTTCAGCAGTTTTTTCGTATCGGTTATGTACTCCTTGTATAGAAGCGTTCTAAGCCCTGCTCCTGATAGACCGCCGAACCCAAGGACACTGTTAAAGGAGTTCGCAATCCAGGAAATGCGAATCGTTTTCCAGCCGCTGATGGGCATATTAAGGCTTCTTCGTAAAATAAAATCATATAAGGACATCGATAACACTGCGACAAGTCCAAGAAAGACAAGAATAAACAAGTCCATTCGATTCAAGCTGTCAATAATATAAAACGTCTTTTTAATGGAAAGGCCGCTCAGCTCCTGCTTGGCGACAAAAATTAAGACAAGGATGATCACGATCGGAAAAAGCATTTTTAAGATCGTCATACCCGTTTTTTTGTTCCACATGTTTTCCCCAACTTTCTAGGTTGCTTCATTTATTTAGACTGAACATTATTATACAACAAATACCACTTGATTCATGCAGTTTAACATTCAAAAGCTTGACGAACCTTTCAATTAGAAGTAAAAATCAGTAGTATAGAGAAAAGAGCCGCTTAAAGGAAGTGAACAAGCGTGGAATATAATATTCATGACACCACTGTATTAAAAGAAGAGATTCTATCTCCAGAGGAAAAAAAGACATGGGTGCTTTATATGAAAGTACTCACAGCTGCAGGTCTTGGAGATGTTTCAGAATGGATGAAGCTCGATATGAGTATGCCTCAAATGAAGGTGCTCATGCTGCTCAATAACCATGGCTCTCTCAAAGTATCCGAAATCGCTGAAAAAATGGGCGCTTCTCTATCCAATATGACAGGTCTGCTTGACCGGTTAGAACAGTCTCACTTTGTCGAGCGAAAACACTCTGAGCGTGACCGGAGAATCATTGTCGTAGAACTAACGGAGGAAGCGAAAAATATTTTCAGAAGCATTTATCAAAAAGGACACGAAAAAATCAAAAATTCCCTGCAACGGCTCAATGACGAGGAAAAAGAAAAAGTCAACGAAGGGCTGGCTATTTTAGAAAAAGCACTGCGTCCTGAACGCGGCTAAACATGAAAAGGAAAAAAGACGGTCACTTGAGGTCCGTCTTTTTTATTTCTTCTTCTACTAGTTTATCTGAGAGGATAAACGTTTTTTGAATAACTCCCCTGTCATCCCATAAAAGGTAGTTGGTGGAGGGCATGATTTAAGTTGTAAGGTCTGTAAAAGTACTGATGAGATACAGAAGAAGTATTCCAAACATTTAAGAGTAAGTTAGATCGTTATAAGAAGTCATATAAAAACGAATAAAAGAATTGAGTTTTCCAGGCAGAAGAAATGTTATTCATCTTGCTAATTCCCTATTTATTAGTGAGGTGTATTTATGGCAGAAAGAGATCATTATAAAAATTTGTTGATAAAACTCTGTGAAGATCAGGGAATATCAACTCGTAAACCTAAATTTGAACAAGTTGAAAGTTTGATTCTTATTAATCTTAAGAATCAATTAAAAGAAGGAGTTGACTTGGAATGTTTTAAGGTTTTAAACCTGATCCATCAAACAGTCTCACCCTTTGGAATAAAATTTGACCAACAGCTTACTTTGTATCCTGGTGGAAATCGTTTGGACAGAGTGACAGTTTCTTTTGATAAAGATGATTACGAGCTGACCGGTGACACGAAATGATTTTTGAAGGTGGTGTGTGCAATAGTTTTGATTTTTAAGGAAGTTCAAAAAATAAACTTCCGGGCAATACCAGGAATGGGGTCCCGCCAACCAAATGACATAAAACCCACGCTAAGGGGTACCGCCAGAATTTCGGAAAAAAACATGCTAAGAGTATGCAAGATTTTATACAACTTTTAAGATAATCCAGTAACAAACAAGGACCCTAAAACGGCGCCAGATAGGAATGTATAAAAAAATGCATAGATTTATAGAACAAAAAAAGGGGGTCCCTTGTGAGAGTAGGGTTCCTCCTCTATATTTGCTACCGTTAAATGAGACGTTATGTTAATTAGGTTTGTATAAAGTATTCATGTTTTCCTTAGAATAAGATCAAATAATAATTTAAATTAATATATAGCCATATAAATTATTACCATTTGAAGAATCGCAAATAAATATATTGCATAGAAAGCTTGAATTGAAATTTTATTCATATAATAGGCAATAATCATACATACTGGAGAAATAAAAAGTCCGTTATATTTTTTTACAATTAAATCAGACTCATTCCATCCATTAAAATGTATCGGAATTTCGTTATAACTAAACGGATAATTTAAGATAGAAATTAAAAATGTTAATACAATAACTGCTAAAAGAACTTTATTGTTAAATAACCAATACATATCTCTCCTTACCCACCAAAAAATCATTATAATTAATTATAGAATGTTAATATATCATTTGTAAAATATGTATTTTAATTTATAACCCTCAAAGTAATTAATGACAAAAATGCACTTCCAATAACATGTAAATAAGCTGTCCATATGGACGGCTTATTGTATGTTTTTGCTTAACGTGGTTTTTTTCCGAAATGCTGGCGGTACCCTATCACTATTAAGTAAGGTGTCATCTAAATCAAATAGCATTGCTTTATAATCTCTTAATTAACTTCACAGCCTTTCTTATATAAATAATCCCTAGTTCGCACCTTCAAACTTTCAATTTACTAAAAAATGTAATATTTAACTATCGCACCCAATAATTGAAGATAAGCAAACTGAGTTGTCAATTGGCAACCAATTCTTAAAATCAAATTCATTTCTTTGTCAATCATTATGTAAAATCTATTACAACGGGGTTGGAGCATTAATTAGTTGGTCAAAATTTATTTCTAAAAGTTGTCCTGCGTGAACCAAACCACTCCCAAAACCGTACATAAGAACTCGATCTCCATTTTTGACTTTTCCTTCACGGATTCCAAGGTCAAGAGCTAAAGGAATTGTAGCAGCAGAGGTATTTCCATAATTGACTAAGCTATAAAGTGTCTTTTCCAATGAGTATTCTAATTTTTCACAAATTGGTTCTATCAATCTTAAGTTAGCACTATGGGGTATAAACCAATCAACTTGATCTAAACTCGTTTGTGTTTTTTCTAAAATCTTTCGTATGCTGTCTGGAATATTTCTTACAACCCATCGAAAAACTTCTCTACCATTTTGTACAAGACATTGAGTATCGATTAACTCAATATCATTGACCTTTTTTGATAGTCCAGAACGATATACATGTTGCGCTCCTCTTCCATCACTTCCTAGATGGAATCCAATGAAGTCGTTGGATTGTTCATCTCTTTCAACTAATACTGCACCAGCACCATCACCAAATAGAATGCATGTACTTCTATCGGCATAATCCGTAATTTTTGAGATTGTGTCTGCTCCAATAACTAATACCTTTTTGTGGAGTCCAGAAGAAATTAAACCGTTTGCTGTATGCAATGCATAAACAAATCCTGCACACGCTGCACTTAAATCTATAGCACCTGCTTGGTTTATATTTAATTGATCCTGTATTATGCTGGAAACAGATGGGAATGGGAAATCTGGTGTACTAGTTGCTACAATAATCATATCTACATCTTCAACTTTTTTATTATATCTGTGCATTAAATCTTTTACAGCAGATACACATAAATCACTGGTAAATTCATCAGAACGAGTTATTCTACGTTCATGAATTCCTGTTCTTTGGATAATCCAATCATTACTTGTTTCGACCATTTGCTCAAGCTCAAAATTTGTTAATTTCTTTTCAGGTACATAGGTACCAATAGCTGTAATTCTTGCTTTTGACATCATTTGTTTCTCCCCCTTTACTATAATTACACTAAGTTTTATAATCTAATATTAGTACCAGATACTAATATTGTCAAAAATTAAAAATGAAAATACTGATAATTGAAAATCCGCTTGTGAAAATATAAAAAGGGAGAGGGAGTCATGTTCAATACTCAACAAATTAAAGAAATTATTCCACATCGTTATCCGTTTTTATTAGTTGATTGTATTCTTGAAATAGAGGAGGGAAAACGCGTAGTTTGAATTAAAAATGTTACTACTAATGAAGAGTGCTTTAATGGTCACTTTCCAGAATATCCAGTATTGCCAGGTGTTCTAATTGTAGAAGCGTTGGCACAAGTAAGTGCAGTTATTATGTTAATGAAAGATGAAAATCGAGGGAAAATTGGATTATTAAGCTGTTACTATAACGTATCTCCAAAAGAACATATTTCGCTATATAAAACAATGCCGCCATGCAAATAAACATGGCGCCAACAATTTTTCTACCAGACATATGATGTCTCCTTTAATTCCATTGATTTCTTTTGATTAATTCCGTGATATGGGCAAGGTGATGCTTTGAATGCCAGACGTACATTCCTGTTGCATCATATAAGGACACCGTTTGTTGATCGGCTGGGTGATAATAAAACGCATTGAAGTCTTCCTCTGACATTCCCCGAAGTAAAGTAACCCACCTGCGATGCAGACTGCTGATCAAGGGAAGTGACAGGCTGATGGGCGCCTTGCTGTCTGGAAGCTCGGCAAATCCCTCCTGATCGTATGGACGTATATCCGGTGTCTCTTCTGTGAGCGCAAGTTTGAATCGTAAATAAGCATTCAGGTGGCTGTCTGCTACGTGATGAATGAGCTGACGGACGGTCCATCCTCCAGGCCGATAGGGTGTATCCAGCTGACCATCTGTCAACTGATAGGTCACCGCTTCATACTCTTGTGGAATCGCAGCCAACTGATCAATCCATGCCTCAAGCTGTTCTTTCGTTTTTTCTTCAACCGGTTCATATAAGCCAATCGGATATTGTAATGACGTCATACGCTCTCCCCTCTCTTAAAATCCTTCCAGCACAAATTTGCCAATCATTTTTCCTTGCTCAAGCGTTTGATGTGCCTGTTTCAAATGAGCAGCATTGATCGGACTGAGAACCTTTGTTAAGGTATGCGTCAATGTCCCCTGTTCAAATAACTCAGCCGCCTCTTTCAAAAGCTCATGCTGTTTGATCATGTCCGCTGTTTTGTACATAGGGCGTGTGAACATGAACTCCCATACAAATGCAGCACTTTTATTTTTGAGTAATTGAATGTCTAGGTTGTGCTGGTTCTCGACAATGGTACAGATCGTGCCTTGGGGTTTTATGGCTTCTGCCATGCCTTTGAAATGTCCATCTGTGTCATTTAAGCATAAAATAAAATCCACTTCGCCTATTCCTTTTTCCTGAAGCTGCACGAGAAGCGGCTCATGATGATCAATGATATGATCGGCACCTAATGACAGACACCACTCTTTTGTTTCAGGTCTTGATGCGGTGGCGATCACAGTGGCATTCGCTAATTTGGCTAGTTGAATGGCGATAGAACCTACCCCGCCTGCACCACCGATGATTAGCAGTGTTGCCCCTTCTGCATTTCGCTTCATATACATCCGGTCAAATAACGCTTCATATGCCGTAATGGTCGTCAGAGGCATCGCGGCTGCTTCTGCAAAGGAGAGATTGGCAGGCTTTTTCGCCACAATCCGTTCATCCACAAGCTGATACTCACTATTTGAGCCTTGACGCGTGATATCTCCCGCATAGTATACGTGGTCACCTGGCTGAAATAATGTACACGCTTCACCGACTTCAACAACCGTGCCGCTTGCATCGTAGCCAAGAATTTTCAGTTCTTCTTCCTTCTGATCCTTCGGTGATCTCACCTTTGTATCAACTGGATTCACTGAGACTGCCTCTACCTTCACCAGTATATCCCTGCCCATTGCTTTAGGCTTTTCTACTTCCTGATCCATCAGGCTTTGCTCATGCTCAATCGGTAAGTACTCCAATAGTCCAACGGCTTTCACTCGCTCGCACTCCCTTTCTCCATGCTTCTTTTACACATTTTATCATAATTTTCTGATGTTTTTGGATAGGTTGCACATTTAGGATCTCTTCAAAGCCTTTCGCTCCCTCGCTATATAAGAAGGACGTCCCTTTTGCAATGAAGGAACATAGAAGAACCAGCTTTTGGATTTAAAGAATAGCTGGAAGTAATAAAACTGAATGTGCTGCAGGAAAAAAATCATCAATAGAAAAATAGCTAGTGAAAGAGTTTGGAGATCAGCCGCTCCCTGTAGCCATTCATTGATAAAGAAAACAACAAAACCGATCATCATCAGCTGTTCCAGCCTCTGCATGAGCTGGACAAAGACGTGCCCTCGTTTGGGGAGATCGCCTGACTGGCACTTCCTGATCTTTCTCGATTTGTAAAACCAAATGATACATTCTACTAAGTTATGAGTCATAAAAAGAGCGATGAGGGCGATCAATAAAGGTGATGGGGTATAAAGGACTTGTGCAGCAAACGGAAACACTAAAAAATAACATGCAATACATGCGTGTCTGACTGATAAGAGAAATAGTTCTTTTTCTATGTATGGTTTCATCTGTTTCACCTCCATATGTACTACGTCTTATTTGCCAAAAAGTTTCCTTTTTCAATAGAAAAAGGATGCCTCCAAAAGGCACCCTTCATGAATCAAACTTAAAATGCAGCGCTTAGTACGACAGGTCCTTGCGGAAGCTGGTTATCCTTTTTTGGTTCAAGGGTGACTGCCACGGAAGCTGAAAAAGGAAGTGTGCTCCTCATGAGAATGTACTTACTTTACGAAAAAAACGGTCATTTGGATCACTAATATCCAAAAAGTCAAGAATCCATGTGTTTCCATTCTCTGTTCAGTAGATTTTAGCAAACTCTCATCTCCCTCACAATTTAATTGAAGTAGAACTCATTTTTTCAACATGTCATAATAGAAGGTAACGAAACGAATTGGAGTGTCCTTCAATGATCTTGACGATCGTTCTTTTTTTATTAGCAGGAATAGCAGAAATTGGCGGCGGCTACCTTGTGTGGCTTTGGCTGCGTGAAGCCAAACCCGTCAGCTACGGGATTGCTGGGAGCCTCATCCTCGTCGCTTATGGGATCATCCCTACCTTCCAGCAGTTCCCGACCTTTGGACGAGTTTATGCGGCCTATGGCGGTGTGTTTGTGGTTCTTGCTGTGTTTTGGGGCTGGTGGGTCGATCGAAAAACGCCTGATTTTTACGACTGGATCGGTGCTTTGATCTGTTTAGCCGGAGTCAGTGTGATGTTATTTGCGCCCCGCCATTCATAGCCTCATATAAAAAGTGCTGCCACATATGGGCAGCACTTTTATGAGATTATTTTTTAACGAGCTCCAGCCGTTTGTAATTCTTTGTTCTTCTCTTTAAAGCGTTCGTTATGAGAAGAAACATACGCCACTTTTTCGGCTTCTGGTTCGATGTAAAGCTTCGCGCTATTGAGCGCATTGACTCCGTCAACAAATGTCCCAGCTATTAAGCGGACCTTGCTTTTATGTGTACATAAATCACCTACCGCATAGACGCCTGGTAAATTGGTTTCCATTTTTTCATTGACCTCGATCAGTCCCCATTCACCCTGCTTGAGTCCCCATTCTGATAGAACACTTAAATCGCCTTTCATGCCGTGATTGACGATGACAGCGTCAGTTTCCATTCGCTCGATTTCACCTGTCTCTATGTTTTGGATGGTGACAGCATCAATTTTATCGGCTTGACCATGAAGTTCTGTCAGTTCATGCGGGGTTAAAATTCGTGTGCAAGATGCCTTCATGTTGGCGACGTTTTTCTCATGTCCGCCAAACATGTCACGGCGATGCACGACGGTGACACTTTCCGCAATTGGAACGAGGGCATTTGCCCAGTCAACCGCTGAGTCGCCGCCTCCAGAGATAACAACCCGTTTTCCTGCAAATGTCTTAAGCTCCTGCACTGTGTAATAAAGGTTTGTCACTTCATAGCGGTCTGCATGCTCGATTTCAAGTTTCCGCTGGACAGGGATGCCGTGGCCCATCGCTAAAATGAGGGTCTTCGTCAAATGGCGATCACCATTTTCAGCCGTCAGCAAAATGTTCTGATGTTCATCTCGCTCGAATGACGTGATTTTTTGATTCAGGGCGATCTCTGGTTCAAATGTTTTCGCCTGCGTTTCCAGCTGCTGAATCAGCTGTTCGCCTCTTGTTGGCGGCAAACCGCCTACATCCCAAATGACCTTTTCAGGATACAGTAGGATTTTTCCGCCAAGGCTTTCGTTATACTCAAGTACCTTCGTCTTTAAATCCCGCATCCCACTATAAAAGGCGGTGTACATGCCTGCTGGACCGCCGCCAATAATGGTGACGTCAAACAATTCAAGCTGCTCTGTCATTTGAGTCCCTCCAGTTTTTCATCGATTGATCTATTTATAAGTGATATTGATTCTCATTATCATATGTACCTATTGTAGTCTACTCTGGTGAAGGGAATCAATAGCTTTCTGCAAAAAAGAACAGGACGAGCGTTTTCTCGTCCTGTCATCCATCACACAATCGTTAATCCAAGGTCTTTTAATTCCAGCGAAACAAGTCTTGCAATCGCATCTGCTCCTTCTTTTGTAAAGTGCGTGCGATCCTCTATGCCTGTTGACAGCATAAAGTAAGAGGTCGTTTTCTCTATGCCGGAAATTTGATAAAACTGAAGGCTTGCCGTATTCAAATCAACGAGAAGGACTTCTTCTTCATCAGCTAGTTCTTTCATAGCGGCACAGTAATCTGGGAAATCATTGATATATTCTCCGTCTTTTTCATGAAAGCGGCCGACTGGCGTTAATAAAAGCGGTGTTGCTCCTTTCGCTCTTGCTCCATGAATATATTGAGACAAATAGCTTTTATACGTCGTGAAAGGATCTGTATGCCGCTCGGGCTTCTCCGTTGAAGCATCATTGTGCCCCATTTGGGTGAACAGCCAGTCCCCAGGCTGAATGTCAGCCAATATTTTATCAAGCCGTCCTTCTTCAATGAATGTTTTTGAGCTTCTTCCACCGATTGCGCGGTTGTCGACGCTCACGCCTTGCGCTGTATAGCGATGTAAAAACTCTCCCCATCCTCCTTGAACAGGACGGTCTGGGTAAGATGAAACGGTTGAATCACCAGCTAAATAGATGGTTGTCATGTTCATACGCCCCCTTTTTCAAATAGCCACCTCTTCTAAGCGATGCGGACATCCTAGTGGCTGCTGAAAAGATATGAAACAATTAGCATCGCTACTTCATTGATTCTCTTTTTGATGATGAAAACCCTGCTTACCGGTCGATGTGAATACGTTAAATATGCGGCGGAAGTTCTACTTTTGTCTCAACAGCTTGCTTTAACGCCTGAAGCATGTAACCAATTCCCTTATATGGAGTCAGCGGATAAATCGCTGTCTGATGAGGAAGTAATAAAGGATCGATCACCTTTCGATATTTCTTTCCACCTAGTATCACTAGTTCATCATATGCAGTGAGATGTTTTTCATGAAATTGCTCACTTAGTCCTTCACATGTTATCTGATCAGCATGCGGTGTACCAAAAGCCACATCATAATTTTCATGAATGATCTCATCTGCCTTTAAGAATCCATGCTTCGCTGATAAAATCAGCCAGTCTGAAAAGAACGTTTGGGCATAGCTTTTCGTACGCTGATGCAGCGGACTTAAATAAACGAGGTTCGCCGGCTGGCTTCCTGCTTCTGGATGGACGTCCCAAATTTTCTTCGCCCCACATGGAATGATACAAACTCGCTTCACTTGATTTTCTCCTTCCTTCGTCGATACATCCGATACAACATACAGCCTAGCGCTGTGCCAAGTGTATTTAAGAGAATATCATCAATATCGCTGCTTCTTGTAATCATACCAGATTGCGAGAATACCCATTGAAGCACTTCAATCATGGTTGACAAGAAAAAGCCAGCAAGAATCGCCTTTTGCCAGCGCATGGTTCGGAATGCTTGATATAGAAAAAAACCAAGTGGCACAAATAACAAAATGTTCCCTGCCAGATTTAAAAAAACAAGATTGGGATAGCCGTGATGGTAGGCGTGAAGATTTTGATAAATGGACTGCAAAGGCATGAGGTTGACACTCACCTGATCCCTTGGTGCGGAAAAACGATTTGGAAAGACCGTCAAATATAATAAAACATTCGTATAAATAAATAGACAGGCAAGAACTAATTCTGTACGTAAATAGATAAATCGTTTTTGCTTTTTCGCCTGTCTGTATCTCATATGTAGATAGAGCGGGACGAGCAGGAGAAAATAAGCAATGGAAACTATAGCACTGGATGTCATACGGAGAGCTGCCCCTTTCTCACATGATGCTTGACCATATTTACAGCTTATTCAGGCCTGCCCGCATCTATTCATCACTTATTCTCATATTCAATGACGAGAATACCATATTGACAAATCGTCATTTTTCCGCTAAACTGACTGACATTCAGTCATTTAAGGTCGGTGAAGATGTGTCGAAACGAGAAAAGATTATGCTTGCTGCCATTGACGCGTTTAAAGAAAAAGGAATTGAAAAGACGACCATTTCGGATATTGTGAAAGCAGCAGGAGTGGCGCAAGGGACGTATTATTTATATTTTCCTTCAAAGCTGTCTGTCATGCCTGCTATCGCAGAATATCTGATCTCACAGATGGTCCCCGCTATTGAAAAAGAATTAACACAGCATGCGGATGTCCTCGATCAAGCAGATGCGCTTGTTGAATTCATCTTCTCTTTTACAAGACAATACCGTGACGTCCTTGCTCTGACCTACTCAGGTTTAGCTGCCACGGAGCATTTAAAGGAATGGGAAGATATTTATGAGCCGATTTACAAATGGGTCGCTGCTTTTTTAGAAAAAGCTAAGCAGGACAAAAGAGTCCGTTCGAATTTGAACTGTCAATATGCAGCTAAATTCATTATCGGTTTACTGGAATCGTCTGCTGAGCAAATGTACTTATTTACAGAAACAGATACAGAAGAGGTTCTGATTCAAAAGCGAGAGGTGAAGCAATTTCTCCTTTACGCACTTGGCATAGAGACACCTTAACTTAGTACAGCACTTGCTGTACGCTCTTTTTTGGTTTCAAAATGACGAATCGTCAGTTTTTAGTTTTAGGAGGAAATACGATGAAAAAAAGCTGGATGTATGTCGCACTCACTTGTTTATTCGAATTACTTTGGGTGTTTGGTTTAAATAAAGCTGATGCTGTGTGGGAGTGGGCGATCATTATCTGCCTGATCCCGGTTGATTTTTATTTTTTAATGAAAGCCTGCGAGAAGCTGCCGACAGGCACCGTGTACGCCGTGTTTGCCGGAGTTGGAACGATTGGTACGTCTTTGATGGATTATGCGCTGTTTGGCGGTTCGTTTTCATTAGAAAAGCTCTTATTTATGGGCATTTTAATTCTCGGCATTATTGGACTGAAAGTGTCTGATGGGGATGCACATGAGCAGAAAGGAGAAGCGGTATAAATGGGCTGGTTTTTTGTGCTGTTAGCCTCTGCCTTTGAAATTGGCGGAACCATTGGTCTCAATATGTTCAGTAAGAAAAAGCAAATCACGACAGGCATTTTATTTGTTGGCGGATTTGCCTTATCCTTTTTGTTTTTATACGCCTCGTTCTCTTCCGTACAAGTATCCGTTGCCTATACGGTCTGGATTGGACTTGGAACGGCGGGCTCTGTCTTGTTTAATATGATTCTATTTAAAGAGCCGAAAAACATGATTCGTATCCTCAGCTTGCTGCTGATTGTGATTGGCGTCGTTGGGCTGAAGTTGTTTGCGTAATTGAATAACAAAAAAGGAAGGGAGTCAAAGCCCCTTCCTTTTTTGTTTCTCGTTTAATGGGTATCTTGCTGCTCGAGCAAGAGATCCATTGCGTAAATCGATTCGACTTTTTCATCTAATAAAAAGTACACAATCAAAGGCTCTCCAAAAACGGCTGTTTGCTGCGTGAACAAGACACAGGTGAATTTTTCGATACCAATTGGTAGCTTTCTTTTTAATATAGGATGAAGAATAGGCGAAGTCCGAATTGTATCTACATCAACATCCCAACGTTCGTTTTTTAAAGTTGGATAATGCTCTGATAACAATTGGTGTAACATGTCGGTCGTCAACGCTGCTCTTCGATTGTACCCATCATCTATTATGTTGGTGTTATACATCCGACGGTTGCTCACCCTTTGAAGCATTGATTCGTATTCCTTTTAAGACAAATCGTTTCTGACCATCAAGAGTACAAGTGATCAATGTCAGTTCATTTTTTCCGCGATCCTTTAGTACATCAATATCCGTCGGTTCAATCGTAGCTGAGCTGACAATTTTATATTCGTATGTTTCCGCTTGATAATGTAAGACGACTTTTTCTCCTTTCGGCACCTCTGGCAGCTGCCTGAAAAGCCGATCGCCTCTATACCCTCTATGGCCTGCAATCGTGAAATTCCCTTCACCTGGCATTTGATGAGATTTGATCTGAGTCAGTGCAATACCTAAATTTTCTTTTGATGTAACAGGAAGCACTTTTTCGTTTAAATCAATTGACGGGATCTCTAGCTCCATTACATCTCGAAGGTCTTCTTCTGACACAGTTAGATGTGGAATAGAAGAAAGGGCATCACTGTCATTTTCTTCTATCATCTTTAATGCCTGTTCCATTGCCGCTGTCTCTTGAGAAGTTCGCCACTCATATATAAAAGGAACGGAGATGAGCATCAGCCCTGTGAACACCAAAAAGCTGCCTAATAAGGTTCTTTTTTTCATCAATACACTCGTTCCTTCCTTTTACTGAATGGTTCTTCTTCTGACAACAAGAAGAACAGTTCCAGAAGCTACTAGTAAAATCCCTGCATACATCAAATAACGCAGCCATTCTTCTCCAGTCTTTGGCAGCTCACCGTTTGAGTCATGAGGCGGATGTTGATCACCTTTAGGTGAGGCTGGAGGATTCGTGTGGTCCTCTTCATTCTCTACTGGTGCATTTTTCACAATCATTGTCTTGATCTCCACTTCGCCCATTTGAATTGTAAAGATGAGCGGCTTCTTTAAAGCTACATAACCATCTGGAGCTCTCGTCTCTGTCAGTATATACTCACCAGGTTTAAGCCCTTTTACAATGGCTTCTCCGTCTTTTCCTGTTGTCACAGATTTTATGGTTTTCCCGGCTTTTGTACGAATGTCAAAGGCTGCACCTTTTAAGGTTCTATCTGTCTGCTGGTCTACCTTTATGATACGCAGACTTCCTAAGATCAAGTGATTCTTCGCTGTTAATTGAAGTGGCTTCTGCTGATTTTTCTCAATTGTAAACGGGATCGGCTGATCATCCAATTGATAGCCGTGAGGTGCTTTCGTTTCAACGAATTGATATTCTCCCGGTTTTAGATGGTTGATGTGGAGCTTTCCTTTTTGGTCCGTTACAAGTGATGTCTTCAACGTTTTCCCTTCTTTACTCAGAAGAGCAAACTCTGCATTTTCCAGCGTATATCCCTCATCATCCACTTTGGTCAGTTCCACTGCCCCCGGCGTCAGTTTGTTGATCATTTCTACTTTTGCTGGTTTGTCTTGACCTAAACGAATCGTAAATGAGACAGGTGTCTGATCCAATTCATAGCCGGCAATGCTTGCTGTTTCGACAAATTGATAGGTTCCTGGTTTCAGTTGATCGACTGTCAGTTGACCGTTTTTGTCTGTCTTTAAGTCTTTCTGAATACGCTGATCATGCTCATCAATCAGGTCAAAGGTCACCCCAGCGAGCAACTGTCCATCCTCCCCTTTTTTCTGAAGCTTCACAGCACTTGTCGTCCGAATATTTTCTTTTGTCACTTTCACCAGTTGATTTGGGTTGAAATCAATCTTAAAGTCTACTGGTTCTGCATCTAGTTTATGTCCAAAAGGTGCTTTCGTTTCAACCAATTGGTAAGCGCCTGGTTTCAAATCGTTTACAGTGATGATGCCTTTCTCGTTGGTTGTTAAACCTGACATCAATTCTTTACCATCGTCATTGAAAAGTGTAAATTCTGCGCCTTTCAATCTTTCTTTTTCTTCCCCTATTTTTGTTAGTTCTACAGAACCTTTCTTGAGCTGATTGATTGCCTCCACTTGAATCAACTTTTTTTGACCTAATTCAACTTGAAAGACAAGTGGTTTCGCATTCAATTCATAGCCTTCAAGACTCTTTCTTTCAACAAATTGATAGGTTCCAGGTTTTAGACCTGTGAAGGTGATTTTTCCATCCTGATTGGTTGTAATCCCTTCTCCTCCTGCCACTATCTTTCCTTTAGCATCAGATAGATCAAAGACAACCCCTTCTAAAGATTTCCCATCTTCGCCTTTTTTGTGCAACAGCACTCCGCCTGTTGTGCGGCTATTTTCTTTTGTGACACTGACCAGCTTCTGTGGGTTAAATGGAATAGCAAAAGTGACAGGTGTTTCGTCAAGCTCATGACCGAATGGAGCCTTCGTTTCAACAAACTGATAGGTTCCAGGTTTAAGATCGCTGATTGTGATCTGCCCGTTCTGATCTGAGACGAGACCCGTTTCAATCTTTTTTCCATTTGCATCTAAAAGCTTGAATTCTGCTCCTTTAAGCACATCATTCTTTTCACCGAGCTTCGTGAGCTGGACAGCTCCAGTTTTAAGATCATTGATTACTTTTATCTCTGCCTGAGTTTTTTGTGCGATTTCGATGGTAAAAGGATAAGGTTTATTTTTCTTTTGGTAACCATCAATACTCTCTGTCTCCACGAGCTGATATTTGCCCGGTTTGAGGTTGTCGATCAAAAGCTTCCCATCTTCATCTGTTGTCAAATCTTTACGCACGACTTCGTCATTTTGATCCATGACTTCAAATCGAACACCTTGAAGCTTCTTGCCATCTTCTCCTTCTTTCATCACTTCTAATGCACTTGTTTCATATAGGTTCTTTTTCGAAATGATGACCGGTTCCTTTGGATCGAGTGGTATTTCAAATTTGATTGGCGTTTCATCTAATACATAACCATCAGGTGCTTTTGTTTCAATGAGCTGATACGTACCCGGTCTTAGTTCGTTTATCGTGATCTTGCCATTTTCTCCTGTGACAAGCGAATCTTTTAGCTCATGCCCATCTTGATCTAAGAGCTTGAATTGTGCACCTTCTAGTCTCTCTCCGCCTTCGCCTATTTTGCTCAATTCTGCAGAGCCTTTTATCATGTCATTTACTGCGGTTACAGTCGTTGTTTCTGTTTGATTCTCTTTAATTGTGAACGGCCATTTTTGCTGATTTAATTGATAGCCTTTCGGTGCGTTTGTCTCAACGAAATAATAGGAACCTGGCTCAAGATGTTTGAAAAGAATTTCTCCTTTTTCGTCCGTTTTCAAATGGGTTTGGACGGTATCTCCAGATTCATTTTTTAGTTCAAATTCTGCATTCTCTAATGCTGCACCCGTCTCTTTGTCTTTTTTTGTTAACTTGACATGCTGGCGGATTTCTTGGTTCTGCACCGTCATGCTATTTCCTGTTTTCGCTTGATCTCCTGATTCGTAAGGCTGATCAATCGTTACATGGATCGGTTCCTTGTTCTTCATATAACCATCAGGTGCTTTCACTTCTGTCACTATATAGTCACCATACAAGAGACGATCAAATCGAAGAGCTCCTTCTTCATCTGTTGCCTTTGTTCCAATGACGATACCGCTCGCAGCATCTGTCAGAGAAAAGCTTGCTCCTTTTAGCACTTTTCCACTACTCGCATCTACCTTTTTAATGGTTAAAGCGCCAATCGCTCCCGTGCCATCTCCCATGCCAGCGGTGCGTTTTACCACAATTGAGGCTTCGGATTCCTTTTTTATTTCTTTTACATTTTCACCTCTAAACGTTACTTCGTTATGAAGTGTACTTCCCACCTTATCTAAAATGAGAGATTGATATTCTAAAATATATGGTCTGGTGATTTCTTCTTTAAATTTGATTTGAAAAGAGTCTGGATCGAATTCAAGGTCTAGCTCATAATCCTTCCCTTTTTCCAGCTCTTCCTTTTTGGTCACTTGCCCCTTTTCATCTATTGTCGTCGAATAGAGATGAAATGAGTTTTCTATTATGGCTTGGTTACTGCTCGGATGGTCTATAATCGTCGCATCTTGGACTGTTGATTGACCAAAGTTGATATTCAGTTTCCAATCAATAACTTTCCCTTGCTGATTTCCTGATTTGCTCGTGTATTTCCCTCCATTTGGAATGGACACTACAGCGTTCACATCTGATTCTTTCGTCTTTCCATCATAAAGGGCCGCTTTATTTTCGTAGGTTTTCTGTACTAAATCCATTCCTTCAACACTTGTTTGATACGTGATTTTGTATGGGGAATCAATGGCATTTTTGAAAATGACTTCGAAGCCTGATTCTCCCTTTTCATTTTCAAGGAATTTGATGTCATAATGTTCTTTCGCTAATACCTCTTTTTCTTCTGCTCCATTTTCCCCGCCATGTAAATCAAGCGAGTAGATGGTGATTGAATCTTTAAGCAAACGCTGATTTCCTTGAATGAAATCCTCGATTTTCGCCTCTTCTAAATGTTTCAAGTTATAGTTCACACCGATATTCCAGGTGATCTCTTTTTTCTTTGCATCATATGTTCCGTTCTTGAACCCATTTGACTGCGTGTATGTGTCAGGCGTGAAGACAGACTGATTTTCCTTCGTCAAATCCTTGCCATCTTCATTTACCCATTCAAGCTTTACATGATTACGCAGATTCTTTTGATCTTTATCTGCTCTTTTTTCATAATCAAAAGACGTTGTATATGTGACTGTATGTTCTGTCTTTATTTCTTTCGTAAATTGAATATCAAATCCATTTGCATGTTCAACTATTTGATAATCTGTGCCTTCTTCAAGCAATGTATTTCCTGTCGTCACTTTTAAACTATCTTTTTGCAGCGTCAATCCTTCGTTTGTAAACGTATCTTTTAATATCAGGTTGTTCATGGTTTGTTGATCTTTGTTGAAGGTGATACGCCATGGAATGGTCTTGTTCTTGTAATTCGGTGTTCCATGATTTTTCGTTAGGATTTGCTGGTCAATTCTTTGCTTCCCTTGTTTGCTCTCTTTGCCAGCTGTTACAGTATTGATAATCTCTTCAGCTTCAAAAATCCGCTCGGTTGCTTTTGTTTGATATGTGATGAGATAAGCCGATTGAATATCTTGATTGAATTGCAAGGTAAACCCGTTTTGTTCATCCTTTTTTTGAGGTTGAACCACATAATTTCCAAACGCTTTTGTTCCTGATTCTTTGCCATTCTGATCAATTGTGACTTCCTTGACTTGAAATGAATCGGATATCAGCGCCTGTGTGCCATTAAAGAAGTCTTCTAACAAAGCATCCTTTTTAGCCATCTTTTTTTCGTTATAGTTATAACGAATTTCCCACGTAATTGTTTGTGTGACTGGGTCGTAGTGGGCGGCTTTTTTATTTAAAGGACTGCCTCTAGTCACATTCACTGTTCCTTCTGCTGAACTAATCACTTTATCAGCAGAGACAAGGGACGCTTTATTACGAAACGCAGACTGATCTTGATTCGTAATGTCCGTTTCATACATTAAACGGTAAGCTAGATGCACGTCATCTTTAAATTCAATCGTGAAATCTTGACCATCTGCTGTTTGGCCGATGGTGTAGTGGTTTTCGTCAAGCTGCTGACCAATCGATGTTTCACCATTTAGCTTTGTATCAACACGATAAAGCTTGATTGAATCTTTCTTTAACGCTTGACCTTCTTGAATCGGATCTAAAAGACTCGCTTGTTTCACATCGTCTAAGTCCATATTAAAATCGACTATCCATTGAATGGTTTCAGCATTGTAAAATCGATTTGGTTCTCCCTTTTTAGAGACGTTTGGACCATTTGGAATGTATTGAATCGGGATCGATATCGTATCTTTGCCTTCAATTGGAGTAATGACCACTTCTTTTTCTTCAGTAATGACAGTTTTTTTATCTAATTGCGTCCACACTTGAAGTGTTCCATGGATATTTGAATATTGTTTGATAAAGTTAGTGAATTCGATGGAGGCATTTCCACTTTCATCTACAGAAAAATAAC
Source organism: Bacillus sp. NMCC46 (assembly GCF_002998465.1). Taxonomy (NCBI): domain Bacteria; kingdom Bacillati; phylum Bacillota; class Bacilli; order Caryophanales; family Bacillaceae; genus Bacillus; species Bacillus sp. NMCC46. The sequence goes on along the minus strand of NZ_PVQZ01000005.1, from coordinate 255,421 downwards.
CAATGGTTGCTTGATTAAATTTCATCTCGAGACGATCGATTTTTTCGTAAATCACTAATTCCTCTGGAACCTTGAAATGGAATTCATCCCCGCCATTATAGCTATGCCCATTCGGGATGGCCCACTTATAGTTAATGGAAATCAGCGAGTTGATATCAGGCCTATCAACTGAATTTCCTTCCTGATCTTCAAATATCAATTTCGCATCAGTGAGGAGATTTTCTTGTATCAGCATTTGTTTTGAAACACTTTGCAGCCCTACACGCTTAGATACGTTCACTTTGTTTTTTAGTAATTCATCCTCATCGCTTTGTTTCGTTTGAGCGGCTTCTTGATTGTTAGAAGCTTTGTCTTTCTCAGATGAGGCTGAGTCATCTTTTGGAAGACTTTCTTCACGCTTGTTTTGCTTTGTTTTCTCTTCTTGCTCAGCTATACTGGTGACATCGATGTCTATTGATCCTTCTAAATTTGGATCGATCTCAACATCTTCTTTAAATTCCACCGTCACTTCATTTTGTTTTGAAACAGTATACTCGCCAACAACTATGTCACCCACAGTAATTGGTTCCTTCTGCTCCTTCTCTACCTGGATGGCTGAAGGAAGAGAGAGTACATACGGATATTGCTTTTTTAGATCAATTCCTTTTATAGACCAATGCACAGTGGCCTTTCTTACTTGCTGATCTTCCATGTTTGATAACTTGTTGCCTTCGCTATCAGCAAACTCAATATCCCCATAAATGTTTTCTTGAATGTCTTTTGCTTGTGCCCCTGCCAAAGGCAAAACTCCTAATATACTAGACTGAATGACTAACACGGTAATAAGTGCCAGCGCCAATATTCTTTTCAATACATCCACCCTTTTCTAAAATTAATTTTCAACAACGATAAAAAAATCATTTGTATACTGTCTGATCAATCACTCCGCTTCTGATCAAATATTTTCTAAAAATTGCACCTTAAGACCCTATGAATAAAATGAGTTGATCAATTATGAGTAGTGGGTTTACTAACGGGATAGGGGTCTATAGAAATGGGGAATAGTGAGAGGGATCATGAAAGAATAAATGTGAATTTTTATTGATACTGGTATGAACAACAAATGATGTGTACATGCATATATAAGCATGTATTCACATAAGGTTCGTTCATATGAAACAAGCTTGTATCATATGGTATGTATGGTGAGTCAGTTCAGCATCATATAGATCGCATTCCTTTCTACTCCCTTTCATATGGTAATCAAAAAGCTGCTCCGTTTTATTCTTACATTTACCGTTTCAGCAGCAAAAAAATAAACAAAATATCTAAAATGATCCATTTTTATAGGATTCATGGCATACTTATCACCTTTTAAAAGAAAAATATGGAGAATCAGCGAATAACATTTGTTTTCGTCTAATTTTTTTCTTCTTTATCATCAAAAGTGAAGACAAAACGATTTAGCCTAAACATTACAATCATTTCATGCCTATTTTGAGAATCTCATGTTCTTTATCGGAACTTCATAATATATAGAGGCAAGCCAAGGGAAGGAGTTAGTTGTTTGATGGAGCTCATTGATAATAAATCAAAGAGATGGATAAAAATTTTAAAACTGCTTGTATCCAAAAATAAGTGGTGGAGCCTTCAAGAAATATCGAATGAACATATCGGTTCGGTTCGTGCCATTCAAAGCGATTTAGAACAAATGAAATCGTTCAAAACAGAGAATGGAGAGCCGTTAATCCACATAAAGCCAAGACAAGGCATATCCATTTGTTATACACAGACGATACGAGTGGATTATTATATCAAGGAAATATTAAAAGATACGATTGAAATTCGATTGATTGACGGCATTTTTTTCGAACAAAACAGGTCTTTCTATGAATGGATGGACACGCTTAATATTAGTAGATCCACATTGTATAACACCATTCATAAAATCAATTCGATCCTTACATCCTATGACATCGAGTTACGCCCGGATAGTATGCAGTTCCATGGGAATGAGAAGGAGATTCGTCAATTCTTTGTTGAGTTTTTGTTTGAAGTGTATGGAAGCCGGCTTTGGCCATTCGATGATATTCAAAAGCAAGACGCAGTTGATTTATTACAAGAGCTATTTCAGGTGCTCGAAGTCAATGTACCAGATGTGGCTATAGATAAATACTGCCTGTGGCTCGGTGTTTCCATTCACCGAGTGAGGAAAAATTTTACCATACGACGCAATTATACGTACTCGATGAATGAAGAAAAACAGACCTCTACAGCCAAAGGTATCTATAATCAAATCAAAAACTGGGAAGAGCACATTTGCCAAATGACAAAGGACATTTTTGGTATTACGCTGGATCATCACGAATTTGTCTTTTTACTATTGATCGAACCAGCTATTGGCCACTTTAAATCAATTGAATCTGTCGAAGAAAAGTTGACGTTCTTTCAATCGCATACACCACGCCTCTTTGAAGCCATTCATTCATTTATCAATCAATTGGAGTTGATTTATCATCAAGAGGTGGCTAATCGCAAGGTGATGACACTGGTTCTTCTCCAATATTATGTGTATTCTAAGGAAATTACCGTGAGAGATGGATTCCTTTTCAAAAAGAAATCGAGTTATTTATCAGAGGTGAAAGAGCAGCTTCCTTACTTCTATTCGAGGATTACTCATATCATCCAAGAGTTAAAAACAGACGATATACTCGCTTCTTTTGTGAAAAATGAACGGGAATTGATCCGTATCATTACGTCTACCTGGAGAGGGCTTGTTCAATTGGAAATGGAGCGGAGAAACGTGTTGAACATATTTGTTATTTCAACATTAGGCTATTATCATAGTTTGTTTATAACAGATTTAATTAAATTAAGCGTGCCTCCTCTCATTCACACTTTTACAAGTCCAGAAAATACATTAAATGATGTAACGATGGATCAACTTGGGATTGATATGATTGTGACTGATACTGAGCTTCCGGTTCAATTCGGGCGGTCTACGCTGCTGATCAGCTCTTTTCCAACAAAGAAAGAATTGGACAACTTGCACCTAAGATTGGTTGATATGATCGACTAATGTTCATCAAAAAAAGCTGCTTGAGAGCTTCTCAAGCAGCTTTTTGCTTCTGTATTAATGAAGCACGATTTGTTCATTCATCAAATCAATGGCGTAAAGTGATTGCTCATATTCATCTAATAGAAGGTATACTTTGAGCGGTGCAGCAGTTTGATCTGTCTGCTGCGTGAATAGGACACAAGTGAATTTTTCGATCCCCTCTGGCAGCTTGCTTTTCAGAAAAGGATGAAGAATAGGAGAGATTCGAAGGGTATCAACATCTTTCAGCCAAAGCTCATCTTGTAACGCAGGATAATGGTCAACCAAAAACTGACGAAACACTTCCAATGTACTCAAGGCAGATATCCTCACTTTCTTCTATCATGGCTTCAAGCTTACCTAAAAACAAACGTGTTCAAGTCATCCTATGATGTCAGTCCACCAAATGTCGTATACTACTAGAGACACGATTTCATTTTTCTTCAAAAAGCATTGTAGATCAACTTTACTGTCAGGAGTGTTTACTATGTATGACGTCTACTATATTCCAACCGATGGACCTATGATCATATTCTTATCTGTTTCTTTCGTGATGAAACGACAACTTCCTGCTACAAAATTCCAAATTTCTTCAAAAAATTGGTGCAATGAGACAAAAAAGAACAGCTCCTCACTGTTCCTTAAGAAATTATGAGAGGTCTTTCAAAGAAAACACTTCGCCGCTCTCTGCATCAACACCATCATGGCAATCGAGCTTTCCGCATAGAACATATTGTTTTTGCACTTCGTCATAGACGTAGATAGGTGTAAGTTCAAGACGTTCTCTCAATTTTTCAAAGGCTTCTTTCTGAGATACAGAAATTTCACTTGCTGCTTGAGAAGGATTGAGTATCCCGCACACTTGAAACATTTCTTTTTTATCTATGTAATTAACGGCTTCAAACAAGCTGGCGTCAATGAAGACCTTGATCTTGTCCATAAACCCACTGCCTTCTTGCCCGTTCGTTTTTAATATCGCATGGATGTATCCATGATCACGTTGGAGTGTTTTCAGAACCCACTTCCCTGTATCCTTTGGATATTTTTGCGCCAAGAATCTTCGGATTGCTTTGATACACTCAGCTTGCTCTTCTTTTGATATCGGGATGGTATCCGGTGAAGGCTCCAATGAGAAAGCTTGTTCAGCTGAAATGTCCTCATGGATATTCATTTCCTTTTTTTCAAAGGCATTGTTTAACGGTTCATTCCACTCAATGATCTCATTCATGTGTATACAATGCGTTTCTCCACGCCCAAGTTCAAACGGAAGCGTTCCTGTTCCATCGTTCTTGACATAGATTTCTTCTAATGCATAAATTGCTCGAATTCGATTGTGCTCGAAGGAAGGCCATTGAAACTGTTGCACTTGCTGCTCGGCTAAGTTCTCCAGCTTATCAATAGAAAGCACATATTCCTCAGTTCTCAGTAATGTTTTGGCTAAAAATGGGCCGTGGTGTGTAAAGTACATGAGCTGTCCATGTTCATCCCATTTCACCTCAATTCTGCCTGAAGGCGTCACTTTCACGCCATCTATTGCTTCTTCGAAAAAAAGTCCCCCTTTTTCCTTCTGATGCATGTGAAAATGCTCACCATAGATCAACCCTGTTTCTTGTTCGATCCATTGAATGACATGAGCTGGATATGGTCTCTTAAATGTGACACCATGCTGCGCATAGGTTTTGTCCATGACAAAAATAACTGTTTCCACCTGTCCTTTATTCAAATTCACTTCAATAATGGCTGTGCCGTCTGGGTTGACATCGTCGTCCTCAGGTTCAGCTTCATGAGAGGGGAACCATTCCATATTGAATGTATAAATCGTTTCATTAAACATATTGACGTAACGATGAAAGCTGTGTCTTTTTAGATGATAAAGATCTAAGCCAAATTTCGCCTTTGTCTGATCAATCAATTGTTGTATGTTTGCATTCAATGGATTCACCTCAAAATGGTTAAATTTTATGGAAGAACAAAAATAACGATAAAGATGAAGATGACGATCACAGTCAAGAATCCTAAAGCGATTCCCATTATGTTTGACTCTTTTGTATAGCCTGTTAATTCGACTTCAGTAGATCGGTCGATTTTTCTAAAGCGAAAAAGCATGCTAATATTGATAAGAGCTAGAGCCATAATCAATAAGAAAAGTAGAAATATAGGTTGGATATCAAAGAATGGGTTCGATACATCTTGGAAGCTAAAGACTGAAAGAACATAAGCCCACTCAATATCAGTTTCCAAACATTATCCATCTTCTGTTCTTTCTCCCACTCTTTCCCCAATTTTTCTTTTTCATAAATAGCTATCTGCTCGAAAATTGGAATGAAAGACTTTGTTGATCCTTTTTTAATAAAACCATAAATGCTTTGAAGGAGCATTAAAATTCCTAAACAAAGAAAGAAATGTGTAAATCGAATTTCAACAATTTGGATCAACATAAAAAAAGCGACGATTATGATAGCGGCTATTAAATTAGAGACAGCTATTTGTTTCGTCCTCATCTTTTTCAGTGCAGCTTGTTCCATGCAATACTCCTCTCCGTTTTAAATGTTTCTGTTGAACGCTCTATCTTTATTACGATTTCACTGAAAAAATGTTTCATATTTTCCCTTTCTACTGTCAATTCGGCTTTTTTCGCAAATGAAAAGACGCCCATCATTCAATGAACGTCTTATCTTTCTTCATGAAATCAGCACATCATATTTGAGCAGCTGTTCTGTTTTTTATTTGTTGAGCTGCCAGATGTTGAAAGTCATCAATAGACAGCTGTCTAGATGTCTTTTCTCCATGCTGTCTGATGTTCAGTGTTTTTTCTTGCATTTCTGTATCGCCAATGACAGCGATATAAGGGATTTTTTGTATTTGTGCTTCTCTCATTTTATAGCCGAGTTTTTCATCCCGTTCATCTATTGTCACTCTTATTCCGATACTTCTTAATTGCTGCTGCACCTCCAGGCAGTGATCAAGGTGAACCATTGAGACAGGGATGATTTGTACTTGCACTGGTGCCAGCCATAACGGGAAGGCGCCTGCAAAATGCTCAATGAGAATGCCAAGGAAACGATCAAGAGAACCGAAAATGGCACTGTGAATCACAACTGGCCGTACCTTTTCATTCTTTTCATTGATATATGTTAAATCAAATTTCTCAGGCATTTGAAAATCTAGCTGAATTGTGGCGCACTGATGGCTCCGCTGCAAGGCATCTTTTATATGAAAATCGATTTTCGGGCCATAAAATGCCCCATCTCCTTCATTTAGCTGATAATCGACTTTTAGCCGATCAAGCACATTCTTTAGCGCTGATTCAGAGATATCCCAAATGGGATCATCGCCTAACGCTTTTTCAGGACGAGTGGATAGTTCCACAGAGTACTCAAACCCAAATGTCCGATACACATGATCAACTAATTGGAAAATCCGCTTGATTTCAGCTTCAATTTGATCTTCTCTCAAAAAAATATGGGCATCATCTTGGCAAAATGTCCTGACCCTGAACAATCCATTTAATGCTCCGCTAAATTCATGACGATGCACCTGACCAAATTCAGCCATCCTGATCGGAAGGTCTCTGTATGAATATAAGCTATTTTTAAACATGAGCATATGTCCTGGACAATTCATCGGCTTTAAAGCAAAGCTTGTATGGTCTACTTCTGAGAAATACATATTTTCATGATAATGATCCCAGTGTCCCGACTTTTCCCAAAGCTCTTGGTTCATCATAAACGGTGTGCTCACTTCTTCATATTGCGCTTTGCCTCGCACTTCTCTAGAAAAAGCCATTAATTCATTTTTGACAAGCTGACCTTTTGGTAAATAAAACGGCATACCTGGCGCTTCTTCTGAAAACATAAATAGTGATAATTGTTTCCCTAATTTTCGGTGATCACGCTTGTTTGCTTCTTCCATGAAATGAAGATATTCAGCTAGTTGTTTTGAATGTTGAAACGCTACACCATACACTCGCTGCAATACATCTTGATGACTGTCTCCCCGCCAATAAGCCCCTGCAACACGTGTTAGTTTAAATGACTTTAAGTACCCAGTAGAAGGTAAATGTGGTCCACGGCACAAGTCAATAAATTCTCCTTGCTGATAAACTGTGATGGCTTCTTGAGAGGGTAGACCTTTTAAAATATCCAGCTTATATGGATCATGTGCAAACAACGATTCAGCTTCTTTGTAAGATACCTCTTTTCTTTGGATGAGATGATTCTCGTTTATGATGTTTTCCATTTCTTTTTCAATTACAGCCAAATCCTCTACACTTAATGTTTGATTGAGCTTCATATCATAGTAAAATCCATTTTCGATAACAGGTCCGATTCCAAGTGTGACATTGTCGTATAACCTTTTCACCGCTTGGGCTAATATGTGTGCAGATGTATGGCGCAGCACTTCAAGCCCTTCTTTTGAATCGAGTGTGACAATAGACAGCCCAGCATCGCTGTCCAGCTGGTGACTTACATCGACCAATTGATCATTGATCTTTCCTGCCACTGCTTTTTTCCTTAAACTCGGGCTAATATGGGAGGCAACATCTGCGACAGTCGTACCTGCAGAAAACTCCTTTATCTTTCCATCTGGAAATTGAATCTTCACCAATTTTTCTCTCATGACTGACACACCTTTCTTTTTTTGAAATAAAAAAACACACCCATCCCTCATAAAGGGACGAATGTGTAATCCGTGGTTCCACCCAAATTCCCATAATGCGTATTCGCTTTATGGCTCTGGTGCCGTAACGCGGCATAGTCGGTATTGGATACTTCAATTTTCCCCAATACAGCTCAAAGGTGGTAAGACAACTTTTCTGCGTTAGGAAGATTTCAGCGTGACTTCCCTCTCTGGTAACCGATAAAAGCTGCTCATGTCCTTTTCAAAGCAATGATGATATATGAGTGAAGAAAAAAACACACCCATCCCTCATAGAGGGACGAATGTGAGATCCGTGGTTCCACCCAAATTCCCATAATGCATATTCGCTTTATGGCTCTGGCGCCGTAACGTGGCGTAGACGGTATTGGATACTTCAATTTTCCCCAATACAGCTCAAAGGTGGTAAGACCATTTCCTGCGTTAGGAAGATTTCAGCGTAACTTCCCTCTCTGGTACCCAGCAAAAATGGCTCATGTCCTTTTCTTCGCTTTTAATTTCTCCATATCTTACATGATGATGATAGAACATGTAAAGCTTTATTTTGTGCAGAGCAATTGAAATTCATTCTTTAAATGATATGTTGCGTGTATTTTTGACATTAATTAAATTTTGTCTGTTAGCATCCTATTTTGCTATAGGAATAATTAAGCCAGAAATAATTTACTTAGATTTCTTAATCCTGATAGTAAGAGTATAACTGTGAAATTTCTATATCTATTCCACCTTTAACAAGTCTTTGTCTCCTACTGTTAAATAGTTTATCTAATATTTCTCTCTTATCCTCAAATCGTCCATAATGGATTTTTTTATGACAGACTAAACAAATTGAAACAATATTAGCATGGATGTCTAAACTATGATCAAATTGATCTTGATATTGCATTGGTATCAAATGGTGAGCCTCTACATAATTCTCTCCATTAAATTTAGAAATAAAATGTTTGTGTTGATTGTCAAACTCACATAAATAGTTTGCATGAGCTACAGCTCCACTTGCATATTCAGGATTTCTACGCCATACCTTTTTATTATTCACTAACCCATGTTTAGGCTTATCTTTCGGCTTATCCTCAATATCAACACTACTTACTTCAGCGAGATTTTCTATTAGGTATTTATCAAATTCCTGCTCCTCTTTAAATAGTTCTGCTTGCAACTCAGAATCATAATAATACTCAATGTATTTTTTCAAATGATTTAAAGCTACACTATACATCCTATGTCCTTTTTCATTCTTCTTTTTAAACTCAGAATTACTAAGAATTGCATCAATAAAGGCAGTATCAGTTAAAGTAAATAAATTAATACTCTGTAATCCATAATCTCTTAATTCTAATGATATTGTACCAATAGCTTTAGAGTATCTTCCTATAGAGTATGGTTTTATATTTGCATAAGTTCTTAACCATTCAGCAAAAGTATCTTGATTCATCAATGGTTCTATTCACTCTCTCTGTATATTGTTTTCTTTATAAATGATATTATTTTTAGAGTTAGTCAGCAGAAATTATATGATCTATTGAATTTTGTATTATAAAGAAATTTCAATTCATATTCTTATTCACAGATTCCCCTTCACAATCGTTCTCCTCGCTTTCTTGATAATTCTGCTAGTCGCTTTTGTATCAGATTCCTTTGACCACTGTTCGCAAAGGTTCATGACCCAATTTGGTTGTGTTTTACTAGCGTCATTGAGCCAGTTTCCTACAGAATCTTGAACATATGTTGATGGATCGGATTTGAGTAAATTTAGAATAGGCAGCGCCCTCTCTGGCTCTTGTTTTAATAACTCAATATGCTTTGTCCATACCCCTCTAGGACGGATCGCCTCTACAGAGAACCGGCGAAGATTTTCATCCCCGCTTTTTGCCCATTCTGTTAAATATTCAATACTTTGATCAAGCTGATGACTGAGGCTTTCTCTCACGGACATCCACGCAATTTCTCGAACACCAAAATGATGATCAGCTGCAAATGGCTGAATGTACGCAAGTTTCTCTTCCAGAGTTGATAAACGTTGTTTGTTCATATAAGCACCCCAACAGCGAACGCTATCAGATACGTGGTGAGCAAATGCCTGTAGTACTTCCGCTTGTTTTTCCTCATTCTCTTTGTGTAGCACTTCATCTAACAATTGACCGATGAGACGAATTGCTTTCATTCCTGATTCAGCTTTTTGTTTAGTGATCTCAGATGAAATATCGTCTATATAATGGTCTAAACCAACGGACGGCAAAACATGCTGTATTAGCGTCATATGATTGACAGCCAGCCATTCAGTTAAATTCACACTTTCGATCTCTCCCTGATTCAAAAGGGTCCAGACGTCACGAGGGATATCAGTCCCCTTTCGAGCGCCTTTTCGATTGATGATATCCTCACTTATTTGCATTCTATTTTCTCTCCTCGTCTAGCAGTTCTTTTGTTAGACATTCATCGTTTTTAAAAGAAATTTGTTGATGCCTTCATCCTTTGGATATTGACTCCTATTGTAGCAAATAAACAACTTCACTGGTTCATTCTTCAAATCAAAAAGGAACTACCCGAAATAAGTAGTTCCTTCTATACAAAATTGAATTTAAGTTAGCTTCCTTGTTCAATCACCTTCAAACTCTTATGCTGAGAAAAACGGTCAAACGCCACCATCAGAATGGTCATGAGTAAAGCGAGGAAAACCGTGCCAGCACTGATCCAGCTTAGGTTTAATATAGATGTTTCGCTTAACAAAATCCCTCCTACACCAGAGCCTAAGGCAAATCCGAATTGAATAAATGATGTATTGACACTTAATGCGATATCAGGAGATTTTGGTACAAGTGTGACAAGATATAGCTGCTGAGCTGGTGATGTGCTCCATGTAGCGATCATCCATATCATGATGACAGCCACCATGACCACGAGATTCCCTGTGACAAATGCTAGCAACATGAGCATGATGATTTGCAGAATGATTCCAGAGAAAATCGTGAATATTGGGCCCTTTTTATCTGCTGCAATCCCTCCAATGCTGGAGCCCAAAAAGCTGCATATTCCAGCTAGTAATAAAATGCCACTGATTTCTGTGATACTAAGGTTTGCTGATGCTTGCAGGAAGGGCGTTAAATAGGTAAATAACGTGGAATATCCACCTACATAGAATAGCGTCACTGACACCGCAAGTAATATTCGCTTATCTTTTAAAATCGATAATTGCATACCAAGTGTCACCGGTTCTTGTTCTTTCATAGAGGGAATTCGCCTATACACAACAATCAGCGGAATAAGCGTGATCAATCCAATGGTTGCGAATAATGCTTTCCATCCGATCATACTGCTTAGAAATGTCCCGATGGGAACGCCCAAAACCAAGGAGCTGCTTAATCCCATTAAAATGATGCCAATGGCTGTTCCTCTTTTTTCACGTTCTACAAGACGAGTCGCAACAGCCATTGCCACTACAATAGCCGTCCCCCCACTGATTCCTTGTAAAATCCTTGTCATCATCACCATTTCAAACGAATGGCTGACACTTGTGATGAAATTACTTAAAATAAAAATGATCAGCATCCATGATAATATTTTTCTGCGGTCCATATTGATGGTCAGTGCAATGACAATCGGTGCGCCGATGGCTGCTGAGAGCGCTAAAGACGTGACCAATAATCCAGCAGCAGACGTCGTGACATGTAAATCATCTGCGACCATCTGGATAATGCCTGTAATGATATATTCAATCGTTCCAATTAAAAAGGCTGCTAAAGCAAGTAAATAGACAACGGTTTTGTTTTTCATCGTGACGTTTCTCCTTTGGGCAATGTTTACGATTTGATTTCATCTATAATAGGAATTTGAATTTCAATGAGTCTGCCTTCTTCATTTTTAGACAATGGGTAATAAATCTCTCGGCCCGGCTGGTCTTCTTTCACGCGATATCCGTTATTTTCGATCCATGTTGCCAGGTCAATACAAGCAGTTTGTGCGGATGGAGAATGTGAATGAAATAACAGCGTCGCCATTGTTTCTTCAGCAGGCAACGTACGTATCGTGATTCCTTGAGGAAGAGTGTCCCTTAACGCTTTGACGGAATACCCCACCTCAAATTCGAACTCACTTTCTTTTTCGAATGATTCCCTCCATAGCACCATTTGTGGTCCCGAGATCGATTCTTGCTGATTTTTAAGTAATAAATGATGAAACGTTTGAAAGAATGAAGGAATTTCGTCAACAGTTCCGTTGGATTGAAAAGACATGATGCTTTTGCTTTCAACAGATTTGATGATGACCTCCTGTTCTTTTTCAACACACCCCTCTCGTTTAATGAGGTGCATCCGCTCCTTAATACGCGCTAATTTCTGTTGTTCTCTCTCGATCAATTGCTGAATCTCACTTTCTTTCAGCAGAAACATGCCCTGAATCTGCTCTACCGAAATATCTTCCCGAAGAAGCTGAGCCATTTGCTTTAACGTAAAGCCTAATTCCTTATAGAGAAAAATTCGATTGACCTCTAGCAGCTGTTCAGCTGAGTAATAACGGTATCCTGAACCTTGATCAATCTGCTTAGGCTTTAATAAATCAATTTGGTCATAATATCTTAAGGTTTTAACAGGCACTTTACTTAACATAGAAAAATCGCCGATCTTGAACATCCTGCATCTCCTCCGTTTTGTTGATCTGATCAAAGTATAAACCTTTCAGTTAAGGGGAAAGTCAACATGAAGTTGAATAAATTTTTCAAAAGCGCGAAAAAACCTAGATTTCTCTAACATCTAGGTTTTGCTCATGATCCTAAAATTTTTCTAACAATCCCATCTCTTCAACAATCTTTATATCATTCATAAATCGTTGCAATCTTACTTTGTTCTCTATTTTCTGTAAATCTGAAGAATAACCTAAGCATATATTAAAAATACGATCTAACCTTTCGCCGACTCCGCTATAAAAATAATTTGTCAGTACTCCACTATTTTCACTTGCAAGAACCACAACTGTAGCCATCTCTAGTGCATATTCAATATCTTCTTTAGAAATCGCTCGATCCTTTTTCTTAGCATTCATGAATTCATGACTATGAATAGAACGAATCCTACCTTCAAGTAAATTGAGTATAGACTTTTTATAGATGACATACACACTGTGAATATCACTTTTATCAGGACAATAGGGATCTTGTAAAATGGATTTTATACGCATCAAGAGCATTTAATAAAATGTTATCAATTTCTTCTATTTTCATAGGTGGAAAAGTGTTGGCTGCATCTGTTTTACTTTTCATTTGATCACTCCAAACAATCCAATCTTTCCAGGCACTTTACAATAGCTCCGCTTTTAAAGAATTTGAATATGGCACCCTCGCTAAACCGTTCGGCTCTCACAACCCCCATCATGAGAGCAAGCACACACTGCGCATTTAAATTTGAAGTGTCCACATTCTCGATATCGTTCGGTCCACCTTCAATCCCATTTTCTTTGAGGATCTCTCTGTAGCGGGTAAGCTCCAGCTCTTGATGTTGTTTTGCAAAGGTATAAACATCTTCGATCAAGTGACGAACCGTTTCGGAATAATTCACAAAGGGCATCTGAATCGGATGTTCAGCTGTGCCATCATTTTCTTGATCGATGACCCATTCTCCAATAGGATCTTCCTGAAGCAGCGGTATGTATTTTGTTAGATTATCGAATTGGCTCATTCTCATCCTCCTCTATTTCATTTATATGGTTCACTTTGTTTCTCGCGAATTCATCAAGTATTCTACTATTGAAATTTTTTAGCCACGCTGGTCTCCCTTAAACCTTTTATTTATCCCATACCCTCATCTGCTTTATGACCAATGCTGCCGTTTGACTCGGATGGCTAAGTGGGAAATGATGACCATATGGAACAAAATCAACTTTACCAAGATGCGATGGGGCAGAATAGCCTTTGTCATAGACCCCCCAAATCATATGAAGATGATCCTTTGTGACCTCATTGAAATCATCTTGATCGAATTTCTGTAGTAAGCTGTTAAGCTGAACCGTCGTATTTAATATTCTAGGAGATGTAAAACTATTTCTGACTTTTTCAATATAATGTCCAGGGATGCTCTCCGTATTTTCAAACAAACCATTACTTAATACATAACGCCCTATCATATTAGTCGTTGCCCATTTCAATGTCCATTTGTTCATAAATTGAGGAACATTTCGCGATGCAGTTTTTTTCTTATCAACAGGTGGCTGAAGTAAAGTGATTGAATACTTCTTATCGATGTACTCTTGTACCAATGCTTCCAGAAGAATATACGCACCGAATGAATGGCCGATTAGATGTGCACCATTCGTCGATTTCTCCAATACCTTTTTCACGACATTCAAATAGATATCTAGAAGATGTTTCTCTCTTTTAAAAGGAGATCGTCCCAAACCTGGAAGATCCAAGATCCATACAGGTTGACCCGTTTTTTCATGTAGCTCTTGTGCTAGAGGGAATAAATCCTCTCCATCACTCAATAAACCATGTAATAAAATAAAAGGTTTACCCTCTCCTTGTAATTGATAAAGAGTCGTGTTATCACATAATGTTCGTTTAAATAAATGATGATCCTTACCATTTTGATTCATCATTCGATAATCCAGATCAGCTACTACAGCAGGGAAAAATTTCATGACACTCGTCTTCTTAAACCAATCTTCTCCCATTATTTTTTTCGCTGCAACATTTGAAAATGTTCGTTTTGTCATAAAGTTCAGTCCATCAGAAGGAATGTTTGTTATTTTACTTACGCCACTATTCATTATAGCTTTCATCAGTGGCATTGGGACAGAGATTTTTGGTGCCCTCATATTCATACTTTCTGACATCATACTTAATAATTCAGCAAAGTTCTGATCGTTCTGTTTGTCTTCAACAAGTGTATATGTTTGAATAGCCGACTGCTCCAATCTGAAAACCTGCACAATAAACCTCGCAAACTCATCGTTTGAAATAAGTGGCAACCTATAGTCCTTACCTCCAGGAATCACCGGCATGAGCCCTCTTCGCATACTCTTCACAAGCAAACCTAATCCTGCTATCTGCTCTGTACTCCCCGTTTTACTACTGCCGACTACAGTTGGCGGATTAATGACAGAAAGCGGATAACCTACTGCTAATGCCTGTTGACGAATATAAAGATCTGCTAAAAATTTTGTTCTCTCATAAGGACTTTTTATTTTCAAATAACTGTTTCCTTCTTTAAACACATCAATTTCAATCTTGCTATTTTGATCATCAAAGGGACTCATATAACCGACAACATGAATAAATTGCTGCAAGCCCTTCAATTGATGAATACTTTTAGCTAAGTCACTAATATGTTTGGCGCCATTTAAAAAGACGGAAGCTGCCTTTTTACTTGTCGCTTGAATATCCATGGGGCCTCCTGCGTGAATCATCACATCCGTTCTCAATACCCTCTCCTTATCATCAGCACTTAGCCCTAAATCTATTTTCGTCAAATCACCTTCAACAAAGTGCATCACTGCTTCTTTTAAAATGCCTCTTTCTTGAAAAATGCGTGTTGCTTTACTTTTCGACCTCACTAAAAGAAGAATGTTCACATCCTCTTTGGCTAATTCTTCGACTAATTGCTTTCCAATAAAGCCCGTTCCACCAATTAATAATACTGTTCTCATATAAAAATCTCCCTTTTAGTACTAATCAGTACTAATTTAATGTGAAAAAAAAGCTTCTTTATCGAAGCAAGTTAAAAATATGATCTGCTGTTTTCGTAATGACAGTTGCATCCTTCAATGTTTCTGAAATAAATAACGCGCCTTCAAGATTGGTAATAAACAGTGATGCAACCTCATCAATATGAATCGTCTTTCTAAATTCTCCATTCTCTACCCCTTGTTTCAGTAATAGAGAAACTTTCTTTTGTAATCCTGTAAAAAACAGACCTATTTTTTCTTTTATTTGTGTGGCCTGTGTAGGACTTTGAATATAAAGAGTAATAAATGGACAGCTCCCCTTATATTCTCTCGATTGAACTCCTTGTGATAATTGCTTTAAAAACAGTTGGATACGTTCTTCAACTAAAAATTGGTTCTGAGATAGTACGTCATCAATTGCAGATTGATACATTTCAATCCAATAATCAACGACTCCTTCTAATAAATCCTCCTTATTAGAAAAGTGATAATACACGTTAGACTTTGACACTTTGCTTACACGTACTAATTCATCCATGCTTGTATAAGCAAATCCTTTTTCTAAAAATAAAGTTGCAGCAACTTCAAGCACACGTTTTTGATTCATTAATTTTACTTTTTTCATAATTAGAACTATATAGTACTATTTTAAATATTACAAGTGTTTATATTCATTTAGAAAAAAGTCTGATTAAAGAAATGCCCCCAAAACAAAAAAGCTCGAAAATCTAATATTGATTTTCGAGCCTTGATTAAAGTCTATTTTTTCACGAGCGATACAACTGTCTCCACATGCGCCGTTTGCGGAAACATATCCACTGGCTGCATGTATTCGATTTTGTAGTCTTTTGACATGTATTCGAGGTCTTTTGCTAATGTCGATGGGTTGCAAGAGACGTAGACAAGGCGTTTTGGTTTGACTTGTTTGACAGTGTCTAAGAAGGTGCGCTCGCAGCCTGTTCTTGGCGGGTCCACGACGATGACGTCAGGACGGAAGCCTTCTTTGACCCATTTTGGCAGCCAGTGTTCAGCTGTTCCTGTCACATAGGTCGCGTTTTTCATGCCGTGTTTTTTGGCATTTTTCTTGGCATCATCAATCGATTCTTTGATGACATCCATTCCTCGTACTTCTTTGGCGCCATCTGAAAGCCACATACCAATCGTTCCAACGCCGCAATACGCATCGACAACCTTTTCTTTGCCAGTCAGTTTGGCCGCTTTTTTCGCTTCGTCGTAAAGCTTTAGCGTTTGCTTCGGATTCAATTGGAAGAAAGCACGTGCACTCAGTTCAAAGGAGACGTCCCCTAAAAATTCTTGAATGACCATGTTGCCAGCTAGGTGAGATGTCTTATGGCCAAAGATGACCGACGTTTTTTCACCGTTGACATTGTGCATAATGGACGTCACTTCTGGCAGACGTTTTTGAATGGCTTCGGCGATTTCTTTTTTCTTTGGAAATTCAGGTTTCGATGTGACAAGGACGACTTGTACTTCCCCTGTTTCAAAGCCGACACGCACGACAATTGAGCGTACGTCGCCTTTTCTTGTCCGTTCATTGTAGACCGATACACCGAATTTCTCTAAGATTTTGCGGACAACGCCCGTTGTTTTGTTCGTATTTGGATGCTGCACGATACATTCCTTGATCGGTACAAGCTTATGAGAGTTCAGTCCGTAAAGTCCAGCAATGATGTCACCGCTGTGAGAACGCCCTACTTGGAACTGGCTTTTGTTCCGGTAGTGCCACGGATCTTCCATGCCGATCGTTGGTCTAATATCTAGCGTTTCGACCGATAGCTTCGTGTGTCGTTCCATTGATTGAATGACAATATCTCGTTTTTCCTTTAGCTGCTGCTCGTATGCCAAATGCTGAAGCTGACAGCCTCCGCACTGCTCGTATACTGGGCATGGCGGTTTCACTCGATGCTCGGAGCGCTTTCGGACTTTTCTAACCGTACCTTCTGCATATTTTGCTTGGACATTCGTTGCTTCCACAACCACTTCTTCGCCTGGAAGCGCACCCGGGACAAAGACCACTTGCTTTTTAAAATAACCGACCCCTTCCCCATTAATGCCAAGGCGTTTAATGGTAAGCGGGAACTGCTGTCCCTTTTGTAAAAGGGCACCTTGCTGTTTTTCCTTCACTTCATTCTCTCCGTTCTATCTGAACCCTTGATAGGTTGTCTTCATTTTATTCCATCTCATTAGTATATCATGACTTGGACAAAGAGAGAAAATCCCTTTCATTTATTTATCTGTCTCAATGCTTCTCCATAAATATAAAGAAGAGTAGCTTAAATACGGGGTCCACTCCTTGCTTAATTCTGCCATTTCTTCTTTTGTCGGCTTTTCAGGCAGGTCAAAGTGCCGCTTGATGGCGTTTTGAATACCGATATCTGCCATCGGAAAGAGATTTGGTCTTCCAAGTCCATTCATGAGCACATTTTGAACTGTCCAAGGTCCAATCCCTCTAATCGGAAGCAGACGTTCTTCCACCTCCAGATCAGTTAAATCGTGTAATTCTTCTAAACAAAGAGAGCCGCTCACAATTCGCTTCGATACATCGATGACATATTCCGCTTTCCGCTGACTAAATTGGAGCTTTCTCAAATCCTCTGTTTCAAGTGAGGCGATGGCTTCCGGTAAAGGATCAAACCACACACCTTCTATTTGCTCACCGTACGTATGAACAAACCGTTTCGTGAGCTCATAAGCAAACGCCAGATTGAGCTGCTGATGAATGATGCATTTCATCAAACAATGATATAAATGAAAATCCAGCATGAGCGGTGTCCCGACATGACGCTCAAATATGGACGCTAAATTCGTTTGAGAAAAATGCTCATGCACAGCGTGTAATTGATGCTTCATGCCAAATATCCGCTTCACCTCAGATATGAGAGGTTCCTCAGGACCTTTTCCTTGCACCCGAAACGTGGGCGCTTCTTTTGTTCCGGTGGCTTGAACGACGACAACGTATGGTTTTTGTTCTAACCTAATTGGTACTTTGATTTCTCGTTTATTCAAATCGACTGCTTTTAATGGATCACTTGATAAGCGTCTGAGCACTTGATCGAAATGATACGGCGGCTCCACCATCAGCTCTTTTTCCCACATGTTTTCCTCTTCCTTTCTGCAAACACGCAGATGCGATTGTTTCACTTTGCATGAATGATTCTCCATATTGAATACTTTTAAACATAAAGAGTACAAGAATTTATCAGTTATATCTTCCTTATTTACGGTCATTTTCCTTTTGGATGAAGGAACATTTTTAGTCGAATTCAGCTAAAATTCGACAGCACCCTTCAATATTTTAGGATTATTTACCTTAAATTAGAAATAGAACCTCTGGGTGATATCTTCTATTCCGAAAACATTTGTATAATTATGACATATCAAGGAGGTGAACAAAGGAATTAGCTGATTAGGCAATCATTTGTTTTATCTTGCAGGACCATATTTTACCTCATTGATAACCGGCTTCACCTAGTTTCACTTTTTACGAAAAGGAACACCAAAATTTAAAAACAAAGGAGATCCGACCAATGAAAAAAACCATTCTTTCTGTTGCCCTTGCCACTGCTGTTTCTTCGACACTACCAGTATTCGCTGATGCTGCTGAACAAAAAACTACTCCAGTTTCAACTACTGTTCAGCAAACTGTTTTAAACAAAGCTGCTGAAAGTAAAGCATCTACAACCGCAGGAAACGTTAATATTAACTTTGACGTACTTGGTATAGCTAATGCATTAATCAATGCTGCAAATGCTAACACAAACCGTGAAGGCTTTGTCAAAGGACTAATGGAGTCTGCTTTCTATGCTGCGGGCTCAAAATACAATGTCATGGTATTTAACTTAAGCCAAGGTTATGAGACTCGTTTCAACGGAGTCAAAACGTTTGCTACTGTGAAATACGGAAGCATTACTTACGGAGTTTGGGTATTTGAAAATGGATCTTTCACAAACAAAGGTGACGGCGGCTACATCAACTGGGCGTTTAGAGGCTGGTTCGACCGTAACGGTGGTTTCGTCAACTTCCGTCGTCCTTAATTCTCGGTTTTATCCATCAATCATACACGCACATTGGACCGATCTCAGTAATGAGATCGGCTTTTTTATGCAGAACACGTATAAGTTCATCGGTGCTGCTTCATGATATAATGCAAGTCTGGAGGGGTGCACATGCTGAAAAAAATTGCAGTGACAAAAAACGGCGACTTGATTGAACATGCAACATTACAGCAGCTTTCAAGCCCCGATATCGCCTGGTACTGGATTGATTTTCATGCGCCAACGGAAAAGGAAGCAGCGCTTTTGAAGGAATACTTTCAGTTCCATCCGCTTGCGATTGAGGATTGCTTCCATTATTTACAGCGGCCGAAGCTTGATTTTTATGAAGGGTATTTATTTTTCGTGCTTCATGCCCTGAATCAAAAGACGCTTCGATCTGAGGAAATCGATCTGTTTGTTGGTGACAATTATATCGTGACCTTTCATTTGAAGGAGGCGCCATACATTGACCGTGTCATTCGAAAGCTCAAAGAATCTGATAAAGCCAGAAACAGTGGACCTGAGCATATCGCCTATATGCTGATTGATCAGCTTGTCGATGATTATTTCCCTATTATTTATCAAATTGAGGACAGGCTGAATGAAATTGAGGATGAAGAAGGTCATAAAACATATGGAACGCTGATGAACGAAGTATTCGGAATTCGATCCGATTTGCTCAAACTGCGAAGAACGATTATTCCGATGAGGGACCTTTTATATCGTATTGTCAACACAAATACAATGAGAAGCGATACGAACCGGCAAGCATATTTCAATGATATTTATGATCACCTTTTGAAACTAACCGAGATCGTCGAGTCAAACCGTGATATGACGGCCGATTTACGAGACAGCTATCAGACGCTGAATTCCAATCGAATGAATGCAATCATGATGACATTGACCATTGTGTCGACCATTTTTATTCCACTGACCTTTATTGTTGGGGTGTACGGGATGAACTTTGACAACATGCCTGAATTACACTGGAAGTATGGCTATTTTTGGGTGCTGATTTTCATGGGTCTGCTCGTCTCGGGTATGCTTTTGTGGTTTAAGCATAAAGGGTGGTTCCGCATTTTCAAATAATTTGTTGAGAGAATAGCTTGGGGGCGGTTAAGGTGGAAAACTGGATTCCATTGACTCATCAAGAACTAAGGCTGGTATGGAAGACGTTCTATCGAGATTTCAAATTTAATCCAAGCATCTCTCGTTTTCCCTCATTCCACGTACCATCTCCTTATATTACATATAATATCTCTGTTTATTTTGAGGACCCTTCCCTTCTACATGCGGAGGAAGACCTTGAAGAGAAAGCGTTACTTGCTTTTCAGGAGCATATGAGAACAGACGAATATATGCTGGCACTCGATTGGCAGCACGAATGCTACTGGATCACACCATACGGGTCATTTGAAAAAGATGAAATTGGGGAATAGAGAGTCCCTGTGCTTCCTAACGGGGATTATGATTTCTTTTTATCAAAAGAGATGCATTGGGGCTTGCTAGGACATCCTTGGGAGCAAACAATCACGATTTTCGGTGAGGGCTTGATTGACTCTTTTACGCGTCATCACCCGATTTTGTTTCAGCGTAAAATAAGAGAAGGATAAAGAAAAAGCTCGCAGGTCTTCTGCAAGCTTTTTTCTATAGCTGAGGCAGATGCCATACTTTTTCAAGCATGAGATCGTCTAGGCTTTTAAAGGAATATCCTTGTTTTTTCAGAGCCGTGATGGCATCATCCAGTGCCTCGGCATTGTCCCTTGAGACGGTATGAAGTAAGTAAATGGCACCTGGGTGCGCCTGCTTCATCATTTGATCGTAGGCATACTGTTTTCCTTTTTGATGATGAATATGCCAGTCCACAAACGCCACTGACCAGAAAACGGTTTGGTAGCCGAGCTCTTTTGTTTCCTTCAGCACCCTTTCACTGAATACACCGCGCGGCGGACGAAGATAGAGGTTGTCTTGTTTTCCAGTGATTTTGTACACGGCTTCATTGACACGGTCCAGCTCTTCTTTGATTTCTTTCGTACTCTTTGTTGTTAAATCTGGATGGTGATAGGAGTGGTTGCCAATGATATGACCTTCCTCTGCCATACGTTTGACGAGCTCAGGCTGATCCTTTACAAAGTGCCCTGTCACAAAAAAGGTGCCTGGTACTTGATGTTTTTTCAGCACATCTAAGATCTTCGGCGTGTACCCATTTTCATAGCCATTGTCGAAGGTAAAATAAATCTCTTTCTTTTTCGTGTTTCCTAAATAAAAGGCATCATACTTTTTTAAAAGGACGTTCAATTCTTTACCCGCATCTGCTGGCTTGTGTTCTTTGCTTTTCGCAAATCCCCAATGGACGGGCTTATTAGACACGGCTTCCGCTTCTGAGAGAGGCATGGATACAAAAAGCGCACATAAACAGATGAGCATGTATTTTTTCATTTACGTCACTTCCCGGTTTTTCTTCTATTGTGCAGAATAAGACCGAGACTCATACACTGATTCACCTGCCAATTTAAAGAAAAAAGCCCGCACTGCGCGAGCTATTCTTCCTTCCAATCGTTTTTAAACCGTTCATATTTCGCTTCTAGGTCGTCAATCATCTGGATCAGTCTGTCTATATCCTCAACATCTGTTGATTCAGGATCTAATGAATCAATCACATTCATAAACATATCTAATCGGTTCTTTAAATAATCAACCTGCTGCTCTTTGCTGTCTGCTGCCTTGCCCATAGATACACTCCCTTTAGCATTTGTTTCTAGCTTATCTTTTTTTCCCTTGTAAATCAATGAAACCCCACTTGCGTATAACGGTGATGGGGCTTAAAATTAACTGTTGGCGGGTCCACGTTTGCCCGAATGAAAAGGAGATAGATACCATGAACCAAAAAACAGCACTTCGTCCGATTACACCTGCATATGACCCTTGGGAAGCCTATCTCGATGTGCAGGATTACGGAGAAATGAAGCTGACAAATATTGAATTTACGACAACGACGTTGTGTAACATGAGATGTGAGCACTGTGCGGTCGGCTATACCTTACAGCCTAAGGACCCGAATGCACTGCCGCTTGATTTACTGCTTCGCCGTTTAGATGAAGTTCCGCTTCTGCGCTCAATCAGTATTACAGGCGGAGAGCCTATGCTTTCTCTCAAATCTGTGCGGGAATATGTCGTCCCTTTATTAAAGTATGCCCATGAACGCGGCGTCCGTACACAGATCAATTCAAACTTAACACTTGATTTGGCGCGATATGAGGAAATTATTCCATACTTAGATGTCCTTCACATCTCACATAACTGGGGAACTGTCGAAGAGTTTGCAACGGTCGGTTTTGCGATGATGGACAGAAAACCAACCTTTGAGCAGCGCGAGAAATTATTTAACCGCATGATTGAAAATAGCCGGGCACTTGTCAAAGCGGGTGTTACCGTATCTGCTGAAACCATGCTCAATAAGCGCACGCTTCCATATATTGAACACATCCACCGGCAAATCGTGGAGGAAATGAAATGCCAGCGCCACGAAGTTCACCCAATGTACCCAAGTGATTTTGCCAGCGCCCTTGAATCATTGACGCTTCCGCAAATGCGTGATGCGATTCATCAGCTGCTTGATATTCGTGATCAAGACACATGGATGCTGTTTGGCACCCTGCCATTTTATTCTTGCAGCACAGATGAAGAAGATCAGCGCCTCCTCAAGCGATTGCGTCAGGAGAAACATGTCACGGTACGAAATGACCCTGACGGCCGCTCACGTTTGAATGTGAATATTTTTGATGGGAATATTATTGTGACAGACTTTGGCGATACACCGGCGCTTGGAAACATTGCTACTGATACATTGCAATCTGCTTATTCACGCTGGATGGACACAAAATTAGCAAAAGAGCTGAATTGCCATTGTCCAAGCGTACAATGCCTCGGTCCGAATGTTCTTGTGAAAAACAGCTATTATCAAGATGTTGATTTTACTTCTCGTACAGCCAGGGGGTAACCGATAGATGGACGATACTTTTCTGACAATAGTCAAGAACAAATACATTGAAATTCTCCTTGTTGGACTCGTTCTTTGGCTTGCCGTCTTTATGATTAACAAAGCGCTTCAAATTTTCTTTAAACGAACGGAGTTTATAGAGGACAAGAAGAAAAAAACGATCGAGAGCTTGGTCAAATCTGTTACGAAATACACCGCTTCGATTTGCTTTGTAATGTATGTCATTTCTCTCTTCTTTCATGATTTTGGGAAAATTCTTGCAGGTGCTGGTGTTGCTGGGATCGTCATCGGTTTTGGCGCCCAGACGCTGATTCGCGATATTTTAGCAGGCATTTTTCTGATCTATGAACGTCAGATTCATAAAGGGGATTATGTGACAGTGAATAACCTCTTTAATGGAACGATTGAAGAGATTGGTCTCCGCTCTCTGCAAATTAGAGAATGGAGCGGCAAGCTGTTAACCATTTCTAACGGAGACATCCGGCAAATTCAAAACTATAACATGCACTACATGCGGATTACGGAGTCTGTATTAATTAGTGCGAATCAAAACCCAGATACAGCCTTTCAAGCACTCGAAACGGCCTGTGACAATTTAAATCAGATGCATCATGATTTTCTCAAAAAAGATGAATTTCAACATGCCATTGAACCGTTTCAAGTCCATGGCATTATGGGCCTGAACAAGCTGAACCGCGGGATTGAGATCACAGTGAAAGGAATGGTCGAAGACGAAAAATACTTCGATGCTGCCCTCGCTGTCCGAAAAGAAATGATCAAACAACTTCATCAGCATGATGTCAAATTGCTTGAAGATCTCGTTTATCCCCAGCCTGCAAAATAACCTCATTTATGATGGGGTTATTTTTTTGATTGTTTTTTGTTAACTAGTTAATTATAATTGATTATAGTTAACTGGTTAACATAAAGAGAGGATGTTGATTCATGACAAAAAAAGAAGCGATATCATTTATTAAAGAGATGTATGAAGAGGTATTAATCAAATTCAATATAGAAAAAGTGGAGGCTTATTTTTCACCTGATTATCAGCAAGTGACTGATGGAAAGGTTTCGACACTTGATGAGTTTAAAAAGCATCTATCCACATTAAAAGGATTGACAAAACAGCTTGAAATCCTCGCTTTTCATGATGTGTTATTTGATGAAGATACGCAGCAAGGGTGTTTTCGTTACACTGTACATGTGGAACTCGCAAGCGGGGACCGGGGTTTAATTGATGTCATGGCTCTTTTCACGTTATTAGATGGCAGGATCATTCGGTGCGACGAGCTGACGAGATCTCACAAACAGCATGAAACGCTTGAACAGCTTGGACACATCAGCTAAGAAATCTCTTCATTTCAGCCCTCTTACTTCTATCCTCTTGACTGATTCATGTATAATAGAAGGCAGAATGATTTCATGCAGCATGGGGACCCTCATACTGTGTATTTACTAAGTGAAAGAGAGTGAATAAGATGGGTCGTAAGTGGAACAACATTAAAGAAAAGAAAGCATCAAAGGATGCCAATACAAGTCGTATTTACGCAAAATTCGGGCGTGAAATCTATGTGGCTGCCAAACAAGGTGAGCCAAACCCAGAATCAAACCAAGCACTTCGCTTTGTTCTAGAACGTGCCAAAACATATAGTGTCCCAAAACACATTGTAGACCGTGCCATTGAAAAAGCCAAAGGCGGTGCGGAAGAGAATTTCGATGAGCTGCGCTACGAAGGATTTGGTCCAAACGGATCAATGGTAATCGTTGATGCCCTCACCAATAACGTGAACCGCACAGCGTCAGATGTTCGTGCGGCATTCGGGAAAAACGGTGGAAACATGGGCGTAAGCGGCTCTGTTGCTTATATGTTTGACCAAACAGCTGTCATCGGTGTCGAAGGAAAAAGTGAAGAAGAAACGCTTGAGCTTTTAATGGAAGCAGACGTTGATGTACGTGACATCATGGAAGAAGATGAAACAGTGATTGTATACGCTGAACCAGATCAATTCCATCAAGTACAAGAAGCATTCAAACAAGCCGGTGTTGAAGAATTCACTGTCGCTGAAATCACGATGCTTCCTCAAAACGAAGTGACATTAGACGATGAATCTAAAGCACAATTCGAGAAACTAATCGATGTATTAGAAGAGCTTGAAGATGTGCAGCAGGTTTATCATAATGTGGATTTAGGGGAATAAAAATTTAAGCCATAGTAGTGGTTGGGTTCATTCAACTTCTACTATGGCTTTTTTATTTTCTCAAAAAAATGTACCATGTGAATATCATGTTAATTTCTACAAGTTTTTAAGGAGCTGAGTTCCATCTTTAAAACATGGTGGTTTTCTTATTATGGATTTATGATCATCCCGTTTCTTGGTCTTTATTTTCAACAATTTAACGATATTGACTAAAGTGATCTTCTTTCTTTTCATCTTATGGTTTTTCTATAACCTCTTTGATTTTTACAAGAGTGAACTGAAACAGGAAAAAAAGAAATCCAATTAGCAAAAAAACAGTCATCTCCTCTCTTGATAAGAGGAGATGACTGTTTTAATTCATCCCTTGAAAACCAAACGTCAGGTGATCCTGCACAGGAATCCAAGCGCCGATTCCTTGCGAGGTCACGTTTTTCACGACGAGTTTTCGTTTATTTCCTTTAAGCACAAGGTACACTTCTCCGTATGTCACCTTTCCTTTTTCATTAATCGCTGGTGCATAGGCATGAAGCGAAGCTGCTTTTTTCGGAGATACATGGTACGACTGATCTCGTTTTGTTCCTGCGCCAATCACTGTGTCAAAAGCGAGGGGCAGCTTTGTTTTTTGAATGGCTTTTTGCATCATCAATGTTTTCACATCTTCCGGGTTTGGCACCTTTGCTGTGAGCCCGCCGCTCACTTTTACTTGCTGCTTTTGAACGTATTTACCAATGGCTGTTTTGTTGCCGCCTCTGTTATCAATGTGATTCGTATTCACTTTTTTGTATTCCCAGTTGGCGACCGTTTCGTTTGAATCGTAGCTTAGTGCCCATCTTCCGAGGAAAATGGTCGCGCGGTATCCAACCGCTAATGGCGTCCCTGAAATGCTGGATTCATTCAGCATTTTGATTAAATGGGTATTTTCAATCGGTACATTCGTTGTTTTGAACAATTCAGCTGTCAGCTCACTCGGCTGGAGCAGGGGCTGATCCTGTGACGCGTTCGGATACGTATTCTCCTTTGAGATACTGGCGACAGAGGATGGCACTTTAAATGGCTTCGCCGCCTCTAGTGGAAAGCTGTATAGAAAACTTAAGGATAAGAGAACAACAAACATGATGCGGGGCATCTTTTTCATATCATCACTCTTTCTCATTCATTTTTCCATAGTATTTTCCGCAAAGACGTCCCTTATCCACAAAAGATTATAAAAGGAAAAATCCAATCGCCATAATGAAATAGGCAGCAAGCAATGTGGCACCTTCAAACCAATTGGTATCTCCGTCATTAGATAAAATGACTGTGAGTAATACAGCGGATGCCATCGCAATGAGCTCTGGTAAGGAGAAAATGAGCGGCATCTGCGTATTGAAAAAAAGCGAGCTGATGACAAGGATTGGTGCCACCATCATCGCAACCTGAAGTGTGGAACCAAAAGCTATTTCCACTGCGACATCCATTTTGTTTTTATACGCCATGATGACAGCAGAGGCATGTTCTGCGGCATTTCCGACGATGGCCACAATAATGACTCCGATAAACAGCTCACTCCAGCCAAATTGTTCTCCCACCGTATCAAATGTATGGACGAGGCGCTCTGAAATGTACGCAACGGCAATCGTCGCAAGCAGCAAAATCACAGTGGCAAACTTACCAGACCATTCAGGTGTTTCTTCTTCCGTCTCCGCTTCCCCGTCCATGCTCTCCAGCTTGGCAACATAGACTCCGCGGTGGCTGACCAGTTTGAAATAGAGCGCTGCGACATAAAGCAAAATCATCACAATGCTAATTCCAATGCTTAAAACAAATTGTTTATCCTCAGCCATCTCCACCGAAAACACTTCTGGAATGACAAACGCCACAATAATGGCAAACATGAGCAAGCCCGAGTTGTGCCTTGCATCGTGGACATTGAACACTTGGCGCTTATATTTTAATCCGCCAACGAAAAAAGACAGCCCCGCCACAAGCAGTAAGTTTCCGATAACTGATCCAGTTAATGAAGCAAGTACAATAGCTGTCAGTCCTTGCTTTAATGCAAAAAATGAAATAATTAACTCTACCGCATTTCCAAATGTGGCGTTTAAAAGCCCGCCAATTCTTGGGCCCGCTATGATGGCAAGACTTTCTGTGGCTCTTCCCATAAAACTAGCAAGACCAATAATGGCGATACAATACACAGCAAACATGATGACCTGCGGAAAATGAAGAAAACTCCCAATGACCGATAGCGGCACACCAATTGCGACAATCACAAGAAACAAACGATTCATACAGCCATTCTCCTTTTCATATGTCTGATTGTTATTCTTTCGTGAGTGCCGGCATCATATACATTTAGATTCGCTCGTGTGAGAAGGTGACCTCAATACTTCCTTTCACAGACTGCACCATCGAACAATGCTTCAAAGCAATTGTGATGACTTTATCTATTTGTTCTTCAGATGTATTGATGTGTTCAAAAATGATATGTAAATGAATACGGGAGATTTTGTTTACAGCTCCTGCTCTTGTCGTTTCAGGTGTGATCGTCAGCCCTTCACAGGATATTCGCTTTTTCCGGCATACATGAATGAGCATTTCTCCAAAGCAGCCTGCAATAGCTGAGGTGAACAATTGAGATGGCCTGTACCCCATTTCTTCTTTTCCTGAGATATACAGCTGCTTTTCATTTGTTCCCGCAATCCACCGGTCCGTTTCGTATATCAGTTTCATTCCTTTTCCACCTTTCTATTGAAACCCCTATGGTTCCATTGTACGATGAAAATATGAACTTGTAAGGAGCTTCTTATGTCGAGAATTCACTTTTTGATTTTAATTTTACTTGTATCTGTATCTGGTTTTTCGCAGGGAGCGTTATTGCCTGTCATTTCGATTATTTTTGAACATGCCGGCACTTCTCCTACGTTAAACGGTCTGCATGCCACAGGCTTATATCTTGGCGTGCTGCTAGCATCTCCCTTTATGGAAGCGCCGCTTCGCCGGTTTGGGTTTAAGCCGTTAATTGTCATTGGGGGCGCTGCTGTCTTTTTAAGCTTGTTTAGCTTTGTGTTTTTTGAATCTTATGTCGTCTGGTTCTTTCTGCGGCTCATGATCGGGATTGGTGATCATATGCTGCATTTCTCTACACAGACGTGGGTGACCTATGCGTCGTCATCGAGAAATCGCGGGCGAAATATTTCATTGTATGGGTTATCCTTTGGACTCGGTTTTGCCGCTGGACCTTTTTTAACACCACTCATTGAAATCAACCCATCTTTACCTTTCATTGTTTCTGGTGCCGTTAGTTTATGTATTTGGCTGCTTGTTTTTGTTTTGAAAAATACATATCCAGATACGGGCGAAGTGCAGACGTCAGAGCAGACAAACAGTTTGAAGCGCTTTAAGAAAGCCTTTCAATTTGGCTGGGTCGCCTTTATGATGCCTTTTTGCTATGGCTTTTTAGAAACGACACTCAATAGCAACTTCCCTGTTTATGCACTCAGAAGCGGGGTAACAGTAGATGCAGTTGCGTTTATTTTACCTGCGTTTGCCATTGGAAGTATTGTCTTTCAGCTACCTCTCGGGATGCTCAGCGACCGGTTTGGCAGGCGCCGCATCATTTTATGTGTCACACTCGTCGGGTCTTTCTTTTTCCTACTAGCAGGAATTTTCATTCAATCGGTTTTGGCTGTTGCGATTTGTTTCTTTATTGCCGGAATGGCTGTAGGCTCTACCTTCTCACTTGGCATCAGTTATATGACCGACTTATTGCCAAAG
This sequence comes from Bacillus sp. NMCC46, assembly GCF_002998465.1. Classification (NCBI taxonomy): domain Bacteria; kingdom Bacillati; phylum Bacillota; class Bacilli; order Caryophanales; family Bacillaceae; genus Bacillus; species Bacillus sp. NMCC46. The sequence goes on along the minus strand of NZ_PVQZ01000005.1, from coordinate 226,021 downwards.
CATCTGCTTCCTGCTGGAAATTTGATGTGCGGGATGGCGTTTAGTGCGGGGAGTATTCTCGGGCCTGTTCTCGGTGGAATCTTTGTGCAAACGTTTGAAGGAATGAATTTACTTTACCTTGTCAGCATCGTGATATTATTCGTGTTTTTCTGCGTTCGATTTGGGCGAACGGCAGCAGTGGTTGAAAGTTCCAATGCATCCATTTCTAAATGAAAAAAACTCCCCTGCACTATGCAGAGGAGTTTTTCATTTAGTGATGTCCATTTTGCCCGTTCGCACTGCCGCTTGTTTTGTGCTTAGGCTGATGACCTTTGTTTTGTTTCGTATTGCTTCCGCCTTTTTTCGATTGTTTGGACATATGTGATTTCCCCCATCCATTCAGATTGAACTTGTTCGTTCTTCTTTAGGATGCCCGGATTTCTTTATAGCTTGCCTGGTACGATTTTACGTTTATGTAAAAGCGCATTGAGCTCGCCGCCAAGGATAATCATGATGCCGGTTAAATAAAACCAGATCATTAAAATAATGATTCCCCCAATGCTTCCGTACATCGCACTGTAGTTGGCAAACTCGCCTACGTAAAATGAAAACAGCATGCTGACCAAAATCCATCCAATCGATGCAAAAATGGCACCTGGCAGAACAAATTTCAATTTCAGTCTAATGTTTGGAGCAAAATAGTACAAGGATGTAAAAACAATCAACAAAATCAGCGGGCTAATGATCCATCTCATCGCAGTCCATACGGTGAGAAAGGCATCTGACTGCCCGACTAATTTAGCGACAAATAAACCAAGTTCTTTTCCAAAGACAGGCAGCATCAAGGCAAAAATAATGGTCAAAACCATCGCGATCGTTAAGATGATTGATGTTAAACGTACGAGAATGAAGGAACGATTCTCCTCAACTTCGTAAGCATGGTTAAAAGCTCTGACGACGGCATTAATGCCGTTAGATGCTGACCAAAGGGCGGCAATAATCCCGAACGATAATAATCCGCCGTTACGATTATTCAGCGTCTGATCGGCAATGGATTCAATCATCGAAAGCGCTCCTTCTGGCGCATAACCAGAAATGACGCTCAGGACATCCTTTGACGTCAGCGGCAAATACCCAACCAGTGTCAGCACGAAGATGAGAAACGGAAATAATGAAAGCAAAAAGAAATACGCAAGCTCAGCAGATTTTGCCGGTCCTTCATGCAGCAAAAAGCGTTCAATTAACGCTTTAATAAAACCCATACGCCTCATCTCCAATGATCAATCTGTCTGTTTCGATTGAAAGTGATCCTTTGTTTCTTCAATAATTTCTAATACCCTTGGGGTTGTTTCCTTTAACTGATTGACCTGTTCATTTAAAAATGACAAATCATCTGAGACTGTTCGCATCAGCTGCTTCGTTTCTTCCATCTTTTCTTTCATGCAAGCCGATATTCTGCCTGGCTCCTGGCGGTATTCATCCAGCTTTTGCTGGCAGTCATTCCATTTGTCTTTGAGTGCAATTCTCGTTGGCCGATGAAATAAAGTTAGCAATGCGCCGCAAACTGCCCCTATGACAGCTCCTCGGAGCACGATTTGATTTTTTTCTTCCATCTCGTCTGATCTCCTTTCAGTTAAAGGTGGTTCTCTTTCTTTACATACGTCAAAAAACGGTCAATTCCTGTTTCAATTAATTCATGGACTTCCTCAAAGTTCCCAGTGTAATAAGGATCTGGCACATCATCTCGATCGTCGTCTTCTACAAAATCAAGAAGACGGCCAATAAAGTGATGTTTCCCATAGCCGGCTATACTGCGAAGTGCCCCTACATTTTCTGCATCCATCGCCATGATATAGTCGTATGTGGTGATATCCTTCTCCATGATTTGTCTTGCAGTCATTCCTTCATAGCTGATGCCTTTTTCATCAAGCAGCTTTCGCGTTCCTTCATGCGGAGGACTTCCTTGATGCCAGCCGCCAATCCCTGCTGAATCAATCACAAAGTGCTCGCTAAGCCCCTCATCTTCTACTCTTTTTCTAAACATGGCCTCTGCCATCGGTGACCTGCAAATATTGCCAAGACAAACGAATAACACATGAATCATTCTTCATTCTCCTCCTATCTTTTCCCTAAGAGTTCTTTTCGAAAACCTTTTCTCTATCATATCAAGCCCTTTTTCTTTTGGAAACTTTGCAAGAAAAGCTCTCATCGCCATTGACAAATTACACAAAAACAGGAGAAACTTTAGGAGAATTACACAAACAAAGGGGGATATTAGATGGGAATAATTGAGCAGTTTGTCACGACGATGAACAATTTTTTGTGGGGGCCTCCCCTGTTGATTTTAATTGTTGGTACTGGAATATACCTCACCTTTCGCGTTCTCTTCATTCAAATTAGATTACTTCCTTATTCTTTAAAGCTCGCTTTTTCTAAACAAGACAAAATGTCAGAAGGAGATATTTCTCATTTCCAAGCGTTAATGACGGCTCTTGCTGCAACTGTCGGTACAGGGAATATCGTAGGTGTGGCCTCGGCAGTTATAGCGGGTGGTCCGGGTGCGGTATTCTGGATGTGGTTTGCTGCATTTTTCGGAATGGCCACTAAGTTTGCAGAAGCTGTTCTTGCTGTTAAATACAGAGTCAAAAACGAAAAAGGCGAAATGTCTGGCGGACCTATGTATTATTTAGAGCATGGCTTGAAACAGAAATGGCTAGGGGTGCTATTTGCTGTTTTCGGCGCCAGTGCTGCCTTTGGGATCGGCAACCTGGTACAGTCTAATTCCATCTCAGGAGTCATGAATTCTACCTTTCAAATTCCAACATGGGTGACAGGTATTATCATTACTGCTTTTACGGCACTCGTGATTTTAGGCGGAATTAAGAGCATTGGCCGGGTCACATCTATTTTTGTACCCGTCATGGCTTTATTTTACGTCATTTGCGGTCTGATCATTCTTGTCATGAATGCTGATCTCGTTCCAGGCGCAGTCGGTCTTATTTTCTCAGATGCCTTTACGGGTCAAGCCGTGGCAGGTGGTGCAATTGGAACTGTCATTCGCTGGGGTGTGGCACGAGGAGTATTTTCCAATGAAGCAGGTCTTGGGTCAGCACCAATTGCTGCTGCGGCTGCGAAAACGGATATGCCCGCCCGTCAAGCTCTCGTATCTATGACGCAAGTGTTTATCGATACAATCATTGTTTGTTCTATCACTGGCATTACCATTGTCATGGCAGATATGTATTTAACAGTGAAAAGTGATGCGCTGACCTCGTTATCCTTTGCTCATTTCCTCGGTCCAGTTGGCTCAACCATTGTGGCAATCGGTCTGCTCTTGTTTGCCTATTCCACCATCATTGGCTGGTCCTATTATGGCGAAAAATGCTTTACATATTTGGCGAAGGATTCGTACGTCATGTATTATCGCATCGTGTTTGTCATTGCTGTCTTTTTCGGTGCCGTGTTTAAAAATGACTTCGTTTGGGGTGTGGCAGATATGCTCAATGGGCTAATGGCGATTCCAAACTTAATCGGGCTCATCGGTTTATCAGGGGTTGTCGTATTTGAATCCAAACGAATCATTGATAAGATTAAGCAGGAGAAAAAGGAGAAAAACATCTCCGTGTCATCTTAATAGCCCTTTTATTCTTTTGCATTTCTGTTAAAATAGACATATTATTCGACATATATGCAGGAAAGGACGTGCCGCCCTTGTCAGAGCAAAAAGCGGCTGAAGTCAATCAGCTGATTGAAGACATTTCGCAAAAGTTAAATATGCTGAACATTGGAGTCATCAAAGCCGAGGACTTCAGTCCAGACAAGTACGAAGATATCGAATTTCTTCACCAAATGGTGATGAAAAAATCTTCATTCAGCCCAAGTGAAATGCAAGCCATCGCAAGCGAGCTAAAAAACTTAAGAAAATAATGGTGCATCAGGAAGCTGCTTTGCGGTCTGCACGCAGTTTCCTTACATCATGCGCAGAAAAAGCCAGCACCCCGCAAGGTGCTGGCTTTTTTTATCCTGTCATAACTGCGGTTTATTTCTCAAGCAGTTTTAATGATTCACGGTTAAATGCTGGAATGTCATCAGGTGTACGGCTTGTCACAAGCTGATCCTGACAAACGACAACTTCTTCGTCTTTAAATTTAGCGCCTGCGTTTTCCATATCTACTTGAATGGATGTATAGCCAGTTGCGCTTCTTCCTTCCAGCGTCTTCGCTGTAATAAGCAATTGCGGTCCGTGACAGATCGCAAATACTGGTTTTTTCTCGTCCATAAATGCTTTAGTGAATTGGACGTAACGATCATCTGCACGCAGAATGTCTGGTGAGAAACCGCCAGGAATCAGAAGTGCATCGAAGTCTTCAGGCTTCACGTGATCAATGGACGCATCCACTCTCACTTCTGCATCTCCTTGCTTCCCTTTCACTGTTTTTCCTTTTTCGTTTTCAATCACTGTGATTTCATGACCTGCATCTTTAAAGGCTTTTGCAGGCTCGGTGTATTCAACATCCTCAAAGTAATCTGTTAATACAACTGCAATTTTCTTACCCATGTAGAAACCCTCCTGCTTGATTATCGTTTACACTACACACTATACCCGGGCATGTTGAAATGAAACATCCTATCCCTATCAGAAAACCCCTTACGATAAAAATAAGCATTTCGACTCATTCGCATTCCCTCAACAAGGTAATTCGTATGATTTATGTTATCTTTACAATAATCTGCAAAAAATAACTACAAAAGTTAACGAAACATTTCTACAATAGGTATTGTGGTCAAAAAAATTAGAAAGGCGGAGATCAGGTGAAGAAGCAACGAAGGAAAAACCTGTCTATTCTGCTCACTTCCATTATGATGATTAGTCTCATTCTCCCAGCAGTACCTACTTATGCAGAAACAGAAAACGGCAATGCCGTAAAGGTCAGCATCTTAGCCACAACCGATGTTCATGCGAACATGATGAATTATGATTATTACAGCGACAAAGAAACAAATGAATTCGGTTTGGCAAAAACAGCCGAGCTGATTGACAAGCACCGCTCACAAAACCCAAATACACTCCTTGTTGATAACGGAGACCTGATTCAAGGAACCCCTCTTGGAGAATACGTTTACAAACATGAGAAAGACAGCATCATCAATCAAACAAAGGTTCACCCCATTATTCATACACTCAACAAACTAAAATACGATGCAGGAACACTTGGCAATCATGAATTTAACTACGGGTTATCCTTCCTTGACGGTACCATTGCGGGCGCCAACTTCCCGATTGTCAATGCGAACGTCAAAAAGCTAAATGGAGAACACCGTTTTACACCTTACGTGATCCAAGATAAAACCTTTAAAGATGCAAACGGAGCCTCACAAACTGTGAAAGTTGGTTACATAGGATTCGTTCCACCACAAATTATGACGTGGGATAAGAAGCATTTAGATGGACAAGTCCAAGTGCAGGACATCGTCGAATCTGCCAATGAAACCATTCCTGAAATGAAGGCGAAAGGCGCAGATGTCATTGTCGCTCTTGCCCATACAGGAATTGAAAAAACAGCTTCACCTAAAGGATCAGAAAATATGATCTTTGACCTTGCCACGAAAACAAAAGGCATCAATGCCATTGTATCTGGCCACCAGCATGGCACATTCCCAAGCGCTGAATATAACGGCGTCGACAAATTCAACGTCTCAAAAGGAACCATCAACGGCATCCCAGTCGTCATGTCAAAAAACTGGGGCAGCTACCTCGGAGTCATTGATTTAACACTAGAGCCTGACGGCAGCAGCTGGAAGGTCACAGACGGAACAGGCAAGATCGAATCTGTTGCCGGAGTATCATCTCAGAAAAGCACAGTAAAAGATGCCATTCAAACAACGCATCAAAACACACTTGATTACGTGAGAAAGCCTGTTGGCAAAACAGAAGCAGACATTAATAGCTTTTTCGCTCAAGTGATGGATGACCCTTCGATTCAAATTGTGACAGATGCCCAAAAATGGTATGCACAAGAAAAAATGAAGGACACTGCGTATCAAAATTTACCGATTTTATCTGCAGGTGCCCCGTTTAAAGCAGGCGGACGAAACGGTGTGAATTATTATACAAATATCGCAAAAGGAGATTTAGCGATTAAGAACATCGGCGATCTCTACCTTTACGATAACACTGTGCAGATTGTGAAACTGAGAGGCAGTGAAGTGAAAGACTGGTTAGAGATGTCTGCCGGACAGTTTAATCAGATCAAACCGAACGTTTCAAAAGAACAGCCGATTTTAAACGAGGAATACCGCTCGTATAACTTTGATGTAATAGATGGTGTGACATACCAAGTCGATGTGACGCAGCCTGCTAAATACAGCACAACAGGCACACTTGTCAACGCCAATGCAAACCGCATCAAAAACCTGTCTTACAACGGGAAAACAGTCTCTGACAATCAAGAATTTTTAGTCGTGACAAATAACTATCGTGCTTCTGGCGGCGGAGGCTTTCCGCATCTGACCCAAGATAAAGTGGTGCTTGCCTCAGCAGATGAGAACCGTCAAGTGCTGATGGATTATATTATCGAACAAAAAACCATCAACCCAAGTGCTGATCAAAACTGGGCCATTGCACCGGTGAAAGGCGCAACTTTAACATTTGAATCTTCTCTTTTAGCCAAACCGTTTGCTGAGAAATCAAGCAGCGTAGACTTTGTTCGTAACGCAAGCACAGATGGTCTTGGTGTGTACAAGCTAGCCTTTAAAGAGGATGGAACAACAGAACCGCCTTCATCAGACAACTGGAATTTAACAGTCATGCATACGAACGATACACACGCACACCTTGATGATGCGGCAAGACGCGCAACAAAGATCAAAGAAATCCGTGCTGAAAGCAAGAACAATATTTTATTGGACGCTGGAGATGTCTTCTCTGGTGACCTATACTTCACAAAATGGCAAGGACTTGCCGATCTGAAATTGATGAACTTAATGAAATACGATGCCATGACGTTTGGTAATCATGAATTTGACAAAGGTCCTTCTGTACTACGTCAATTTCTGACAGGTGATGCATCAGATGTCGATCCGAAAAACCGTCATCAATTTGAAAAGCCTCGATTCCCGGTCGTGTCATCAAACGTGGATGTCTCGAAGGAAAAACAATTGAGCGACTTAGTGAAAAAACCAGCCTCATTTAAAGCTGGTGAGAAAAAAGAAGCCGGCATCTACCCTTACATCCTGCTTGATGTTAATGGTGAAAAGGTGGCCGTATTCGGCTTAACGACTGAAGACACAGCCATTACATCCAGCAGCGGTCCTAACATTCAATTTAAAGATGCGTACAAGAAAGCAAAAGAAACAGTCAACACCATTCAAACAGAAGAAAAAATCAATAAAATCATTGCGTTAACACACATTGGCTACAATCGTGATCTTGAGCTGGCTCAAAAAGTTGACGGTATTGATTTAATCATTGGCGGTCACACGCACACACTTGTTGAAAAATTAAAGGTCATCAATAAAAAAGAACCTACAATTGTCGCTCAGGTGAAAGACTACGGACAATTTTTAGGGAAAGTAGACGTAGCCTTTGACAAAAAAGGCGTCGTACAGCCAAAAGAATCTTCTTTTGACCTGATCTCTATTGATGACTCTGTCAAAGAAGATGCAGATGCAAAAGCAATCCTTGATGGGTACAAAGCAGATATTCAAGATTTAAAAACAGAAAAAGTCGGCTATACAGATGTCCTATTAGACGGACAACGCGAGCACGTCCGTGCGAAGGAAACAAATCTTGGGAACTTTATTGCCGACGGCATGCTGCAGAAAGCGCAAGAATCTGCCGGTGCTGACCTTGCCATCACAAACGGCGGCGGTATTCGAGGCAGCATTGAAAAAGGAGATATCACTTTAGGTGATATTTTAACGGTGATGCCTTTCGGAAATACACTTTATGTCGCAGATTTAAAAGGCAGTCAAATTAAAAAAGCACTCGAACAGGGGCTGTCAGGCATAGAGGAAGGCGGAGGCGCATTCCCTCATGCAGCTGGCATAGAATATACGTTTACACTCAGTAAACCAGCTGGCAGCAGACTGATTGATGTGAAACTGAAAGACCAAAAAGGTCAACTGACAGACATTGATGATGAGAAAACATACCGCGTAGCTACAAACGCATTTGTCGGCACAGGCGGCGACGGCTACAGCGTCTTTACAGAAGCCTCTCATGGCGAAGACTTAGGGTATGTCGACTATGAAATCTTCAAAGAGCAAATTGAAAAGGCAGACGGGCAGATTTCGCCTGTTATCGATCACAGGGTGAAAGAAGTGTTCCTTCCTCGTGCGAAAGGGAAAGGCGCTTATGACATTCAAGATGATAAGAAATTCCAAACATATGTGCAGCATACAAACAAAGCATTGCTCTATCTAGACAAAGCAAGCAAAGCGAAAAACGTTCAATTGTCTCTATCAAAAGCGCAAATAGCAGAGCTGAAGAAAAGAGAGCAAGATCCAAACGTGACCATCTATCATGACAAAGTGGGACTTGCATTGCCGCTCTCGAATTTATCCGAGAAAAGCGCAGATATATGGATGACAAAGACGGATAAAGTGAAAAACGCATTAACGGATACGTATGATTTCCAAATCAAACAAGACAAGAAAAAGGTTTCGACCTTTAAAGACCCGGTCACTCTATCCTTTACACTAGACGAGCCTCAAAAAGCGAAAAAACCTAGTGTGTATTATGTGGATCGCAAGAAAAATCGTTACGCCAAAACTAGTAATGGATCATTTGAAAACGGAGTCGCATCAGGTCAAACTGAGCACTTCAGCGAATACACCGTCCTCAACCAAAGCGGGGCAGCTGGAACAACTCCAGATCAAACTGGTGGAGACGGCGAAACATCAGCACCAGGCGGAGGCACAGGTACAGATCCAAACCAAGATGGAACCGGCCTCCAAGGCGGCACACTGCCGAATACAGCCACGATGATGTATACAGCTGTACTGATTGGCGTGCTCATGCTCGCCGCAGGCGGTATCCTTTATTACTACCAGCGCAAGCGTACAAGAAAAAATGTATCATCCTAAAGGAAAAGGACAGAGCCTATGCTCTGTCCACTTTTTATGGAATAAGACATCAATCTTGAGATAAATAGATCCAATTGCGGTCGTCAAATTCTTTCACATCATCTGACCCTATATGACGAAGCATTCTATTAAAGAACATGATGTCATTTTCATCATCGACATCATATAAATCCTTTAAAACATAATCTCTTATAATAAAATTCGTTAAGTTCGTATTATTTACAAAATCAGCAAAATAATCTTCTACAAGAGTTAAATCCTCTTTACTTAATTTTTCATCATTGATAATGGAATTATGAAAAACATTCAAAATCGCTTGTATATCTTCTTCATCCATATAACATAATGGTTCTAGCTTTCTGTCTTCTTCCGTAAACGGTTTTCGCGTATCTTCAATGATGACGTAGCATAAAATCTGATGATCTTTCATCACGCTGAATATTTCTAAATCTCTTAATTTTAGTGGTCTATTTAATCTAATCATCTTTCCTCCTAAAAATGGTGATCTATTCGTCGTCTATCTCTCTCCTTCTCCCAAAACCTGAAATGGACAGAGCCTATGCTCTGTCCACTTTTTCTCTTCTTGCAAAATCGACGAATCTGAAGCGGTCTAATCGGTGACGGCTTTCCGTGTATTGAAATAAACTTGTATCCTCTAAGAACACGTAATTTTTCACGACGACGACATGGTCAAACCCGTTCAAATCAAGATACTTGGCGTCCTCTTCTGTACATGGCTCTACCACAAATTCCTTTTGGGCATAGCTGATTGATACACCGAGCTCTCCTTCAATATACTCGTAGATGGACCCTTCGCATATGTCCTTCGACAAGACTGACACATGCTTTTGCAAAAAGTAATCCTTGTCTAAAATCACTTCTTCTCCGCTAATATTGCGAGAGCGGATGACTTCCCAGACATCCTCCTGCCCACTTATTTTCAGCTGAGACTGAATATACTGATCCGGTTTGATTAAACCAAATTCGTGAACCGTCGTAACGGTCATTCGGCCAAGTGTTTGGGAAAGCTCTTTAAAGCTGACGAGACCCGAGACTGGGAATTGCATTTTCTCACGATTCAGCAAGACAGAGCCTTTCCCGCGGATTTTTTGGATATAGCCATTTTGCACAAGGATATTTAATGCCTTTCTCACCGTCTCACGGGACGTATCGTACATCAAGGACAGCTCATGCTCTGATGGCAGAATGCCTTTATCCTGCCAATCACCTTGTTCAATTCGTCTTGCGAGCTGATCATAAATCACTCGAAACTTATTCTCTTTCATTTTCCCTCCGCCCCATTTTCTAGCGTTTGGTTAAATGATAAACGATTGACTCATATGGACGCAACGTAAATCCCTTCATATCTGCCGGTACATCCTCATAATTGGATAACAGCACTTGCCCCTCCATCTCATCTATAGCCTGCACAAGCTCATCAGGAAGCGTAAAGTCCGTCTCTCCTGCATAAAAGTGATTGATCACAAGAAGCTTCTCCTCATGGCTTTCTCTGACATAAGCAAAAACCTTCGGATCTTCTGCTAAGAGTAAAGTGAAGCTTCCATATGTGATCACATCAAGTTCTTTACGCAGCCTGCAAAGCGCTTGATAATGATAGAAAATAGACGACTGATCCTTTAATGAAGCTTCTACTGAAATGTCGTTATTGGCTGGCTCAATCCAAGGTGTTCCTTTTGAGAAACCTGCATTCTTTTCTGAGGTCCACTGCATCGGTGTTCTCGCATTATCTCTTGACTTGACCTGTAAAATGGCGAGTGCTTCTTCCTTTGATTTCCCTTTTTCAAGCATGGCTTCATACATATTAAGTGATTCAATATCGCGGTAAGACGATATGTCCTCAAACCGAGGATTCTTCATGCCAATTTCTTCACCTTGATAAATATACGGAGTCCCTTGCATGAGATGAATGGTAGTCGCCAGCATCTTCGCTGATTGCTGATGGTACGTTTCATCATCACCGTATCTTGAGACGATACGCGGCTGATCATGATTGCACCAGAAGAGCGCATTCCAGCCGCCGCCCTCATGCATTTTCGTCTGCCATTCGGACAGAATCGACTTCAATTCCTGAAAATCAAATGGTGCGAGGGCCCATTTCTCTCCGTTTGGATAATCGACCTTTAAATGATGGAAGTTAAACGTCATATCCAGCTCCTGCCGATCCGGTCTTGTATACCGAATGCAGTCTGCGATATTCGTTGAAGACATTTCCCCGACTGTCATGCTGTCATATTTCGAAAAAACCTCTTGATTCATTTCATGCAGAAACTCATGAATTCTTGGGCCATCCGTATAATACATCCGGCCGTCTCCTTGCACAGACTGTCCGGCGTCATCTAAGAAGCGTTGATCTTTCGAGATGTTGTTGATGACATCCAGCCTGAATCCATCAATTCCTTTATCAAACCAAAAATGCATGATGTCATATACTTGCCTGCGCACCTCATCCTTTTCCCAATTGAGATCCGCCTGTGTGACATCGTATAAATGAAGATAATACTCTCCCGTTGCTTCATCTAGCTCCCAGGCTGGACCGCCAAATTTTGACTGCCAATCATTCGGCGGTGATCCGTCTGCTTTAGGCTCCTTCCAAATATAATAATCTCGATAAGGATGATCCTTTGACTCGCGTGAGGCTTGAAACCACTCATGGAAAATGGATGTATGATTGACGGCTAAATCCATGATGACTCGTATGCCTCGATCATGGGCTTCTTTCAGCATGTGTTCAAAATCCGCCATTGTGCCGTACATGTCATGGATTTTTGTATAGTCACTAATATCATAGCCGTTGTCATGCTGCGGGGACTCATACATTGGCGTCAGCCAAATACAATCCGCCCCCAGCTGTTTGATATAATCAAGCTTTTTTGTCACACCATTGATATCGCCTGTACCTGAGCCCGTTGTATCTAAAAAGCTCTTCGGGTAAATTTGATAGACCACCGCTTTTTTCCACCACGGTTCGTTTGTTTGTTGTTTCAATTTCCTTCACCACCACTAGTTAAGTTCTTGTGAAACATCTTTCTTCTTTTTTAGCTTTGCATACAAAAGGGTTCCAATGAACGGGACGATGAGTACAATGACCATCCCTATCGCAAATGCGCCCCAATATTTCGGGATAATGGAGAAGATTCCTGGAATGCCTCCAACACCAACTGAGCTTGCCAGCACCCCTTGAGAGGCGATAAACATACCAGCTAAACCAGAGCTAATGAGTGCAAAAATAAATGGGAATCGATAGCGCAGGTTGACGCCAAACATCGCTGGCTCGGTAATTCCTAAGTAAGCGGAAATACTTGATGTCAGTGAGAGCCCCTTTTGCTTTTCATCTTTTAAAACAAACATCATCGCGAGTGCGGCTGATCCTTGTGCGATATTAGACAGTGCGAGCATCGGCCATAGAAACGTGCCATGTAGTTTGGAATTAATCAATTGAATATCGACAGCGAGGAACGTATGGTGCATCCCTGTAATCACTAATGCAGCGTACAATCCGCCGTATAATAGACCGCCAAGTGCTGCGAACTGCTGGAATACAGCCACAAGTCCAGATGTTAAAACGTTACCGATTGCAAATGTAACAGGTCCAATGACGATAAAGGATAAAAAGCCAATGACTAATAACGTAATCGGTGCAACCACTAACAGCTGAATGCTTTCAGGTGTCCGTTTTGTGATGAATAATTCGAGCTTTGCAAGTAAATAGGAGGCGACGAGTATCGGAAGAACCTGCCCTTGATAGCCTACCTTTTGCACTTCAAGTCCAAACAAATTCCAGACAGGAATCTCACCGGACTTTTCAGCCGCTCCATAGCCCCACGCATTTAATAAGTCTGGGTGTACGAGCATCAGCCCAAGGACCATCCCTAAGAGCGGATTTCCTCCAAACCGCTTCACTGCTGACCAGCCGATTAATGCGGGCAGGAATGTGAAGGCAGTGCCTGCAATCAAGTTGATCATATTCGCTAAATCAGCCCATGCCGGATACACATCCACAATCGACTTTTGATCAAAGAAAATATCAGGAGCTGTTAAAATATTATTAATCCCCATTAATAAACCGGCTGTGACGATGGCAGGAAGAATCGGAATAAAGATATCCGCAAGCGTTTTCACTGCACGCTGCAATGGATTTAATTTTTGATCAGAGGCACGCTTAACGTCCTCTTTTGTGGCTTCCCCAATCCCTGTCTGTTTCACCATTTCAGCATATACTCGATTGACGACCCCTTGGCCGATCACAACTTGGTATTGACCGTTCGCTGAGAAAGATCCCTTCACTTCTTCTATTTGTTCAAGTGCTTTCTCGTCAACCTTTCCTTCATCTTTCAGTACAAAGCGCAGCCTTGTCACACAATGTGTTGCTTGATCAATATTTTCTTTGCCGCCGATGGCTTTCACAATCTGATCTGCTGCTGCCTGATAATCAGCCATGCTATCCCCTCCGAGATCGTTTTTTATAAGAAAAAAGAACCAAAAAACTTGTATATACATGTTTGTTTCTTATTTTATATTTGTATATACATGTAGTCAACAACAAAATGCAGCGCTTTCATAAAAAAAGCTCCCTCAATGTGCTCAGGAGAGGCAGCGTGTCATCATCTTTTTTTATGCTCCGTTAATTTTTTGTAGACCCTGTTTTTATAAAAGGAGGAGGCTGGACGGGCAAAAGTTTGGCGCTTAGATGTGAGTTCATCCAGGCGTTTTTGTTTTTCTTCACATATGAGAGAAAGTTTTTTTCTTTCCTCTCCGTCTATACTGGAGTGAAGAAGCTCTTTGACGGTCATGAGTTCTTTTTTCAGTGCTGTTTCTTCCCCAGCAAAGCCAGCATTTTTCATCATCCTGTAGCCCATTCTGAGTTCTTCAGGTACATGAGCAGCATCATCTTTAGGCAGGGGTTTGCCAAAGCCAGATAATCCTTCAAAAGCCCCGTGATCCATCGCTTTTTTGATCCGTTCTTCTGATAATCTCTGTGCAAAATCCATGGCGTTTCTCCTTTCATCTGCAACGATTTGATTAAGCATAGCAAAAAAGCTGACTCTCTCACAAGAGTCAGCTTTCTCGTTATTTATTGTCAATTTTGAAGGTAGAAACCATCTGTGCTAAGTCCTCTGACATATCAGAGAGCTGTTCAATCGCACTTGAAATTTGCTGCATGCCAGCACTTTGCTGTTCTGTTGCTGCCGCTACTTCTTGAGAGCTGGCGGCGTGTTCTTCCGATACAACCGAAATTTGTTCAATCGATGTAGAAATCGTTTGATATGCTTGCTCTACTTGCTTAATAGAAGCAAGCAAATTGTTCGTTCTTCTTGAAAACTGAGATACGCCATCGTAAATCACAGCGAAGTTTTGTGACGTGCCTTCCATTTGTTCACGTCCTTCTTCCACTGCTTTACTGCTTTCCTCTACGCTTTCAAGAACACGCTGACTGTTTTCCTGTGTGCCGATGACGAGGTCTGAAACGGTTTTAGCCGCATCCGCTGATTGCTCAGCTAACTTACGCACCTCATCTGCCACAACAGCAAACCCTTTTCCTTCTTCTCCAACACGTGCCGCTTCAATTGAAGCATTCAGTGCAAGCAGATTCGTTTGCGCTGAAATGTCCGTAATAATCGAGATGACACTTTCAATCTCCGTGGAATGAGATTGTAATTCTTCTGCTGCCTGCTTTGAGTTGGTCATCTTGTCATGTAACATATTCAGATGCTCAAGCACATGATTCACTAGTTTTTGACCAGATTCTGACTGCTCTTGTACGTCAGATGAAACAGATTTCATTTCATCGACTTCTTTTGTGACACCTTCGATTTGAGTATCGATCTCTGCAACGGATGTTGTACAATCCGTAATATTTGCGACAGAATCATTGATTCCTTCACTCATATTCGTCATGGCTTCTGACACTTGCTGCGC
Source organism: Bacillus sp. NMCC46 (assembly GCF_002998465.1). Classification (NCBI taxonomy): domain Bacteria; kingdom Bacillati; phylum Bacillota; class Bacilli; order Caryophanales; family Bacillaceae; genus Bacillus; species Bacillus sp. NMCC46. Next base: position 211,018 of record NZ_PVQZ01000005.1, on the reverse strand, counting down.
ACTTTGACTCGATTCATTCGTTACGGTGCGAAGCTGTGAGGACATTTTCGACACTTCACTAGATGAGTTTGAGATCTTCGCAATGAGCTCTTTGATCCGCCCCTGCATCTTTTGGAAGGATGCGGCAAGTTGACCGATCTCATCTTTACTTTCAACCTCTACCATTCCAGTTAAATCACCGTCAGCAATTCGGTTCGCTGATTCCATCAATGAACGTGCTGGTTTCGCAATTCTTCTGCCCATGATAAAGGAGAAAAACAACCCACCGATGAGCACAATAGCAGATGCAACCGTGATATAGATCGTCAGCTTCTTCGTTGTTTCAGGCACAACAGATGCATCTAAATCAATTCCTAAAATCCCCGTCAGTTCACCGCCTGAATCTTTGATTGGCAAAAAGACTGATTTATGTGTACCAAATGAGTCTTTGTAAATATCACTTTTGATCATTTTATCTTCAGAAAGTGCTTGTTTCATCTCATCTGAAAAGGCATAATCTTGATCAAAATCATTTTCTTCCCCAGTTAATATAATAATTCTTTCTTTGCCGCCTTTATTAGATAGCACGTATAAGTTCTCAAGCGTATGATCTTCTTGAAGCTCCTTGAATTTCTTTTTGACCTCCACATAAAGGGGATCATCCTTCCCGCTAATGCCAAGAACGTTTCCATCCAAATTATCGATTTCTTTCTTTGCAGTATCAATATCTGTTGTTAATCGATAATCAAATTGCTTTAATAACTGGGATGATAAATCCTGGCTGACTAGATAAAATGTTAAAACGAATAGTGCAACGGTTGCGAGTAATGTTACGACAACGACTGACATGATTTTAGAGGATATCGTGTACCCTCCAAATTTCCTTTGTTTCGCCATTTTTTCCTACATCTCCACTCTCAGATTTGATTTAAGCATGTACATGTTCAAATTGTCCACAAACAGATGCGATCACATCTTTTAAATAAGATACGATATGTGGGATATGCTCTGGTAACGTATAAGGTGAGATAACAAAAAACTTACTAACACTTAGATAGAATTCTTGTCCTTCTTTTGCATTTACAAGTAAAAACTTCGTTGTATCGCCAAAGAACATTTCGTCTCTTTTCTCTCCAAGCTTTTCAAACAGCATTTTGTTCAATTCATTATTCCGCTCAATTTCCATTGCAGTCGCTTCGCCTGAAATCTCTTCTTGAAAACGCGGTGAGCCGTCTAGGTAAATTCTAAATAATGTAGCCATTCCGACGTTGTCATCATTCACGACTTCAGCTTGCGGAATTTCTTGACTGAGTGCTTCTCTAAAGGCAAGGTTCACCTCTAGGAATTGACCGAGCAAGCGCTGGTAGCCTTCAATTCCAAACGTTAACAGCACACTCAGCATACTGATAGAGCTTCCCATTCTTGAGCATTCCAGTGTATAACCCGTATGGTATTCGCCGTAGCCTCTATGACCAACATATGGTGTCTCTTGTTCTTCCAGATCTAAACGCTTTAGGTCAGCAGCATTTTTCACTAAGAATAAACTAGATGTGTAAGGTGTTTGGCCGAGCTTTTGAAAGTCAAAGCACATCGTGTCAGCAAGAGAAAGATGCTGGAATTTCGCTTTGATTTCTTTTAGCATACGAAGAACACCGTATGAGAATTGCAGCGGGTTTTCAGCTACATCATACTCATTAAAGAAAGCAAAGAATCCGCCGAGCGCTGAATCCGCATGAATATGCGGCACCTGTAGACCATACTCCTCAGCAATGGCTTCTGCTGTTTCACGTACCCCTTTTACATCATCAATTGCAATGGCATCTGTTGTTCCGGTTGTTGCGACAATATAAACGGGAATTCCGCCATTTTGTGCAACACGTTCCATTTGACAACGCAAATCTTCCATATCCATCGAATGATCTTTATTCGTCTTAATTCTGATCAAGTTGTCTGTGCCAAGTCCTGTTGCTTCCATTGACTTAAATAAGCTGTAATGTGCAGCATCAGAACAAAACGCATAAAGATTTTGCGGGACACCTTTCCGTAGTGACTCCGGCGCAACTTTTGCAATCGCTAAACGTAGTCCTGAGAAAATGGCTCCCTGACCTCCCCATGTTGTATATCCCCCGCTCACACTTGGATCATATCCGATGAGCTTAGACATCATTGAGACCACTCTGACCTCAGCTTCCGCTCCTGCTGGTCCATAAACATCCCATAGGTTGTTTCCATTTACCAGCATGGCCGTCAGCATGCCTAGAATTCCTGGTGTACTTGCCATTGGCAAAATGTTCGTGAAGAAATACTTTGTGTGGTATGGATGGTTATGTAAAAGCTTCAGTAATTCTTCATTCACAAGTTCCGCTTGTTGGCCGTTCACCGGAATTTGACTTGTTTCAGTGAGCTTTTGGTAAAAATCTTCTCCACGATTCTTTTCACCCTTTAGGTGTGCACGGTTCGGATCTTTCAGATGATCGACCCCTGAAACAATCTGCTCCATCAATTTGATGAGTTCTTTACGCTCTGCTGCATTTCCGTCCTCACTCGGAAACCAGTTCTGAACGAGGTTCTCTGCTCGTACAGTCATATACTATCAATCCTTTCAATGGAAGATTTCCTGTCAAAGTCTATATCGACCCCAATTTAAAAGTTTATAGTCTCGAAATGTTCACTTAAGTATATTTAGATAATTTGTTCATTCATCAAAATAAATAAAACCCTTACAAAACACATCGAAAACATTATGTTGATGAAACAAAAAAATATATTGATATATCTCATAGAAGGAAATTTCATCCATGTTCCTCCTCCATTCTTTTTCTCATTTTTTTTACTTAACCTGCATAAACATTAAGAAACACTGGAAATACTCTCTAAATCATCATTGTAGAAACCAAATTAATTCTTTAGGCTTGTGTCTTTTTACCTGTTTTATTGATATAGCAACTGGGAAATTGCTGAATTTTCTGTTAATAATAGGATGAATTTCATAAAAAGTTTTTCGAAGAGCGAATATTTTCGTTTTCTTCCCTTTTATTGCTCGGACAGGCTGCTGACGCTCTTCTCCGGTTAACACTTTTCTATTTGAGCATTTCATGGTATATTCTAATGGTTCGTTTTCTTTCGTTCCGCCTCTTCCGTGTATCGGAGAAAAGGAGTGTTTTTATGAAAACATTTATTCAAAAACGAGGCCTCGGCTTCTTTGTTATTGCAGCCATCTTACTTTGGCTCAAAACGTATTCAGCGTATTTAATTGAATTTAAACTTGGTATATCAAATGTGCTTCAGCATATTTTGCTTTTCGTGAATCCTATTAGCTCCAGCTTGTTCTTTCTTGGCTTTGCTTTATTGTTCAAGAAAAAATGGCAGCCTGCCGCTATCATTGTGATTCATTTTTTCATGTCTTTTTTACTATACGCAAACATCGTGTACTATCGATTCTTCAATGACTTTATCACGCTGCCTACCGTGATGCAGGCAGGAACGAATGGCGGACAATTAGGTGATAGTGCATTTTCACTCATGCGTTGGACTGATATGTTTTACTTTATGGATACAATCATTTTGATCGTACTCGCAGTCCGCATGAAAAAGCAGCAGCAAACAAGTACAGCTACTGTACCTGTTCAAAAGTCAAAATCGTTTAGACTCGTCCTTGTGTCCTCTGTTGTGATCTTTGTGATGAACTTAGTCGCCGCAGAGATTGATCGACCAGAGCTTTTATCAAGATCGTTTGACCGCAATTATTTAGTTAAATATTTAGGTGCTTATAACTTTACTGTGTTTGATGCCATTCAAAATGTGAAATCAAACAGCCAGCGTGCTCTGGCAAATTCAAATGACGTGACAGATGTAGAGAACTATTTAAAAGCGAACAGCGCTGATCCTAACCCGGCGTATTACGGGAAAGCGAAAGGCATGAACGTGATCACCATTTCTCTTGAATCTCTGCAAAACTTTGTCATTGATTACAAAGTAAACGGAAAAGAAGTGACGCCATTCCTTAATTCATTGGCACACGACAACCAAACGTTTTACTTTGATAACTTCTTCCATCAAACAGGACAAGGAAAGACGTCTGATGCTGAATTTATGATGGATACTGGGCTATTCCCATTATCACAGGGCTCTGTTTTTATTAACAAAGCGCAAAACACGTATCAAGCACTTCCTGGCATCTTGAAGAAGGATCAATACACGTCAGCAGAATTCCACGGCAATACGAAAACCTTCTGGAACCGTAATGAAATGTTTAAGTCGTTTGGATATGACAGATTTTACGATTCTGAGTACTACGATATGAATGAGCAAGATACGAAGAACTATGGGCTGAAAGACAAACCTTTCTTCAAAGAATCCATGCCAATGCTCGAAAACTTGAAGCAGCCGTTTTATTCGAAATTCATTACGTTATCGAACCATTTCCCATTTGGAATGGATGAAGGTGATACCGATTTCGAACCTGGTGACTTCGGAGACTCTGTCGTCAATAACTATTTCCAATCGGCTCATTATTTAGATGAAGCCATTGAACAGTTCTTCAACGACTTGAAAAAATCAGGTCTCTATGACAATACAGTCGTCATTATGTACGGAGACCATTACGGCATTTCTGAAAATCACAATGAAGCGATGGAAAAAGTGACAGGACAAAAAATCGGAGATTATGAAAATGCGCAGCTCATGCGTGTGCCGCTCTTTATTCATGTTCCAGGGGTAAAAGGCGGACAGATTCATAAATACTCTGGAGAAGTCGATATCGCACCAACCCTTCTGCACCTGCTCGGCGATGATACGAAGAACTATTTAATGTCTGGTTCTGATATCTTATCGAAGAACTTCAAAGAGCTTGTGCCATTTAGAAACGGTGACTTCGTCTCTAAGGACTACACAAAAGTAGGCAATAACTATTACAGCAACAAAACAGGCGAGAAAATTGAGCCGACTGATAAAGCATCACAAGAAAATGAAACGGTGAAAAAGATGCTGGAGACATCTGATAAGATCGTCACCGAAGATTTACTCCGTTTCTACAAGCCTAAAGGCTTTACACCGATTGACCGCAATCAATATGACTATACAAAGAAAGTACAGGATGAAGAAGATTCCTCTTCCGCCAAAGATGAATCCAGCTCTTCATCAAAATAACTTTCTCATTTTAAGAACCAGCCGATCCCTGATCAGCTGGTTCTTTTCACGTTTGACCGCTATTGCACCGGGTATAGAAAGAAGAAGGAGGGATTTATCTTGAAAAAAACAACCGCTTTTGTCGTGACTGCTTTACTCGCTTCGTCCGCCCTAATTGGTTTCAGCCCTGCGGTCTCAGCACACGCCATGACCAAAACAGCAGTAGAACAATCCGTTCCTCAAGGTCCGAAAAACACATTAAACAACGTGTATGAGCTGGCACATAAAGGACAAATGCCGTACTATGCAGAAGGACTAAAAATTGGTGTTCAAACAAAAAAAGACGTTCATCATAAACTAGGAAATCCATATCCAGAAACAGGTCACAGCAGCTTTGATTTGTATCATGCTGAAATGGGGAATCCGGGATTTGCTTTTCATTATGATGCAAAAGGCAAAATTGACGAAATCCGTTATTTCGGTACAAATGTAGAAAAAGAAACGAATATCGGCGGGATGACCCCTTCCCTATTAAAGAAACAACTTGGACCAGCGGATTCGGTCAGCACCATCCCTCAGACAAAAGAGAAAAAATACGTGTATCGAACTGGAGATTATGAGCTTGAATTTATCGTCGGCCATGACCCAGATATAAATCAGCATAAACTCACCGTCCTGCATATTAACCTGATGAAAGCCGATTCCTAAATAAAAAAGCATCCTGAGCAGAAGCTGAGGATGCTTTTTCTTTATTATGAAGCCACTTCTAAATGCGGCTTTCTTTTCATTGTTCGTTTCAAGACTGGACCTGCGACATAATCAAGTCCAAATTTGCCTGCATTCCCTTTCGCTGCCATGATGACGATGGCAATGAGCAAGAGAAGCGGGTTGACAGAGACGGTACCAGCTAGTAAGAAAGAGACATTCATCACGCTTCCGAAAAAGGCTGCAGTTGTTGTGAACAATCCAACGATTAATCCTAGACCTACTAAGATTTCTCCCCACATGACCATGGCACTGAATAGTCCCGCATTCGGCAAAGCGACATTTTCTAAAAACCATACATAGAACGGATACACTAAATGGCCATCTTTGACAACAGGTTCAGCTATCGCAAATTGTAAATATCCTGATGCATCGAATCCGCCTGTTAGTTTTCCTATACCAGATGTCAGCCAAGTCCATCCGATATAAAGTCTTGCTGCCAAAAGGATAACCGCTGCCCATACATTCGTTTGTAAGAATTTTGTAAACATGATGATGCCTCCTTTTAATTTATGTGAAATATTTCACATTATATTTATGATCTTATTATACTATTCCGTTTCTAATTTGTGATCTTTTTCACATAGATATTCACAAATTGTTCATGAATATCTATGTGATGTAAACTTTTCCCTTGCTAAAACCGTCTAAGTCATTTCAGACAATAAGAAGGGGTTTAACTTTGTATGAAAACATTATTCCATTTTGCTTACTTACAGGCGATGTCGTGTCTATTCCCCGTCATGATCTTTGCGGCGCTTGCCCTATCAAAGATGGTGGCTATTCCTTTTCTTCACCGGTATGATTTCATTCTACTGCTTTGCCTCCTGGCACAGATTCTCATGCTGACGCTTCGGCTGGAGACATTGAATGAACTGAAGGTGATTTGTCTATTTCACCTCATTGGAATTGGCTTAGAAATGTATAAAGTACATATGGGTTCTTGGTCCTATCCTGAAGAAGCTTATACGAAGGTCTTTGGGGTTCCGCTCTATAGCGGGTTTATGTATGCGAGTGTAGCAAGCTATATTTATCAGGCACTGTCCCGACTTCAAGTGCAGATGGCTTCATGGCCCCATCCGTTTTTTTCAATCGGGATCAGTTTGTGCATTTATCTCAATTTCTTTACGCATCATTGGCTCTATGATCTCAGGTGGTGGCTGACATTGCTGCTTGTTGTCGTGTTTCGAAAAACGTCCGTCTCGTTTCAGGTTGGCTCTTCTACCTTTCGAATGCCGCTTGTCGTCTCATTTCTGCTGATTGGTTTCTTCATTTGGATTGCCGAAAATGTCACCACCTTTTTAGGAGCATGGCAATATCCAAATCAACAGCACGCTTGGTCTCTCGTACATCTTGGGAAAATCAGTTCTTGGTTTTTACTTGTTGTCATCAGTATTGTGCTGGTGATCGAACAGCGCAAACAAAAAAACGTTCAGCCCATTTGACCTGGCTGAACGCTTTTTTCAATCTCGATCGACTTCCTTGCGGAGATCATTTGCGACAAATTCTACATTCGTTCCAATGATGATTTGTACGGAGGATTTCCCTGAAGTCAGTACCCCTTTGGCACCTGCTTTTTTCAATGTGCCTTCATTTAATAAATGTGTATCTTCTACTGTTAAACGTAGACGAGTGGCACAATGATCAATCGTGGTGATATTGTCTTTGCCGCCAAGTCCCTCTACAAGCATACTCGCACCTGCCGTCTTCGTATCATCGGCTGCAATATCTTCAATGTCATCATCTTCCCTGCCTGGTGTTTTGAGCTTTAACAGTTTAATGAGGAAATAGAAAACGACAAAGTACACAATGCCATAAAGCACCCCAACTCCGAGCAGCATGAGTGGTTTTTGTGCGATGCCAAAGCTTAAAACGTAATCAATCGCTCCTGCTGAAAAGGCGAAGCCGCTATGAATTCCAATGGTGTTCACAATAAAGAGCGAAAGACCTGTTAGCACAGCATGGACACCATATAAGAGTGGAGATAAAAACATAAATGAAAATTCAATTGGTTCAGTGATCCCTGTAATAAATGACGTAAGCGCCATCCCAATCATCAAGCCAGCTGTAGCTTTTCGCTTTTCAGGCTTTGCGGTCACAACCATGGCTAGACATGCCGCTGGCAGACCGAACATCATCACTGGGAAGAACCCGGTCATAAAGACACCCGCACTTGGATCTCCTTTAAAGAATCGCGCTAGATCCCCTGTTGCCCCGCTGAATTCCCCGAATTGAAACCAAAATAAGTTATTCAGCACATGATGAAGCCCTAATGGAATGAGCAATCGGTTAAAGAAACCAAACAGCCCTGCACCCGTCGCACCAAGACTTAAAATCCATTCCCCTAAACCATTGATCCCGCTTTGAATCGGAGGCCATACATATCCGAAAACGGCTGCTAATAGAATGGTGAAAAGTGCGGTCATAATGGGCACAAGCCGTCTTCCGCTAAAGAACCCTAAGTATTCCGGCAGTTTTGTATCCTTGAAGCGATTGTACACATACCCTGCCAATAGCCCGCATAAAATACCGCCCAATACCCCCATATTGTTCGTTGAATTAATCGACGTTGTACCAGCTGATAAAATAAAATAAGAGATCGCACCTGATAATGCCGCTGCCCCATTACCATCCTTTGCAATGCCGATCGCTATACCCATTGCAAAAATTAAAGCCAAGTTTGCAAAAATAGCATTCCCTGCCGCATGAATAAACGGGATATCGAATACATCCTCCCGCCCAATAGCCAAAATAATCCCTGCTGCCGGAAGCACAGCGATTGGAAGCATAAATGATTTGCCTAGCTTTTGAAAAAACTGAAACACCATTTGCCTTCTCCCCCTTTGTCTTCATCATGACCAAACGTTCATGATGTTCATAAAAAATATATCATATGCACATCTAGTTATCTATACCAATTTGTCCACATTCATTTGACATTCCGCTCTTTACTCTTTTCGCGTAAAATGTGGTAAGCTATTGTATAGAATGAAGTTATAGAAAGCGGGAATGAACAGTGATTGTCAAACATGATCATGAGTTAGAAGCCTTAAAAAAAGTCGGCCGAATTGTCGCTTTGGCAAGAGAAGAAATGAAAAGCCAAGCGAAACCAGGCATGTCTACAAAAGAATTAGATTTGATTGGAAAAAAAATATTAGAAGAGCATGGAGCCAATTCGGCGCCTGAAAAGGAATATGACTTCCCTGGGACGACTTGTATCAGCGTGAACGATGAAGTTGCACACGGTATTCCAAGTGAAAAAACCATTTTACAAGAGGGCGACCTCATCAATATTGATATCTCAGCAGAGCTGGACGGCTATTATTCCGATACCGGCATTTCATTCGTATTAGGTACAGGTGATGCTCGTCTTGAAGCATTATGCCAGTGTGCAGAGGATGCATTCCTCGAAGGATTAAAGCATGCAAAAGCCGGTAAAAGACAAAACCAAATTGGCCGTGCGGTCTACAATACAGCCAAAGAACAAGGATTTACCGTCATTAAAAACCTAACAGGACACGGCATTGGGAAAAATCTGCATGAAGCACCCAACCATATTTTGAACTATTATGATCCATTCGATAATGCTTTGTTTAAGAATGGCACAGTGATCGCCTTCGAACCTTTTATTTCAACAAATGCAGAATCGATTTATCAGACTGATGACGGCTGGACATTTAAAACACCAGATAAAAGCCTAGTGGCACAGATTGAACATACCATTGTGATCACAAAAGACGAACCCATTATTTTAACGAAGCTGTAAGCCAGCAGGTCCCCTTCTTCACTGGAGGGGTTTTTTTCGTTTCCCTTTCACGAATCTGTCACGACTAAACAAAAATGCCTGTGGTAAAATAGGCAAAGATATGCGAAAGGGGTCTTATTTGATATGTGGTTCATCATCATAGGAGTTATCTTTTTGATAGAAAGTATCATCTTAACGGTTGTAGGTATTAAGAAAAAACAATCCATGATGACTTATCTTGGTATTGTCATCATGATTATGACGGTCGGCATGATCATCGTTACCCTCAACCCGCCAAATTCATAAATGATTATTTCCAGCATATACATGGATCATAGGCAGATAGAATCAGTTTTCATTTCTTAACCCCTGCACACTTTTCACGTCCTTTTTTGAGATGTTACAATGCAGGCAGTTTCAATTGAAAGGAGTTTTCTATCATGCATTATGGTAGCAAAGGCTGGTATGTCGAAGAATTAAAGAAGCTTGGTGTGACCAAGCATGAAGGAAGAAAGCTTCAAAGCTTAAAAACATATTTCCTTGCAAATCTTCTTGAGCAAAAGAAACCTAGCTCATAAACGCTTAAAGCCGTACATCAGCATAAGATGTACGGCTTTTTTTAAATGTGCTGAATTCGTTTTTCTAAAGACTTCCTCACCACATCTGCTAAGGCATCTACTGCAAGAACGGCTTTCAGCCTCTCTGGACTTGTTTGACGATATTTGACCTCGTTCACTTCATGGACTGTAATGTGATGGGGCGCTTTTTCTACTAATACAAGAGAACCATCAGGCGGCACTATGCCTTCTTTCAGCACCCGTAAATAAAAACCGGTATACCCCGTTTGCTGTACTTCCTTGACAAGCTTCATGTTAGCGTGCTTAAAAGATAGTTTCACACACGGCTGTCTTGGCTGGCTCACTTCAACAAGTGCTTCTCCAAGTTGAAAGACATCGCCAATACGCACCTTCGTCTCGACTAGCTTGCGCACTGTCAGATTTTCGCCAAACGCAGCTTCCTGTAATGTAACCCCTAAAAATTGCTCGAAGTAAGCATAATGATCATATGGAAAGACGCAGACGGCTTTATCATATCCTCCATGATGAACCAAATCACCTTGGCTATCTCCCTCAAAATTGACCTTACTCAAATATACAGGCTCATGAATACGCTTTTTGTTGATGGCTGTTTTGATTTCTTTTCCGTTCGCATAGGTCGTGATGGGTTGTCCTACTTGGATTCCTACTATGTCATATCTCTTCTGACCCACGATGACCATCTCCTTTGGTTGTCTCATGCCTATTATTTTACATCGTTAGACAATTAAATCATAGTCGATGCGTGAAGGTCAGATACATGCTATGGTACGATGAGAAAAAAGGAGAGATGACATTGATTCATTATCATGCCATTGTCACAGGACGGGTGCAGGGAGTCGGTTTTCGCTATTTTGTACAAGGCGAAGCAGTCAATCGCGGGATGAAAGGCTGGGTACGCAACACAGATGAAGGTCATGTCGAGTTAAAGGTAGAGGGTGAGCAGCAAAAGGTGCTTGATTTCTTAAAGACCGTTCGAAAAGGAAGCCCTTTTTCAAAGGTCACAGATATGCAGATGGAGCCGCTCACTGAGTTAGCTCATTATAAGGATTTTCGAATAAGGTAATCAAAAAACCTAGCTCTCGCTAGGCTTTTTCTGTCCCATGGTAGGGCTTTTCCTGATAAAAATAATTCGGCTTCACAATGGTATTGTCGTAATGCTTGTGGAAGATGTGGGTAGCAGCTGGTGATACTGGCGGAATCAGCCATGTCCAGTCCCCAGTCAGCTTGCGGTCAGCCTTTTCTTCCTGCTTTTCAAACTGTTTGAATTGATGTGCTGCTGTATGGTGATCAACAATGGTCACCCCTGCTTCTCGGTAAGAATGGAGAACCGCCACATTCAACTCAACAATGGCTTTGTCCTTCCAAAGCGACGCATTCTTTGTCGTGTCCAGCCCTAAAATAGAAGCAACTTTTTTCAACATATTGTAGCGATTTTCATCGGCTAGGTTACGTGCGCCAATTTCTGTACCCATATACCATCCGTTAAACGGTGCCGCATTGTAATGAATACCGCCAATCTCTAATTTCATATCAGCAATAATCGGAACGGCGTACCATTTCAATCCTAAATCACGAAATCCTTCATATTCAGGATGGGTAATCTCGACTTCTTGGACGATTTCTTTCGGAAGCTCATACAGAACGGGCGGCTGATCCTTTAGCTGAAACATGAGAGGCAGAATATCAAAATGCGTGCCCTCCCCTTTCCAGCCATGGGCTTCACACAACTTTGTCAATTCAAGAGATGCCTCGTCGCCAATGATGCCATACTCCGTCTCATAGCCTGCATAACGAACGAGCTGATGATTATAAATGACGACTTCCTTTTGCGAATGATTTTCTGGAGGAAAGATCGTAATGGATGGTTTGATTTTCCCGCCATTTGTCGCATACTCAATATGATGAAAGAGTGCCTCTTTCACCTCTTCTTCTGTCTTCACATGCCGGCAGTCGTGAACATGCAGAGTTGACCAAAACAAACGGCCAATGCAGCGGTTGCTGTTGCGCCACGCCATTTTCGCCCCGTGCGCCAATTCCTCTTGTGTGTGAGTATACATCCCTTCGGAGTCAATTTCTTGTTTTATTTCATGCAGACGTGCTGCTTTCTCTTCATTTGACTTGCTTAATTCTTCATAGCATAAAGAAATAAAAGCTTCTGCTTCATTCCACAACGCTTCTTGATTACTCAAACATACTCGCCTCACTTTAATACGAATATATCCATTGTAGCGGTTTCTATTAATAAATTCACTGGTTTCAAACCATTTTTTATCATATCATCCGACCATTGTCCTTAGAGCGCGGATGAATCAATTCGTTTAAGGGTCTGCTCGAGCCAGCGGACATAGCCTTTTTCTCTTTCAATTGCCCTTGTCAGCACTAAGTAATGCCCAAATTGCGCTGAATGAAGCGATTCAGCGGCAGGGTCTTCCTCCGTTAAAGCGTGCAGCTTCTGTTCTAGCATGTCTATTTTTTTGGTGCGCTCTAGCAGTTGATGTGTAAACAAGTCAGCCGCTTCTTTGTTGTCCATGGAAGAGATGAAAAATGTTTTGAGCATGAATTCATCCTTTGTTGTTTCTGGTATCGGGTCTTTTGTCCTTAACCACTGATGCAATTCTGCTTTCCCTGCCTCTGTGATTTGATAGACCTTCTTCTCCAGCTTCTTTCCTTGTATACGAATATCAAATTCAATAAACCCTTCTTCTGTGAGACGCTTCAGCTCAGGGTAAATTTGGCTGTGCTTCGCGCTCCAAAACTGTCCAAGGGAATCCTTAAAATGTTTGGTTATATCATATCCCGTCAGCTCACACTGATCTAGTAAACCAAGAATGGCATATTTTAAAACTCTCATGATGTGCCTCCAACGCTTATTCTTTGACAATATTATACCATAGACTTTAAAATAAACATGTAAATCATGACATGTTTGAAATAACATCATTCTAATGAAAGAAGGAATAAACATGGATCAATTCGTTGGACTTCATATGATTTATACGTATGAAAATGGCTGGGAATATGAGATTTACATTAAAAACGATCACACCATTGATTACCGCATTCATAGCGGAATGGTTGGAGGCCGCTGGGTCCGTGATCAAGAAGTGAATATTGTGAAGCTGACAAAAGGCGTTTACAAAGTTTCTTGGACAGAACCAACTGGGACAGACGTCTCTCTGAACTTTATGCCTGAAGAAAAACGCATGCATGGCGTCATCTTCTTCCCAAAATGGGTGCATGAACGTCCAGATATCACAGTTTGCTATCAAAATGACTATATCGATCTCATGAAAGAATCTCGTGAAAAATACGACACCTATCCAAAATATGTTGTTCCAGAATTTGCGGACATTACGTATATCCATCATGCAGGTGTAAATGACGAAACCATTATCGCTGAAGCACCATATGAAGGCTTGACTGATGAAATAAGAGCTGGACGAAAATAAAAAAGCGGCACGCACTGTGCCGCTTCTAGATTGTAGACAAAGGGCTAAAAATGATGTTTATTTTAGCCCTTTGTCTTCTTTTCAGCGTGATAGAAAACCTTTGCAGTCTAGGAAGGACGAGCACCGAAGCGGAGCGAATTTAACATTCGTGAGCATCGGCGCACAGGACTGACACCGAATGCGAGGGTTTGTCTACACGCTGAGGGCTAAAATAATTTTAGCCCTTTTTTATTTAATGCCTAACGTCTTTTTAGATAGCAAGAACCGGTACACTGGGAGTTCATCGCCTACTTTTGAAGCAATAAACCCAGATGACATATAGCTGTCTTTTGATTCTGGCTCAAGGGCAAGTGACAATAAATTCGTTTGCGGCTGCGCCGTGATATATACCTTTGTCCCTTTTGGCAGCTGACGTTTCTTTTGGGTGAGTTTTGTTTCAAGCTGAATATCTGTTTTGCTCTTTTCGTCTCGTTTTGTTACTTGATAGGCTTGTACTGGTACTTTCACGCCGACAGGCAATGTGACACTTTTTAACCCTAAAGTTTTCAGCTTCCGTTCTACCCCTTCATGCCCAGGTAAAACGAGATAAGCTGTCGGTCGTTCTCTCGACATGACAGGAACAGCATCGCTCGCACTGTGAAAGCGTACAGGGACATTGATGGTCTGTCCTTTTTCAATATCCACCATTTCAAGCGAATCATCCACAGGCGCTTTGAAATCATCTTGAATAACCACTTGATCGTCATCATTTGATTGAAGTCCTTTTTTCACCAGCTTCAGTCGCTCCGTCACCATTTGCTGCTTCACCTGCTTAGCATGCTTCACCGTTGTTTCAATGATTTTTTCATGTGTGGTGACTTGTGCTGCGACGCGGCGGGTAAAATCCTCTCTTCCAATTCCAATCCCTCTGCTTTCTACAAGAAATGACAAAGCTGGCGAGAGCGCCAAGGCATTTCGGCCAATTCGTGCATCCGTTCCGCCTTCATAGAGATCGATCTTTCCATCCTTTCCTCTTGTGCTTGTATAATATAAATCATTCGAAAATCCTTGATTTGTCAGCGTTTCACGGACGCCGCTCACGTATAATTCATTTGACGTGAGCCGGATGCTTTCTGGAATATTCAAGTTCTTGCCTGATAATATCAGTAAATCGTGATATTTGAGGGCACCCGCTGAGCCGATATCATCAAACTGCTTTTGTCCTACATCGTATTCATGGGCATCAATGACTACTTCTGGTGCATACCGATTAAATTCTTGATGCAGGGCTGTGAGCTCTGGAGATTCTAATGTCATATGATCACGGTTTCCATCCGTTCCGTTTGCAAGCCTGCGGTCAAACGCATAAGAACCATCAGGATTGATTCTCGGGACAATGATCATATTCACATGATTGAGTATACGCTCTCCTTGTTCACCTGCTAATCGTTTTGCGATGACGAGAGCAGATTCACCGGAGGCTGGTTCATTTCCGTGTATTTGTGCTTGAAGCCAGATCGTTGGCTTTTTTGAAAGTGGAGAGATATGACGATCCTTTGTAAAGTAGAGAGCTGAAATGGACCGTCCTTCAATGGATGTTCCAATCTGTTTCTGCGTAGCGTAAGGACTTTTGCGGACAATATCACGCAAGAATTCTTGAAGCTCTTCTTGTGTTGTAAAGGCTTCTCCTTTTTTCTGAAAGGCAGGGGTGTCGAACGTCTCGTCAGGTTCAGGGTATAGCTTCTTCACTGAGGCCGGCTGTTCATAACTCTTTCCAAAATAAGGGGTATCTGCATGAGCTGAAGCTGGGCTCACCATCGACAAACTTCCTGCTATGAGGCATACAGCAGTAAAAAGAATCGTGCCTTTTCGGTTGGACATGCTATCCTCTCCCTTCGTTGATTTGCATTATAAAGAAAAAAACAGTAAAAGTGTCAGTATTTTTCAAAAATATATCTTTTGGAGGAACAGACATGTTTTTTGTATAGGGCAAATGAATCGAGCCTGCTCGGCAATATGACCTAAAAAAAGTGCCTGCTCAAGTAGCAGACACTCTTTTATTTACCAAATGGAGATGGCCCCAATGAGTATCGACATGACCGTCATGGCGACGACTGCAAGTACAGCCCATTTCATGCCAAACTTCTGATGCTGATCCAGTGATACCCCAACAAGTCCAACAAGTAAATGAGTCGATGGAACAAGTGGGCTTAGCATATGAATCGGCTGACCAATAATAGAAGCTCTCGCGATTTCGATTTTATCAACACCGTATGCTGCCGCTGTTTCTGATAGGATCGGCAGGACCCCATAAAAGTATGCATCATTCGGCATAAAGAACGTAAATATCCCGCTCGTTAACGCAACAATGACTGGAATGAAGCCGCCAAGCTGCTCTGGAATGGCAGATACAATCGAAATCGCCATTTCATCGACCATTTTCGTTCCAGTTAAGATACCTGTAAAAACCCCTGCCGCAAAAATCATAGAGGCAATGGCTAAGACGTTGGTTGAATGAGCCGCAATCCGCTCACGCTGCTGTTCAAGGTTCGGATAGTTCACGATAATCGCCACACAGAAAGCAAGAACAAATAGAACCGTTAAGCTGACTTTTCCTGAGACAAGAAGGAGCACCAATAACAACGTAAGCGTCAAGTTAAACCACCAAAGTTTCGGCCGCTTGATGTCATCCTGCAGTGCCGCTGCCATTTCATTTGCATGAATCGGCTGGTCGAGCTCAATGACACCAAGACGTTTTCTTTCAGACTTCCCAAGAAAGTATGCCACCACAATCATGCTCAAAACCCCTGCACCAATGACTGGAATCATCGGGCCAAATAAAAGTGAAGGATCAACGCCAAGTGCACTCGCCGCTCTAGGTGTGGCGCCTCCCCATGGAATCGTATTCATAATCCCCATGCCAACTCCGGCAATCCCCGCTAAAATAATCGGACGGATGCCAAGCAGCGTAAATAACGGAAGCATCGCTGTTGTTGTAATCATGTACGTTGTTGTCCCGTCACCATCAAGTGCAACAAGCATGGTCAGGACAGCTGTTCCGACGACAATTTTTAATGGATCACCTTTGACAATGTTTAAAATTTTCGCCACCATTGGATCAAATAAACCAGCATCAATCATAATGCCAAAGTACAAAATCGCAAACATAATCATGACCGCTGTCGGTGCGACTTGCTGTACACCTTTGACAATCATGTCTGAAATTTCAGTAAAATGAAAACCTGCAATAAGAGCAAATGCAATTGGTGTTAACACCAATGCCGTTAAAACAGACATACGTTTCGTCATAATCAAAACCATAAATACAACCATCATAAGAAATCCTAAGATTGCTAACACTTTGTTCACCCCTTATGTTGTATACGCTTTCATTAAATGTTGGTATCCCATTTCCAACCCTTTCTGTCATGATATCTGACGTTGAAATTGAAGTAAATATTATGAATTTTAATTCTTTTTCGGTCGATAAATGCTTTTTGTTCATTTTGTTCAAACTTTGCTTTTGATGGATTCCATAAAAAAAAGCGGTCTCACTCGACCGCTTGTTCTCCTTGGATAAACTGCTCATATCGCCTTAATTGCTCCTCCATAAAGATCTTTGACTCTTTGCTGTTCATATAACGACTTGTCCAGCCCTTTTGCTTTAATTGCTTTTTCCAGGACTTCGTTTGTGTCATTTTTTGAAGAAGCTGATCCCATTCACGAATATCATGCTGATTCATTTGCTTTGGGCCCATCACACCACGCCAATGAGAGAAGATGAGCGGGATGCCTTGCTCTTTCCAAGTCGGCACATCTTCAAATCCCGCTAAACGCTGATTCGTTGTGGTTGCTACAAGCTTTAGCCTCTTCTTTTCATAATCATGACGAACTTCTGTAATCGTGGTCGTTGCTGCATCTACCTCATGGTCAATCAGCGCTTGAAATAAATCATCTGCACTGTCAAATTTCAAAAATTGGATGCGGTATGGATCAATTCCTGCCATTTCTGCCGCTCGTGCGAACGAGATTTGATCATCATTACCGAAGTCTGGGGCAAATCCAATTTTTAAGGAATCTGGTTTCTTCTTTAGTGTGTTTAATAGCTCCTTCCCATTTGAAAAGGGAGAATCCACTGGGACTGCGACGACCTGCCACTCTTCTGCCAAAATGGCGAGCGGTGTGACATCGTTCATTGTCATGTTACTGCTGCCAAGCAAATTACGGCTTAACAATAAGCTTGAATTCAAACTAACATAGTTGGTATCTCGCTCCATCATATATGTCCATCCTTTATCCACCGTTCCGCCTCTTTGATAAAGGATATTCACCGGCCGCTTCACCAGCTTTTCTTTCTCGAGCACTGATTTCATCACTTGAGCTGTTTGGTCAAAGCCGCCGTCAGGGACACCAGACACCACAATATATAATGGGCTGTGCTGCAGGAAAGAGTCGCCTCCCTTTTTTTCATTAAAGGTGAGCGTCATACAAAGACAGATCATAATGACAAGGCATATTCCTTTTTTCATCTTTTATGACTCCGCTTGCTTTATGGCAGGATAATATTTCCGTTCTGGTCTGCCAATGATTCCGTACGCAAGCTCTGCCCGGCATTCTCCTGTTGTCACGAGATACTCGACGTACCGTCTCGCTGTTGTGCGTGAAGCCCCCATCTTTTCTCCGAGTTCTTCCGCTGTAATCCCATTATTCTCTGATGCCATCAATGTTTTCACCTTGTCCAAAGTCAGCGAATTGATCCCTGTAGGCAGGTCCCTGCCATCCTTTTCTTTTGGCTCTTCTTGCATCTGTCCAAAAAACAAATCAATCATCGTTTGATTGACTTCATCCTTAGAATTAATGATGTCTTTCTTCTCTTTATATTCGGTTAAAACTTGCGCAAACTTTTGTGCGGTCACTGGTTTGATTAAATAATGAACCACTCCGTAATGAAGTGCATCTCTTAAAAGTGTCGTTTCCGTTGCAGCCGTGATAATAATTACATCTATTTCTGGATAGTGTTCTCTTAAAAGCGGCAACAGGTTTGTACCGAGCTCATCGGGCATATATACATCAAGCAGGATGAGGTCGACTTGTTCCTTTTGGAGCGCCTCCCACATATCTTTTGCACTCTTTGCCTTTCCGGCGACTTGAAATCCTTCTATTTGTTGTATATAAGATTCATGAATGGCTGCGATTCGAAAATCATCCTCCGCAATGAGTACCTTCATCACCATTTATTCCCCCTTTGTGCCTTTCGGTATGTATGCAGTGAAGATGGCACCGCCTTCTTTTTGGTTCGTCACTTCAATCCAGCCCCCAAGTTCGTCCAATACTTCTTTCACATTCGCTAGCCCGTAGCCTCGTCCTTCCCCCTTTGACGAATGGCCTCTTGTGAAAATATGTGTAAGTTCTTCCTCGTTTACTCCATCACCTGAATCAGATACTTCTATGATAATATCAAACCCAATATCTGTAATGAACAGGCTTACCTCGCGCGTCTCCTTATTTAGTACGGCCTCAAAGGCGTTATCTACAAGATTACCAATGATGGTAATAAAGTGAGATAGACTTAAATGTGGTGGAAGCGGCTCCAATGAACTATTTTCATCGATGTGGAAATGAACCTTCTTCTCAGAGGCTTTCCCTAACTTGCCGAGTAAGATGGCTTGTATTTTAGGAGATCGAATTTGCTTCATGAGTAAATCGTGCTGGCGGTTTTGCAGCGTATATTCTTCCTTTATTAAGTCGATGGCCTCATCCACTTGCTTCAGCTCAAGCAAACCTAAAATGGCGTACAGCTTATTTGAGAATTCATGCGTTTGTGCCCTCAGGTCTTCTGAATATTGGCTGACCTCTGTTAATGTATCCAGCAGCTTCGTCAGCTCTGTTTTCTCTCGGAAGCTCACAATTCCCCCAAAAACTCGATTGTCCTGCACCACTTTTTTCACATTTAAGACATAGGTTTTATCATTGACAACGGTTTCGATGTTCGGTTCAATCGTTTCTGCCTTTAAATAGAAAAGGAGATTCGCTTTTGGCAAGACTTGGTCAACATGAAGCGGCAGCTCGGATGAAACGCGCAGCATGTGTTCAGCAGATGTATTCATCATCGTTATCGCGCCTTTGCGGTCAAATGCAATAATCCCTTCTTTTATAGCAAGCAGCATCGCTTCTCTTTCTCGAAATAATGAAGCAATTTCGTGCGGTTCAAGCCCTAATGTATCTTTGCGAATACTTCTTGTTAAAAAAATCGCTCCGAATATACCAGGCAAGAGCACAAGAAGGGCAATATAGCTAAGCTTGATTAGTTGATGGGCTGTCGCTTGATCAATTTCCTTTTTTAAAAATTCGACGGTGACTGTCCCAATAATTTCTTCATGCTTGCCTGTTTCTTTCATAATCGGGGCACTGCCTCTGACAACGGTTTCACCATTAGAATCACCCGTTGATATGGAGGTTCCCCCAAATAGCAGGGTACTTCTTCCTCTAAATACACTGATGGTTTTTCCTACATTCTCATGATTCGTATGAAAAAGGACCTTCCCTTTTTGATTGGTAATGAAGATGGCATGTGCTCTGACTTGATCCTTCATTTGCTCAAGCACTGCCTGTTCTTCATACTCAGACACTGATGAGGTGCCCACCGATGTTTTAATGGGCGGCATATATGAGATTGTTCTAGCGGTTTGCACCGCCAGCTGTTCAGCTTGCCGCTGCCTTTCTGATGTCTGCAGAAAACCAAAACAAATGGTCAATAACGCAATGACAACAAGCAAAAGCCCGATAATTAACCCCAAGATTTTCGTTTGTAAAGTGACTTTCCTTTTGCCCATCCTCACCGCTACAACCCCTAATTCAAGTAGATTCATCGACTAGACTCTAAGAAAATCATATCATTTTTTCTTACGAAGTTAAGAGAAAATTCATTCAAACAAAAAAGGACGACTCAAATCGAGTCATCCCTGTTTCAATTACGTGATAGATAAGCCTGCACTCGCATAGCCTGCTACAGTGTTAATTAAAGATAAGCCTGTTGCAGTCGCAGAGAAAACAACCAGTAATCTTGTTTCTGCTGTAACTGGCACATTCAGGCCGGTAGCGATTCCGTTTGAAATAGCACCAATAGTTAAAATCCCCGTTAATGGTGGTGCCAACGTGACACTCGCTACTTGAGTGAAGCTGTTATCTGGTGTCGGTGAAGCAAATAAGCTAGCTGTCACTGTAATACTCGTGCCGACTAAAGCCAATGCTGCCGTAGTACTAAAGTATCCGGCAAATGAAGTAATAGTGCCATCCCTTGGTACAGAGAATGCCATATTTAAAAGAGTACCTGCTGCTCCTGTTAAGTCGATGATACCACCTAGTATGCTAACGCCTGTTGCAGAGCTACCAAAGCCGACCAAACTAGAAGTTCCGACAAGACCCCCTGCAATTGTAGTCAAGACAGCAGGGGTACCTGATGCAAATGGAATAATCGCACTCGATCCAGTTGCTCCTGTAACTCCGGTGGCGCCGGTATCTCCGGTGGCGCCCGTTACTCCAGTCGCTCCCGTGACTCCGGTGGCGCCGGTATCTCCGGTGGCGCCCGTTACTCCAGTCGCTCCCGTGACTCCGGTGGCGCCGGTATCTCCGGTGGCTCCCGTTACTCCGGTGGCTCCTGTGACTCCGGTCGCGCCGGTATCTCCTGTGACTCCGGTCGCTCCTGTGACTCCGGTCGCTCCGGTATCTCCTGTTGCTCCTGTGACTCCGGTATCTCCGGTCGCTCCGGTGACTCCGGTGGCGCCAGTATCTCCTGTTGCTCCTGTGACTCCGGTGGCCCCGATATCTCCTGTTGCTCCTGTGACTCCGGTCGCTCCGGTAACTCCGGTCGCTCCGGTGGCGCCGGTATCTCCGGTGGCCCCGATATCTCCTGTTGCTCCTGTGACTCCGGTGACTCCAGTATCTCCGGTCGCTCCCGTTACTCCGGTGGCCCCGATATCTCCTGTTGCTCCCGTTACTCCAGTCGCTCCGGTGGCGCCGGTATCTCCGGTCGCTCCGGTGACTCCGGTCGCTCCGGTGGCGCCGGTATCTCCGGTGGCGCCCGTTACTCCAGTCGCTCCGGTGGCGCCGGTATCTCCTGTTGCTCCCGTTACTCCGGTCGCTCCGGTATCTCCGGTCGCTCCGGTGACTCCGGTATCTCCGATATCTCCTGTTGCTCCCGTTACTCCGGTCGCTCCGGTGACTCCGGTGGCGCCAGTATCTCCTGTTGCTCCTGTTGCTCCTGTGACTCCGGTGGCCCCGATATCTCCGGTCGCTCCGGTGACTCCGGTGGCGCCGATATCTCCTGTTGCACCGGTTGCTCCTGTGGCTCCTGTGATCCCGGTTGCTCCGGTAACTCCAGTCGCACCTGTATCTCCTGTTGCACCGGTCGCTCCTGTACCTGTGGCTCCTGTGATCCCGGTTGCTCCGGTAACTCCAGTCGCTCCCGTATCACCTGTTGCACCGGTTGCTCCTGTACCTGTGGCTCCTGTGATCCCAGTTGCTCCGGTAACTCCAGTCGCTCCCGTATCACCTGTTGCACCGGTTGCTCCTGTACCTGTTGCTCCTGTGGCTCCTGTGATTCCGGTTGCTCCGGTAACTCCAGTCGCACCTGTATCACCTGTTGCACCGGTCGCTCCTGTACCTGTGGCTCCGGTTGCACCCGTTTCACCAGCAGCTGCTAACAATGTATAATCTGGTGACGTACCTGGCGTACCTGTTGGCGGCGCTGAATTCACCACATACGTACTTCCATTGAATGTCACGACTTGACCTACTGGATAGGTTGGGGCTACCGCTGGATCAAATGCCACGATGCCCGTTAAGCCTACACCAGTGGCTCCAGTTGCTCCTGCCGGGCCTGCTGGGCCTGCTGGACCCGCTGGACCCGCTGGACCCACTGCACCTGCTGGACCTGCTGGACCTGCTGGACCTCTTCTTCCTCTCCCGCCTGGCGGACCTTGAATCACACAAACACAAGGATCTTTTCCACAGCAAGGATTTTTCACTGGTTTCCCTGGCTTTCCAGATTTCCCTTTCTTACAACTATCACATTCCCAGCCGTCATCCTTATACGCATCATACCAGCTTCCTTTTTGGTAGTGGTCTGTCGAATGAGTTGGATATGTCTTTCCGCATTGTCTACATCTTCTCATGGAATCACCCCCCATCCATCGTATTCATCATTCCTTGGAAAGGTGTATGTACACTTTTATTTTTATCAAGAAGTATTGAAAAGACCTTGCGCTCGATGCACAAAGTCTTACATTTATTAGAATTTTATTGTCATTTTGATATCTTTTCCAACCATACTATATTCAATATCTGCTGGACAGATCGCTTCTTTTAGTTTTTTCACCCCTTCTCCTTCAAAAAAAGTAGGTGCATGTTTTCCACCGATTAATAAAGGTGCCATATAAATGACGGCTTCATTGACTAGTGATTCTTCTAAAAAGGACGCACTCACATTTCCTCCTGCTTCAACGAGAACTGACATGACAGAACGTTCCTTCAGCATTCGTAACACGTCATGAATATTTGTCCGCTGCTCTCCGCTTGTGACATAGACTTGATGCCCTTTATCTACCAGCTGTTCATACTTTTTCTGATCATACATGTGCGAGGTGCAAATAATGGTTTCCGTCATATGATCTGTTAAACATTTCGCATGAAGCGGAATCCTTAATGTGGAATCTAAAATGACACGAATGGGCTGGGTCGCCATTGAATCTTTCACAATAAGACCTGCATCATCTTGAATAATCGTTTCGACGCCTGTTATCACAGCATCGGCTTCTTGACGAAATTGCTGCACTTCTTTCCTCGCTTCTGTTCCTGTGATCCATTTGCTTTCAAGATGAGATGTTGCAATTTTCCCGTCTAACGAAATGGCTGATTTTAATATGACGTAAGGAAGGTCTGATTGAATGAAATGAAAAAAAGGCACATTTAAGCCGTCCGCCTCCTGTTTACATATTCCTTCATCTACTTCGATCCCTGCTTGTTTCAACATGGTAACCCCCTTACCTGCGACAAGCGGATTTGGGTCTTGCGTCGCAATGACTACACGTTTCACACCACTTTTGATAATGGCTTCCGTGCAAGGACCCGTTTTCCCATGATGCGAACAAGGTTCAAGCGTCACATACATGTCAGCTCCCTTTGCCTTTTCCCCTGCCATTTGCAGCGCATGAATTTCAGCATGAGGTTCGCCCGCCTTCATGTGAGCACCAATCCCAACAATCTCACCTTGCTGTACAATGACTGCACCGACAAGCGGGTTTGGGGAGGTTTGCCCTTTCATTGCCTTTGCGTTGGCAATCGCCAGCTTCATATAAAAAACATCGTCTTTCATGTGAGTCTCCTTTCTTCTCTTTCAAGGGAAAGAACTCCTTCAGGAAATGAAGGAGTTCTATTCTCATATTTTTTCCATCCGTTTCTTTTCAGATCGATCATAGTAAGGCAAGGAATAAAAAAGTTTATATGATGCTCGTTGTTTACAAAAACAGCATTTGCGTAATTCATATTTATTAATGAGGAGCACATGCGGACAATTGAGTACAGTCAGGCCTTTTTTCATATGTTCCTTGCAAACACTTATCATGAGAATCCCCCGCTTACATTCTTTTTCTTAATGAGAGATTACTTCTTTCGGAAATTGTTCAAATAAGCGCAGTACTTCAGTATGTGTGCCATCTTCTCGAATATGATAAATCCCGCCGTCATATGAGCTTGCGTATACATCATTGTCTAATTGTCTGATGGCACTAATCCCATTCTTGGCAATTCTAATTGGGCCGGTATTGAACTCCAGCTCTGGATTCCACACAACGATATAGCCCCAATAATCTCCGCTCACAATATAGCCAGAGTCTGTGACAGAGACAGATTTAATAGAATACTGGTGTTCATTATGCTGGTCTAAAATTCTTCCTGTATGCAAATCAAACAATCTCACATTCTTGTCACGGCTGACAATGGCAATACGATCTCTTTTACTATCAATGAATACATCATTTAACAGCTCTGTCGCTCCGATATATTTCGCTTTTAAAGACAAGCTCTTCTTATCTAAAAGACAGATAGTTCCTTCTACCGCGGCTGTGATGATATGATCTCCTTCTACTTTTAATGCTTTAACAGCACAATCGTGTGCTTTGGAACGGCCAATTTCCTTTAAATGTTCTGTCGAAATGACATGTACATAACCGCCGTAAGTTCCAATATAGAATTGCCGATCCTCCTCGTGGAAATACACACTGTTGACCGGCCCTGTGTTGAGATCAAACGAAACCATTTGCTGTAATGATTCATGAACAATATGCACCTGACTTGCATGATCTCCCCACGCATAATAGCTTCCATCTCGTGCGACAGCCACTCCATTTGTTAAAACGCCTGTCGATTTAGCGATTTCAAACCCGTTTTTTCTGAATTTTCCGTCATCTGATGCTGTGATGATATCTCCCGCATCAGTCAGCGCAATATCATTAATAGATGGTGTCGCCATTTCAATCTCATCTGATACAACTTTTCCCTTTTCAATAGACCATTCACAATACGTTTTTCCAAAGCTGGCTCCTAGGATCGATTTCTCATCCTCCGTCCAGACAAGCGAGCGCTCCCACTGATATTTATGAGGCAGCAACGTATCGACTAAATCCCCTGTTTCATAATTCCACAGCTTAATTAAATGGTCATAGCCTGCTGTCAGCAAGTAATTGCCGCTTGGAGAAAAGTTCACCCGCTTGACGCCCTGTAAATGGGCTTTAATGATTTTTTTCTCCTGTAAAGTAACCGCATCATAAATAATGACGGTGCCATCGTCTCTGCCAAGTGCGAACACTTCTTTTTGATTGCTGCCGCTGATTGTGTCCAGCTCATAATCAAACGGACCAATTTCCCCTACAATTTCTCCTGTATCATACAGCCATACAAGAACGTAGCCATCATCACCTGTTGTATAAGCTTTATCGCCATGTATCCATACAGCTAATACATCTTTGCTATGTCCATGGAATTCTCTTAAAATAGCTCCTGTTTCGATATCCCACACTAAGCACCTTCTATCTCTAGACACCGATACTAGTAAGGTATCCTGTTTGGCAAAGGCGACGGCTTCTACATCATCCGCATGACCAAACAGGGTGCGAATTCGAGTATGAGTGCCTGTATCATACAATTGAATGGTGTAGTCTGACGATGCACTCGCTAAATACTTTCCGTTTTCAGAAAGAGATAAAGAGTTAATGATATGCTCGTGACTTCCAATAAACGTTCCTTCTCCTGTTGCCCGGTTCCACTTATAAATACAACGGTCATAGCCGCCAGTGTAAACAATTTGGTCCTGCTGAGTTGATAAAACAGATGTAATCGGTCCTCTATGCATGATTTTACACTCCCACCTTTATATGTTGTTTTTGACGAGTCACTACACGAAAGCCAGTAAATCGAAAAACGGGATCTGGATGCTTCCCGTGTCTTCTGGCGACTCTGCATAAATCTCCGCCTCTTGCAAAGGAGCCGCCTTTTAAAATGTAGTAATCACTGCCAAGCGTCTCCGTTAAATCATCTACGACCTCGATGCCGCCTTCGTATACATGATATTTGGTGTTGACCCATTCCTCGACGTTGCCCCCCATATCATAAAGACCAAATAAGGATCTGCCCTTTTTGTATTGACGGACAGGCGTCGTTTTTTCAATATTTGATTCGAACGTATTACATAAAGAAGGATCAAACTCATCTCCCCACGGGTATTGATTTCTCGTATTTCCCCGGGCAGCATATTCCCATTCTTCTTCAGTAGGAATCGACACGTCTATCCCAAGTTTCCCGCTCAGCCACTGGCAGAACGAGAAGGCTTCCTCGATATCCATGCCCCAAGCCGGATGATCTTTCCCGCCACCAAGCTCTTGATTCGTTAAGCTCTCCGGGTACGCCTGGCCTGTTTCATCACAGTAGCTTTGATACCATTCATTGGTGACGACCGTATCTGAAATAAAAAATTCATTGATATACGGCTGATAGGATGGAAATTCTTTGTACAGCCATTTTTGAAATTTTTTCTCACGGCCGTAGGTTGGATTGAGAAGCTTGTCCTTCCAGAATTCTGATGCCTTTTTCATATCTTCTTCATTACTTCCAATCGTTGCATAGCCGCTTGGGATTTGAATCCAATTGATTTCAGGTTTCACGCTTTTCTCCCGCCTTCTTTAAAGTAAACTCATCTACTGATTAATTAATTTTTTCTCATCGACCATATGCCCCGAGGCTGCTTTTGCCTTTAAATAGGCTTCATTATAGAGAGAGGCTTCGACCGTATGATCAAACCGCAAAACAGGAAGACCGTAGGCAGCAATGGAATCGACTTTATCTGGATTGTTCGTTAGGAGGTGCATTGGTTTCCCTTTGTTTAAATAGTGCAGAACAGCCGCTGCCTCCTCGTAATGCCGGTCATCATCTCCGCACCCGATTAGGCGGTTGGCTTCAAATGTATCCAGCTTCATTTCCTGTAATTTATACGTCAATGCTTTCGCCATCAGCCCAATTGACCGCCCTTCTTGATTGGCCATATATACGAGCATGCCTTTACCGTAATCGGTGATTTTCTTCAGCGATAACGCAAGCTGTGGACCGCAGTCACATTTCAGTGACCCAAACACATCCCCTGTTTGGCAGACACTATGAATTCGCACTAGCGGCGGCACCTCATTTTCAAAGTCGCCAAATAAGAGACAAGAGGAAAAGGTTTGCTGCGCGGTACTCATTTGGACAATAGATTCGATCGTTGGTTTTGTCTCCCCTTCAACAGGTGCGAAGGCATACCATTTAAATGGCACTTCTTCATGTTGAATGGAGATCGGCAGGTTCACTGGCCCCACGAGCAAATAGTTTTTTTCTTGAAAGGTAAAATGATGAATCATTGATTGTAATTCATCTACAAACTTGTTCATTTGTCTCCCCCCTATTCATCGCTGCACCCAAATCGACTCTCATAGCGCAGTGATGGAGTGATGAATATGTGTCCGCACTCCCTTACTTAACATGTGTGCTCCTATTTCAAGCGGCACTCATGCCTAAAAAGAAGAATATAGATGTGCGATGCCTCTCATCGTTCAGACCTTGATTTTCGCAAAAATGTTTCCGTTCCACCTCTTCTAGCAATGTTTCAATCTAGGTCTTGTCCAGTACAAAGGAGCAGAAATCTTGGTTCATACGATGTTAACGCCTTTCGATTCTTACATGATGCATGCTCTTTATTAGAATGAACACCTCTGCTAGGTTTGAGTGATCACCTTTGTACTAGATTTTGACGGCAATGACATGATGCTGGCTAATGCCGGCCTTTGCTTTTAATGGTGTAATCGATACAAGCTCCAGACCTGATGAACAAATTCTTTCTCCAAGCTGAGAGTCTGAAAATGAAAAGTGGAAACGGCCATCTTCTCCGATCAACCCTGTTCTCCACTCTTCTCCCCATACAACAAGTGAGAAGACGCCGCCTTCATGAAGCAAAGAGGAGACCTGTTTTAAATAACGCTCATGATCATCAGGATGCTGGTGATGAAAGCAGCCATGATCTAAAATTAAATCAAACTGCATCCCGCGTCCCTGATCCATCGACCAGGACATAAAATCTTGATGAACAAAATGGACAGGAACCGTTTCTCTTTTCTGTAATCCTTCCCACTCCTCATGCTCATACAGGTCGATACCGACATATGCAGAAAGCCCCCTTAAATGTTCAAGTGCCCGGCCGTTCCCGCACCCGATATCGAGCACAGAAGCAAGTGCATTCTTTTCCCGTGAATGCCATGCCTTTAATGACATCACGGCTGCATCTGTTAAGGATGGATCAGTAGACCACATATCTGTTCTTTTCTCATAATGTTCTTGAAATGCCATACGCATTTTTTCTAGATACAACCCACTGTCTTCATGGTATAAAGCTTTTTTCATCACAGGACCTCCTTCTATTCAAAATCGACTTTTCGGGCAAAGGTCATTTTCAAGCCAAAAACCTTATGTTAAAATGAAAGATGGATTTTTTAGGAAAATCTGTTTTCTGAAAAAGGAGAGTAGCATCCCACATGTTCACTCTTCTTTTTCAGCATGCATCCTCATATGCAGCCATTTGAGAGCTGCAGCGCCTCAGCTTATTGTCTCTTTTTTTCATATGAGTTCACCTCCTTCACCGTTCGATCAACTCACAGCCTTTATTGAAACCGCTTTCTCTCTTAGACAAGAACATAACGTCTTTTGAATATCTCTTGCAAAGGGATCATAGTAGAAAGGTCAATCTACTGTTTAGATCGGCTACCATTGTAAAAGACCGTTTTCTTATGTTTTAGTAGAAATATTCCAAGCAAGCTTTTTCTCTTAAAAGCGCTTGTACCTTGGTTTTATGACACCACCTCTCACTAGAATGTGCCTTGAATAAACTCATCAGATATTTAACAACTACTTCCACAATGACTGGAATAAGCCAAATATATTGTTTTTAGATTATTTTGTCAACAAATTATTTCCTAAACATTAAAATGAATTTTCTAATTGAAAATACAGGTATTTTTCGTGGTTTTTTGACCTCAAAACACTTATTTCTACACAAAAATACAACATAAACCAATAGAACTAAGAAATTTATCTACTAAATTACACAAGATTTTTATTACATTTTGAAACAAAATCGAAAGATACAATGATTATTTCCCGAATGGATTTTTGTGAAATTTTTACTATTCTTTTCTCATTTCCGATCATTTTCTTTGGTATATCTGTATTTTCAATTAGATGATTTACTGTTTATTCCAATCTGCTGTTTTTTCTTATTATAGTAAAAAAGATATGTTCTCTCCTTCAGAGATATCGGCATGAAAAAAAGCCCCTTACGAAAGTAAGAGGCTTTTTTCAGTTGGCGTTTATGCCCAAGTTTTCACTTTTTCATGGTCTGTCACAAAGAGAAGGACTTTTCCTTCGTCTAAATGTTCTTCAAATTTCTCAGCTTCTTCTTTAGAGAAACCAATTTCATGGATTTTATTTCGGAGCTCATCGCCCTTTTTACTAAAGATGTTCCCAACAGCATGTTTAAGTCCAACTTCTCTTTGACCTATCGTATTAGCATCTGCATTTCCAGCAATACGCTCTGTACGATCATCGTCATGGGACAGAACATAAATGTCCTCTCTTGCTACACCGAGTGCTTTTAATTGCTCTACATCTCTTTGAAGTGTCTCATCATTTGAATACTCTCTTACAACAGGTTTCATTTTATATTCCTCCTTTAGCGTCTTACGAATCTTTTACCCGTCACTTTTGTCATTAAACCTTCCTTGAGCACATCCATTTTACATTGTGTACTAACCGTGCCTATTGGCTTATTTTTGACAAAAATCCTGTAAAAATGACTAAATTTTCTGAAATATTGTATTCATCCCTGCTGTTTTGTTGTACAATTCTTATACTGGAGGCTAGAAATGAGGTAGAGCTGATGTATTACTTTTCAGCGGAGCAGCAGTTTAATGCTTGGGTTGTCAGTGATTTGGTGAAACAGCTTTTTCAGAAGTGGAATCCTGAAGAAGCAAAAGCAAAGCCGCTTACATTGTTTGCTGAACAGCACTTTCGCATCTCCATTGATTATCTCTTTTCAATCATCATTAACATTGGAGATATCGAGTCGATTGAACAAGATCCACAAGACCTGTTGTCCTCATACTTGAATATCCTTTTTCCTTTTGTGACGCGCGATATGATGAAAGCCTCCATGCAAAATGCGAACGAATATTTGTTAAAAGAACGTGATGCGGACGTGTATCAGCTGTTTGGCTGTCTACCGCCGCTCCTCTCTGTTGCCTTCCAAAAAAGTAGTCCTCATCTATGAGATGGCGGCTGCTTTTTTGTATGTGTTTGAAAAAGACCGTATGTTTTGAATGAAAAGAAGCATCATGTTAATGTAAATCTAGGCTGCAAGTGAAAGGGAGGATTTGACATGAGTCAACAAAAGCAAATTCAATTAGCCAAACGTCCAAAAGGATTACCTACAAAAGATGTTTTTCATTTTGAAACAGTCGATATACCTGTGCCGCAAGATGGCGAAGTCTTGATTCAAACGAAATATGTTTCTGTAGATCCTTATATGAGAGGACGAATGCAGG
Organism: Bacillus sp. NMCC46; assembly: GCF_002998465.1. Taxonomy (NCBI): domain Bacteria; kingdom Bacillati; phylum Bacillota; class Bacilli; order Caryophanales; family Bacillaceae; genus Bacillus; species Bacillus sp. NMCC46. The sequence goes on along the minus strand of NZ_PVQZ01000005.1, from coordinate 180,201 downwards.
ATACAAAATCCTATACACCTCCATTCAAGCTAAATGAAGTGATTCAGGGCGGTGTTGTCGGAGAAGTCGTTGAATCCAATTCGCCTCAATTTGAAAAAGGGGATTTTGTTCTTGGATTCCTTGGCTGGCAAGAATATTCCACAGCCAAAGCTGAATCTCTGACTAAAATTGATCCATCCATTGCGCCATTGTCCTATTATTTAGGAATTTTGGGCATGCCAGGGCAAACCGCTTATTTCGGACTTCTTGCGATTGGCCAGCCAAAAGAAGGCGAGACCGTTGTCATTTCTGGAGCCGCAGGTGCTGTTGGTTCCGTTGTGGGACAAATTGCTAAGATCAAAGGCGCACACGTCGTTGGGATTGCCGGATCTGATGACAAGCTGGCTTACTTAAAAGAGCTGGGCTTTGATGAAACGATTAATTATAAAACAACAAATGATTTAGATGATGCCATAGCAAAGGCGTGCCCTAACGGCGTCGATGTGTATTTTGACAATGTTGGCGGCGAAATTTCTGATGCCGTGATGAATCATTTGAACCGCTTTGCACGTATTCCAGTGTGCGGCGCGATTTCGTCTTATAACATTAGCGCAAGCGAGGACATCGGACCGCGTGTGCAAACAAAACTCATTAAAACAAGCGCATTGATGCAAGGCTTCATTGTTGCCAACTATTCAGATCGTTTTGAAGAGGCTGCAAGATATCTCGCACAATGGGTAAAAGAAGACAAACTGACTTATAAAGAAACAATCATTGAAGGCTTTGACAACATTCCTGATGCATTCCTTGGACTATTCAAAGGTGAAAATGTCGGAAAACAGCTTGTCAAAATTTCATAATAAAAAAGGCCCCTCCATGTGGAAGGGTCCTTTTTTATGCCTGCTTGGGGGCAAGATGCAGCTGGCCTTGCTTATAAACAATTTCCTGAAGCGAAAGATTCAGCTTTTTCGCCATTTTTTTGAGCGTTGCATGCTCTTGAGGTGTGACTAGGCTGATGACAGCCCCTTCCTTTCCTGCGCGCCCGGTTCTGCCTGAACGGTGGATATAGCCTTCTTCGTTTGGCAGGTCGGCATGGATTACGTACGGCAGATCGTCAATATCGATGCCTCTTGCTGCGATATCTGTTGCAAGGAGAAGCGGAAATTCACGCTGTTCAAATTCCTTTAAGATGATAGCACGCTCTGCTTTTTTCGCTTCACTATGAAGCACACCAAGGTCGACATGGTGATACGCTAATTTCTCTGCATAAATGCTTAAATTCGTAATATCACGCACAAAGACGAGCGCCTGCATGTCCTCAAGGCGTGATAGCTTTTGCAATAATTTCACTTTATCACGCTGATCACATAACAGATAATAGTGTCCTACTTTCTGCGCTTCTTCCTCACTTCTGGCAATTTTCAATACTTCTGGTTCAGACGTCATTTGTTTAATCAGTTGAACCGTTTCCTCTTTCAGCGTCGCAGAAAAACAGAGGATTTGTCTTTCTTTTAATGTGGATTTAATGATCGCTTGGATCGTTTTCATATGCTCTGGCACAAGAAGCTGATCTGCTTCATCTAGCACGACCGTTTTCACTTCATGCATTTTCAGTTTTTTGATTTTGATTAATTCCTGTACACGGCCAGGTGTTGCGACAACGATGTTCGGGTGTTTCTTTAGTTTTTCCTGCTGCTTTTTGATGTTCGCTCCACCAATCAAGGAGACCGCTTTGATGTCTGATCCTTGTTTGAACTCTTGCACGACATCAAAAATTTGCATCACAAGCTCTCTTGAAGGTGCCAAGATTAAGACTTGCGGGTGTTTGATATTCACATCGATTTTATTTAAAAGCGGCAACACATACGCCAGTGTCTTCCCCGTTCCCGTAGGCGATTCCGCGATCACATCACGCTTCTCCGTAATCCACTCTGCTGTTTTTTCTTGTATAGCTGTTGGTTTTTCGAAGCCAGCCGCTTGAAAGTTTTCCTGAATAAATGGCTTTGCTTCTTTCAAAAATGCCCAATTTTCTATCATGTCGATCTCCTTTATCCTCATTCAATCTATCCTTTAGTATCTCAAAATCAGCTTTGAAACGCAATTTTTCTTTTGATGCTTTTATCGAGCCGGACAGTTCGATATAATCATGAGAGGCACTAGCCGTTTTGAATCTATTTGAGGTGTAAAAAATGATATTATCTGTTAAAGATTTAAGCCATGGCTTTGGCGACAGAGCCATTTTTCACGAAGTCTCCTTCCGTTTATTAAAAGGCGAGCATGTCGGCTTAATTGGCGCCAACGGTGAAGGAAAGTCAACGTTTATGAATATTATTACTGGCAAGCTGGAGCCAGATGCAGGAAAAGTCGAATGGGCAAAAAATGTCCGTGTCGGCTACCTTGATCAGCATACTGTGCTAGAAAAGGGAAGAACGATCCGCGAAGTGCTTCAAGATGCATTCCACTATTTATTTTCCATGGAAGCTGCGATGAATGACATTTACGGCAAAATGGGTGAAGCCGATCCTGATGAGCTGGAAAAGCTGTTAGAGGAAGTTGGCGTCATTCAAGATGCGCTCACAAACAATGATTTCTATATCATTGATTCCAAGGTCGAAGAAATAGCGAGAGGTCTTGGGTTAACGGATCTTGGGCTGGACCGTGATGTGACGGAGCTGAGCGGCGGACAGCGTACAAAAGTATTGCTTGCGAAATTGCTGTTGGAGAAGCCAGAAATTCTCCTTCTCGATGAGCCAACCAACTATTTAGATGAGCAGCATATTGAGTGGCTGAAGCGCTATTTACAGGAATATGAAAATGCGTTTATCCTCATTTCACATGATATTCCATTTTTAAACAGCGTCATTAACTTGATTTATCATGTTGAAAATCAAGAGCTCACTCGCTATGTTGGTGATTATGATCAATTTAAACAAGTGTACGAAGTCAAAAAGCAGCAGCTTGAAGCAGCTTATAAAAGGCAGCAGCAGGAAGTCGCTGAATTAAAGGATTTTGTTGCAAGAAACAAAGCGCGTGTCAGCACAAGAAATATGGCCATGTCCCGTCAAAAGAAACTGGATAAGATGGATATGATTGAATTGGCAGCAGAAAAGCCAAAGCCTGAATTCCACTTTAAGCTGGCACGAACTTCCGGGAAATTGATTTTTGAAACAAAAGATTTGGTCATTGGTTATGATGAACCGCTCTCTCGTCCATTGAATCTGAAAATGGAACGCGGGCAAAAAATTGCGTTATACGGCGCTAACGGTATCGGAAAAACGACATTGCTGCGAAGTCTTCTTGGAGAAATCACGCCAATTTCTGGTGAGGTGGAACGCGGAGAATTCCTGCATATTGGCTACTTTGAGCAAGAAGTAAAAGAGCAAAACAGCAACACTTGTATTGAAGAGGTGTGGAGTACCTTCCCTTCTTACACGCAATATGAAGTCAGAGCCGCTCTTGCAAAATGCGGATTAACGACAAAGCATATTGAAAGCCGCGTGTCTGTTTTAAGCGGTGGAGAAAAAGCAAAGGTCCGTCTTTGTAAGCTGATCAACGAAGAAACCAACTTACTTGTTCTCGATGAGCCGACCAATCACTTGGATGTCGATGCAAAAGAAGAACTAAAACGTGCATTAAAAGAATACAAAGGGAGCGTCTTATTGATCTCTCACGAACCTGAATTTTATCAAGATGTAGCCACTGAAACTTGGAATTGCGAATCTTGGACGACAAAAGTATTATAACGACAAAAAAGCCTTATATCTGTTCAGAAGATATAAGGCTTTTTTCTATTTAATGACCTGCTTGAATATTGACCAAATGCTTCCGACCAAGAAGCAGGATGATCATGCCTAACAGAACGACAGCCGCCCCTACATAGTAAGGGGTGCTTGCTGTGTAAGATTCAGCAAGTACGCCGGCAATCCAAGGAGCAATCGCGCCCCCAATAAACCGCACAGCACTGTAAGAGGATGAAGCAATCGAACGTTCAATCGGCGCCGATCCCATCACAGCGGTCGTGAGCACTGTATTGATCATGCCAAGGATGCCCCCAGCAATAACAATTCCGCAGATGACGACTACAACATGTGAAGTCCATACCCCAATGCCGAATAAAATCACAGCAAATGAAGCAAACAGAACCACAAGGGAAGTCAATGTCCCAAGCTTGCGATGAATGACCGGCGCTGAGAAGACGGATGTCACGGCCAAAAATAGTCCCCATCCAAAGAAGACATAACCAAGACCATGCTCATCCAGATGAAGCACAAATGGCGAATAGGCTAAAAGCACAAAGAAACCAAAATTGTATAAGAAAGCCGCAGATGCCATCGTTAATAGCCCTTTATATTTTAACGCCCCCACAGCCTCGAATAATTTCACCTTTTTTTGAGGTTTTTGCATCGGCGGGAGCATAAACGTAATGGCTAAAAGAGCAACAAGCATTAACACCGCAACGCCAAAGAATGGCCCGCGCCAAGAGATCGTCCCAAGCTCTCCGCCAAGCAGCGGTCCAACCGAAATCCCAAGACCTAGTGCAGCCTCGTATAAAATAATGGCCTTCGCACTTCCTCCAACAGACACACCGACAATGACAGAGAGGGCAGTTGAAATAAATAAGGCATTCCCAATGCCCCATCCGCCTCTAAAGCCGATTAATTCATTAATCGTTGAAGAGGTACCGCCTAAAGCAGAAAAGACAATAATAAAAATGAGTCCTACTAATAACGTCCATTTCGCACCAATCCGACTAGAGATAAAGCCGGTAAAAAACATGACAAAGCCGGTCACAAGTAAGTAGCTCGTAAATAAAAGGGAGACCTGACTTGGAGATGCATCTAATTGTGATGCAATGGCTGGCAAGATCGGGTCCACAAGTCCTATCCCCATAAATGAAATCACACACGCAAAGGCAACAGCCCAGACGGCTTTCGGCTGCCTAAGCAGACTTGTACGCTGTTTCAACACTTCTTCTTCCTTCATTCCATCAGAACCTTTCCTTCAAATGTTGACAAAATAAAATAAACACGCAGAGGTGTTTATTTTTGTAATTGCTCAATTGCATGAGCCGCTCTTTCTTTCATCGTTTCAAGATCCTTTTTAAAAGATTGAATCGTTTCAAGCTTTTTTGTAATCAATTGATGCTGTACAGACAGCTGCGCCTCAATATCTAACAGCTTCTCTAATCGTTCCTTCGGATCAAGCGACAGCAAGTAACCCTCTTTATTCAGCTCAAGCTGCTTTCCTATTTCCATAAACGATTGAAGCTCTTGTAAAGAAAACCCAAGTACCTCTTTTGCCTGCATCACTTTCTCTAGTTCTTCCATGTCGTCCTCTGAGTAAAGTCTGACACCGCCCTCTGTCCGCTTTGGTGCTGATAATAAACCAATCTCTTCATAGAAACGTATCGTCCGTTTGGTCAGTCCGCTTCTTTTCGCCACTTGATCAATTTTCATCCATTCCATTGCCAGTGCCTCCTGCTCATCAATTCATGATTTATTATACACCTTTATAACCTTAACGTAAACGTAAATGTTTGCACTCTTGATTTTTCTCGTGTTTTGATGCAAAATAAATAGTAATAATTACGATTTAAAGGAGGGATCTCATGTTTTCTTTTCCACCCAAAAAAGAACGACACCAACAATTCGGATCTGTACCGCCAAGCCTTGGAACGAAGCCCCCTCAAAAAGAGAACATGACTGACATCCAAAAGACGGAGCAGGACTTTTATTTTCATCTTGAACAAGTCGGCATCTGCCGCGTGTCTTATCCTGTACGAATTTTGTCTAAAACGGCACCGCAGGACCAAATAACTTCTGCTGACTTTGCACTGAGTACCTCCCTGAGAGCTCACGAAAAAGGCATTCATATGAGCCGTCTCACTGAACAGCTGCACTCGTTTTACGAAAGCGGCAAGCCGCTTGATGTGAATAGCTTAAAAGCATTGACAGCAGCGTTTACCCGTCAGATGAATCAGTCATCTGCCTCGGTTCAAGTTTCCTTCCCTTGGTACATGGAAAAGCAAAGCCCAGTCACCGGGAAATCGGGTTTGATGCATGCGACAATCACATATGACATTCATTTTCATGAAAAGGATGGATGGACCTGTCATATTGGCTGCGATGCACAAGTCACCACATTATGTCCTTGTTCTAAAGAAATTAGTGAATACGGTGCACATAATCAGCGTGGCTCTGTTTCCATTCAGGTAGAGTTGTTTGAACAAACATCATTTCCTGAAGACATGAAAGCAGCTCTTTTACATATCATTGAGTCCAATGCGAGTGCACCGCTCTATCCTGTGCTTAAAAGACCTGATGAAAAGAAAGTGACAGAAGAGGCTTATGAAAATCCACGCTTTGTAGAAGATCTCACAAGGTTAATGGCCATCGAATTATATGAGCAGCCATGGGTCAGGGGCTTTCAAGTCGAGTGTCGTAATGAGGAATCCATTCATCAGCATGATGCCTATGCGAAATGCTCTTATCAAAAAAACCTGTAGATCAACTCTACAGGTTTCTTATTTCTTAGTCATGACTCTCTAATTCCTCAATCATCAGCGATAGTTCTGTCCAGCGGTCCATTGCTTGTTCTAGTTCTTCAGCAACGGCTTTTTGTTCGTCCATCAGCTCTTGAATTTTTCCAAAATCACTGCCTGCCTCCGCAATGCTGGATTCAAGCTGCTGGTGTTTTTCCTCTAAAGCCTGTATCCGGTCTTCAATTCCGTCCCATTCAAGCTGGTCTTTATAAGAAAGTTTTTTTCTCTTTTTAGGTGCCGCTTCTACTTGTTTCTCAGCAGGCTTTGTCTCTGTCCGCTTCGCCTCTTTTTCTTGCTCCATGTAATCGCTGTAAGTGCCTTGGTAGTGTGAAATGCGGCCATTTCCTTCAAAGACAAGCAGACGATGAACCACTCGGTCTAAGAAATAACGATCATGCGATACGGTCATGACAACGCCAGGAAACTGTTCTAAATAATCCTCTAAAATGCTGAGGGTCTCCGTATCAAGATCGTTCGTCGGCTCATCTAAAAAGAGAACATTTGGTTCTTCCATTAAGACTTTCAATAAATACAATCTGCGGCGTTCTCCCCCTGACAGCTTGCGAATAAACGTCCGCTGCATGGATCTTGGGAATAGGAACCGTTCTAGCATTTGCTCTGCTGTCACGATGGCGCCATCAGATGTCTTGACGATCTCAGCTGTTTCCTTGATGTACTCAATGATGGTCAGTTCTTCATCCATTTCCTTGTGATCCTGCGTGTAATAGCCAATGCGAACGGTTTGTCCAATGGTCAATTGTCCTGTAGTCGGTTCTATTTTACCCGCTAGACAGTTAAGAAGAGTCGTTTTGCCGACTCCATTCGGTCCGATAAATCCAATCCGGTCGCCCGGCACGACTAAATCTGTAAACCGCTCCACAAGGGTCTGGCCAGCAAATGAAATTGATAAGTCTTCTGCCTCTATGACTTGTTTTCCTAGGCGGTGCGAGCCGATAGCGAAATCAAGCTCTCCTTTCGCATCAGGCCCTTTTTGATCCATCAGCTCTTCGGCTCTGCCGATGCGTGCTTTTTGCTTCGTCGATCTTGCTTTTGCTCCTCTTCTCAGCCATGCAAGCTCTCGTCTGAGTAAGTTTTGACGCTTCGTTTCTTTCACCTGAGCTTCTGCTTCTCGTTCGGCTCTTTTTTCTAAAAAGACTTCATAATTTCCTTTATACGTATAGAGCTGCCCTTGATTCAATTCATAAATTCGGTTGGCCACACGGTTTAGGAAATAACGATCATGCGTCACCAGAATGACAGCACCGCTGTATTGACTCAAATATCCTTCGAGCCATTCAATCGTTGCATTATCGAGATGGTTGGTTGGCTCATCTAAAATCAGCAATCCCGCAGGCTGAATTAAATTTTTAGCAATCGCGACACGCTTTTTCTGTCCGCCTGATAAGGCATGAACAGAGCGGCTCACATCTTTGACGCCAAGCTTTGTCAAAATCGTTTTTGCTGACAGGTTCGCATCCCATGCGTCTTCCTGATCCATTCGATTTTGCATGCGCATGAGCGCTTCTTGTTTTGCTCCATTTTGCGGATCATGCTCTAAATCGGCTAGCGCCTTTTCATATGCCTTCATCGTTTGAATCATGGGTGCCGTTCCAGAAAAAATGTAATCAAGAATCGTTTCATTCCCGCTCATTTCAGGGTCTTGCTCGAGAAATTCGATATCAAGTGTCCCTGCTTTCGAGATGTCACCCTCCTCAAACGATTCAAGTCCCGCAATGACCTTTAGGAGCGTTGACTTTCCTGTTCCGTTTGGTCCAATCAATCCGATGCGTTCCTTTGGTTCTATATGAAAAGAAATATGATCAAACAGCGTTTTCTCGCCATATGTTTTATATAATCCTTCAACATTCAATAAACTCATTTTTATCAGCCCTTACATAGATTCTCCCTTTATTTTAAATCAGCCGGTAGCAGAAAACTAGTTTTAAAAAAACCCGCTGCTGAAAAGAATGTTTCCTTTTGCTGCTCGATACACTATGAAGAGGTGATCTAAAGATGGTAACCATTAGCTTATGTATGATTGTGAAAAATGAAGAGGAGGTGTTAGCGGACTGCCTTTCCTCTGTCCAAGACATTGTAGATGAGATGATCATTGTTGATACAGGGTCAACAGATCGTACGAAGGAGATTGCTCACTCCTTTTCAGCACAGGTACTTGATTTCGAATGGGTTCAGCACTTTGCAAAAGCCCGCAATTTCGCTTTCTCACATGCAACGAAAGAGTATATTTTATGGCTTGATGCAGACGATGTTCTACTAGAAGAAGACCGTCAAAAATTTCTTCAGCTCAAAGAGACGCTTGATCCTTCGGTGGATGCCGTCTCAATGTTTTATCATGTGGGATTTGATCAAGACGGTCGGGTGAATTTTAAATATAGAAGAAATCGCCTTGTGAAGCGTGTCTTGAACTTTCAGTGGTACGGGGCCGTACATGAGTTTCTTCAAGTGTATGGCAACATCTTTCCAGCCGATATAGCCGTCACACATCAAAAGCGCAAGAAAACAACCACTGGTGAGCCCGGGCGCAATCTTCGAATTTATGAAAACATGCTCGCAAAAGGAGAGGACATGACGCCACGTGATCTCTTTTACTTTGCCAATGAATTAAAAGATAACAGGCAGCATGTCAGGGCGATTCGTTTTTATCATGAATTTTTAGCGACAAAACAGTGCTGGATTGAGGATGAAATTCGCACATGCCAATATTTAGCCGACTGCTATTATGCGGTAGGCTTCGAGGAAGCGGCTTTATCCTCATTATTACGCTCTTTCTTATACGATCAGCCCCGTCCAGAATTTTGCTGCCGGATCGGGGATCATCTAAAAATACAAAATAAACATCAGGCAGCGATCTTTTGGTATGAGCAGGCGCTGAAGGCTCCTGAAAACGAAACAGCCTTCACACTCACACAGTATAAAACGTGGTATCCACATCTCCAGCTTTGCTATTGTTATTATCAGCTCGGCGATTTGGAAAAAGCCAAGACACATCACCTTGCCTCCTCTGCCCATTATCCCACTCATCCAAGTGTGCTGTTCAATGAAAAAATATTTGCTGAACAGACATAGATCCCCCGTCACCACATCCGCTTTCCACCTGCCAGCGGATGTCTCTTTTTATGCACAAATTCGATTGTGATGTTTAACACTTTAGTGATTTAAAGCGTTTTTCAACCAATTGACTAAATTGTCAATTACGCATATACTAACATTCGTCTTACGAAAAGATTTATCCATTAGGAGGTCAACATGAGTTCTTTATTTCGAAAAAAGTCTCTCGACCAGCTCATGCTTGAAAGTCAAACGAAGCGGCTCAGCCGATCGTTAAATACGTTTGATTTAATCTTGCTTGGCATTGGCTGCGTGGTCGGGACTGGTATCTTTGTGATTACGGGGGTTGCGGCAGCAAAGGATGCGGGACCTGCGATTATTATATCTTTTATTTTGGCTGCGATCGCATGCGCCCTTGCTGCTTTTTGCTACGCTGAATTCTCCTCGTCCATTCCTGTGTCAGGAAGCGTCTATACGTATTCCTACGCCACACTTGGGGAATTTCTCGCCTTCTTAATGGGCTGGGATCTCATGCTTGAATATGTCATTGCGCTCTCTGCTGTAGCAAGTGGATGGTCGTCCTATTTTCAATCACTGCTCAGTGGATTCGGTCTGCACATACCGAAGGCTTTATCAGCTGCACCTGGAGCCGCTGATGGTGCCGTCTTTAACCTTCCAGGCGCACTTATTATTTTACTTATCACCTTTATCGTCTCAAGAGGCGTCAAAGAAAGCACGAAGCTGAATAACATCATTGTGTTAATCAAAATTGCCATCGTCCTTCTCTTTATCATTTCAGGCTTTGCTTACGTCAAACCTGAAAACTGGACACCCTTTATGCCGATGGGCTTTGAAGGAGTGATCGCAGGCGCGGCAACAGTCTTTTTTGCTTATCTCGGATTTGATGCGATCGCCAATGCATCTGAAGAAGTCAAAAATCCGCAAAAGGCGATGCCGATCGGCATTATCGGGGCGCTCGGTGTTTGTACCATTTTATACATCGGTGTGTCCTTTGTCTTAACCGGCATGGTTCACTATACGAAACTGAATGTCAGTGACCCTGTCGCATTTGCTCTTCAAGTCGTTGGCCTTCATAGTGTGGCAGGTATCATATCAGCCGGTGCCATTATTGGGATCACAACGGTTTTAATTGCCTTGGTCTATGCGCAGGTTCGCTTAACCTTTGCGATGAGCCGCGATGGACTCATGCCAAAAATTTTCTCAAATGTTCATCCAAAATCGCAAACACCCGTTGCCAACACTTGGCTGACAGGTGCTGTCGCAGCATGTATCGTAGGTTTTGTGAATTTATCGACGCTTGCGAATTTAGTGAGTATCGGTACACTTGCAGCCTTTACGGTGATTTCAATTGCCGTCATCGTTTTACGGAAAAAGCACCCGAATGTCAAAGCAGCGTTTAAAGTGCCATTCGTGCCTGTTCTTCCGATTATCAGCGCGGTCATTTGTATCACACTCGCAACTACCCTTTCATGGGTGACATGGAGAGCCTTCCTTATCTGGGTGGCCATTGGTGTCGTTGTCTATTTCACCTATGCAAGACGAAAAAGCCATCTTAATGAAACACATTAGAAAAGAGACACGGGGATTCCCGGTCTCTTTTTTTTGCTTAAATCACGCTGTTTTTGGCTGAATTTGAGTCCACCATATCTGGATCTAACACGCTTATTACACGCCAAAGGACACTCACATCAAATAATCCACACCAGCACCGAAGCCAAAAGAAACAAAAACACCGACGTCTCGATTCGATCAAAGCCACCTTCGTAACCCGCTCAGCTTTTAAGCACAATCGGGAGCCAGAAATACACCGCAAGGACAATCACCACAATACTGATGATATTTAACCAAAAGCCTGCCCTGACCATATCAGATATTTTCAGCACGTCCGCACTAAAGACAGCGGCGTTTGGCGGTGTGGAGATCGGCAGCATAAACGCACATGAAGAAGCCAAAGCAGCCGCAGCCATTAACCCATATGGCTCCATGCCAATCGCAAGCCCAAGCCCTACCGTAATCGGAATAATCATATTGGCAACAGCTGTATTTGACATAATTTCAGTCATAAACAAAATCGCTCCCGTTAAAATGATCAACAGCACGATATACGAAAGCCCATGTAAATGCTGTAGATTTTCCCCAATCCATCCCGTTAGATTGGTTTCTGCAAAGCCCGTAGCGAGCGAAAGCCCACCTCCAAACAAAAGCAAAAGCCCCCACGGCAGCTGTTTCATATCCTGCCATTCTAATATTCTCTCACCATTTGTTGCTGGAATGAGAAATAACAGCATGGCACCGAAAATGGCGATAGACGTATCAGATACGGTGATCCCTCCAAACAAAAAGAGCTTAAAAATCCACAAAAACGCCGTCATGAGAAAAACAACAAACACCCATTTTTCCTCTTGTTTCATTTTTCCTAAATTCTCTAATCCCTTTCGAATGAACGCTACACTCATTTCACCTGTGTGCTCTACCTTGAACTGTACCTTGGTCAAATACAGAAATAAGAGAATGAGCAGAATCATCGCAACAGGAAAACCAAACAAAAACCATTCAAAAAACATAATTTCCCGATCTAATAGCTTTTTTGACATCGCAGCAAACACAGCATTTGGCACAGATCCGACAAGTGTTGCTAGACCACCAATTGACGCTGAATACGCAACCGACAATAAGATGCTTTTACTGAATCGATCAAGAGATGGACCAGATAAGACTTCATTAGCCTTGACCTCTTTAATCACTGCAAGTGCCACCGGGAGCATCATCAGGGCTGTCGCTGCATTCGAAATCCACATAGATAAAAAAGCAGTCGCGATCATGACACCTAATACAATGCGGTCACTTCTAGTGCCAATCACCCTTAAAATGTGTAAGGCCATTCTTCTATGTAAGTTCCATTTTTCAATGGCAATAGCGATCATAAATCCTCCCATGTACATAAAGACGATCGGATCTCCATAAGCCCTTGATGTCTGTTCCATAGAAAGCCCGCCAAGTGTCGGCAGTAGGATGATGGGCAATAAAGATGTTGCAGGTATGGGCAGTGCTTCTGTCACCCACCATGTTGCCGTCCAAGCCGTAATGCCCAAGACTACCCTCGCAGCATAGGTCAATTCATCTTCAGGTATGAGAAACAGAACGAGCAAGAAAAGTGTCGGTCCAAGAATAAGTCCAATTACATTCACTTTTTTATAAACGATAACAATTCCCCCTATTGAAAGCGCTTGTCATATTTTTTCTAATTTTCCACATTCGATGATCTCTTAAGAAATCCTTTAAATCATAAGAAAAAATGAAGATATCTTTCATAAAAACAGCTGTCATTTTACTCCCATTTTCAAAACCATGACATGATGCCTTGGTCTATTTTCATAGGAGAAACTATACAAATCATGTGCAATCACTGTAAAATATAGAAGATCTAATCAAAAATTGAGGTGTTTTCATTGTATAAGGATCAAAGAAAATCATTTTGGAAACAGAAAAAATTCATTATTCCTCTTCTTAGCATCATCGTGATAGCAGCTGCTCTCTTTTTCTTAAAAGATACTCTTTTCTCAAAAGAAAAAGAGGCTTTAAAAGCGGCGGAATCCTTTACGAAACAATTGGAGAAGAAAGACTTTACGAAGCTGGCTGATGAGGTAACGAGTGCGTCTTTGAAAGCCAATGACTTCTCAAAAAAACAACTAGCCGAAAAATATGACAATATCTTTAACGGAATTGGTGCTTATGATCTGAACATATCAAAGCTCAACGTCGAAAAACAGGACAAAGGAAATGGGTATCAATTTTCCTATGATGTGACAATGAAAACGTCTTTTGGCAAGCTGCACAAGCTTTCTTACAAGGGCGTTCTCTCAGAAGAAGATGACAAGTGGAAAGTGGACTGGAAGCCAAATCTCATCTTCCCGCAAATGGAGAAGGGAGATACTATCAAAGTCAAATCAGACCCTGCTGTCCGTGGAAACATTGTAGACCGAAAAGGGCGTACGCTGGCAGAAACAACTGGTGGAAACGCACTTGGCATCATCCCAGGTAAACTCGGAACAGGGAAAGAAAAAGAACGCAATATCAAAAAAATCAGCAAGGCGTTTGATATAGACGAAGAACTGATTGACAATCAGCTGAAACAAGCATGGGTCACAGACGACACGTTTGTCCCGCTCAAATCAATGTTAGAGCAAAAGCCGATTCCAAAGGAGGTAAAAGGCGTCACCTATCAAACGAAGGGAAATGCGTTACTATCCTTATAACGAAGCCGCCGCCCATCTCACCGGCTATGTCGGAAAAGCAAATGCAGATGATATCAAAAGAAATCCGGCATTAAAAGCAGATCAAATCATCGGCAAAACCGGCCTTGAATTTACGTTTGACAAAAACCTGCGTGGACAAGATGGCGGAAGCATTCTGATCGTCCATGATGAAACAGGCATTGAAGAAACATTGCAAAAATCAGATCGAAAAGATGGAAAAACAGTGAAGCTGACCATTGATGCTTCTTTACAGAAAAAAACCTATGAACAGCTAAAAGGTGAAAAAGGGGCCGTCACGATCATGAATCCATCATCGGGGGATCTATTAGCGCTTGTCAGCGCCCCTTCCTACGATGTCAATCTCATGACAAATGGGATCACACCTAAGCAATATCAGGTATACAGTGAAAACCCAGACCTCCCATTCCAAGCTCGCTATGCGAGCCGGTATGCACCAGGGTCTACATTCAAAACCATTACAGCGGCCATTGGGCTGGAAACAGGTGTCACAAAACCTAATAAAGTACGCACCATTCATGGACTGAAATGGCAAAAGGATCAATCTTGGGGCAATTATCGAATTACACGGGTTCACGATAAAGAAAATGTAAATATGGTCGATGCCCTCGTGTACTCAGACAATATTTACTTCGGACAGGAAGCACTGGAAATTGGCAAAGACACCTACGAGAAAAAAGTAAAAGCATTTGGGTTTGGCGAAGATTTGCACATGCCATTTACAACGAAACCAGCACAAGTATCGAACGATGGCATTCAATCGGACATCTTACTTGCTGACTCTGCCTATGGCCAAGGCGAATTACTCATGTCACCGATTGAACAAGTACATGCCTATTCTCCATTTGCAACAGGAGGCAAGCTTGTCTATCCTCGAGTCGTTCAAGATGAAAAAACAGCATCACCAAAACAAATCATCAAAGAAGACTCGGCAAACTCAGTGAAAGACGCGCTGACTCAGGTCGTGACCAGTCCAAACGGTACAGCTCACTCCTTACAAATTGAAGGAGCTGATATTGCCGCTAAAACAGGAACGGCAGAGCTGAAGAGCAAACAAGGGGCAACAGACGGTTCTGAAAATGGATTTTTACTTGCATTTAATCCTAAAAAAGAAGATTACGTCCTCGTCGGCATGATTGAAGGTGTGAAAAACCGCGGCGGAAGCGGACTCGTCATTCAAAAAATGAAGCCTGTGATCGCATCTTTTTATCAATAACCCTTTAGAGACACAAGCACTTGTGTCTCTTTTTTCTAAATCATGACAATTTGCTATTGTTTTATAGTTCACCTTATGAATAAAATGAGAAGAATGCAAAATAGAAAACAGTTGAATGAAAGGAGGAAGTCTCATTGGCTATTGCTGCTCGTACAAAGGATAAACCTCAAAATTCTGTCACCGGATCAACGGTTTACCCCATTTTATTGATTATTGGCATTTGCCATATGCTGAACGACACATTGCAAGCCGTTATTCCTGCGATGTTCCCTATTTTAGAACGCTCAATGGGGCTGACCTTTACACAATTAGGGCTGATTGCCTTTACATTAAATATGGTCTCCTCCGTCATGCAGCCCGCTATTGGGTGGTATACAGATAAACGGCCGATGCCTTATGCACTCCCGATTGCTTTATTTTCTAGTGCTGTCGGTATATTCGGGCTTGCGTTTGCGCCTTCCTTTGCCACCATTTTGCTTTGCGTTGTCTTTATCGGACTCGGCTCTGCAATTTTCCATCCAGAGGGCTCTCGTGTTGCCAACATGGCAGCTGGTCCAAGACGAGGACTTGCACAGTCCATCTATCAAGTAGGCGGAAATACAGGTCAAGCCTTTGCTCCGCTGATCGCTGCATTAATGCTCGTCCCTCTCGGTCAGCCAGGCGTGGCTTGGTTTACGATTGTTGGAATGATTGCTGTCGGTTTCCTTCTTTATATTTCAAGATGGTACGCAGGAAGACTTCAAACCATTCGAGCTCAAGCGAAAAAGGCTCCAGCAAAAGCTGCAAGATCTGATATTCATCGTAAGTCAGCACTCACAGCACTTGGCATTATCGTCTTTCTCATCTTTGCCCGCTCTTGGTATGGGAATGCGATATCGAATTTCTATGCGTTTTATGCGATTGAACAATATGGATTGACGATTAAAGAATCACAGACTTATATTTTCTTATTTCTCATTCTAGGTGCAATTGGGACATTTTTAGGCGGACCGCTTGCAGACCGCTTCGGCAAGAAAACCGTGATTTTAATTTCCTTATTGGCATCCTTTCCGCTTGCCCTGCTGCTGCCATTTGCCGGACCTGTTTTTGCTTATGTTTTACTTGGACTGATTGGGGTCATTCTGACATCAAGCTTCTCTGTCACAGTCGTTTATGCTCAAGAACTATTTCCCGGGAAAATTGGCACAATGTCCGGTTTAACTGTTGGGCTTGCGTTTGGTATGGGTGCAATTGGATCAGTCGCTCTAGGCTCATTCATTGATGCCTTCGGTTTAACGCCTACCATGATCGGAGTCGCCTTTTTACCGATATTAGGCATCCTGGCCTTCTTACTACCTAGCGATCAAACCATCTCCAAATGGAATGAATCATAAAAAGGAGAAAACCGCTCAGTTATTGAGCGGTTTTTTCATATCTCATAAAAATGCGTGTCAGGAACGTGCTTCTTTGCAATAAACCCTTGCTGAAATTCTGGAAAGACCTTTTGCACCTGTTTAATTTTTTGATGAACCAAATCGGCATACGGAATATATAGATGATCCACTAGATTTTGTTCAGTCATATAGTAATACCAATTAAGATTAAAGGTATTCTCATCAATGATCGTAAAGGCAGAAAAATGATAGAACAAGAGTGGACATTCGTCGAGATACATATCCCCTTTCACAACTGAAAGCTTGTAGTTTTCAATATTCCAAATGGCGGCATTGGCTCCTTTAGATGTCACCACATGGACCCCTTCAAAATCATCGATCCATCTTTCAACATACCGCTGATCTCCATACGTCTTATTTTCTGTATCCATTTCTACTGTACAGTGTGCAAGACAGTTATCCTTCCATTGTGTGACCGCCTGTTTGGCAACGTCTGTGTTGCGGCAGCCGACAAATCCAGTATTAAAGCGGCCAGACAACTCATAAAAGTGATAGAACCGCTTGGAATTCATATGATCCGTCAAAAATAAATGAGCGAGCGGATTCTCTGCAAATACCGCCTCTGGATCATGATAAAAATACAAATCCGTATCCAAATGGGCGAGATAATCCGCTTCTGAGGACTCAAGGATTTTGAGCAGAAAAGCAGGCTTTAACGTCCAGCAATACTCATGGAACGTCCGATCATCTTTTGCCTTTCGCAGCATGTCATCTTCAATGTCTTCAAGCTGTTCATATTGAACGTGCGGATGAGGGAATTCACTTAACACCTTGTAAGCCAATGGGTCCGCACATAAAACCGACAGCTTGAATGAATGGGCGGTTTGTTCAAGCGAATGAATCAGCGCCAAAAGCTTAAAAATATGGGTATTCGACACAATGGTTGTAAAATGATAAGATGCCATCTACAACACATCCACTTGAAACAAATCAACGCGTAATAGCTCTTTCGTCAGCCCTTGAATGGCTTCTACAAGCACTGTGCAGCCATATTCCTGCCGTGCAAGCTGCGCTGCCTCTGACAGCTTTTTCAAAGGGACATGCTTTGCTGTCAGCTGATCTTTTTTATCGCGTTTGATGCCTACATTCCGCTCTGTGATCAAATGAAGCAGCTCTAAAAAATAAGAAAGCAGACCATCGAATGCCGGATTTTCACGCAGCTGCCGGACCTCTTTCACAATGTCATTTGTGACGGTGTGAGAAAATGGACCAGAGAAAGCCAAATGGACATCAATGGCATCAATATTGTTGTACTTCTCGCACATATACAAAATGTTATATTTGATGTCATCAAATGACGTTAAATTACTTGGATGCTCCTGATGCACACTCATGATATCCTCTCGCAATTCAAACGAGAGACCAAGCTGATGCAGACGAATTCCTAAATCATAATCTTCAAACCCGTACCGAACGATATTTTCATCAAACATCCCGAGTGCCATGACATGCTTACGTTTGACAGAGGAGTTATTCGTAATAAAAAATCGCCACGGCAGCTCATAAGAGCCTAAATCATAGTTATACGTGCGCAAAATGTCTTTGAGAATATCAATAAACTCAGACTGCAAATCGAAGCTTTTCTCTAGAAATCCACCATTTTCAACTTCCTTCATTGATAAAAGAGGCGTTTTATCTTTCATTTTCCGCTTATACAAGCCTTGCTTTTTCAACCGATTGATATGATCCTTATCAAATGCTTCGTAAAAATAACGATAAATCCGCTTCCAGCATACACCACAAATCACAAGGTCCTCATGAACAGCATGTGCCTCCGCATGCTTTTGAATAAATTGCGGCTCTGCCAGCATATCGCTGTCATGGAATATCAGCAGGTCTCCCTCCGCCTCGCGAATGGCATGATTGCGACCCTTGGCAATCCCTTGATTGACAGGAATACGTACCTTTTTAAACGGGAAATTCACCTCAATGTTCTCAAGCATTTCCATCGTGCCGTCCGTTGACCCATTATCAGCGACAATCACCTCAAATGGTATATCCGTATCCTGAAGCGTTAAGGAAAAAAGACTCCCTTCTAAACGCTCTTTGGCATTATAGCTCGGAATAATGACGCTTACCTTTGGCTTCTCATTCATGCGTCATCCCCCTCCAATTTGGCATAGCCGTTAAACAGCGGATCGACCTGCTCAACAGATTCAATCACATGGCGCAGCACGTTTCGATAGGCTTCTTGGAAAAATGGCAGATCATTTCTCCCTTTTTCATGAATTTGCTGCATCTCATCCTTGCTCACGATGCGAAAGCCGCTGAAATGATAGCAAATGAGCGGATGCCCATCCTCCAGCAAAATACGTCCATTCTCTTCCCGATAAGAATGCTGCCCATAATTCCAATGACCAATATTCACGCCTTTTGTTTGAATATCTTCCACTTTTTCAAACAGCTTCGGCATATGATCGAGATATCCTTGATCGCCAAACTTGCCTTCTCCCGGCGCATTTTTGCATTCCTTCAAGCATTCTTCTTTCCACCAGCTGAGGCATTTCCGGCCGGCTTCATCTCCTTTAAAATACAGGAAGCCTGAGTTATATCGTCCTAAAAGCTTCTGAAGCATCTTCACTTCCTCAGGATCGAAGCTCGGAATCACAATATCCCCTCTCGAGAGTAAAACAGAGGCATTCGGCTGATGTTGAAAAATCGCTTTCGGGCTCTCATAAAAGAACAAATCCGCATCAAGATAGGTTACTCCCTCTGCCTGCTCCTGTTCAAATAACCACTCAATCCAAATCGGCTTTAATGTCCAGCAATATTCCGAGGCATCCCGTTCCTCTTTTTTCTCCAGCAGCTCCGGCGTTTCGAGCTCCCGTACATGAACAAGATCAACATGAGGAAAATTCATTTGATGAAGCAGATCAAATGCAGCATCATCCATACATAACGTCTTGATGACAGCATCATCTTCTACTTGCTTCAATGATAAGAAAAACGCAATGGCTTGATAAAGTCTTCCACTCGATAGAACCGTACAATATATGCTGTTCATCTACTTACACCTCTATTTTTGAAAGAATTCGCGATACCATTCAATCGTCTTCTCTAAACCTTCATCAATGGAGTAGTCAGGCTTCCAATCAAGCAGCTTTCTCGCCTTTTCTGCCGACAAATATTGATG
Organism: Bacillus sp. NMCC46; assembly: GCF_002998465.1. Lineage (NCBI taxonomy): Bacteria > Bacillati > Bacillota > Bacilli > Caryophanales > Bacillaceae > Bacillus > Bacillus sp. NMCC46. The sequence continues at coordinate 160,535 of NZ_PVQZ01000005.1, read as the reverse complement.
CTTAATCTCATGCGTTCCTTGGTTTAAAATACGCGGCTTCAGTTCACTGCCCATCGCCTTTAAAATCTTATCCACGAGCTCAAGCACCGTCAGCTGAATTTCATTACTAAAGTTAAATGCTTCTCCAGCGAGCCCTTTTTCCTCCATCTTCTCAGCTAGCAGCAAATAAGCCTTGACCGCATCTTCAATGTAGAAGTAATCACGAATAAATGTCCCGTCACTTCTAATTTCAGGCGCCTCTCCTTCTAGCACAAGCTGGATGGTTTGCGGAATGATTCTGTTGAAATTTAAATCCCCGCCCCCGTATAAATTGCCGCAGCGTGTAATACAAACCGGAAGACCATATGTGTTGTAATACGTGTGAGAAATTAAATCTGCACAGCTCTTCGATACATCATACGGATGTTTCCCATTTAACGGCATATCTTCATCGTATGGAAGCTGCTCCTGATCGCCGTATGCTTTGTCACTTGATGCCACGATGACTCGTTTGATCAGCGGCTGTCTTCTGCAAGCCTCCAGTACATTCCATGTCCCTAAAATATTGGCTTCAAATGTAGAAACAGGGTGTCTATTTGCGACCCCAACAATGGCCTGCGCCGCCAAATGGAAGACAGTATCAATTTCGTATTCTCCTAACGCACGTTCAATCGTTTGCATATCCTCCAATGCACCTTGCACCACATTCATCTTTTCGAATTGACTGCCTTGATATAAATTCGATCGAGGCACCTGATCACGCACAAGCCCAGTTACGTTTGCACCTTGATCAATCAATTCCTTGACGAGATAGCTTCCCAATAGTCCTGTACATCCAGTCACAAATACGTTTTTCCCATTCCAAAATCCGCTCATGCCGTCACCAAACCTTCCATGGTTGTTTTCCATTTGTCCACATGCCATTGATTTCCTTCAGGTTCTTATACGTATCGATCGCTGTCCAAAATCCGTGGTGCTCATAAACCGCAAGCTCTCCATCATTCGCCAGATTTTGCAGAGGCTCCGCTTCAAACACGCATTGATCATCGTCTGTCAAATAGTCAAATACCTTTGGAGACAACACAAAAAACCCTCCATTGATCATCCCGACACTGTCTGTCTTCTCAGAGAAGGATTGTGCCATCCCGTTATACACCTTCAGTGTCCCGTACTGGGACTTCTTTTCAATTCCTGTGACAGTCGCAGCTGCCCCAAGATCCTGATGACGCTTCAGCAGATGAAACATATTGATATTGGCAAGTCCATCACCATATGTCATCATGAATGTCTCACCCCCAATGTAGTCCTGTGCCTGCTTTAACCGTCCGCCTGTCATCGTCTCCTCACCCGTATCTAAAAAGGTGATTTTCCAGTTCTCTGACTTTCCTAAAAGCTTCATTTCTCCTGTTGCCATATCCAGCTGCATGCTGTGATGCCGCCAGTCGTAGTTCAGAAAATATTCTTTGATCTTCTCTCCTTTATATCCAAGCAATAAGATAAACTCATCTACTCCGTAATACTGATAGATTTTCATAATATGCCATAGAATAGGCCGATCTCCGATCATAGCAAGTGGTTTAGGAAGCGCTTGTGTGACCTCACTCATTCTCGTTCCCTTTCCTCCGCAGAGAATGACTGCTTTCATCTTCTCCCCTCATCTCTCTATGAAAATTTTTGATTGAAAACCTTATCTTTATGCGGAAAATCAGTACATGTACCCTTAGACTTTGTCCGACATCAGGTTTTGAATCTACTCTATTCATATGTCGAAATGAGAGATGGTGCCACCTAGCATTTAACTATTTTTACAAATAAAAAAAGAGCGAGATTTGTATTCTCGCTCTTTCAAAGTTTAAATTGTATATTATCAGGGTAGATGGTATGATAAACATGTGCATCATCAGCACAAACAGCCTCTTTTTATAAAGAGACTACTAGATGGAATGAATTCAAGTGGCAGCTTGCTTCATTCTCAATATGAATCACGGAGGTGAATTCTCATGGCACAAAACGTACTTTGTGAAGTGAACTCTTGCCGTTTTTGGGCTGATAACAGCTGTACTGCTTCTACCATTAAAATTGGTAAAAACACAATGACTGATGTGACTCGCAATGCCGAAACTGATTGCGAAACATTTGAAACAAAATAAGTTGTTTTTCTGAGATGAAGGAACTGGCAGGTTCCTTCTTTTCTTTTATCATTCTATCAAGAATGATAATTATTATCAAGTGTTTTTCACTAAACATTTCTCGGGAAATAATGACACGATATTTCTGCATTCGTTGACGATTTTCACTCCTTTTTCTATACTCAACATATCCGAAGAAGAAAAAGTGGTGACCAATCAATGGATTTTACGATACGTTTTCTATCATTCTTTGTCGTAGAAATCGAAGGCAAAGATGAACAAGCAAATAAACGGTTCAAGCATTATCAAACATTAGATCAAGAGGAATTTGAACAAAGTGAGCTGAAGGACTTTTTAGATGGCGAGCTGAAAAAAATCGTCAAACGAAAAGTGGACAGACACCCTAAATCTGAACAAGTACCAACCAAAATTGGCCGATTCATTGTCGAACCCGGTCATGAACTCGATTCAAATCCAAACTACAATTTATTTCATCAAACGAGATTTGCCGATACAAAAGAAGTATTTAATGAATGCAGCGAACAGTTTGTTCGCACGTATTTAGATACAAGTGCTGTCAGAGGCGGCGTTTTTTTAGTTGCGTCTGCTGTCCCTAAAAAATATTTTGATGACTCCTTTGTCTTTATTATGAAATGCGATTTTGAACAGAAAGTGGCTTCTATCGCTGATACATCTACCTTGATCAAAAAAGTCGAAATGGCCATTACAACAAAAAACATGAAATCGATTCAATATCCGTTTATGCCAGAAGAGGGCATGACAGAGGAAGCCGAAGTGAAAATTCACCAATCCTCACATGCTCGTTATTTTGAGGACTTTCTGAAATTCGTCGAATACGGGGAATCTATGCCTGAAATCATGAAATCACAGGTCATGAATATGGTGCAGGAACAAGTATTTGAAACATTACAGGATGAAAGTGAAGAATTAAAGCAATTTGAAGAGGACCTTGAAATATGGGAAGCGAGTGAAAAACGAGAAATTAGAGAAACACTCGATACAGAACAGGTCACACTAGCAGCATCTCACATTGTGGAACAAACCCCTGATATCACAATGAAAATGCGTCTAGGTGAAACAGAAATCAAAGGACTTCTCGCGGACTTTGGCCACTCGATCCATATTGCGAAGGTCAACAATCGATATGTCGTGCTCGTTGAAGCAGACCAAATCGTCTTCGAAAAAGGAAGCACACCTGTTGAATTCCATAAACCAAATGGATTAAAAGAGGTTGTCAGCCAGCTCACGCAAAAAGCCTACGATTCAGACTTAGATTAAGAGAATATGACTGCCTCCTGCGATCAGCTGCATGAGGCAGTTTTTTTATATAACGCTTTATTTTTTTACACTGCACTAGAAGAGACATGCTGCCCGCCTCTTACCCACATGCTGACAAGCATTAAGCTTATGATGAGCATCAGCCAAAAGACGCTGTTTGTTCCAAAAAACTGGATCAATGTATACCCGCACAAAGGCCCTAAAGCAGCCCCCATATCTTGAACAAAAGAATAGCTGGCGAGAAAGCGGTTCTTATCTGTTTGAGCAGAGGCTTTTTGAAAGGCAAGTGTATCGGTGAACGTTGTTACAATCGTTGCCAGCAGCTGAATCAAAAGCAGCATCAATAGAAACCAGCCGCTTACCTTCAGCATGACCCCAAGAAAACTGAGCCCTCCAAATGAAAGAAACATCCAGCATAGCATTCGTTCCTTCATCACAAGCCGATCAAACCATTTGCCTGTTCTCGGTGCGACAAATGGTTCCCACCCCCACCTGATTGCTTGAATGACACCGCTTAAAGCCGAAGCTCCGATGACAAAGCCAAATAGAGCAAATTCATCCTGATCGATCTTTGCTTCAATGACATGACTCAGCGTGGATGCGAATAAACCTTGTATAATAAGTGCGACCAGCATGCCTGTTATCAGTACTTTTACAACATCTCGTGCAAACCACTTCTGTTTGATGCCATGATACATCTGCGTGCCTTCTCTCTTTTCAATTTCATCCAAAGATACATAAAAAACGCACCCTATCAATGTGAGTAAACCAAAGACAAGCGTCATGGACTGGAAGCCGAACAAGCTGGCGAAAATCCCGCCAAATAACATGCCAAATAAACTGCCAAGCCGGTAAAGCCCATTATAAAGACCCGTCAAATGTCCTTGTGAGCCTTCGTCTATTTCAGCCAAAACCCTCATCCCGCTCATACGGAGTAACGTCCAAGCAAGCCCCCATGCGCAGCGGCAGATCAGCAGCAGCCAAAAACCGCTCACCCCATATAATATCGTGGTCACTGACGCGATCAAAATCGCCATTAATACACCGGTCTTCATTGGGATATAGCGATAGAGCCACCAAACGACAGGCGCTAGCGGAATGCGAATGAATCGGTTGATGGACAGCAGTAACCCGACCTCCCAAATAGATGATAAACCAATCTCTTTCCAATAGACTGGAAGAACAATATAGAGCATTGAATCCCCAATAAGTGCAAATGCTGTGATGAGCGATATTGACACAACTTGCTTTTGACGATGATCCATTTTCCCTTCCCCCTTCGCTATCTTTACGATAAGGGATGCTTTATAATAAATCTAATGAATGTTTTTGATTAAACCATTAAAATAATTGATAGGTGGTGCAAAGTTGAATTTACATGCCCTTCGGATTTTTGCAAAGGTTGCAGAGACTAAAAGCGTCACACAAACAGCAGACGCACTATCTTTGACACAGCCAGCTGTGACGGCTCAGCTTAGAAGCATTGAACGAGAGATCGGTTTTCGCCTTTTTAAACGAAACGGCCGAGGAATTGCGCTCACAGAAATGGGAAAGATGCTGTATCCTTATGCCCGGCAAGTGTTCGAGGCTGAAAAGGAAGTAGAATATCAGATCACGCTATTACAAAATGGGAAAAAGGGGCGTCTCCGCATCGCTTCTACCTACGTACCACTCAACTTTTTACTGCCTGATTGGCTCGCTGCTTTTAAAACGTCTTCACCACAGACAGAAATCGAATTAAAAAGCGGAAACTCCGCTCAAGTGATAGACAGCCTGCTTCAATATGAATCAGATGTGGCCATCGCTGTAATTGAAGATTTGCATCATGAGGAGATCGTTACCTCCCATTTGACGAATTTAAGCTATGATTTTATTGTGCCAGCAGACCATCCGTTAAACGGAAAAACCGTCCCGCTAGAGCGCCTGAGCCTGGAGCCTTTTTTGATGCGTGAAGAAGGCAGCTCCACAAGAGATAAGCTCTTTTCCCTTTTCACCTCGAAAGGAATTAAAAAACCGACTGTTGATTTACAATTCAGCGGTGTTCATGAAGCGATTCAAATGATCAAAGCTGGCTATGGGATCACACTTGTTCCCCGTGATGCGGTTCAAGGCAGTCTCAAGCGGAAAGAGATTGGGCGCGTATATATCGAAGGCATAGAAATCGTCAGACCCGTTGTTATCTGCAAACGGGCGAATGATCTTGAAAAAAATAGAACAGTGGATGCCTTTCTGCAAATGAAAGATATCGATCCATTTAAGGCGCCTGCTGCAAATTAAAAAAGTGCCTGCATAAGAAACAGGCACTTTTTTTCTATTCGGCTGGTTGAACAATGTCATACGGTACAGCCTTTGAGGCTTTCACTAATTGTTCTGGTGTGATGAGGATTTCATTTCCCCATTCGCCTGCTCCAACGCCTAATACCTCTTCCTCTAATAACGAAGCTTCGATGATGGTGCGGAAGCCTTCTGGCTGCCAGCAAAATGGCGGTATCGAGCCAATTCGGTAGCCCGTCACTTCCAGAACCTTCTCTGGTGATGCCATTTTAATATTACGAGAGCCGGCCGCTTTCTTTAGTTTCCCTGACTTAATATGCTGGTCTGCGCCAACCATCACAAGCAGCTGCTCCCCTTCCCCTGTTTCAAAAATCAATGTTTTGATCATTTGTCTTTCACGAAAACCAAGGGCTGCTGCTACATTTGCGGCTCCCTTCTCTGTTTCGGAAGAAAATGCTTTGATCTCATAAGGGATGCTGTGCTGATTCAAGAATTCATGTGCCGGTAGTACTTTCATTGATTTGAACCCCTTTCCTTGCGATGTCTTTCATTTAGCTTATCACAATCCTCTCATCCTTAAGATGTATTTTTCAATGAAAAGCCTCTAGGTCCTTCATCACCATGCTATACTGAACTTGTTTTTGAAAAGGAGCCGGTTGGATATGGGAAACAAGTTTTGGTATTATACAGGCAGTAAAAGCCTTCTCATGCTAAGTGATATTCTATTTGTGATGACGATCACGTTTGTGATCTATCAAGATACACAATCTGTTGCCTATGCGGCTCTATTTCCGCTAATAAGAACGCTTTGCCAGCTATTAGCCGGGCTCATCTCTCCTGTTTTGACCGATCACTTTCAAGCGGGTCGGCTGTTGAAATGGGTCCCTCTTTTACGTCTTGTGATGCTCATCGTGTTTACAGCCCAATTTTATTTCTTTCAGCAGCATATGGTCTGGCTGTTTGGTGCGCTTATTCTCATTTCCATCACAGGTGGATTCATCAGTCCTTTATTACAGGCCATCATGCCGATGCTTGTGCCAGCAAATCAGCTTGTGAAAGCGAACAGTACAGCCTCCATTTTTCATCAAACGGTCCAAATCGCCGGTTATTCGTTTACTGGAATGCTCGTCCTGTTGATTGGTCCTTTTTATTTAATGTGGATTACTTGTTTCATGATTGTGTTGTCTTATTTGTTTTTCATCCCTGTTTTTCCTCTTCTCAAGCAAGAAGACACGGTTCGAAAAGCAAATAAGATGAACAGTTTCAAGGATGGCTGGGCGATTATTTGGACAAATAAAACGATTCGCACTCTGACCTTTATGGATGTTTGTGAAAATATGGCGGGCGCTGTGTGGATCGGGGCGATTACCCTTGCCTTTGTCACCCATGATTTAAACGAAAGTGAGGAATGGTGGGGTTTTATCAACGCCGCTTATTATACAGGCGCCATTCTAGGCGGGCTCTTGGCTGCGTGGATAAGCCGGTTGATTCAAAAGCAGCTTCTTCTCTTTATGGCAGCTGGTTCATTCATTTATGCAGTGCTGACTATTGTCTTTTCACTGAATAGCCTGCCGTGGCTTGCTTTGCTGCTTTGCATTTTGATGGGGCCTGCTTATCAAATTCGGGATGTTTCGCAGCAAACCATTCTTCAAACGGAAACGCCCGTCCGAGATTTATCAAAGGTGTACTCGGCTCATTACGTCCTTTCTTCTGTATCTGTCGGTTTATCTATTTTCTTTGTTGGATTGATTGCAGATGCATTCGGAGCGAGGACTGTGTATTTGCTAGGCGGTTTGTTTGTGCTCATCTGTTCGGGGATTGCCATCCTCGCTTTTATGAGACAGAAAAAAAAGAGCGGCTGATTCATGCAGCGGCTCCTTTTACTTTTCCTTTAACATCGCGAACATGTCACGAGCCATCGCTTCTAAAATATACACAACTGGCGTCTGTGTCGTAATATTGGCTCTGTGAACCCGTTCGTCTGTCACGTAATAAGCAATATTTAAATCGGAAATGCGCGAAATCGTACAGTGCTGATTGTTTGTAATACTAATGATTTTGCTTCCTTCTCTTTTTAACTTCGAAATATGATCAATCGTAATACGGTTCTCCCCTGATACAGACAGCACAATGGTGACACTATTGTCTAAATACTGCATATTCATCGGGAAAAACGGATCATTGATGTAAAATGAAAATTTCTCAAGACTCGAAAAATACCTCGCCCCATACTGTGCCAAAATACCAGAGCTGCCAGTTCCGATAAACAGCACATTTTTTGCATCGGCAATGAGCCTTGCTGCCTCCTTAATTTTCCCTTCAAAGTCCCCTTTCAGTGTGCGTTCAATAAATTCATATAGAAAGTGCTGTGTGCTTTTTAAAGTAGGAGTTTGCTCTGATTCTAAATACATTTTGAGTTTCACTTTAAACTCTGAAAAGCCTTCACAATTCACTTTTCGGCAAAAGCGAAGGACAGACGAGGTGGAAATATGGGCAGCATCTGCTAAATCCCGAATTCTCATATACACGACCTTTTCACTGTTTTCCATGATATATCGGTATAAAGCGCTTTCTAGTTCATTAAAGCTTGAAATGACCTCACTTGAAAACATCTGACTTCCCCTTTCTCCAACAGCATGTCACAATGTGTTTCTTTTATGTAACAAATCTCTAAATAGGGCACCCTTGCCTAAAGACGCTGAAGTCATTTACGCACTAGATGCTCTCACGATAAGCTATAGATGTACAGACAAAAGAATTGGCTTTTCTCTATTATAACATTGCGCGTTACATTATTCGGAGGTGCAGCACATGGCAAAAGGATTAAAGGTTGTCACAATTGGCGGAGGATCAAGCTATACACCAGAGCTTGTAGAAGGATTTATTAAACGATACGATGAATTTCCGATTAGCGAGCTTTGGCTTGTCGATATTGAAGCGGGAAAAGAGAAGCTTGAAATCGTCGGAAATCTTGCAAAACGCATGGTGAAAAAGGCAGGACTTCCAATCGAGGTTCATTTAACATTAGATCGCCGGAAAGCGCTTGCGGGCGCTGATTTCGTCACAACACAATTCCGTGTCGGACTTCTTGAAGCACGTATGAAGGATGAACGCATTCCTTTAAAATATAATGTCATTGGTCAAGAAACGAATGGTCCAGGAGGTCTATTCAAAGGACTTCGCACCATTCCAGTCATTCTTGATATTGTCAAAGATATTGAAGAACTGTGCCCAGACGCATGGCTTGTGAATTTCACCAACCCAGCTGGTATGGTCACAGAAGCCGTTCTTCGCTATTCAAACCATCGCAAAGTCGTTGGCTTATGCAACGTGCCAATCGGTATTCGCATGGGAATCGCCAAAGGACTTGATGTAGACGCAAGCAGAGTCGAAGTCAGCTTTGCTGGATTAAACCATATGGTCTTTGGACTCAATGTATTCTTAGATGGCAAAAGCATCATGGATCAAGTCATCGAAGACATGGCAGATCCAAACTCCAGCATGTCGATGAACAACATTCAAGCCATTCCGTGGAATGCAGATTTCTTAAAAGGGCTTGGCGTCATTCCATGTCCATATCACCGCTACTACTACAAAACAAGTGATATGCTGGCTGAAGAAAAGAAAGCAGCAGAGAATGAAGGAACTCGTGCAGAAGTCGTTCGTGCACTAGAAAATGACCTGTTCGAGCTTTACAAAGATCCTGATCTTGATATCAAACCGCCACAGCTTGAAAAACGAGGCGGTGCTTACTACAGTGATGCGGCTTGTAACTTGATTGCATCCATTTATAACGACAAGCATGACATTCAGCCTGTGAACACCATCAACAATGGTGCCATCAGTGACATTCCAAATGATTCTGCCGTTGAACTCAACTGCGTCATCACAAAAGACGGTCCTAAACCAATCGCTGTTGGTGAAATGCCAGTCGCTGTCAAAGGACTCATTTCTCAAATTAAATCCTTTGAACGTGTTGCCGCTGAAGCAGCCGTGACAGGCGATTACAACACAGCCCTTGTCGCAATGACGATCAACCCGCTCGTCCCATCAGATGCGATTGCAAAAAGCATCCTCGATGAAATGCTAGAAGCACACAAAGAATATTTACCACAGTTCTTCAATAAAGTAGAAGCATAAAACAGAACCGCACTTGTCAAAAGTGCGGTTTTCTTATTTCGCTGCAAACAGCCGGTCCATCTGAGCACGATCATAGTCTAATAGCCAGTGCTGTAAGCCCTCATAGACTGGCCGAAGACGCTCAGAATCTGACGCTATGAGATCACAGCCTCGATCATCATATAAGTGGAAAATCATCTGTTTCGAGAGATTGATGAGATAAATTTCATAATCAAGCTTCCCCTTCATGATTTGATTCGGTGCATAGAAATCCTCTCGGCACATGGCTTGTAGAAGTGGACGCAATCGAATATCTTGCAGCCGGCATTTCAGTGTAAATCTCTCCAATGTCAGTGGGTCATCTATTTCTGGTCGTACATAGGTCAAAAGCTCGTGACGCAATCGATTGCGTACTTGCTGGCGGACATATTTCTGATAAACTAGGAGCTTTTTCTTCGTTAATTCATGTTCATGCTGCGTATAGACATCCGTGACAAACAGAATATCGTCTTCTGGATCAAAAGCATATCTGACAATTTTCAAAGCACGATCCCCTGCTTTTTCTAATACAACTGATTCTTCTCCTAATGACCAATCTGCCACTTCAAAGCGAAGCCCAAAAGGCCATTGATAAAAAAGGGACGGTGTGAGGACAAGATCAGAAAAATGACTTTTTAAAAAACTATTGGTTTGATCGTTCATCTCATGTCCTTCCATTGGTTTTATTTATTATTTTACCGTTGAAACTGATGGAAATACAATTGGAAATAAACTGTCATTTCTTATATGATGGAAAGAGATGGAGGTGTGACCAATTGAAAAAATCAAAATGGTTTCTACAAGTGTTCCTCACAGCATTGATCACCATGTGGATACAGACTGGACTTGATCAGGCGAACATCATTCATATCACCAATATATGGGTCGATGCCAGCAGCTGGCTTCTTATCTTCTTTGTGATTTACGCACTTTTCGAATGGATTGCTCACGTCTTAGCAAAACGGAAAACCGCTCATCGCTGAACATCTCTTTTCATAGAGATGTTTTTTGTTGAAATTCCTCTTGCACAAGTTCATGGATGACGCCCATTCCTGCCTGGCTTCCAGCAGCTGCTGCAAGTACAAGTTGAGCAGGGCCGCCTAAATTGTCACCGCATGCAAAGACACCGCTGACGGTTGTACGTCCAAGAATATCTGTTTCAATGCCCGCATTTTTCGTCATTTGGCAGCCAAGTTTTTCAGCAAATGGAGCTGACTGCTTGAATTCACTTGCGACAAATCCGCCTTCTCTTTTCACCGTTTCCCCATTCGAAAGGTGAAGAGAGTGCATTTGTCCATTCTCATGATGAATTGACATAATCGGTACATCAATGACTTGTATAAAATGTGCTGATAGCAATGCCTGCTCCTCTTCAGCAAACACTTGCTGTCCATTCGTAAACACGATCAAATCCTTTGTCCAATTGGAAAGAAGTTTAGCCATATGCAAGGCGCGTGGGTTCTCAGCAATTAGGGCAAGCGGCTTGTCCTTTAGCTCCCAGCCATCGCAGAAAGGACAGCTAAACAACGTCTTTCCATACACGTCATGAATTCCCTTAATCTCTGGCAGTATATCCTGAAGTCCTGTTGCCAATATGATTTTCTTCGCTTCGAATCTTTCTCCCTCTTGTGTCAGTAACGTAAAGTTGTCCTCATTGTTTTGTATCTCAACAATTCTGCTTCGCTTTATTTGAATATGAGGGTAGTTTTGAATATCTGCCTCTCCCGCTTGTCTGATCTCAAACGGTGTCATTCCATCGTTTGTAATAAATCCATGTGATTCCTGTGTCACTCGATTTCTTGGCATCTCGTCATCGAATACAATGACCTGTTTTCTGCCCCGCCCCACAACAAGTGCTGCACTTAATCCGGCTGGCCCGCCTCCGATAATGGCACAATCTAATAACATGTAAATCTCTCCTTTTTATTAAAGATTTTAAAGACTCTTAATATCTATAATTAGTTCAAAAAAATCACATGTTGAAAAATGGATTCTTTTCTGTCTGCTTAATTTGGCTTGCAATATCAACTAACCGCTTTTGACTTAACGTCTCCTGCATTTTTGTTTCAACATCCTGCATGACCTGTTCAATCAAACAGTCATCATGAGGCATGAAAGAATCATGCTCTAAAGAACAGCGAAACAAATTCGTTTGCCCTTCTACAGCCTGAATGACGTCTAAAAACGAAATGTCTTCCTTCTGTTTCATAATGGCGTAACCACCTTTTGCACCAGGTGTTGATTCAATCAATCCTGCCTTTACAAGCTTTGTTAAAATTTTAGATAAATAGGTGGGTGAAAGATCTTGCATTTTAGCAAGAGGCTCAACGCCAATTGCTTTCCCCTTCGGCGCAAGAGTTAAAAACACCATCGTATGAAGTGCATAGTTGGTCGCTTTAGAATATTTCATAGGAACATTCCTTTCTATCTATTATAGACCTTTTATATCTGTAATTGATCATAAAAGATTCAAGAAGAAAAAGCAAGTGTTGTGGATCTGCTTCTTTTTTCATTCCACATTTCGCATTTTCTTCCGATAATAAAGGTAAGCACGAATAAAATTTTGATGAAAACTAGAAGGAGTGAAGAAAATGTCAGATCAACAGCACAATGCAGCACACGAAGAAGAAGAGGAATTCAATGTATACGACATGCTTCCGCCCGCAGGAACAATCATTGGTGAAGCAACAGAAGAAGAAATGGAAGCTGCGGCAGCATTAGAAGTGAGACATGTCGCGTTCATGCGCCTTCAAGATATGTTCATTCAATTTGATGGCTCGTCTTACAAAGACTTATTAAAAGACTTCCAAGAATTCGAATATGATTCTACAAAATTCTGGAGAGGTATTGCTAAACGACTTCAAATTCCATACGAATGGCCAATCCGACTCGACCACGCAAACGGTCCAATTTATATTGGTGAAACAGAGGATAGCCGTGAGGTTGAGGAGAGTGCAGAGTAAGGAATTGGGGACCCCCTTTTTGGTGAGGGGGTCTTTTAGTACCAAGTGAAAACCACTTTGTCGCCATCACAAAAAAAGCGGAATACATCGGTTGAAAAAACAAATAAGCATATGAGCGATGTAACGCCCATATTGCTTATTCTCATGTTATGTTAACTCTGGCCAAAATGCTTTATTTGCCAAAATTAAGTCGTCTAATATATCTTTTGCTACTTTAGCACTCGGCACCGTTTTCGATAATGTGATGGCCTGCCATAGTTTTTGATAGGAACCTTCTTCAAATGCTTCTACTACTAATTTTTCTACGCCAACTTGCTGCTCCATGAGACTTTTTTGAAATCTAGGAATTTCTCCAACCACTAATTTTTCTGGACCGCTGCTGCCAACGATACAAGGAATTTCGACCATGGCTGTTGGGTCAAAGTTCATGATGGCGCCATTGTTCTCTACAATCATCAGCATCCGTTCTTTTTTATTAAAAGCAATGGCTCTTGCTAAATCAACGATATAGGAAGCGTGTTCATCGATGGTTAGCTTTGTTTCCTTCGCACTCCCTTTATCAATGATGGCCTGACATTCACTAAAAACAAAAGCTTCCCGCCCCTCCATCACTTCATTGGCACGCGTGAACTCTATGTTTGAATGTGCCACTTCTTCATCTGGAAATAGATAGTATTTCAAATACGTATTCGGTACCGTTTTTGGATCAAGTGCTTGAATATCTTTGGCCTTTTTTAATGTGCTGTTCCAGCTCTTCTGCTGTTCTAGTTCAGATGTTCCATCTGTTGCATAACCATGCTGGCTTACATGCTTAATCACCTCAGGCATTAAGCTATTTCCTGCTTTATCTCTAATATCTGTCCACCAGCCAAAATGATTCAAACCATAGTAATCTACTTCCAGTTCTTTACGTGAAGATAAGCCTAAATTCTTTGCAATCAATTCTTCGATTCCAATTGGCATATCGCATATGTTTAAAATCTTGGCATTCGGTCTTAGCTTACGTGTTGCCTCTGCTACTATAGCTGCAGGGTTAGAATAGTTTAACATCCAAGCTTCAGGTGAGTATTTTTCCATATAATCGACAAGTTCTAATACACCTGGAATGGACCTCATTCCGTAAGCTATTCCGCCTGGACCGCATGTTTCCTGTCCGACGACTCCATGCTTCAATGGAATTTTCTCATCTAATTCACGCATCGCATATTTGCCGACACGGATATGTGCCATCACAAAATCGACTTGAGTAAAGGCTTCTTCTGGGTCCGTGCTTGCCAGTAACCGCACTTCTGGTGCTCGTTCTTTTAACATAATCTCACATGCATCTGCAATCGTCTTTTGTCTAGCTTCATCATTATCATAGAGTTTAATTGTATGAATTGGGAACTCCTCTAGATAGTTTAACAGCATCAAAATGATCCCTGGTGTAAATGTACTTCCGCCTCCAGCAATGGTAATATTAAATGTTTTCATGATATCCAGCTCCTTTTTCAATTAAATGAAAGTTTTGCCTCAAAGGACTCTCTCACTTGCGGTACACTTAAGCCAACAATGATTTGAATGCTTTGACCACTCTTAGCTATTCCGTGTGCCAGTTTATTTTTTGTAAAGTATTCCCTATCTTTCACCAAGCTAGGGTCAATCACTGTAATACGCAGACGCGTGGCACAGTTTGTCACATCTTTAATGTTTTCTTTACCGCCAAGGCCTTCTAAGAAATAAACGGCTTTCTCTTCATACTCAGACGCATAAACGGGCGCTTCCTTTTTGTCATGACCCTTTTTATTAGCATTCTCATAATCTTGTTTTGTATATAGCCTAGTCTCCTCCTCATGTTTTCGACCTGGTAATGGAATATCAAATTTCACAATCATCCATCTAAATATGACAAAATACAATGCTGTAAATAGACATCCAATCATGGCTTGGATCAGATAAATCCCTCCATGATTTGAAGAGAGCGGAATCCAGTTCAACGCAGCTATCTCAATAAGCCCGGAACCCATCATTCCGACAACACCAAACATATTCATGATTGTCACCATGGTGGCTCCAAGAAGTGCATGTATCACAAATAAATAAGGTGCGAGAAATAGAAATGTAAATTCAAGTGGTTCTGTAATTCCGGCAAATATTGCTGTTAATGTGGCGGGTAACACCAATGCCAAAACCTTTTTTCTATTTTCTTTCGGGGTAGAAAAATACATCGCTAGAGCTATCCCTAAACAGCCGAACATCTTAATATTTCCATGCAGTAAAAATCCGTATGGATAAAGATTTTTCAAATCGGAAGTTGAGGTCGCAAATTCATTTAAGTGAGCAATCCAATATGGTTTTAACCCCCCATTTACAGCAGCTGGACCAAACTCAAAAGGTGTATAAATAAAATGGTGAAGTCCTGTTGGAATCAACACCCTTTCCAAGAAATGAAACAGCCAGACACCAATATAACCAGACTGTGACATGAACCCTTGGAGAGATTGAATCCCTTGCTGAACATAAGGCCATACAAAAGCAACGATAAAAGCAATAGGAATCATCACAAAGAATCCGATGATGACAACAAATACAAGCCCCTGGAAAATCCCGAGCATTTCAGGCAGTTTTTGATCATAAAAACGATTATGGATCCAAATCACGATTCCAGATATCATAACCGCACCAATGATACTTGTATCGAGCGTAGGTATACCCGCAATTTCTTTTACACCCGCTACGTTCTCGACACCTTGCGATAAATCTACACCAAAAGTGGACGGCCAAAGTGTCAAAATAGCATGAATATAATTGTTAAACACAAGATAAATCATCAAAGCTGCGAGCGTAGCACGTGCTTGCGCTTTTTTTGCAAGTGAGATGGGCAAGCCAATCACAAATGCCAGCTCCATATGATTGAAGATCGTCCATCCCCCGCTTTCAATCAGTGCCCAAACCTTATACCACGTCGTACCTTCTGCAGCCATTTCCCCCATAATCGCTGGATTCTTACATAAAGTCGCAAGGCCTACAACAATACCAAAAAATGCGAATAAAAGTACAGGAACTACCATAGCACTGCCAAATCGCTTGATTGCATTCATAAGCATCACCCCTTTGTTTGATCCATAAGACCACTGTAAAGGAAGCGCTTACAAAAACCAATAGGTTTGACGTATTTAGAAATCAAGTTGTAACATTAGATTATATTTTCACAGGAAGAAAATATTTTCATGTTGGAGGGCACATCGCATGATATTGGACAAGCTGGTAAATGAATACTTCGAAGATTTAAATAAGAATGACCTGCACATTATTAAAACCATTCACGATCACCTTGAAGAAATGAAGACAATGAAAATTCAGGATCTTGCTCATTATGCTCATACTTCCATCTCATCCATCCATCGGCTTGCCAAGAAAATAGGCTTCGACGGCTACAGTGACTTAAAGTCTTATGTGAAATTGAATAATCATACTGAAGAAACAACACAAGATTTAATGAAGCTGCTCGATCAAGATATCCAGCAGACAAGGAAATATATGGAGCAGCTGGACTTTCATCAATTAAATCAACTGATTGATCGCGCAACGTATATTTATATTTATGGTACAGGAACAGCTCAGCTCGATTTGGCCAATGATGTACAACGACAGTTATGGTCACTGCATAAGAAATCTCAAGTTTTACGAAGTAAGCGAGACTTAACAGATGGAATCGTTGAATTTGGTGAGGATGACCTTTTATTTATCATTTCTTTATCAGGCGAATCGAAGAATTTAGATGAAATCATTCAATTGGTGAAAACTAGACATATCAAATTTATCAGCATGACCACATTGAGGAATAACCTCCTTGCACAAAATGCCATGTTTAACATCTATGTAAGCAGCACCCCGTTTCCTTTGTATAACAAAGTGGACAACTCAAGCTTTCTGCCATTTTACATTGTGGTAGATATTATCGTCAGAAAATTTAGTGAGTGGAAATGGAACCAATTGAATAATAGGACTTAAAAATAACAGGTACAGTTTTGGAGTGAAGTGGTGAAATAATTCATTTTGCTTCATAAAAAAAGAGAGACACTTTTGTCTCTCTCAAAAAACACCAAAATATTTTTCTGAAATAAGTGATGACTGCTCAATGTTATTCAGCAGTATAATGCCCAGCAAGCAGTTCATCAAACGAATCCGCTAATTTGAAATCCGTCTCATATTCTAGATCAAAGTAATGAATGGGCGGATGCTCCTTTGTTTCTCTGTAATCCAATGCAATCCACGTATGACCATCTCCACAAATCAGCACAAGTCCCTCAGGCAATTCCCATTCTTCTATTAAATAATCACTATCCATAATGCCTTCATTTTTAGCAATTCCTCTTAAATGATCAAATGACACATGATCCTCTGCCCATCCATTCGGCTGGTCCGTTAGAAAAGCATTATGCAAGGTATAACCGCCATTTTGTTCAAGAATAAGTTTCTTATATGTATCAGGCAGGATGACGCCTAGCTTCTTTTCCGCTTTTGCAATTCCTTTCTCATTGATTTTATTAAATGTCTCTTCACTTTCTCTGTCTTTATCCCAAAATGATTTCAAATAAAATACCTCCAATTGTTATTTCTATCTTATCTTACCATTTGAGACGACTAGTTTAATAGTCCTATTCATAGAAAAAAGAGAAGGGCTTCTCCTCCTCTTTTCAATCGTTATTGTTCTTTATTTCTCGCTTCAAATTCATCCAGCATTGCACGCACTTCATCTGTTGATGATGTGTTCATTAATTGATTTCTTAGGAAACTCGCTCCTCTGAATCCTTTCACATAAATCTTAAAGAAACGGTGCAGTGCCTTGAATGGACGCAAGCCTAGTGATGAATATTGATCATGAAGATCAAGATGCAATCTTAAAAGGCCTAGCAGCTCATCACTCGTATGCTCCTTCTGTTCTTTTTCAAAGGCAAATGGATTATGGAAAATCCCGCGCCCAATCATCACTCCGTCCACTCCATACTGCTCAGCGAGCTTTAAGCCCGTTTGACGATCAGGAATATCACCATTGATGGTCAAAAGAGTATCAGGTGCTACTTCATCACGAAGTTTTTTTATCTCAGGAATGAGCTCCCAATGTGCATCCACTTGGCTCATTTCTTTTCTTGTGCGGAGATGGATTGATAAATTCACAATGTCTTGCTCCAATATGTGTCTGAGCCACCCGCGCCATTCATCGACCTCTGTAAAACCAAGTCTTGTTTTCACACTGACAGGTAACCCCCCAGCTTTTGCAGCCTGAATCAGCTCTGCCGCAACGTCTGGACGTAAAATCAATCCACTGCCCTTCCCGTTTTGCGTGACATTCGGGACAGGACAACCCATATTAATATCAAGCCCCTGAAATCCTAACTCCGCCATTCCAATGCTCATTTGTCTAAAGTTCTCAGGCTTGTCTCCCCAAATATGAGCAACAATTGGCTGCTCATCCTCTGTAAACGTTAAACGCCCTTTCACACTTTGAATCCCATCCGGATGGCAATAGCTCTCGCTGTTCGTGAACTCTGTAAAAAACACATCAGGTCTCGCCGCCTCACTCACAACATGACGAAACACAACATCTGTCACTTCTTCCATTGGTGCTAATATAAAAAATGGCCGTGGTAAATCACGCCAGAAATTTTTACTCATCTTTCATCCAATTCCTCTCATGACATAGCGCCTTAAAGGGCATGTTTCTTCTATAAAATCTTTCAGCAATTTTTATCATTATATACTTTAGTAAGGATTCAACGCAAAAAAGGAGCATAAAATGAACATTAACAAAATGCTATCAGCACTTTATAAAATATCAAAAATTTGAGGAGACGTAAACGCCGTTCAAAAAGGTACTACTGGAAAACGTGTCATGCGACGGGCAGCAGGTAATGCATCTGGCAAACTAATAAAAAAGATATTCAAATAAAAAAAGCCCTATGCAGGGGCTTTTTAAATTGTAATTGCCTTTTCTGTTACATGATAAGTATTAGAAGTAATGATTTTATCAAGCGACCAACCGGCAGCGAATAACACAGAAAAAATTGTTAAACTGATACTTAACTTTTTCCCTTTAGATATTCTCTATTCAAAATATATCACGTTATATAAAATACAGTACTAAGATACAATTCATTCTTAATATGGTTTTTGTTACAATTTTTGTGTATTGCATAATAAGAGTGATTTTCTTAAAAGACCTATACGAATTTTAGAAATATTTCACTGGTTTTTCTTAAAAGTAATAAGTGCTATTAGTTTCTAATAGCGCTTTTTTATGGAGGTATTCATGTCTTTTTCTTACGTGATTTCATTGACTTTTTTAATACTCCTTTTAGTGTCTATCATACTCTATACTTTTTTCAGAAAGAAAAACGTTGTAGATGAAGCCCCTGGCGCTATTGCTGCCGTTCTTCTTATTTTACTAATATTTTTTTCCCTAAGTTTCGTTATTGCCCTTCCAACTGTTATGCTTTATCTAGTCTCATTGGGAGTGAATTTTCTTTTCGGTGAATACATCACTTATGATTCATTTTTCTCTTTGATTAACTTTTCATTGTTAGTCAGCATCATCGTGATTTTTTGGTCATTTATAGTTTTATTTATAGGGAAAGGAATCACTTTTTTGTTAAAGCTCCCAAAATGGATGATTTATATTTTAGAATTTTTTGCTTCGTGGGCTCTTATTTACTTCACGATTAAATATGTACTAAATTTGGAGAAAATTGAAGTTTCTATATGGGGAAATGGTGTATTGATTTTATCTTTCTTTGTTAGCTTTTTATACATCGGACTTGATATCATATCCTCTGCGCTGGATCAAAAAAATCAGAAGAACATAGAAGAATAGCCCCCCATCCAATAAAGGACACGGGGCTATTTACTCATAGATATTATTTTATACCGCTTTTCTAACACTGCTGATAGCATCTTTGGACCATAGATGCTATCAGCAGAAAGCCTATGCATCATCCTGATATCGATGTTTTTCTCGAAATCGGGATGTCTCTCAATACATTATTGATTAAGCATAAGACTTGCCACACATTCCACATGACTCGTATGCGGGAACATATCTACAGGCTGCACTTCCTCTGTCACATACCCGCCATCTTCAAGAATACACAAATCACGAGCTAGCGTTCCTGGGTTACAGGAAACATAGACAACTCGGTTTGGTTTCATTTTTAAAATGGTGTCAAGTAGTGCTTCATCACAGCCCTTTCTTGGCGGGTCGACAACGAGGGTGTCTGCTTTGATGCCTTCTTTATACCAATTTGGGATGACGGTTTCTGCTTCACCGACTGCGAATTCGACGTTGTTGATTCCGTTTAAGGCAGCGTTGCGTTTTGCATCTTCAATCGCTTCTGGCACAATTTCTACGCCATATACTCTGCCTGCTTTTTGTGCGAGAAATAAGGAAATCGTACCGATTCCACAATACGCATCGATGACAGTTTCTTCTCCTTGCAGCTCGGCATATTCAAGCGCTTTGTCGTAAAGCACCTTAGTTTGGGCTGGGTTCACTTGATAAAACGAGCGGGCTGAAATGGCAAATTTGATGTCGCCAATCGTGTCATAAATGTATTCTTCTCCCCATAAAACAGTCGTTTCGTCTCCGAAAATGACATTTGTTTTCTTAGAATTCACGTTTTGCACAATTGACCGAACGTGTGGGAAGCGTGCTATAATCTGCTCAATCACCTGCTGCTTTTGCGGAAAGTCAGCCGTTCTTGTGACAAACACAACCATCATTTCACCTGTTGCAATACCGTAGCGAACCATCACATGACGCAGCCAGCCTTTGTGCCGCTCTTCGTTATATGCTTTGATGCCAAACGCATTGCATATGTCTTTTACTGCCTGTACCACTTCGTCATTTTCTGACTGCTGAATCAAACATTTTTCCATATCAATGATTTCATGGGTACGCTGCTGATAAAATCCTGCAACAAGTCCGCCTTCCCGTTCGCCAACTGGAACTTGTGCTTTGTTTCGGTAATTCCAAGGGTCTTCCATGCCGAGTACAGGATGAACTTTTACACGGCTCATATCAAGCTTGCCGATCCGCTCTAAAACGTCCTTTACTTGTTTCTGTTTAAATAGCAGCTGGCCTTCATAGCTCATATGCTGAATTTGACAGCCTCCGCACTGCTTGTAGATAGGACATGGCGCATCTTGCCTGTGCTGACTTTCTTTTGTCAGCTCCATGAGTCGCCCAAAAGCAAATCCTTTTTTCACACGTGTGACCTTGATTTTCCCTTGTTCGTCAGGCAGGGCATTCGGTACAAATACAGGGAACCCTTCAATTTTCGCTACACCTGCACCCTCGTGCGTTAAGTCTTCGAAGGTTACATTGTAGTATTCATTCTTTTCAACAGGCGGTTTCATTTTCACCAATTTTATCACCTCATTTGCAAAGAAAAACTTGGCGCCATAAGGAACCAAGTTCAATCTCTACCCTATTTTTTCAGCTGTTGCTTTTGGCACTATAAATTCTATATGACGATACAGGTTTTCAAATTCACCTGGCAGCATGCCGCCGAATTCGCCATCTAAATTTAATTGCATTTTATCTTTTACATCTACCTTCACGCGATTCGCTTTTGCGTAGATGACATTGTTATCATGAATATGCTCGCCTCGCAGTGCAAGGCTGACTACTCGAATGGCTTCTGCTAAATTGACCTTCTTTAAAATAATCAGGTCAAACATTCCATCATCTAAAATGGAATCTGGCGCTAGCTTTTCAAAGCCGCCTACTGAATTTGTGAGTGAAACAAGAAACAGCATGATTTCTCCATGAAACAATTTGCCGTCATATTCAATTTCGACTTCTGTCGGGCGGATAGAAGGAAGCATCTCCATGCCTTTTAAATAATAAGCAAGCTGTCCAAGCATTGTCTTCAGCTTACTAGGCACTTCATAAGTGAGCTCTGTTAACCGGCCGCCGCCTGCAATATTAATAAAATAATGGCCGTTGACTTTACCGATATCAAGCGGCTTCGCTACACCATCAATAATGGCATCTGTCGCTTTTAAAACACCTTCTCGTGGAATGCCAAGTGCTCTTGCGAAGTCATTTGTTGTTCCAACAGGAATGATTCCTAGTTTTGGTCTTTTTTCAAGCGGTGCTAGTCCGTTGACGACTTCATTGATCGTGCCGTCTCCACCTGCTGCTACAATTAAATCAAAGTCTCTCTGTGCAGCTTTTTCAGCTGCTTGTGTCGCATCTCCTGCACATGTGGTTGCATGACAAGATGTTTCATAGCCAGCTTGTTCAAATTTTTGCAAAACCTGCGGCAAATTCTTCTTGAAGAGTTCACGCCCAGATGTCGGATTGTATATAATTCGAGCACGTTTCATTCATCATCATCCTATATTCATTATGCAATCTATTTTCACCACTAACAACCTTTAATTATACTATGAGATTTGAAAATGGCAACAGAACAACCAGCTAATATGAGAAATCTCCTGCCACATTTCACTCAGCAAGAAAGCATTCTGATAAGATAAAAGAAAACGCTCTAAAGGATGGTATGCGATGAAAAAGCCTGTCTATTTTAATCATGATGGCGGTGTTGATGACCTCGTCTCGTTATTTCTTCTCCTTCAAATGGAACATCTGAAAGTGATCGGGACGTCTGTGATTCCTGCTGATTGTTATTTAGAGCCTGCTCTCAGTGCGTCTCAAAAAATCATTGATCGATTTAGCCCCTATGAAATTGAAATCGCTGCTTCAAATTCTAGAGGCGTCAATCCTTTTCCGAAAGAGTGGCGCATGCATGCTTTTTATGTAGATGCCTTACCTATTCTAAACGAGAAAGGCATTGTAGATACAAAAGTGTCCAAGCTTCCAGCACACCTTCATTTAATCGAAACCGTTAAAAAGGCAGCAGAACCTGTCACGCTGCTCTTTACAGGCCCACTCACAGACCTTGCACGCGCCTTAGAAGAAGATCCTTCAATCTCTAATCAAATTGAGAAATTGGTGTGGATGGGCGGTACGTTTCTTGAAAAAGGCAATGTTGAGGAACCCGAGCATGATGGGACAGCAGAATGGAATGCATTTTGGGACCCTTATGCTGTCAGCACTGTCTTCCAGGAACGCTTTCCTATTGAAATGGTCGCACTTGAAAGCACGAATCAAGTTCCGCTTACACTTGATGTGCGTCAGCGCTGGGCTTCCCTTCGTTCTCACATTGGGATTGATTTTATTGGGCAGTGCTACGCCTTTTGTCCACCGCTCATTCATCATGAAACGAATTCGACCTATTATCTATGGGACGTGCTGACAACGATGACACTTGCTTCTTCATCATTTACCCGTTCAAAGGAAGTGAGCGCGATCGTTTATACCGAGACGCCAAAGCAAGGACGTACAGAAGAACATCCAGATGGAAAGTCAATACAAGTGATTGACCATGTCGATCGTGATGCCTTTTTCCAAGCATTTGAAGAGCTCATGAGAAAAGCTGTTTGTCAGATTTCAACATAAAAAATCCCCGCCAATGAGCGGGGATTCCTCTTATTCTTCTTCAGCGTACTTTTTCTTACGTCTGAACTTGCTTAAAATTTCATACACGATTGGGACGATGACCAATGTGAGAAGTGTAGAACTTGTTAAACCGCCGATCACGGTCACGCCAAGTCCTTTTGATACGATCTGGCTTCCGCCTTCAAATCCTAATGCGAGTGGCAGCAGTGCACCGATCGTCGCAAGTGCAGTCATTAAGATTGGACGTAATCTTATTGTTCCTGCTTCAAGTAAAGCTTCTCTTGTTGAAAGACCTTCTTTTTCTTTATGAATCACTCGGTCAATCAACACAATGGCATTTGTCACAACGATACCGATCAGCATAAGCAATCCAATCATAGCGTTTAAGCTGATGGTTTCTTTTGCTAAAAACAATCCAACGAGTGCGCCAATAATCGTAAATGGAAGTGAGAAGAGAATCGCAAATGGTGCAAGACCTCCGCCAAATGTGATGACGAGAACGAGGTACACAATGGCAATCGCTGCAAGCATTGCAAGTCCAAGCTGTGTAAAGGATTCCTCAATATCCGCACTTACGCCGCCTGTGTCAATCGTTACGCCAGACTTCACATCAAGCTTGTCGACTTTCTTCTGAACATCCTGTGTCACACTTGAGACGTTGTCTGTTGTCATGTCACCAGACACTTCTGCGTAGATTTTTCCATCACGTTTTGTCACCGTATTTGCTGTCGTACCATCTTTTACTTTTACGACATCACCAATCCGGACTTCTTGTCCTGTTGGTGTTGTGATCTTTTTATTTTCTAAATCTTTTTTGCTCTTATATTCGTCTTTTTCGGTTTGAAGCTTCACATCAAGTTCTTTGCCGTCCTCTGTGACTTTCGTCAGTGTTGTTTCACTATTTTGAGGGGCAATCGCTTGAGCGATTTGTGAAGCAGTTAGTCCCAGCTTCGCCAGTTTTTCTTGATCTGCATTAAACGTATATTCATCGTATTTCTCAGATAAGCTTGTGCTGACATTTTTTAAGTTTTTCTCATCTTTTAAGATGTTCTCGACATCTTTTACTGTGCCTTCAATATCGCTTACTTTGTCACCGTAGACATAGTACGTTACTGTATTGCTTGCGCCAGCAGACGAGAAGTCTTGTGATTTCCATTCCCCTTTAGACGTTTTATCCTGCAGGGCTTTGACCACTTTATCTTTTTCTTTATCAAAGTTTGGCGTGTCTTCATCATATTGTACGAAGAATAACGCACCGTTCGAGTTGCCGCCTACACTTGCTGTAAGCGCATTTGAAGAACCTAGTGAATATTGAACAGTATTGACATGGTCACGTTTGATCAAGTATTCTTCTGCTTTTTTCGTTTCATCGATTGCTTGTTCTCTCGTTTGTCCCGGCTCAGGTGTATATGTCACCATTGCCGTCTTTTCTACTTCCTGTGGTAAGAAGCTGACACCGACAAGTGGTGCTAAGAATAAGCTTCCGACGAGCATAAGAATGGCAATTCCTGATGTGATCCATTTATGGTTCAGTGTCCAATTGAGTACACGTCTATAACCGCCAGCAAGCTTGCTTGGTTTATGCTCTTTTACTTTTTTCGCTGTGCCGTACAGGTTCTTTTTAAATAAACTGTGTGCCATCATTGGAACAATCGTAATGGCGACAAGCAGTGAAGCAAGTAAAGCAAACACAATGGTTAGAGCAAATGGGATGAATAGTTCACCAATCATTCCACCTACTAATGCTAACGGTAAGAATACCGCAATCGTCACAATCGTCGAAGACATGATCGGGATAAACATTTCTTTTGTGGCTTCTCTGACGAGTGCTTTGCCTTTTAACGGTTCATCCTTTAACGCCATTCGTCGATAGATATTTTCTATGACCACAATCGAGTCATCGACCACACGCCCAATGGCGACGGTCATGGCACCAAGTGTCATGATATTTAATGTAATATCCAACTGATTTAATAATAAAACAGCAATCAACAGAGATAACGGAATGGAGATGACCGAAATTAATGTTGATTTGATATCTCGAAGGAACAACATAATGATAATGATCGCAAAGATTGCTCCGATGATTGCCTTGTTTAGCATTGTGCTGACAGACTCTTTAATCGGCTCTGCTTGATCATATGTCGTGCTTACTTTGATTCCTTTGTTGTCTTTTTTGAATTTCTCAAGCTCTTTTGTCACTTCTTCTGCCACACTCACGGTATTGGCATCAGAGCCTTTGACAATTTGCAGACCGATGCTGTCTTTTCCATTCGTTCTAGAGATCGATTCTGCATCTTTTACTACTTTAATATCCGCAATTTCAGAAAGCTTGATCGTCGGCAGCTCTACAGATTGACCGCTTGCTGCTCCTCCACCAGTTTGCTGCTGAGCTGCTGCCTGTTGCTGACTTGCATTTCCAGCCTGCTGCTCCGCACCTTGCGCACCTGGGTTTTCAGCGCTGCTAGATGGTGCTCCAGCTCCAGCGCTTCCCGCACCGCCGCTTGCACTTGGTGTGACAGGGATTCGCATGTTTTTCAAATCTTTGACGCTTAAAATATTGCCGTCCACGACAACTGATTTTTGTTTGTTGCCAAATGTGTATAGACCTAATGGTACATTGACATCAGAGCCTTTAATCATGTTTTGGACGGTTTCTTCATCTAAACCGTATTCTTTCAATTTCTTTTGTTTAAAAGAAAATTCTACTTCTTTGATTTGCTGTCCTGAAGCTTCGACAGAAGAGACACCTTCTAATCCTTCAATGGAAGGAACAAGGTCGTTTTCTACTTTCTGTGTAAGGTCTTCTAATGATTCTTTATCACCAGAGACACTGATTGCTAAGATTGGAATTGCGTTAATGCTAAAGCGTGCGATTTTTGGTTTTTCTGCATTTTCCGGAAAATTGATATTGCTAATCGCATCTTCAATTTCCTTCTTTGCTTCATCCATGTCTTTGTTGTAGTCGTACTCGATTTGAATAGATGAGGCATTTTCAAATGAATTGGATGTGACCACATTGACTCCGTTGAGGTTTTGAATAGACTTCTCAATTGGGTCGGTCACCTTATCTGATACTTCGTCCGGCGTTGCGCCAGGATACGTTGTAGAAACCGTAATGACTGGAGTGTTGATATTCGGGATTGATTCTTGTTTCATATTCAATCCGGCATATAGACCAGCAACTGTTACGATAATCGTCATGAGCCATACAGCGAACTTATTCTTTAATACAAAATTGATGATCGAATTCATTATGTCCTCCATTTTCCTTTATGTATTGACTGACTGGTCATTCTATATCATAATAAACGGTGATATACAATGCCGTCAACCATTTCACTTGCGTTTGACGTAACATTCTAAAGCTGAAGGGGCCTTATTTCATGAACGAAAAAAAAGAAAAAATCATTAAAGCAAGCATCCAGTTGTTTGCGAAAAAGGGTTTTTCTTCTACGACCATTCAGGAAATTGCAGATGAGTGCGGAATATCAAAAGGCGCATTTTATTTACATTTCAAATCAAAAGAACAGCTTTTCAATCGAGCCTTTGAATATTATATCGACACGTCTATGCAAAGTATTGAAACGATTCGAAAAGAGAATCAGCATCTCGCGCCGAGAAAGATCTTCCAGAAACAAATCGCTGAACAGTTTCAGCATTTTGCTGAGAACAAGGATTTTATCATTTTGATCCTCAGCGAGAACATTATTCCAGAAAACCAGCAAATTAAAAAGTATTCAAAAACAGTGAAAAAGCAAATGAATGATGAAATTCAAATTTCCATCTTGACCACTTATGGACAGGAGATCGAACCATATATAACTGACCTGTCAGTCATGATTCAAGGAATCATTCAATCGTATGTGCAGGTCCTGCTTTTACAAGATCAGATGCAATTATCATTTGATGAGCTTTCTTCCTTTATACTCGAACGATTCGATGATTTGGTCCAAGGCTTGCTTCGTTCTCAGACGAAACCGATCCTGAAGCAGACCATTTGGGACGATGAAGCGCCGAGTGCTGCTTCCCTTCAAGAGGAGCTTCGTTTGTTAAAGCTTGAGCATCTGCTTTCTGATGATACCCTTGTATCCATTGAAGTCATTGAAGAAGAACTGGTGAAAGCTGAGCCTCGTAAGCCAGTCATTCAAGGGATGCTGACGAATTTAGAAAAGTGTGAGGACCCTGCTGTCTTAAAAGTAGTGGAACAATTGAAGCTGTTTCTTCAATAATATTACGTGCTGTTTTTCCGGTTAGTTCACCTTTATCCCCCTTCGAATGTGCACTTTCGCTTATACTTCATTATAAGAAAAGAATCTCCGAATTGATATACGGCGGTGGTCTGAATCTATGATAAGACCCTGTCCTTTCAAGCAAAAAAACCGCCTCTTCTCATGAGGCGGTTTTTGCTATTTAGCGTTTTTTGATTTCTTCTAGGAGAATCTTGTTGACCATCGGCGGGTTTGCTTGTCCCTTCGATGCTTTCATGATTTGTCCGACTAAGAAGCCAATCGCGCGGTCTTTTCCATTTTTAAAGTCTTCGATGGATTGCGGGTTGTTATCAAGTGCTTCTGTGACTAGTTTGAGCAGTGCACCTTCGTCAGAAATTTGGACAAGTCCTTTTTCTTTGACGATTGTTTCTGCGTCTCCTCCATTTTCAATGAGCTCTTTGAATACCTTTTTGGCAATCTTAGAGGAAATCGTTCCTTTTTCAATGAGTTGGATCATTCCAGCCAGCCCGTGCGGCGTTAGCTTTGTATCTTCCAGCTCTTTTTGAGCAGAGTTTAAGTAGGCAGATACTTCACCCATCAGCCAGTTTGAAGCTTGCTTCGCTTCTGCACCTTCTGAAATGGTTGCTTCAAAGAAATCAGACATTTCTTTTGTCAGCGTCAGCACCATGGCATCATATGCAGGAAGTCCAAGCTCATCGATGTAGCGTTTGCGCCGCTCGTCTGGAAGCTCTGGAATGGATGCTCTTACGCGTTCTTTCCACTCGTCATCAATGTACAGCTCCACCAAATCTGGTTCTGGGAAGTAGCGGTAATCATCTGAGCCCTCTTTGACACGCATAAGGATCGTCTTTTTAGACGCTTCGTCATAGCGGCGAGTTTCCTGTTCAATCAAGCCGCCAGATAGCAATACTTGCTCTTGGCGTTTCTCTTCGAATTCAAGACCTTTTTGTACGAAAGCAAACGAGTTCAAGTTCTTGAGCTCTGTTTTCGTTCCAAACTCTTCACGGCCGATCGGACGAAGTGAAATATTGGCATCACAGCGAAGTGAGCCTTCTTCCATCTTACAGTCAGAAACGCCTGTATATTGAATAATGGATTTTAGTTTTTCTAAGTACGCATACGCTTCTTCTGGTGTCCGAATGTCTGGCTCAGATACGATTTCAACAAGCGGTGTGCCTTGTCGGTTGAAATCGACTAGTGAATATCCGTCGCCTGTGTGCGTCAGTTTACCTGCATCCTCTTCCAAATGGAGACGCGTAATACCGATTCGTTTTGTTTTGCCTTCTACTTCAATTTCAATCCAGCCGTTTTCACCGATCGGTTTATCAAATTGAGAGATTTGATACGCCTTTGGGTTATCAGGATAGAAGTAGTTTTTGCGGTCAAATTTTGTATCTGTTGCGATCTCACAGTTCAGCGCCATGGCCGCTTTCATCGCAAAGTTTACCGCTTCTTTGTTCAATACAGGCAGTACGCCAGGATATCCAAGGTCGATGACACTTGTTTGCGTGTTGGCAGCTGCACCAAAAGGTGTCGGCGAGCTGGAGAAAATTTTCGATTGTGTTTTTAGCTCAACGTGGACTTCAAGTCCAATTACCGTTTCAAAGTTCATTCTGATTCACCCCTTACAGTTCAGGTTTTGTTTTATGATGATCTGTTGCTTGCTCGAAAGCGTGAGCCACGCGGTAAACCGTTCCTTCATCAAAGTGCTTGCCAATGATTTGCAGTCCTAACGGAAGACCATTTGCAAATCCACAAGGCACACTGATTCCTGGAACGCCTGCAAGGTTCACAGGGATCGTTAAAATATCGTTCGCGTACATAGTCAGTGGATCGCTTGTCTTTTCTCCAATGTTAAATGCAGGAGTTGGCGTTGTTGGCCCTACAATGACATCATACTTTTCAAAAACATCTTCGAAGTCTTTTTTGATCAATGTACGGACTTTTTGCGCCTTCTTATAGTATGCATCATAATATCCTGAGCTAAGAGCGAATGTCCCAAGCATGATGCGGCGTTTCACTTCGTTACCAAAGCCTTCAGAACGTGTATTTTTATATAAATCAATCAGGTTGTCTGCATTATCTGTACGGTAGCCATAGCGGATGCCGTCAAAGCGCGCAAGGTTCGCGGATGCTTCTGAAGAAGACAGTAAGTAGTAAGTCGCAAGCGCATATTTAGAATGCGGCAGAGACACTTCTTCCCATGTTGCACCAAGTCCTTCTAATACTTTTAACGCTTTGAGAACAGACTCTTTTGCTTCCTCGCCAACACCTTCTCCAAGGTATTCTTTTGGCACTGCAATTTTCATGCCTTTGATGTCTCCAGTTAATGAAGAAAGAAAATCTGGGACGTCGACATTTGCGCTCGTTGCGTCCATTTGATCGACGCCAGCAATCGCTTGAAGTACGTATGCGTTGTCCTCTACGTTACGCGTAATCGGCCCAATTTGATCTAATGAAGAAGCAAATGCAATTAAACCGTATCTAGATACACGGCCATATGTCGGCTTCAGTCCCACAACTCCGCAGAATGATGCCGGCTGGCGAATCGAACCGCCTGTATCTGATCCAAGTGAGAATGGTACTTCACCTGCTGCAACAGAAGCTGCTGAGCCACCACTTGATCCACCTGGAACAGTGTTTAAATTCCACGGGTTTTTCGTTGCTTTGTAGCCTGAGTTCTCTGTAGAAGATCCCATCGCAAATTCGTCCATATTTAATTTACCGATTGTGACTGCTTCCGCATCTCTCAGACGATTGACAACCGTTGCATCATAAATAGGGTCAAAGTTTTGCAGGATTTTACTAGATGCTGTTGTACGTAAATCCTTTGTGACGATGTTATCTTTCACACCGATTGGCATACCGAACAATAGACCAAGCTCGTCCTTTTCACCAACTGCCTCGTCCAATTCCTTTGCATACGCACGAGCTTTCTCTTCGTCCAGTGCAAGGAATGCTTGTACTTTCCCGTCTACTTCATTGATTCGTTTATAAGACTCGTCCACTAAATCAGAAACAGACAGTTCCTTTTTATGTAAAAGCTCTTTTAATTCAGAAATTTTGTGATCAAACAGTGACATGTCTCAGGCCTCCTTTAGTCCAAAATTGATGGCACACGAATATAGCCGTCTTTATGATCAGGCGCGTTTTTGATGACTGCCTCAATGGAAAGACCTTTATTCGGAACATCTTCTCTCATGACGTTTTTCATTTTTAATACGTGTGTTGTTGGTTCAACGTTTTCCGTATCTACCTCGTTTAACTGCTCTGCAAATGAAATGATGCTATCAAGCTGTTCAGTAAACATTTCAGCTTCTTTTTCTGTAATTGCAAGCCGTGCCAAATGCGCCACGTGCTTTACTTCTTCTATTGAAATTCTAGACATGCAGGTTCACCTCCAAAAATGATACGTGTTCGTGGTCATGATCATAAGTCATATACACTTTATCATATCAAATTTTACTGTTCTAAAGCAACTTTACGCAGGCGCAGCAAGAGGCCTTTTCTCTCGAAGCATCATTGTCATCCAACTGATAAAGAAAATATTCATACAGATCACCTTTTATTTTCAGAAAATTTTTACTTTTACTTACCTTTGTAAGCGCATACAAACTGATTCGCATCACCGATCTGTCTATTTTTTCTTCAAAATGTGGAGGTTTAAGAAGGTTGATCACTTGGGAATACTCTGTTAGGTTAAGTAACCATAGCAGTGAGCAGGGCATTCAATCAAAAAACCAGCCCTGACACTTCTGTATATTTTGATTGAGGTGATGTCAAATTAATACGAAAAAGGTGAGAACACAAAATGAGTATTGAAGTTACAATTTCCTTATCTATTTATTTTATCGGGATGCTTGCCATCGGTTGGTATGCATTCAGGAAAACACATGATTTAAATGATTATATGCTTGGTGGACGCGGACTTGGTCCATTTGTTACAGCTCTTTCAGCAGGTGCTGCGGATATGAGCGGCTGGATGCTGATGGGTGTACCAGGTGAAATGTATAAAACAGGTTTATCGACAACCTGGCTTGCGATTGGTCTCATCGTCGGTGCTTACTTGAACTATCTCATTCTTGCACCTCGTTTACGTTCTTATACAGAGATTGCTGATGATGCCATTACGATTCCTGATTTCTTTGATAAACGATTCAAAGGATCATCTTCTTTATTAAAAGCTGTATCAGCCGTCATCATTTTAATTTTCTTTACACTGTATACATCGTCTGGGATGGTATCAGGCGGACGTTTATTTGAGTCAGCATTCGGTGCACACTACATGTTTGGACTGATTTTGACGTCAAGTATTGTTATTTTGTATACATTGTTTGGTGGATTCCTGGCAGTGAGCTTAACGGACTTTGTCCAAGGAGCTATCATGTTTTTAGCATTAGTGCTCGTGCCGATCGTTGCCTTTACACAATTAGGCGGACCTGTTGCCACATTCCAAGATATTCAACAGATTGACCCTAAATTGCTTGATATTTTTAGAGGAACGAGCGTCATTGGCATTATATCCTTCCTCGCTTGGGGACTAGGTTACTTTGGACAGCCGCATATTATCGTGCGCTTTATGGCCATTACGTCCGTCAAAGACTTAAAACCAGCACGCCGCATCGGAATGAGCTGGATGATTATTTCAGTAATTGGTTCACTGTCTGTCGGTTTAGTTGGTGTTGCCTATGTTCATGAAACGGGTATGAACCTTGCTGACCCAGAAACCATCTTTATCGTCTTTTCTAAAGTGCTGTTCCATCCATATATCACTGGATTTTTACTTTCTGCCATTTTAGCGGCGATTATGAGTTCAATTTCGTCTCAGCTGCTTGTCACAGCAAGTGCGATGACAGAGGATTTATACAGAACGTTCTTTAGAAAAAAAGCATCAGACAAAGAGCTCGTGATGATTGGCCGTATGTCTGTACTAGTTGTCGCTATGATAGCCCTTTGCCTCTCACTTAATCCAAGTGATACCATTCTTGATCTTGTCGGTTATGCGTGGGCTGGATTTGGTTCTTCATTCGGTCCAGTCATCTTACTTTGCCTATACTGGAAACGAATGAATCATCATGGTGCCCTAGTTGGGATGATTGTTGGTGCGGTAGTGGTTCTCACATGGATCACGACAGGCCTTAACCATGCAACCGGTATTTATGAAATGATTCCTGGCTTTACGTTAAGTGGTTTAGCTGCCATTATTGTGAGCTTAATGACCAGTAAGCCGACAAAAGCATCAAAACAGCTGTTTACTAAAATGGAAAATCATCTTGAAGAAGAAACAAAATAAAGAACATGAAGGGTCATCTGCCTTATGCGGATGACTCTCTTTTTAAAAATAAAAAGCTTTTCTTTCTTCCGATTCTGAATAAAATAAGAGTTGTGCAGCCATATGGGCTGTGAGAAGATCATATACATGATGTGAAACGTACATGAAGTGAAGGAGCGATACGCATGTTTTGGACAATTGAATGGGATACAGTCTTAAAATTAGCCGTGGCCACCTTAATCGGTTTGATTATTGGGCTTGAACGAGAGCTGAAGAAAAAGCCCCTCGGCTTAAAAACGTGTATTGTCATTGCTGTCAGCTCCTGCGTGTTAACCATCATCAGCATTGATGCAGCCTACAATTTCCCTCGAGTCTCTAAGCTTCAAATGGACCCACTCAGGTTACCGGCGCAAATTATATCTGGTGTTGGTTTTATTGGAGCAGGTGTGATTCTGCGAAAAAGCAATGATGTCATCTCAGGTCTTACAACTTCTGCGATGATCTGGGGAGCAGCAGGACTTGGGGTTGCAACAGGTGCAGGATTTTATAAAGAAGCCTTTCTCAGTCTTTTCTTTATTCTGATTAGTGTCGAATTTCTACCATGGCTCTTCCAGCGGATCGGGCCGATTCGCTTACAGGAAAAAGAAATCCGCATCAGAATGTCTCTTTCTGATCGAAACCGCATGACGGATATTTTAAAAGAAATGAAAGCCCTCAATATTCGCATTCATTCTGTTCGAATTGATGATTTAACAGAAAAGAACTATCCGATTATGGAAGTACGCGTACGCGTGCATAAAGATCGCTATACAACCGATGTGTACTTTGATATTAAAGATCTAGAAGGCGTCGTTGGCGTGAAGTGTGATACGGTATAAAAGGTGATGGGACAAAAGTCTCTTCGCCTTTTTTTATGGGAAAAGGGTTGAACCATTGCCTTCATTCAAATAAAATACAAATTATGAAATAAATGATAAAAGGGGATTTTTCATGGGCTCTATGGATCGTAAAAATCGTATTTTTCTTATGTGTGGGATTCTAGCGGTACTCGTCTTAGCTGTTCTATTGACCTCACATGATGTCACTCCCGTATCAACAAAAGCAGCAGACAAGAAACAAACGAAAACACCAAAAAATATTATTTTTATCGTTGGCGATGGAATGGGGATGCCCGTGATCAAAGCCTACCGCACATTCAAGCAGAAAAAGCTTGGTTCTACAAAAGCACAAACCGTCTGGGACCCGTATTTAGTCGGGATGCAGACCACACATCCAGATGATCCTCGAGATAATATTACCGACTCAGCAGCCGCAGCCACGGCCATGGCGACTGGGAAAAAGACATACAATGATGCCATCGCCGTCAACCAAGAAAAAGAACCTCTTAGAAGTGTCGTTGAAGCAGCAAAGGAAGCACAAATGAAAACAGCCTTTGTTGTCTCATCTGACATCACCGATGCAACACCTGCCGCTTTTGGCACACATAACGTCTCCCGAAAAAACAAAGAACAAATTGCAGACCACTTTTTTGATGAGAAAATAGGGGGAGAGCACAAAGTTGATATCCTTCTAGGTGGCGGAATGCAATATTTTGATCGAAAAGACCGTAATCTTGTGCAAGAATTTAAGAAGAGCGGGTATTCCATTCTACGATCAAAAGATGATTTAACCTCTCAATCATCTTCGAAAATGCTCGGCTTATTCCAGGAGGACGAGCTGGATCGAGCCATTGATCGTCCAAAGCATGTGCCTACTTTAAAAGACATGACGCAGGCAGCATTAACCCAATTAAATCAAGACAACCTGCATGGATTTTTTATGCTGCTTGAAGGCAGTACTATTGATTCTGCTGGACATGAAAATGATGTGGTCGGCGCCATGAGTGAGATGGAGGATTTTGAGAAAGCAGTTCATGCGGCTCTTCAATTCGCTAAAAAGGATCAAGAAACCCTCGTCGTCATCACAGCAGATCATGCGACTGGAGGATTTTCCTTTGGCGCAGATGGCATGACAAGTGAGACCGGCTATAAATGGGACCCAGCACCCATTCTAGCTGCTAAGAAAACGCCTGTGTATATGGCAAAGAAAATCGCAGAGGGTCAATCTGTACGTGATGTCCTTCACACCAATATTGATTTCGCGCTCACAAAAAAGGAAATCTCACAGGTGGAGAAAGCGGCACATTCAGGGAAGGCCAGTACGATCCAACTCAGCATTCAACATATCTTTGATCAGCGTTCTTTCTCAGGCTGGACAACCTTTGCCCATACAGGTGAGGATGTCCCTGTCTATGCATATGGACCTGGTAAAGCAGCATTTCAAGGCTGGATCGATAATACAAAGCAAGGAAAGAACCTGTTTCACATCATTGAATCACCGTCCACCTATCGCCCATAAAAAATAACCCCCGCCTCATCACACAGGCGGGGATTTTCATTTTAAGATTGACTTAGCTTTGTAAAGTCAAACGTCGTAATCGGTGCTGCTTGCTCAATGTCGGAGCGGAAGCCAGCGAGCATGGCCTTCTCTTCTTCTCCGATGGTAGCCAAATCAAATGCTTGATGCAGCAAGCCATAGATCAGCATGTGACGTAAGCGAAGGAAGTCAGGAATGTAGGCAAGCCACTCATCCCCAAGCTCATTCTCTTCACGATAGCCTTTAAGGAATTGCTTCATAAAGTTTCCTGCAAAAGCAGCTTTGTCTTCGTATGGAATCACTGGGTACCACAACACATTGTATAGCAAAATGCTAATGTCATTCATAAACCAGTTGTACCCAATATCATCGAAATCAAAGGTCGTAATTTTCCCTTGATCCCAGTGGAAGTTTCCGTGATGAAGATCCGCATGAACCAATCCGTACGTATCCTGATTTTTCGGAAGCTTTGCCAGCTTTTCCATCAACCGATCCGCTTGTTCAAACACAATGGTCTGATCGGCCGGGACATACTTACGCAGTTTCAGCTGCTCCTCTTCATCCCACTCTTGTCTTTTATAACGTGGGTCTGACAGCTGATAGCTTTTTGTCAGTTTATGCATGCGCCCTGTGTACTGTCCAAGGGCATAAAATAATTCATCGTTCCAGTCTGCCTCTTCCACTTTATGGCCTGATGCTTTTTCATAGACTCGAAGCAAAAATGAACCGCCTTGCCCATCGTCTACTTGCTCGATATCACGGCCATTTAATGAAGCAATTGGTTTCGCAACCGAAAGTCCGCCCTTCGCTAAGTGATGGAGCCATTCCATTTCACCTAAAATATAATCAGGTGATCTGCGGATGGTATGGGTAATTTTTAAAATGAAAGACTCTCCGTCTTTTTTAAGTTCATACACATAGTTTTCTGCATCTGCGATAAAGTGGATGTCACTTCGCTGGACCCCGTATAAATGAGTGGCCTCATCTAAAATTTTTGATTCATCATATATGGCTTTTACATCTTTATGCATGCTGATTCTCCCTCTTCATATATTTTGCTAATTCTCGAATGGTGTGTTTTTCAGCAAAATTCAAATCATCAACATACCAACCCTTCTTTTCAATCTCTACTTCCATTTTGACAGCAAGTAAAGAATTTCCTCCTAAATCGAAAAAGTCTTTGTCAATTCCTACTTTTTCCACATGAAGAATGTCACACCAAATATCAAAAAGCAATGCCTCGCGTTCATTGGTTGGCTGTGCATAAAGTCCATGATCCTGTACAAGTTCCGTCTTTAATAATGCACGAAGACCTTCTTGATCATGTACCTTAAGGGCTTTTACATAACCGCTGTGCAGCGTTTGATCTGGTTGAACCGTTTCCCATGTATAACCTTTAGAAGCTGAATGACTTGCTGCCTCCACCCTTTGATCCTCTATTTCTTCAGTCGAGTGCTCACGAGATGACAATTGGTCGACGATCTGAATGTGATTGCTTAGTGAATCAATTTCTTCCACTTGTATACGATATGTTTGCTGCTCATCAACCTCCTGCATCTGGTGCTCTTTCATAAATGACTTGAACAGCTCATTACGTCCAGTCGATGCAAACGAGAATTCAATGGAAGAAAACTGATGCAGACGGCTGTATTCAGCGAGCCATGTCAGACATTTTTGCTCAATCCCTTTCCCTAGAGCACGGCAGCTTAGCATCCATGCATCAATTTTCAAGGTGTCGCCTGCATGATGAGCCAATATAGCCCCTACAATCCCTTCATGACTGAAACGATCCGCTGCCTCAATGACCCAGCCCTGGACATGCTCATTTTCCATCCGCTCTCTCAGCTGCTGTTCATCAAAGCGCTGATCATTTAAGCGGAATTGGTTAATACGGCTGCTCATTTGCGCCACGCGGGCAAGGTGCTCTTCTCCCCACTCTGTTACACTCATGTTCAAATTCAAATCTTGTAAAAATTGCTCCATTGACGGCGATTCTGCTTTCTCTTTTTGACGAGCCTTTTCAGCCTTGTAGCTCGTTGTTCGCCCTCTATCTTCATCTGTGACATCATAGCGGTCGAATGCCCAAGCATGCTGGGCGAATAACGGAAGCGCTTTTTCATTGGCAGGTAACAGCAGCGTCATCACTTCAGGCAGCTCTTCATTCATACGCAAGCACTGAGCTGGATCATCGTCTAAGAAAATAAACTGAGATAATGAAAGGTTCAGAGAATCTGCCATCTCTTTTAGATGTGCCGGTTTACTTTCCCAATTGATCCGCCAGTCGACGATATCGTCTTTTTGCAAGATCATATCTGGGTGGTTTTCAAACACGCGCCACACATCTTCTTCATTGTTCCTGCTGCTCAAGACAAGCAGGAGCCCTTCTTGCTGCTTTTGTTTTAAAAAGCGCTGAAGCATTTGATGTTCTGGCGTAATGTCGATGCCTTCCACACCGTCTTCTGAAACAACACCTCTCCAAAGCGTATGATCACAGTCAATGGCCGCTACCTTAAATGGTGCACCTTGCCATGCAATGATCTCTCGCGCGACTTTTGTACCGATGGCTCCACAAAAGACTTCAGTGAATGGGAGGTGTGCGGCTTGCTCTCCTTTTTCATCAAAGATGTCATCCATCTGATATTGCTGAGCAAGCTGACGACAATCGATCAACTGAACACCGCCTATCTCAGATAACTGAGCAATCCACTCTTGTTCCACGTCTTGCAGGGTGTCTTTAAGAGCAGCACTTATCGGCAGAATCCCAACAAAATATAGGTTATGTTTCGTTTTTGATTTCAGAACGTTAGCAAGTTCTTCAGCATGCTCTGAAGCCAGTTTTTTCTTTTCTTCCAGTGAAAGATGAGCTGGACCAGTGATATCCTCTAAACGAATGAGCAGAAGATTCGCACCGTTTTTCTTCTGTGAAATAAGGCTGCTCTCATTTAGTAATTCCTGATATACCTGCCCATACGGTGCAAATTGAACATCAAGCTGCACATCAAACTGCTTGGTCCAGTACTGAATATAAGGTGCGACTGGATCTGCTGTAAATGTCGAGCTGACTGTCAGTACGAGCGGTGCTTTTTCCTCTGCGCGCTCCCTTTTCTCTTTTGCTGCTTGTTCTTCTTCCTGTGAAAGAACAGCGAAATCCTTGAGCAGTTGATCAGGTGTTTGAACAGCCTGTTCGACCAAGTGCTGGAAGTGGTTGACGAAAGCTTGCATCGTCTCATGTTTAAACAGAGCCAGATTGTAT
Source organism: Bacillus sp. NMCC46 (assembly GCF_002998465.1). Classification (NCBI taxonomy): domain Bacteria; kingdom Bacillati; phylum Bacillota; class Bacilli; order Caryophanales; family Bacillaceae; genus Bacillus; species Bacillus sp. NMCC46. The sequence goes on along the minus strand of NZ_PVQZ01000005.1, from coordinate 122,057 downwards.
TGAAGCACGCACTTTAACTCGCCCGTTACCTCTCTGACAACATCCATTTTCATATCGAGTTTGGAAATTCCCTTTGCAAACTCATGTGTTTCAAATGTCAGTCCATCGGCTTCAATTTTAATATTCGGATCGTACTCATTATGATAAATGAGCATCGTATCAAAGAATGGATTGCGATGCGGTCTTGTTTTTGGATTCAGATGCTCAACCATTTGGTCAAATGGGTACTCTTGATGGTCATACGCATCAAGCAGCACTTGCTTTGTCTGAGCCAATTGCTCTGTAAAGGTTGCTTCTTGTACCATGTCTAGTTTAATTGGCAGGAAGTTCGTAAACATGCCAATTGTATGCTCGATATCTGCATGACGCCGTCCAGCCACAAGTGAACCGACAATCAATTCCTCCTGATCCGCATAACGTGAGAGCAGCAGCCCATAGAGCTGGAACAAGATGACGTTATTTGTCAGTTGATACCGTTCAGCGAGCTGTTCAATTTTCTCAACGATGTGCGGTTCAATATTAAATTTAATCGCTCTTCCTAAGAAGGATTGTTCCTTCCGTTCAAAATCATAAGGCATTGTCAAAGTTGGCACATTTGAGCCAATTTGCTGCTTCCAATAATCCTGCTGCTTTTGAAACATCTCGCTGCGGAAATATTTGTCTTGCCATTCTGCATAATCTTTATATTGAACGGTCAGTTCCGGCAAGGTTTCCCCTCGATAGAGCTCAGTAAATTCTTTAATAAAGATGTTCATGCTCGCTCCATCCGCCACAATATTATGCATATCGACTAATAAGAGATGATCATGTGCTGCGATTTTCACAAAACGCACACGGATCAATGGTGCAGCCTTTAAGTCAAATGGACGAATGAATTCATCGATTTGTGCTTCTAATCCTTCTTCATCAGCCTCTGTCATTTCAACAGCAAAGTGGAAATCATCATGGACCCGCTGAACCGGTTCTCCATCTTTTAATTCAAAGGTCGTTCGCAATGTTTCATGACGATCAATTAATTGCTTGAAGGTCTGCTCAAAGCGCTCGACGTCAATTTCACCTTTACATCTTAGTGCCATCGGCATATTGTATGAGGTCACTTGACCAATACGCTGATGAATGAGGAATGTCCGTCTTTGAGCAGCAGATAATGGATACGTGTCTTTCTTTTCCACTGGTTCAATCTTGAAATATTGATGCTTCTCTGCCTTTTCTATGAATGCTTGGAGCTTTTCAATCGTCGGATTGTTGAACATGTCTGTGAGCGTAAGTTCTACACCAAACTCTTTGTGAATTTGAGAAATCAGACCGGTCGCATTTAACGAATGTCCGCCAAGCTCAAAGAAGTGGTCGTCTCTTTCCACCTTTTCAATTCCTAAAATGTCTTTCCACATCCGCTTTAGTGTTGCTTCAATGTCGCTTGTTGCAATGGCTTGTCCTTGATTGCTTTCTTCTATTTCCTGCCCCTTGTTTTCCTTCGGCACCACCATTTGCACACCTGAGGATGAAGATAATGCGGATGTATCTATCTTTTCAATCCAATATCGTTGTCGTTCAAATGGATAGGTCGGCAAGGATACTTTTTGATTTGATGTCTGATTTCGCAATTTTGTCCAGTCAACCGGCACCCCTTGAAGCCAGATGTCACCAAGCCTGCCCAGCAGGTAGCGGTCGTCTGCTGCCTCTTCTTTCGGGTGACGCATCAATGGAATCGGCTGCTGATGGTGTTCCTTTGAGGCCTGGCGAATAAAGGCACTTAACGTATTCCCCGGCCCGACTTCAACGAAAATAGGATCAAGCTCCGTTAATAATGTCTCCGCTCCATCACGGAAACGGACCGCTTGCCGCAAGTGATCAGCCCAATATGCCGGGTCTTGCACTGCTTCATGGTCAATCCACGTACCTGTGACGTTAGAAATATACGGGATAGACGGTGCATTCAATTGATACTCAGCTACCTTTTCTTTGAATGATGGCAGGATGTCATCCATCATTTTAGAATGGAAGGCATGAGAGGTGTGAAGCTTCCTGCACCCATGTCCAGCAGCCTCCAGCTTCTCAGCAAGTGCATTAATGACTGCGGTCTCCCCTGACACTACACATAACTCAGGTCCATTTACTGCTGCAAGTGAAAGATCATCTATTAAATATGGCAGCACGTTCTGTTCACTCAAAGGAACGCTCAGCATAGAGCCTTTTGGAAGCTGGCTAATGAGCTGTCCGCGATAAGACACAAGATCTACGGCATCTTCAACAGATAGTAAACCAGATACGGCGGCAGCTGTGTATTCTCCAATACTGTGGCCGATCAGTGCCTGCGGTTTGACGCCAAAATGAATCAGCAATTTAGCCAAAGCGTATTCCACACTAAACAGAAGCGGCTGCGTATATTCTGTTTGGTTGATCAGCTGAGGATCATCACTTGCTTCTGTTGAGAATAAAATGCTGAATGGATCAACTGAGATATGCTGTTTGAATTGATTCAAGCATTGATCCAGTGCTTCCTTAAAGACTGGATATTTGTCATAAAGCTGACGCCCCATGTCTACATACTGAGATCCTTGACCTGGGAAAAGAAAGACGACTGGCCGGCTCGATGTTTGGGAGCTGGCCGTCTTGACCACCTCTTTTGACCTTTGATTCAGCGCCTGTAACATGTCAGCCGTGTTACTTCCAAGAATGACACGTTTATGCGGGAAATGATGGCGCCCTGTTTGCAGCGTATAGGCAACGTCACTTAGACGAACATGCTGCTGATGCTGAAGTAAATAGTCCGCAAGGCGATCGGTCATTTTCTCAAGAGCTGCTGGTGTTTTGGCAGATAATAAAAGAAGTTCACTATCCTCAGGGCTATCTGCGGCGACACGTGTAGCAGGTGCTTCTTCTAAAATGACATGAGCATTTGTTCCACCAATCCCAAATGAGCTTACACCTGCACGGCGAGGAGATTCCTGCTTGCTCCATGGCGTCAAGTCTGTGTTTACAACGAAAGGCGAATTGGCAAATTCAATTTTTTCATTCGGCGTTTCAAAATGAATCGTCGGCGGAATCACTTGATGCTTTAAGCTTAAAACGGTTTTAATAAAGCCGGCGACACCTGACGCATCATTCAAATGTCCAACATTTGATTTGACAGAACCAATGCGGCAAAAGCCTTTTTTATCTGTATCAAACGCTTGCTTGAGCGCTTCAATTTCGATCGGATCTCCGAGGGTTGTTCCGGTTCCATGTGCTTCAATGTACGAAATGGTTTCAGGTTCCACCTCAGCCATTCGAAGTGCTGTTTTAATCGCTGATACTTGACCTTTCGTACTCGGCGCTGTATATCCTACTTTTCTATTTCCGTCATTATTAATAGATGATCCTTTAATAACAGCATAAATGTGATCGCCGTCTTCAATGGCATCCTCTAAATTTTTTAAAATAACGGCTCCTGCACCATCACCAAAAACGGTTCCATCGGCCTTGTTATCAAAGACGCGGCAATGTCCGTCAGATGAATGGATCATGCCTTCTTGATAAAGATAGCCCGATTTTTGCGGCAGGCGAATGGACACGCCGCCTGCAACAGCCATATGACAGTCACCGCTTAATAAAGCCTGAACAGCTAAATGAATCGACACCATCGAGGTCGAGCAGGCGGTTTGCACCACCATACTCGGCCCCTTCAAATTTAATTTATATGAAATCATCGTCGCTAAATAATCACGCATATTCAGAACGGCAGCTTCCAGTGTTTTCGAATCCTCACCTTGAGCCGCCCCTTGAAGTGCTCTCATGACCCATTCTGTATTGATTCCTGCACCTGTATAAAGACCAATTTGCCCTTTATATTCAAACGGATCGTACCCAGCGTCTTCAAGCGCCGTCCACACACATTCATGAAACAGTCTGAACTGCGGATCCATCATAGCCGCTTCCTTTGGTGTATAGTCAAAGAAATCTGCATCAAATAAATCAACATCATCTAGCATCCCTTTTGCTTTAACAAAACGGGGGTTTTTTAATAAAGCTTCATCTGTACCTTCACGCCGTAATTCTTCCTCTGTAAAAAAGGAGATTGTTTCTTTTCCCTTTTTCAGATTCTCCCAGTACTCATCTACATTTTTGGCCCCTGGAAAACGACCTGCAAGACCGATAACAGCAATTTCTGCGCCATGATAGTGATTCGTTGTATCATTCATTCTCGATTCCGCCTCTCAATCTTTTATTCCGTTGCTGTTTAAAACGAGCTCTTCGATCACCTGAAGTGACGACGGCTAGTTCTTCTTCCATCGCTTCTTCCTGCGAGTCCTCAGAAGGCTGGATATATTTCGCAAGCTCAGCAACAGATGGGTACGTAAACAAGGTCACAACCGCTTCATTTGTTTGAAGTGCTTGATTTAACCGATTGGTGACTTGAACAATATCCAGCGAGCTTGCGCCTAGATCAAAGAAATTGTCGTGAATGCCCACTTGTTCCATGCCCATAAAATCCTGCCAAACTTGACAGATCGCTTTTTCAGTTTCATTTCGAGGAGCCACATATGGATTGCCCAGCTCTGGTCTTTCGTGCTTAGACACCTCATATGAACCCTCATTCGCTGCTGCCTTCGGCTCTAGTGACAGCCATTGATTTATCCGTTCATCAAGATTTCCTGTGGACACGAGCATGTGTCGATTCTGCCGGTTAGACAGAACATACTGGAACAGCTCAGCACCCTCTTCTGGTAATATCGCAAGCTCATTTATCGATTCACCAATTGTGGATTCTAGCTCACCCCAGAAATTCCACGCATCCCAGTTCACACACATCCACGGGGTTTGACTATGTTGATTAAGTCTAGCTGCAAATGCATCCATATATAAGTTAGCCGCTGAGTAAGCAGAGAATCCTAAGCCCCCAAGCAATGCACTAATGGAAGAAAAGAGAAGACAAAAGTCTGCTTGTTCTTGTTCCAGCAGCTGCTCTAGTACATCGAGCCCTTTCACCTTTGATTGGAATTGATCCTCTCCCTTCGCCAGTGTAGAAGGGATATCTTTGATTGCACGGAAGGATGTACTTCCTGGTAATCCGGCTGCATGGAATACACCATGAACGCCGCCATGCTTTTTGCGAATGGTCTCAAAAACACGTTTCATCTGATCCAGATCTCCTGCATTCGCCTGCACCGCTTCTACTGTTGCACCTAATCGTTCGAGCTCAAGCACCTTCTCAATTCTCGTGCGCTGCGCTTCATCGGCATTTACTTGGTGAACGTATGACGCCCATTCATCTCTCGGCGGCAATGCCGTTCTTCCCGTTAAATAAAGATGTACGTTTCCTTCCTTCGCCAGCATCTTTGATAGAACAAATCCGATGCCGCCTAAACCTCCTGTGATCAGATACACACCATTTGGCCTGATCATCTTCGGAAGTCCATCTTCTTTTTGCAGCGGCAAATGTTTGTAGCTCTGCACCCAGCGTTGACGATTACGATACGCCACAAGCTGATCCTTTCCAGGCTGCATGATTTCCTGCACAATGAGATCGACAAGCGCTTGTTCCTTCCAAGACATCACGTCTGGCACATCTTCCACATCAATATTCCAGCATTTGATATGATGGTATTCCTGTGAAATCACTTTACACGGTCCAAGCATTGCACTTTTCTCTGCACATATCGTCTCATTGCCTGTGACTGGCTGAATTCCGCTAGTGATCGTAAACAGACGGCATTCTCGAATATTTTTTTGGGCAGCAATCGCTTGAGATAAGAAAATTAAGCTGTAATAGCCTTTTTCAATGTGCGCCTGAAAAGCGGCTTGACGATTCGAGTTGTCATCTTCTTTCGCAGCTTCCCATAAATGCAGAATCCGATGGATATTGACACCTCTATTGGACAATGAATCTAGCATGTTACGGTAGTGCTGGCCTTCTGCCGGATTGATCGTAAACGACTGCTCTTGCTCTTGATAAGCTTCACCCTTTGTGACAGAAATGACCTTGATACCTTGTTGCTTAAATGAATGGGTAAACAGTTCATGAAAAGCATCCTGTTCCCTGAAAATGAGCCACGTTTGTTCTTCTGTTTCTTTTTCGAAAACAGGTTTTAGCGGCTGCTGCTCCCATGAAGGCAGGTAGAACCATTCTTCCATCTCTTTCTTCTTCGTTTCCTTAGGAGCGGATAGCTGCGGAGAAACCGGCTTTCCTGCTTCAATCCAATATCGTTTCCGCTCGAATGGATAGGTCGGCAGCGATACGAGCTGACGTTCCTCTTGAGTTGGATGTTGCTGCGCTTTGACCTCGTAGCCGCCTGCCCATAGCTCTCCTATTCTTTTTAAGAAATATGCATGGTCATCCGCTTGTTCTCTTGCATGCCTCACCATATTCAGAACATCATGATGAGACTCTTTGTTATCATGACGTTTCGCTAATGCCGTCAAGCTGTTTCCAGGTCCAACTTCAATGAGCGCTCGTACTTCATCGGTTAACAGCTGAGATAGACCTTCATGAAAACGAACGGTTCCACGCAGGTGGCTCGTCCAATAAGATGCTGTCATCACCTCTTCACTTGTTGCCCAGGTGCCTGTCACATTCGATATAAACGGAATCGTCGGCTCATGCAATTCTACTTTCTCTACGAATTGTTGAAACGCCTCAAGCATCGGCTCCATCATATAGGAATGAAAGGCATGAGAAGTATGGAGCTGTCTTGTGACAATTCCTTTGTCTTGCAGTTTCTTTTCAAATGCAGTGATATGCTCTTCTCTTCCAGAAACGACACAAAGGTCTTTTGCATTGACAGCAGCAACAGAAAGCGATTCATCAATCATCGAAGTCAGCTCTGCCTCGGGTAATTGCACACTAAGCATGGCGCCTTTTTCCATGTCTTGCATCAATCTTGCTCTTGCCATCACGAGTGTTAATGCAGACTCCAGAGAAAAGACCCCTGACAAGCAAGCGGCAACGTATTCGCCGATACTGTGTCCAATCATTGATTCTGGCTCAACACCGCTATGCTGAAGCAATTTGGCTAATGCATACTCAAATATAAAGAGAAGCGGCTGAGCATTTGACGTTTTTGTGATGTCTTCGTTCGTTTCATTCTTGGAAAAAACAATGCCCTTTAAATCAACTTGCTCCGTTTCCATTACATATTTAAAGCATCTATCTACTTCCCATTTGAACACTGGCTCTGCATCGTATAATCCGCGCATCATACCAGCATACTGAGCGCCTTGACCCGAAAACATAAAGGTCGCTTTACGCCATTTTTTGCTTCGGAACACACTCGTTTCAAGCTGTTTCTGCTGCATCCATTCATCAGCAGACGCGAGCACGATGGCTTTTCGGTATGGAAATTGCTTTCTGCCATACCGCAATGTATAAGCAATATCTTCAAGCGGAACTTGAGGGTGCTGGATCACATACTGCTTTAATTGCTCTGTCATTTTCGCTAAAGCAGTATCCGTTTTTGCTGATAAGACGAGCAGCTGCTTTTGGTTAGAAGCTGGTTTTTGCTTCGCCTGTATGCCCTCTTCTATGATCATATGGGCGTTCGTTCCACCGATACCGAAAGAGCTAACCCCCGCTCTTCTCGGGCCATCTGCTTCCTTCCAATACAACGCCTTTTGATTCACATAAAACGGTGTATCTTTGAAAGGGATCTCCTGATTGGGTGATTCATAATGAATGGTTGGCGGGATCGTTTTATGCTGGAGGGCCAAAATGGCTTTAAACAGACCTGCAATCCCTGCCGCACTATTTAAGTGGCCGACATTACTTTTCACAGAACCGATCGGAATCGTCAGCGGATCTGTCCCTTTGAACACTTGACTAAGGGCAGATACCTCAATTGGATCTCCCATTTTTGTCCCCGTACCATGTGCTTCTACATAACCAATGGATGCGGGATCGATACCTGATTTTTCATACGTTTCTTTTAAAACCTCTGCCTGTCCTTCCACACTTGGAGCGGTAAAACCAGCTTTTCGGCTGCCATCATTGTTCACACCAACCCCTTTGATGACCGCATGAATCGGGTTGCCGTCTCTCATCGCATCTTCATAACGTTTTAGCAGAACAATCCCCGCTCCATCTCCGAAAATGGTTCCGCTCGCCTCTTGGTCAAACGGACGGCAATGTCCATCTTTTGATTGAATCATCCCATCTTGATAGATGTAGCCGATATTTTCTGGAGAACTGACCGTCACACCGCCAGCCAGTGCTGCATCACATTCTTGATTCAATAATGCTTGACAGGCCATGCCAATGTTGACAAGTGAGGTCGAACAAGCTGTCTGCATGGTCACGCTAGGCCCGTGTAAATTCAATTTATAAGAAAGCTGCGTACTAAAAAATTCACGATCATTTAACAGCATTGCGCTGAATTGCTCAGTTGCTTCCATTTGATGTGCAAATCGCGTCAGCCACTCATGATTTGGACTCGTTCCTGTATAAACACCAATTTTCCCTGCCATTCGATCAGGGTCACAGCCAGCATCCTCCAGCGCTTCCCAAGCACATTCATGCAAGAGCCTGAACTGCGGATCCATGAGCTCTGCCTCTCTAGCAGAATAGTTGAAGAAGTCTGCATCAAAGCCTTCGATCTCTTGTAAACGGCCTTTTGCTCCAATGAAATTCGGATGCTGATAAACAGACGCATCCAGCCCTGCTTTCTTGAGTTCTTCTTCTGTGAAAAAGTGAATCATTTCCTCGCCATTCACAAGACGCTGCCAAAAGTCTTCTAGCGACGAAGCCCCTGGGAATCTTCCTGCCATTCCGACAATCGCAATATCCGTATGCTCCTGGGACGTGTTCTTTATTGGGAGAGAAGCAGATGTTTGATCACGTTCCATCTGTTCTTCAAACAAATATTCAGCAAGGCTTGCCACTGTAGCAAACCGATACAATTGAACAGTGTCAATTTGTTGATCCATTCGCTCAGATATTTTCGCTGCAAGCTGAGATATATCAAGTGATGTCGCACCAAATTCAAAAAATGGCGATTCATCATCCATTTGATCAAACCCAAAATGAGTTTGAACAATGTCGTGAATATCTTTTTGTAAAGAAGCGAGCGAAGTAAAAACACGCTTTACATCCTGCGGCTTTTGTGGCTCAATGGCTGCCATCGTATTTGTTTGTGCAGAAAAATCGGTTTTATGAAATGGATACCCAGGTAGCGGAATGCGCTGCCTGTTCTTCTCCTCTGTTAAAGGAAAGGATAAGCCGACCCCCATTTCCCAAAGAACACCGGCGATTTGAAGAATGTCTCCATCAAGTGATTCGGTTGATTTTTCTGCTCCCTTTTCAACCACAATGCTTTGTTTTATTGAAAGATCAATGATCAAGGCTGTTGATTCTTGCTCAATCAAAGGCGGTTTTACAGGCTGATCCATATCAAGAAAACGCTTTGCAGACGATGGGTGGAAAGTGGTTAGTTCCTCCCCGGTCTGCTGCAAGTAAACAGGCTGTTGGAGTGTCCTCTGAGGCAGGGAAGCCAGCCTTTGATTAACCGTCTCGGTGTCATGAAGATGGTACACAATAGATGCCGCATCTTTTAGCTCGAGCCCGCCTGCTGCATATAAAGCTGTCCAGACTCCGCTGCCTTCTCCAATCCAACCATCTGGTTCAATTCCGAGTGACCTTAGCTCGTTGGCAAAAGCCGATGTCATGATCAGCATAGCCACTTCTGATTGTCTGCTTTGTTTGGAATGGAACAGCTCGTCTTTTTTGATAGGTACCGCAGATTGGACGAGGCTCATTAATCGATCCACTTCTGTTTTGAAAGAATGATCTTTCTCATACAGCTTGATGTAATCACGTAAACCTGACTCATGATACCCCGTCAGCCTCATGCTTATTCGTTTATAAAGAAGACTTTCTCTGCCTGCTGTATCTTCATTTAGCACTTGCAGTTGCTCTAATAATTCATCCCGCGACGAACAGACAAACGTTTTTCGATATTTGAAGGCTTTTCTTCCACTTTGTAAAGTGTAAGCTGCTTGGCCAAGTGAGAGTTCATGATGTGAGGAGACATATTCCTTCAAGTTTTTTGTCATGTTCTTCATATCATGCGTTGATCTAGCTGAAAGCACAATTAATTCTTTGGACGAGTCCGTGCCGTTTGTTTTTCTTGGCTTCGCCTCTTCTAAGATGACATGAGCATTTGCTCCCCCTATACCAAAGGCACTGACTCCAGCTCTCCTTGGCAAATGAGACGACTTCCACTCCTCTTTGTCTGTCCCAACATAAAATGGCGTTTGATCAAACGGAATACGGTGATTCGGCTTGTCAAAGTGCGGCATCGGGGCAAATTGACGATGATGCAGCATCATGACTGTTTTGATAAAACCAGCCACGCCGCTTGCGGCATCTAAATGCCCAATATTGGCTTTGACTGATCCAATCCGGCAATAGCCTTGTTGATCTGTTTGAAAAGCACGAGTAAGCGCCTCAATCTCAATCGGATCTCCAACAGGCGTACCCGTTCCATGTGCTTCGATATAAGAAATCGTCTCTGGTTCTGTCTCAGCCATTTCTAACGCAGATTCAATGACACTTGCCTGTCCACTCACACTTGGGGCTGTATAGCCGACTTTATTGCTTCCATCATTGTTCGTTGCAGATCCTTTTACGACGGCATAAATAAAATCTCCGTCTTCTATCGCATCTTTCAATCGTTTTAGCGCAACCACGCCTGCACCCTCACCAAAAATGGTTCCTTTTGCTTTTTCATCAAACGGACGGCAATGGCCATCAGGAGAATAAATCATTCCTTCTTGGTATTGATAGCCTGTGATTTGCGGCTGATGGAGTGTGACACCTCCTGCTAACGCAAGGTCGCATTCACCACCGATTAATCCTTGACAGGCCATATGAATAGCAACAAGCGACGTGGAGCAAGCCGTTTGTACCGATACGCTTGGACCTTTTAGATTTAATTTATAAGCAATCCGAGAAGCAAAGGACGGGTCATTGAGATGCATGATTTGAAATACATCTTCGTTCTTTTCAAGTGACGACATATGCTGCCCCATCCACGATAGATTGCTAGATGCCCCGGCATAAAGACTAATTAAACCTTCGTATTGCTCAGGCTCATAGCCTGCGTCCTCTAGCGCATGCCATGTGCATTCATGCATCAATCGAATTTGCGGGTCCATAATGGATGCCTCTCGCGGAGAGTAGCCAAAAAAGTCTGCATCAAATGATGATGCATTCTGTAAAAATGGCTTTGCCTTCACATAATCAGAACGCTTTAGCAGCGTCTCATCTACACCCGCTGCCTTTAATTCTTCATCAGTGAAAAACGTAACGGATTCTTTCCCTTGCGATACATTTTCCCAAAACGCTTGCACATTCGGTGCTCCGGGAAACGTACCTGCTAATCCTACAACTGCAATTTCAAGTCCAGATTCGGTCCATTGCTCTTGATCAGACATACGCTGCATTTCTCCCATCTATTTTCGTTTTAATCTCTGTTTACGGCGGTTTTTCCCATCTGCCATCGCCTGTTTACGGAGATTAGATGATTCAGTGACAGCTTGCTTTTCTTCCTTTACTCCATGTATCTTCTTCAGTTCTGCAGCCAATGACGCGATCGTCGGGTGGCTATACATCATGACCACCGGAACCTCTATGCCATAAATTGATTTGATATGACCGCTCATCTGCAGCAAATCAAGGGATGTCGCACCCATTTCAAAGAAGTTCTCATTCACATCCGGTTCATGATGAAAAAAGGAGCTGAGTACATCACTCAATGATGCTTCTAGACGATCATCTATGACCTGCGATATTTCTTGAGACGGCTCTTCTTCCTGCTGCATAGGTGTTAAGCGATGTTTCATTCTCTCACCCATGTCTCGAACGGAAACAAGAATTTGCGGATAATCTAGACGCAGCACTTCCTGAAAGGCCTTTATCCCTTGTTCTGGTAAAATTCCCGCCTGCTCCTCAAGTGCCATCATGTCATTGACTTTGGCCGCTAATGCTGAGTCGTGTGCCATACCGACTTTTTCCCACCGATCCCAGTTTAAAGAAATCACTGGCTTCCCTTCCTGCCTCTTCGCATGAGCAAAGCTGTCCATAAAAGCATTGGAAGCCGCATAAGCCACTTGTCCAGCCGCTCCAAGAAAGGACACAAGGGATGAACAAAGTAAAAAGAAGTCGAGCGTTTCATCCTTGAGTGCTTCATCCAGCACATAGGTCCCGTTGATTTTTGCCTGACACATGCGAATTTCATCGTCTGCTGTTCTTGCTTGGATGATCTTCCCATCTGCCTCTCCTGCCGCATGAATGACACCATGTAAATCACCAAATGACGTATGAGCCAGCTGGACCGCTTTCTGCACAGCATCTTGATCTGATACATCACCGTGTACAACTTGTACATCAGCTCCTAACTCTTCAAGAGTCATCAGCTTTTTCACGGTCTCAGCTTCTTTCCCATCTGCATCACGAAGCTCATGCCATGCAGAGCGTTCACGTATTTGTACTCGGCTCATGAACACAAGTTTCGCTTGATACGTTTCTGCTAAATGTTTAGCTAATGTGAAGCCAATGCCCCCCATACCGCCGGTCATGAGGTAAACGCCATGAGTCCTGAAAGGCTGCTTGGACGATTCCTCTTTGTTTAAAGGGGTGCTTGAAGCCTTTCGAACCCACCTGCTGTTCACGCGATACGCCACGACCGCATCTTGATCGTGCATTGCAACCTCGTATGAAAGAAATAGCGGCCAGTCCGCCTTTGTTTCCTTACATAAATCAATGTGCTGACACGCAATATGCTGATATTCTTGAGGAATGGTCAGAGCCAGCCCAGTACATGTTGCTTGAAGAGGATTGACCTTCTCCATCCCGATTACATCATGCGCTTGGTTTGTCACAAGATGAAGACGGATGGCTGTGTTATGATACTGGCTGATCAGCCTGACGAGATCGAGCACAGATAAGTAGTTTGGCTGATCATCGGTATCTTCTGTTAGTTCATCATGCATCCAGATGATCTCTTCCGGTATAAATTCAGATTGCTGCAGTTCAGCCATCACCCACTCTAAATGTGACAGCATATGAACGTCAGCCTTCATCAACTGGTCATTTTCTTTGATCGTATGATCACTTTGACATACGCTGACAACCTCTGCATGCCGTTCTTTCAAATAAGCGCCAATATGACCATTTTTCTCAAAAACCAAGATACGCTTCCCTTGATGATGCTTCTCTTTTAGTACAGGTGCAGAGCGCTCCCATACCGGGATGTAAAACCAGTCTTGAAAATCAGCTGAGAGTTTCTCCCCCTTTTCTGATGGCGCTAAAGCGGTCATCAGCTGATCCGCTTTAAACTGCGGAGAGGGGAATATTTGATGCTCGAATGGATATGTTGGCAGTGACACTCGATATGGAGCCTTTTCTTTTCTGACAGCGCTCCAATTCGGTTCCACTCCGAAACTCCACAGCTTCCCTATAGCCTTTTTCATATATTCATCATCAGCAGCTTGTTCTTTTGGATGTCTCACCAATGAAACAGCCGCTGCTTTGTTCACATCATAGTTATCATGTCGTCTCACAAATTGAGTTAACGTATGACCTGGCCCCACTTCAATGAAAACCACTTCTCCAAGTCCAAGTAACGTCTCTACTCCTTGACTAAATAAAACAGGCTGCCTGATATGAGATGCCCAGTAATCAGGTGATGCGGCTTGTTCATTTGTTAACCAGCTCCCTGTCACATTCGAAAGGATCGGAATCTCGCCCTGCTGATAGGTGATCTCCGAGAGAACGTTCTTAAACTGTTTGGACGCTTCAGCCATCATACTCGTATGAAAGGCGTGAGAGGTTTTCAGCTTTTGGACAGAAGCTCCTCTTTTTTCAGCTTGTTCGAGATAAATCTGTAACCGTTCTGAAGGACCGGAAACAACAGATAATTGTGAGCTATTCACTGCAGAAAGCTCGACACCTTCTGGAAGATCATGTTCAATCTCATCGGCAGGGAGTGACACACCGGCCATTTCACCTGGAGGCATTTTTTGCATCAAACTGCCTCTTTTTAAAACGATCCGGATGGCATCTTCAAGGTTGATCATACCGGCCACGCAGGCAGCTGTGATTTCTCCAATACTATGACCAATGAAATAATGCGGACGTATGCCTAGTCCCATCAGCTTCGATGCGAGCGCATACTCAAAACTAAACAAGATGATTTGTGTATATGATGTTTGCTGCATAAGTTGTTCTGCTTTTATGAACTCTTCTTCGGTTGTTGGATATAACACGTTCTCGATCTCAACACCTGATAACGATAAAATAATGGCAAAACATTTCTGAAGCGTTTCTTTAAATTCAGGGTCTTTCTCATATAAATCCTTGCCCATATTCACATACTGAGCACCTTGACCAGAAAACATCCAAACGACCGCAGGCTGTTGAAAGGCCTTTTGCGGCTGGCCGGCTGACTGGAATGTGCGGCCCGGACCTGCAAGAAAAGCTTGTCGATAAGGAAAATGCTTTCGTCCCTCTTGCAGGGTAAATGCAGCATCGGATAGTGTGACATGCTTATGTTCTTTTAAATAAGATGTCATTTGTTCAGCAGACTTTTGAACCGCCTGCTTCGATCTTGCCGAAATCACCATTAGTTCATGATCTCTTTCTACTGACGGTTTGTCGGCGGCGGGTGCCTCTTCCATGATCAGATGTACATTCGTTCCGCCGACTCCAAATGAACTGACCCCGGCACGCAGCGGCTGCTCTGATTTCGTCCATGGTACGGGTGTTGTATTTACATAAAATGGGCTTGATTCAAAATCAATTTTCGGATTCGGTTTTTTATAATGAAGGCTAGGCGGCAGCATCTGATGGTACAGACTAAGCGTTGTCTTGATAAAACCTGCAATCCCTGCGGCTGAGTCAAGATGACCAATATTGGTTTTCACAGACCCAATCGCACAAAACTGTTTTTTATCCGTTTGAAAGGCTTGCTTTAGTGACTCAATTTCAACTGGATCTCCAAGAGTCGTACCTGTGCCATGTGCTTCAATATAAGATATACTCTCAGCTTCTACGCGACTGATGTTGAGTGCCTTTTTAATGACTTCGCTTTGTCCTTCTATACTTGGTGCTGTGTAGCCAACCTTCCGCCCGCCGTCATTGTTATAGGCTGAACCTTTAATCACGCCATAGATATGGTCCTTATCCTTTAGTGCCTGCTTTAATGATTTGAGCACAACAACACCGCAGCCCTCGCCGCCAACGGTTCCTTCTGCCTGTTCATCAAAAGCCCGGCAGTGCCCATCCGGCGACATGATCATGCCCTCTTGATACATGTATCCTTTTTTGTGAGGGGTCGTAATGGTGACGCCGCCTGCGAGTGCCATTTTACATTCTCCGGTAATCAGGGCGCGCGCCGCCATATGAATGGCAGTCAAAGAGGAAGAACAAGCTGTATCAACAGCTACGCTCGGTCCCTTCAAATTCAATTTGTAGGATACCTTTGTGTTCATGAAATCTTTATCTGTTAACTGAACAGCCGCAAATTGTTCAGATGAGTGATTCGTTCTCATCAGCATGGAAGCAGCTTGCCAATATAAATTAGCAGAAGCAGCTCCAAATAAACCAATCGGTTCCTGATAGGTTTCAGGGTTATAGCCTGCATCTTCAAGGGATTCCCATGCCACCTCATGAAACATGCGGATTTGCGGGTCCATTACTTCTGCTTCACGCTGTGAATAACCAAAGAAATCTGCATCAAAGTGATCATGCTGATCGACTGCTCCTTTGGCACGTACATATTGCTCATGGTCTAATGCTTCTTTCTCAACCCCTGCCTCAAGCAGCTCTTCCTTCGAAAAGAACGTAATGGACTCTCTTCCATTTGCAAGGTTGTCCCAAAAGTGATGAATATTCTTTGCTCCCGGAAAACGGCAGGCCATCCCAACCACTGCAACCTCTAATCCTGTGAACTTACTCATCTATCATCCCGCCTAACAGTTGAGCGGCACTTTCTAAGTCATCCGCTTCATTTTCTCCATCATTTTCGATCTGTTTCTCTTGCCCTGAGACTTTGTTTCTCAATTGAGCGGCTATTTGCGAAACAGTTGTATATTGGAACAGCTCCATCACTGTCAGCTCCTGCTGAAATTCCTCTTTCACTTTATTGGACAGTTCAACGATATTAAAAGAGTTCCCGCCTAAATCGAAAAACGGTTCATCTATACGTATCTGCGCAGCAGGGACTTGTAAAATAGATGCGAAAATGCGAACAAGCTTCTGCTCTGTTTCATTATGTGCTTGAATGGTCAACGGCTCTTGATTGCCTGCCACTTGATCTTCTGGATTCGGCAGTGCTTGGATATCCAATTTCCCTGATAGATTCAAAGGAAATTGTTCTATTTGAATGACATGCCTCGGCACCATATAACCTGGTAACCTTTCACTTAAAGACTGACGAAGCGCACGCTGATCTATCGCTTGTTTTGCCAGCATATATGCGCAAATGTATTGGTCCTGATCCTTCGTTTCCTTAGGAATGACAATGACATCTTGAATCAGTCCTTGCATATGCGGGTCATCAAGAATCGCTCTGCGGATCTCCTCGAGCTCAATTCGATACCCTCTGATTTTCACTTGGCCATCGTTTCTTTTAGCAAATTCTATCAACCCATCAAACCGCCATCTTGCAAGGTCTCCCGTACCGTATAACATCCCGCTGCTCAGCTCTGGTTTTTTGATAAATTTCTCCTTGCTCAGATCAGGGTGATTGATGTACCCACGACCTACACCATCGCCTGCTATATATAGTTCGCCAAAGACGCCAATCGGAACTGGCTCCCCTTGCGCGTCACATATGAAAATATGCTCATTCGGCATCGGCTGCCCAATAGGAATGACCTGCTCGTCCCAGTCATGGGGAATCAAAAAGGATGATGACTGAACCGTACATTCAGTCGGCCCATACGCATTAATCATGATCGGTTTTTCACCTGATATATGCTGTAAAAATTGATCCATCAGCTCTTTTGTGAACACCTCTCCGCCCACCAGCAGCATGTTCAAAGCAGGCAGGTCTTGTTTTGATTGCGCTGCTGCCTTGTTCATCAGCTTTAAGTGAGAAGGGGTCACATCAGACAGCTGAATGTGGTTTTCTTGGTAAAACGACCATAATGCATGCCCATCCATACGGACTTCATCTTTGGCAATATGCAGCGTATGCCCGAGGAGCAATGCCGGGAACAATGTTTGAACAGACGCATCAAAAATGTGTGAAGCCAGCATCCCTACTTGCAAAGGATCAGGGAGCAGATCAAAAAAGCGCGTTTTCATTCCATATACCAAATTAATGACATGACGATGTTCAATAACGACCCCTTTTGGATGCCCTGTCGTTCCTGATGTATACAGGACATACGCCATATCCGAAGGCGAAATAGACCAAGTCAGATTCTCTTTTATTGGCAATTCTTGAAGCATGTCTTGAATCACATGAACCTCGACATCCAATCCTTCGTGCCCGTCCGCATCCGAGACAATAACTGCAGCGCCGCTGTTTTTGAGCATATACCGAATTCTTTCGATCGGCAGATGGACATCAATCGGTAAATAAGCATAGCCAGCCTTTAAGATGCCAAGAATGGCAATGACCAGTTCAGCAGACCGGTTCATTCTGAGTCCAACAGGAGTCTCACGTGTCATCTCACTTTGAGACAGTCTAAGCGCAATGCGATCCGATAAATCATCAACCTCTTCATATGTATAGGAGGTGGTGCCAAACATAACGGCCTTTCGTGCTGGATGCAATTGGACTTGTTCTTGAAATAACGACACAATATCACGATCCACTGGATAAGCGAGCGACTCTCCTTGAAACGAATCAAACAGCTGACTTTTCTCCATATCAGATAAAAATGAGTGTGTGCTCATCGCTTGTTCAGGCGTTTTGAGACATTGCTCTGTGAGTGTCATGAAATGTCTGGAGAACTGCTCCATCATTTGATCGTCATAAATGGAAGCATCCCAGTGAACTTCAGCATGAAGGTGATCTTGTTCTTTCTTCCAAACAATGAGCACATCCGCATGCAGCTGCTCTCGGTCAGCATGCCCATGCAATGGCTCAAACGCACATGCCAGATTGACACGCTTCTTGTCTTCTCCTACTGATCGCCAAAGCTCATCCATTAAAATATGAACAGGATAGTTTTGATGACGCACTGCCTCCTGAAACGTTAGTTTCACCGCCTCTAGCCCTGCGCTAAAGCTCATATGAGGCTCAATCTCTGCCTTAAGCGGCAGCATATGATTAATGGCTGATTGATTGGCAGACTGTTCCATTGTAGGAACAGTCACCATCAACTCAGTTTTTCCGCTATAACGTTGAAGCAAGCCAAAAGCGGCTGTGGTCAGCACGATAAACAGGCGTAAATCAGAATCTCCACATAATTGCTTTAACGAATGGTTCATAGCCATAGGGAAGGACGAATGAAGCGATCGGTTTATTTCAGCAGGCTTGGCTTGCGAAACCGTATGAGGAATGCGGCCATCAAGCTGGACACTTGATAAGACAGATGTCCAGTAGGCTCTTTCCCTCGCCTTTTCCTTCGCCGCTGCTTTCAGTTGAAAATCATCATGTTCAATCACTCTTCCATTCACCTCTTTACTTATATTTTTAAGTCATCTAATTCGAAAAGAGATACGTCGTCTAATTGCTTGAATGAAGAAGTCAGTTCGATCTCTTCTATTCTCATCGCATCTGCTGAAACAGCCCGCATGATGTCTTTCAGCAAGCCTGCAATCCGCTGAATGGTTTCCTCACTGAAAAGCTCAGTATTATATTCAATCGTTGAAGAAAGACCATCTTCCTGCTCATACGCAATCCAGAGTAAATCAAAGCGCGACGTTCCTGTCTCATACGGATAATCACTAAAGGTTAAACCGCCTACCTTCAGTTCTGGCTGATTCATATTTTGCAAAGCGAACACAGCATCAAACAATAGATTCCGGCTGACACTCCGGCTTAACTGGAGGTCTTGAACCATTTGTTCATATTGATATTCTTGATGTCCGAAATCACCGATGACATGTGCCTTCACATCCTGAAGGAATTGCTGGTACGTCAGCTCTGCTTTAGGATATAAACGAAGTGGCAGCATATTGACAAAGATACCGATGACTTGCTGCAGCTCCTCTTGTTTTCTGCCTGCTACCGGAACCCCGACCGTGATATCTGATTGTCCGCTTAATTTATGAAGCAAAATCTGATACACACTTAACAGACCCATAAACAGAGTGGCGTCTTCTTTTAAAATCATTTGCTTAAACGCGTTCAGCTCTGCTTCTTCTATACGGAACGTATAATGCCCACCGCGGAATTGTCTCACCTCTGGCCGATCGAAATCTGTTGGCAGATCAAGTAGCGGGGCACCCTCTAACCGGTTTTTCCAGTAATCACTCGATTCTTTCAGTGCTTCAGACGCAAGCATGTCATTTTGCCATTCTGAAAAATCTTTATATTGCAGAGCGAGAGGCTCAAGCGTCCTGCCGTCATATAACTGCATAAAGTCGTTGACCAAAATATCTTGAGAAAGACCGTCTGAGATAATGTGGTGCATGTCCAGCATGAGCACGAATTCCTCTTTTGCCAGCTTCATCACACCGACTCTCATCAATGGAGCTTCACTTAACGTAAAGGCAGTCAAAAATTGTTCAATCACTTGTTTTTGATCTTCCTCAGATCCTTGTGTCGATCCCTTTGTGAGGTCAAACAATGTGACTGCAAATGGTACCTCTTCTTCAATCTTTTGATAAGGGACGCCATTCTCTAGTACAAACGCTGTCCGCAAACTTTCGTGTCTCTTAATGAGCTGCTGAAATGCCCATTCCAACCTGCTGATATCGAGTTTTCCTTTGATTCGTCCCGCTTTAAACTCGTTGTATCCTGTGCTGTTTACATCCATTTGCTGCATGAGATACAACCGTTTTTGCGCAGACGACAGAGGATAATGCTCCTTCACTTCGGCTTTTTCAATCGCATGATAAGCAGCAGTATCTGCTTGGTCGATATATTCTGCCATTAATCGTATCGTAGGTATTTGGAAAAATTGTGGCAGCGTCAGCTCTACACTAAATGCACGATGAATGATGCCAATGAAGGTAATCGCCTTAAGAGAATCTCCACCCATTTCAAAGAAATGATCATCTATGCCAATTTCATCAATCTTAAAGAATGCTTGCCAATGTTGACTTAATTCCTTCTCCAGCTCTGTTTCAGGTGCCGCATAATTCGTTGAAAGCGCTGGCCGAGAATACAAGTTTCCATCTTGTACATGCTCTCCGCCGCTCTCTTCCTCACGGGATAAACGGTCTACATATCTGTGAATACGATCATGTAAAGATGTTGTCGAAATAACCATTTGTTCCACTTGATCCAGTGAAAGCAATCGTTCAAAGATCATTCTTCCTTCTTTTTCTGTAATTAACGTTTCGGTGACATCATCTCCGATTGGAAGATCGAGCTGCTTCCCCTGCTCAAATTCCCAGCCGTCAAAGCTAATGACAGACCACTGTGTTTCTGAACGTAGATTGCGTTCATACACGTACGCATCGATGAAATGATTCACAGCTGTATAGGCTGTAAAACCGAGGCCGCCCAAGATCGGTGACAAAGATGACAGGACAAAACAGAAATCAAGGGATCGATCACCTAAGGCGGCATCAAGATGAAGTACGCCATTCATCTTCGCTTCAAAATGCGGCTCCGAAAATGTGACATCTGTTTGCTCCATCACCCGGAAAGATTGGTCGCCTGTCACTCCAGCTGCATAGATCACACCGTCGATCTGTCCATATGACGCATCCACTGTGTTGATCAATTGCTGGATATCTTCCCTGTGACGAACGTCTACTTTCTGTATGAGAACGTCTGCGCCTGTCTCTTCCAGTGCCATTACCTTTTGTATTTTTTTCTTTGTTGGATCCTGTTCATCGTGCGTAGACAGCCATTCTTGCCACTTGCTTCTATCAGGGAGTCCAGACCTGCTCGTTAAGATTAAGGTTCCCTTCGTTTGCTCGGCCAAAGTCTGGGCGATATTCAATCCAATAAACCCAAGTCCGCCAATTAAAATGTATACACCATCTTTTTTAGCCAAATGAGCATGTCCTGTTTCGGGAACTGAACCTTTCGCATACTTTTTCACATATCGCTTATTTCGTCGATAGACCGTGAGAAGCGGTCCATACGCTCGATCTAGCTCATCGCTTATTTGCTTCAGCAATCGCTTTTCTTGAACCCCATTTTCCACCGGGCGATCAATATCAAGAATGCGGTAACGCAAGTTCGGTGTTTCTTGTGAAATAACCATGGCAGGTCCTAGATGGATCGCTTTTTCAGGATAAAGTTCAGGCTCCCCGCCAACGGCATACGTCAATGAGGAAAGAACGGTAATCGATACCTTTTGGTCCAAAACATATTTTTTCAATGCCTGGCCGATATAAAGCAAGGAGTAATAAGCATCTTGCTGCGTTTGCTTCACCCATTCTTCTTCCGTGTGAGATGGCTGTCGTTCTGAAAGCCCCCATAGATGACAAACTTCTGACACGTTGATTTCGTCATCTGCCAGATTTGATATGAGCCTTTCATAATCAGATGGCTCATGTGACCGAATGGTATAGCTTTTTTCGTCATGCTTCGTAAATTCATTTCCTTTACGAACCAATACGAACTCGTTCCGTTTCGTCAGGAGCTCAGCCGCAATCTTCTCTCCGAAAGCAGATGGCTCTGCAAACAAAAGCAAGGCTCCGGCAGACGAATCATCTGATGGCACGCAAGGTAAAAGATCCGCTTCCCAATGAGGGGTATAGAACCATTCATCCATTTGCTGCTTTCGTCCAGACTGCTTTGGTTTTTCGTGCTTTACACGATCTGCTGCATCATACCAATAGGAAGTTTGATCAAACGCATACGTTGGCAGCGGCATTTTCCGCGGCTGACGGTTTAGATGGAACCTGTTCCAATCAATGGATAATCCGTTTGTCCATAGACGTCCGATCTGCCCAAGTAAAAATTCTGTATCCGTCACATCTTGTTTTGCATGTCTGAGCACATGACATACATGCTGATTCAGGCCGTTCAATGACCTGTTGACCATCACGCTTAAATCTTGTCCTGGTCCAATCTCAATTAATTGAATATTGTCCTCTTGTAAAATATTGGTGATGCCTTCAGCAAAGCGAACTGTATCGGTCATATGCCTTTTCCAATAAGACATATCTTTCGCACTCGTATCTGTCATCCAATCTCCTGACAAATTCGAAATAAATGGAATACGAAGTGTTTTGGCTTTCATATGCTTTAATTTTTCTCCGAATTGCTCCGCTGCCTCCTTCATGACATGTGAGTGGGCAGCAATGGTTCCACCTAACCGCATACACATCAATCTGTTGCTTTTCAGCTCTTGTTCAAATTCACTTATCGCCTCTTCTAGACCTGACACGATACATGAGGAATCATTGACAACCGCGAGAGAAATATCTTTTGGAAGCATCGGTTTTAGCTCTTCCTCAGGTAATGGAACACTCATCATGACGCCAGCTGGTGACGATTGCATCGCATTCGCACGATAGGCGACCATGGACATTGCGTCCTTTAAGCTGAATAGCCCTGATATAGCGGCCGCCGTTAATTCGCCAAAGCTATAACCGATCATTGCATCAGGACGAATGCCCCATTCAATGAAGAGCATGGATAAGGCATATTCAATGGCAAAAATGACCGGCTGTGCATATTGAGTACTTGCTAATTTTTCACGCGCCTTGTCTGTTTCAGCCGCTAATGGGTAAAGAATACGGGCAAGACTTCGCCCCGTTGCTTCTTCATATGCTTGAAAACAAGCATCCATTTGCTTCTTAAAGTAAGGCTCTTCCCGGTACAAATCTAATCCCATATTGAGATATTGATTGCCTTGTCCAGAAAACATAAAAATAATCTTTTGTTGCTCCACATGCGAATGCATGAGCTTTCCAATGCCCTTGCCTTGCTTTTCTGTTAATACTCGCAAAGCATCTTCTCTGCTTGCCGCAACAAATGCCTGACGGAAACCAAAGAACTGTCTTCCTGTTTGCAGAGTATAAGCTGCGTCTGCCAAATTGATAGAAGGCGTGTTTTCTATTTGGTTTACGAGTTTGTCTTTCATTCGTTCCAAGCTCGTTTTGCTCTTTGCTGAAAGAACAAGCAGCTCAGCAGAACGAGGCATTTGCTGACGATCTCTTTGTGGTGCTTCTTCTAATATGACATGTGCATTGGTTCCACCCATTCCAAATGAGCTCACCCCAGCCCGCCGCAAATGTGAAGCTGGCTGCTTCCAGTCAGTCAGCTCAGTGTTTACAAAGAAAGGGCTATGCTCAAATGCAATGTTTTCATTGGCTTTTTTGAAGTGAAGACTAGGTACAAATGTGTGATGCTGAAGCGAAAGCACAGCTTTGATCAAGCCAGCTGCTCCTGCCGCTGCATCCAAATGTCCAATATTGGTTTTGACAGACCCAATACGGCAAAATTGTTTTTTCTCTGTGTCGAAAGCCTTTGTGAGCGCCTCTATTTCAATCGGATCACCAAGTGATGTTCCAGTTCCATGTGTTTCCACATATTCAATCGTATCTGGTGAAACATCTGCTTGATGTAAGGCATCCTGAATGACACGTGTCTGTCCTTCAACGCTTGGAGCATTGAAACCAACCTTTTGATCACCATCATTGTTAATAGCAGAGCCCTTAATGACCGCATAAATATGGTCACCATCTTCTATGGCTTCACTAAGTGCTTTTAAAGCAACAAGACCAACACCATCTCCTCCAACAGTTCCATCTGCTTGATCATCAAAGGCGCGGCAATGGCCATCGCTTGATTTCACCATGTTCTGCTGATAAACGTAGCCTGATTTCACTGGGTGCAGGATCGACACACCTCCCGCAAGAGCTACATCTGAATCACCATTTGCAATGGATTGACAGGCCAAATGCAAAGCGACCAAAGAAGTCGAACAAGCGGTTTGCAGCGTGAGCGCCGGTCCTTTCAAATTCAATTTATGGGCAATTCTTGTACTTACGGTGTACGTATCATTGAGTGAACCCACTTCAAACAGCTCTGACATACTGCTATCAAGGGAAGCTGCAAAACGCTGAATCCATTGAAAATTCGATGTGGACCCAGTAAACAACCCAACTTTACCCGTATAATCTTCCTGCACATACCCCGCATCTTCCAGCGCCTTATATGCGTACTCATGCAGGAGGCGTATTTGAGGATCCATCATTTCTGCCTGACCTGGCGAATAGCCGAAGAAGGATGCATCAAATAAATCAGGTCCATCAATCACACCTTTTGCCCTCACATAATCGGGTCGTTCGAAGGTCTGACGGTCAATACCAGCTTCAAGCAGTTCTTCATCGGAAAAGAAGGAAATTGATTCTTCTCCATTCTTCAAATTTCGCCAAAATGCCTCAACATTTTTCGCACCAGGGAATTTACCAGCCATTCCAATAATGGCAATCGGCTCATTCGCTTTTCTTGTCTTTTGTTTCACAGGCTGCGTGCCTGCCGCTACCTGCTCTGAATCGCCGCTTAAATATGCGGCAAGCTCTCTAATCGTTGGACGGCGGAACATTTCGACCATTGGAATGCTTTGATTCAATTGCTTAGCGAGCTGTTGATTGACGTGGATTAAGTTGAGTGAATGCCCGCCAATGTCAAAGAATTTGTCATGAACACTTACCTCATCTAAGCCGAGGACTTTTTTCCAGATGTCTTGAATGACTTTCTCAGTATCAGAAAGATGGGCAGCACCCGCCTGCTTATTCGTTTGCTGCGCCTGTTTCAAAGCAGGTAATGCCCGTTTATCTAGTTTGCCATTGGCAGTCAGGGGCATATCATCCAATTGAACAAAGTGAGTTGGGATCATATAATCCGGCAGCTGATCAGCCAACGCTTGTTTCATTGCAGCTTGATCAAGTCTGGCTGTCGTGACAACATATGCGGCCAAACATGGTGTACCAGAAGCATCTGGCTTTACAACAACAGCTGCTGCTTTCATACCTGGCTGTTCATTCAGCCAAAATTCAATTTCACCTGTTTCAATACGATAGCCTCTCAGCTTCACTTGATCATCATTTCGACCTAAAAATTGAATGAGCCCATTAGGCAGAATGCGGGCTGCATCACCTGTTTTATAAATTTTTTCACCTGGCTGGAAAGGGTGATCGACAAACCTTTCTTCGGTGAGTTCCGGTCGATTCAAATACCCTTTTGCGACACCTTTCCCGCCAATATATAATTCACCGACGGTTCCTTCCGGCATGAGATTCATATGTCTGTCAAAAAGAAGAATATCTGTATGCTGTGCAGGCTTTCCAATCGGTACATACACGTCTTGATCAAAATCCTGGTCATATCGATGAATCATGCAGCCAACCACCGTTTCAGTTGGTCCATATTCATTCACAATTTCAATTGGCTGCGGGAAGGACTGCTGAATGGATTTCGCTAGAGATGTTTCCAGCTGTTCTCCGCCTAAAATGAAACATTTCATTTGGCTGTCTGGGAAAGACAAATGCTTAATAAACTGTAAATGAGATGGTGTCAGTTTCATCACATGTACGCGATTATCTTTTATGATGTCTTCGACAAGCAGCTGCCGGTTTTCATGGTGGTAAATCATGATGGTATTTCCTGAAATGAGCGGCGTGAAAATAGAAGTAACCGTCAGGTCAAAGGACAGTGAAGTATACAAAGCAAAATGCCTTGTTTCTCCTCGAACATATACTTGCTTCGCCCAATCAATATAGTTGGCTAAGCCAAGATGATGAATGAGTACACCTTTAGGTCTTCCGGTCGTACCTGATGTATAAATGCAGTAGGCTGTTTGGTCTGAGGTGATGGCTTCTGCCAAGTTGTCTGATGGTCCGGTGTATAGATCCGGCTGTGTGATATCAATTTTTTCTCCATGATAAGCATAGGTGAGCCCTTTAATTGGATGAGTTAAGAGCCATTCTACTCCGCTGTCTTCTAATAGATATTCTATTCGTTCCTGCGGGTATTCAGGATCAATCGGCACGTATGCACCGCCAGCTTTTAAGATCGCTAAGCACGCTATCACCATTTCAATGGAATGCTCTGCTAAAATGCCGACACGCTGCTCCTGTTTGACTCCTTTGTTTTGTAAATAATGTGCGAGCTGGTTCACTCTCTTATTGAGTTGTTCATATGTAACCGTCGTATCGCCAAACTCAACTGCGGCTGCCGCTGGCGTTCGTTCCACTTGTGCTTCAAAAAGGTCAATCACCGTTGGTTCATTGCTAGATGTTGCCCCGCCATACTGCCGGAAGACCGCTAATTGCTTTTCTTTCTCTTCTTCTGATAGCAGCTGTAGCTGAGCAGCAGATTTGTGCGGATGAGCACAGGCATCAGACAGGAGATGAAGAAAATGCTGACACCACTTTTCGATTTGTTCAGCTGAAAAGCTGACGGGGTTATACACCAATGAAAAGTGCAGCTGATCATCAAACGCCTGGACACTAAGCGTGAGATCGAATTCTGTCTGCTCAGTCATCTCAAATCCACGAATACGAATAGGCTGATCGTTTTTCGTGAGCATTTGATCTAGTGGATAGTTTTCAATGACGACGATTGAATCAAATAACGATTGCTCTGCCGTCATTCCTGCATATTTCTTTAAATCAGATAGCGGTGTATGTTCATATTCATTTCTTACAGCTATCTCACGACTCACTTCCTGCATCTGTTCAAGAATCGGCCGCTCTTGTTCGAATGAGACCCGCAGCGGCAATGTGTTAATGAACAGCCCTGTCATCTTTTCAATATGAGGGACATCCGCATTTCTCCCTGATACTGTTGTCCCAAAGACAATATCATCTTGGTTGGCATACTTAGATAGCAAAACTCCCCACAGCGTATACATCACAGATGCGAGCGTCACGTCATATTGATTCGTGAATTTGCTCAGGCTCTCCGCAATGGAAGTATCCACTTGATGTTCATATTGATGAAAAACTTCTGAATTTTCATATGCGCCGCTTGACTTCGGAAGCAGTTCTGCATAACTCCAGCCATTGAAAACATTTTTCCAATAGGCGGCTTGTGCTTCTGTCTGTTGAAGGTTTTTCTGCTGCCATTTGACAAATGATTGGTAGGACGGTCTTTGTTCAAGAAGAGGTTTGTCCCCATTCGATAAGCGCTCATATGCACTCATCCAATCGCTTAATACAATCCCAAGGCTCCATCCGTCCAATAAAATGTGATGGAAGCTAATGAGAACCCAGCTGACTTCATCATTCACTTCACATAACGTCAGGCGAAATGGGACTTCCTGCAGATCAAAGCGTTCTTCTCGGTTCTGTGCCGTCACCTCCTCTTTCAGCACATGAAGAGGCTCCTTAGCTTGTGTCAAATCACGATATCGAATGTCTGGCTGGTGCTGCTTCAGCACAATTTGTACTGGTCTTGCGAGTTCCTGCCATCTGAACAATGTTCTAAGCATTTCATGCTGTTTGGTGACATTCGTCCATGATTGTTCAAAAATGTCTCGATCTATCGGTCCGTCTATTTCGATCAGCAGTTGTTCAAAATAAGCTGTTCCGTTCGGTTCCATTAAATGATGAAACAGCAGTCCCTCTTGGATCGTAGTGATACCTAACATATTTTCAATGTTCTGTTTATCCAGCTTCTGCGGCTGTAAAGCCATGGGATCATCTCCTTTCTCTCTAAGAATGTTTCACGAAATAATGGCGTAAACCATAGTTAGCAATAACCTGCTGCTGAATTTGCGAAGTTCCTTCAATAATTTCAAGCACCTTCGCTTCACGATATAGTCTTGAAGCTGAGTTTTCCCGGCTAAATCCACTTCCGCCATGGATTTGGACATTTGTATTTGTAATGTCAACGGCGATTTTAGAGGTGAAATATTTTGCAATGGATGTTTCTGTGATCGCATCAGGATGATTCGCTTCTCTCATTTCTCCAGCCTTTAGGCATAAGGCTCTCGCTGCATGGAGCTGGGTAACCGCATCTCCGATCATGCCTTTGATCATTTGATGCTTGTACAATTTTTCATTAAACTGTGTTCTTTTACGTGAATACGTGACAAGAGAATCAACGGCTTCTTGTGCGATGGCAAGCCCTGCCCAAGCGACACTGTATCTTCCATGGTCTAATGCGAGTGACACCACGTGGTTAAATCCGCCCCCAACAGGTCCTAAGACACAGTCTTCATGCACCTGGACATGATCTAGAGTGATTTCCGCTAGATATGATGCTCGATTGGCCATCATTCCTGTAATTCTCTCAATCTCTACACCCGGCTGATCTCGATCGACAAGGAATGCCGTGACTTGTTCACCGTCTCTTGCAATCACAATAAAGAAATCTGCAATCGCTCCAAAGGAAATCCACTTTTTCTTCCCATTTAATACATAGGATTGTCCTTCTTTTTGATAGCTTGTTTCAACATGATTGGCATCTGAACCAATATTCGGCTCTGACAAAGCAAAGGCACCGATTTTTTCTCCTTTAGCTAATTCAACAAGCCAGCCTTGTTTTTGGTCTTCTGTTCCATAACGAAGAATGGCTTCTCCTACAAGTGAATTCACTGTCAATAATGTCCGTACATTACAGCAAGCTTTTCCCACTTGTTCCGTGAACTGTCCATATGCTATTGGATCAAGCCCCAGCCCTTGATAGGAAGACGGTATACCTGCTGCCAAGTAGCCTCTTTTCGCCATATCTCGAATGAGCGACTCTGGTAAATGTTCCGTCTCATCGAATTCATTGGCAAAAGGACGGATATGTTCATCGCAATACTGTCGTATTTCTTCAATGGCATCGATCGTTTGTTCAGCTGTTTTCATGAAGAGCGGCCCCCTGTTGTTTTCTCTCAATTAAGGCGACAATGCGATTGACCGTACTAAAATGAGCAATGTCGAGGTCTTCGTTATCTAATTGGAAGTGAAAATCATGTTCGATATAGTTCACTAGTTTCATCGCAAATAGAGAATTGACAAAGCCTTGTTCAAAAATATGATCATCATTTCCAAGCTCAATTTCCTCATCAAATACCACTAGGTTTTGCTCGATATAGGCTCTTACTTGTTCGTGTAGGTTCATGATTTAATCTCCTCGCTTTTCGCTTTTTTATTGTTTGGCTGGATCTTTCTGATTTAATTCAATATTGACATCTACGTATTCTGGGAAAGGCTGAATCATGCTTAAATCATTTTCAAACAAGATATAGCCATCCTCCCCCTTCTCGATTTCTTTGAAATTCGCAAACTTGTATGTGATATACATCATGCGGTTTCGGTCGGTTTGTTTAAAGTCAGCTACAAGGCGCTTTCCTCGCTTTTTCGCTTCTTGCAAAATCGTTGTGAGTAAAATGGTCCCGACACCACGAGACATGACGCGGCAAGACATAAGCAGCAGTTTGACATGCCAGGTGTCGCCTGTTTCTTCTATTAATGAGAGTCCAATTTTTCCATAGGAACCGAATTTATCTTCAAGTTCACAGACAAGCAGCAAGTGAGAATCTGATTGACGGAAGAAATCAAGTTCTTCATAATCATAGGTTTTCCCGCTCGCATTTAATTGATTGGTACGGACGGTCAGTTCTTCAGCTCGCTGGAGGTCTTGTTCTCCTGCTTCTGAAATCACGAATTTCATATGTAAAGACGCCAAGAATTTCTCAGGCGGCCCTTCATATTTCTCTTCTTCCTGCTGCCTTTGGTCCGCTTCTAAATACATTCTTCTGCGTCGTCTGGCATCTTCTGTGATAAAGACTGGACGCAGCCGATCATCAGTGAGTAATGACATATAATCCACTGCATCCCAGCACGTAATCTCTGGATGAACAGCCTTCACTTCTTCTCTTTCAAATGGCTGATCATCAATAAAGAGAATGGTATCTTTATGAATATTTAGGCGCTCACTGATTCTCTCTAAAGAACTAGATTTGGCATTCCAATGAATCTCTGGATAGAGAAAGAAATGCTCGATCCCAAAGGCGGAGAGCTTTTCCCTCACGGCTGCTTCATCATTCCGGCTTGCAATAGAAAGAAGGATACCGCGCTCATCTAATTCTGTTAGCACTTCCTTCATCGAAGGCTTTAACATCACTTCATCTGATTCAAGTAAAATTCCATCCCATAATGTATGATCTAAATCCCAGACAACACACTTGATTTGCTTAGCCATTTGTTTTTCTCCTCTCACATGTCATATTGGAAAAAGCCTTTACCTGATTTTTTGCCGTACTCGCCTGCGTCGACCATTTTGACAAGTAGAGGACATGGACGGAACTTCGGATCTTTGTAGCTCTCGTATAAAACAAGCAATGAATTCAAAATCGTATCAAGTCCAATTAAGTCCCCTGTCGCAAGTGGTCCCATTTTATGGCCGAAACCCCCGCGGAAAATTTTATCGACATCCGCTGGCGTGGCGACTTGATCTTGCACCGCCCAAATCGCTTCGTTGATTGTCAGCATAAGCACACGGTTGGAAACAAATCCCGGAAAATCATGCACCACAACAGGTGTTTTATCAAACGATTTCAAGAAACCTTTTGCGGTTTCAACTGTGTCATCAGAAGTTGCTTTTCCTCTAATCACTTCAACCAACGCTTTAAGAGGAACAGGGTTCATAAAGTGCGCCCCAATGACCTTCTCAGGGTGATGCATAAGGGACCCTACCTTTGTAATCGAAATACAGCTCGTGTTTACAAAATAGATGGTTTCTTTCGCACAAATATCTCGCAGCTCTTCATAAATGGGTCTTTTAATCTCCCAATCTTCCGTCACATTTTCAATGACGATATGCGCGTCATGTAAGCCTTCAAGTGAAGTTGACAGCTGGATTTGAGACAATACATCTTCTAAAGACAATGAGATTTTCTTCTTTCTCACAAATTGAACCAGTTGATAGGTCTTCTTGATTTTTTCCAGCGCTTCATTTAGTTTTTCTTCTGTGACATCAACTAATGTGACTTGATAGCCATTTGCTGAAAGGTCTAATGCCATATCAGCCCCCATCACACCTGCTCCAATCACACCTACGTGCTTCGTGTTCATTTCTCCAACACTCCAATTCGCTTTAAAATGACATTGATTTTTTCTACGACTTCATTTGTTAATGAATGAATAAAAAAGTGATCTCCATCGAATTCAAAAAACGCACAATCTTCGCTTGTATATTGATCCCAATCGTCTAAATCGAACAGCACAGAAGGCAAATCACGTGTACCATAAAAAATAGAAATTGGACAAGCAGCTGGAACGACTTCATCACACAGATAGGTCTCCAAAAGCTGAAAGTCTGCTCTTAAAATCGGCAGAAAGAAATCAAGCACTGCATGGTTATCGACAAGTTCCTCAGGAACGCCTCCCATCGCAATGATCGCCTCTTTTAGTTTGGAATCTGACAGTTGATGATAGACTTTCTTTTCTGGAATATGTGGTGGAAAGCGCCCAGAATAAAAGACATGGACAGGCTCTTTGTTTAACCTTGTTTTCATTCTTTTTTGTAATTCATACGCAAGGACGGCTCCCATGCTATGACCGAAAATGGCATAGGGCTCTCCTTCTTTTAAAGAGGAGGACGCCTGTACATAAAGATCATCTGCGACCTGCTGTAAATCGGTTAGAACAGGCTCTGTCATTCTTGTCCCGTGCCCAGGGAGTTCAAGGGCATGAATTTCTATCGACTGGTCTATATAAGATTTCCACGTACTGAATACGGTACTTGCCCCACCTGCGTACGGTAAGCAAAATAACTTCACGACACGCCACACTCCCTTTTGCATTTGATTGCCAACGCTTCCAGCCAGTGTTTTTCATCATGAATGATTTGTTCTAAAGAAGCTTTGATATTGGCTTGGTACCTACTAGACATCTCACCTGAGAAAAGGAGTTTTGCTGCCTGATGCCTCGCTTTCTCCCATTCTGATACAATACGTTCCATCCATCCCACCAGCTCAGGTAGATCGCCTTTGATGAGATTCAGCCGATACAGCTCCACTTTCTTCGTATTGATGATCTGATTGAAAGACGCCACGAGCTTCTCGATATCATCCCATTGCGGAAATTGCTCATAAAATGTTTCAAGAGCTGTAATTCCTTTTTCGATTACGTCTATCTGACCATGCATATTTCTCAGGAAATAAGTCGTTTTTTGATCAAATAATTCAGTCGAGAGCTTGTCCGGTTCAAAGTAGAAGGACGCATAAGAATGAAATTGATCATTCGGCTGAAAATGATCATGAAAGGTGTCATACCCTTTCTGTACATCTTTAAATGACAGCACTTGATGCTCATAAGACAAATTATCTAAATGCCGATTCTCTAATACTTGAAATGTTTGCTGATTTTCATCGAAACCCGTAATTAAAATTGAATGACGGCTATGGGTTGTCAAATACTCTTTTCTGCCTCTCTGAACGTAAGGGTCTACCCAAACAATCACAGGGCGGTCACACGTCACATCTTGTTTGACCTTTTCAATGAGATTGACACAATACGTCATTTTTTCAACTTGAATGCCTTGTAAATTCATAATCTTTTCTGGTTCGTGTGCCGACATCCAGTCAATCTGCAGCAAGCCGTCATCTGTAAGCCCATAGGCAAATTGATCATTTAATAAGTATGGAGCGACTTCTTGATCATGCAGCTTCACAATTGGAAAAAAGCAATTGAAGAAACAGCTTCGATAAAACAAATCATTATAAGGATGAATGCCCGAAATCTGTTTGACGGTCATCTTTTTTTCCTCTCTTTCCAGCAGTAGATGTCACCATAAATCCTTTGATGAAACCAATCGTACAAAACCAAATGAAAAACAAATAATAAGAAATCGCTAATTCAATGAGAGAGGAAGGTCCCCATATAAAAGTCATTTTCCAAGGCAGCCCATTAAAGGCTAGCTGCGAAAGAATCATTGGCAGGAGCAATATCCCAATTAGCAGCAGCACCCAGCCGATGCTTTTCAGCCAGACGCCAAGTGACATGTCTCTGCGAACTAAAGCGCCGTTTCTTACACGCTTCCTCCACTTGATAAAACGAACGATAGACACCATTTGCAGCAAAATAAAAAGACATGTCGCTGCTAAACTCAATTGATCAATGAGCTGAAATGGATCTATTGATGACTCTGCTTCTTCATTTGTACCCGCGATCGTATTGGCAATAAGACGTGCCGTTTGCTCGGTGTAGCTGCTATTCATATTTGCTAACACTCCGATAGCAATATCTTCTTTTGGCTGGATCAGAAAAAATGATGAATAGTTTGGGTTAGAGCCTGCATGAAAAAGCGAGTCCACCTGCCCATGCGCCTTTTCTATATACCAGCCGGCATTGTAATAGACATGCTTCCCTTCATCTGGGACATTCACAGTTAAGTGATCCGGATTTTTTACAAAACGAGACCAAGTTGAATCGGTCAATTGATATTGCAGCCAAGTCCCCACATCCTGACTATTCATCACAATATAGCCTGCAGGGGTGTTGCCTCGATATTCTGGTGCTTCATAAGCATGCGGAGCAAGGAAATGCAGTTTAAATCCTTCTGAGACAACACCGGACTTCATGCGTTTTAGCCCAGCCTCCGTTTGGTCAAGGTGATGCCTTTTAAATAGTTCTTTCATATAAGCCTCATATGACGTTCCTGTTACATTTTCAATGATGAGACCAAGGACATCATAGTTGATGGTGGCATATTCAAAGGAGCTGCCTGGCTTGCGATTAAGCTCGATTGATTTCAGCTGATGAACTGTTTTTTTCAGCGCATCCTTTGCAGTATCAGGCTGGATAAGCGCAATGGATTGAAAGGGAATGCCGCTTGTGTGATGCATTAATTGCTCCACCGTCAAACGCTGAGGCTTTCCATGGTATGTTGGAAAAAAACCTGGAATATAGCTGCTCACCGGATCTTTTATATGAAGTTTTCCTTGCTTCTCTAACTCCACAATAGCAAGAGCGGTAAACGCCTTTGATGTAGAACCAATTTCAAAGAAAGTGCTGGCTGTCACTTGCTTCTTTTTCTTTCGATCCGCATAACCAAAGCCTTTTTGGTACACCACTTCGTCCTTTTTCACAACCACAGCGGACATGCCTGGAATGCGCCCAAGCTTCATCTGTTCCTCTATCACTTGATCAATGTCTTTAGGTGAAATCACTGCTTTTGCATGTGTCCCCCCAGCAAAGCTGCTTATCCATAAGACCGCTAATAAACATGACATGTAGATAACATGCTGATTTTTCCTCATGTAAATAATGAATCCATTTCTTCAAGAGACATATCCACTGTTTCAAAATCAGACGGTGTAAATTCGATTCCTTCTTTCTCTAAGCAATGCTGTACCAAACGCTCAATTTGCCGCTCTACCTCTTGTAATAGCCGCGTCATGTCTGTTTCACACAGCTGTTTTGCGCTAAAAGAAAGATGGAATATCAGCTGGCCGCCCTTGATGGTAGCGACCATATCGATGACGGTTGTTAACGGATTCTCCAATGACGAATCAATCCCCGATGTAAAGTAAGTCATCTCATAATCAGATGATTGTTTAAGCACCTGATCAATTTCACCTAGATAGTTAAAGCGTAATTGCGGCGCTGAATGATCAGGAAGCTGCCTATTGATGAGTGAGAGCAGCCCATAGTCTGCACCTTTATTTGGCACTTCACGTATCGTTTCTTTGACAGCCCGTATGTGATCTGAGAGAGATTCAGACACATGAACATTCACAGGGTACATGGTGGTGAACCAGCCGAACGTTCTAGATACATCAATATCTTCCTCCACAGCATCCCTGCCATGACCTTCTAATTCCAAAGAAATCCGCTTTTGATTCGTTTGCTGATAACAGGCTTGCGTCAAGGCTGAAATTAACAGTTCGTGAGGCTGCGTTTGATACGCTTGATTCGCTTGATTGATCAATTGATCCGTGAGCTCCACTGATAATGCCTTGGTTAATTTGACTTCGTCTCTGACATATCCCTCATTTGAAGAAACTTGATACAGAGGCTGAATATGCTGCACCGCTTTTTGCCAATAGCTGAACGACTCTTTTACATCCTCTGATACTGCATACTGGTTCATCCGCTCTGTAAATGTTTGATAGGAATGGGTTTTAGAAGGAAGCATTTCTGCTGTAACCTTCTCTGCATGCAATAATTGAATCAAGTCCTCCACAAGAATTTGCCATGACATACCATCAGCTAAAAGATGATGGGCGGCAAAAATGAGATGTGATTGAGAATCAGTTTGACAAAGCGCTGCCTGAATCAATGGTCCTTGATAAAGATGAGTCCTTTGCTTGACCTGACACCCTACATCTTTTAGCGCTTCTTCCACATTCTCTTCTGACAATGCCGTGAAATCGTGTATCATCAGCGGAATATCATGAATGTCTTCATCATAATAGAGTGTGTTAGTTGCCTCATGTACTTTTAACCTTAATCCGTCGTGATGAATGACCAGCTCTTTTAAAGCATCCTGCACGATTCTTTCATCCATCTTTTTCTTTGAATGAACAATGATGGATTGATGCCAAAAATGTTCATCTTTTAACCGCTGGGACCAGAACCATTCGATAATTGGGATCGATTTCACATCGCCCGCAGCCTGCTCTTGTGAAATATGTAAGACTGGTTCCTGCTGAACGACTTGTGCCATTTCTCGAAAAATGGGATACGTAAAAAGATCTTTGGTTTTTAAATAGAGTCCTTTGTCTTTTAACTTCGCAATAAATTGAATCGCCTTAATGGAATCACCGCCAAGCTGATAAAAATGATCAGCCGGTTCGATCGTTTCATGCCCTAAGATGTCTTTTGCTGTATCTACTATGATCTCTTCAATGTCCGCTGTTTCCTTGGACCATTCAACGGCTGTTTCCACTTGAGACAGCAATGGATCAGGCAGTGCTGTCCGATTGATTTTTCCGTTTTGAGTAAGCGGGAGTTCATCTAGTACAACAAAATAGGCAGGTACCATATAAGCTGGAAGCTGATCTGATAATTTCTTTCTAAGTAAAAAGGACGTCAGCTCTTTTTCTTTCAATTCAATATATGCAGCCAGCTGTTTTTCTCCAGATGCATCGGTTAGATCAATAACAGCTGCTTTATCAACTTCTTCAAGTGCCATAAGTGCAAGTTCAATTTCACCCAGCTCAATCCGGTAGCCTCGCAGCTTGATTTGATGATCAATCCTGCCAATGTAATCAATCTTTCCATCATTTGCTCGTTTGGCTATATCACCTGTTCTATACATGCGGCGACCGCTTACAAATGGATTGGGCAGAAAGCGCGATTCATGCAAATCAGGTCTTTGCCAATATCCTCTTCCAACACCCGCGCCTGAAATATATATTTCTCCTACTGTCCCTGGCAGCACGGCTTGCTGATTCTCATCTAAAAGGTAAATCTCTGTATTTGGCATTGGCACACCAATTGACACCGATGTCCCTCCATCCTCTTGATGGAATTGATGAATCATACAGCCGACGGTTGCTTCAGTTGGTCCATATTCATTAAAGATGGATATCCTTCCATCACTTGCCTCTGTGATTCTTTTGGCCAAAGCGGTCGATAATTGTTCTCCTCCCACAATCATCCGTTTCACAACTGATTGAGACAGTGCAGCATCTGTTAATAGTGCCATATGAGCTGGTGTCAGCTTGATGACCTTTGCTTTTTGATCAAACAAAATATGTTCTAATAAAAAGCCTGGCTGATCCTCTTGACGATAGATCACCACTGTACTGCCAATGACCAATGGCGTATAAATGGATGTCACGGTTAAATCAAACGCAATAGATGAATACAAGGCAAAATGATCATCTGATGAATCAGTATAGTGTGTTTTGGCAGACATGATATAGTTCACTAAGCTTCGGTGCTCAATCATGACTCCCTTTGGCTGGCCTGTAGAGCCAGACGTATAAATCATATATGCGACGTCTTCAGCATCCCCAATGAATGGATGTACCGCATCATACTGATCCAACTGATCCCACACGTTGTAGATATTGTACGTATCGCCATTAAAATGGTATGCAGATGCGTCATCTGTGAAAAACAGCTTTGCCTGGCTGTCATCCAAAATAAACTGAATGCGTTCCTGCGGATACTCAGGATCAATCGGCACATATGCACCTCCAGCCTTTAAAATCCCCAGCAGCAGCACGATAAGTTCTGGTGAATGATTCATACATACTGCAACAAAGTCATGCCTCTGTAAGCCATGTGTTTGTAGGAAATGAGCCATTTGATTGGTTTTTCTCTCAAGTTCACCGTATGTCATGATACAAGATCCGTCCTGAATCGCGATTCGATCAGGAGAAGTCTTTGACATGTCTGTGATCAATTCATGGATTTTTTGTTTCTGTGGAAATAGCACGCCTGTGTCGTTCCATTGATATAGCTCTCGATGTTCCTCGTCTTCTGTCATAAGAAGTACGTCTTTTAACAGCTGCTTTGGCTGAGCGAGTATGGTTTCGACAAAGAGAAGCATTCTTTCGTGTAGAAAGTCGATGTCTTCATTGCTGTAATCTGAGATCTTGTAGTCATATTGAAGCTCGATTTGCCCTTTTTCATCCCATTCTTTCACAGCAACTTGTAAGCCATATGGCTGGAAGCCATTGTAAAGCTCTATGTAATCAACTTTGTATCCTTCCATCTCCTGCACCATATTTGTGCTGTAGGAGTTGATATAGATTTGAAAAAGCTGATTATATCCTGCTTTGGCAAGCTCTAAATCTTTGACAAGTGCATCATAGGGATAACGCTGATGCAGGAAGTAAGCCTTATAGCTTTTTTGAACGTCTGTCAGACTTTCTAACAAAGAGAGATGAGGATCAATCTTCATTCGATATGGCATTGTACTGACGGTCATACCGGACGTGGCTTTTTCCTTTTGTCCGGAACGATTGAGAACTGGCGTCCCAATAATAAAATCTTTTTGCTGGTATCTTTTATGCAAATAAACGAAGAGTCCTAAAGTAAATAAAGAGTTGATTGAACAATGATGGGTATCTATAAATTCATAGATTCGTTCTGAGAGTTGTCGATCAAGATAATGGCTGTGCCGATGGCCTTTGATTTGGTCAGTTCCCTGTACCAAATAACTATCAGACACATCAGATAATGCTTCTTTCCAAAATTGCTGATCTTTTTTAAATCTTGGGGAGTTCATATATTTTGATTCTTTAACAGTAAATACAGAATGATTATCTGCTTCTTGTTCAATAGAGGAGCTTTGGGTAAGAGCAGTGTAAAGCTGGCTAATTTTATCGATGATTACTTTCATCGACCATCCATCTGCTACTGTATGATGGCATTTGATGAAATAACCGGATTGTTGTTCACCGACTTTTAATACAGCAAATTCGGCGAGAGGGGTTTCTGTTAATTGAAATGGTGTTTTGAAGGCTTTTTCGGCCCATTCTAGCATGTCTTCATGTGTGGAAAACTCATAGGCAGGAATTGGATTATCGGCGTTTGGATCAACGTATTGAAGCGTCTCACCATCTTTCTCTACTAGCTTGAGACGAAGAGATTCTGTCATCATGATACAAGATGCAATGGCCTGCTTCAGTTTATCAAGCTGCAACGGCCCATTGACGAAAATGATACCACCAATATGATTGATCGGTGTTTCTGGATAAAATGTTTCCATGTTCATCACGCGCCGCTGCGGATGTGTTAATGGCCAATATACTAAACTACTAGTCAATTACGCCACCTCTACTTTTCATATAGTTAACATTTCTACGAACATATTAAATCATATAACGGTATTTTTGTAAATAATTGAGATAAAATGTCTAAATTTGTTCATTTTTTAATCTAGACGCTAGGAAAGCCGACATAGTAAACAGAGCAACGTTTATAAAAAAGACGACTCTTGCCCCAAAGAGATCGGTCATGGTGCTCATAACGAGGATGGACATTCCGTATATAAAAGTTGATAGTGTATGTTGAGCTGACAGTATTTTGGGCAATTCAATTTCACTCAGTGTATCTTGTACATAGGTACGAATGGAAATGCTGCGAAGCTGAAAAGCTGGCCCTAATAAAAAGACAAACAACAAACTCATCCATGCTGAATGATTCAATCCTAAGCAAAGGGTTAGCACAGCTACGATCACCGAACTGTAAAAAATGTGATCAAACAAACGCTGTTCCACATGCTTTGCGAACCGCAGCACGAGCAGGCCGCCTAGAATGGTTCCGCCAAAATAGCTTGCGTTAATAAAGCCCCACCATGTTTCAGGCTGGTGTAAGACTTCTGTGACATACACAAGGATAATGGCTCCAGTCCAGATACTTCTACCGCTCATGGATAGCATTTCTAAAACCGTTAATGTTCGAATAGTTGGCTTTTCATACATGAGCTTCCACCCTGAAAAGACCCTTGTAGCAAATGATTCAGACTGTTGCTCATGTTTAGCTGCAGCCCCAGTATCAATCATAAAGAGCATAGATATGAGCGACAAACTGTATAAAACAAGTGTCGTCAATAGGAGAAACTGCGGTCCAAGAATACCAATAAACAGCCCTCCTAAAAGCCAGCCTAGTAAAAGAACAATTTGATCAGAAGTTAAGATATAACTATTGGCTTTTAGTAAAAAGTTCTTTTCTACTAAACGCGGGATCATCGAATTTCGAACAGGAATGGTTCCTCCATCTATCAAAGACAGGAAAAATACAATGATAAAAAAGAAAGGAATAGTAAAAGTTGATAGTTGTAGAATATAAATGAAAATCAAGCAACCGAAGAAAGCAATTTGACACATTTGCAAATAGATAATGAGTCTTTTCAGCTTAAATTGATACATAAAGAAAGGAATGAGTACCGCTCCAAGGGCTTGTCCAACAAACTGCGAAACAGCCACCATTGAAGCAATCAGTGTAGAATTTGTTAATTGATATGTCAGGATGGTCAGAACGAGGACATATAGCGAATCCCCAAAATTAGCTAGGGATTGTCCCCCTAATAAAAAGTAAAATGATTTGTTTTTCATATTGATCTCCATTTTCTCTTCATTATCACCCATAATAATACATTATTTTCTACACTTCTACTTTTTATAACAATATTTTCATAACTTGATACATTTTACCTAATTTAAAAAACCGCCAAAAGGCGGTTTTTATTTAGTCATATATATGAACAGTTGGTTCTTTGTCTTCAGCATTTTTCGTGATCAGGGCTTCTTGTTGATCAGAAGATGTGATGTTAATTTCGATATTGGTACTCTTATAGTAATCCATGACTTCACCTGTTAAATATTGCGTGAAGGCTACAACTTCCGTTTTTCCGTAGAACTGCATTGGAATTTCGACTTTCATTTTTTGCAGGTTGCCATTTTTGTAAAAGCCTTTTCCTACGACTCCGGTGTAATTCGGGAAGTAGTCTTCGACTTTTGTTTTGAAGCGGTCAAATCGCTCGGAATCATCTTTGTAGTTGCCTTTCGCATTATCTGAAGGGAAGAAGACATTCTCCTCTTTGATCGTATCCCAATTACCGATATCAGCTGAGCCTGCTTTCACATCCGTTTTGGCGATAAAGTTTCCTGGAACGATAGATGATTTTGGTGCTTGCTTATAAAGGGCAATCATGACAGGCACTTTTTGCAGCCCATCCATTTGACGAATTCGTTTGATCACTTGTTCAGCAATTTTTTCGCCTTCCGACAATAGTTTCTTTGAATTTTTCGATGAATCGATCGTCACTTCTTGCTGCGGATCACCGATATTTTCACGGTAATAATAAACAGAGTTCAGTGCAAGACCAATGACAACTCCGCCAAGCTGTAAGCTGTTTTTATCTTTTCGAATTAAGTAATTATGTTCTAGCATCGAAGCTAAGTAAATTGGACTATTTTCATTTTTAGACTTTGTTGAACCTGAGCTTGGAAGAGCTGGGTTTAAGCCGAGATTCTTAAAGTCTTTATCTTCTTTTTCTGCCTTTTTCAGATCACTGCCTGTTTTTTTGCGCGCCAGCCAGTTGAGAACGGTGTCCTCATCTAAATGCTGTCCTTCTTGGAAAAGATAGTCGTTTGTATTAAATGACTCTGTTGCAAGGCGCATAAGTCCTGTTTCAAATTCATCGATGTCCAGGCGTGTGTTGAGACGCTCTGCTGTTAATCCTCGCGCAGCCCCTTGTTTAAACGGCAGCACCATTTTGTAATAGGAGTCAGAGATATTGTACATCGGGATGATGGCTGTTTCCTTCGTTTCATCCGTTTTTTGTGTGACCTCTTCTTCTTCCTTTCCCCCAAAAGGTGCACACGCTGACAATACCAGTGTGAGCATTGTCAGCAGCAATAACAACTTTTTCAATAGAAAACACTCCTCTTATTTCTTTAGCTCCTCGAGCATTTTAGCTTCGTCCCAAATTTCAATATTGAGTTCTTCTGCCTTTGTCAGCTTACTTCCCGCTGCTTCTCCGGCAATGACTAAATCTGTTTTTTTACTCACACTACCTGCCAGCTTGCCGCCTAATGCTTCGATCGCTGCTTTTGCATCGTTTCGGGCCATTTCTTCTAATTTCCCTGTCAGCACAATGGTTTTGCCTGCAAAATAGGAATCACTTTCTTCTGCCTTCACCGGCTTTGGCCCTGTGTAGGTCATATTGACCCCTAGCTCTTTTAGTTCATTTAGCAGGTTGAGTATTTCTTCTTTCTCAAAGTACGTGACGACGGCATCAGCCATTTTTTCACCGATTTCATCGACTTCGAGTAATTGTTCTTTCGTTGCTTGCTTTAATTGATCGATGTCGCCGAAATGCATCGCCAAGGTCTTTGCCGCTTTAGAGCCAATAAATCGTATACCGAGTCCAAATAGTAAACGCTCTAGAGAGTTTTCTTTCGATTGCTCAATCGAACGCAGTAAATTGTCGACAGATTTTTCGCCCATTCGCTCAAGCTGAATGAGCTCTTCTTTCGTTAATCGGTAAAGATCGGACACACGAGAGACAAGCTGTTCTTGGAAAAGCTGTGTAATGACCCGCTCGCCAAGCCCATCAATGTTCATTGCATTACGGGAAACAAAGTGAATGAGTCCCTCACGTATTTGAGCAGGGCATTCTGGATTGATGCAACGCAAAGCCACTTCGCCTTCAATTCTCACCAGCTCACTATGACACTCTGGGCATTCAGTCGGCATGTGAAACGGCTTTTCTTCTCCTGTACGCTGATCGATCAGTACGCCTGCGACTTCCGGAATAATATCGCCCGCTTTTTTCACAATCACTTGATCAAAAAGGCGAATATCCTTTTCTTTGATCAAATCTTCATTATGAAGAGAAGCACGCTGCACTGTCGTCCCTGCTACTTTGACAGGTTCAAGAATCGCCGTTGGTGTGATGACGCCTGTACGCCCTACACTTAGTTCAATATCAAGCAGCTTTGTCACGACCTCTTCAGCCGGAAATTTGTACGCAACCGCCCAGCGGGGACTTTTTGCTGTAAAGCCGAGCTCTTCCTGCTGAGCTAACGAATCGACTTTGATGACAATTCCATCGATTTCATATGAAAAATCGGCACGCTTCGTTTTCAATGTTTCAATGAGGTCGATCACTTCTTCAATCGTGTGGCACATCCGTCTTTCTTTGTTCGTTTTAAAGCCAAGTTCGTCGAGAAGATCAAGTCCCTCGCTTTGCGATTCAACACCGATTTCATCAAGCTCCGCTATACTGTAGACGAAGATATCAAGGTTTCGTTTCGCCGCAATTTTCGTATCAAGCTGACGAAGCGAGCCTGCAGC
Source organism: Bacillus sp. NMCC46 (assembly GCF_002998465.1). Taxonomy (NCBI): domain Bacteria; kingdom Bacillati; phylum Bacillota; class Bacilli; order Caryophanales; family Bacillaceae; genus Bacillus; species Bacillus sp. NMCC46. The sequence continues at coordinate 79,291 of NZ_PVQZ01000005.1, read as the reverse complement.
CGCATTACGCGGGTTCGCAAACGGCTCTTCTTCGTTTTGTAATCTTTTTTCGTTTAATGCTTCAAAAGAAGGTTTTGGCATAAATGCCTCGCCTCTCACTTCAATCGACAGAGGACGTTTGATTTTGAGCGGGATGGAACGAATGGTTTTGAGGTTTTCAGTAATATCCTCACCCGTTGTCCCATCTCCACGCGTGGCACCTCGGACAAACACACCGTTTTCATAACGGAGAGAAACAGCGAGTCCGTCAATTTTCAGCTCGACATTGTATGCAACATCGTCACCAACTGCTTGACGAACCCGGCGGTCAAAATCAAGAAGGTCCTGTTCATTAAACGCATTCCCGAGGCTGAGCATCGGTGTGCCGTGACGCACTTTTTGGAAGGCGTCTAACACAGCGCCTCCTACTCTTTGTGAGGGGGAGTCCGCTGCTTTTAAATCAGGGTGCTCTTCCTCTAAAGAGATCAGCTCACGCATCCGCGCATCATATTCAGCGTCAGGAACACTTGGACGATCAAGTGTATGATATTCGTAGTTGTATTGGTTCAAAATCTGGTGCAGTTCCTCGATCCGGCGTTTCGCTGCTTCTTTATCCATCTGCTTCTTCCTTTCAATTCATCCGTTTTATAAGTGCTATCGGTTTATTGCTTCTCAATTGGCGCAAATGCTGCGAGAAGACGCTTAATGCCTGTAGGGCTTGGGAAGGCAATATCAAGCTCTGTGCTGTCTCCACTGCCTTTTACACTCACAACCGTTCCAACGCCCCATTTTTTATGAGCCGCTTTATCGCCCACAGCCCAGCCAATACTTCCGCCGCCTGTGTTTTGAATGGTTTGAGTTTGCGGACGTGAGACAGGTCCCCGTCTTTGCGGTCTTTCTCTTGTTTGGCCAAATGGTGTTTTCGTTTCTTTTTTCTCATTTAGGTTGTCCAATAAATCGGCTGGTATTTCTCGAATGAATCTTGATTCAAGGTTCATGTTTGTCCGGCCGAAGAGTGTTCTCATCTTGGCACTTGATAAATAAAGCTCTTCTTCCGCCCGTGTGATGCCTACATAGGCAAGGCGGCGCTCTTCTTCCATCTCTGCATCTTCCATTAATGAACGGCTGTGCGGGAAAACACCTTCCTCCATGCCCATTAAGAAAACAACAGGGAATTCTAGACCTTTTGCAGCATGAAGAGTCATTAAGATGACGGCATCCTGATCTTCTTCCTCATTCTCATCCAGCTTATCAATGTCTGCGACGAGGGCGAGATCTGTCAGGAAAGTCACGAGAGACTTGTCTTCATTTTGTTCTTCAAAGTTCTTAGTCACGGAGAGAAACTCGTCAATATTTTCTAGACGGCTTTGTGCTTCAATCGTTTTTTCAACCTTCAGTGCTTCACGATAGCCTGTTTTCTCTAGGATTTCTTCTGTTAATTCTGTGACAGATAAATAATCCTGCATGTTCGTCATTTGATCAATGAGCTGTTTGAACTCATCAAGCGCATTGGCTGCCCTTGCACTGAGTCCAATGAAATCTACCTGACCAAGCGCTTCAAACATAGACAGGTCATTCATCTCCGCATATGCTGCGATTTTATCAACAGATGTCGCACCGATTCCACGCTTTGGTACGTTGACAATACGTGCAAAGCTAATGTCGTCATCTGGGTTAGCTACTAGGCGTAAGTAAGCCAAAATGTCCTTGATCTCTTTTCTGTCATAGAACTTCGTGCCGCCGACAATGTTGTATTGAATGTTTGACTTCAATAATGTTTCCTCTATGACACGAGACTGGGCATTGGTTCGATAAAGAATCGCAAAATCGGATAATTTACGCTTACCGCTCTGATGAAGCTGATGAATCTTTCCAGCAACAAATTGACCTTCACCGAATTCATTATCTGCACGGTAATAGGCTATCTTCGCTCCTTCATCATTTTCTGTCCAAAGATTTTTCGGCTTACGGTTCGCATTGTTTTGGATGACTGTATTTGCGGCATGCAGAATACGTTTAGTCGATCTGTAATTTTGCTCAAGCAGAATCACTTCACTGGACGGATAATCTTTTTCAAAGGAGAGAATGTTTGTAATATCCGCTCCGCGCCAGCGGTAAATGGACTGATCCGAGTCACCCACCACACATATATTTTGAAAACGCTGAGCGAGCAGTTTCACAAGCATGTACTGTGCTCTGTTCGTATCCTGATACTCATCGACATGAATGTATTGGAATTTCCGCTGATAGTGTTCTAATACTTCAGGGATCCGTTCAAACAGACGAATCGTCATCATAATAAGATCATCAAAATCGAGTGACTGGTTTTTGAGTAATCGTTTTTGATAATCTGTATAGACGTCGCTGACCACTTGATCATAGAAATCACCGGCTGTTTTGGCATATTCCTCTGCGTCTATGAGTTCGTTTTTTGCACTGCTGATTGAACCTAAAATGCTGCGTGGATCAAACTTTTTAGGATCGATATTTCGTTCTTTTAGAATATTTTTTATGACTGAAAGCTGATCAGATGTGTCTAATATAGAGAAGTTGCGATTTACACCAATACGGTCAATATCGCGTCGTAAAATGCGCACACACATGCTGTGGAACGTAGAGATCCAAATGTCATCGGCACCAGGCCCTAAAATGGCTTGTACACGCTCACGCATTTCACGTGCTGCTTTATTTGTAAACGTAATCGCTAAAATGTTCCACGGAGCCACATGCTTTTCGGCCATTAAGTAGGCAATTCGATGTGTGAGCACCCGTGTCTTTCCGCTTCCTGCTCCTGCCATCAATAATAAAGGTCCATCTGTTGCTTTGACCGCTTCTTTCTGCGCGTCATTCAGCCCTTCTAATAGATGATTCGATATTTCATTCATTCCATTCACCGCCAATTCGAACTTATGTTCTATTTTAACCCGTTTCGTCTTGTTTGACTATGATGACTTTTTGACTGCGTCAACTGTCTTTAATGCTTCTTTGAAATTGTCATAAATGACGTTTCCTACAACAACCACGTCCGCATACTGCGCAAAGTCTTCTGCCTGCTTCGCGTTTTCAATGCCCCCGCCATAAAAAAGGACCGTTTCATGAAGCACTGCTTTTGTTTCTTTCACAAGCTCTATGTCTCCAAGCGTTCCGCTGTATTCTAGATAAAAAATGGGCAGCTTCATCAAATGCTCTGCCACTCTTGCATATGCCCTTACGTCATCGATGTCCAGCGCTGTATTTGCCTCTGTGAGCTTGGCCGCTTTACACTCTTCATTTAAAATAACATAGCCTTCAGGCACGATCTCTTCCATTGACATCAAATCACCGAATTCCTTCATCGCGTCCTTATGAAGCCCAACAATCCAATCAGGATGAGAGCTGTTTAAGACGGTCGGGATGAAATACAGATCGAAGCCCGGCACAATCATCTCATGTGTTGAGATTTCGAGCACACATGGCACAAGAAATCGGCGGACCTTTGACATCAATTGGAGCACATTGTCCTCTGTCACATTGTCACTGCCGCCAATCAATATGGCATCCGTACCAGATTCACAAATCGCCTCCAGCTGTTCATCGGATATTTCTTTATTTGGATCGAGTTTAAAGACATGCTTCCACTCGGTAACATCATACATGAAAAACGTTCCTCCATTCGTTTCATTCCATTTAAATATTATAACAAAATCAGTGACCGCAAAAAATGGGTAACCTCCTTCAGCTAAAAGTTTCATTCTTTTGAAAATGGACGATTTTAACTCTAGATGAGGCTAATGGAGACTATGTGAAGATCCACTTCAAGAGGACTGAGGGAGATAAATATATTAATACTGAACTGAAATGCGAGCTGCTTCGTCTCATCACATGATATTATACAATAAAGGAACATTTTACTATCTAATAAGCAGGTGAATGATTTGAAAAGAACCATCACATATGATCAAACGATCGACATCGGTTACATCTATCTCATCCCGCCTAGAATCGGGACAATCAAAGAAACCATTGAATTAGACGTAAATGAATGTGTGAATGCAGATATTGATAAAGAGGGCCGAGTGACTGGTCTGGAGTTATTTGCAGAAGAAGCCGAGGTTTTGAAGCTTGCACCCGTTTATGAGGACGAGCTTTCGTTACGTTTTACGGATCAGGAAGTTCTCTCAACCTATCATTTGTCAGGCATTGAATTTCAATTCTCGACGCCTGATCACAAAGGGCTGATCGGTTTTACGATTGTCAATCCTCTTCGATATAACGTCAAAAGGAAGACAAGAAAAAACCGTTTTGAATGGTCAAAACGGTTTTTCCAAACTATTGTCTCACTTCATTGAAATAATGGACGGATGTCATGGCCCCTTCATCGACCATCTTGTTGTCTTGAATATCTAACGGATCAGGGTGTCCAGCTTTTTCAGGAATCTTTTCATCTGAGCGGAACATGCTTGCCCATTTTTTGAGATGCTGTTTATTTTTTACTGCTAATAACACAGCACCACCAACCCCTAATCCTGCAAGTACATACGCATTCGGACGCTTATTCATGTATGTTCCCTCCCCTTATGATCTTATTTGTAAGTTACCCCGCCTTTTCATTTCTAAACGTCACCATATGTTGAAGTGGTTTCTCTTTCAATGAAAAGTGGAATAACAACAGCAATGAAAGAGAAAAGAGGGGATCTTCGTGACAACAACTTTCATTGTCATTGGCGCACTATTAGTGATTTGTTTCATCATACCAATCATTTTATTCATCTGGATTTGGATGCGAGATGAAAAACAGGAAGAGCATTCTGTCCTGCGAAATTATCCGGTCATTGGAAAACTGCGGTTTATTTTTGAAAAAATAGGACCTGAGCTTCGTCAATATCTGTTTCTGAATGATCGAGAGGAGCTTCCTTTCTCGAGAAGAGAATACGAGCAAGCTGTCATGTCTGGGAAGTACAAAAACCGGACGATGGGCTTTGGATCAAAACGTGATTTTGACAAGCCTGGTTATTATATCCGCAACGTCCTGTTTCCAAAACAGCGAGATGAATTACGGATCGATCAATCTGAAAAAATCCATACAAAAGTGTATCAGATTGATCAAGACAATTTACTGCGAAGAAGTGAACATATCAAAGAGGTCGAAGCAAAACCTTACTATCTCCATCAAGACGATGTACAAGTGATTGGCGAACACACATGTCAAAAGCCTTTCCGTGTAAAAGGCCTGATTGGTCAGTCTGCCATGAGCTACGGCTCTTTAGGCGACAGGGCCATTACAGCACTATCCTCCGGATTAAAAATGGCCGGCGGTACGTGGATGAACACAGGTGAAGGCGGGCTTTCCCCATATCACCTCAAAGGCGGAGCCGATATCATTTGCCAGATTGGGCCCGGTCTATTTGGCGTGAGAACAGAGGATGGTGCTTTCTCCTTTGACGAATTTAAGAAAAAAAGCGAGCACGAGGAAGTCAAAGCCTTTGAGCTGAAGCTGGCACAAGGAGCAAAAACACGCGGCGGTCATATTGACGGCGAAAAGGTCACCGAAGAAATTGCGAATATCCGTAAATTGCCGCCCCATCAATCCATTGACAGCCCAAACCGATTTGAGATGTTCCACTCCATTCCTGATATGTTTGATTTCATTGAACAGCTGCGAAGTATAGGCGGAAAGCCTGTCGGCATCAAGCTTGTTGTCGGACATAAAGAAAACATTGAAGAGCTTGCAGCGTATATGAAAAAAAGCGGAAAGCATCCTGATTTCATTACAGTGGATGGCGGAGAAGGCGGCACTGGGGCGTCCTTTCATGAATTGGCAGATTCCGCAGGGCTGCCCATTTTCACGGCGCTCCCAATGGTTCATCAAATATTGAAAGAATACGGTGTCAGAGATCAGGTAAAACTCTTTGCTTCCGGCAAACTTCTCTCACCTGATAAAATTGCGATTGCCCTTTCCATGGGTGCTGACTTTGTAAATATCGCACGGGGACTCATGTTTTCAGTCGGATGCATTCGCGCACAAGTATGCCACACGAATAAATGCCCAGTCGGGGTCGCCACAACGGATCCAAAGCTGCAAAAGGGTTTATCAATTGAAGAAAAGAAATACCGAGTCTGCAATTATATCCTTTCTCTAAGAGAAGGCTTGTTTAATTTATCCGCAGCCGCTGGAATTGAATCTCCCATTCATTTTAATGAGAAACATATTATCTACAGACAAGAAAATGGTCAGACAAGTGAAGTGCCGATGTTTTCAGAGACACAGCCATCTGTCTAGTTTGAGAAAAGGTGCGTTTTCGCACCTTTTTTTCGTTGACATTTTGGCTCAATCGCGTTTAAAGAACTTAGACAAATGATAGGAGATGGAGGATGCGTGAGGTTATAGGCGAGCTAAAATAAAAAACAGGACCGCTTGATTCAGCCAGTCCTTGCTTGTCTTTTCAGCGCTCTTCATAAAAAAACTGTAAACAACTCCATATTTGTTGAAAAGGATTGTTTACAGTGAAGGCTGTTTTATTTTGTTTCGTCATTTGCCTGCTGTTCTGCTACGCGGTCAAGTGCCATCGTATAGGCATCATTTCCGTAGTTCAAGCAGCGTTTGACACGTGAGATGGTTGCGGTGCTCGCACCTGTTTCCGTCTCAATTTTATGATACGTGTTCCCCTCGCGAAGCATACGCGCTACTTCAAGACGCTGTGATAAAGATTGGATTTCATTGATGGTACACAAATCATCAAAGAATCGATAGCATTCTTCCAGGTCTTTAAGGGATAAGATGGAGTTGAATAACTGATCTAAGCTTTTGCCCCTTAATTTATCAATTTGCATCTTTATACATCTTCTCCTTTACTATTGGCACACCGCTTCGCACGACATTCTATGAAGAAAAGCGGTATCTTTCCTGACTAATTTTTTTCAACCTCAGCAATGAGCTTTGAACGAATCATGACAGGTTTGGTTCTACGCTGGAAATGCCGTCAGTTCTTTCGTAAGCCGAAGCTTCTTTATCGTATACAAATTCGACAAGTTCTGTCATTTTCCTTGTACGACAATCTGACAAACTTGTTTGCTTCCGATATCAAGATCACTTCTGCTTGATTAGGTATGCCCTAAAATACAGGTTGTGCGGAAAGCTCGGCGAGACCACAAACATGCGCCCCGCCTCGCTCAATTATTCAAAATATGTTGGTCGGCCAGCGTAACCGACAGATTCATTTTTCAATTAGGGCATTTCACTCGTCATGTCAAACCCTCTGCTTCAACAACTCCACATAAGCATTTTCACTTACATGGCAGCGAAGAGATCCATTGCTCACTTCTGCCCTATAACAGCTGTCAGAAATGTGGCAAAGATGATACAGCTCCACTCTGTTATATTTTAACGCATTATAGACGGAAAGAGTACAGTTTTTTTCATGACATCAAATATTCCTCTTGGTGTCACTCGAATATACGGCAAATGTGTACTTTGGAAAAAGACAAGTGTATCAATTGGGCAATCAAATGGATAGCCTCGCTCAATGAGCAGCTCGCGTAATGTTTGTATCTGCTGAAGAACAGTCTCAAACGGTTCAGCCGATGCACAGCCTGATAATTGCAGCGGGATTTCGTGCAAAATTTTCCCGTTCTCTGTGAGGACGATCCCCCCGCCGATTTCTTTCATTCTCTTATGTGCCAGCATCATGTCCTCTTTATTTTTCCCAATCACTAAAATGTCACCCGTGAGCGAAAATGAGCTGACAAAGCCCTGCACTTTATTTGCAAAACCTTTAAGCATCGTATTCACACGCCACTCGCCTTTTCGGTCAATCAGGCTAAAGAAACTTTGATCATGGTCACAGGACAGCTGGTTCACCGAGTTATCAATCTCCACTGTATAAGGCTCCATGATGACAGCATTTCTCATTTTGACACCTAGCGGCATGGAAAATTGCAAATCACTCATCGTCAGATCATAGCCTAAATCTAATGGAACAAGCCCGCCATTTTTCCATTTAGTTTCTTGAAATTGATGCTGGTTCTCGCCATCTAATTTGAGAATAACCCCTTTAGATATCACCGTTTCAGGATTTGGGTTCATCGGATCATCTAAAATATTCAAAGAAGCCAGCCGGCCGGGACCGACAACACCTAATAGGTCATCAATTTGATAGTATTTTGCAATGTTAAATGTCGCCATATTATACGCATCAATGATAGGCACGCCTTCTTCAAGGGCAATTGAAATCAAACGATTAATCATACCTTCCTCATAAAAATGAGGCGCAGCTCCGTCTGTTGTATAGAAAAAGTGATCATAGTGTCTAAAATCACGCTCGTGCAGTTCTCTTAAAATGTTCACTAAATCTGGGCGGATGGAAGAATGACGAAGTGAGACATGGTAGCCAAGGGACAAGCGTTTTAGCACATCGTCCGCATTCATCGCTTCATGATCACTGTCCGCGCCAAACAGCTTCATTTTTGTTAGCGTTTTCTCGGAAGCTCCGGGGAAATGCCCTTCAATTCGTTTTCTCTGCTTCTTCGTTTCTTGCATGCAATATAAAATGAGATCATCACCGTCCATCAATCTTGGCCAGCTTGTTAATTCGCCGCCTTGAAGGACATCAGGATGATCAATCCATTCCTTGCGATAGTTGATAGGAAGCATCTCATCTTCATATCTGACTTCAGTCTGAAGATCGTATCTAGACCACCAGAAATACTGAAATGGCTGCTGTTTTAATTCACACAGAGTGGAAAGCGCTTTCTTTTCATTGCTCTGCAAAAGAAGAAATAAGTTATCGCTGACCATCGTTGTTGTGCCAAATTGAGACACATATTCTGCAAGTGATTGGGGATTATAAATATGGAACGGATGCGCGTGAGGCTCTATATACCCAGGCACAATGTATTTCCCTTCACAATCAATCACACGTTTAGCTAATTTATTTTGAGGAAGCTCTGCTCCGACATAAACAATTCGATCATCATGTATCCAAATATTTGCCTTCACCCATTGTTTCAAAAATGGGTTTAGCACGAGTCCATTCGTTAAAAGGAGTGTTGGAACTATTTTTGAGTCGACTACATCGATTTGTGTGCGGATGTCATTGTTTCTCCAATTAAAAGTACGTTCGGACATTCACATACTCTCCTTCATTTGTATTAGCACTATCGTAACATAACGAACCACGTTACGCATTAATGAAACGTTACAAATTCTTGAAATCACACTTAAAATATTTAAAAAAGGAGATTCACCTTCAATGAAACCTAATCTCGGCTTAATGGAAGCGCTCATTCGAATTGCCTGCGGAATGACAATATGTACTGTGGCTGGTTCTTTATATGCTAGAAAACCATGGAGTAAAATGCTGCTTTTCAGCATCATGTGCGGCGGGATGAAACTGGCATCTGGCATTCTTCGTTTTTGTCCAGTGACGTATATGTGTGAGCAGCAGGACACACATAAAGAGAAGGCTGAGTGAGACAGCCTTCTTTTTTTTGTAATTATTTCCCGCCTCTTTCATCACTCCGCTGCTTCACACCATTCCACCATCGTACCTGCGATAATTTCTGCTGCTTCAATCACATGCTCAATGTCGATGGATTCATTCGGAAAATGGGCAAGCTCTGTTGTTCCAGGACCAAACACGATGATCGGAATACCTGCCGCCTGTGAGAGTAATCCGCCGTCCGTTCCCCAAGGAGCGGCTTCGATCTTTGGCGGCTCCTTCTTGACCGCTTCATATTGTTCCTTCAATAGACTTAAAAGTGGATGATTCGTATCGATTGAGCCTGGAAGCCATCTTGCACCAAACCATTCGACCTCGACAGGATGATCTTTGAACCATTCATCCTTTTCCCCAAGTCCCGTCATCCAATTTTCTAATTCCTTCTCTGCCTGCTCAACCGTCTCACCTGGCATCACACCAAGTCTGCCCTCCATTGTGACCAAATCTGCTACAGAGGACGGCCAATCACCGCCTTGAATTTTCCCCATGTTGATGGGGATCGGAATTGGGATATGCTGAAATAACGGCTCGGTGATGCGCTGATTTCGTTCTTCTTCAAGTGCCGCTATATGCGTAAGAACGATCATACTTTTTTCAATAGCGGAAACGCCGTGATATCTTGTTCCGCCATGAGCTGCCCTTCCTTTAATATACAGTCTGAACCACTTAGATCCCTGCTGAATCGGAAAGATTTTCATATGACTTGGTTCTGGAATGATGGCCGCATCTGCTGTATACCCTCTCAGTATGGCTGCAAGGGTGCCTGCACCGCCGCTTTCTTCTTCGACGACACTATGAAACACAACATCTCCTTTCAGCGGAATCTGAAGCGCATGCAGTGCCTCTAGTGCGAAGAGTAAAGAAACATTTCCGCCTTTCATATCTGTTGCCCCGCGTCCATAAAGTCTCCCGTTTATGATATGCCCGCTGTAGGGCGGATATGTCCATTGTTTCGTATCTCCTGCTGGAACAACATCCACGTGCCCATTTAATAAAATGGATTTGCCGCCGCCTTTCCCCTTCAATCGTCCGGCGACATTGGGACTTCCTTTAAAGGAACGCCTCGGGGAATAGAAATACGGATGTTCCAGCAGGTCTTCTCCGCCAATGTCCCATACATCTACATCAAAACCAATTGCGGAAAGCTTATTTGCTACGATTTGCTGCACATCTTGTTCATTCCCTTGGGTGCTTTCACATTGCACCATTTGCTGAAGAAGCGCAATCGCTTCATCTTGGTGCTCTCTCATCCAGCTTCTGATCCGTGTAATTGGCTGCAAGTCAGTCATCCTTTCTACACAACAGATTTGACATCGGGCGCTAAAATTAATGGGGCCTCTGTCGCCCTTATGACATCTTCCGGCTGAAACGGCAGCATGACTTCACGTAGAATGAGCAGCTGTGATTTGACCTCAATGACTGCCATATCCGTAATAATCAGATCCACACAAGACTTAGCGGTTAAGGGCAGTGTACAGGCAGATTTCACCTTTGACTCACCGTGTTTATCAAGGTGGCTCATCACCACCACAACCTTTTTCGCCTTTTGCGCAAGCTCAATCGCTCCGCCCATCCCCGGTACTCGTTTGCCCGGCACAATCCAATTCGCAAGATCACCCTGACTGCTTACTTCAAGTGCACCTAAAATGGTCATATCCAGCATGCCTTTTCGAATGATACCAAAAGCAGTCGTGCTGTCCATGTATGAACCGCCTTTTGCTAACGTAATGGGGAAACCACCGGCATTGCACAAATTCGGATCTTCTTCTCCTTGTGCTGGTGAGGCTCCTGCCCCCATAATACCGTTTTCTGCATGCAGCCACACCCTGTAATGCGCTGGGATGTATTCAGCTGCAAGTGTCGGGATGCCGATCCCTAGATTGACGATCATACCATCTTCAATTTCCTGCGCCGCGCGTTTGGCTATGCGGTGTCTTAAATCGTTGTCTCCCATGCCCATGTCCAGTTCACTCCTTTTGATTGCACGATCTGGTTCACAAATACGCCTGGTGTCACGATTTCCTCTGGATGAAGACTGCCCACAGGCACGATCTCTTCCACTTCAGCAATGGTCCAGTCTCCTGCCATCGCCACAATCGGGTTTGTATTCCGTGCACTTTTATCAAAAATCAGATTTCCTGCTTCGTCTGCTTTGAAGGCATTCACAATGGCAATATCCGCTGTCAGCGCAGGCTCAAGGATATATGTCTTTCCGTTTAGCGGCACGAGCTGCTTCTCATCGAGATTGAGGCTATCCATGCCGACATCTGTTACAATGCCTGCCAAGCCCATCCCGCCTGCTCGTATTTTTTCTGCTAGAATGCCCTGCGGGTAAAAATGAACGTCTAGTATACCTGCCTGCATTTTCTGTCCGGCTATTGGATTTGAGCCAATATGAGAAGCAATGATCTTCTTGACTCTTCCTTCTGTGATCAGCCGGCCAACACCGATTTGCGGGAAGCCTGCATCGTTTCCGATCAATGTCAGATCTTTGATATTCGCTTCTAGGATGGCGTCGATCAATGATGGCGGGGACCCTACGCCACCAAACCCACCAAACATGATAGTCATGCCGTCCCTAAAACGCGTGATTACATCATCCAAATTCACTGTTTTGTTCATCATCTTTCCTCCCTACATCGCAGATGGGAAAAACCCTCGATTGATGACTTCTTGTTCGACCTGCGTGATTGTCTGCTCAAATAATTGAATGAGTTCATCCATCTCCTGCTGCGTGATGGAAAGCGGCGGTGCAATCATGACCGCTGCACCTCCCACTCCATCCTCTCCAGCGCTTGCTGGATAAACAAGCAAGCCATTTTGCTTGGCCGTCTCAACGACTAAATGCGTCATTTGAGCATGGGCAGGAAATGGTGTTTTCGATAAGCGGTCTGCGACAAACTCAATGCCAATGAGCAGTCCCTTTCCTCTCACATCTCCTATGATGAAATGGTTTGTTTGCAAATCCTTTAAAGCATTCATTAAATATCGGCCAGACAGATCCGCTCGTTCAGGAAGCTGATGTTTTTTCATATATCGTATGACGGCTAGTGAGACGGCTGCTGAAAGCGGATTGCCGCTATAGGTGTGACCTGCCATCACAGAACCTGAACCGCTCAGAATCGGTGCGATAACATGATCTGCTGAGACGGCTGCCGCAATCGGTGAATAGCCGGCACTCATGCCTTTGCCGAGAACCATAATATCTGGTACGACGCCCCAATGTTCCATCGCAAACATTTTCCCAGTTCGTCCAAAGCCTGTCATGACTTCGTCTGCAATCATTAAAATATCGTTTTCCTCACAGACACGCTTCATCGCTTCAAAATATCCGTCTGGCGGTACAAGCGCCGCTCCCGATGCTCCAACAATCGGCTCTGCAATAAAAGCGGCAATCCTCTCTTTTCCTATACGCTGAATGACGGTTTTAAATTCCTGGACATACCATTCGACCTGCTTGACCTCTTCCTTTGGCAGCCATGAACGATAGCTATATGGCGGAGACAGCACCGGGTGCTTTTCGAGCAATGGTTCAAAGCGCTCTCTCCTTGCAATATGTCCTGACATCGACAGCGCACCGAGTGTGATGCCGTGATAACTCATCCATCTTGAGATAATGTGATTTTTCTCAGCCTTCCCCTGCTCCTGCCAATGCTGAATAGCAATTTTCATAGCAGTTTCCGTTGCCTCTGATCCGCTTCCGACAAAAAAAGACCAGTTCAGGTTACCTGGGCAAAGCGTACTCAATTCATAGGCAAGTTCTTCTGCTGGTTCATTTGTGAATTGCGATCTGTACGTAAAGCTCACTTTTTCCGCTTGCTCTGTCATGGCATCAATGATCTCACGTATGCCATGTCCAATACTTGCCGTGACAGCCCCCGAAGAGCCGTCTAAATATTTTTTCCCGTCCCGATCATATAAATAAATCCCCTCTCCTTTCACAGCCACAGGATAATGCTGATTCAACATCGGTTTGATTAAGTAATCCCGGGTCTCCACTTTGCCATTCCTCCCTCTCTTGTCAGCAGCTGCATCTTTCTTTTTTCATGAATCGCAAGAAAATTTTGTATACTTGTTATAAGATTAGCTTAATCAAGAGGGCAGTCATCCTCCATTCGCCACATGCCCGAATTTCACACGCATTTTTTATACATCGTGTATAAGAGTGTTCAAAAGGAGGTCATGAGTCTATGGCGATTCTCGTCAAAGATGCACTCTCGCTCGATATCATGAAGGGAACAAAGCTGCTTGCTGGAGAAAATGGACTGGACCGCCTCATACAGTGGGTGACCATCGTGGAAATTATCGAGGACACCTCGAGGCTTTCCGAAGGGGAATTACTCGTCACAACAGGCTTTGGACTTGCAGACAATCAAGAAAGACGCGCCCGGCTTGAGGAATTGATTCAATCTCACAGGCTTTCAGCCATTGCCATTTATAAAGGCGTATACTTAACGGAAATTCCAACATCACTCATTCAAGCGGCGAAAAATAGCGGCATTCCGCTCATCGAAATTCCGCCGCACATCAATTTCTCAGACATTACAAAAGCCGTCCTCGAACAAATCGTGAGCAGTCAGCTCCATCAGCTTAAATATTCATCAGCGATTCATCAAAGACTGACCCAATTAAATGTAAGGAATAAAAATGTGACGCAAATTACAGATGAACTGGCACATCTCACTGCAGCGAACATCGTCGTGCTTGATGTCTTTTTACATCAAACAGCGGCTCATCTCATCAAAGATGAAGTGACGTACTCTCCTGCCTTTGGCTTTCTGACAGATCGTGAACCAATTGAAACCATGCCCCTTCTTAAGCAGGCAGAGGAGAAAGGCCGGCTCGTCTATGACACGTGCGGAGCGTTTGTCCTCGCCGCATGTCCGGTGATTGCGATGGGGGATATTTTCGGGTTTATTGTGTCTTTAAAGAAAAAGGATACGTGGCATCATCTCGACGCGATTGCCATTGAGCATGCCGGGGCAGTGTATGCGATTGAATGGCTGAAGCAAAAGGCCATTCAAGATACAGAAAACCAAATGCAGGGACATTTGTTAGATGATATTTTGCAGCAGCAATATACAGAAGAAAGCTACGTGGTCGAACAAGCAACAAAGCTGCAATATGATATGAGCGAGGAGCAGGTGGTGATCTACTTTCAATTCCAGCATCAGCACACACAGCTCGATCATCAAATGATGCAGCGCCTCTCTCAATTACTCACCTCGATCTTTGAACGCAGACATATTCCCTTTTTACTAAAGACGAGACTCGATTCCATTTTTGTCCTGACACCCGCAGGAAAAAAAGCGTTTCAAGAAGCGGAGTGGTATCGCGCAGCAGAGGAGTGCCGGAGCACTTGGTCGTATTTTTTTCCCGTCCATCCGATTGTCATTGGCATCGGGAGAGCCTATGACCAGATCAGTCTCTTTGCAAAAAGCGCGAAGGAAGCGCAGTATGCAGCAAGGCTCCTTCCGCTTTTAAAAACAGACGAAAGCATCATTCATTATCAAAAGCTTGGCTTATATGGCATGCTTCTTGAAATGAATGAAGCGGGTATGAATTTGCATGACTTTTACGTGGAGCTGTTAAGTCCTTTGCTTTTTACGAAAAAACAAGGGGCTGACCTGATCCATACACTCGAAGTGTATTTGGCACACAATGAAAATATTCAAAAATCTGCGGGAGAATTGTTTATTCATAGACATACATTGAGCTACCGGCTGAAACAAATTGAAACGAGAACAGGCTGCAGCCTCAAATCCACTGATGATCGGATGAAGCTGCAGCTCAGTATCATGGCGTACCGCCTATCTGGTCTGCTTGATCAGATGAGAACCATTTCATGATTCATTCGGCGTTTTCACCCATAGATTCATATCTTCAATTTTGTCAAAAATATAGCAGTTGTTTTGGAAGCGCCCGGTATACGTATACCCGAGCTGATAAAACACTTGATTCATCCCATAGGACAGTGCACGTGCAAGAGAATAAAAGACATAGATATGCATCGACTGGAGTTCTTTTTCAAGTGCTAGAATCAAATGATGCATGAATCCTAGTTTTCTGTATGATGGAAGGGTCGCACAATCTGTTAATTCCGCATGGCCATACGGCGCATTGATTTCGGCGGATGCCGCACTCACAATATGACCGTCATGTTCGACGGCATAAAAGACTGTCCCTTCCTCCATCACCTTTTGGATGTAATCTGGCTCGTTCATTGGCGTGGGATACGTTTCAAAGACGGTATCATAGAGCTTTGCCAGCTTGTGCACATCCTCTGGACCGGCTTTCCTCATCACATACTCATCCTGCCATGTGCCTTGGTCTTTTTTAATCGGCTTTTCTTGAATAGACGCAACGATCTCATCTTCCTTCAGCCAAAACGGGCTGTTCATTCGATCTTCGGTCAGAAAGAGCGACATGCCGTATGCATCACTTCCAAGAAAATAATGAGAAAACACCCCTTCAAGCCGAAAGCCCTTCTCTAAAAAAAGCGGCATATGCTCACGCCTTACTTTTACAATGACCTTAGAAGCCTTGCAGTCCGCCGCTTCCTGAAGCACGGACTGAATCACATCCCGAACCCTGCCGCTATAATCATCTAATCGAATTCGCTCATTAAATGAATCAATACAGATCAAGGCAGAAAAACGCTCGTTTGCAAGTTTCTTCAATTGCACCATACACTCATCCTCTCTTAGCTAATGAAAAACTTCCAAATTAAAAATGAAGAAATAGCAATGCCAGAAACAATTGAAATGATCATATAACTAATGGCTAAGCCTTTTTTCAATTTATTCTGCTTAATGGCAGTCAACATGATGTTATTTATAGTTATGAGATATAAAATAAGCATGACGATTGCAAAGATGATAAATGCTTTGATTTCCATGTTTCCTCCCTATATCTATTCGTGATCCCATACTACTTCTTCATATTCTATCGGCATCCCTTCTCATGAACAAAAAACACCTTTCCATCTCATCAGATAGAAAGGTGTTTTAATTAAACGGATTTCCCCGCAGCCTTCAGTGCACGGGCGCCAATGTCACGGCGGTAAAATAGACCTGGTTGAGTGATTTCTTCAACCGCTTCATACACTCTTGATCTTGCCGCTTCAAATGTGTCGTCAAATGCCGTCACATTTGCTACACGGCCGCCATTTGTGACGAATTGATCGTTTTCTTTTTTTGTTCCTGCGTGGAAGGTCACGACATTAGACACAGTTGTTTGCAAAGCACCGATTGGTGTGCCTTTTGCGTAGTCCTCCGGGTATCCTTCTGAAGCAAGAACTACACTGACAGCGGCAGTGTCTTTCCACTGTAAGTCCACATCTTTTCCATCTAGAATATCGAGGAATACTTGGACTAGATCTGATTCAAGACGAGGGAGAACAACCTGCGTTTCAGGATCGCCAAAGCGTGCATTGAATTCAATGACCTTTGAGCCTTCAGGTGTCAGCATTAAGCCTGCATATAAAATGCCTGTAAACGGACGCTCTTCCTGCACCATTGCGCGAGCCGCCGGTTTGACGACATCTTCCACCGCTTTTTGGACGACTTCTTCTGAAATTTGCGGAACTGGCGAATAAGCCCCCATCCCGCCGGTATTCGGCCCTTTGTCATCTTCGAATGCCCGTTTGTGATCCTGCGCGATCACCATTGGATACACCTTTTCTCCATTGACAAAGGCCATCAGTGAAAATTCCTCGCCTGTTAAAAATTCCTCGATGACGACAGATGCACTCGCATCGCCAAACTTTTCATCTTCCAAAAAGTCGTGCAGACAGTTGATCGCCTCTTCAAGTGTCATAGCGACTGTCACGCCTTTTCCTGCTGCAAGACCGTCTGCTTTAATGACAATTGGCGCACCCTTTTCTTCCACATAAGCCTTCGCTTCTTCAAACGATGTGAAGGTAGCGTAAGCGGCGGTCGGGATATCATAGTTTTTCATTAAGTCTTTTGCAAATTCCTTTGAGCCCTCAATAACCGCAGCTTTTGCATTTGGTCCAAATACCTTTAGACCTGCCTCTTCAAATGCATCCACCACACCTGCAATTAAAGGAACCTCTGGACCGACAATTGTTAAGCCGATTTCATTTTCTTTTGCAAAACGAATTAATGCCTCATGATTACCTTCATCGATTGGGACAAGCTTCGCAGCATCTGTCATTCCATCATTGCCGGGTGCGACAAATACTTGGCTGACAAGTTCACTTTGCTTCACTTTCCATGCGATGGTATGCTCTCTTCCGCCTCTGCCGATAATTAATACGTTCACACTGTCATCCCCTTAATGTTTGAAATGTCTAACGCCAGTGAAGACCATGGCGATGCCGTATTTATCTGCCTTTTGAATCGATTCTTCATCACGAATGGAACCGCCTGGTTGAATGATCGCTGTGACGCCTGCCTTCGCAGCAGCTTCCACTGTATCGCCCATTGGGAAGAATGCATCAGAGCCTAGTGCGCTTCCTTTCGCCTTTTCACCTGCTTGTTCAATCGCAATGTTTGCTGAGCCAACACGGTTCATCTGACCAGCGCCGATACCTGCTGTCATTTGATCTTTTGCAAGGACAATGGCGTTTGATTTCACATGCTTGACGACTTTCCATGCAAGCTTTAAATCTTTCCATTCGTCTTCTGTTGGTTCTCTTTTCGTTGGAATAGAGATGGTTGCTTCCTCTAAGCCGTACGTGTCAATATCCTGCACGAGCAGTCCGCCATGGACACTTGTCAGCTGCTTTTCTTTTTTCTCAAGATCCGCTTCTACATCTAGTGTTAATAGGCGAAGATTCTTTTTCGCTGTTAACACGTCAAGTGCTTCTTGGCTAAAGGATGGGGCGATAACAATTTCTAAGAAAATCGTATGCAGCACGTCTGCCGTTTGTTTGTCTACTTCACGGTTCAGCGCCACAATGCCGCCAAAAATAGAGGTTTCATCTGCTTTGAATGCACGGTCAAAGGCTTCAGCAATCGTTTCTCCTGTACCAACGCCGCACGGATTCATATGTTTTACAGCCACAGCCGCTGGCTCCGTAAATTCTCGTACGATTTGAAGAGCTGCATCTGCATCTTTGATATTGTTGTAGGAAAGTTCTTTTCCGTGTAATTGCGCTGCAGTAGCTAAAGAGCCTTTGCTTGGAAGAGCATTTTCATAGAAAGTCGCCGCTTGGTGCGGGTTTTCTCCATAACGAAGGGATTGTTTTTTCTCAAACGTGACGGTGAACTGCTCTGGCTCTGTTTCGCCAACATAGTTCGTTAAATAATCCGCAATGAGGGCATCGTAAGCAGCCGTATGACGGAATACCTTCGCCGCAAGCTCACGTTTTTTCTCTAGCGGCACGCCGCCTTCTTTGATTTGCTGAACGACTGTATCATAATCACGAGGATCGACAATCACTGTGACGTCTTGGTGGTTTTTCGATGCCGCACGAAGCATTCCCGGTCCGCCAATATCAATGTTTTCAATCGCTTCTTCATACGTCACATCGTCTTTTGAGATCGTCTCTTTGAATGGATAGAGATTCACGACAACAAGATCAATCGGCTGAATGCCATGCTTTTCAATCTGTGCCATATGCTCATCGTTTTCTCTCACTGCCAAAAGTCCACCATGAATGTTCGGGTGAAGCGTTTTGAGTCGTCCGTCCATGATTTCAGGGAATCCAGTGACTTCAGAAATCCCAATGACATCAATGCCGTTCTCTTGAAGAAGCTTATGTGTACCTCCAGTTGAAATCACTTCAACGCCAAGTTCTGTTAATTCTTTCACAAAAGGTACAAGATTCGTTTTATCGGAAACACTGATTAATGCGCGTTTGATCGTCATGCCTTCGTCACCTCATTAAGATAATTCTAAAAGTGATTTGATCACTTTTGGATATAGTGTGTGTTCTAGTTCATGCATTCTTTTTTCAATCGATTCAAGCTCTTCGCCTTGTTCAATATAAATCGCGGCTTGATCAATAATCGGACCTGTATCCATCCCTTCATCGACAAAATGGACGGTGATGCCTGCCACTTTGACGCCTGCTTGATAGGCTTGTCCGATGGCATCAAGACCTGGGAAGGCTGGCAGCAAAGATGGGTGAATATTCACGATTTTCCCTCTATACGCTTCAAGTAATGTCGGACCGATCAGTCTCATATACCCAGCAAGGAAAACCCATTCCACTTCATGAAGCCTGAGCTGTTCGATGATCGTTTGTTCAAAAGCGGCTTTATTCGGAAAAGCCTTCGGGGTAAAAGCAAAGGAGGCAATGCCCTCTTTCTCAGCACGCTCCAGCACCTTCGCACCCGGTTTATCACAAATCACAATGGCGGCCTCTGCCTGCCACTGTTCTTCTTTTAACGTATCTATAATGGCTTGAAAGTTTGTCCCGCTTCCAGAGGCGAAGATAGCAAACTTCTTCATGAGAGGCTTCCACCGCCGAATGTGACACCTTCTCCTTTTTGAACACGACCGATGAGAAATGCTTTCTCTCCATCTTGTTCAAGTTCACTAATCACATCCACAAGATCGTCCTCTTTTACAGCTAAGACAAAGCCAATGCCCATATTAAACACATTGAACATCTCTTCTGCCTTCAACTGACCCTTTTCTAGAATAAAGGAGAAAATTGGTGGCACTGGCCATGAGCCGTTATCAATCTCAACGCCAAGACCTTCAGGCAGCATACGTGGTAAATTTTCAATAAAACCGCCGCCTGTCACATGTGCCATGCCGTCAACTTTGCCGGCTTTCACTTGTTTGAGAACGGGCTTCACATAAATTTTTGTCGGTTCAAGAAGCTCTTCTCCGAGCGGTCTTGTAAAAGGTTCATACGTTTGATGCAGGTCAAGACCAGCGTCTTCCAGCAATACTTTACGAACGAGAGAGTAGCCATTGCTATGAATTCCGCTTGAGCTCAGTCCAATGAGCAAATGTCCCTCTTTGATGCTGTTTCCTGTCACGATTTCATCCTTTTCAACGACACCTACCGAAAAACCAGCAATATCATATTCTTCTTCTGTGTAAAGACCTGGCATTTCGGCTGTCTCACCGCCGACAAGTGCTGAACCAGACTGCTCACAGCCGTCAGCCACCCCTTTGACAATGGATTCAATTTTTAGCGGATCTGCTTTTCCAACGGCTAAGTAATCTAAGAAAAAGAGCGGTTCTGCCCCTTGTGCAAGCACATCGTTGACACACATGGCCACGGCATCGACGCCGATCGTATCGTGTTTATCCATTAAAAAGGCAAGCTTTAATTTCGTTCCGACACCATCTGTTCCTGAAACAAGAACGGGCTTTTTATATGGCAGCTCAGATAGATCAAACATACCGCCAAATCCACCTAGAGCGCCCATAACACCTGCTCGTTTTGTACGTTCTACGTGTGTTTTCATTCGTTTGACGGCTTCGTACCCTGCTTCGATGTCGACACCGGCGTTTTTATATGCTTCTGACATCCCATTCACTCCTTTTAGCTGCTGCTTTCCATGTATTTTCGGCAGAATGAAAGAGCAGCATATCAACTCATCTTGACTGCTGCTCCTTTATTCGATTATTTCGTCAGGACCGTTTCCTTCACATGCGGAAGAACTGTATCTTCATAAATTTCAGTCGGGTATTTCCCAGTAAAGCATGCTAAACACTGACCGCGCTGCGGATCATCATACTTCCTGCCAATCCCGTCCATTAAACCGTCTACAGATAAAAATGCAATGGAGTCTGCACCGATTTCCTGTCTAATTTCTTCCACTGAATGAGAAGAAGCAATCAGCTCTTCGTGTGTGGACGTATCAATTCCATAAAAACATGGATGCGCGATTGGCGGTGAACTAATGCGTACATGGACTTCCGTCGCACCCGCTTCTCTTAGCATCGTGACAATTCTGCGGCTCGTTGTACCGCGTACGATGGAATCATCCACCATCACGACACGTTTTCCTTCGACAACCCCGCGCACAGCAGACAGCTTCATCCGTACGCCCTGCTCACGCAATGCTTGAGACGGCTGGATAAAGGTCCGGCCGACATAACGGTTTTTAATCAAACCGAGCTCATACGGAATACCTGTTGCTTCGGCATATCCAATCGCTGCAGAAATACTGGAATCTGGTACACCTGTCACAACATCTGCTTCGACATGCGCTTCTTCGGCAAGCTTTTTGCCTAGATTCTTTCTCGCACTATGCACATTGATGCCGTTGATATTGCTGTCAGGTCTTGAGAAATAAATGTATTCCATGCTGCACATGCTGCGGTTTATGTTCATCGAGAAGCGCTCAGATTTCAAGCCTTCATCATTAATGATCAGCATTTCGCCAGGCTCCACATCACGTAAATACGTAGCGCCAACGACATCAAATGCACATGTTTCAGAAGCGACAACATAAGCATCTCCAAGCATACCAAGTGAAAGCGGGCGTAAGCCGTTCGGATCAAGAGCCACGATCATTTCTGTTTCCGTCATGATTAAGAAAGCATATGCTCCTTTCAGCATGGACAGCGCATTTTTGATCTGCTCTTTTAATTCAATATGCCCGCTGCGCTTAATTAAATGAGCCAGCACTTCGGTATCAGAAGAGGTCTGGAAAATGCTCCCTTGGTTCTCTAGCTGCTGCTTTAACTGCGTTGCATTCACTAAGTTTCCATTATGAGCAAGGGCAAGACTGCCGTTGTTTTGCGAGCGGAAGAAGAGGGGCTGCACATTTTCAAAGCCGCCTCCGCCTGCTGTCGCATACCGAACGTGTCCGATCGCCCCTTTTCCTTTCAAATCCTTTAGCTCACCGTTTTGAAAGACTTCCGTAATCAGTCCAAGGCCTTTGTGTGATGTCAGGTTCTCACCATCTGTTGCAATGATTCCCGCACCTTCTTGTCCTCGGTGCTGAAGGCTATGCAATCCGTAATATGTGATTTGCGGGGCTTCTTCGTGTCCCCAAACCCCAAAGACACCACACTCTTCATTTAAGCCTCTGATTTCAGCAAGCATGGGATCGCTCCTTTCCATGCACGTTCAAGCTCGTTGACCGCTGCATGAATCCATTGTTGTCCTTCTTGATTTTTGACGGTAAATACACCATCATTTGTGACCGTTCCGACTTCTTTCGCATCTTTGACCGCCGCAGCAAACGCTTCGCAGTGCTCTGGTCTGACTGTGACAACAAAACGTGACTGTGTTTCACTGAATAAGGAAGCTTCGCTGTTTAAATCGATTTGGATATCAGCACCAAGACCGTCTGTTCCAAATGTACTTTCAGCAAGTGCTACACCAAGTCCGCCTTCAGACACATCGTGTGCTGATTGAACGAGACCGTTTTGAATCGCGGCTAGCAGAGCTTCTTGACGCGTGAGCTCTACATCCAAATCAATGTCTGGTGCTTTTCCGTAAATACGGCCTTCTGTCATCTTTTGAAGCTCACTGCCTGCGAATTCTTCCTTCGTCTCACCAATGACGAAAATCACATCGCCAGCCTGCTGGAACGATTGAGTCGTAATATGAGCAGTATCTTCAACCAAACCAACCATTCCAATGACTGGTGTTGGGTAAATCGCTGTTCCATTTGATTCGTTATATAAAGAGACGTTCCCACCGATAACTGGTGTGCTTAGCGTGCGGCATGCTTCGCTAATCCCGTCAGCTGACTTTTCTATTTGCCAGAAAATTTCTGGTTTCTCCGGGTTACCGAAGTTCAGGTTATCTGTCACTGCAAGCGGACGAGCGCCTGAGCAGACAATGTTACGTGCTGCTTCAGCGACTGCGATTTTCCCGCCAACCTCTGGATCAAGGTAGAGATAGCGTGCGTTACAATCTGTTGTCATCGCTAGGGCTTTTTTCGTTCCGCGGATTCTTAGTACGCCCGCATCAGAGCCCGGTGCAACAACCGTATTTGTCCGAACCATGTAGTCGTATTGATCATAAACCCATTCTTTACTTGCAATTGTTGGCTGCTGAAGGAGCTGCTTTAACGTTTCGGCTGCATCTGTGATGGCTGGAGCTTCAACTTTTGTTTCTAAAAACTCACGATAGTATGCAGGCTCACTTGATGGCTTGTGATAAACCGGCGCTTCTTCTGCAAGAGCGTCAACAGGAAGCTCACATACGACTTCACCTTGATGGAGTAAACGAAGCATTTTATCGTCTGTCACATGACCGACTGATACCGCTTCAAGATCGTATTTTTCGAAAATATCAATGATTTCTTGTTCGCGGCCTTTTTCAATGACCAGCAGCATTCTCTCTTGCGATTCAGACAGCATCATTTCGTATGCCGACATACCTGTTTCACGCTGCGGAATGAGATCTAGATTCATCTCGATTCCAGAACCTGCTTTACTTGCCATTTCCGCGCTTGAGCTTGTTAAGCCAGCCGCTCCCATATCTTGAATCCCAACGAGCGCATCGTTTTTGATGACTTCAAGGCACGCTTCAAGCAGCAGCTTTTCCATGAACGGATCGCCGACTTGAACCGCTGAACGTTTTTCTTCTGATTCATCAGAAAATTCTTCAGACGCAAATGTTGCACCGTGAATACCGTCACGTCCCGTTTTAGCACCAACGTACATAACCGTGTTGCCGACTCCTTTGGCCTGCCCTTTTTTGATGTCCTCGTGGTTGATTAATCCAACACACATCGCATTTACGAGCGGATTGCCTTCATAGCTTTGATCAAAATGAACCTCTCCGCCGACTGTTGGAATTCCGATACAGTTTCCATAGCCTGCGATCCCTGCCACTACTTCTTCAAACAAGTACTTCACGCGCGGTGAAGTCAGTTCACCAAAACGAAGAGAGTTTAATACAGCAATTGGACGCGCACCCATGGAGAATACATCACGGATAATTCCGCCGACACCTGTAGCCGCTCCTTGATACGGTTCAATCGCAGATGGATGGTTATGTGATTCGATTTTAAATACAACCGCTTGGTTGTCTCCAATATCCACGATTCCAGCGCCTTCCCCAGGACCTTGAAGAACATGCTCTCCTTTTGTCGGGAATTTGCTTAAAACAGGCTTTGAGTTTTTATAACTGCAATGCTCTGACCACATGACAGAAAAAATACCCGTTTCTGTGTAGTTTGGCAGTCTGCCAATAATGGATTCAATTAAAGCGAATTCTTCATCACTCAATCCCATTTGCTGATACAATTTCTCTTCTTTAATTTGCTTGTGACTTGGTTCAAGCAGTAGTGACATGAGTGTCCCTCCAATTTTTCACGATAGATTGAAACAATTTAAGTCCGTCTGCGCTGCCTAGTAATGAATCAACCGCGCGCTCAGGGTGCGGCATCATGCCGAGTACATTGCCCTCTTCATTCGTTATACCTGCAATTCGATTGACACTGCCGTTAATATCGTCTCCGTAAGTGAAAGCGATTTGGCCATTTTGAATGAGCTTCGCTAAAGTGTCTTCATCACAGTAGAAGTTGCCTTCACCGTGTGCTACAGGAATCGTAATGGATTCGCCTTTTTGATAGCCGCTTGTAAATTGCGTTTCGCTGTTCTCTACAATGAGTTCAACTGAACGACAGATAAATTTCAAGTCTTTATTTCGTCTCATCGCACCTGGAAGAATGCCAAGCTCCTGAAGAATTTGGAACCCGTTACAAACACCGAGAACAGGCTTTCCTTCCGCAGCTGCTTTTTTCACTGCCGGCATGATGTTAGAGAAGCGAGCGATCGCACCACATCTTAAGTAATCCCCATAAGAGAAACCGCCTGGTACGAGTACACCGTCAAATCTGTCTAGACTCGTTTCGTCGTGCCATACATATTCAACTTGTTCACCTAACTCATCTTGAATCGCATGGTACATATCGATATCACAGTTAGAGCCAGGCAAGACGATCACTGCAAACTTCACTGTGCGACAACCTCCTCCACCTCATAGCGGTAATCTTCAATCACCGTGTTGGCCAGTAATTTTTCACACATTTCTTTGACGACTGTGTCTAAATCACGATCTGATTTTTCAATGACAAGCTCCATGTATTTCCCGATACGGACATCCTTTACTTCCTGATAAGACATGCTGTGCAAGGCGTGCTGCACGGCACTTCCTTGTGGATCAAGAACGCTCTCTTTTAAGCTGACAAAAATTTTCACTTTATACATGTTTATGGCCTCCAAGTCTTTTGAAAATTTCTTCGTATGCATTTGTTAAGCCGCCCAGGTTTCGTCTGAACACGTCTTTATCAAGCTTTTCGTTTGTATCTTTGTCCCAAAGCCTGCACGTATCAGGTGAAATCTCATCAGCTAGCAAAATACGATTCTCGTGATCTATTCCGAATTCAAGCTTGAAATCAATTAAATTCACATGGCAGTCTGAAAAGATTTGCTTTAACTCTTCATTCACTTGTCTTGTGATCTGTTTCATTTCCTCGACCTGCTCTGGTGTCGCTGCATCTAAAATGTGAATATGATCTTCTGTAATGAGCGGATCGCCGAGTGCATCATCCTTGTAGTAAAACTCGATTAATGGTGTATCCAGTTTTGTTCCCTCTGGAATGCCAAGGCGCTTTGACATACTGCCTGCCACTACATTTCGTACAACCACTTCAAGCGGAACAATCTGCACCTTTTGAATGAGCTGTTCTGTGTCAGAGAGTCGTTTCACAAAGTGATTGTTGATCCCTTTCTCATGCAGCATTTGAAAGATTAAGCTTGAAATTTCGTTATTCAGTCTGCCTTTGCCTTCGATTTCAGCTTTCTTTTCGCCGTTAAATGCTGTCGCTGAGTCTTTATATTCGACATATAAAATATGCTCGTCATCGGTCTGATAGATTTTTTTCGCTTTGCCTTCGTAGAGAAGTTCTTGTTTCACAGTCATTCAGGTTGGCCTCCTAATTTGAATGTTGGCAATTTTCAGGATTGGGCACCTGACAAGCAGGCGGCCCATTTCTTACGCAAGACCTAGACGTTCGAAAATCATATCGACATTTTTCAAGTGATAGTTGTAATCGAAGCAGTCAGCGATTTGTTCAGGTGTTAAGCGTGATGTGATTTTTTCCTCCGCTTCTACTAATGAACGGAATGGCACCTGCTTTTCCCACGCTTCCATCGCCTTCGGCTGAACCGTATCATATGCCTCTTCACGTGCCATGCCTGTATCGATTAATGCAAGAAGAACGCGCTGTGAGTAAATCAAGCCAAGTGTGCGGTCCATGTTGCGTTTCATGTTCTCAGGGAAGACCGTCAAGTTCTTCACGATGTTTGAGAAACGGTTCAGCATATAGTTCAGTGCAATCGTTGCATCTGGTAAAATGATGCGCTCAGCAGAGGAATGAGAAATATCACGCTCATGCCAAAGCGGTACATTTTCATAAGCTGTCAGCATATATCCACGGATGACGCGGGCAATCCCCGTCATATTTTCAGAGCCGATTGGGTTCCGTTTATGCGGCATTGCTGATGATCCTTTTTGTCCTTTTGCAAAGAACTCTTCGACTTCACGTGTTTCACTCTTTTGAAGTCCACGAATTTCAACAGCAAATTTCTCAATGCTTGTTGCGACGAGTGCAAGAGTTGCCATGTAATCTGCATGGCGATCACGCTGCAAGGTTTGGGTGGAAATTGGTGCAGCTTTGATGCCAAGTTTCTCACATACATATTGCTCAACAAACGGGTCGATGTTCGCATATGTGCCAACAGCACCAGAAATTTTGCCGTACTCGATGCCAGCTTTTGCTTGTTTAAAACGTTCTAGGTTACGCTTCATTTCTTCGTACCACAGACCAAGCTTCAGGCCAAATGTTGTCGGTTCAGCGTGTACACCGTGTGTACGGCCCATCATGACGGTATATTTGTGCTCTTTTGCTTTTTCTTTTAGGATGTCAACAAATCTCTCAATGTCCTTGAGCAAGATATCGTTCGCCTGCTTTAATAAATATGAAAGCGCCGTATCCACTACGTCTGTAGATGTTAACCCGTAATGAACCCACTTTCTTTCTTCTCCTAGAGATTCAGATACAGCACGCGTAAAGGCAACCACGTCGTGGCGCGTGTCTTGTTCAATCTCTAGAATACGATCAATATCAAAGCTTGCATTCTTGCGCATGGTCACAACGTCTTCTTTCGGAATAACGCCAAGCTCTGCCCAAGCTTCACAAGCGAGAATTTCTACTTCAAGCCATGCATTAAATTTGTTTTCCTCTGTCCAGATTGCTGACATTTCTGGTCGTGCGTAACGTTCGATCATTTCCCGTTTCCTCCATCTCTTTCAGTCCATATCTTTGTGATGTTTGTCATCCATTCATCATCAAGCTGTTTCATAAATGTCATGTGACCCATTTTGCGGCCGGCTTTTACTTCATGCTTTCCATATAGATAAAGCTTCGCTTCTTTGAGAAGCTCAGGATGCTCTGTTGGGATGTCCACTTCATCGCCTAATAAGTTCACCATCATGCCCTCTGAGAAAAGGGCTGTACCGCCAAGCGGCAAACCGCATATCGCGCGAACGTGCTGTTCAAACTGACTCGTCTCACATAAATCGAGCGTATAATGACCAGAATTATGCGGGCGAGGCGCCAGTTCATTGACGAGCAGCTCTCCCTCGTTTGTCAGGAACAGTTCTACAGCAAGTGTACCGACTAGCCCCAGCTTTTCAGCCAGTGTCGTTGCCAGCTCTTTTGCCTTCTCCTGAATGCGTTCCTCTACCCTTGCAGGCACAATGCTTTGGAACAAAATGTTGTGCTTATGAATGTTCTCAGCGACTGGGAATACCGCAATCTCCCCATGAATAGAACGAGTGACGATCACCGAGAGCTCCATTTGAAATGGGACCCAGCTTTCTAAAATACAAGTTCCATGTGTGAGCAATGCTGCTGCTTCATGAAGCTGTCCTTTTTCCTTGATCACATACTGCCCTTTTCCGTCGTAGCCGCCTCTGCATGTTTTCAGCACGGCTGGCAAACCAAGCACGGCCACTGCGTCTTCCAGCTCTTTTTCATCATGAATGATGCGATAAGGCGCGACTTCACAGCCTGCGTCTACAATCCCTTTTTTCTCCGTTTCACGATTTTGAGTTAAAAGAAGAAGTTCACTTCCTTGCGGTAAATTGGCTTCTTCCTTCAATTGATTAAGTGCATCATAATCAATATTTTCAAATTCATATGTCACGACATCGCTGATTTCTGCCAGCTGTCGAATCGCTTCGAGGTCACTATATGCAGCTGTGATTTCTGTATCAGCAACCTGTCCACAAGGAGATTGTGCGACTGGATCTAACACAGCTGCCCGGTATCCCATTTGCTTTGCGCTGACGGCCATATATCTGCCAAGCTGTCCTCCGCCGATAATACCGATGGTTGCGTTTGGAAAAATGGTCTGCTTAGACAAGCTGATCACTGCTTTCTAGTACAGTCTGTTTTGTTTGCTCTCTTCTTTCTTCAAGGCGAGCAGCGATTGTTTCATCAAATGCTGAAATCATTTGCGCGGCAAGAAGCCCTGCATTTGTTGCACCGGCTTTGCCAATCGCCACTGTCGCAACCGGTACACCGCCTGGCATTTGAACGATGGATAATAAGGAATCCAGCCCATTTAGTGCTTTTGATTGTACGGGCACACCAATGACCGGCAGTGTCGTTTTCGCTGCGACCATCCCCGGTAAATGTGCTGCGCCTCCAGCACCGGCAATGATGACTTTTAGTCCTTTACCTCTTGCTTCTGCCGCATATTCAAACATCAAGTCAGGTGTCCGATGTGCGGATACCACCTGTTTTTCATACGGAATGTCTAATTCCTCTAAGATATCGCACGCATTTTTCATTGTTTCCCAATCAGATGTACTTCCCATGATGACACCTACAAGCGGCTTCATTTTGTCCCCACCTTTAAGCTGATATTCGATTTTGTATCGTTTGACACGCTTCCCAAACCTAAGCAGCTTGTCAAACGCCGAACAAAAAGGCCCGATTTGCATTGCATTGTTAGGAAGCAACACAAACCGGGCCATGGTAAGCGCTGTTCGCTTTTGAAACGCCATGTCAGTTTTGTTCACTATCCTGCATAGTCCAGTCATTTACGGTAACTGGGTAGAAACTTATGGGCCATATTCCCAAGATTATATGAGGCTCGTGTTTTGATTTCATGTTTATCTTAACAACGGATGTTCATGATGTCAACGGATTTATCGAACAATCTATGAAGTCGTCGTTTTAATGTTCGGATTTAGACTATTTTTCCTTCAAATACGATTTTTTTCCCAATCGGAATGATCTGAATCGACCCATTTTCCTTCTTTTCCTGAAAAATGGGCTCCTCCATTCGTCGGACAGGCGAGTAGCCTTCCGCTGCCATCTGGGACAACACTTGATCGATCGTCATGTTGTCTTCCACATAGAATTTCTTCTTCTTTGGTTTTGCGGTCATTCTTTAATTCTCCTTTTCTTCACAGCCTTCACCCAGAAGCCGCCGTGAATCGATTTGGGCTCATACGAAATGATAAACGCCTTTGAATCCAGCGTTTTAATCGTTTCATATAATTGCAGTTCATATTTTCTCGGTGTTAAAATTTGCAATGCTGTCCGGTCTCCTTCAAGACCGCCTGCTACCCAGCTGGTGACACCATATCCTTTTTCTCTCAATTGTCTTGGGAGATCGACATCCAATTCTTTTGTGATCACGTTAACAGTTGTGTAGCCAAGTGCCAGCTTCTCTTCAATTTTCATCCCGACAATGATTCCCATCCCATAACCTAGCGCATACGCAATGACATTTTGTATTTGATCTAAGTTATCAAGTACGATACTTAACCCAATGACATAGATAAGCATTTCAATCGTACCAGCAAAAGCAGCTGCGTACCGTCTGCCTTTCATTGTTAAAATCAAACGCATAGTGGAAAAAGAAACATAGACAATATTAATCACTAAAATGATCAAAACCATGGTGAACGCATTGGATAAAAGTTGTTGAAGCACGATTCGAACCCCCTGCACTAAAAATCAAATAAAGCACCCCATATTCTACTAGAGAACATACCTTGATACAATCAAATTTGCGCGAGAAAAACACATATATCTTTCGACAACAAAGGTGGTCTTTGTTACCAAGAGTTTACCCGTTTTTTCCTCTTCTCAACATGAAAGCCTCCTTTTTCAAAAAAGGAGGCTTTCAGTGTGTTTATCCAAATCGAACAGGAACAAGTGATGGAATCAAATACTCTCCGACAATGCTCCAGAGTAGTGCAATGATGACAAGCTCCACCAATAAAAAGATCCAGCCCGCATACATCAAATCACCGCGCACCGCTTCATGCTCCGATTGAATCGAGCGAAAGAGTACGATCGCAATCAACTGGAGACCAAAAAACATCATCACAGATAAAATGACCGTCACATATGGAATATTCATCATGGCAAATACAAGCCAAAGGATGGATAAAACCAAAACCGGCACAAGGGCGGCACCAAACTTCATGATCACTTCTTTCAGTGATATGTTTCCTTTTAGCATGTACTTTCCGAGTAACCAGACGGTAAGCATCATCAATGTCAACAGGATGAGTGTAAAGACCGCTATCCTCAAAAAGGCGTCACCAAAAGAGTAATGAATGCCAAAGCCTAATAAACGGGTCTTTGACGCCTTTAATTGAACATAGTTGCCTAAAGCAAAAAACACGCTGCATAACACAATCGAAATCCAGGCGTACTTCATCCGTAATGTTTCCGCTTGATTGATTGCTCGACTCGGTGATTTTAACATCGCAAGTCCATATGAGCCATAGCGCTTAAACGCGCCTCCTACACCTTGCAGCATACGCTGAATGGCAGAACGCTCATCAGCCGCTGCTGCTTTTGCTTTCGAGGTTCTTCCACGTTTTGCGGCGCTTCTGCTGAGGCGGGATTGCCTCGTTTCTTGATCTATTGATGGCTCTTCATTTTTTAAGTCTGATGTACTTTGCTCTTGATCTTTTTCTAACATCTCATATCAACTCCTATCCAGCACAATCCTTACAGGCTCATACGAATGACCTGTTCGGATGACTCCTCTTAAAGTAGCGGAGTCTCTCTGTTCAGTCAAGATGCCTTGACGTTCATACGAATAGACGGATAAAAGGCAGCAGAGGTTTTAAAATGGCAAGAAAATTAGACAAAACAAAAAAACAGCAGCTTCCATGAGCTGCTGTTTTGATTGCACAATTAATGATTTAAGAAAGCAAAGTAAAGAATAAAGATCACAAACAATCCGTACATAATCGGATGTACTTCTTTGGCTTTCCCTTTAAAGATCATCGTAATCGGGTAGAAAATAAAGCCAACCGCAATCCCTGTTGCAATACTGTATGTGAGTGGCATCATAATCATCGTTAAGAAGGCTGGTACGGCAATTTCAAAACGATCCCAGGCAATCTTCGCAAGCGGAGCGACCATCAGTGCACCGACAATGATTAAAGCAGGTGCTGTCACATTCGATGTAACGATGGATAATAGCGGCGAGAAGAACATCGCAAGTAAGAAGAAAATACCTGTTACGACAGCTGCAAATCCAGAACGCGCACCAGCAGCTACACCTGAGCTGGATTCAACATAAGATGTCGTTGTGGATGTTCCAAGGACAGAACCTACAACGATTGAAGATGAATCCGCCAGAAGTGCTCTTCCTGCACGCGGCAGCTCATTATTTTTCATTAAACCAGCTTGGGTTGCAACAGCCACAAGCGTTCCTGCTGTATCAAAGAACCCAACGAATAAGAACGTTAAAATCACGACAAGCATTTGAATTGAGAAAATTTCTGGTAAATGAATCAAGGCTTGGCCAAAGGTTGGAGATAAGCTTGGAATACTTCCCACAATTTGCGTCGGTACTGGTACAAGACCAACGATCATTCCTGCAATAGCTGTCACAAGCATCCCGATGAAGACACCTGCATTCACTCGAAGAACCATTAAAATGACAGTCACAACGATACCAAACACCGTTAATAAGACAGGGCCACTGTGAATGTTTCCAATCGAAACGAGCGTATTATCATTATTGGCGATAATGCCAGAGCCTTGCAGACCGACAAACGTAATGAACAAACCAATACCCGCACCAACCGCCAGCTTCAGCTCAGCCGGAATGGCATTGATGATTTTTTCACGGAAACCTGTTAAAGAAAGGGCAACAAAGATCAATCCTGAAACAAACACACCAGAAAGTGCTGCTTCCCATGTGATGCCCATGCCAAGAACAACCGAGAAGGCGAAGAAGGCATTCAAACCCATACCTGGTGCAATCGCAATCGGATACCTGGCAATCAACCCCATCAGAATACACCCTGCGGCAGAGGCTAACGCCGTCGCTGTAAAGACAGCGCCCTGATCAATTCGTAATTTATCTGGAAAATCCGGTACGGACACTAAAGCAAGTGTGATCGGATTGACAAACAAAATGTAAGCCATCGACAAAAATGTGGTTAAACCACCGATGATTTCTCTGCGGTAATTCGTTCCTAACTCATCAAACTGAAAAAACTGTTTCAAAGCCAACTGACTCCCTTCATGTCCTTTTGCTTTAGTCTGTCCCATTCACAAGTCAAATAAAAAACGCCCCAACAGTTTTGGGACGCTTGACTACAAGTGTGAATTCAGACCGTGACATAAAACAAGAACAATGCATGATTTATATCAAACGAGTGTGAATTGACGTAGTCAAGCCATTTACGGTAGCTTGGTAGAAACTTGCGGGCCATATCCCCGCGATTATACGACTTCTATCTATTTGATTTCTGTGTCTATTGTACCAACTTCATTTTTAAAACACAATACGAAAAGCGAACAATTTTCAAAGAAATGTCCGCTTCATTCGTCTTATTACACGAATTTGGAAAATCACTTCTAGTTCTTTATACACCCTTCTCTAAATCCTTCTCTTTTACAAAAACCGTTTCGGCCACATGGAAAAACTCTTTCACTGCCGGAGAAGCTTGGGAGAGAGAAGGACAGGCGAGCGCAACCTCACGATGATGAGACACATTCAGCTGACGAATGTGCACAAGCTGCTGCGTTTTTAAAAACAACTCAGGGCCTATCGTGACACCAAGCCCTTCCCCGATCATACGAGCAATAGTCGTACAATCATGTACTTCAAATAAAGTAGCCGGCTTCAATTGGGCCTCAGAAAAAATATCCTCTACATGTGATTGATACATGCCAGTCGGCATAATAAAAGGTTCATCCGCCAAATCTGTTATGTCTACAATGGGCTGCTGGTGGAATCGATGATGAGGATGATAAGCGACCACCATCTCATCTTTGATCAGCGGCAGCAAGTCGAAGGCTTCATCCGCATGGCCTTTCACAACAAATCCAACATCAATAATGCCAGAATCCAGCCACTCCAATATTTCTTCATACGTCCCCTCATAAAATTTAAATTCGATTTTCGGATGCTTTTTCTGATAGCTTACAAGCAGCTTAGGCAATAAACAAGCAGATGCACTGGCAAATGTACCGATACGAATCAAGCCTGTTTCAATATTTTTCGTTAACGCAATTTCTTGCTGGATCTTCTCCATCCTATTTAACACTTCTCTAATATGCGGGAGAAGAGTTTGACCGATGTCCGTCAGCATAATGCCCTTTTTTCGGTCGCGAATGAATAAAGACACACCCCACTCCGTTTCTAAACTTGCCACTGCATGACTCACGGCGGACTGCGTCATATTTAATGCTTCAGCTGCTGCGGTAAAACTGCCAAGCTCCACCACTTTTGCGATAATATCAAAGCGAACAAAGCTCATGAGTATTCACTCATCCCCTTCATGAAAAACATCAATTTTACTTATGTTAGCACGGAATTTAAACTAAATACAACGTATCAAAATGAAGGAAGGGTTCAAAAATGAAAAACACATCTCATCAGCTATTGATTATTCTTTTAGCTGTCGGTTCATTTGTCACAGGCACTTCAGAATTCGTCGTGTCTGGCATTCTAGATATAATTGCAGTTGATTTACACATCTCCATTCCTGCTGCCGGGCAGCTTATCACCGTTTACTCTCTATTTTATGCAGTAGGCGCTCTCTTTTTAGTCATGGCAACATCGAAATTGAACCGAAAAAAGGTTCTGTTATCGGCTATTTTTGTGTTTATTTTAGGCAATGTGGTCGCCTTTTTTAGCCATCACTTTGTGCTGCTCCTGCTATCTCGAGTCATCATGGCCATGAGCGGCGGCTTATATATTGTGG
Source organism: Bacillus sp. NMCC46 (assembly GCF_002998465.1). NCBI lineage: Bacteria > Bacillati > Bacillota > Bacilli > Caryophanales > Bacillaceae > Bacillus > Bacillus sp. NMCC46. The sequence goes on along the minus strand of NZ_PVQZ01000005.1, from coordinate 44,668 downwards.
TCGCCACGAATTATGCAGCGCAGATCGCCCCTCCAGAAAAAAAAGGAAGCGCGATGGCGACGGTCATTACTGGTTTTACCGTTTCACTCGTACTTGGTGTTCCTATTGGCACATTTCTATCAGGTCATGTGGATTGGCACTATATTTTTCTCATCATTGCGCTAGGTACTGCTTGTCTCTTGGTCCTGCTTTATCAATTACTGCCACGAATGGAGGGACATTCACATCTGCCATTGAAGCAGCAATTACACATCCTTCAAGACCGTAGGGTGATCAGCGGCTTAGCCACGACCGTCTTTTGGATCTTAGGCTACACAATGGTATTCGCTTATATCTCTCCTTTATTACGACAGACCGCAGGCTTTTCTCTTGAAATGACAAGTATTTCCTTACTTATATTAGGAATTGCTGCTTTTATAGGCTCACGCTTTGGCGGCTTCGCCGTTGATCAATGGGGGCCAAACCGAACCATCTCGATCAGCATCATGATCCAGATGTTCGCTCTCTTTGCCTTATTTTTTACGCAATTCTCTACAATTAGTGTCTTGATCACACTAGCCATATGGGGCATCGCTACATGGACGACAACTCCAGCAAAGCAATTTTATCTGATCTCCCTTAAACCCCAAGCATCAGAAACCGTGCTGAGCTTTAATACAGCGATTATGAACATCGGCATGATGCTTGGATCGTCCATGGGCGGCGTGATTATACAGTATACAAATGTAACGAATTTAAGTTGGATAGGCGGGTTAGCTAGTTTTGTGGCGTTGATGTTGATTCGGTACTCGTTCAATCGTCATCGACTGGTGGAACAACAGACAAAAAGCGAACATGTGTAATCATGTTCGCTCTCTTATTTATTGACTAGCTTTTGAAGTTTCTTTTTTGACTGGAATGGTTACCTTTATCGCTTTCTGTGGTGCCAACATATTCAGTTCTGACAAATCAAGGTAAAGCCCATATTCTTTAAAAGAAAAATGTTTTAATGATAAAGTCTCTAAATTCTTATCATCAAATTCAAAGGTGGATTGCATGGAAGCTGTCTTTAAATTCGTCATCTTCGCATGGTTCCCCTTCAAGTAATATCCGCTTTCATAATTTGCTTCTGGGTCGGGCCATGATTTCAGCTTTTTAACATCGCCTAATCCAATTAATTCACCTACATTCTCCATCACATCCTGATCTAATTCTTTTTGATCTACTCCAGTAAATTGATATTCAATTATCACAGAACGGTCTTTTTGCTCTATTTTATTGATTTTGATTCCGATCCCATGATGCTTTGTTTTGAACTGAACAGGCAGCTTTGTCTGGAGAGGAATGATCTTGCTGTCTTCTCGTTCGTTTCTCACATCTGTGTAAAATGTCAATTCAGTCGCCTTTGAATTGATCGGCTGATTCAAAATCGTCAAATGATCTTTTCTAGTTTTGTCAGGAGTCAGTTGTTTTTTTCTTAAAACGGTTCCAATCTCAAGCTGATACTCATTTCCTAAATTATCCTTCATTCCATCTATACTGACTCTATCATCTTTGGCAAAACCATTATAATCAATGGCATATTGAATAGCAGAGCCTTTCACTCCATTTTCTACCTTTACATTCCTTATTTGATAACGCCCATCTAAAATAGACACGTCTTTTTGTCCCGATAATAAAGTGGTTTTTTGCTTGACCACAGGTAACTTGAAGCGCCAATTCCCTACAATATCCCCTATCTTCGAAATGACAAGTGGCACTTGCTGACCTTGTTTGATCGTTTGTCCATTTGTATAGACTTCAGTCTGTCCAACATAGCGGCCATCTTTTAATTTTTTCAATTCTGTTTTATCATAATTTAGTTGGAAGTTTCCATCGATTTTTTCTGCATTCACTCTGAACGATACAAATTCTTCTTTTGTATGGAAATTCTCCACCGTAAACGTATAAACAAGCCGCCCGGCATCATAGTATACACTGTTTACTTTCACAGTAACCCCTCTTGATTCAGCCCCCTCATTAACATGCTTCACCATATCACTCTGAAAAAGAGACATTCCTACTTTATCGTGAAACATCATATAAAACTGCCCAATAATCGGGACACGTGCCATCGCTGTATTAAGAGAAGGAAAAAGGAAGCCTGATGAAAAGTAAAGAACGATGAGAACAATGGCAGAATATACTGGCGCTCTCCAGTTCCATTTGAACCAGTGTCTTTTCTGTTCCGCTTTCACATCCCCAATGGCTTGGCGAATCGCAGAGGTCACTTCAACTGTTGGTACATCAATCTCATCATAAAGCTTTTTCATTTCTTTTCGTTCCATCGACACTCTCCTCCTTCTCCAATGTTTGCTTTAATAGCTTTCTTGCACGATACAAATGAGTTTTAACCGTTCCTTCAGGCACACCCATCTGCTCAGAAATCATCGAAATTGAATAATCTTGAAAATAAAATAGCTGAATGACTACCTGGTATTGCTCATCTAACACTTCAAGTGCATTTTTTAAATCGAGCTTGTCTTCCAACAAATCATGACGCTCAACACTTTCATGCTGCTGCTCAAACGGAACAACATCTTGCTGCTTTTTCTTCATCGCAAAAATCGTATGAATCAAAATCCGCGTCAGCCAGCTAGAAAAATAAGCCGGTTCTTTTAATCCCGATAGATGCTTAAACGCTTTAATGACCGTTTCTTGAACAGCATCTAACGAATCCTCTTTATTTCTTGTATAGAGAAAAGCCGTTTTATATAAACGCTCCTGATACATCAGCATTAATTTCTCAAATGCCGGGACATTCCCTTTTTGTGCTTTTTTAATTAGACGCACTTGCTTCATCTCATTCACACCTCCTACACCTGTTAGAGCAAGGTTTCTCACAAACGGTTTCAACAAATGGAAATTTCTTTTACTTAGCATATGTCGGATAAAAATAGAGAAAGTGAAGAAAAGGAGTCGAAAGAACAAGTTGAATATTTGATATAATGGAAGAAATATGTACAAAAAGGAGTAAGTCGATTGTTTCTATTCGAAGAACCTACGTGTGCTAGCTGTCAGAAAAAGATAGAAGGAAACGAAGAAGTGTACGTCAAGCTGGTCTATCCAAAAAGAAAAGGAATGACAGAGGTGAAAGCTTGGCTGAGGAATGAAGGGGTTTTTTATTGTAAGACATGTTAGGGAACAGCAACATAAAAACAAGCATTTCAATTGAAATGCTTGTTTTTACTTTCTACTTTTTTATTTCCGCTTACTACGAAGTTCAATGAGTGCTAGTTTATTGTCATTGAAAAAGAACTCCAGAATGATACCGTTTGATTGATCTTGATATTGTATACCTTTGCTATACCCTTCGACAAACCAGAGCTTCTTGAATTGATCTCCATATGTTTGTATCACAGATGAATAATCGTCTCCAATAGTGATTCCCTTAGATGTTTTGAGTTTTTTCTGTTTTGACTGATTGTAAATAGATGTAACTCGATGATGTTGATCAACTGATACTACAAAATCTTGATTTTCTTTTTCCATATAGACCCTCTGTTTAGGATAGGAGAATTGAGTATTCTCCACAAAAGTATGATCTCTCTCAAATTTTTCACCAATCTTAAAATGACCTAGCGATTCATTTGTTAAAGATACAGAGTGAAAATTAAAAAACATAGCCACCCAAACAAATAGTGCGGTTCCTCCTAAAATAGACCCTACAATCACTAACACTTTAGAATGGATGATTCCCTTTTTAAACAAATAGATCGCTAAAGATACGATGATCATGACGATCATCATTAGAAAAATGCCCATTTCAATTATCCTCTTTTGCTTTTAATCGAATTTTGTTTGTGAATTATTCCCACAATCATATTCTCATATTATACCAAAGCATTACACAAAATCGACCAGTACAGGTATAATTTAAATAAAATTGCACGAGGAGAAAAATATGACTAGACGTAAACTGATATTCCCGCAATCATTCCCAACCATACATACCGAAAGACTAATCTTAAAACAAGCAACGATCGAAGACGCTGAGGATATGCACATCTATTTATCAAATGAAACTGTGTGCCGCTACATGGGCATTGATGCTCATGAATCCATCGAAGACACAAAAGGAGAAATCAAGTGGTATGACAATATCTTCAAAGAACAAACAGGCATCCGATGGGGCATTTCTTTAAAAGATGATCCTGCTATTATCGGCAGCTGCGGCTTTCTCAATCTAGAAAAACAGCACTACCGTACCGAAATTGGCTATGAATTACACCACGATCATTGGAGAAAAGGCATCATGAGTGAGGCAATCGCTGCGGTGTTACGATATGGGTTTCAGGATATGAATCTGAACCGGATTGAAGCGATTATTGATCCAGCAAATACGTCCTCTGTTCAATTATTGGAGAACTTTGATTTTGTAAGAGAGGGTTTATTGCGGGAGTATGATCTTGGTCAGAATGGGTTTGATGATGTGTTTATGTATTCGATTTTGAAGAGGGATTTCAAATAAACTGAATGATTTTTAAACAGAAGCGTTAAAGTGAATGAATTAAAATTGCACAATTACCCAGTAAGAAATCTCTAGTCAAGTTTATGACTAGAGATTTCTTTACATGGTAACCCTTCTAATTTACTTACAATTCCAGCAAGATTCAAATAAAAATAGCCTATTCTTTAATCTGTTTTAGTTGGAATAATTCATATTCCAAAAAATAATTTTTGTTCATTTTCAATTTCACTGATTAATTTAGATTTTTCATTTTCAAAATCTATTTTAGTGACATTATTTTTACGTTTACTTGTTTCGCTTTCAATTTTGGAGAACGTTGGACATGTGGAATTGGAGTGAGGTTACAGCAAGTAATGAATAAACTCATTGTGTTATCAGGTCATAGCGGTGGCAAAACATTTTTAATCAAAAAAATCATAGATAATTATTAAGTAAACGAGTCAAGAAGAAGAACTGGCATATTTACAGTAGTATACGCATGGGAAATTTTGAATATATAAGGATATATTCTCTTAAATAACATTTACATCAAAATAAATACAGGTTAATATATTCTTGTATTTCATAAAAAGGTAAGGGAGGTATATTCTGTATTAATTCTAAATACTGCATGTGAGAAGGAAGCTTGAATGAAAAAGTCAAAAGCCTTATTACTATTTGTTTCGTGCCTAGTGATTCTTGCAATTGTATTATGTTGGGGACTATCTGGCGATGTTTCTGAGGATAATAGTAAATCATACAAGACAGAGAAGGAAAAAGACCTGCTATGGGGATATAAAGTTATAGGTCATGAAAAACCTAATAATCATAAGAATTATGTCAAAATTGCTATCCTTGATAGCGGTATTAATAAGTCGCATAAAGAGTTTAAAGATTTAACTTTTTATGAGTACAATGCTATTAAACCAAAAAAATCTATCGAAGATGAGTATGGTCATGGTACAGCAATTGCCGGAATAATCGCTGCAACTGGTGAAGAAATAAAAGGTATTTCACAGAATGCCATTATTTATGATGTCAAGGTACTAAATAAAAATGGCAAAGGAAAAGTTGAAGATGTTGTCAAAGGGATTAAATGGTGTATTGAGCAAAAGGTAGACATAATTAATATAAGTTTCGGATTTGGAAAAGACTACGATGAATTACGAAATGTTATAAAAAGTGCTCTAGATAACAATATAACAATTACAGCTGCTTCTGGAAATACATTAGGTCTAACTGTTGAATACCCTGCGAAATATGATGGCGTCTTATCGATATCCTCACTTAACGAAAAACTAAAAATTGATCCAATTTCAGCAAAAGGAAAAATTGACTTTTCTGCGCCTGGAGTAAATATTAAAACAACTGATATACACGGAGGATATACGAAGGTTAAAGGTACATCCTTTGCAACTGCGTTTGCAACAGGTGCTATAGGCTGTTTGTATTCTAAAAAATACAAATCTAAAGAGAATGTTCATCAAACACTCAAGAAAAATACAGTTGATCTTGGAAAGCTAGGTTATGACAGAGAGTATGGCAATGGGATGATTATTTGTAACAAGGGAGAGAATTAGATTGAAGAAGGTTTTAATAAAAATTCTTGTGTTAACATTGTTTTTGTGTGGAGTTGTTCCTGAATTTGCAAGTGCAAAATCAGGCGAAATTGATTCTGATGCTTTAAGAATAGAAGAGAATGCTAGTAAAGAATATGAAGTGAATGTTGAAAAAGAATTGGGGATAGAGCTAGAACAAGATATGTTAATGGAAGTTAAGGAAAGCCCAGATGAAGTTAATGTATCTACTCAGCTTGAAGCTGAGAGTATGAATGTCCAAACTGACATGAAAATTAATCATGAGACAGGTGAAATCACAGTTGATGGTATTACAGAGTTAGAAAATGGGGAAAAAGAAACTAACAAATTCAACGTGTTAATTGAAGAGATTGAAGGAAATGATTTTACAGCAACCTTTGTGGATGATGACACAGGAAAAGAGTATAAAGTTAGCACCATAGAAGCTCAGTCATCAATTGTTCCAGCAATAATAGTTGGAATTGTTTCTAGGTTTGGTATTCAATATGCTATTAAAAAATACGGAAAGAAGCTAATAATAAAAACTTTTAAAAAACAGGTAATTAAACAAGGTATAAAAAAAGTTTCTAAGTTTTCTGTTAGCAACAAACATCTTAGTAATGCAAAAGGTAGATACAGAAAATTTGATACCAAAAGCAAGAGCACAGTGAATAAATGGATAAAAGAAGCCTTACAATCTAAAAATGTTTCGTTTACTATAAACAATAATAAAAAACTATCCTTTGTCATCACTGCAAATCTGAAAAAGAAGATCGGAACAAAAGGTGAGACAAAAATAAAAATAGTTATAGGTTGGGATGGTAAAATATGGACAGCTTATCCAATCAAGTAGAATTTGATTATATGTTCACATCTGATGAGAAAGATATTCCAAAGAACATGAAGAAAGATCCGTCAACAGCTCTAAGAGTAGAGGGAGAGTTTAAAATAGTTATAAATGGCGAAGTATATTTTGAAGAAAATATCGCCTTATTAGAATTTTATGCATCTTTGCACGACTGGATTAAAAAGATAAAGAAAAAAAACAGAGTTACAGAGTATAGATATTACACAATGGAGTATGAGGAAGACGACCCCATTATTTCAGTAATACCATTTGATAATAAGGCTCGACTCACCACTATTTGGGAAACTCAACAGTTATATAATGTCTTCGATCTTAATTATATAATTGAACAAATGAAGGTATTACATGAAAGCCTTGGACGTGACATTGAACAACATTATAAAATTTCACTAAAAAACTTTATTGGAAATATCCCATTAAGAAAATATTGAATAGAGAAAAGAACTCCTGGTTAGGGGTTCTTTTCAATGTTTTAGTAGGATGTTTTTAGAGGAGGTGTATTTTTGATTTTATATTTCTTAGCTGTTTTATAGGAATCATAATAGCCACAATTATGCTAGGTATTGAAATTGAAGGATATACATTTTTGACAAGTTTTATTTTAAAGATGTTTGGGATGTCTATATTTGTAGGATCGATATGGCTAATAAATCAAAACAGAGAAGAATGCTCAAAAATAGCAATAAAAATGAAGAATGAAAGCTCATTGTAAAATTCGTCGTTACAAATATCTTTTATACCTATATCTCGAATTGCAAGCGGTCTTCCATCATTAATTACAAAAATCTTTATTTGATTTATTTTAGATAACTCATTAAAAGCATCATCTCTTGAACTGAAATATGATAAAAATATCTCTTCCTTATTACTATTATCTTAAAAAAAGATTGTTCTATTAATCTTACATGGTAAATATCCCAAACTGTATTTAAAATGCGCTCAACAGTTTTTTTAGAGTACCCTTTTATTTTCTGAAAAGTTTTTTCAATAGATTTATCAGATTCTAAATAAACATTCAATACATCTAATGAATACTGCAATATAACTTCTAGTTTATTTTTGATTTTCTTATCTTGTTTCACCAAAAATGCTTTAAGTAACAAGCAACATAATACGGTGTATTTAACATCTTGCTGATTTCTGCACTCAAGCAAACTATAATAGATTTCTTTAGCCCAGCTATAGTCAGCTTCAGATAACAAAAATATATCTGGTTCGTTTATATCAAACTTTATATTTGAAAATTTAACGTATGAAAGAATAATTTCGCTCCAAATATTCTTATCAACACCACTTATATCGGACATTGAGCGTTCCATTAATGCAGTAGTAATATTAGTTCTGCTGAAACTGTAATTAAATCATTATCACGGATGAAACCCTAAACTCTGAAAAAATCTTTTTTTAACATCGTTCGAAGTATGTATTCCTTTGAATATAAATTGATTATTCTTACTAGGTAGATTTATTTCAATTTATTTTATATATTGGAAATAATTACTATAATTAATTGTATCAAATGAAACCAATGCCTGCTATTATTAAGACTCATAATTTTGTTTATAAGTTGGTGAAACTGACTTGGAGGGCTTCTCCATGAGAATAACTAAAAAAAATTTATTTCACAGCATTTGATTCACGATACGAATTGAGTTTTCTAAGCACATTCCAAATAATTTCAGGCCAATCACTCGTCTTGCCATTAATCAAAGTGAAAGCACCGATACCAATTGTTTAGTCGTATATTCTGGCGTCATCCATGGCACCTTTGTTGCGGATGTCTGGGAGAACCTTAAAATATTGTCAGATATCTCACTCAAAGCCCAAGGTGGCAATTTCTTCGAGTAGAATTAAATCTTATTCTCGGACGATTTCTAGATTTTCTTCAGAAACTCCACCCAGTACACGGATACCCAGTCCTAAACCTAGGACTAGAAGGTCCATTCTAAAATTACAACATAGCACAAAAAGTCAAGTTTCCTACAAAGCATTTCCGCTATACTAAACTCGTAAGGCAAGGAGGTGCTCGGTTGTCCTATCAAGAACATGAGAAAACGATTCAAGAAACATTGAATTATATTGAACAGCATCTGAAAGATGATTTACCACTTCAAACTCTAGCGAAACACGCTGGTTATTCTAGGTTTCACTTTCACCGTATATTCAAAAAAGTGATTAAGAAGTCAGTTGTCGATTATATAAGGGAACGTCGAATGACCCAAGCGGCGAAGGATTTAATTCATACGGACCAAAGGGTGATTGACATTGCATTGCAGTATCGATTTGGTTCACAGGAATCCTTCACTAGAGCCTTTAAGAAGATCTATGATATGTCACCCGCACGTTATCGGAGATTACTAAGGAATGTCATTGATAAGGAGGAAATGAATATGGCTGCAAATAAGAACACACCTACCGGCTGGATTATGACGGGAGAAACACCATCTGACTATGAAACAGGTTTGGATGACAGAATTGTACACAGTGGTACGTACTCCGCTTACCTGAAGTCAAAGGATGAAAAAGCACGAGGATTTGCGACCTTGATGCAGCAAATTAAGTCTGATCGTTACCGTGGAGAACGCCTTCAATTTTCTGCTTTTGTCAAAAGCGAAGATGTGAAAGGTTCAGCTGGTTTATGGATGAGGATTGACCATTCTTCAGGTGAAGTTCTTGCGTTTGACAACATGATGAACCGTCCCATTACAGGAACAAACGGCTGGAATCATTTTAGTGTAGTATTGGATGTTCCAGTCAAAAGTGAAGTCATTGCGTTTGGCATATTACTACATGGTCCAGGTCACATTTGGATGGACGAACTTAGTTTTAAAATTGTAGATGAAAGTGTGCCAGTGACAGAACAAAATACCGTGGATCATTTAGAGGATGAACCAGTGAATTTAAATTTTGAAGGCTAGCAGACTGAATTTAAGAGGAGGTTAATTGCCATGAAAAAAATTGGTGCGATTTTATTGTTCGCTATGAATTCACTCACCTTTATTTGTGGCCTTGGAATTTTATTTGGTGAAGAGGATTAAAGATAAGCACCCATAGAACAAAAAAAATCAATTAAAAAAGATATCCCTATCACTATCTCTTTTTTGTAGACTTGGTATAATAGAAAAAATCAGAAAAATTAGAATGCGATGATAAGGAATAGTACTTGCCGAAATGTTTTCAGAAAGTTGCTGGTTGATGAGAAGCAATAACAAAAAAGCAGGGAACTCACCTTAGAGTAGCCTTAGTGAAATGAAAAGTATTGATGTAGTTAAGGTCGGCACCCCACCGTTATATGGGAAGGATATAAGATCAAACAATCTGTATCCGAATAAGGGCATGATAATGTTTGTTTATCATGAAACAGGGGTGGTACCGCGTAAGAAGAAGTCTTTCGTCTCCAAGGTAAATATTGGGGATGAAAGGCTTTTTTTATATTCTATTTTCTAGGAGGAATCGATGATGTTTAACCACAAAAAATACGAAAAGAAATACTTTTTGCCACCGAACCTTACTTATGATTGGGTGAAGAAAGAAACATTAGAAAGTGCTCCGATATGGTGCAGTGTGGACTTGCGGGATGGTAATCAAGCATTACCTATTCCTATGAACTTAGAAGAAAAATTGGAAATGTTTCAGTTATTAGTAGAGATAGGTTTTAAAGAAATTGAGATCGCATTTCCAGCTGCTTCTGATACGGAGTTTAGGCTATTACGGACACTGATTGATCATCATATGATTCCAGACGATGTCACGATTATGGTGATCACACAAGCGAGAGAGCATATTATCCGCCGAACCTTCGAAGCCATTAAGGGAGTACCGAAAGCGATTGTTCATTTATATAATTCGACTTCAGAAGCGCAGCGCAGACAGGTATTTAAGAAAACAAAAGATGAAATTAAACAAATTGCCATTGATGGAGCTATTTTAGTAAAAGAACTTGCCGAAAAAACAAATAGTGATATTTATTTTCAATATAGTCCTGAAAGCTTTCCAGGAACAGAAGTTGATTATGCGTTAGATATTTGTAATAGTGTTTTAGATATTTGGAAACCGACACCAAATCATAAAGCGATCATCAATATTCCGACAACAGTTGAATATTCAATGCCTCATATCTTTGCAAGTCAGATTGAGTATATACACAAAAATCTGTCTTACCGAGACAGTGTGACATTATCTGTTCATCCTCATAATGACCGTGGCTCTGGGGTGAGTGATGCAGAATTTGGTGCTCTAGCTGGCGCAGAAAGAGTCGAAGGTACATTATTTGGTATCGGTGAACGTACAGGGAATGTAGACTTAATTACCTTGGCGATGAATATGTATTCACAAGGTTATGATCCAAAATTGAATTTCAATAACCTAGAAGCTATTCGTAAAAAATATGAAAAACTAACAAAAATCACTGTTCCCGAGAGGCAGCCCTATTCTGGGGAGATGGTTTTCACCGCATTCTCTGGTTCACATCAAGATGCGATATCTAAAGGTATGAAATATAGAAAAGAAAATAAAGTTGATAAATGGGACGTTCCGTATATCCCAGTAGATCCAGTTGACTTGGGTAGGAATTATCAAACGGATGTGATTCGAATCAATAGCCAGTCTGGAAAAGGCGGCATAGGCTATATACTAGAAACAAATTATGGCATTCAACTTCCTTATCAAATGAACGAAGCCATGGGATATGAAGCGAAGAAAGTATCTGATCAGGCAAGTAAGGAATTGTCTGTCGAAGAAATATATCATGTTTTTAAAGAACAGTATGTTGATTATCACCCTCATTTCCAGCTGCTTGATTATCAATTTCATAAAGGAGAGAAGCAGGAAGTCACCTTAACTTTGCTGAGAGATAATCAACAAATTGAAATACAAGGAACTGGCACTGGAAGTTTAGATGCCATCAGTAATGCGTTAAAAGCATATTTTCATCTCGAGTATGTTTTGGAAGTCTATGAACAGAATTCTTTGGGCAAAGATTCCCAAGCAAAAGCCTGTGCACAGATTGGAATTTCATATCAAGGAAAAATGCATTGGGGTGCTGGAATTGATAAAGATATTATAGAAGCAACAGTGAAGGCCCTGGTGGTTGCAGTAAATAAACTAGAGGTTTGGATGTAGATGGAAAAAGATAAACTTGAAAAACATGAAGTGATGCAATATTTAAGAGAATATAACGAGCAAGAAATCTTTTATCAACAATACCAACAGAAAAAGCATGACAATCAATCATTGCAATTATTTTTGAAGGATTATGATAAACACAATTTAATGCATAAGCAAATATATATAGAAGAATTTTTGCAAAAAGGGCAGAACGAATTTGAAAAGGAAGATACCATGTGGTTAGATCAGGAGAAAGATATCGAAGTGAGAAAGTATAGCCGTTTTATGCCTCAATTGTCGGCTATCCATGATTTCTTTGAAATGATCTATGTTCTGGAAAATGAGATGTATGTAGAAGTGGAAGACAAAAAAATGACTTTAAAATCAGGAGATATTGCCTTTATTCCACCTGACACCATACACAAGCCAATTGTAATGGAGAATACAATCGCCATGCAAATCATGATCCGTAAGAGTACTTTTCAAAAAGTGTTTTTTAAAATGTTAAAAGGAAATAATGTCATTTCAGAATTCTTTTTGAATGCATTGTATATAAAAGAAAATAAAAATATTCTTATTTTCCATAGTCACTTGGATAAACATTTGCTAGACTGCTCTCTTCAACTATTTACAGAAAATTATAATCGGTTTCCTAGTTACCAGTTGATTATGAATAATTTGTTTGAGATATTATTATGTCTCTTATTAAGATTCAAACCAAGTCATATGAACGTAAATCAGGTCAAACAATATCGTGATATACGTATTATTCAAATGCTCCAATATATTCAGCAATGTTGTGAGCATATCACCATCCAGGAGATGGCAGAGAAATTTAACCTTTCACAATCTTATCTGTCAAAATATATAGCTCGTAAGCTTGGCAAATCATTTAGTGAGATTAGACAAGAAATAAGATTGGAAAAAGCCTGCGAAATGCTCACTGGCAGCAATTCACAAGTAGATCATATTGCGGCAGCCGTTGGTTATCAAAATGTAGAGCATTTCATTCGTTTATTTAAGAGAAAGTATCACCTAACACCACATCAATATCGATTAAATAATAGATAATAAAGAGGGAGAAATGATAATGTCCATCAAACAAGTAAAAGATTATTTTAAACAATATGATATGGATACTCGAATTCAAGAATTTTCAGTGTCTAGTGCCACCGTAGACTTGGCTGCTTCTGCATTGGGCTGCGAACCTGAAAGAATCGCAAAAACACTCTCCTTTCTAGTAAATGGACAAGCTATTTTAGTTGTGACCTCTGGCGATGCAAAAGTTGATAACAAAAAATTCAAGGAATATTTTAAAACAAAAGCTAAAATGCTTTCTCCTCATGAGGTCGTTGACTTGGTCGGTCATGAAATTGGCGGAGTATGTCCTTTTGCTTTAAAGAATGGCGTTTCTGTTTATTTAGATATTTCACTAAAACGTTTTGAGACAGTCTATCCAGCCTGCGGGAGCAGTAACAGTGCTATTGAACTCACAATAAAACAATTAGAAAAATACTCCGGTTATTCACAATGGATTGATGTGTGTAAGGGATGGAATGATGAATGAACACATGAAGACGGAAGGGAAAAGTACAGTTAAAAATAAAAAAGAGCTAGAAACCATTGATACACAAAGGTTTCTAGCTCTTTTACAATTATTCCCACTCAATCGTAGCAGGCGGCTTACTCGTAATATCATACACCACGCGGTTAATATGCTTCACTTCATTTACGATACGAGTCGAGATCTTTTCAAGCACATCCCAAGGGATTCTTGCCCAGTCACTCGTCATCCCATCAATCGAAGTAACAGCACGGATACCGATTGTGTAGTCGTATGTTCTTGCGTCACCCATGACGCCTACGCTGCGGATGTCTGGGAGAACCGTGAAGTATTGCCAGATGTCGCGCTCAAGTCCGAAGTTGGCAATTTCTTCGCGTAGAATCGCATCCGATTCACGGACGATTTCTAGTTTTTCTTCAGAAATTTCACCTAGTACACGGATACCTAGTCCTGGACCTGGGAATGGCTGTCTCCAGACGATGTCGTCAGGAATGCCCAGCTCTGAACCTAGGGCACGGACTTCATCCTTGAATAGTGTATTCAAAGGCTCAATCAATTCGAACTGCATGTCTTCTGGAAGACCGCCTACGTTGTGATGAGATTTGATTGTTTGTGCCGTTGCTGTTCCGCTCTCAATAATGTCTGTATAAAGTGTTCCTTGTGCTAAGTAGTCGATTCCTTTTAGCTTGTCCGATTCATCATCGAATACATAGATGAATTCGTTACCGATGATTTTACGTTTTTGCTCAGGATCAGACACACCTTTTAGCTTGTTTAAGAAACGATCTTTCGCATCTACTTTAATCACGTTCATGTTGAAACCTTCGCTAAATGTTTTCATAACCCCTTCTGCTTCGCCTTTGCGAAGAAGACCGTGGTCAACGAAAATACATGTCAGCTGATCGCCGATGGCTTTGTGGATCAATACAGCCACAACAGATGAATCCACACCGCCGCTTAGTGCGCACAATACTTGTTTGTCGCCTACTGTTTCACGGATTTTCTGCATTTCGATTTCAATGAAGTTCTCCATTGACCATTTGCCATCGCAGTCACACACGCCGAAGACAAAGTTTTTCAATAGGTCATTTCCGTACTCAGAGTGACGAACCTCTGGGTGGAACTGAACGCCATAGAAATTCTTCTCAGCTAAGCTCATCGCTGAGTTTGGACAATGTGCACTTGTTGCATCAACTGTAAAGCCTTCTGGTACTTCAACAACGAGGTCACCATGGCTCATCCAAACGACTTGATCAGTCGGAAGGTCTTTGAATAAAGCAGGCGTTCCATTAATGTGGATATCTGCTTTTCCATATTCACGCTGGCTTGCTGCTTCTACTTTCCCGCCTAAATAGTGAGTCATGAGCTGCATGCCGTAGCAAATGCCTAGAACCGGAATGTCTAGATCAAAAATCTTTTCATCACAGCGGAAAGATCCTTCATCATAAACACTGTTCGGTCCGCCAGAAAGGATGATTCCTTTAGGCGCCATTTCTTTAATTTCTTCAGCAGTTAAAGTGTGCGGATGAAGCTCACTGTACACACCAAATTCACGAATACGGCGTGTGATCAGCTGATTGTACTGACTGCCGAAATCTAGAACCAAAATCATTTCATTTACTAAATTTGTCATGGTGTCACCTCTATGTCCAATATAGTTTTTTATAAACGCACAGAAAAAATGAGAGGAGAAAACCTGCTCTCAGTGTGAATCACGTTTTTGAAGCGCCCAGACTCACATCCGAACGCTTCAATTTCATGTATTTTAGAAGGTTTTAATATTCACCTATTCTAACAACAGGAAGGTACGGGGTCAAGACTATCTCCTGTTTATTAAATTTTCCCATAACTTTGCCGACTGCCGCCAAAGCGCCGACACATCCTCTCGTCGATAGAGTGCCCGCTCATAGAGCTGCGTCAGCTCTGACATGCGATGATCTCCATCCTTGTCATCGATCAAAGAAGCGAATTCTCTTAGCGTCATGCCTGTTTTTTTCTCAATTCCCCTGCGCTTCAGCTGCTTTAATAGAGCCGCATACGCATAGAAGAATGCTTCCTCCTCTGGCAGACGTTTCACCTTTCTCACTATAAAGAATGGCAGCCATCTTGCTCTGAATCGATAAAGCAGCCAGCTCATCAATCCAAGAAAGACCATAGCTCCTGCCGCAAAACCCAAGATTGAACCAACATGCACCATACTTGGCTTTGCTTGTGCTGTTTGTTTCTTTGGTTCTGCCGGCTGCTCTGTCTCCTGCTGCTGCGGCTGTTCTGCCGGCTGATCTTCGCGTGCATCAGAGCTAGGCTGATCTTCTTCCTTTTGATCATCCGTTTGATCGCTTGAAACGGCTTCATTCGTAAATGTCTGTGGGTTCGTAAATCCTTTAGTCGGTTCGAAGGTGACCCAGCCTCTGTTTGGAAAATAAACCTCTACCCATGAATGCGCATTGTTATTGGTCACTTCATACACATTGTTTCCATCCATCTGTGTTTCATATAACTGACCTGACGTATATCCTTTCACCCATCTCGCCGGAATCCCGATCGAACGAAGCATCACAATCATAGAGGATGAAAAATTATCACAGTAGCCGATCATCGTATCAAACAAAAATTGATCCACATAATCTTCATTACGACCAGGCACAGCGACATTTTGCGTTTCATATGAAAACTTCGCTGACCCTAAGTAGTCCTCAATCGCTTTAGCCTTATCGTACATATTATCCTTCGTTTCCGTTAAGCTGTTTGCCAATGTTTTCACTCGCTCTGGTAATGAGGAAGGAAGCTGCAAGTATTCACGGCCAACCTCCTGATTGACTTTCTGCTTCGTCGGTACTTTGATGCTCTGCAAATCCTCAAGGATAAATGTAGGCGATAAGAAGCTGACTTGGTAGTTCCCTAAATTTTTCGGTGGATTTTGAATGGATGGGACAATTTTCTCCGTTTTCCCCATCATTTGCAGCGGAATATTTTCCATTGGCATCAGTGTGATCGTCCCAATTGGATAGACGGCATGATTAAATCGATAGTCAGATTCCATATCGACTCTCGTTTCGTGCACCTCTGTTTTTACACGCTCGGTAAACCAACGATTTGGCACATCATCGTCCTTTAGCCGAGTAGGCTTTGTATCATTTGAGGCATCCTCCCAGCCCTTTCCTGTGTAGATGCTTTTTGTTTCGACACGAAAGTAAGACGGCTCCTTTCCGCTCCATTTAAAGACCGGTGTGCGATCCTCACTAAACGGTCCGCCAAGCGCCGAATCATCTGCACTATATCCCACCTTATTCTGCCCGGCTGCGTTATCTTGATTCGTCACCGCCTTAAAAAACGGGACAGGATCAGGCCATTTCGGATCAGACTTTGGCAAAGAAGCGCCGAGTGCCGCTGATAGAAGAACGAGCGCCAACATGGGCAAAAACCATTTTAGACGCGCCTTCTGTGACACTCGGATGCCTTCAGCCGAACGCAGTCGATCGAAATACAGCAACCCAAGCAAACAAAAACCAAACACCATAATGCGAACGATCGCAAAGGCAGCATCATATGGCGTAAACGTATCAAGAATCGTGACATACACAATCGTCATGAGTAAAAAGAAAAAGATACGCTGCTGATAGACCACCCAATAATGAAGCAAGTAGACAAGCAGCCACAGCAAAATATAAAACAATAATGTGCGGAAGGACGGGTACATGTCACTCCACATGCCTGTGCTCATGAAGGTGATATTATCTTTGATATCAGCAAATAATGCAGCCGGATAGCTTGGCTCTGCTTGATAAAAGATCAAATATAAGGCGAGCAAGATCATGCCAGTACAAATAGGAAACGTCACATACCACTTCAAACGAAAGAATGTAAACAAACACGTAAGCCCTATAAAAATGATGAAATAAGACGTATGACTCGTCTCTGTAAAGTCTTGAAGCGGACGAAGCCACTCCCAAAGCAGCAGAAATGCTACAGCATAATAGATGAACAACTCAAAACGGCTTTGCCGCTGATGCGTATCCAGCATAAATGTTTGTCACCTCACAGTTCTTTCGTGCAGCCGGTCTTCAAATAAAAGGGTCGTGCGTATTCCAGATGCCTTGAGCCGGTCTACAAGCTGTTTTTCTTTTGTCGTGAAGCGATCCAAAGCTCTCTTCACTAAAAGAACAGTGATGTTCTTTCTGTTTCGATTTCCAAAGAGGCTCGCAGCAAGCTCTTCTTGCAGCTGACCCGTGACGACATATTTTCCAGAGTGCTGGTACTCACTCGCTGCTAACGTCTTATATTCTTGTGCGCGAGAATGTTGATGCTGCACCCTTGTTAAATAATAGAGCATGTCCTGTAAATGAAGTTCTCCTTGATCCACTCGAAAGGCATGCTGATCTCCTAGAGGTACAAAACCTGAAGGCACCCCTTTTTTCACTGCCGTTTGGAGAACAGAAGCTGCAATAGACACGACGGTCTCAAAAACCGCTTCATCTGTAAAATCAGCAAACACGACAAGATCCTTTGTTTGATTCTGTTCAAATTCCTTCGTCATCAGCTGACCCCTTCTAGCCGTCGTCTTCCAGTCCACCCAAGCAAAACGGTCTCCTTGCTGGTATTCCCGTACGCCTGTTGTCACATGGGTCGGTTCATTTAACCACGAGTGAACCGCTTTGCCTCCATTTTCATTCACTGACTCAGCAGACTCCACCTGAAGATCGAGTATTTTCGGATAGACAAGCAGCTTTTTTTCTAACGGAATGATCACTTCTTTCTCCACAAAACCAAACATATCGCCCGTTTTGATTCGAACCGCTGACAAATGATGTTCCCCGCGCTTGACATCATTCAATTGATAGGAAAAACGCCACGTTTTCCGAAACCAAGGAAACAGCATTTGCTTCATTTCAATTTGTTCCTGTAAATGAAAGGTGTCCGGCGGATCATCCTCAATCAAGACGTAAACGTATGGAAATGGATTTGTCCGCTTGATTTCAAGGTCAACGGACAGCACGTCTCCCGCCTTCAATCGGGTTTGCTGTAATGTCCTTTTGACTGTCGCGCGCAGCGGAATGAGCGCAAACATCAAAGCATACAAAGTATATGGTAAAAATGCATAAAAAAGGAACCAACTCACAAACCCTCCCTGAAACATGGCATAACAAAAGGCTGCCGCAGTGAGGATGATGAGCATCATCACCCGTAACCATAATGAAACAGCGAAACGATGACGTGACTTCATTGAGTCATCGACTTTTGAACTGGCACGCCAATTTGCTCAAGCATTTGTCGCAGCAGTGTCTCCGCCTTCTTCCCTTCATACGTCGCTTCTGAAGTCAAAATCATTCGATGCGGCAATGTATATGGCGCCAAATACTGTACATCATCAGGAATCACATAATCTCGCTGATTCAACAGCGCATACGCCTGAGCCGCTTTCATGAGGGCGATCGATCCCCTTGGACTCACACCTAAATAAACAGATGGATGCTGCCGCGTCGCTTGAGCAATTTCCACAATATATTCTTTAATGGATGCATCCACATGAATGGTCTGAACAGCTTGCTGCAACGCATGAATATGTTCCTTTGTCATGACAGCTTGAAGTGTATCAATCGGGGACTGCTTTTCCTGCAAGTTGAGCACCTCCAGCTCCTCCAGCATGGTCGGATATCCCATCTGCAGCTTGAATAAAAACCGGTCCATTTGCGCTTCTGGCAGCGGATAGGTCCCTTCATATTCCACTGGATTCTGCGTCGCCATGACGAAAAAAGGATCCGCAAGCCGCATTGTTTCTCCGTCCACTGTGACACTGCCTTCCTCCATCGCTTCGAGCAATGCCGACTGTGTTTTAGGAGAGGTCCGGTTGATCTCATCAGCCAAAATAATCTGCCCCATAATCGGTCCTTGCCTAAATTCAAATTCATTTGTCTTTTTATTATAAATCGACACACCTGTTACATCTGAAGGCAAAAGGTCAGGAGTGAATTGGATTCGCTTAAACTCACAGCCAATCGATTTTGCCAAAGCACGAACCATCATCGTCTTCCCAACACCAGGCACATCCTCGAGTAGCACATGCCCCTTCGCCAAAATCGCAACAAGGCTTAATATCGCAATGTCTTTTTTCCCAACCATGACTTTATTGATGTTATCTACGATTTTTTGTAAATCTGAATGCATCGGTTCATCAAATGCCATCCTGATCCTCCTATCACGTTTCCGTTAAATTTCATATAGTCTAACTTTACCATACAACGCGCATTTGCATAAAACATCAGCATGTAGAAAAAAAGAAGCCTTCTCACGATGGAAAAGACTTCTTCTCTTCTTTTGTCTCACCTGCTGGCTCCATATGAACATGAGAGTGTAAAATATCATGTTCCTTCTTCATTCTACGTTCGATCTCATCTGCAATATCATGGCTTTCTGCAATGTTCAAGTGCGGCTCGACCTCCACTACTACATCCACATGGACCGTACTTCCGAGATACCGTGCCTTAATATCTTTCAAATCGCCCACTCCAGGTGTTGCTTCAATGGTCTCTTTATATTTGGACATATCTTTTATATGAAAACCGTCCGTTAACGAATGAGAAGCATCTCTGAAAATCTCCCACGCCGTTTTACAAATAATGAGGCCAATGACAAACGCTGCAAGCGTATCAATCCATGCCAGCTGAAATTGAGAGGCGATAATCCCTACAAATGTTCCAATACTCACATACGCATCTGATTTATTATCAGCTGCTGCTGCATGAAGAGCCTGGCTATTGATCCGTTTGGACAGATTGCGGTTGTAAATATACACGCCGTACATCACCACAGCACTTCCTGCTGCCGTCCAAGCTGCGATCATATCGGGCGTTTGATGCTCAGATGAGAAGAGCGACTGGCCCGCACTCAGCAAAACCTGAAGTCCAACAAGCATCATAATAAAGGACGCCACAAGAGACGCAATATTCTCTGCTCGAAAATGACCGTATGGATGATCTTCATCAGGCGGCTTTTGAGAAATACGCAGCCCAATCAACACAGCAAGGGATGCAATAATATCCGTCGTATTATTCAATCCATCTGCCGAAAGAGCCTCTGAATGAAACACATACCCAATTAGAAGTTTCACCGCTGATAAGATCACATAGGCAATGATGCTGACCCAAGCACCTGTTTCACCTTGTCTTAATTCGTTATAGCGCTCCATGTCGAACCGCGCCTCCTCACACATCACTTTTCTATTATTTATCTTACAAAGCAAAGCCCGTGTGGGTCTACAGCAACATGATTCGCTTGTGTCAGCAAAATAGGATACATAGAAATGTGTTGACCTAAGTAAACTTATTTTTATAAGGTCAATTGACCTCAAGACCTACTCCCATCAACCTTTTTCCAATTCACTCTGTGATGAACATATGGGCAATATCACTCTTTCTAGAAAATTGTCAGAATAATTTTATTTTGAGACACAACTTCTCCCCATCCTATCTTATGCAATTTTTAAGAATGAACTGAGAAAAAAGAGGGAACATAATCTCTCAAATCCTTTATACTTTTTAACATCATGTTAAGAGGTTTGAAATGTCAGTTTGATAACCTGTCCAATGCTGAATGACAATTCAGTATGATAAAATTTAAAATATTCTAAAAACAATTTCTCTATGAAGAGAAATGTTTGGAGGTAAAGACATGTCCAACATGACAAACGGTCTTCAAAAAAATCTGAAAACAAGACATATTTCAATGATCTCCATTGCTGGGGTTATTGGCGCAGGGCTATTTGTTGGTAGCGGCGCTGTCATTCATTCTGCAGGGCCTGGAGCCATTCTTTCCTATTCTTTTGCCGGACTTCTAGTGATCTTTATTATGAGAATGCTTGGAGAAATGGCATGCGCTTATCCGACAAGCGGTTCCTTCTCACAATATGCGAGCGATGCCATCGGTCCTTGGGCTGGGTTTACAATTGGCTGGCTTTACTGGTTCTTCTGGGTCATCGTCATCGCCATCGAAGCCATTGCCGGTGCTGCCATTATTCAGTATTGGTATGGAGATGCACCTGTTTGGCTCACAAGTCTTATCCTCACTATCCTCTTAACATTAACGAATATCTTTTCTGTTAAATCTTTTGGCGAATTTGAATACTGGTTCTCATTAATAAAAGTCGTCAGCATTATTCTCTTTCTACTCATCGGTTTTGCATTTATCTTTGGTTTTGGCGGTCATCATACTGCAGGTCTTGCCAATTTAACGGGGAACGGCGGTTTCCTTCCAAATGGATTCAGCTCTGTTTTACTCGGAATTGTCGTCGTCATCTTTTCCTTCATGGGAACCGAGATTGTAGCAATAGCGGCCGGAGAATCAGCAGACCCAGTCAAGTCTGTGACAACAGCTACCCGCTCTGTTGTATGGCGTATCATCGTGTTCTATGTCGGATCCATCGCTGTCGTTGTGACCTTGCTTCCATGGAATTCAGCGAGTATTTTAACAAGCCCGTTCGTTGCGGTATTAGAATACATCGGTGTCCCATCAGCGGCTCAAGTCATGAACGTCATTGTTTTAACAGCCGTTCTTTCTTGTTTAAACTCTGGGTTGTACACAACGTCCAGAATGCTTTATTCATTAGCGGAAAGAGGCGAAGCACCGAAACGCTTTATGAAAATCAGCAAACGTGGTGTTCCTGTAGCGGCTACAGTCGCAGGCACCTTCTTTTCCTACATTGCCGTCATGATGAACTACTTTTATCCTGAAACCATCTTTTTGTTCTTAGTCAATGCATCCGGCGCCATTGCCCTTCTTGTCTACTTGGTCATTGCTGTTTCACAATTAAGAATGCGCCGTAAAATCGAAAAAGAAAATCCAGAGCAGCTCAAAATCAAAATGTGGCTGTTCCCATATCTCACGTACTTTACCATTTTGGTCATTTGCGCCATCTTGGCATCGATGCTGTTTATCGAATCAATGAGACCACAGCTCATTTTGACAAGTATCATTACCTTCGGTGTGCTTGCCGCTTATTTCGTCTTTAAACCGAATAAAAAAGTGCCTGCAAATGCAGCGCTTGAAAATAAACATCCGTAATGCTCCCGCTGAAAAGCGGGTTTTTTTATTTTATTCACCTATTTTCATGTCCGCACTTATACTGTATCAAATTGGATTTTAAGTGAGGATTAGACAACATGAACCTAGAAAAATTTGTTGACGAGCTGCCAATCCCAGAAGTCGCGGAGCCCGTCAAAAAGAACCCAAGACAAACGTATTATGAAATCGCTATGGAGGAGGTATTTCTAAAAGTTCATAGAGACCTGCCCCCAACCAAGCTATGGACCTATAATGGCAGTTTGCCTGGTCCCACCATTCAAGCGAATCGAAATGAAAAAGTCAAAGTGAAATGGATGAACAAATTGCCGTTGAAGCATTTCCTGCCGGTCGATCACACCATTCACGAAGGCCATCATGATGAACCAGAAGTCAAAACGGTCGTTCATCTGCATGGCGGCGTCACACCAGCAAGCAGTGACGGCTATCCAGAGGCTTGGTTTTCACGAGACTTTGAAGCAACCGGCCCCTTCTTTGAACGAGAGGTATACGTATACCCAAATCATCAGCAAGCCTGCACATTGTGGTATCACGATCATGCGATGGCATTGACACGATTAAATGTGTACGCCGGCTTAGCTGGGTTTTATTTGATCTCTGATGCGTTTGAAAAATCGCTAGAATTACCGAAAGATGAGTATGACATTCCGTTAATGATCATGGACCGTACATTTCAGGAGGATGGCGCACTGTTTTATCCAAGCAGACCAAACAACACGCCAGAAGACAGTGACATACCAGATCCGTCCATCGTGCCCTTCTTTTGCGGAGAAACCATTTTGGTTAATGGAAAAGTATGGCCGTATTTAGAAGTAGAACCGCGTAAATATCGCTTTCGTATTTTAAATGCGTCCAATACAAGAACTTACGAGCTGCATCTAGACAACGATGCTACGATTTTGCAAATTGGATCTGATGGCGGCTTTTTGCCAAGACCTGTTCACCATCAATCCTTTAGCATTGCTCCTGCTGAACGGTTTGATGTCATCATCGATTTTTCAGCTTACGAAAACAAAACGATCATCCTTAAAAATAAAGCGGGCTGCGGACAGGAAGTGAATCCTGAAACAGATGCAAACATCATGCAATTTAAAGTCACACGGCCGCTAAAAGGGAGAGCACCTAAAACATTACGGCCTATTTTCAAACCGCTTCCACCGCTTCGGCCTAGTCGAGCTGATAAAGAGCGTACGCTCACTCTTACCGGTACACAGGATAAATACGGCCGCCCCATTTTATTGCTGGATAACCAATTTTGGAATGACCCCGTCACGGAAAATCCTCGGCTTGGCAGTGTAGAGGTTTGGTCCATCGTCAATCCAACAAGGGGCACACATCCCATTCATTTACATCTTGTTCAATTTAGGGTGATAGACAGAAGACCATTTGATACAGAGGTCTATCAATCGACAGGGGAAATTGTGTATACAGGACCGAACGAAGCCCCTCCTTTACATGAACAAGGCTACAAGGACACCATTCAAGCGCATGCCGGTGAAGTCATTCGGATCATCGCTCGCTTTGTTCCATACAGCGGCAGGTATGTGTGGCATTGTCATATATTAGAGCACGAGGATTATGACATGATGCGGCCGATGGATATCATCCAGTAAAATGAAATTAATCTCCCGTCACATGCGTAAACACATGTATTGAGTAAATCATTGCGAAGGGCTAACAGACAGCGATATATTAGCCCTTTATTTCCTTTTCATTGAATCATTCTAAAAAAACAATGCATGACTTGAAATGGCATTTATTTGTACATTCAATACTTAAAAAGTTGACGCAGCAAACCGATAATACTACTATATACCCATTGCATCTATCAAAAGGCACATAAGCCACAATGAACGAACAAATGGAAAATTGCGATAAAAAACGGAGGAGTTCAATTTGAATGAAGAAAAAGAGACTTGCCAGGTCACACAAGAAACAGCGGCAGGTAACATAGAAAAGCTTTCAATTCAGGAAAACGAGAGCATTTGGTCAAATATTGAACAGCTAACAATTGAACTCGGTGAACAAAAAGAATTCAACCACTTCATTTTAGATGAAAAACAAAAGGCCATCAGTACATTATCTGCCCTCATTACAAAAGGCGATTGTGATGAAGAATTAAAGACTCATTTTGAACAAGCATTACATATCGGACTTTCTGTCATAGAGATCATGGAGATTATTAAGCACTGTACAAAAGTTGCTGGATTCCCTCACTCCATTAATGCCCTGTTTATCTTTCAAAACTTACTAGACAATAACACCAAATAAATCAGTGAAAACGAGAAGCCTTGTGTCCTCTCGTTTTTTTATGTACACTCATATTACTCTCTTTCTTTTCCTCTGTCACATAAGCAAAATACGAAAATACCACACGTTTCTCTGCTTAAAAATTGCTTTCCCTTCCATGAATTCCTCAATTTCACCATCATTTCAAGCGGCAAAATAAAAAAACGTCCAGTTATATCAAATAACTGAACGTACCCTTATCGATTGACAGTGAAATTGTTAACAATTCCGCCATCCTTCTCCCAAGCGGCTTCCACTGTTTTCTTCTTGATATTGTATTCAAATATCGTTCTTACCTTTGCTTTTCGTCCGGTGTCATCCTTTAATTCCTTTGCGTTTTTAGCAACACCTAAGAAATAAACAGAAGATCCGTCCGTAGAAAATTGCGGCTGTGCGGCACTTAAAATATGCATATCCTCACTGTTCTTAACGAGTGTTGTCGTTTTTCCGGTTTCTACATCAAGCATCTTAATAGAGGATACTTCTTTTTCGTTTCGCACCTTCACTTCTGTATAAATCAATGTCTTATGATCTGGTGAAAATGAAATATCATTGATCGTTTGCGAGATACGTGTAATACGCTTCCCCTTCGCACCTGTTTGAAGGGTGATCTTCATGGTCGTTGGTTCAGGGTCTCTTCCCTTTTCATTCGCTTCATCGGTTTTCTTGTAATCTTCTTTTAAGGAATAATGCTGGATTGCCAGAAGGTTTGACGCCGGATCATAAGCAAAAGAACTCACCGTATCATCCTTGCTTTTTTCTGGATATAACACCTTCATTTTTTGTGTATTCAAATCATAAGAAGCGACATAAAATTGTTCGCCAGAATCCTTGTTATACCTGAGATATAACTGTTTCCCGTCTCCAGACAGCCTCATACTGTCGATGGAATCATCACTCGTAAATAGCGTTTTTTCTTCATCTGTTTTCACATTCAGTTCTCGAATACTCACTTTTTGTGTGTCTTCATCCGTATACGTGTAATATAAAAGCTGTTTCGTAGAATCATAAGCAATCGAAGGATATGCTGTCAGTTTCTCCGTATGAAGCGCCCGGTCATGCAGGTAATACGTATTGTTTAACTGTTGATCTGTAAATGAAACGAGTAATTCGTCTTTTGCATCTTGATTCGTTTTCACTTTTCCTGCATGTTTCGCCTCTTGCGCCGGCTTCATCATGAAGAAAATGACTGCCGCAATCACTGCGACTCCGATGACCGTGATGATCCACCATGTTGATTTTTTCATTGCCTTTCAGACCCTCTCTACAAGAAAAGAAGCCAGAAAATAAACTTTTCCCGCTTCTTTGCATGACTATGTATTAATAAGTGTAATGCCCTTTTACGACACCTTTACTTGTTTTATACCCTAGTGCTTTGAATGCTTTTGGACTGACGTCTAATACAGCGTTTGGCATTCTGCCTACATCATATTTATATACTGTAATCACTTTATGTGGTTTCGCTTTTGTTGTCACTCTAAGTTTTGTACCTTTTTTCGGTACGTCAAATCCCATTTTAGTTGCTGCATCCCAATGACCGAGTTTTTTTCCATCTGCGCCCTTTTTACCGACACCATTATACCAAGTAATATTGCCGCTTACTTTTTTTGCACTTGCTCCATGTGAGAAACTAAACGCCAAAAATAAACTAGCTACTGTTACGATTGTCGCGATAAGCTTTTTATTCATTAAAAAATCCTCCGTATTTGGTTTCTGCACTTATTATACATGAAGATGCCCCCAGTTATTTTACAGTCACATTACAATTCGAATACAAGTTGACCACTTTATGACCGATTTTGTTCACAAAAAATACCAAAATCGGCCAGAAGAATGTAAGTAGCCCCTCTCTTTCATTTTATATAATAAAAGTGAATCCAATTTAAGGAGGAATTTTTATGAAAAAGTGGTTCATCGTTTTGAGTGTAAGTTTGGCCTTCGTTTTGATGCTATCAAGTATCCCTGCCTCAGCAGCTGGTCCTCGTCACGGCGCGATTGTGACACAAACGGATGAGGCAAAATGGTCAGGTATCTCTGCTGATATTGTGCTGCCGAAAACAGCCACTATTAAAAATGGCTATGCAGACTGGTACCTCGGTCTCGGCTCTGCCGTTGTAGAGAGCGGTATTTCAAAAACGTCTTCTGGCTATAAGGTCTTTCTTGGCAGCGGCTCACAAGGCGGCAGTCAATACTGGAACAGTGAGTACAATAAGAGCATTACGGATGGTGCACGTGTCAACTTAAAGCTCATCAACAATGGTGATGGCACAGTGTCACTATACGTCAATGGGAAATTGCGCTATAAGCAGCCTGTTTTCAACCCTAGTCGTCTGAAAAACCTCGATGTCGTCAAAATGGTTCACGGCGTCCAAGATAATGGAACAAACAGCTACTCACAAGCAAGTTTCTCGAATGTACAGCTTCGTGCGAATACTTCAGGAAGTGTCTATAAAAAATGGGATGGAACAATCAAATCATCGCTTTTACGTAAAAATTTAGAGTCTGGTGCTGCGGCTCCTAAATTCACCGTCATTTCTTCTGTTCCATTAAGTACAAGCCTTTCAGCACAATAAGAAAAAAGCGCCCTATTTTGGGTGCTTTTTATTGTTCACAGCTTATCAACACTTCTCTTTTAATCAAAACAAGGATTCGTGGTAACATAAACATACATACTTCGCAGAAAAAAGGAGAACGAACGTGAGAAAAAGTCTACTTGTTTTCATGAGCCTAGTTGCAAGTCTCTTCATTCTAGCAGCTTGCTCGAATACGACGAAAGAACAAAAAACAGAATCTAAGGCACTTCCAACGATTAATGACCGCATTCAAAATGAAACGAAAGAAGTCATGGAGCAGTCTAAACTCATAAAAGATACTGACATCACCGTTGATCAAAAGAAAAAAGTCATTTCTTTAAACGTGACCGCTTCATCTGATACCAATAGTGATTACGCTGAAGTCATCGGTTTAAACTTTGCCAAGACGCTGGCCATTGGGGCATCAACTGAAAAAGAAAACAACCTGCACAAACCAGAAAATGACAGCCTTGGCGCCCTCTATTCCTTTTACGACCTAAACATCACCGTGAAACAAGAAAACGGCAAAGTACTGGCAAAAGGAAAGAAAAAAACAAATGAAACAAAAATCACGTGGGAAAGAGCCCAGTAATTTATGGTTTTTTACGATGAAAAAAGCTTGTAGAGGACCTCTCTACAAGCCTTTTTTCATGTTTATTCAGTCAAATCGTCTCTCATCGCATCAACTAGTGTGTGAATATCTGAGTGAGTCCTTGATGCTAATCGTACCAACAAATCATCTATACACTCATACAAATGATGTTCCCTCAAAATATACTCCTTATAAAATGGAATGACAAAGAAATAGAGCAAATCAGCAAATTCAAGTGCAACGTTATCTTCATCCTCATCTTCTAACGCCTGTCCAACACTTTCAATCAACCAAATCAAATCTGCTTTCTTTTCAATCGGGACATACATCAGTAAATGAATATCATCCGTATCCTTCGTTTGTAAAATCCGCTCAGCCGCTTCCTTTGACAGCGCCCCAATTTCTGTAGAAGATATATTAACAACCGCTAATTCATCCTCTGATCTCACTTGATTCATTTGCAGCAAGTTTTGGTCCATCTCGACTCACTCCCCATTCTCAGATACCTTTATTATAAGGAATTGATCTGATTTTTTATGGAAATAGTGGATTTTTTTATGTAATTTTAAAGAAAATGTGACATTATAAGCCAAGATATCTCATTTCTCTCAAAACAAAAAAAAGCACTCTTGATCATAAGAGTGCTTTTCTCATACATCCTTTACTCTCTTTTTCATCGCCTCAGCCATTTCCACGTCACCCTCTGCTTCCAACTTTTCAATGATGTGAGCATAATCCCTTTCATGGCGATTTTGGCTTAGTTTAAAAGCAGCCTGAACTTCATCAATGATGATTTTAAAGCCCACAATCCCTTTCATTTGTTTCTCTAACAGTTCATCAGACAATGTATCCCATAAAACAGGCTGTTCTCTGTGGCTTTCGTATGTTTCCAGCATCGTGGTTAATTCTTTTACCAGTTCCCCTTTTTCTAACAGCACAGCCTTTCCATATACATGGACAGCCTGATAATTCCATGTCGGTACGGCTTCTTTTTCATACCATGAAGAGGATATATAGGCATGTGGTCCTTGAAAGATGACGAGCACCTTCTCATTTTCTTCAAACGTTTTCCACTGAGGATTTCCAATCGCCATATGCCCTGTAATCACATACGAATCTTCAACTTGATGAAAACTCACTGGAATATGTGTCGCAATGGGTTTTTCATCCGTTGTGGTCACAACTGTTGCAAATGAATGTAATTGAATAAATGCTTTTACTTCTTCCATATCTTTCACTTGAAAAAAAGATGGAATATGCATATTCCCTTCCCCCTTATTGATTCAGCTAAGTGTTTTGGTCATAATGAAGTCCAATTGTTCTTCGTCTCCCATAAGGAATGCGTGCACCCCTGTTTGAACAAACCCAAGCTTTTGATAAAATGCGATGGCCGCTTTGTTGTGCTCCCACACCCCAAGCCAAACATCACGTTTATGATATTTCTTCGCGATCTCAAAGGCTTGATTGATTAAATATCGGCCTAATCCTTGTTTTTGAAAGGACTGCTTAATATAAATTCTTTCAATCTCTAACGCTTCACTTCCCATCTCTTCTGACTGCGCATCATCCATATTGACCTTCAAATAACCAGCAACTTTGCCATTCACTTGAACAAAATAGAACTGTGAAGATGGATGATGTAATTCTTTTAACAGCTGGTTCGGATGAAAGGCTGTCTTTACGTAAGCATCGATATGTTCCGCTTTGTTTTGATTCTGAAAGGTTTCTATAAATGTGTCGATACCGACTTTTTGCAGCTCTTCTATATGCTGTTCATTACATGGAATAAAAGTGACGGTCATTGAAGTCATCTCTCCTTATCATTTAGTAGCGTCTCTTATTTCCTTTTTTCACATAATCCCAATCTTTTTCGATATTTTTTCTCACCCTTAGAAGATACTCATATATCTGTTCTGCTTCCTCTTCAGAAAATCCATCCAGCGCTACTTGATTCGAATAATCATTTTCTCGTTTGATCATTGGATATACCGCTTCCCCTTTATCAGTGGGAAACAGCTTTTTGATTTTTTTATTCACTCGATCATCTTTCTTCTCAATAAAACCATGCAGTTCTAATTTTTTGATAGCACGAGCAGCCGTTGTTCGATCCACCTTGATCATTTCCGCCAGCTTTTCCTGAATGATGCCAGGCTCTTCACAGATACGCACAAGATACAAATACTGCCCCTTCGTTAAATCGTACTCTTTAAATTCAATATTACTTATAGAATCAAGCGCCCGAGCGATGACGCCAATCTCTCGCAAAATCTCTCTCATTTATCACGACTCCTTTTGTTGCATTTACAACATAAAACATAACAACATTATAGTTTATTTTTGTTGTAAACACAATAAAAAAACACCTTCATTGAGAAAGTGTTTTTTTCATTTTCTTTATTTCGCTCGTTTCTTTAATAGTGGTAATCGTTACAAAAAATAACGATCTCTGATCATCGCGAACGAAGGTGGTTAGGCAATGGGAAAAAGAAGAAGAGAGCCTCATAATATGCCACTACATTTTATCATATATATTCGTTGCTAGAAGATAATTTCCCTTTATGCAACCGCTCTTTTTATAACATAATCTCTCCAGTTTTATTAGCCATTATTCGTTAGAGTCCACATAGATTAAAATTAGAATTTTACCTTTAACAACCATCATTAAAATGATGAATATAATGGTTTAATTTAGGAACTATAAAAAGGTGACCAATCGTCAAGAAAGGAAGGTCGCTTAATGAATATTTTACAATTAGGGAGGATGACAATGGGAATTTTAAGTGGAAATCCAACGGATGAACCTATGCACTATGGTGAAGTGTTTGGTACATGGTCTTACTTGATGGTAGCTAAAGGTTTAGTTGCTGGTTATCAAACCCACTTAAACCATGCAGGTGACGAAGACTTACAAAAATTAATTGAAGAAGCTATTCAGGGTGGGCAACAAGAAATCAAAGAAATTGAAACTTTATTAAAAGAAAATGGAATTGGCTTACCTCCAACACCTCCTGAACGACCTAAAGCTTGTATAGACGATATTCCAGTAGGGGCACGTTTTCAAGATCCAGAAATAGCCGCTGGTCTTTCGGCGAACATTGCGGCAGGCTTAGTATCGTGTAGCACAATTATGGGGCAATCCATTCGAGAAGACATAGCTATGATGTTTGGACAGTTTCATGTTCAAAAGACAGCACTTGGAGCAAAAGTCCTTAGACTTAACAAAGAAAAAGGATGGTTAATTCCACCACCTCTTCATCATAGCAAAGCAGAAGATTGCTAATCATAAGATGATTAAACATTAAAGAGTAGACCTTTAGGGTTTACTCTTTTCTTGCTAAGCTTTAAACTTTCTACAAATTGAAAACTCTCCTTCACTCTCTTTACAGTCACTATATTTTGCCATTCCCATCGATTGCCTCTGAGCCAACATCATCAGCACTAGAAGATCAATTCCTTTAATATACCTAAAAATATCTTCCTCAGATTTAAAAGCTCCTATTACTATAGGTTCTTTAAACATTGATAGCAACTAACCAGTGGTAAAAACTTCGAGAGTAACCTTTCTCTATTATAGTCCTTGCAATTGCAGCATAAAGTCGGGCCCGTTCCGAGGTTCCATTTAATCAACAAGGTTGGTCATACCATACTGCTTGAGGTCGAATCGTCATTAATGAAAAACAATAGCATAGTGGACATAAGATTAGTCATACTACAAGGAATATCTATGCTCATATGACTGTTAATATGGAAGAAAAGGCCTCCCAACAGTTTTGCAAACTGATGAAAGGCCTTCTTCTATAGTTAGCTTATTTGTCACAGGTTGCCTTGTGTTTAATAACACAAGGACAAATACGACGACAAGAAAAGCATATTATTATTTCAGACGTTGATATAACAAGGTTTTGAAACCCTGATTACATCATGCCGCCCATACCACCCATGCCGCCCATATCCGGCATTCCGCCGCCTGAGCCGCCTTCTTCTGGTTTGTCAGCAACGACTGCTTCAGTTGTTAGAAGCATTGCTGCAACAGAAGCTGCGTTTTGAAGTGCAGAGCGAGTTACTTTTGTTGGGTCAACGATTCCTTTTTCGATCATGTTTACCCATTCGTTTGTTGCTGCGTTGAAGCCTACGCCAATTTCTTCGTTTTTCAAGCGCTCAACGATGACTGATCCTTCAAGACCTGCGTTGTGAGCGATTTGACGGATTGGCTCTTCAAGAGAACGTAGAACGATGTTTACACCTGTTTGAACGTCACCATCTGCTTCGATTGAAGCGACTTTTTTGTATACATTCACAAGTGCTGTACCACCACCGGATACGATACCTTCTTCAACTGCTGCACGAGTTGAGTTCAGTGCATCCTCGATGCGTAGTTTGCGCTCTTTTAGTTCTGTTTCCGTTGCAGCCCCAACTTTGATGACAGCGACGCCGCCAGCTAGTTTTGCAAGACGTTCTTGTAATTTTTCTTTATCGAATTCAGAAGTTGTTTCTTCTACTTGCGCACGGATTTGGTTGACGCGTGCTGCGATTTGAGCAGAATCTCCTGAACCTTCTACGATGGTTGTGTTTTCTTTTGTCACAACAACTTTAGACGCGCGGCCAAGCTGACCGATTTCAGTTGATTTCAGGTCAAGTCCTAGGTCTTCTGTGATTAACTCTCCGCCAGTTAGAACAGAGATGTCTTCAAGCATTGCTTTACGACGGTCACCGAATCCAGGTGCTTTGACTGCCACTGCGTTGAATGTTCCACGAAGTTTGTTCACAACAAGTGTTGCAAGTGCTTCGCCTTCTACATCTTCAGCAATGATCAACAATGGTTTTCCTTGTTGTACAACTTGCTCAAGTACAGGAAGGATTTCTTGAATGTTTGTGATCTTTTTATCAGTGATTAAGATGTAAGGATTTTCAAGAACCGCTTCCATCTTATCAGAATCAGTCACCATGTATGGTGAAGCATATCCGCGGTCAAATTGCATTCCTTCAACCACTTCAAGCTCAGTTGTGAACCCTTTAGATTCTTCGATTGTGATAACGCCGTCGTTACCTACACGCTCCATTGCTTCAGCGATTAGGCTGCCTACTTCTTCATCTGCTGCAGAAATAGACGCAACTTGAGCAATTGATTCTTTGCCTTCGATTGGTTTAGAAATCTCGTGCAAGCCTTCAAGTGCTACTTTCACTGCTTCTTCGATCCCTTTACGAACGCCAACAGGGTTTGCACCAGCTGTTACGTTTTTAAGACCTTCACGGATCATTGCCTGAGCTAGAACCGTTGCAGTTGTTGTACCATCACCAGCTACGTCGTTTGTTTTGCTTGCAACTTCAGCCACAAGTTTTGCACCCATGTTTTCAAATGCATCTTCTAATTCGATTTCTTTTGCAATCGTTACACCATCATTTGTGATAAGTGGAGAACCGAATTTTTTCTCAAGAACCACGTTACGTCCTTTAGGTCCTAAAGTTACTTTTACAGCATCTGCAAGTGCATCTACACCACGTAACATCGCACGACGTGCTTCTTCACTGAACTTAATATCTTTTGCCATTATAACGAAACCTCCTCAGTCTTTTTAGAAATATATCTCAATGTTTTTTTATGTGATTAACCAATAACAGCTAAAATGTCGCTCTCACGAAGAATTAAATATTCTTTGCCTTCATATTTCACTTCAGTGCCTGCATATTTTGAGAAGATAATGCGGTCGCCTGTGTTTACTTCTAACGCAACGCGCTCACCACTTTCAAGTACACGGCCTGAACCTGCTGCAACAATTTTACCTTCTTGCGGTTTTTCTTTTGCAGAATCCGGTAACACAATACCGCTAGCGGTTTTTTCCTCAGATTCAACGAGTTCAATGATTACGCGATCGCCTAATGGCTTTAACATAAGAAACAACCTCCTCAATTTTTATATGTAGTCTTTTTTAGCACTCATCACTAGTGAGTGCTAACACATTTATTATAATAAAGAATGTCTTCTGTAATTTCAAGTAAAAACCTTTAAAAATTTTTACGCTTTCATGATCTTTTTTCAACTCAGATTCTTTCCTTTTCATCGAAGAAGAAGACTTGTGTTACAATAAATCTAGTTCTTTTAGTAAAGGGGTTTTCGTTACTTGAAAAAACAATATTGGTACATCATCTTAACGTATATATTGGTACAGGTTTCTGCAATTCCTTATGTGATCATTATGAAATGGTTAGGATTCATTCAAACACCGATGACACAAGCAGAGCTCTCTAAATTGTCAGGAACATGGACAATCATTAGCTTCTGTATTGGACTAATCATTATTCTGCTCATCCTTCGGACTGTGCCAAAAGCTTCACTTCGAAATGAAGCACCGGCTTCAGTCGGCGCGGCAATCGCTTGGATCATTGGCGGTTTCTTTCTTTCGCTTCTCACCCAATCGATTGTAGGAATGATTGAACAATATGCATTCGGCATTGGACGTGAGTCAGAAAACACGCAAAATATCTTATCTATTATGGATGCTTTTCCTTTTCTGGTTGTTATTATTGCACTAATTGGACCGATACTTGAGGAGATTATTTTCCGAAAAATCGTTTTTGGTGTAATTTATGAAAGGTCGAATTTTTTTATTGCGGCACTTGTTAGTTCAGTATTTTTCGCTGCTGCACACTCTGATTTTGACCACTTCTTTCTCTATACCGCAATGGGCTTTACATTTGCCTTTTTATATGCGAAAACAAAACGTATCATCGTTCCAATCGGTGCACATATGCTGATGAACTCGCTCGTCATTCTTGTGCAGATTGAGCCAGTAAGAAAAATGATTGAAGAACAATCTCAAACAATGCAAATGATTATTGGAGGCTTTTTCTCATGAGAAACCCTGTCGTATGGGGCGTCATTTATTTTGCCGTAGGTGTTGCTTTCACCTATATGGCCATTCAAAATCCAGGTGACATGTGGTCATTTTACAGCATTTTGCTGATGGTGTTTGCGGCCTATAATATCAATATCGCGTTTAAAATGTTTGCCTTCTCTGTCAAACTCAAAAAACAGCAGCAAAAATAAATCAAAAACCATTTTCTAATCTCTGGAAAATGGTTTTTTTATGGAGGACAAGTTTTCATGAAACAAGAAAAACTGAACATCTTAAATGAGCAGCATGAAGCGATTGGAGTTGCACCCCGTTCAGATGTCCACGCCCAAGGTCTTTGGCATGAAACCTTTCATTTCTGGCTTCTCAAAAAGGAACATGACACCGTGTATCTCTATTTTCAGCTAAGAAGCCCCGCAAAAAAAGATTTTCCTGCTCTGTTTGATATCACAGCAGCAGGCCACCTTCTTGCAAATGAACAGCCTTCTGACGGTATGAGAGAGGTAGAAGAAGAGCTTGGTCTTACTGTCCCTTTTGAAGATCTATCCTTTGCAGGTGTTATACAGGATGAAATTCATCTACCCGATTTTACTGATCGTGAATTTTGCCATGTCTATCTTTACGTCCATCAAGAAGAGCAGATGAACATTCAATTACAAAAAGAAGAAGTCGCTGGACTTTACAGAGCAAAGCTAATGGATGCACAGCAGCTTTTCACAAGAAAATGTGAAAACATGCAGCTTGATGGCTTTGAAGTTGATGAATCCGGAGAACGATGTGAAGAAAGCAGAGTAGTCTGTATACAAGATTTTGTAGCGCATGAGCCTGCCTATTATCAGCATCTATTTCAAGCGATCAATCAATTCCTTTTACAATAGAAAAAGCATCGTGACCCTTATTCGGATCACGATGCTTTTTTATGAGACATCATAATTTTTTTTCTCCTCTGTCTCTGTTTGCTGCATTTTGCGATAGGTCACTCTTGAAATGACAATACTCACTTCATACAAAACGAGCATCGGCAAGGTGACCATGAGGTGAGAAACAAGCTCTGGCGGTGTAATGAGTGCGGCAATGACAAGGAGGACAAAATAGGCATACTTCCGTATTTTTGATAAAAACATCGGTGTGATGATGCCAAGTCTTGTGAGAAACATCAACACAACGGGCATCTGAAACAAAAAGCCAAATGGAAGTGTTAACTGCATCAGAAATGTAAAATACTCATGAATCCCAATGACTTGCTCTACATTTAAATCATTCGACATCCGCATCATAAAATCAACGACAAACGGAAACAAAATAAAATAAGAGAAAGCCACACCGCTCAAAAATAAAAGCAGTGCAATCGGAATATAAGCAAGTGTCACCTTTCTCTCTTTTTCATATAAGCCGGGGCTGACAAACGCCCAAAGCTGATATAAAATCACGGGACACGTCAAAACCAAAGCAATGACAAATGCGAACTGCATAAACACGTACAGCGGATCTGTGAGCTTAAATGCATTCAGTGTCAGTGTGGCCGCTTCATCGGTATTTTGTAAATACACAATGACCGGCTTAGCAAGAAAAAAACCAGCCACCATAAAGGCGACAAAAAACATCGCAATGATCACTAAACGTTTTCGCAGTTCCACAATATGCTCCATAAGCGGCATATCTTTGACATTCATGAAGCTCATCCTATTCTACTGATCTTCTTTTTTCTTTTTTTCTTCCTGATCATCAGCTAAACCTTTTGTGGCATTTTTGAATTCACGTAATGTATCTCCTGCTGCTCTTCCTAATTCAGGAAGCTTTTTCGGCCCAAAAATAATGAGCGCAACAATCGCAATCAGAACCAAACTTCCAGGACCGATCGGACCCATTTGCTCCACCCCCTTTACCCCTTTTCGTCAATCCTCCTGTGTAACAGAGTAATGCTTTAAGAAATACACAAGAGACTGAAGTTCAACCGCCAAATCTATATGATGAATTCGAATGTGTTCCGGCACATTCAATCGAGCCGGCGTAAAGTTAAGGATTCCTTTGATGCCAAGGGCAATCAAACGATCTGTAATGGATTGAGCTGCTACGGCAGGTACTGTCAAAATGGCAACAGGAATATCTCCTACCTCTTGAACATGCTCTTCAAGCTTATCCAAATCATAGACAGGCACGCCGCCTATCTCACTTCCTATTTTACTCTCATTGACGTCAAAAGCCATTGAAATTTTTGTATTATTATTTTTGATGAAATTATAGTGTAGAAAAGCAGTCCCTAAATTCCCGACACCGATGAGCATGACATTGGTCATTTCATCTTGGTCAAGTGTCTTTCTGAAGAAGGTCAAGAGGTAATCGACATTATAGCCATACCCTTTCTTCCCGAGTGCACCAAAGTACGAAAAATCTCGGC
Source organism: Bacillus sp. NMCC46 (assembly GCF_002998465.1). Lineage (NCBI taxonomy): Bacteria > Bacillati > Bacillota > Bacilli > Caryophanales > Bacillaceae > Bacillus > Bacillus sp. NMCC46. The sequence continues at coordinate 7,310 of NZ_PVQZ01000005.1, read as the reverse complement.
GAATGGTGGCAGAATCCACTTTGACTGCATCACTAAGCTCTGCCGATGACACCCTTTGTTTTCCTGATGCATGCAGATTTTTTAAAAAACGGTAATATAGCGGCAAACGTTTGGCTGTCGCTTGTGGAATTTTTGACTGATCTATATTCATATAAGGTCCTCCAACTTAAATATCAGATGCTCTGTGAAAATCACCGTTTTTCCCGCCTTTCTTTTCAATTAAATAGGTAGGACCGATGATCATGCCTTTATCAATCGCTTTGCACATGTCGTAAACGGTCAGTGCACATACTGAAGCAGAAGTGAGCGCTTCCATCTCCACACCCGTACTTCCTTTTGTTTTCACCTGTACTTGTATGTTCAGAATGTGCGCATTTCCGTCTTCCTCCCAATCAAAGGAGATATCCACGCCTTTTAGTGCAAGCGGATGACACATTGGAATGATGGTAGATGTTTGCTTTGCTGCCATGATGCCAGCAACCTGTGCAACAGACAGCACATCCCCTTTTCCAATTTCACGTTGTTGTATTTTATGAAACACTTCTTTTATCATACGAACGCTTGAAGCAGCAACGGCGGTTCTCACTGTAGACGATTTGTCACTAATGTCGACCATCTTTGCTCTTCCCTGTTCGTTAAAGTGGCTAAATTGACTCATCTTTCAACGCTCCCTCACTCAAATGATACACTATTTTTTCCTATCTGTCTTTCATTTGAATATGGCGATTGTATGTAACATTTGCCGGTTTACTGCTGATAAGCTACACTTAACATATTATAGCAGAGGTGAAGTTACATGATGATTCTACAAGTGAATCAGCTGTCCAAATCATTTGGTGCTGATACCGTTTTAACGAATATAAAATTAGAAGTCAAAGCAAGGGATCGGATTGCCATTGTAGGTCGTAACGGCGCAGGCAAATCCACCCTTTTGAAAATCATTGCCGGTCAATTGTCTTACGAGCAAGGTGAGATCATCAAACCGAAAGACCTATCGATCGGCTATTTAGCACAGCATACCGATGTGACATCTACACGTACGTTAAAAGACGAATTATTATCGGTTTTTGATCATTTAAAAGGGATGGAACAAGAGATGAGAATCATTGAGGAGAAAATGGCTTCCTCCACAGGTTCTGAGCTGGATTCCCTCATGAAAACCTATGACAGACTGCAGCAGGAATTTAAAGATCAAGGCGGCTATCAATACGAAGCAGATGTCCGCTCCATTCTTCATGGGCTGGGCTTTAGTCACTTTGAAGATGAGACAACCGTTCAATCCTTAAGCGGCGGCCAGAAAACCCGTCTAGCGCTTGGAAAGCTCTTATTAATGAAACCAGAACTCTTAATTCTGGACGAGCCGACCAACCATTTAGATATTGATACCTTATCATGGCTGGAGCAATATTTGCAAAATTATACAGGCGCCATTCTGATCGTGTCCCATGACCGCTACTTCTTAGACAAAGTGGTGAACCATGTGTATGAAGTCTCAAGAACTGCCATGAAAAAGTTCGCAGGCAACTATAGTAAGTATCTTGAACTGAAAGCTGAGCAGCTAGAGCGTGATATGAAGCTCTACGAAAAGCAGCAAGAAGAAATCTCAAAGCTCCAAGACTTCGTAGATCGCAACCTGGCAAGAGCCTCAACCACAAAGCGCGCTCAGAGCAGACGCAAGCAGCTGGAACGGATGGATCGTTTAGATAAGCCATTAGGTGATGAAAAATCCGCAAACTTTCATTTTGATATTACGAGACAAAGCGGCAATGATGTGCTGAAGGTACATGATCTCGACATTCGTTATGATGAAAAAACACCACTCCTATCCTCCCTTTCTTTTCAGATCAAACGTGAGGATAGCGTGGCACTCATTGGTCCTAACGGGATCGGGAAATCAACCCTTTTAAAAACGTTAACGAACACATTAACGCCTGTAAAAGGCGACATCACCTTTGGATCTCATGTCACGATCGGCTACTATGACCAAGAACAAGCCAAACTGACATCATCCAAAAAAGTGCTCAATGAGCTTTGGGATGACTATCCTCATATGAATGAAAAAGAAATTCGGACATGTTTAGGGAATTTCCTTTTTTCTGGTGATGACGTCTTAAAGCCCGTTCATGCATTAAGCGGTGGAGAAAAAGCCCGGCTTGCCCTGGCAAAGCTGATGCTTCAAAAAGCCAATTTCCTAATACTTGATGAGCCTACGAACCATTTGGACTTAGATAGTAAGGAAATTTTAGAGAATGCGCTGATCGATTATCCAGGAACCATCTTATTTGTCTCGCATGACCGTTATTTTATTAATCGACTAGCAACGAAAGTATTCGAGCTGTCGCGAGCGGAAACAAAAGAATACCTTGGTGACTATGACTACTACCTTGAAAAGAAAAATGAACAATTAGAGCTTGAGGCGCTTCAAGAAAATGAACCGCTTAAAAAACAAGCAGCAAAGCCAGTAGAAACAGCAAAGCTTTCTTATGCGGAAGAAAAAGAACTGAAAAAGAAAGAAAGACAAAAGCAGCGCAGAATCGAGGAAATTGAAAAGCGGATTGCTGTCATTGAAGAGAAACTTGGTGAAAATGAAGAGCTTCTATGTGATCCTGCTATTTTCCAAAATCATGAGAAGGTCCAAGACATTCAAACAGAAAATGATACGCTTAATCAAGAGCTTGAATCACTTTTCGAGGAGTGGGAAGAGCTATCCGAATCTTAAAGAGTGCCCAAATGGGTGCTCTTTTTTCTTTCAGTGGAAATTTATTATCCACATTAATATCCACAAAAACTTCTTTGTTATTCTTAAAAATTTTGGACTTATCCACTTTATTCACAGGTTTTTAATCACATATCCACACAAAAATTCTTTTTTATACACATTCTCTTCATTTCAAAACAAAATTTTCAAATAATTGTGGATATATAACGTTTACATGTGAATAAATCGCTTTCATTGAAAATGAAAAAAACCTGTGTATCCACAGGAGTTTTCATTCATATGAGACAAGCGGTAAGCCCGGCTGGCCATTCATCGCCATATCGCCTCTTATTCCCTTTTCAAACGCAATGGTTCCAGCAGCAGCGATCATGGCTGCATTGTCTGTGCAAAGAGATAACGGCGGAATAATGACCTTCACGTCAGGTAGCTTTGTGAATGCTGTCGTCAAAGCTTCTCTCAGTCCTTTATTGGCAGCGACTCCACCAGCTAGGACAACCTGCTTTACGCCATAGGCCTCAGCCGCTTTTAATGTTTTCCCAACAAGCACCTCAATGACGCTTGCTTGAAAACTTGCTGCCAAATTCTCTGGAGCAATTGTTTCTCCCTTTTGAGATGCATTGTGTAATGTGTTAATTACAGCTGATTTTAATCCACTAAAGCTAAAGTGATAGGAACCTTCTTCAAGCCATGCACGAGGAAGTTTAATCGTTGGCTCTCCTTCATGTGCTAACCGATCAATATGAGGTCCACCTGGATACGGGAGACCCATCGTCCGAGCCACTTTATCGTAGGCTTCTCCAGCCGCATCATCTAATGTTTCTCCAATGACCTCAAAAGATCCATGCTCCTTCATTAGCACAAGCTCAGTATGTCCACCAGAGACAACAAGAGCCAAACATGGAAACTGTAATTCATCTACAAGCTGGTTTGCATAAATATGCCCAGCAATATGATGTACACCAACAAGAGGAATCTGATGAGCAAAGCTCAGTGCCTTGGCTGCGTTGACACCGATCAGAAGGGCACCGACTAAGCCCGGTCCTTCTGTGACAGCAATGGCATCTAAATCCTGAAAGCTCATATTGGCCTGTGTCATCACTTCTTCCAATACGATGGTAACTTGTTCCACGTGATGTCTTGAAGCGATTTCTGGTACAACACCGCCAAATCGTTTATGACTTTCTATTTGCGAGGCCACAACATTCGCCACAATTTCTTTCCCATTTTTTACAATGGATGCAGCTGTTTCATCACAGCTTGTCTCTATACCTAATATGAATCGATCTGTTTGTTCACTCATTTATATTCACCCACATGACCAATGCATCTTCCCCATTATCCGTATAATAATTCTTTCGAATAGAAGCTGGTCTGAAACCAAGCTTTTCATAAAGGGATTGTGCAGGTGTATTCGAAACCCGCACCTCTAAAGAAAGATGATCTGTCTTTTTTTCTTTGCAAAATTCCATGACATATCGCAGCAATGCTTCCCCGTAGCCCTTTCCTCTATGCTCAGGGAGAATCGCAATGTTCGTAATTTGTGCATCGTCCATGACGATCCAGACCCCGCAATACCCAACAGGCTGTTTATCTTCTTCAATGAGGAAATAATGGCTGTACTGGTTATGGAGAATCTCATAGACAAATGATTCTTTTTTCCAAGGTGCAGTAAACGAATGCACTTCAATCGTATACACCTCTGGAATGTCCGCTACCGTCATTTTTCGAATCTCTGTTATGTTGAGATTATTTTTGTCCTTCAAGCCATTTCACTTCCGCTTCTGCCAAACGAATATAGTTAGGAACAAGCTGATGAACATCTTCAGCAGGACGATCTGTCCCTAAAAACGCAAGCATTGAAGGTCTTGGGTTATGAAAAGCTCCCTCTGCTATCACAGCAGTTTCTCCTAAAATGGAGCGAATGCTCTCTTCATGAAGATGCACATCCTGCCCAAGAAATAGGACAGGCTTTCCTGTCTGCTTCAGCTCATGAAGCCAATCCGTGAGCAAGATATTTTGGTCTGGTTTGATCTCTTTGATTTTTCCTTCTTCAAACGTATATAGCCCAGTATAAACTTGTCCTCTTCTCGCATCAAATAGTGGCGAGATCCATCCATCAAAATATTGACCATTTGCCGCAAGTGTTTCTAAACTTGAAACAGCCGATATCGGGATAGACAGCGTCCACGCGAGTGTTTTTGCAATGGTCACACCAATTCGGACACCAGTGTAGGAACCAGGTCCTTTCGCTACAACGATTTTACTTAGTTCACTTGGCGCTACACCACATTCTTTCATTAATGCCTCAACAGTCGGCATCGCTCGGACGGAATGGTTCTTTTTTAAATACGTGATGCTCTCACCAATCACTGTGGAATCTTTTACAAGGGCAATTCCTAGTGTATGGTTAGACGTATCAATTGCCAGTATGGTCAAATTCTTTCATCTCCTTACAAAGGGTCTTATAGCGTTCCCCTTTTGCACTAAACGTGAGATGACGTTCTTCTTCACGTTCTGTTCTCAGCATTTCTATTTTCAAATAGGTGGAAGGCAATTGAGGTCCAATGAGATGTGCCCACTCAACCAAGCATACACCTTCGCCCTCAAAATATTCTTCGAGCCCAATATCTTCTTCCGCATCTTCCATGCGGTACACGTCCATATGATAAAGTGGCAGTCTGCCATCGGTATATTCTTTAATAATCGTAAAGGTAGGGCTGTTGACGATACGGGTAATCCCTAAGCCTTCTGCAAAACCTTTTGAAAAAGTAGTTTTGCCTGCACCTAAATCCCCTTCTAATGTCAAAACATCGCCTGGCATCACAAGTTTGGCCAAAGCAGCGGCAATTCGTTTCGTCTCATCCGCACCTTTTGTCGTCCATGTTAATTTCACAGTTATGTCACCTCATTTCTTAAAATGATTATATCCTTTTTTCATTAACATTGTTTGCTGTTCATTGTCTTTTAATATAACGCTTGCTGCTTGATCACCTTTGACTTGTCCAATGCGTTTGACTTGAATGTCTTCTTTTCTACATTGCATGTCAAAGCTTTCCCAATCAGCCTCTGGAATCGTACCAGTTAATACAAAGTCTTCCCCGCCAAATAACACCCATTCCAGCCAGTCTTTACGCAGCACTGGTAAATCTGGATGTGCGGGGAGCTTGTTTGCTTCTATCTCAATCGTCACATGACTCGCTTCGGCTATCTCATTCAGCTCACTCGCTAATCCATCACTCACATCATTCAAGGTGACCCGTGGGAAGCTTGAGCAAATATGTCCAGCAGCAATGTGAGGCTGAGGCTTTTTATGACGCTCAAGAAAAAAGGCTTTGTCGACTGCCTTGGTAGGGGTTACTTCGTTCATTAAAAGTGATAAGCCAGCAGCTGATGAACCAAGCTCACCTGTGACAAAGACGACGTCTCCTGTCTGAGCACTGTGACGATAACAAGCTGTTCCCTTGGGAACCTCGCCAATGACCGTCACTGTAATGACAAAGTCACTGCGAGTGGCGACCGTATCTCCACCAATTAAATCCATATGATAGGTGTCAGCCAATGCTTTCATTCCCTCGTAAAGAGCTGAGACGATCGTCTCATCACCATGAGGGGGGATCGCAATCGATACAAGATAATACTTTGGGGTTCCTCCCATTGCGGCAATATCACTGACATTGACCGCTAGTGCTTTAAAGCCAATCTCAAAAGGTGTGGAAAAATCAAAACGAAAATGAACATACTCCACCATTGTATCAACACAAACGACCTCTTCACAATGTGAATGAGGTTGATAAACACTTGCATCATCACCGATGCCCATAACCAAAGAACGCTGATGTGTTTCTTTTGGTGTAATTCGGCGAATAAGATCAAATTCATCCATAAAAAGCAGCCCCTTCATGCAATCAATTGATTGAGTAAACACGATGTCAGACATAATTAGTATTAGTGTAAGCCAATATGAGTTTCAATTCCAATTAAAAATGATATAAAGAAAGCCTGGTATGAAAAAACCAGGCTGGGTTGAAGTGATCTATCTTTTTCTTTTCACATAACGTGTAGCCAAACACAAACCAATTCATTGCATCTTGGATACGTACGAAAAGAAAAAGACATAAAAAAAAACGAAACTATACGTTTTCGTTTACAAGTCATAAAAATGGCGGTCCGGACGGGACTCGAACCCGCGACCTCCTGCGTGACAGGCAGGCATTCTAACCAACTGAACTACCGGACCATTTTGGTTGCGGGGGCAGGATTTGAACCTGCGACCTTCGGGTTATGAGCCCGACGAGCTACCGAACTGCTCCACCCCGCGATGATATAAATATGACAAGCTTGGCGGCGTCCTACTCTCACAGGGGGAGACCCCCAACTACCATCGGCGCTGAAGAGCTTAACTTCCGTGTTCGGTATGGGAACGGGTGTGACCTCTTCGCTATCGCCACCAAACCTGATGGAGAGAATGTTCTCTCAAAACTAGATAACAATGTTCATGCTTCACATTAGAATATAGGTTAAGTCCTCGATCTATTAGTATCTGTCAGCTCCACGTGTCACCACGCTTCCACCTCAGACCTATCAACCTGAT
>NZ_PVQZ01000004.1:0-389911 GCF_002998465.1 Bacillus sp. NMCC46 | reverse complement strand
CTCAAGCCACATCAGCCGCAGTCAGGGCAGTCGACGTCTACAAGACGTCACAAAAGTCCTTTGACGCCTTAAAAACATCACAAAAAGGCTTATATGGCCTCACCGCCACCAACGGTTTCAGTGAAGCAATTACAGGTAGAGACATGTTTGGAAATAAGGTCTCGAAAGAACAGCAGGAAGCGAGTATGAATGCGGCGCTGGGGATGTTTTTGCCGTTTGGGACGAAAGAGTTTCATGGTAAAATAGGTTTTAAGAGTGCTGATAGAATTCAAACTGGTGGTAGGGAACTTTCAATAGATGCATATCTAAAACAACTTGATAAGGCAGAAGAAATGTATGAATCTTTTAGAAAGACAAAAGCTGATATTAAGCCTATAGCTAAAAATACTGGAATGCCCGAACACAGGATACAAAGAATAAAGGATCATTTATTTATAAAAGAACATATAAAAGAACATGGGGTCGGGCGTTTTGACTCAGATTATCAAATTGCACAAGCGTGGGATAGGTTGCAAAAAGGTACTTATAAAAAGAATGATATTGATTTATTAAATCATGAACTTTTTGAATCAAAGTTTGAAGGGATATTCAAGACTGATTACAGGACTGCACATGATAAAACAGTTGAATCTGGGCGTCCTTGGTACCCACCAAAGGAGGAATAAAATTGGCTGCGTATGTTTTATTATTGAAGGAATATGAAGATGAAAAAACTGTAGTTTACAAATTTGGGCCTAATGAAGAGACAATGGGGAAAATTGAGTTAAGTAAAATTACAAGGAAGTTTAGAGAGTTAGAAAGCTTACCAGATTTAAATCTCCCCAATGAATTTTATTTTGATCGAGCGGCTCAAAGATTGGCAGTATGCTTAGTAAGAGAAGGTGGCATATTTCCTGAAAGAACAGCTTTTGAATCTTAGAATTTATAAAAAAACTTGATTGGTAGAATCCTTTCAAGTTTTTTATTTAGATAAGCAAAATTAGCTTGGTTACAGTGGTAAGTGCTGCTTTGACCAGATTTTTGGTAAAATTCTTAATTGTATACATTAAGAAGAAAGGTAAATTTATGAATAATAACCAAAAACCAAAAATCGAAACCTTAAAAAGAAAAAGCAGAAGAAAACACTTAATGATCGAATTAAGCTATATGACACTGCCAGAAAATCCATTTTTAGTATAGAAGAAAATCAATTATATTGTCAGAAGGTATTTACTTTCCTTCAATCGAGAGAAGATAAAATTCAAATACACGGAAACCACTATCGAGAGCATATTGAGAAGTCTGCACACATGTTAAAGGAAATGGTCAGCCAGGTGAAAGTAACTCCTACACAAGGTAGATTAATATTTTTTCGAGAGCATGAAATTGAAGCGGTTTTATTGAACTTGAATGAAGTTTTCAGCCATTTAAACCAGCTTCTTGAGCAAACGAAATTTTTAAGTGGATACGGAGATTTTATTTTAGTCGCAGAGGATTTTCGTTTTGGTTTATGCATAGAGAGAACGGAATATTATTACGAGTTTAGTACGTGGGGGCTAATATCATGAATTTATTTATGATGCCTCCAAAACGACAATGATTAAAAACTATATCCATTATTAATAATCCCTCTGCATTTCCCAGGGAATATTCGCTACAGCATTCCCCTCAAATTTAAGCAATTCACTATCTTTACCTTTCGCATTCGTATAAAATAAGAGAGTGAAAAATTGAAGAAATGCTTGATACATGAAGGGCATGTAAGCTGTGAGCTGCATGACATGATGAGATGTATGAACGTGAAGGCTGCAAAGCTGTTCTTCCTCACATATGAGATCTTGTAAGCGTAACCATTATTTGTCACTTCATTGCGATGGTGTTGAGGGGTGTGTCAGGATGAGAAATCCGTATGTGAGAACGGCTTCTAGTCTTTATATCAATTATTTTTTATTAGGTATGGTCAATATTATTTTGGCTTCAAATATGCCATTTTTAATCAAACAGTTAGATACCAATAGTGCGGGAATTAGTTATATGATTTCGGCGCTCGGCATTGGCAGGGTGCTCACGTATGGTCTATCGGGCGTGCTGTCAGATCGTTTTGGGCGAAAGCCGGTCATTTTGGTTTCGGGTGTGCTGATGGCGGTGTTTCTCATCGGAATCCCATTGTCTCCGAATTATCAAATTGCGTTTGCGTTTGCGATTTTGGCAGGAGTGGCGAATTCGGCGATGGATGCAGGAACGTATCCAGCGTTAATGGAGGCTTTTCCTCAAAACTCGGGATCTGCGAATGTGATGGTGAAGGCCTTTATCTCGATTGGGGCAACCATTTTACCACTGGCGATTTTCTTTTTAGCAGAGCATGATTTGTTTTATGGAATGGCATTTTTTGTTCCTGCTCTGATCTATCTTGTGAATGTCTTGATGCTGTGGAGCTTGCCATTTCCGAATCATCGCAAGGTGGAGCAAGTCCAGGTAACGGAGCATGACGGACTTCCGCGCTTCTCGACAGAGCCTACGTTTTGGAGAGAAGGGATTGCACTCATTGTGATCAGCTTTACGTCAAATGGGCTGTATGCGTTGCCACAAATTTGGCTGCCTACTTACGGTGAGACCATATTGGGGATGGCTTCAGGGAGTGCTGTGAAGCTGCTTAGTTACTATAGCATGGGCGGGCTGCTGTCTGTCTTATTGCTCGCATTTCTTTTGCGACGTTTTGTCCGTCCAGTCACTGTGCTGCTGATCTATCCAATCATTACACTTGTCTCCATCTGTGTACTATTGGTCGTGAAATCCCCAGTCATCGGAACTGTCAATGCCTTTGTATTGGGATTCTCAACAGCCGGTGTTTTTCAGCTGACGTTAACGGTGATGGCTGAATTCTTCTGGAAGAACAAAGGAACGATGACAGGGATTATCTCCACAGCCGGCGGGGTGTCGGCTATTGTCATTCCGGTCGTAACAGGTTTAATTGAAAGTCACTCGACCATTTTACAAATCTTTCTGTTCGATGCGGTGGTGGCAGTTGCCGCTATTATCGGTGCACTGTATATTCTGTATCGATACCGCCAAATCATGGTCCATGAATAAAAAAGACGACCTCCGCTCAGGAAGTCGTCTTTCTTTTGTTTAGAAACGGTCATTTTCAAAAAGAATTTGTTTCACTTGATCAACTGGCATATCTTCACCAGTAAAGAGTTTGTAAGCAAGTGCACCTTGCCATAGCATCATGCCAAGACCGTTAATGGTTTTGGCACCAGCTTCCTGTGCTTGCGCAAGGAGCTTTGTTTTTTGCGGGTTATATACGACGTCTGTCACGATTAAATCTTCACGCAGGACATCAAGCGTATCATCGATGATGCTGAGCTGATCTAGTGGTTTCATGCCAAGGCTTGTCCCATTTGCTAAGATTGCACTTTCAGCTACTTCACGGCGGAAAGCGTCTTTGTCTTCAAGTGGGAAAATGTTCGCTTTGACACCAAATGATGTCATTTCGTTGTTGATGTAATTTACATTTTCTTCTGCTTGAACAAAGTATTGATCATTACGAGCAAAAATACTAATTTCACGAATACCTGATTGTGCAAGCTGAATGGCAATCGGTGTTGCAGCTCCGCCAGATCCGACTAGTGTAACCTTTTGTCCAGCTAATTCAACGCCATGTTCAATCAAGTTTCTCACGTAACCAAGACCATCTGTGTTGTAGCCAATCAGTTTGCCATCTTTGTTTACGACGGTGTTACTTGCACGTGTGTATTTTGCAGAATCATCTAGTTCATCTAAGTAGTCTAGCACTTTCATTTTGTTCGGCATAGAAACGTTAAACCCAGCTGCACCCATTGCTTTCATACCGTTGACAGCTGCTTCTAGTTCCTCATTCCCTACTTCAAATGCGAGGTAAGCGTAGTTGATTCCTGTTAGTGTATAGCCAAGGTTATGCATACGTGGTGACAGGCTGTGTCCGATTGGTGTAGCAAGAAGGCCTACTAATTTTGTTTTTCCATCAATATTACGTTCATGTATGTTTGTCATGATTGACATCTCCTTTAATTATCTAAACAATTTTTTCATGCGTCCAAGAACAAAGACCGCTAACAATACGCTAATAACCGCAATGATCATATCGAAAAATAACGTCATTTTAATATCGTACGTGCTGACCAAACCGCTTGTAATGAGCGGCACAAGAATAAACGCTGAGCTTGCCGCAATGTTGACGTATGATGAAGCCGTTGCTTTGTTTGTAGGGAATAATTTCATCATAATACTCATCGCCAGCTGGAAGATCCCTGCTGTAAATAATCCTAAGAAAAAGGTGCTGACAATGACAATGCTATACGTTTCAATTTGAAATAGTGAAAGCATGGCAAGAAATGCTCCAACTGGATAAATGATTGCGACCATAATCGGCGAAATGAATTTATCTAATACAATTGAGAGCAGTAGAACTGACACAAGGGCACCAATACTAAAATAAGAAAGAAGCTGTGTCGCTTGTCCTGCGCCAAGCCCAATCAATTTCAATCCGAGCTGTGGAAGCCACGTTTGCCATACGACAAACAATGCAGTAGACGTGAATCCCATGAGCACGACGGCTAAGCCTTCACCCAACATTTTAGGTTCTTCCTTCATTTGTTCCTGCACTGGAAGGTCATCTTGTGTAGAGACTTGCTTATGGTTCGGGAACGGCATAAAGATCAAGTAAATCCCTACAAGTAAATAAAGAAGTCCTAGCCCAAAGAACGCCCAGCCCCAGAAGATGTCATGTGCAATAAGGAACGCCAAGATAAATGGAAGAACAGTCGCTCCAATTGAAACGGACGCCTTCACTAAAACAGAAGCTGAACTTGCCTTTTTAGGAAACGATTCTGTCAAAGCAGGATATGTTCCCGAATCAAGTAATGAGTTTGCAATCCCGGCTGAAATCGCAAAGATAAATGCCAATGTATAATTCGTTGTCGTTGGAATACCGATTAAGAATAATAAGTAAAGAAAGTTCCCTGTAATAATGACAGGCTTACGTCCCCAGCGGTCTGCTAACCGGCCAGAGAAAAAGAGAGCAATCAGTTTACCAATTCCGATCGCCGATACAAGCAAGCTGATTTTCGTAATATCTACATGGTAGCGTTCAGATAAGCTATCCATATTGGACGCTACAATGATATTGATCATGCCGAGCATGAAGTAATTTAAATACATGCCGAGTGACGATTTAATATAAGGATTTTTCATGTTCCCACTCCTATATTTGCAACCCTTTTAGGGTTAAATCTTTTTATGTCGGTTGTTCTTTTTATGAATGTACATAAAGCCCATCACAACACCCCTTATGTGATTGATGAAAAAATAATGAATATTCATCTGTTCTTCAATTAAGTATATCGTTCTACTAAAATAAAAAAATAAAAACAGCCTTGATTAGAAAGTGAATCTTCATAATTTGATCAGAATCAGAAAAGTCCACTTTTAACTGATGTTGATAAAAACAACGATACACAGAAATAGGTATAACGATATACTAAAAGAAGCAACGAGATAAATATACTCCTGTGTTTAAAATGTGTCAAGTTTATGACTTTGTGATTTAAAAAAAGAAAAATGAAACAAAGAAATGATTGACTTGCTCAATAAAAAAAGAGAATTGCTATACACAATTCTCCTTTTCACGATGAGGTAGAGCTTTCTCTGATATGAAGTTGAGGCTTTAAGATCAATCGCTGCAGCTCTTCATCCTGCTCGTTCATTTTATGATATAAAAGGTTCGCTGCTTTTACCCCGATGGACCGTGGGAATGAAGAGACAGTGGTGAGCGGCGGGTGATACATTTCCGCTTCAGGGATGTTATCGAATCCAACTACATCGATATCTTCACCAGGCTTGATGTCACGTGATGTCAGTCCTTGAATGACCCCAAACGCAACTAAGTCACTAAAACAAAAAATAGCGGTAGGAGGATCGGGCTGATCGATGACTTGGGCGAGTGCTTCTTTCCCGCCTTCACGAGTCGGTTCCATATCAATAATAAGAGATTCATCAATTGTTAGGTTTGCCTCGTCGTGGGCTCTTTTGAACCCTTTCATTCGGTCAATCCAAGTCGAGGAGGACTTGATGCCGCCTAAAAAGGCAATGCGCCGATGTCCCTTTTGAAGAAGATGATGGACCGCCATCCAAGCGCCTTGTTCATAATCAGCACCGACATAGTCACAATGCACATCTGCTAATTCACGATTTGCCAGTACTTTTGGGGTGCGAATTTGATTTAATTGTTTGACCGTCCGAGCAGAGCTTTTCGAAGCTGGGTTTAAAATGATCCCGCCAACTCGGTGCTCTACCATGGTGGAAATGAGCCGTTCCTGCTTATCGACACTGTCAAAGGTTGTCCCAAGTAAAACGGTATAGCCCAGTGATTCAAGTGTGGTTTGCACGCCGATTAAAAACTCAGAAATAAACGTGTTTGAAATATCCGTGACAATCACACCTACAATATTTGAACTTTTTGACCGCATGTTAGCAGCGACGCGGTCATACACGTATCCTAATTCCTCCATAGATTGCAGGACCTTTTTTCGAGTGGCTTCAGAGATTCTTGGGTTGTTTCGAACAACGAGTGAGGCCGTTGAAGTCGATACACCGGCATGACGGGCGACTTCCTGTAATGTGACACGCTGTTTGTTCATTTTTTTCATTTATCTTCACCAACTTCAATGGATTGCCTAACTTGGTTCATGGTCAGGATGGATTTCTCCATCAAACGAGCCGAACATCTTTTGATTTATTATACCTTAATGAGGGGTGTTGATGAAGTGATGTCAGGTAGAGTGACAGAAATCATAAAAGATTTCCATTGACAGCTTTCTTCTAGAGGCGTAAAATATGAAATTATTCAGAAATAGCATCATTTTAAGTAAATAACGAAGGCTATGATTGCTGTGGGTCACACTATGGCAGGAGCAGCTTCTGGAGAGACCGCATGTATGTGCGGCGCCGAAGGGTTCACAATCTCAGGCAAAAGGACAGAAGAGTACGAAATATTGTATTTGTAATGCATGGATGACGCCGTGTATTGCTTTTCTCTATTTTGCTATTCTTTTATGACCGTGAGATTGGAGCGCATCCAATCTCTTTTTTTATGGACTTTTTGAGGGTTCATTATTTCAGTATAAGATCGTGTCGTAGGAGGGCGTTAGCATTGGAACAACAAGAATTAAAACGAGATTTATCAAACCGCCATGTTCAGTTGATTGCAATTGGCGGAACCATTGGAACTGGGCTGTTTTTAGGCTCTGGAAAGGCCATTCAATTGGCAGGTCCATCGATCATTTTTGCTTATTTAATTGTCGGAATGGCGATCTTTTTTGTCATGAGGGCACTTGGTGAATTACTCTTATCGAAGGCGGGCTATCAGTCATTAACCGATATTGCAGAGGACTATCTCGGTCCTTGGGCTTCCTTTGTGACAGGGTGGACGTATTGGTTTTGCTGGATTATGACAGCGATGGCGGATGTCATTGCTGTCGGAGTGTATGTGCAGTACTGGTTTGACATCCCGCAATGGATTCCTGCCATCATTTGTTTGTTGATTTTACTAGGGTTTAATTTATTAACGGTGAAGCTTTTCGGAGAAATGGAATTTTGGTTTGCGTTGATTAAGGTCATTACGATTCTATTACTGATCGGCGTTGGAATTGTCCTTTTAATCATGGGTTTTCAAACAGATGCAGGTCCGGTGACGGTGACGAATCTTTGGTCACACGGCGGATTATTCCCGCATGGTGTCACAGGCTTCTTACTGTCATTCCAGATGGTAATCTTTGCGTATGTGGGAGTGGAACTAGTCGGTGTGTCCGCAGCAGAAACAGCCAATCCGCAAAAAAACATCCCGTCTGCGATTAATAAAATTCCTTTAAGAATTCTATTTTTCTATGTGGGTGCCATCTTTGTTTTACTATGTATCAACCCATGGACTGAGCTCAGTGCATCAGAAAGTCCTTTTGTGAAAACTTTTGGGCTGATTGGGATACCAGTAGCAGCGGGACTTATTAATTTTGTTGTCTTGACGTCTGCGGCTTCAGCTTGTAATAGCGGTATGTTCTCAACAAGCCGAATTTTGTATAATCTCAGTCATCAAAAACAGGGCCCGGCTTCCTTTGGACGTCTGAACAAGCACGCTGTTCCAAGTAATGCACTATTCGTTTCAACGATTGTGGTATCGGTCGGTGCTCTTTTAAGCAAGCTGATTCCCGAACAAGCCTTTGGTATTGTCACAACCATCAGCGCCATTTGTTTCATTTGGGTATGGAGTATTATTTTAATTTGCCATTTGAAATATAAAAAAACACGGCCTGAACTGCATGCGGCATCTACTTTTAAAGCACCGTTCACACCTTTTGTGAACATTTGTGTTCTTGTGCTCTTTGCTGCCATTCTTGTAATCATGCTGTTTGCGGATGCAACACGTCCGGCGCTCTTATTAACACCGGTTTGGTTTGGTTTCTTATTATTGATTTATGCACGAAAGAAACGCCGTGCGTCATAATGGACGGAAAAAAGCACAGCCTTTGCATTAGGCTGTGCTTTTGTTCATTTAACGATTTCTAATCCTGAACATATAATTTGCATTCAAAATGATTAAAACAAGTCCAATCACCATGATTGAGAAGAGCTGAGAGTGATTGGCCCCAAGGGAATACACAATCAAAATAAACATGGCACCGATCAACAGGATATTCATCAATTGATATGTGTGAAACAGTCCGCCAAGCATCACATGCTTTTCACCTTCGTCAGAAATAGCGAGCAGCTTTTTACTATAATCTTTGTCAGATGGGCTTGGTAGGTTGCGATTAGGGTAGACAAGCTTTAGAACGGATATCGCTACATAAGAACTGATAATGGTGACGATAAATAAAGTAACATTGACCAGAATCAGCCAAATAGGCTGCTCGGTTACGATGGCCATACCGATGGCAATAATGGACAAAATGGTACTCACCGTATTGGCTAACGTCAAATCAGTAAAGGTTCGATACTGTTTTGCTTCCAGTTCATCCTCCTCATCACCAGATACCGAAAGTGATACTCTTTTTTTCATACGTGAAATCCCTGAAAAACAATAAATAATCAATAGAATCGTCAATCCGCTGATGACAAGAGTCGCTTCGAATGCAACATCAAGAAGTGTCATCTCAAATTCGGCTGCCAGCAGACAGTAAGCGCCGAGAAAGCCAAGGAGAGCACCTAAGAGCATTTTGTATACAGTTTTCATGTGAGTTCATCCTCCTCGAATAGAAAAATACGTTCAATGGGTTCCTGAAAAATTCGTGAAAGCTTAACAGCGAGCAAGAGAGACGGCATTAATTCATCTCGTTCCATCAAGCTGATGGTCTGACGAGAAACCTTTGCACGCTTTGCAAGCTCAGTTTGGTTCAACCCATCACGCGCACGAAGCTCTTTTAGCCGATTTTTCATTCTGTCACCTCAACTTTGATCGAAATCTTTCTTTGATTGTAAAGTATTGTATTCAATTTGACAAGTATAGTTGTCAAATTGATAAAAATAATTGTCAGAAAGATCATCTTTAATCAAAAGGTGAACCATGATACGCTAAAGGAAAGAGAAACAGAAAACAGGTGATGTCCGTGTTCATTGACCAATTAAAAAATGACTTACATCAATCACAACCGTTATTTATTGGAGAAGAGACAGCGTTCAAAGCTGCGGTCCTTGTCCCTTTGGTGCAAGTAAACGGGGAATGGCATATATTATTTGAGGTGCGATCGCTGACCATGAGAAAACAGCCGGGTGATATTAGCTTCCCTGGTGGCAAACTCGACGGCAGCGAAACAGCACAGGAAGCTGCATTGCGGGAAACATATGAGGAGCTGGGCATTCCGCCAGAATCGGTGGAGATTCTTGGACAGCTCAGTCCTTACATTGCTTCTCCATCCTTCGTGGTCTACCCATATGTCGGGATCATTGATGAACAAAAAGTGAAACACTCCTTCAATCAAGAAGAAGTAGAAGAGACCTTTACCGTGCCTCTATCATGGCTCAGCCAATATGAGCCGTACTTACATCATGTATCCGTTCAGCCAACACCAGGTGAGGATTTCCCTTATGAAAAAATCATGAATGGTGAGAAGTACCGCTGGGGGAGCCGATCGATAGAGGAATGGTTTTATGATTATGAAAACTACACCATTTGGGGATTAACAGCCCGCATATTAAAGCATTTTGTGACCGTTGCAAAAAGAAATTCCTAGAGATTCGCTCTCTAGGAATTTGTTGTTTTCAGCCGTTCTTTCACTGTTTGTTTTCCTTTACCAATTGGAATAGGAGCTCTCGCTTGGCTCAGTCCGTAGGAAGGCATGTTCATATAGACGGATTCATACGAGCCGGCTTGAATTTGATAGGTTTCATGATAAATGCCCACTGCGTCATTGTTCTGAGCCTTCTGATGGAAGTTCTTCCAAGCCGCCAAATGTTTTTCCATCTTCGCATAGGCAAGGAGGTCATCTGTTGATTTCCAATATTGGATCATCGCTGTCGTGCGTAAGCCAAAGTAATTCTCTGTCCCGAGGAAACCAAGCTCATCTTGATGGGTATACAGCTCTTTGATCATGCCAGGCATCGCCATGAACACAGGCAGCCATTGATGAACTGCCCAGCGTTTGTTGATCCGCATGCCGATAATGAACACAACAATCGAGTCAGAATTCTCTGTTGTAAACCTGCCAGCACGTATGTCTTTTTTCATTCATTTACCCTTCCTTCTTCATCAAATGGGATGTTTCCACGCACCAATCAATTCCCGCTTGAGCCACTCTTTTTCCGTAATCTAAAGTAAACAGCCAATACTTCGCATCCGCTTCATCTGGATAAAGCTCTTGAATGTTTTTTTCAATCGAAACATAGGTCTCATAACGGATACGAAGCTGCCTTTCATAATCCTGTAGAAGCACCAGCTTTTTCTCAAACGAAAGATATTGACCGAAGAATAACTTTAATAACACTTCATTTCGTTCTGCTGGTAACTGATCGAGCGGCTGCGCTAACCACTGCCTTAACGTCTTCAGCCCTTTTTCAGTCAAATGATATTCCCGCTTGTCTGAGCGGCCAGACGTAGAAGCGGGTGAAACCTCAGCAAGACCTTCCTCGACTATAAACTTTAAAGCTGGATAAATTTGTCCATAACTAATTTTCCAAAAATGATGCAAGCTCTTATCAATTAATTGCTTCACTTCGTACCCTGACTTACAATCTGTCGTTAAAATACCTAAAATTGCATACGTCGTATCATTGTATTTTTTCATATCAGCACACCTATCTAAAAGATATATCAATTAGATATACAATAAATTTGAAATGAATAAAAAGCAAGAAAATAATAATTGATAGATTTATATTTTTGAAATACAGGAGATAAATCATAAATATGGTAATATATACTTGATGTGTAAAGTGCTTGCGCATCTATTCATAAAAGAATGGAGGGTGTACAAATGAAGTTGAGGAACATAGGAATATTGTTCATGATTGTTGCACTATTGATTGGTGTTGGAAGTTTTGGAGGAAACAAAGCATCTGCTAAAAAAGAATCACTGAATCAATCTTATGCATATGCTTATAAAACAAAGGACAATGTCAGTTGGCTGAAGGTGACTGAAAAGAAAGGCAAGGTCACGGGTTACCTAAACGGTAAGGGTGTTAAGATTGATCCAATTGAACCTTTTATGGTGAAAACAAAATACAAACTAACCGGGAAAACCACCAAAAAAGGATACAAACTTAAAGTCCAACAAAAGAAGAAAACAATCGTATATGACATCTATTTTTCTGGAAAAGATCTCATGGTCAAAAAGCAAGGAGCAAAGAAAAGTAAACGCTATCAAGCTGTTGATGAGAAGAAATTAAAAGAATACAAAAAAGCCATAGATAAGCGCTATGATGAGTACGTCGATACAGCAGAAGACCGTTACTATGAGATCATAGGGAAATACACAGATAATTTAAATAAAGCCTACGGCTATCTGTATACAGCAAAAAACAATTCATATCAAATTTTCCTTGATATCGAAGAAGCCGTTTTTGAAGGGGATTTTTCAGGAGCTATTACAATCTCCAAAGCCACAGGGAAGAAAAGTAAGCCATTGAAAAAAGAAAAATATCAAGCAGTTGGAACCACAGGTTTTAAAAACTTTTGGGTATATCCCACACCAAAAATAAAGTGTGGCTTGTCTAAGATGATAGGGTCATCTGATGTAGAGGCTTCCTATATTGAGTTACCGATTTGGAAAAAGAATGAAAAAATGAAACTGAAAGCTGTGAATAAGAAACAATATCAAAAGCAAGAAGAAGCATTTAAAAATGCCGCAAAGAAAAAAGCAAAGAAAAAATAATGATAATAATTAAGTCAGATAGGACATTTGAGACTATCTGACTTTTTCGATTTAAATTTCCTCTAAAGTAAAATGAGGTCGTTTTGATGACATTAGACTTGTAAAAAAATATTTTTTAAATTCAAAAATATATGTTGACGCTTACATTAACTCAATATATACTAAAATCAAATCCAATATTGATAAATTAGACATGTGACTGGTCATGCAGGCAGGATCTAAAAACGATGAATTTCTTTAATTTGTCGTTTTAGGTCCTTTTTTTATTGCTGAAATATAGGTCTCATGTATGAGAAAAGGGGGAGAAAAAATGGATTACACACAGGTTGCCAAAGACGTTTTACAGCATGTAGGTGGCAAAGAAAACATTGCGCACCTTGAGCACTGTTCAACAAGACTTCGCTTCACACTGATTGATCAGAAGAAGGCAGATGTACCGGCTCTAGAAAAAACGCCAGGTGTCATAGCTGTCAGAATGTCAGGTCAATGCCAAGTGGTCATTGGGAATGACGTCATCGAAGTGTATCAAAAGTTAACAAGTTTAATAGGTAGCAGCTCATCAGGGAAAGACGCGCCTTCCAATCAGCCAAAAGAAAAAAGAAAAGCAGGCACAGTTCTGTTAGATTTCATTGTAGGTGTCTTCCAGCCGCTTGTTCCAGCTATCGCAGGCGGAGGGATTTTAAAATCATTTCTTCTCCTTTTCTCTTTATTAGGCTGGATGGATGCAAAGGGCCAAACCTATCAAATATTGAACATGGTAGGGGACGCACCTCTTTACTTCCTCCCTTTACTAGTCGCTGTAACGACTGCCAATAAACTAAAAGTAAACCCACTGGTCGCATTATCAGCAGTCGGTGCGCTCCTTCTTCCGAACATGACGGCTATGCTTACTGAAGGTGCGCAATTGATGACATTCGACGTAAAAAATATAGCTTATGCGTATCAAGTGTTCCCAGCAATCCTTTCTGTATTGCTTTACGCTCAAATGGAAAAATTCTTTACACGATTTTCACCAAAACCAATTCGGATTTTCTTTGTCCCAATGATGTCATTGGTCATTACTGTACCAGTTACGTTACTTCTATTAGGACCGATTGGTTTTACAGCAGGACAAGGTTTTTCATCCATCATTCTTGCAATGTTTAATACAGTAGGCTGGGTAGCTGTCGCAATTTTAGCAGCAGTCCTCCCATTCATGGTCGCATCAGGTATGCACAAAGCAATGGTCCCTTATGCAGTCACAACAATGGGGACCCTTGGGAAAGAAGCGCTTTATTTACCTGCATCACTTGCACATAATATTGCTGAAAGTGGAGCGTGTTTCGCTGTGGCACTACGCACAAAAGACAAGGTACTCAGATCAACAGCCATTTCGGCAGGGATTTCAGCATTTTTTGGCATCACAGAGCCTGCTTTGTATGGTGTGACACTTCAAAATAAGCGGGTCCTTGGAAGTGTCATGATTGGTTCGTTTGTTGGCGGAATCTTCATTGGATTAGT
Source organism: Bacillus sp. NMCC46 (assembly GCF_002998465.1). Taxonomy (NCBI): domain Bacteria; kingdom Bacillati; phylum Bacillota; class Bacilli; order Caryophanales; family Bacillaceae; genus Bacillus; species Bacillus sp. NMCC46. The sequence goes on along the minus strand of NZ_PVQZ01000004.1, from coordinate 376,034 downwards.
TGGTATACAAGCCTTTGTACTTGTTGGCCCTGGATTAGCAAGTATGTCGATGTTTATCTCAGATGAGCTCCCGCGAAATCTGATGTTTGCTGTCATTGGAGCAGTCATTTCGTTTATTGTCGCCTTTATCGCTGCTTTTGTATTAGGTAAGGATAAAACAGTAGAAGAAAAGACAAATGATCAAGCTGCATTTGCTGAACAAATTGGAGCAGGTGAAACATTCAAAAGCCCTGTGATTGGTCAAATGATCTCTCTATCTGAAGTAAAAGATGATATTTTCTCTTCAAAGGTCATGGGTGAAGGAATTGCCATAGTACCTTCAAAAGGAGCGCTTTATGCACCAGTAGATGGCGAGGTGACCTTGCTGTTCGAAACAAATCACGCACTTGGTATGAAAACGGACCAAGGGGTTGAAGTATTATTCCACATTGGCATCGATACCGTTCAGCTGGAAGGACAGTATTTTCATCCAAAAGTGCAGGCAGGAGAACGTGTTCAAGCAGGAGATTTACTGATTGAATTTGATGTAGAAAAAATCATAGCAGCAGGATATGATCCAGTTACACTTGCTGTAATCACAAATACAGATCAATATGATATAAAGGTACAGCCATTACAAGAGGTCAATCGTCAAGATACATTGATGGTTGTCACACAATTAGGAGGCTAATCATATGACAACAATTAAAGGTTTTCCAAAAGGATTTTTATGGGGCGGCGCCATTGCCGCCAACCAGGCAGAAGGCGCCTGGAATATAGATGGAAAGGGACCATCAGTTGCAGATATTGCAATGTATCGTTCCAATTTAAGTGTAGAAGATTATGAAGGACATCTTGCTGTTACTTCTGAAAATATAGATCGTGCAATAAAGGATCCAGACGATAAAAAGTACCCAAAACGCAGAGGTGTTGATTTCTATCATCACTATAAAGAGGATTTGGCTCTATTTGCTGAAATGGGCTTTAAAACACTTCGCATTTCTATTGCATGGAGCCGGATCTTTCCTACTGGAGAAGAAGCTGAACCGAATGAAAAAGGGCTGCAATTTTATGATCGTGTATTTGCCGAAATGAAAAAACTCAACATAGAACCGATTGTGACACTCTCTCATTATGAAATGCCTTTAGCCCTTAGTGTGAAATATAACGGCTGGGTTGAAAGAAAAGTGGTCGATCTCTTTGTGAAGTTCGCCAATGTTTGTTTCGAACGTTATCAACATGATGTGAAATATTGGCTCACTTTTAATGAAATTGATAGTATACACCGCCACTCATTCATTACTGCAGGAATTATTCCTGATCGTTGCCCCGAAGGAAAAGTAGAAGAGGCGGTGTATCAAGCGCTTCATCATCAATTTGTCGCATCTGCTCTTGTAACAGCAGATTGCCATCGTATTATCCCAGGCAGCCAGGTTGGGTGTATGCTGACAAAATTGACAACGTATCCGCATACATGTCATCCGAATGATGTGGAACAAGCCTTGAAACAAAACTTAGAAAACTACTTCTATGCAGATGTTCAGGTGTTTGGCGAATATCCGCCACTGATTACACGTATGCTTGAGAGAAAAAATATTCATATTCATATGAAAGCAGATGATCTAACCATTCTAAAAGAAAACACAGTAGATTTTATCTCATTTAGCTACTATATGTCTTTAACTGAATCAGCCCAAGAAGGATTAGAACAGACAGAAGGGAATACGATTCGTGGAGTCAAAAACCCTTATCTTCCTTCAACTGACTGGGGCTGGCAAATTGATCCGGTTGGTCTGAAAATTTCTTTAATCGAATTGTATGATCGCTATCAAAAACCTCTTATCATTGTCGAGAACGGAATGGGTGCAAAGGATGTAGTTGAAAGTGATGGCTCTATCCATGACGACTATCGTATTAACTATTTTAAAGAGCATTTCCGTCAGATGAGAGAAGCGATTGAAGAAGGCGTCGATCTCTTTGGATATACGAGCTGGGGCTCAATTGATATTATTAGTGCAGGTACATCACAAATGTCAAAACGCTATGGCTTCATTCACGTAGATCAAGATGATGATGGCAACGGAACCTTAAAACGATCTCGAAAAGACTCATTTTATTGGTACCAAAAAGTCATTGAGACAAATGGTGAATCGCTTGATTGAACACCACAATCATGAAAACAGGTGATGACGATGTTTAAAATCAAAAAAGTTTTAAACTCGAGTGTGGTCCTGGCTGAAGATCAGAACCAACAGGAGATGGTTTTGTTTGGCCGAGGGATTGGCTATGGACAGAAACCGGGTCAAATGATAGAAGAGAAAAAAGCGGACCAAGTCTTTATGTCAGTCGATAACATGAGAGCAAAAGAATTTCTTCAACTGTTAGATTCAATGCCTCAAGAGTTTATCGATTTAACTCAGCACATCGTCCAATATGCAGAAAAACGGTTAAATTCAAATCTAAATTCAGGTGTTTATTTTACCTTAATGGATCATTTGAATTTTGCTGTCGAACGACATAAAAAGAATATTAATATTACGAATCGCGTGTACTGGGAAATCAAAAATTACTATACTGAAGAATTTGAAGTAGGGAAGTACGCACTTGAGTTAGTCAATGATACATTGGGCATACAATTACCAAAAGAAGAAGCCGCCAATATCGCCTTTCACTTAATTAATGCATTAGGTGAAGAATCTGATTCGAAAGATGGCATGAAATATGCCAAAATGATCGGGAGTATTGTCAATCTTGTGCGCTATACATTGAATATGAAGATGGACCAAGAGAATATTCATTACAGTCGGTTCATTACACATGTGAAGTTCTTTGTAGAAAGATTTTATGCAAATAAATTACTCTCAGATCAAGAAAATGAGTTGTTTGAACAAATTGCACACTTGTATCCTCAAGCGATGGATGTTGCTTTTAAAATCAAAGATTATATTAAACAGGTGCATAGTATCGTCATTCCTAATGATGAGCTTACTTATCTTGCGGTACATATACACCGCCTCATATCTTATCAGCAATTAAAATAATGGTGGAACCACTTGCCTTGTGATCAGGCAAGTGGTTCTTTGCTATGACCAATTTTTATATTAAGTTCCGATAGGTCGTTCTGTTGTACCAGCATTCGTCTCATTTAACGAATTGAAAGACGCTGTTTGTCCGAAAACAACGATGGTTAAAGCGATGATCAATAAACTCATTTTTTTCATTAGAATTCCTCCAGTCAAGTATAGGATGGTTCCCGTGATAGGCTTCCTTTAAAAAGAGATAGGCTTGATGAATGTCACCCAATTCCTCAAAGTGTTTTGCAGCTAGAGCACTTAATTCACAGGCACCTTCAGCATCCTTTAATTCTTTTAGAATGCTGATTTCATCGAAACAGGCTTGAGCTTTTTGAGCCATATCTTCAGTAAAATATAGATGGTAAAGCAAATTCATTTTTGCTGTATAGATGGGGCATTTCTCTGATTCATGTTTTTGGTTGACCAATTCGAAGTAATAGAGAGCTTGTGTTCTTTCATCAATAGAGAGCAGCTCTTTGATTAACATAAACATGGAGTGATGGAAATAGCACGATGAGAGGTAGTTTTCATCACTTAGAGCCTTTTCTAGGGCATCGATACATTTTTTCGATTCTCCAGCTTCGGCATACAGAATACTGATATTATGAAAAAGCTGTGAAGTTAGAAAATGATCATTTAGACTGTCAGCGATGTGTATTGCTTTTTTGTAGTAGTTTTCTGCTCTTATGAAGTCGCCAATGTCCATATAATTAGCAGCGGCGATGACAAAGGCTGTCGCTAGTCTTCTTTCATATCCTTCATGACTTTTGAAAATATCTATAGCATTCTGAATATAGTGAAGAGAAATTAGGCTTTGACGAAGTAGCATATATAAGTTTGCGATTTTCGTATGAAATTCTGCTACTTCTATTTCATCCGGAATGTTTTGCAGTTTTTTCTCGGCAATTTTAAACAGTCCAATGGCTGATGCATAGTCCCTGTTATATGAAGCGTAAAGGGCTTTGTATAGGTAAAAATAGTATTCAATTAAATCGTTTGTTTTAGAGGGGCAATCTAGCTCTGTCTGTTCATTCAGTTTTTTACCTCTCCGTTCATATAACATGAGTTTATACTTGCCTTCTAGCAATGAATAATAAGTCAAGACCTCCTGATTCTCTTCCATTTCTTGAAGTAATTGCTTTAATTCTGTGTACATTGCGTTAGCACTGTGTACATCATGCTTGCGAATCGCAATTCGCCAATCATTTAAACGGTTCCCCACCTGTTCAGCAGAAATGATAGCCATGAAATTTCACCTCTTTAAGATCCTTTCACCTGTTTCACTAAAAAACGATATCACAATTTTTGGAAGAATATAATCATTTCTGCGAGGTGATTGCCAAGAGGTAATAAAAAGGACCTAAGGTCATGTGATGTACGAAATTGTAATGGTGATTGAATGTTTTTACAAATGATTAAAATCTTTTTTTAGTCGTCTAAAAAAGGGATATATACATTGGGTTTTATGATTATGTTCGAAAATATCACTGGTATATTACAAATAAAGTGATTTTAGGTAAACGACGGGTCGGTTGGAAGGTCGATCTATTAAAGAAAATCAGTTATGATGATGCTAGATCAAATTTGGAATAGAAACTAATAGAAGCAGACAAAAGTAAATGCCAATCACAAACACTAGTCTATTAGAAAGGACGTTGATATGAAAAAAAGATTTCAAATCTTAAACTGGCAAATCACAGTGATCATGACGACGCTGTTACTCGTTTTAGTGACTCTGTATATGTCAAAGAGATACTTTTATAGCAAAGAAATAGAGTTGCTGACAGAATCTTGTCAACAAGTAGGCGGCAAAATCATATTAGAAACAACTCGTTTTTCGATGGATTATTCGTTTGAGTGCCAGAAAAAATAGAACAGGCAGCTTTCTGCCTGTTTTTACTCCAATTAAAAACCTAAATTTTGCAGCCATTGATTTAATCTAAATTCTCGATTCTCGGCAGTTGAGTCATCATATCTCCCTAAATGTAAGCTGGCTGTTATTTCTCCGTCATTCATAAACATGATTCTTTCAGAACGAAGAGCAACCTTTGGGTCATGTGTGACAAGCAGTAGTGTTGCTCCTTCAGAATGGATTTCCGAAAATATATTCATCACTTCCTTCGTTGCATTAGAGTTAAGAGCACCTGTTGGTTCATCAGCGAAAAGAATGTCTGGTTCATTCATAAGCGCTCGACAGATAGAGGCTCTCTGAAGCTGACCTCCTGATACTTCTGACAAATATCGATCTGCTAAATGATCAATATCAAGTTTTTCCATTAAATATTTAGCTCGTTCATTCATTTCTTTTCTTGGCTTTTTCTTTGTTAAGTAAGCGGCAGCAATGATGTTGTCAAATAGATTAAGATTTTTTAGTAAGTGGCTGTGTTGAAAGACAAATCCCATATCTGTTAAGCGCAGAGCAGTTAACTGTTTGTCTGTCATTTCTGATAGTAAACGGCCTTTATATTTGATCTCTCCTGTTGAGGCTGTCTCTATCCCGCTAAGCTGATAAAGCAAGGAAGTTTTCCCGCATCCGGAAGGCCCCATAATGGTCACAAATTCCCCAGGCTTTATCGATAAATGGATATCTTTAAGAATGATTTGTTTCTGTCCTTTTAAAGAATCGATTTGCAAAGACAATCGCTTTGTTTCAATCAAGTGTTCCATGTGAAACATCTCCTTATGAAAGTGTATGACGTGTAGTTTGATTAGTAAAAAACGTCTTCAATAACGAAGCGGTTAAAGCTAAGCTGACAATCAACAGTGTGATTGGGTACACAACTGACACCCATTGTGGTGCCAGCCACTGCAGGCTTGATGCCCCTAAGGATGCTCCACCTACACTCATCAAAGCTGGTCCAATCGTATGGGCAGCGATCGTACCAATAAAGGTGCCCAAAGAGATAACGACGATAAAACTTGTGATATATTGTGCTGTTACATCTTTTTTAGAAAATCCAATCATTCTTAACATGTGGTTTCGACTTGAATCTTTCGTTTTTAACATGTGCAGAAACATGAATAGCATCAAACTGGCGGTTCCAAAAGCAGCTAATGTAGACAAAAGTGCAACGATTTTTACTAAAGAGGCTGTGCTGCCGATTGTTTGATGAACGTATTCTTTCATATCTGTCACTTTTGCAGGAGATATCCCTTTTTCAAATACTGTCTTTTTCTCCGCAATTTCTACTCCTTGTTTTAGTTGGATTTGAATGGTTTTCCAAAGGGCTGATTGAGAAAATGGCTGTGATATTGCTTTTGCTGTTTTGCCGCCGTTGGTGACATCCTGATAAATGCCAGTCACTGTTTTTTGAATTTCATGCCCGTTTGTTACGAGAGTAATTTTTTCTCCTACCTTTTTCTGGAGTGAATCTGAACTGAGCACTGATAAGGCAATTTCTTTATTCTTTAAAGGCTGTCGCCCTTGTAAATAGGTGAGAGGAAATGCTGAGAGATTACCTGTTTCTAAATAGAGTGTTTCTAATGTATTATCCTTTGATTTTGCCTGAAGAGAAGTTGTTTCATATATAGCTGATGTATGAATGTCCGGATCTTCACGAATCATTGATTCTATTTCATTTGTATTTTCCTCTAGATGATTTCCTTGTCGTATATCAATTCGAAGGTCACTTTGACCAGAGCCAAGATATGTGATGAAATCCGGCGATTGTAAGGTGTGCCATAGCTGAATAGGCAGCAGCATCAAAAATGTACAAAGCGCGATAATACAAGTAATCGTTGTGTACAACTTCTTTCGTGATAACAGATCTTTTAAACCAAGCCAAATATTGACCGGTATGAACCTGTTTTTCTTGAGATGTAGGGGTATTTGTTTTTTATCATTCGTTGAAATGGCGCCGCCTTGAAGTGCTTGAGCGGCTGATACTCGGCCAAACTTTCTTAGGACAGCATAGCTGCAAGAAATGACGATCATTGCTATCACTATAGAAACACAAAGCGGGATGAACCAAGAAGTAAAAGAAGGCTGATTCCCCATGTAGCGCTGAATATTGGTCGTAAACAAATCACCAAATAAAAGCGTTAACCCATAACCTGCTATACACCCTACACAAGCAAGCACGGCATACTTTCCAACGTATAATTGCTTGATTCTTGTTAAAGGAATCCCAAGCACCTTCAGTATTCCAATTTCACGTTCATCCTCTTCTATAGAAGCTGTCATAGCAAGATGGAGAGAGAGAAGGGCTATACCAATGAGCAGCATGCAAATAAGCAGGAGAATGGCAATCACCATTCCATCTGTCAATGCATTCAGCATACGCAGCAAAGGTAATGTGACAGCTGGACCTTGTTGTGGAAGCTGTGATGACTGGTAGATTGCTTGAAAGGCATCTGCCTTCACGGCATCATGCAGTAAAAATTCAATTAAATATTCCTTTTTATGAAACACTTGATTCATTGCGTCCCAATCCTTGTGATGAAGAAGGAATCTTTTCGAACTAACAAGACTGGGGTTCATTTGTGCATCTCGCAAGAACGCTTTGATGCGGAAAGAGAATTGATTAGACCCTTTCCCAATTACTAACGTTTCTCCTATCTTGAGATGATACTTTTGTTGAAAATAGATAGGGATAGCCACTTCACCTTTATTGACAGTGAGCTTTTCATTTTGTTCATTTAAAAGAAAATCAAAATGACGATTTTGTTTTACAAATAAATGATCCATCACACCTGCTTTGGCGGGTTTGTTTCCGAACTTGATGTTTGCATGTTCAATTGGAATCATTGGAACGATTTGATGTGCTTTTACCATGGACTGCTTGTTTGAAAATGCTTCAATGTCTTTTTCATTTAGGCTGCCGTCATGCATTTGGACAAAATCTGGTGCCTTGGCTGAATGGAGCAGATTAGAAATGGAACCATTCAGCTGTACTGTCATTTGAGCGGCGTTTGTTGCGAGAAATGATGTCAACATAATACAAATGGTTAAACCGATGGAAATGAGACGGTGGCGGGTTAAGTCTTTCTTTATAAACGTCAGTCTCATGAGGCTGATTCTCCTTCATGTTGAAGCATATTTTTTGTTAAGTAGGCAAGGGCAAACATGAAAGTGCTGACTATTAGCACCGTCACATACATGTTGGCTGAAAACGTATTGAACAAGAATCCATACATCATTTGACCAAGCGGGGCAGCACATTGAGAAACCATTGTCAGGTTTGCCATCACTTTTCCTAATTGACTATTTGGCGTTTTCTTTTGAACATGTGAAATCACAACGATTGAGATCATTGTAAGCAGCATAGCAATTGGAAGACATCCTGCTAGAAAGAGAAAATAAGCTGGATAAGTGCCAAATTGAAGAGCTGTGTTGGATGTTGAGAATGCGACAGGTAGCAAGATGATCGCGATGACGATCAGCCAGCGATATAAAATAGGTATCTGCCAATGCTTTGCTACAAGTCCAACTAGCAGAGCCCCTGCGATCACAGCGAACTCAATCAAGCCCATGCCTATTCCATACATGATGTCACTGCTTTTCATTGTGACCCTTAAAATGATTGGACCACCCACGATAAAAAATGGCGTGAGGATGAAATTTAACATTGCAGCAAGCAGCATGGCTCTTTTTAAAAATGGCTGACTGCCAATATAGGAAAATCCTTGTTTCATATCTTTTACGAGCACTTTGCCCATAGTTTCCGTTAGCGGGCTAGGTGAGAAGGATATGTTTAACCGTAAAAGCATGCATGCTGATAGAAAAAACACGATAGCACTGGCACCTATGATGGATTGACTTCCAATCAGTCCGTACAGAACCCCGCCGATAATAGGAGCGAGAACACCTGAAAGTGCCTGCACGCCATTGACGATTCCGTTTGCTTGTTCTAATTGTTCCTGTTTTACTAACTGTGGAATGCTGGACATCACAGCAGGAGCATAGAACGTACTCATCACACCAAGAAGCACCATGACTGCTCCGATCATATAGAGTGAATCATTTCCTGAGAATAACCAAAAATAAAAAGCCAGAATCATGATGCCGGTGAGAACATCAAATAAAATCATCAAGTTCCTTCTGTTAAACCGGTCAGCGATTGCGCCTGCTAAGGGAGAAAGAAGGAGTGGGACATTGGATAAAGCGAATAGTAAGGCATATAAGTCAACACGCTGGGTCATATCCAGCACGTGTAAAGATAGAACAAACCGAATTAAGGAAGAACCAAAAACGGAAATAATTTGTCCGAGAACGAGGTACATAAAGTGGGATGAACCTCTTTTGGATAACAAAGACATGAGTATCACTCTCCTTTTAGACCGACCGTCAGTCTATAATGTATGCAGGATTGGTATTGAAGTGACCAATCACTGATTCTTTTCATCCAGCTCTCCAGTTAATCGCTTTAGAAGAAAGGAGAAGCTTCCCTTTTCTGCATGTAATGAGGATTCGAGGATATCGATAAAAGCTAAAGCGTGTCGTATACTTTCTTCGGCTGTCCATTGAAAAAGGCCCTCATCAAATATGACCTGTGCAGAAGCAAGAAGGAATTCAACCGTTTCTTGCGGGAACTTTGTTTTGAATGTTCCTTCTTCCACCCCTTGCTGAATGACGTCTGCCAATACGGGTGATAGTTCTTTAATCGCTTTGATTAAGCTTTTTTGGTGCATCTCCGCATTAGAAGGCTGATGGAATTGTTCAATCATCCCCTGTTTATTGCTTCCTTGCTGAGGCGATTGTGCCATGATGATACGAAATAGTTTGTCGACGACTGGAAGGTCTGGCTCAGCCGCAATACGCTTTGCCACGATGATATCTGCTTTGATGATCCTGTCAATAATGGCATCCATCACTTCTTCTTTGGATGAAAAGTAATAATAAAAAGTGCCTTTTGCAATGCCAACAGCTCTCAGAATGTCGATAATCGTTGTTTGCTGATAGCCTTTGGTAGAAAAAAGCTCTTCTGCTGCATTTAAGATGTCATTTTTACGTTCTTCAGGATGTTTAACGGTTCTCATAAAACCATCCTTTCTTTTGACTAGACTATCGGTCGGTCTCTTGATTTGATTAAACACTTTTCAATGTACCTTTGTCAATGCCTCATTTTTAAACATATTGCATTTATTGTGCAATGACACTATGATACATTGAATGAAAACACTTTCAGGAGAGATGCCTCATGCAATTTTTAACCACTGAATTGGCACAAGAAATGGTTGAACGTACGATGCGTATTTTAGATAAAAACATCAATGTGATGAATGCGGATGGTGTCATAATTGGTTCTGGTGAACGAAACAGGATTGGTCAGAAACATGATGGTGCACGACTTGTGCTGACAAGCGGAAACAGTATGGAAATTGACCATGAGGCGTCCTTACGCTTAGAAGGAGTGAGACCTGGAATCAATTTGCCTATTTGCTTTCGTGAACAAGTAGTTGGTGTGATTGGAATTACTGGTGAGCCAGAGGACATTCGGCATCATGCCGAGCTGGTGAAAATGGCAGCTGAGCTTGTGTTAGAGCAGTCTTTTCTGCTTGAACGAATTCAGTGGCGGCAAAGAATAGAGAGTGAAATTGTCAATCAGTTAATTTCTGATTCGGACGTTGGTGATCATCAGCTAAAGAACCGAGCTGCATGGCTGGGAATGGATTTAGATAAGCGCCGAATGGTCATCGTTTTTCAGCCAGTTCCATCCTCGGAAGACGCTGTGCATAAAATGATGCATGCGATTCAATACGATAAGAATGCGGATGATTTGCTTGGCATGACCTTTCGTCATGAATTGGTTCTTTTAAGGCAGCCAATCCCTGATCATCGTTTAAAGCATGTGGCAGGGCAGCTGCAAAGAACAATGGAAAAAGCAGTAGGAGGTCAGGTGCTGGTGGGGATAGGGACTGTCGCCGACGACATAAGCCGACTGCCATTGTCCTTTGAGCACGCAAGAGATTCCTTGCGGTTGGGGAAGGCTCTTCATCCGGAGGAAAGTATTTATTTTTTTAAATCTTATCAGTTGGAAAGGCTATTCCTCACTGCAGGAGCTGTTGAAGAGGAGATTAGATGGACTGACTTTTACAACCCATTAACACAGGAAGCGGAGCTCGCCCAAACATTAAGGATTTACATTGAAGAGGGCGGTGATTTACAAAGAATTGTTGATCGTTTATTTATTCACCGGAATACTTTGCGATATCGTTTAGATAAAATTCAAGCATTGACCGGAAAAAATCCCCGTCATGTGAAACAGTTGATGGAGCTTTATATGGCGCAGTTGATGAGTCAACTATCTTGATTGTGCATATGCACAATGGAATGAAGGGATAAATTAAAAAAATTCATCTAGATTCACAACCCGATTCCCACTAGTAAACGCTTACAATTGGAGAAAGACATTTTGGGGGAGATCGAGGATGAGTGGAGATGTGACAGTAAGTACACTGGGAGCCGTGACGGCGCTTGTGATAGCGATTGTTCTTATTCTAAAAAAAGTATCACCTGCATATGGCATGCTGGCAGGTGCCTTCATAGGCGGCTTGGTAGGCGGTGTAGATATTGTTCAGACCGTCAACGTCATGATGGAAGGCGCTAAGGATATGATTCCGGCTGTCCTCAGAATTATGGCGGCAGGTGTACTAGCTGGCGTTTTGATTGAGTCGGGTGCAGCTTTAACTATCGCCGAGGCTATCGTGAAAAAGCTTGGAGAGGCGAGGGCGTTATTAGCACTCGCACTGGCAACCATGATTTTAACAACAGTGGGCGTTTTTGTAGATGTAGCTGTTATCACGGTAGCACCCATTGCACTTGCCATTGCCAAACGGGCAAAGCTGTCGAAAACGGGGATTCTACTTGCCATGATTGGAGGCGGGAAGGCAGGGAATATCATGTCACCGAATCCGAATGCCATTGCCGCTTCTGATGCTTTTGGTGTACCGCTTACTTCAATGATGGCTGCGGGTGTCATCCCGGCTGTGTTTGGATTGGCTGTTACATATGTGTTAGCCAAAAAGCTTGCAAAAAAAGGGACACCTGTTCTTGAAGAGGAAACTGCGCAAAGCAAAGTTCAAGTGCCAGCTTTTTTTCAAGCACTTGCGGGTCCGCTTGTCACCATTTTATTGTTGGCTTTAAGACCGCTTTTTCAAATCAATATAGACCCAATGATCGCCTTACCGATCGGAGGCATTGTAGGCGCTCTTTTCATGAAAAAAGGGAAGTTTCTCAATGATTATGCGATGTCGGGGCTTCATAAAATGTCGGGTGTAGCGATTATGTTATTGGGGACAGGCACACTAGCAGGAATTGTATCGAATTCTTCCTTAAAAGATGTGTTTATTCAAGCACTCGAAGCATCGGGATTACCTCCGTATTTACTTGCACCAGCTTCAGGGATATTTATGTCAGCCGCCACCGCTTCGACAACAGCAGGAACGGCGGTAGCGAGTGGCGTATTTAGCGGTACATTAATTGGCCTTGGCGTATCTGCTCTTTCAGGAGCAGCCATGATTCATGCTGGGGCAACAGTGCTAGATCATATGCCGCACGGGAGCTTTTTCCATGCCACAGCAGGAAGTGTTCAAATGGACATCAAAGAGCGGTTGAAACTCATGCCTTTTGAATCGTTAATTGGTTTGACATTAACCGTCGTATCGACCATTATATTCGGCGTTTTCCAGTTGTTTGGCTGATGACATTTGATAAGAAACGAGGGGCTTTAGGATGAAAATTGTTATTGCACCAGATTCATTTAAAGAAAGTTTATCTGCATATGAGACAGCATGTGCCATTGAACGAGGATTTCATGCGATTTTGCCAAACGCTGAATATATCAAACTTCCAATGGCAGATGGAGGAGAGGGAACTGTTCAATCGCTAGTTGATGCGACGGGCGGGCACATTGTCAATCAAGTGGTCACAGGCCCGCTTGGGGAGCCTGTTGATGCCTTTTTTGGCATGTTAGGGGACGGTCAGACTGCCGTCATAGAGATGGCCGCAGCCTCTGGGTTACACCTTGTTCCGCAAGAAAAACGCAATCCCTTATTCACGACATCGAGAGGAACAGGGGAATTAATGCTTGCGGCACTGGATCAAGGAGCGAAGCATGTCATCATTGGGCTTGGCGGAAGTGCAACAAATGATGGCGGCGTTGGGATGATGCAAGGATTAGGTGCGGCTTTTCTTGATAATGCAGGACAGGATCTGTCGCCAGGCGGTGGAGCCCTTCATCAATTAGCTTCTATTGATCTATCTGGACTTGACCCAAGACTGCAATCCGTTCGGCTGGAGGCAGCTTGTGATGTGGACAATCCTTTAACGGGTGAAAGAGGAGCATCTGCTGTATTTGGTCCTCAAAAGGGTGCTGATAAAGAAACGGTTCAAGTGTTAGATAAAAACTTAGCTCATTTTGCACAAGTAGCAGAAAAACAGTTCAATGTATTTTTTGAAGGTGTAGCAGGGGCAGGAGCGGCAGGAGGACTTGGTGCGAGTTTATTAGGCTTTTTACACGCCGATTTGCAAAGAGGAATTGATATTGTGCTGAAGGCAGTTCATTTTGATGATGTCATCAAGGAGGCAGACCTTGTCATTACTGGGGAAGGCCGGATTGACCAGCAGACCATTTATGGAAAAACGCCAATTGGTGTAGCCAAAGCAGCAAAGCAGTATAACCTGCCTGTGATTGGTATTGCGGGCTCCCTCTCAAAAGACAGTGCAGTTGTACATGAGCATGGAATTGATGCACTTTTTAGTATCGTTCCAGGTGTAACTTCTCTTTCTGAGGCGATGAGAGATGGGGCTCTTCATGTAGAGAGAACCGCTCGGAATATTGCGGCTGCTATATCAATTGGAAGAAATAAGTAAACGTTGAAAAATGTTTCCTTTTCTATCACAATCCTTTCTATAGAAATGTGGTAAAATTGTATGAAATAAAATAGAAAGTTGGAGGAAACACAAATGTCTAATCTACCGAATTGTCCTACATGCAGTTCAACGTATACTTATGAGGATGGCAGTCTGCTGGTTTGTCCTGAATGTGCGCATGAATGGTCGCTAGAACAAGAAGAAGCGGCAGAGGAGCAGCTTGTTGTCAAAGATGCAAATGGAAATCTGTTAAGTGACGGGGACACGGTCTCTGTCATTAAAGATTTAAAAGTAAAAGGTTCTTCTTCCGTTTTAAAAATAGGGACGAAGGTCAAAGGCATTCGTTTAGTGGAAGGCGATCATAACATTGATTGTAAAATTCCTAGCTTTGGCGCAATGAAGTTAAAATCAGAGTTTGTGAAAAAAGTATAATAACGAAAGGAGGCTGTCAGTAAGAGGCCTCTTTTTATTTCTTTATTTATAGGTGAAAGGAATAATCTTAAACAGAATTCCATACATATATACCTGTTGAAAAAGGTTCATTTTTTAAAAAAATCAAGCCTCTTTTCACATAAAAAATTGCTGTTTTCTTAACCCTACCTTAAAAAAGGCAGATGATTCGCTAAATTTTGCCTAATCCCCTTCACAACTTTTGGGCATTGCTGTACCATATGGAAGTGTTCTTCTATTTTTAACGGATCATGGTGTTTATCAGGAAATAGATGATAGATGATACTTAGACAAAGAAGGAGAGGTAACGTGACGAACGTTTTAGAACTGCATAATGTATCTAGGCATATTCACGGGAAAAAGATCGTTCAAGACTTGAGCTTTTCTGTCCAAGCGGGCGAAGTCTTTGGCTTCTTAGGACCAAACGGCGCAGGGAAAACAACAACCATTCGCATGATGGTCGGTCTTTCTCCAATTACATCTGGCGACATTCTGATTAATGGTCATAGTATTCAATCCTCATATCAGCATGCCATCCAAGATGTTGGTGCCATTATTGAAAACCCAGAAATGTATAATCACTTAACAGCCAGACAAAATCTTGTTCACTTTGCCAGAATGAATGGGAAAGTGGATGAAGGGCGAATTGATGAGCTGCTAGAGCTGGTCAGCTTACAGCACGTGAAACATAAGCGTGTCCGTACGTTTTCATTAGGAATGAAGCAGCGTTTAGGCATTGCGCAGGCTCTTATACATAGACCGAAACTGCTGATATTAGATGAGCCGACCAATGGACTTGATCCAGAGGGAATTCGCATGATACGAGATTACTTGAGAAGGCTGGCAAAGGAAGAAGGGCTGGCTGTTATTGTTTCAAGTCACCTCATGTCAGAAATGGAATTGATGTGTGATCGTTTTGCGATTATCCAAAAAGGAAAGCTGATTGCGATTGAGGATCAGCGTACAGAGACGAATCAAGACGAACTGGTCAATTATCGAATGAAGGTCGCATCCGGTGAGCTGGAAGAAGCGCAGAAGCTCATTGGTGTATTTGAGGAAGGCACGACTGTAAGAGAAGAGGAGCAGTATTTATTCTTCTCCTTGCCAGAAGAGAAAATGCCGGAATTGATTCGTCATTTGAGTGACGCGTCCATTCATTTGTACGAAATCAAAATAGAAAAACAAACCTTAGAAGATAAGTTCTTAAGCTTAACAGGTAAAAAGGAGGCAGACGTATGATTCGCCTCATTCAAAACGAGTGGATGAAGATCAGTTATCGTGTTGGAACTTGGATTATGGTTGGACTTCTTGTTTTAGGTATGATTGCTACACTGATCTTTGCACTTAAAACAAATGACGAAGATCAATCATCCGGAGCTTGGAAAGACCAACTAGAAATGATGAATACTGAGAACAAGAAGGAACTCAAAGAAACAGAAAATGGTTTCTTTAAAAGAAGCCTTGAAAAAGAGATCGCTATTAATGATTATCGAATCAAGCATAACTTACCGCCAGCTAATCAGTTTAGTGACAGTGTATGGGATTATGTGAAAACAAACGCCAATTTACTTCAGCTTGTAGGTGTGTTTGTGATCATTATTGCTTCCACCATTGTCTCGGCTGAATACAAGCATGGTACAATTAAATTATTATTGATTCGCCCACCATCAAGGCTAAAGATCCTAATATCTAAATATATTACGGTGCAGCTATATGCTCTTTTACTTGTTGTGGTACTGTTTATCTTGTCATTTATATTGGGTGCCATTTTCTTCGGCCTCAACACTGATTATGTGAATTTGGTCTATCAAAATGGTGAAGTGATTGAACGTTCGCAGTTTGCAAATATGGTCTTTTATTATCTTGCTCATTGTGCAATGTTTGTCGTACTGGGAACACTTTCGTTCGCCATTTCTACAGTATTTAGAAGTGAAGCTATCTCCATCGCTATTAGTGTGTTAGCTTATATTGTGGGTGGATCAATTACAGGTATTTTAATGCTCTTCTTTGATTGGGCAAAATATTTGTTATTTGCAAATGATCCATCTCAATATTTTATGGAAGAGGTTACTCTTATCGAAGGTATGTCTCTAGGATTCTCATTAACAGTCCTAGTCATCTATTGGGCTATTTTCTTGGCGATTGCCTTAATTGTCTTCCAAAAGCGAGAAGTGAAAACAGGCAGTTAATTTAACTTTTTAGGAGGTTTACACATGATTAGACGGAAAGGTGAAAAAATTATGGGGATTATTAGTATTGTCCTCAATGCCATTGGTGTTGGATTTGGAGCATTAATTCTCTCCTTAGGTCCATCATTTTATGATCAAATCAATGAAGTGTTACAAGAGGAAGGAGAAACATTGCCGATTGAAACGCTTCAGGCTTCGGTTAATGCATTTGGTACTCAGTTCATGGTCGTTTCCGCAATTGCGGCTGTGCTATCGATTGTCGGTGTGATTTTCTTGAAAACAGACCGCCGTGCCGTGCTTTCAGGTATTCTTTTCTTGGTGTCTGCTGTGACTCTTTTGATTGGAACAGTCGGCCTTGCATTTGCTCCAATGGTTCTATTGTTTATCATTGGATTGATGTCTCTTATTAGAAAGCCGAAAACAGACATTCACACGAGTGAATATCCTTCATAAATACAAAGAAAAAGACATGCGTCGTTGTACGCATGTCTTTCTTTTTTAAATGATACCGATCAGCATCGCCACGAACAGAAGGATAATACTGAATCCCCACATCCAAAAGAAGGAGTAGCGGATATGTTTCCCCATATCGACTCCCGCAAGACCTATCGCAAGCCAAACGGCTGGAGCGAGTGGACTGACAAAGGTTCCGATGATGTTTCCAATCATCATGGCATACGCAGCGGAAGTGCCCGACACGCCAACCTCAGATGTAATCGATTCGACAATTGGAAGTAGAGCATAATAATAGGCGTCTGTGCTTGTCAGCATATCCAGCGGTACCCCAAACATCCCAACAATGATATGTAAAAATGGAAGCAGGAAAGCAGGTAGAATCTGAATGCTGTCCACAGCAATAGCTTTTAGCATGCCCGTTCCTTCGAGAATTCCTAAAAATGAACCTGCGGAGAAAATAACGGCAGCCATCATGAGTGCACTAGGTGCATGCGCCTTGATTCTCTCCATTTGTACATCCACTTTCGGATAGTTAATTAATAGTGCGAGAGAAAGACCAATCATAAACATATAACTAGCCGGAATCACGTTGAGCACAAGAAGGACAACAACGGCTACAAACAGAATGAAATTCACCCAAATCAAGTGATAACGTTTTAAAGCGGCATCACCTGTCTCGCTAATGGATTGAATAGCCCGGTCCCAATCTGCGCCTTCTAATTGAACAGCAGCGATTTCATTTGCGGCGATTTTGACCCGAATGCGTTTTTCTTCTCTTTTTCCTAAAATAAATGCCATTCCTAATACGAGAACGACCCCAATGAGCTGAATGGGAATGAGCGGCACCCAAAGTTCAGATGGGTCCATATTAAGGACACTCGCTGCCCGTCCTGTGGGGCCAGCCCACGGCACCATATTCGTTAAGCCGGCACTTGTCCCGATCAATAACAGCAATAAGTACGGACTCATATGTAATTTTTTATAAAGTGGAAGCAGTGCAGGTACAGTTAATAAAAATGTAGTCGCTCCTGCTCCGTCTAAATGAGCGATGACTCCTATTAGAGCTGTTCCCATCGCAACCGTGACAACATTTCCCTTTGTCAGTTTAATCAGTGTTTTTATTACAGGTTCAAAGAACCCTGTATCTTGTAAAATACCAAAAAATAAAATGGCGAAGATGAACATGGTCGCCACTGGCAGTACTTTGATAATCCCCTCTTCAAAGAAAGATTGAATGTCATTGATTCCAAATCCTGCGATGAATGCCCCGATTAAAGGCACCATGACCATGGCAACAATTGGACTTGCTTTCCCCCAAATCAGCAATACAACAATCGTTAAAATAATCAATAATCCAACAAACGTTAACATAAGTCCCTCCCCCTACAATAAACCGTTTACATTTTCTTGCTCTTTTTATGACAATGCAGTCCCATATCTGCATTGAAAAAAAGGGTATCAAAAATATGAGTATTAGGCAACCGCTTTCATACCTATACAATGGTAAAAAAGGATGGTGAATCCATTCACGGCGCGGTATCAAACATGTCAAAAAATTTAGATAAAATATAACGATTCAAGGGCATTTCTACAAGCAAATATATTTATATAGGTATTTGGAATCGTTAAAATAAAAGAAGCGTCCAATGAATGAACGCTTCTTTCAAATTATTTTTTCAAGATGACGTACTCGTAAGGGTCAAGCTGAAGCTGGTCTGGCACCTGCTCTTCAGACAGCATATTTTCATAGCTTTCCGCTGAATCTAGTGATATGTTCTGCTGCTCTTCTGTAAAATTCATCATAAATACATAGTCCTGCGACCCATCTGTTCGTTTTTGTACACTAACTCCCTCTGGAATCACAGATGATAGGACGGGCTGTATACCCATTCCTGCGATGAGATCCTCGTAGAACTCATCATAAAAAATCTGCTCATTTTCGGAAGCCATATAGTATGCTTTTCCATCTCCAAAAGGATGGACAGTAAGGGCTGGCTGTCCTTCGTAGCAGCCATTCTCAAAATGCCCTAACACAGAGGCCGTTTCAGGATGAATGGATTCGCAATATTGCCCGACATGGTAGGTGCGTCCATTCCCTGTGGTTATTAACACATGTTCATCTGGCATCAATGTGTTGATTTCCTCAGCCCATATGCCAAGTACATGACGGAGAGGGCCGGGGAAACCACCGAGGAAACATAGGTCATTTTCGTCGACCAGGCCGCTCCAATATGTCGCGATAAAAATACCGCCCTTTTTGACAAAGGCTTCGATTTTTTCTGCGACGCCTGGTTTGATCATGTAGAGCATTGGAGCAACCAGCACACGATAGGATGAGAAATCCTTTTCCATGCCGACAATGTCAACAGGGATGCCTTTTTTCCAAAAGCTTCGATAGTGAGTTTGACAAGCCTCTACATAGCGTTTGTTTGTATTATTTAAGCCTTGTGCATCATCAATGGCCCAGTGGTTTTCCCAATCGTATATGATGGCGACTTCTGGTTGTACGGACGTGCCCGCAATGGGCTGCAGCTGCTCCAATTGTTTCCCTAGATCAGCGACTTCTTGAAACACGCGCGTATGTTCGTGCCCGGAATGATCGACTACGGCGCCATGGAATTTCTCGGAGGCACCTCGGCCTTGGCGCCACTGGAAGTAAAGCACGGAGTCTGATCCGTGGGCAATCGCCTGTATGGCAGAAAGGTGTGCCATTCCTTTGTGTTTGACCTTATTCACTTCATGCCAGTTCACAAGGCTCGGTGTACTCTCCATAACGAGAAATGGCTGACCGTCCTTTAATGAACGATATAAATCGTGAACGAAGGCGACGTTTGACGCTAATTCGGAGGTTGTTTCCCTGCCGCTATGCCATGCTGGATAGCTATCCCATGAAATCACGTCGACCTCTTTTGCAAATTGATGATAATCCAGCCCAAGGAATGGGCGCATATGCGGGTAGTCGCCCATAAAGTTGGTGGTCACTGGGATATGAGGCGTCAATTCCCGCAGCGGTTCAATTTCATTTTGATAAAAATTGATCGTTTGCGCTGTGACAAAGCGTTTCCAGTCTAGGTTCATCCCGTGAATCATGTGCTCCCCGTGCGGTGCAGGTGATTCGATTTGTGACCAGTCACTATACGTGTGGCTCCAAAAACCCGTCCACCATGCTTGATTCAAAACTTCAAGGTCATGATTGTATTTGTCTTTCAAATAGTCCCGAAATGCTTCCTGGCAAAGATCACAATGACATTCGCCGCCGTACTCATTCGAAATGTGCCACATAATCAGTGCTGGATGATCCTTGTAGCGTTCAGCCAGCAGCCGGTTGAGTGTATTCGTTTTTTCTCGATAAACCGGAGAGGTGAAGCAATGATTATGGCGCAGTCCATGTAAATTACGCTGACGGTTCGCTTCGACGCGCAATACCTCTGGATATGCTTGTGACAGCCAAGCAGGTCTTGCCCCGCTTGGCGTTGCGAGAATGGCGTGAGCCCCCTGAGCTGCCAAGCGGTCCATGATGTCATCCAGCCATGCAAAATCATACTGCCCTTCTTTTGGCTCTAGCTTACTCCATGCGAAAATGTTGATGGAGAATGTTTGACAGTGTGCAAGCTTCATTAATCGAAAATCTTCGTCAATGATCTCCGGCATATGGAGCCATTGATCTGGATTATAATCGCCACCATGCAAAAAGCCTTTCACATTTGGGTGAACGAGTGGGTAACGCTTTCCCATTTTGTCACGTCCTATCCTTTTAATTACGGTGTCATTTGTTTAAATACATCAAGAGAAGGCAGTGCTTTTCCGTTGAAATCAAACATCGCTTGATTTTCCCAAGCATTTCCGACTGTACCGGTTGTTTGGATATAAGCCAGCCCGTATTGACTAGACCACGGAGCGCCTTTCGCTGGAATCCAAAGCGGCTCCCAATAAAAGAACCCTTTTCCGCGATTGTTTTTTACTTGTGAAATTTTCTCTGATAGATCTCGTATAAAAGATGCCTGACCTTGAGGTGAAGCCGGGTAGCCGGCTGTTTTGACAGAGTCTTGATTAAATGAATTCTCTAGGTTGTCGCCATTTGCTGTCGTAAACCCATAGGCGGTTTCCACAACAATCACGTCTTTGTGATAGCGGGCACTAATATCATTCATATTAGACGTCAGACCATTAAATCCACCGTCCCAATACGGGTAATAAGATAGACCGATCGTATCGAATGAGATGCCTCGTTTTGTGATTTCATCAAACCACCAGCGGGACGCACCATTGTCCCCTCCGTGTGCAAGGTGAAGCATGATTTTGATGTTAGAATCGACAGAGCGGACAGCATTTGTGCCAGCCTTTAGCAAAGCGGCGAGCCGGTCAAATTCCCCGCCGCCTTCACCCCAGCTCTTTCCATTTGGCCACAGCATGCCTGAGTTCAGTTCATTCCCAACCTGAACCATGTTCGGAAGGGCATTTTGTGCTCTCATCGCTTTGAGTACATCCCCTGTGTAAGTGCCGACCGCTTTTTCTAAATCGCTTTGTGAAAGAGGTGCCCAAGCTTTCGGTTTGAACTGTTTACCAGGATCAGTCCAGAAATCACTGTAGTGAAAATCAAGCAGCACTTTCATATTTTGTGCTTTTGCACGTTTCGATAGAGCGATGGCTGTGTTTAAATCATTTGTCCCGCCGTTATAGGCACGGCCTTGGTTGTCGTATGGATGGTTCCACAGTCTAATGCGCACATAGTTGACGCCTTTTTCCTTTAATAGCTTGAGCGGGTCCACCTGTTTTCCGTTCTGGTCGAAGTATCTGCCGCCGCTTCTCTCTACTTCTGCAAGCATAGAGATATCGGCTCCTTTGATGAAATCACCTTGCAGTCCATTGATCGGCTGAACAGAAATCGTATCGGCTTTTGCTTCAGGCAAAATACCTAACCCCATAAAAAAGAAAACGACAACCGTGACGAGCATCCACTTTTTCATCAAATATCTCCCCTTATCCTTTTGTCCCGCCTTGTGTGAGGCCGGATACAAATTGTTTTTGTAAAACAAGAAACAATAAAGCGACTGGAATCGCAATGAGTAAAGCCCCGGCTGCAAAGGTCGTGTAGCTGGCCCCCATTTTGTCTGACACAAGATTGTACAGACCGATCGGGAGCGTATACATTTCGGGTGAGCGGACAATGACACTGGAGATGATGAAATCACCCAGTGGTCCTGTAAAAGAGTTGATGGCGACAACCGCCAAAATCGGCTTAGCAAGCGGCATGATAATCTGGATGAAAATCCGGAAATGCCCTGCGCCGTCCATTCTGGCTGATTCATCGAGATCCTTCGGAATCGCATCAAGATAGCCTTTCATTAAATACGTATTCATCGGAATTTGCCCGCCTGCATAAATCAAAATCAGTGCAAGGTGGCTGTTAATCAGTCCAAGCATTTGAGCCAAAACAAAAATCGCAATCAGCGCTGAAAATTGCGGAATCATTTGCAGCAGCAAAAAGAGCATCAGCCCATTTTTCCGTCCTTTGAAACGGAATCTGGAAAAGGCATAGCCTGTAAAACTGACAAGAATTAACGTTAAGAGCATAGTCGCAATACTGATCTTCATTGAATTCCAATACCATTTTGCATAAAGTGCCCCCTGACCGAAGAAGAGCTCGGTAAAGTGGCTGAACGTTGGATTCATCGGAAACATACTTGTACTCATGAGGCTGTTTCCAGGATTAAAGGAAGCACCGATTGTCCAAAGCAGTGGATATAGAATACAAATGGAGGCAATGAAAAGGATAAAATAAGTAATGCTCAGGCGAATGAGCTTGTTTTGTTTTGATCCCATATCACATCATGTCCTCCTCTTTGAATGAATTCGTTCTCTTAAACTGCCAGAGTGCAATGGCGATGACAAAGATTGAAAGTAAAATCGTGACAGCCGCAGCGAGCGCATATTGAGAAGACTGCATCGTAAGTTTATAAATCCAAGAAACCAAGATGTCCGTTCCTCCAGCGGTTGACCCCGCAACAGGCGGTCCCCCGCCATTAAATAAGTAGATAATATTAAAGTTGTTAAAGTTAAACGTATATTGTGTGATAAGGATGGGTGCAATGGAATAGAGAACAAGCGGTAACGTGATGGACCGGAATTTCTGAAAAAAATTGGCTCCATCGATGGTCGCAGCCTCATATAAATCCTCGGGAATCGCCTGCAAAACGCCTGTTGTCATAATGAAAACAAAAGGGAATCCAAGCCAAGCCTGCATCGCAATAAGGGCAATTTTGCTCCAAAATGGATCTGTCAGCCATGGTTTTGGATCAATCCCTATCGATGCAAAAAGTGTATTGTTAATGGCACCAAAGGTATCATTGAACAGTCCAGCAAACACCAAAATGGTCACAAAGCCCGGAACAGCCCAAGGGAGAATCAAAATGGTTCTAAAAAACCGTTTTCCCTTTAAATCCTTCTGATTGAGCAGAACCGCTAAAAAGATGCCGATGGCACATTGAAGGGTCGACGCAGCCAAAGTCCATACGACGGTCCAGCCAAGTACATCAATGAAGGTGTCTCTCCAAATATCAATGGAAAAGATATTTTGAAAGTTCTTGATTCCTACCCAGTCGATCAGGTTGGCAGGAGGCGAGTGGTATAAATCGTAGTTCGTAAAGGCTAGCGCAAAGCTGAACATAATAGGAAAGACAACAGAAAATAGAAGTAAAAAGAAAGCAGGAGTGCTCATTAAGTAAGGGAAGCCTTGATGGATGAGCTGATGATATTGAGCACGGATGGAATGAAGCGGAACCCCTTGATCCCGTTTCTTTCCGTTCATAAAAGCATCACGCATCATGAGTACATAAAAGCCGATACCAAAACCAGCTGTTAACAGCGCAATAATCCCTTTGGCTAAAAGAAAAACAGAGTTGTCACGAGGCAGCATCGTCCCAAGTGTGAACAGCCCCCAGAAGCCAATATTGAATAAATCATAAAATACAATCAAAAAAGAGACGCCGAACAGGAAAAAGAGTGCCCCTTTGCCGTACTGTTTGTTGTATATCTGCCCCATCCCGGGTATAAAGGAGAACATTAGCGCCCGTCTCCGGTGTGTCTTTGATTCCACTGTGTGTGTGCGGTCTAGTTCAAGGTTACCCGTCACGTCTAACACCTACTTCATATGAAATTAGATCAACTACGGGCAGCTTGATAGACTACCCGCATTTGATGGTTATTTGGAGTGATTTGCTTTAATTTGAGAGTCGATTTGATTGACCGCATCATCAAATGCCTTTTTCACATCTGTACGCCCAGTTGCAATCAGCCCTAATGCGCTGTCAATCGGCTTCCACACCTCTGCCATTTCAGGATTGTTCGGTGTCAGCGTGGCATATTTCGTTTGTTTTGAAACAGCATCCGCATTAGCGTTTTCCGTAATGATTGGATCTTTCATCAGTTTTTTCACTGGTGGAATTTCCTCTGTCAATTCAAAGCGCTTCTTCGAATTTTTTTCGTTCGTGATAAACTCAACAAATTTCTCAGCAAGTTCTTTATTTTTAGAATAAGAGGAGACGTTGTAGCTCTTTACACCTAAGAAGGAGCTCATATGTTTTCCGTTAGGGAGTGTTGGCAGTTCAGCCACGCCATAGTCAATACCCGCCTTTTTAAATGGACCAAATGACCATGGACCAGAAATGACAGCTGCTGCTTTTTTCTCTGTGAATAAGGAGTTGAGGACATTGATTCCTTGTTCCCCAATGATGCCTTTCGGGAAAAGTCCTTCGCTAAAGAATTTTTGAATGTATTCTCCGCCTTGGATGGCGCCATCGTTGTTCAGACCAATGTCATTAACATCATAAGAGCCATCGCTTTTCTGCTTGAAAATATAGCCCCCAGATCCGCCTAAAACACTTTGCGCATAGTAAATTTCATCCCATTTCGCAACAAAGCCGTACTTTCCGTCTTTTGTCAGCTTTTTCGATAGATCATACCAGCCATCAAGTGTCGTTGGTGCCTTTTTGACAAGGTCTTTATTATAGAAAAGCACCGTCGTTTCAACGGATTTAGGAAGACCATACAGCTTGCCGTCTACCGTTTGTGATTGAATCGATTCGTCTGTGAAGGAGTTAATCACTTTTTGATCTGGTTTAATTTCCTGTAATAGCCCCTCAGTGACAGCTGATCCAATTTGATCGTGAGGCATCGTGATGACGTCTGGACCTGTCCCAGCTGCGCCATCTAGACGTAGAGCTTCAATTTGGTCGGCATAAGCTTTTTCGACCACTTTGATTTTCACATCATGTTGTTTTTCGAATTCTTTTACAGCGTCTTGAATCCCATCAGACTTTTTGACATCCTCCCACACTAGCAAGGTCTTTGTACCTGTAGATGCCGGCTGTGTACCGCTTGAATTGTCATCTCCCGGTCCGCAAGCTGAAAGCAGAAGCACAGCAGTACCAACGACTGCTGATAATGTCGCCCATTTTCCCTTTTTCATTGGTAATCCCCTCTCGTTCTATTTTCAGAGATGATAAGAAAACGCTTTCTTAATGTGAGAATATCAACTTAAGTAAAAAAAGTAAACATATTTCATTAAATTTATTAAGTAAAATTTTTTACTCATATAGAGAGAAAAGAAGCCCTCCACATTGGACGGGGCTTCTAGTTGTTTATATCGTACTTTTTCGAAAGACAGGTTCTGAGGCAATCAGCACAGTTTTAGGTAATGTTCTGCCGTCCACAAGTCTTTCTAACAGTAAATCGACAGCTGTTTCACAAAGTAAAGACGTGTGGATATGATACGTGGTGAGCGGTGGTGACACATATTGAGACACATGAATATCGTTGATACTAAAGACGCTCACGCGGTTCGGCAGAGAAAATCCGCGCTCGTTTAATGCTTGTAAGCAGCCGATGGCAAGAGGATCACTAGCGACACAAAAAGCGGTGGGCAGGTCATCACCAAGCTCATCAATCGCCTTCATCATCAGCGAATAGCCTTCATCTACTGAGAAATGGTGACCGACATAGACCAATCGCTCATCAAGGACATTGTGAGCCATCATATATTCACGGAAAGTCGTTTCGCGAATATCTGGAATATGCACATTCGTATTCAGGTCAAGGTCTGTGCCGCCAATGAATCCAATAGATGTGTGCTCTTTTTCAATAAAAGAATCGATGATCTTTTCAACAATTCGTTTCAGGTTTGGCTTTACAGAATCAAAACGGTCTTCATCCGGTGACGTATCAATAAAAACGATATGCTGGGTGATTGCATATAATTGATCAAGCTCTGACGTTTTAAATCGGCCGATGGCGATGATCCCTTCTGTAGAAGGATCAATGGAATGAAGCCCATCAGATGGATTGTAAGCGGTGACATTTAAACTCCGAGTATTGGTCAGTTCCTCAATGCCCAGTCGAATGGATTTAAAATAAATATCTTCAAGCTCTTCCTTTTCGGTCATCCAATAGAGAAAGGCGATTTTTTTTAATGAATGTTTGAATGTTTTCTTTTGATAGGACAAAGCTTCTGCGGCGGCGTATACTTTTTCGCGTGTTTGATCCGTGACAGATAGGTTGGGATCTTGGTTTAGTACACG
Organism: Bacillus sp. NMCC46; assembly: GCF_002998465.1. Taxonomy (NCBI): domain Bacteria; kingdom Bacillati; phylum Bacillota; class Bacilli; order Caryophanales; family Bacillaceae; genus Bacillus; species Bacillus sp. NMCC46. Next base: position 349,498 of record NZ_PVQZ01000004.1, on the reverse strand, counting down.
AGATACAGTCGCAATGGATAATCCAGCTTTTTCAGCAATGTCCTTTATTTTAGCTGCCAAATCAGCACCTCCTATAGAAAATATCTCCTCCTAGTATAGAGTCTTTAAAAAAATTAGTAAATATTTTTATTAAATTGTTTTCAGTTAAGCGCTTCTTTACGCACTGGGAAGGAATTAGTAAGATATATATATGAAAGGTTTTGGATTAAGATTTCTGATAGGAGAGGGACCGATGTATTACGATGCACTGAAGACATTTGTGACAGTTGTGGAAGAGAAAAACTTTACAAAAGCAGCCCAAAAGCTGCGGATTTCTCAGCCGAGTGTCAGTCTTCATATTAAGAACTTGGAGCAGGAATTCCAGACCGTTCTGCTGAATCGTTCGCCAAAGCAATTAACGGTTACACCAACTGGGGATATGCTGTACCATCGATCAAAACAAATCATTCGTTTATATGAACAGGCGAAGCAGGATATTTATGAGCATCATCATCTGGCAAGAGGGAAGCTGACAATCGGGGCGAGTTTCACCATTGGAGAGTACGTGCTGCCGCAAATATTGGCAGAGTTTCATCAGCTCTATCCGCATGTTGATATTGAGGTGGTCATTGATAACACAGAGGCGATCGCCAGACATGTCCGTTTATTCCATGTCGACATCGGTTTGATCGAAGGACAGACCAATGACAAAGAACTAACTGTCGAAACTTTTCTAGAAGACGAGCTCTATATCGTGGCGCCATTAGATCACCCCTTTGCTAAGAAAAAGGATGTCACGATTGATCAATTGCAAAACGAAACATGGATCACAAGAGAAGAGGGATCAGGTACCGGAGAATACTTACAGCACGTCCTGAAATCAAATGGACTGAAAGCACGGACATTTGTGACATTTAGCAGCAATCAAGCGATTAAAGAAGCTGTGATCCACGGAATGGGGCTTTCCGTTTTATCTAAATATGTCCTCCAGCGAGGCAGCATTGGCGGTGAATTGGCTGTCATTTCTGTGAGAGGAATGGATTTCAAACGAAAATTCTCCTATGTCGAGTCACCAATGACAGGGGGAAATAAAAATAAAGAATTGCTCGTTGAATTGTTAAGGAAAGAGAGAAAAGACGCTTCTCCTCAGTAGGAGAAACGTCTTTTTTTATAATCCTTTGATTTTGATTTCATCAACTGGAAGGAAGATTTCACCTGTATCTGTGTATTTCATGGTGACCTGATCGCCTTCTTTTAAATAAATGACAAGAGGTTCTTTTTCAGATGACATGGTGTAGCTTTTCCCATCGTCTAGCAGGAAGGTGACGGTTGTATAATCACCGGTCTTTTCTTTATAGACTCGTTTGACTTTTCCTGTAGCTTCTTTCTTTTCCTGCTTAGATGAACTGTTGACGGTGCCGCCGCCTTTTTGAAGAGCTGTCTTATAGGCTCTCAATGCTTCGTTTGGTGTTGAAGCGTACGCAGCGATTTCAGGATTGGCTGCAGAAACGATAAAGTAGTTTTGCAGGAATCCATTTGAATCGAGAACCGGTGTGAGCCAGCTGGCTTCTCCATAGAAATTATAGAGAATGGGCATGCGCCCTTTCCATTTCTTCTCGATGAATCGTTTTTCAATAATTTGCAGAGCACCTTGAGAATCCATGTAGGACTCTTCAAGATTACCGGTATAGTAAGTCGCTTTTCCTGTCCGGGCATTTGTCAGGGCATACCCAAGCATCGAATCAACGCCCTCTTTCGGACTTGTGAAATCTGTGAAGTAATACATATCTCCTTTTGAATCAAACACTGGACTTACATTGGCTTCTGTTCCTTCATCTGAAGGCAGCTTCACATCTGATTTTCCAAACATACTGTTCCAGAACCCGTGAATATAGTTTCCGAAATAACTGTTTTGCAGACTGACCGATTCTGGTGAAACAGCACCATCAATAAAAGCAGGTACTTGATCTAGAGCATATTTCTTCGTTGCGCCTGTTTTGGCATCAACAACGACTACGCCTGAAGCTTTAAAGCCGTTTCGGGCAGAGATAAAATCGCCATACGTGCGAATGTAATAAGGCTTACCATCATCATTGATTTCCAGCTGGGTGTTGCCGTAGAAAATCAAATCAGGGTACTGAAGCCGGATATGCCGCTCAATTTCTTTGTTGAAATAAGAGGAAGGCGTATAAACCATCTCTGTTTTTACAAACTTTGGATTAGCAGATGAGTCGGTCGCACTTAATGTAAAGTAACCCGGCGTACTGCCCGAACGAATCCATTTAAAGAAGTCCGAGAATTCCACTGGGGCGATGTACACATACTCACCGTTGACCTTCTGGATTTGCAGGCTGCCAAGCTCATAGTAGCTTGTGTTCGGAACCTGTCCAAACGATTTCTTCATTTTGTTCCGAGCGAATTGAGGCGGTACACTTGCAGGTGTTTCCGTCTCATCAAACGCTTTGATTTCCACTTTTTGTTCCATTTTGGAGACATCAAATTTCTCATTCGCATTGAATAGAAAAGCTGTCGCCATATAAACACCGAGCAGTAATAGAATAAGAAACAGCACGCCTTTGATCTTACGCTCCAATCCAACTGACAAAAAGGCACCTGCTGCTGTCACAACAAGTCCAATCAACCATAGGGATGAAGGGTTGCGATCTAAATTGGAGATGTAATAGAAAACAAAAATACCGACCATGAACAGCAAAGCAAGGCCTACAATCCACATAAGCGGAACCTGCTGTTCTGTTCCTTTCTTTCTAACGATCAATCTGAGCGGTGTGAGCAAAAGGGTCAAGACAAGACCGATCACAACCGAAAATAACAAAATATATCCCACAAACAGATCTCCTTTCAAATCAATCACTCTTTTAGTATATACGAGTGAGACGGGGAAAAGATTCATAAGAATCATACAGATAAGGTTTATAAAAAAATGAGTTTAAAAGACACTTATATATCGGAAGGTTAGGTGAAGTTTTCCTTGCGCTATATGATTAGATTATAGTGAATATTTTGTTATGTCATTCAAATATATCATTTTCCTTTTCTAATTATTTTTACTTTAATTGTATCGTTATTCTCACCGTCTGTAACATTCCATATTAATCGAGAGGCTTCTTCAAAAGACAAAAGTGTACAAATTGGTTATAAAGGAGCCGATGCTGTATGGGGTCTTGTCATCCGTACTATTTTTGTAGACTAAAAAAGTTACAGTAAATAATAAAAAATTGTTATCGGAGTTAAAACAGATTGAAGGAGGGACTTGGAAAAAAGTATATAAAGATGGATATAAAGACGGAAAAAAGGTTTCTGTGCATTATTTTCAAAGTAAATCTGGTTTGGTGTATGATGTGAAAAGGTTGGAGTGTGAAATGATTTATGAATAAAATAGAACTAAGATATTCTTCACATGAAGATTTAGATAGGATTATTGTTATAAATATCATTGGTATAATCATATCGCTAAAAGAAGGTTTAATCACTATAGAAGAAGCGGAAAAGCTCATGTTCAGTCCACGAACAATCGATGTTTTAAAAAAGAAAGGGATAAATGAAGAACTGATAAATATACTTCATTTGGGAACAGAACTTGAAGATGTAGAAAGTTTAATACCACATGAATTAAGTGATAGTTTAGAAGAAATAAGGGTAAAATGCTTAAGATTTTTGGAAAGAAATATAGAAAATGAAGTTGAAAATAATGTGGTAGATTGTTGAGCTAAAAGTGTATATTATAAAATTTTGAGTAAATCTTTTTTGATTTATTGATCAAAACGATGAATTCATAAAAAGAGAAGTCTGTGCAAACAGGCTTCTTTTTTATAAGATGGGAACATGAGGAAATGTATGCGTTCACATCAATAAGGGAGGAGTGAAGTCATTTGGCTTCTGTTAGTTTAAGTAGTATTGAAAAAATACGAGCAGCAAGCAGGGGATTGCCGCCAAAGCTGAAAGGAATTGCAGAACATATTACGAGTGAGCCCCGCGACATCATCCATTTGTCTATTGTAGAACTTGCGAAAAAGACAGCGAGCTCAGAGGCAACGATTTTTCGTCTTTGTAAAAGGCTTGGATTTGAGGGCTTTCAAGATTTGAAGATTGCTATTGCCCAGGAAATAGACCAAACAAAGCCTAATTATGTAGATGAAGAAATGAGTCTTGATGATGATACAGCGATTTTTATGCAAAAGGTTTTTCAGGCGAATATATCCGCTTTAAAGGATAGCTTTCAATTGTTGAATCCAGAGGATGTAGAAAAGGCCATACAAATCATACATGAAGCGAAACGCTTAGAGTTTTATGGGAGTGGTGGGTCTGGACTCATTGCAACAGACGCTTTTCATAAATTTATGAGGACAGGTATCAACTGTATTGTTCACACAGATTCTCACTTTCAAGCGATGTCTGCTGGTCTCCTTGACCAGCACAGTACAGTGATCGGTATATCTCATTCTGGACGTAATAAAGATTTACTCGATGCGATGAAAACAGCAAATGGAAAAGGAGCCAAAACCATCGGCATTACAAGCTATCAGCGCTCTCCATTGAGTCAGCTTGCAGATGTCACGTTGTATACAGCGACGCAAGAAACGGCTTTTCGAACAGAAGCGATGTCTGCAAGACTTGCTCAGCTGACTGTCATTGACGTTCTATATTTTGCACTTGCTCACTTAAGGCAGCAGGAAACAATAACAAATTTAAAGCAAATGCGAGAAACCATATCACAAAAAAGGGTGTAATGATTCCAAAAATAAATTTTTCTGATGATGAAAAATGCTGCCATGGTAACGATTGTGAGCTTTTGGATGAAAATAATTTTCTTTACGGTCGTTGAATGTCGAAAAAAATATTTTTATAATGGGATTTACAGGTATATCAAAAACTACATATGTGATTTCAAATCAATGATTGGGCGTGATACAGATGAAGGGAAACCAGGCGGTAATTGGTTTGGATATTGGAACAACAAGTACAAAGGCGGTTCTGTTTGGACCACAGGGGAAAGTAATAACGAAGCATTCAGTACCTTATGATCTCATTCAGCCCCAGCCAGCATGGGTTGAGCAGGACCCTGAAAAGATATTAGAAGCCGTCATTGCGAGTGTAAGAGGTGCATTGATGACAGCAGCATTTGATGTAGCAAATCTCATCGGTATCGGGATTAGTACTGCGATGCATTCCTTAATTGTGATGGATGAGGATGGCAAGGCGTTAACGAACAGTATCATTTGGGCAGATAACAGAAGTGCAGAACAAGCGAAACGAATCTTATCAGATATGGATGGCTTCCACATTTATAAAAGGACAGGTACACCGATCCATCCAATGTCACCGCTTTCAAAAATACGTTGGATCAAGGAAATGACACCTGATCTCTTCAAGAAGGCAGCGAAATTTATTTCTATCAAAGAATATATTCTTTATCATTTCTTCGGTCAGTATGTCGTCGATTATTCAATCGCTTCAGCAACAGGTCTGTTCCATTTGGAAACGCTTCAATGGGATGAACAGGCGCTTCGTATTGCTGGAATTGAAGCCAGTCAACTGTCTGAACTTGTCCCAACGACGTATCAGCTGAGAGGACTTCAGCCTGAGATTGCACTGCGCATGGGCATTAAAGAAGATACACCATTTGTGATTGGTGCGAATGATGGCGTTCTAGCGAATTTAGGTGTTGGCGCGATTGGAAAAGGAGAGGTGGCTGTTACGATTGGGACAAGCGGTGCGGTCCGTACGGTTGTAGACAAACCAATCACAGATGAGCAATCAAGAACGTTCTGCTATGCGCTGACAGATAAACATTGGGTTGTGGGAGGACCGACCAATAATGGCGGGATCATGCTGAGATGGCTGAAGGATGAATTTGGATCTTCAGAGGTGGAGGTAGCAAAGCGCCTTGGTGTGGACCCTTACGATTTAATGATGGATATTGCGGAAAAGATTCCAGCAGGCTCAGAGGGACTGCTGTTTCTGCCATTTTTATCGGGTGAGCGTGCACCTTATTGGAATCCAAATGCGAGAGGCACCTTCTTTGGGATCGGTCTCCAGCATAAGCGGGAGCATTTTATTAGAGCTGTGTTAGAAGGCGTCATTATGAGTGTTTTCTCGATCGGTGTTGCCTTAAGAGATTTAACCGGTTCTGCAAAGGATGTCAGAGCTTCGGGCGGATTTGCACGATCACCGCTGTGGCGGCAAATTTTAGCGGATACGATGGGCAGAGAAGTACTTGTTCCAGAAAGTTATGAAGCGTCAGCACTTGGGGCGGCTGTCCTCGCACTTCATAGTTTAGGTCATATGGAAGAGATAGAAGAGGTTCAAGAGTGGATTCGAATCTCTGCCCGTCATGAACCTAATATGAAGAACAATGAAACTTACATAGAGCTGTTTTATTTATATGAGCGTCTCTACGATAAACTGAAGGATGAATTTGATGTCATTAGTGCGCTGCAATTAAAACAAAATCGTTAAACATCAGGGAAAAGGTGGGAGAACATGCTTTTATTCATCGTGATTGCGGCGATTGTCCTTTTACTCATTCTCATTACAATCGCTAAGCTGAATCCATTTGTGAGTTTAATTATTACTTCTATGCTAGTGGGCTTTGCTACTGGAATGGATTTGCAGGAAATCATTCAATCGATTAAAACGGGATTAGGCAATACGTTATCATTGCTGGCCATTGTTCTAGCGCTTGGTACAATGCTTGGGAAAATGATGGCTGAATCAGGGGGAGCAGAGCGGATAGCTCAAACTTTAATCGGCCGGTTTGGGACGAAAAATGTGCATTGGGCAATGATGTTTGTTGCCTTTATCGTGGGGATACCTGTCTTTTTCCAGGTCGGTTTCGTTCTTCTCATTCCTTTACTTTTTACAATTGCCATTGAAACAGGCATCTCGCTCGTGACAATTGGGCTCTCGTTAATTGCTGGCTTGTCTGTCGTGCATGGACTAGTGCCGCCTCATCCAGCGGCAATGGCAGCCGTTGGCATCTATCATGCCAACGTGGGGAAAACCATTTTCTTTTCTATAATTGTCGGATTGCCGACAGCGATTATTGCTGGACCGCTGTATGGTAAGTGGATTGGAAAACGGATACATAAACCAGTTCCGGAGATGCTGAGGAAGCAATTCACTGAACGAAATGAAGATCGAAGGCTCCCCGGCTTTGCGAATACGATGATTACCATATTGGTGCCGGTGATTCTGATGCTTCTTGCCACATTGGCGGACATTATCTTACCAGAGGACAATATGTGGTTCCAGGTATTCAAGTACATCGGGGATCCAATTACAGCACTGCTGATTGCAACGGTGTATTCTTTCTTCAGTCTTGGCTTTATGCAAGGAATGAGCCGTGACCGAGTGCTTTCATTTAGCAACGAGTGCTTAGGACCAATCGCTTCCATTTTGCTTGTCATTGGAGCAGGCGGGGCTTTCAATAATGTGCTCATTGATTCGGGCGTTGGTGATTATATTGCAGATGTAGCCAAACACTCGCCGATTTCACCGATTTTGCTAAGCTGGCTAATTGCTGCGGTGATTCGTGTAGCAACAGGATCTGCGACGGTCTCTATGATGACGGCAGCAGGTATTGTAGCCCCAATTGCTGCAACTATGCCGGATGTGAGCAGAGAGCTGCTTGTGTTAGCCACAGGAGCGGGTTCGTTAATTTTATCTCACGTCAATGACTCTGGTTTTTGGCTGATCAAGGAGTATTTTGGTATGACCATTAAAGAGACGTTTTTGACATGGACGGCTATGGAGACGATCATTTCCGTTAGTGCTATTGCATTTATTATGATCATTAATATGTTTATATAGCGAACAACAGCCTGGTTCTTTGGAATTGGGCTGTTTTTGCTTGTTGTGATACCACTTTCTTCAGATTGGGGTAAAATAATGATATTGAGATGTGGGAGGCGGACACGATCGAACCATTAAAACATGTGTACCATGAATTATTTATTCAAGAATTAGCGGAGAAACTTGTACAGGCTTCGACTGGATTTGATGCTGAGCAATTCCAGCGGCTCGTGCTTCAAGAGGATTGGCAGCAGCTTGAGTTAAAAGGACGGATGAGAAGAGTCACTGAATCGATGCATGCCTGTCTGCCTGAGGATTATAAGCAGGCAATTGAGGTACTGCGTCAGGCAGCCCCGCATTTTTCAGGGCTTAGTGCGCTCGTATTTCCAGACTATGTCGAGACATATGGCCTTGCACATTGGGATCTCTCGATCAAGGCGCTCGAATTCTTCACGCCTTTTTCCACTTCTGAATTTGCCGTTCGGCCATTTCTGATTCAAGATCAAGACAAAATGCTGGCGCAAATGCTCGTATGGTCTCAGGATCAAAATGAGCATATACGGAGGCTTGCTAGTGAAGGCTGCAGACCGCGCCTGCCATGGGGCTTATCTGTTCCTTCGCTTAAAAAAAATCCTTCGGTCACACTGCCGATTTTGGAAAATTTGAAGTCTGACTCGGCGCGGTATGTGCAAAAAAGTGTGGCGAACCATCTAAATGATATCTCAGCAATTCAGCCTGATCTGATGAAGCAGACAGTTCAAAACTGGTATGGAACTAACAAACATACGAACTGGATTGTCAAACATGCATCCCGTACTTTACTCAAAAAAGGAGACCCAGATATCATGGCTTTGTTTGGCTATGGAGACGATCCATCCGTTCAGGTAACGGATTTGAAGATAGTACAAGACCCTATTCGGATCGGTGAGAAAATGACTTTTCATTTTACACTTCAGGCCGATAAGCCGCTAAAGCTGCGTGTAGAGTATGCCATAGACTACGTCAAAGCTCGGGGGACCCGCAATCAGAAGGTATTTAAAATTACAGAGTTTGAAACAGGCTCAGCATTACATAGAGAATTCGTCAGGTCACAGTCTTTTCAAAATATGACGACGAGAAAACATTATGAGGGAACCCATACTTTATCGATTATCATCAACGGTATCCCAAAAGCGTCGGTTGATTTTGAAGTAACAGAAGCCAGCAGCTCATGAAAAAAACCCGCCATTAGGCGGGTTTTGGCGTTTAAGCCTTCTTTTTCATTAAGAATGAAGCAATGATGGCTGCGACTAAGAAAACGATGCTGATAATCGAGCTAGGCAAGTTTTCTGGTCTGAATAGAAACATCACAAAACTCACACTTAGTACAAGACCTGCAAATAAAGTCAAATACGGAAACAGCCACACCTTAAAATACGGCTCCTGTGGATATTTCGGGCGAAGTTTCAGATGTGCCATGCAAATGCTAATCCAAATGAGTGAAACAGCAAAACCAGGAATAGCCAGCATATAGCTGAAAATTTGCTCTGGATATAAGTAAGCAAAGAATGTTCCGATGAGAAGAAACAGAACGGTCACCCATAAACTCAAAATGGGTACGCCTCTTTTATTGACCTGTGCCAGCTTTTTCGGACCGCCATCTGATTTAGAGAGAGAATGCATCATTCTCGTCGTTCCATAAATGCCAGAATTGGCCGCAGATAAAACGGCTGTAATTAATACAAAATTAATGAAGTGAGAGGCGCCTTGCATACCGGCTGCTGAAAAGACTTGAACAAATGGGCTGTTATTTGGATCAATTTGATTCCAAGGAATGAGTCCGCAGATGATCAAAATCGGCAAAGTGTAAAATAAGATAATACGCCACATCATACTTTTAACAACACCAGGCAAGACCTTCTCGGCATCCTTTGTTTCTGTAATGGTCAGCCCGATCAATTCAGAGCCCCCGTAAGAGAAGATAACGACTAATAAAGATGCAAAGATCGCACCCCATCCGTTCGGGACGAAGTTTTGATAGTTGGTGAGTGCAGGTGTGCTTTGTTCGTTCGGAATGATCCCAAATAATAGGGCTGCACCAAGAATAATAAACACAATAATAACGAAAATCTTCATTCCAGCGAACCAAAACTCAATTTCACCAAAGTATTTTACATTATTTAAGTTAATTCCGATGACTAAGAGTGAGCAGAGTAAACATAGTGACCATAGCGGCACGTTCGGCATCCAGTATTGAAGCAAGCTACCTGCCGCGATAATCTCAATGACACACACAGTGAGCCACATGAAACAGTAAACCCAGCCGACGACAAATGAAAAACGTTGACCAAGCGCAATCTGTATCAGGTCGCGAAGGTTATTTCCCGGATAGACAATCGCCATTTCAGCTAAGGCTGCCATCACGATGAGCAATAATAATCCGGCAAATACATAGGAAAAGATGACCCCTGGACCTGCTAAACCGATTGTATCGGCACTTCCTTTAAAAATTCCTGTACCAATGACCCCGCCCAATGCAATCATGCGAATGTGACGCGGTGATAAAAGCTTTTTTAATTCTTGTTGTTCCTGATTCGCGCTCATGACGTTCTCCTTTTTTAAAAATGCTTATGTTCCATTTTCTTTTTTCGGGACGTCAGTGTCAATATAAAAAAAGAGATTTTTCAGACAAAAAAGGCGGTTGTTTCTTTCAAATGAGCCGTTTTTTTCCATAAATCCTTTCCATCATCCATCACCAAAATCTGAAACTTCGTGAAAAAATGAACATTTGCCTTAATTATGACATAAACAATTTTCAGTTTTTGTCGATATATCTTTTGTAATACTAAAGTCCTAATAAAGAATTGTTTATAACTGTAAAATATTTCAAAAATGTATGAAGAAGTGAAAGGAGTTATGAAAGATGTTTATGAGAAAAGCGAATGATTCATCGTCGGGAACCCTTTTAAATGAAAGCAGTCAATTAGTAGAACGAATTGAGAAGGGAGACCTTTCAGCAAGAATAGATACTGCTGCATTCTCTTCAAGTCAAACGATTGAAGCAGTAGCCCAAATAAATGAAGCTTTGCAAAAGATGCAGGAAGTAAATGAAGATATTCAAATGCGGATGAATTTAGTGACAAAAGCCATTCAAGTTGGTTTATGGGATATGATCGTTGTCGCTGGAGATCCGGTCAATCCAAAAAATGAGTTCACATGGACGGATGATTTCCGCAAAATGATCGGCTTTCAAAATGAGCACGATTTTCCAAATGTTTTAGACAGCTGGGCATCTCGAATCCATCCGGATGAACAAGAATATACCTTAAATGCATTCTCTTCGCATTTATTGGATCATTCGGGACGTACACCATATGATATCGAATATCGCTTGAAGTTGAAAAACGGAGATTATCGCTGGTTCAAAGCAACTGGCACGACCATTCGTGATCGAAATGGTGTCCCTCTTCGTGTAGCGGGAGCTCTTTTTGATATTCATGATCAGAAATTGAAAGAAGAAGAGCTGCAAGCATTCGTGACGAGATATGACTTGATCAACCGTGCGCTTGTGGAAGCTCCTTGGGACATGGTCGTAGAGGCCGGCGATCCAGTCAATCCGAATAACGAGTTCTGGTGGTCCCCGCAGTTCAGAAAAACGCTTGGTTTTACGGATGAAAAGGATTTCCCGAACGTGTTAAGCAGCTGGAGCGATCGCCTGCATCCTGAGGATCAAGAAAAGGCTCTCCAAGCTTTTGCAGATCATTTAAATGATCACTCTGGACGCACACCATTTGACATTGATTACAGATTGCAGAGCAAAAATGGCGAGTATCGCTGGTATCATGCAGGTGGTGAAACCATTCGTGATGAAAAAGGTGTTCCTCTTCGTGTGGCTGGAACCATTCGTGACATCACGTTAGAGAAAAACAAAGAGAAAACAGCGAATGAAATGGCTTCACAAGTAGAACAGCTTTCAAGTTCGATCAGCGAGATGGTATCAGGCATCAGCTCTGTGACAAACCAAGCGCAAGAGCTTGCTGTCGCACAAGAGCAGTCAACATCTGCTGCCAATCTAGCAAAAAATAGTGCAGATGAGACGAAAAATATTTCTGACTTGATCAAAGAAGTAGCGAACCAAACGAACCTGCTTGGTTTAAATGCTGCGATCGAGGCAGCGAGAGCTGGTGAGCAAGGAAGAGGATTCTCAGTCGTTGCAGATGAAGTGCGTAAGCTGGCGCTTCATAGTGCCAATGCAACGGAGAATATCGAATCTAGTTTAACGGAAATGAAAACGCAAATTGATGAAATTCTTGAAAATATTTCGAACATGACAGCTCTTACGCAAACACAGGCTGCTTTAACAGAGCAAGTAAATGCTTCAGTCGATGAAGTGAACCACATGTCTCAGCGCCTTGTGGCCTATTCAAAGAGTATTTAATCATCAAAAACCGCCCTCTCGCATAGAAGGCGGTTTTTTTGATTAAAATTGATCTGCTGGGAAAACAATACCTGCATCTTTTCTTGCAGCTTCAAGGACTTTCATTACGGAGAGACTTTCATCAAGCCATGCATAGCACTGTTCATAATTTTTTGTTTCAATGATGTGCTGAAAAGCTTCTGTTTCATAAAACAGGCGGTTTGAATTTGTTTGTGCATTGAGTGAGGTCACCTGATCATTCACATGAAGTAACACTTCCTCGCAGCCATTCACCCCATTTTTCACATGAATGAAGCCTTTTTCTCCTTGAATCAATGCAAAATTCATGCTGCTTGTATCCTTACTGCCGACACTTGTCGCAATGAAATCATTGTAGGTGAAAGTCAAAACACCAGATGTATCGATGCCATTTGGGTGACGGTTTGCCTGGTAGCGGACCTGTTCTGGTGATCCGAAGAGGTTCATGATGAAATGGACATTATAGATATTAATATCCATCAACGCTCCTCCGGAGAATTCAGGGTTAAAGACATTTGGCGTTTCGCCGGCTAGCAGCTGATTATATTTGCTTGAATATTGACTATAGTTGCATTGAACCAGTTTGATTTTACCTAATTGATGAAGGTGCTTTTTAATCAAATGATAGTTTGGCATATGAACGGTCGTAATGGCTTCAAATAAGAGAAGCTGCTTTTCCTTTGCGAGTGCGATTAAGGCTTCCAGCTCTTTGACATTAGAGGTGAAAGGCTTTTCGCAAATCACATGTTTTCCGTGTTCCAATGCAGCTGCGGCATGCTCGCTATGTAAACGATTCGGTGATGCAATATAAACGGCTTCAATGTTCGGATCTTCTAGCATAGCCGTTAAGTCCGTATAAGTTGTTTTCACACCAAATTGGTCTGCGAGCTTCTTTGCCGTTGCTTCCTTTCTTGAATAGACGGCATGACAAGAAGCGCCTTCAAGCTGTTCAATCGCTTGCAAGAAGCTTTCCACAATCACACCTGTTCCAATGGTTGCAATGTTCATTCTACTCAAAACCCCTTCCACTCGTTTGATATCAAGTAAAGCTGTCTCTAGTATAACTGATGTTTGAATTACACGTGCACTTGAGGCCTGGGCGGAGAGGGGTGCCAGTGGCAAACACCGGCACATTTTTGGCAGCCCTTACAATTAGCTGATGTCCGCTAATGTTTGTTTTGTTAACAATTGAATGGCAGCCTTCCTCTTCTTTAACTCTTGAATGGAGTGTTGAATATCCTCAACTTTTTGTTCGAGCAGCTGTTCAGCTTCTGTTTTTGATTGTTTTTCAAATAGTGATTTGATAATTTCGCGAATTTCTTTGAGTGAGAAATCTAGCTTTCTTGCTTCTGTGATAAAGGAAAGCATGAGTACATATTTTTTATCATATAAACGATAGCCGTTATGTGCTCTCTTTGGTTCGGGGAGCACACCCTCATTTTCGTAAAAACGAATGGTTTCAATATGCACACCAGACAGTTTTGACAATTTACCTCTAGTAAACGTAATCATTCCCTGCACCTCCTTTCTTTGCTATCCATCATACAATTAGATTTGCTAGTTTCAAAATGTTCAGTCGTGAACATTTGTTTTCATTTTCCCATTGGAAAAGGGCACAAACTCTGTTTAAAGCAGGATGAATAGAATACGATATAATAGAGTAGGCAGATGACAATTTTGTTACAGGTGAGAACAAGTAGACAGCGTGATGAAAAAACGATAGGCTAAAATAGGTAAATAGTAATGATATAGCCTGTCATCATATAGATGATGGCTCAAAATAGTGACAGCACGTTTTTTGCTGAGAAAAGGGGACCAGTGAATGTATAAATTAGTTGCAATTGATATGGATGGTACGTTATTAAATGATCAACATATGGTGACAGCTGAGGTGTTTGAGGCCATTCAACAGGCGAAGGCAGAGGGAGTTAAGATTGTATTATGTACAGGACGACCTATTGGTGGAGTGAATCGCTATCTAGATGATCTTCAGCTCAATCAAGAAGGAGACTATGTGATTGCCTACAATGGGGCGCTTGTCCAAAACAGCCATACAAATGAAGTGGTGTCAGAACTGACATTATCCTATGATGATTTGACTTCTTTATATGAGCTGAGCCGTGAGCTCGATACACCGATGCATTATTTCGATTCCGCTCATTTGTACACACCGAATCGTGATATTAGTGAATACACAGTACTTGAATCTTATTTAACAAAGCTGCCGCTTAAATATTTACCTGTTGAAGAGGCAGATCCTTCAATGAGACTTCCGAAGATGATGTATATTGATCAGCCAGAACGGTTGGAAAAGACGATACAAGCCATTCCATCTGAAGTAAAAGACAAGTACATGATGGTGAAAAGCACAGATTTCTTCCTTGAAATACTGCATCCTGAAGTCAGCAAAGGAAACGCCGTGAAGCTTCTAGCGAAAGAGCTGGGAATTGCTCGTGAAGAGGTCATGGCCATTGGTGACAATGGGAACGACGTATCGATGCTGGAATTTGCGGGCTGCGGCGTTGCCATGGGAAATGCCATTGATGATGTCAAAGCAGTAGCGGATGTTGTGACAAAATCCAATAATGAAGCCGGAGTAGCACATGTCCTGCATGAGTTAGTTTTAGGAAAATAAACAAAAAAGCGGTCTACCAGTGAGGTAGCCGCTTTTTTATATGTGAGAGAAAAAGTAAACAAGCATCCGTCTGCTGCTCAAATTTGTCTTTTGCAGCATCGCCTTCACATGATCATGGACGGTATGGGTTGAAATAAATAAAGTACTGGCGATTTCCTTTGTAGACTGTCCCTTTAATAAGCAGTCGAGGACGTTCATCTCTCTTTCTGTCAGCCGGTACGTTTTTGCCGCATAAGGAAGAATATCATTTGTTTGGGCTCTCTTGATGTGAATCATGACAGCCTCTTCCTGCCCGGCTGCCTGCGCTAATCGAAATGCTTGAAGAGAGAGAAACAGCCCCGTAGGCATTCTCGTCATGCTTGCCGCTGTTTGGTCGATACCTCCGTATAAAAGTTTAGCCCCTAATGCTCTGAACGGGCGCGGCATGGTCGCCTTGTCATGGATTTGTTCAAAGGCTTGAAATGTATGAAGCCAATGAAGCCCTGTCTCATTTCCATAAAGAAGATTGTAATCGTGTGAGAGAATGAGGAAACCTTGCTGCTCCGCTGCGTCATCCTCTTCAGTATCTCTTTTCTTGAAAAGTTCATCTCTTAGCTTGGCTGCGAGTCTGGGCGTTTGTTCGAAGACCGCTCGGATATCTTGTTCTTGAAAAGGTTCCTTGTCCTTTAGACGATATAGGCTGGCAATACCCCAGCATTCTCCTTGAATCACAAGGGCTGCCCGCAATTCATCAGACCATCCTTTAGGCAACAAAATGTCTCTGTAGCGATCACTGTTGAGATATTCCCCGCTTTGGACTAAGCTCGCAGCATGAATAGGGCCTTTGACTAGAGACTCATGTTGATGCACGTCCTTTTTTAAGAACTCATTTTGAAACAGCTGATCATGAATTTCTTCAATCGGTTCATCTGTGAAGGAACCTGTCGAGAGGAGAGTGGCTGGATCAATGGTCGTGATACAGGCGGCATCAAAATCAAGGACGGCAGCAAGCTCGTCCCGAATGTGTTGTCTCAGCTGCTGAAAATGAGTGGCTGGATTGGTCACATGATCTCCTCCTCAAAAATCCCCACTTTTAGGGATCGTGTTTTTTGATGTCTCTTTTTACAATAAAGATGTCATACCGTTAGTGTACAGGAAACGATGTAAAGCGGAAAGGAACTGGAGGAGAAGGACATGAAAGGAAACCAGCATTGGCACGATCCCGTAGCTGAATCATACGCAGCCACGATTGCTCATAAAGTACCCGGCTATCAGCTATTGCATGAGTTGACAATAGACGTATTAGAAACTGAAGTAAAGGGAGCGGCTTCTCGCATTTTGACTGTTGGAGCGGGCGGGGGCGAAGAGATCATCAACATGCTTCAAAGAAAAGAAGACTGGCTCATCACAGGAATCGATCCGTCACCTTCTATGCTGGATATGGCGAAACAGCGAGTTGGACAGCTTCAGATGGAGGCGCGTGTTACATGGCATGAGACCGTATTAGATAAGGTTTCTGCTGAACCTGTTTACGATGCAGCGATGAGTTTGCTTGTGATTCATTTTATAGAAAAGCGCCAGCCCTTTTTAGAGGAGATTGCCCGCAGGCTTCAACCAGATGCACCGCTTGTGTTGGCATTTATACAGGGAGAGATGAAGTCCCATACATTTCAACAGGAGCTTTTCATGCTTTCTCTTTTCATGCAGCGGCAGGGTCTAGAAAAAGAAGTGTTTACATCCTTTAAAAACAGGCTGGGACACGCGACACACCCTGTTCCTGAGGAAGAGATAAGAGAGCATTTAATCAAAGCGGGATTTGAAGACATCAGACCTTATTTTCAGGCAGGAATGATCAAAGGGCTTGTTTGCAAGCGAGGTCGAAGAGAGGCGGATGAGAAATGAGATCACAGGTGATGGTGATTGGCGGCTATGGACATGTTGGACAGCAAATATGTCTACAGTTAAGCGAAGTGTATCCCGGGCAAATTGTTGCGGCAGGCAGAAGCTATGAGAAGGCAGAGAAATTTTCACGCCACACAAAAGGGAAGGTTCGTCCTTATCAACTAGATGTCAGTGAGCCGTTATTTTCGGACTGGATGGATAAAACAAAGCTGGTGATCATGTGTCTTGATCAAGAAGATCCGTCATTTGCTGAAGCAGTTCTGCGGTCAGGCATTGATTATATTGATATCTCCGCGAAAGGGGCGTACATGGAGCAGGTGGCAAAGCTGGATCAGCGGCACATCGGTGCAACGGCTTTGCTCAGTGTCGGGCTTGCGCCTGGCCTTACGAATTTATTGGCAGCGAAAGCAGCATCTATGCTCTCATCAGTGAATCAAATAGATATAGGGATTATGCTTGGGTTGGGTGATCAGCATGGAAAAGCCGCTATTGAATGGACGCTTGATCATGTCCATACTGACTATGTGCTTACTAAGCATCATCAGCGTAAAAGAGTCAAAAGCTTTACTGGAGGTAAACGGATAGACTTTGGTGGAAGTCTTGGAAAGCGGCATGCCTATCAGTTCCCCTTCTCTGATCAGCAGACATTGCCTTCGACGCTCCGCGTGCCTTCTGTGACGACAAGGCTCTGTTTTGATTCCCGCGCGGCAACGCGTGCATTTGCCTTCACAAGGAGTCTCGGAATGACGTCCCTTCTCACTGTGCCGAAAATCAAGAAACGAGCCATTTCCATGATTCAATCTGCTCAAATGGGAACAGATCAATATGCAGTGAAAGTGGAGGCTACAGGAATGGATGGGAACAAGATTCATCAAGCAGCGCTTGGAATAAAAGGACGCGATGAGTCTCAAGCAACAGCTCAAGTCGCCATTGCAGCGGCTCTGCATTTATTGAACAGGCGGTTTCAGACAGGTGTTTTTCATATCGAAGAAGTATTTTCTCTAGCGTATGAGAACGGTGATTTTGCTTTGGTGGATCAAACAACGAAGGAAAAGCGGGTGTTAGCGGTTAGAGCCATCCTTTTGACGGAATAAAAGAAGACTAGCAGAATGCTAGTCTTCTCAGCGTGTAGACAAACCCTCGCATTCGGTGTCAGTCCTGCGTGCCGGTGCTCACGAATGTTAAATTCGCTCCGCTCCGGTACTCGTCCTTCCTAGACTGCAAAGGTTTTCTATCACGCTGAAAAGAAGACAAAAGGCTAAAATGAAGATCATTTTAGCCCTTTGTCAACAATCTGAGAAGACTAGCAGGATGCTAGTCTTTTTATGATGAAGATGACACATCTCCTTTTTTCTTGATGCTCGCTGTAATGAGCTGTGTCAATGTGTCAGAGCCTTTTGTTGAAAGGTGAACACCATCCGGCTGAAAATAAGAGGGCTGTCCAGTAGCGGCTGAATGCCAATCGACAAGGGTCACATTGGAATATTGATCGGCCACTCGCTGAATGACTGCATTCACATCATTTTCCCAAGACCTTGGGACTCTCGTGTTCACAAGGAAAATGTGCGCCTTTGAAAATTGTTGAATGAATGCTGTCAATGTGCCCTCAGTAAAATAGCCATTCGTGCCAAGCTCAATAATAACAGCGACATCAGATTGATTAAATGAAGCATATTGAGGAGCGATGCTGACGGCTTCGTTCATTTGTCTGCCAACCTTTGCATCGATGGTGATTTGTGCATATGCTTTTTCAAGATTCGGCGCAATGTCCAGCATGACGGAATCACCAATAGCAAGAATTTGGTGAAACTGTTTCTGATCTGCTGCTTTCTTCTCGTGTTTTTCTTTCTTTTTCTTAGCTTTTGGTTCCGCAGAGTCTCCTGCTTTTTTCGGTGCCGTCTTAATTTGTGTCACTTCCTTGGCATGTGGGGACGTATGGGACGAACTGGACATGCCAATGGTAAATAAGATCAAAAGAGCTGCTGCGATTCCAAGGAACACTTTATGAGACGTAGACCATTGTTTGAATCCCTTTTTCCAAATAGACCAAGAGGCAAAATATTGTCTGAAGCCAAGCCGGCGAATTGGTTGTTCGATGAAGCGGTAAGAGGCCTCTGCAATGAGTAAAATGGCCATGATCTGCAATGCGACACGCCCCATAGAAGGCTGTCCAATTTCAATGACAGGGGTGGTCAGCACGATGATGGGATAATGCCACAGATAAATACCATAAGAACGCTTTCCGAGCCAGACGAGCGGCTGATAGGAGAGCCATTTCCCTAAAAGACTTGCAGGGTGGCAGATGCACGCAATTAAAATCGCTGCATTAAGACAGAATAAAAGCATGCCTCCCTGATAGAGGAAGCCGTCAAATTCGTCCACTGCATAAACACATAGAAGAAAAACCGCAAACGAACCAAAACCAGCGATATGTAAAATACGTCTGCCAACAGGAAGTAACTTTTTGCTGGACAGTCTTTGCATGGGCCATACAAATGCCAGGCTGCACCCGATCAGAAGCGCAAATGCACGAGTATCTGTTCCGTAATAAACTCTGCTTGGATCGGTATCTGGTGAATAAAGAATCGCCATCCATAAGGCGGAGACAAGTGCAAGGCCAAAGGTGATCATTGGCAGATGGGATCTATTTTTCACCCATTTTAGTCCTGCAATCAATAGTACCGGCCAAATGATATAAAATTGCTCTTCTATCGCCAAAGACCACAAATTTTTCAGTGGAGATACAGCGTTGAAGCTATCAAAATAAGACAGCTGATGGAAGATGTACCACCAGTTACTGACATAAAAAAAGGACGATAAGGCATCGCCACGAATGGACAATAGTGCATTCGAACCCGCAATCGCACACCAGCTGACGGTTAAAAAAATCATCACGTAAGCAGCTGGAAGAAGCCTTCTGATCCGGCCCATCCAAAATGGTAAAAGCTCTTGATAGCCCAGATCCTGCTTATGTAACAAGATCGTCGTAATCAAGTACCCAGAAATCACAAAAAACAAATCAACGCCAAGAAACCCGCCGCTTGCAGGTCCGATATGTAAGT
This sequence comes from Bacillus sp. NMCC46, assembly GCF_002998465.1. Lineage (NCBI taxonomy): Bacteria > Bacillati > Bacillota > Bacilli > Caryophanales > Bacillaceae > Bacillus > Bacillus sp. NMCC46. The sequence continues at coordinate 329,694 of NZ_PVQZ01000004.1, read as the reverse complement.
GATAAGCAATGACTGCCAATACAGCCACAGCCCTCAGCCCATCTAATCCTAATATATAACGTAAACGATTTTCCTTGCTGTTCATGAAAATGAATCCCCCATTTATGTCAAAACGCTTCTTTTTTGTTGTCATTCCAAAAGAACAACGATTCTTTTATTTTATATAAGATTAGACGGATCAGCATCACATTTTGTTGGCGAATTTCTGTCTTTTTTTAAAATTTTTATATAAAGAAAGAATTGATGGCCTGGAAGGCTGCCTTATTTTTATACTCAAAACCAAAATCCCTGTCATAATAAAAGAGAAGGAAAGGGGATGTGTGGAATGAGAACGATTGAAAATGATCAGTTATTGATTCAGGTCAATGAGAGAGGTGCCGAGGTCACAGAGGTGCTTCACAAGGAAAGCGGACGTCACTATATGTGGTCTGGCGATCCTGCTTATTGGGGCAGGGTGTCGCCAGTCTTATTTCCAATTGTCGGACGATTAAAGAATGACCAATACAAGATAGGTGATCAAACCTATGAGCTCGCGCAGCATGGATTTTTGCGAGATGTTGATTTTGATTTATATGAAGAAACGAAACATACGGTGACCTTTCAATATGAATCAAAAGGCCGCCACATCGAGCAGTATCCTTATGAATTTACCGCCCGTATTCGATACGAGCTGTCGGAAAATGGTCTGACGATTTCCTGGGAAATTGATCATGACGGAGATGACACGATGTATTTCTCCATTGGAGGGCACCCCGCATTTCATGTCCCGCTTGTTGAAGGTGAGCGCACAGCAGATTACTACCTGACATTGACCCCTTCCAATGAGTATCTTCCTGTCCAATATGAACTAAAAAATTCACTTGTCAGGGAGAAAGAAAAAGGCATTCAACTTGAACCGATTCAGCTTCGACCAGAGCTTTTTCAGCATGATGCGATGATCTATAGTCATATCAATCGAGTGTCATTGATTTCTCAGGCAGGTCACGGGGTTGAGGTTGATCTCACTGGTTTTCCGTTTGTTGGTATTTGGTCACCTTATAATAAAGAAAAAGGCACAATGGCTCCATTTGTATGTATTGAGCCTTGGTACGGTATTGCCGATGTTGAAGGGGCGAATGGCCAGTACAAGGAAAAGTTCGGTATTCAAACTTTAGAGAAGAATGAAACCTTCCAAGCCGCCTATACGATTTTCTTCAAATGAACATTTGTGCATGATAAGATGAACATTTTGTTATGATAGAAGAAAAAAGGAGGCGTACGAATGGATCGGGAGAAACAACAACTGAGTATTGAAGCGGCAAGGCTTTATTATTTATCGGATTACAGCCAGCAGGAAATTGCCAAACAACTCGACCTGTCGAGACCAACTGTGTCTCGGCTGCTTCAATATGCGAAGGAGAAGGGGTACGTCCAGATAACGGTAATGGACCCATTTGAAGACTTAAATGAGCTATCTTCATTGCTCAAGGAAAAATATGACCTGCTCGAAGCTCATGTGGTGTTTTCGCCCAAAGATGATTATCCAACGATTACCGAATACTTGAGCCAATTTGGTGCCGAGTACTTGCAAGACACAGTGAAAGACGGTGATATCGTTGGTGTGAGCTGGGGAACCACCATGTATCAAATTGCCCAAAAGATGCAACCTAAACAGGTCAAAGGTGTGGAGGTTGTCCAGCTGAAGGGTGGGATCAGCCACTCCCATGTGAATACATATTCTGCGGAAACCATCCAGCTGTTTGCTGAGGCCTTTCAAACAGCACCGCGCTATTTACCGCTTCCTGTTGTATTTGACAGTGCTGCCGTCAAGGAGATGGTTGAGCAGGACAGACATATTCAGCGCATCATTGAAATGGGGAAACAGGCGAATATTGCTGTGTTTACTGTTGGAACGGTAAGAGATGAAGCACTTTTGTTTAGACTTGGTTATTTCCGTGAAGAAGAAAAAGCGCTGCTCAAAGCATCCAGCGTCGGAGACATCTGTTCGCGCTTTTATGATCAGGAAGGGCACATTTGCAGTGAAGCGATTAACAACCGCACTATTGGTGTGGAGCTTGATGATTTAAGGACTAAAGAACGCTCCATTCTTGTCGCTGGTGGACATCGCAAGGTTGCTTCTATCCACGGGGCACTAAGAGGAAAATATGCGAACGTATTGATTATTGATCAGCATACAGCAAAGGCTCTTTTAAATGTCACAAAATAGATGAACAAAATTTCATAACTATGTTTACAAATGTTCATCGGTCATATATGATGAAAGTATCATAATTAAAAGGAAGTGTAAGCATGACGATAGCAAAGCTCATTGATCATACAGCACTAAAACCAGATACATCTAGAGCTGCCATTATGCAGTTACTTGAAGAAGCAAAAACTCATCAATTTGCATCCGTTTGTGTGAATCCAACTTGGGTATCTCTTGCAGCGAAGGAACTAGCAGGAACAGGCGTTGATGTATGTACAGTCATCGGTTTCCCGTTAGGCGCAAACACAACAGCAGTGAAAGCATTCGAAACAAATGATGCGATTGAAAACGGTGCAACTGAAGTGGACATGGTCATCAATATCGCGGCATTGAAAGACGGCGAATATGATGCAGTTGAACAAGATATTCGTGCTGTTGTAGACGCAGCAAAAGGCAAAGCCTTAGTGAAAGTCATCATTGAAACTTGTTTATTAACAGATGAAGAGAAAGTCAAAGCTTGTGAGCTTTCAGTAAAAGCTGGCGCTGATTTTGTGAAAACATCGACTGGATTTAGTACAGGCGGTGCAACAGTTGAGGATATCGCATTAATGCGTAAAACAGTTGGACCTGACATTGGTGTAAAAGCATCAGGCGGCGTGAGAACAAAAGAAGACGTTGAAGCGATGACAGCTGCAGGCGCTACCCGCATTGGTGCCAGTGCAGGCGTTTCCATTATCAATGGGGATCAATCAGCACCTTCGAAAGACTATTAATTCATACGATCCTATGGTAGGATAACATTCGTGACTCATAAATGATGAAAAAGTCATAAGCGGAAGGATCTCACTTCTGGGAATTTCTTCCGCTCTTTGTTTGCGAAATATGGTTTGTTCCATACAAGCGCATTAATGTAAACGAATTCATTCGAGGAGGAAAAACATGAAATACGTGATTGGTATCATCGGTTTGCTGGTGATTCTCGCCATTGCATGGCTGGCTAGTAACGGGAAAAAACGAGTAAAATTCCGTCCAGTAATTGTCATGATTGTACTGCAATTTATTTTAGGTTATATTCTGCTCAATACAGGTGTTGGGAACTTCCTAGTCGGAGGCTTTGCAAAAGGATTCCAAATGCTTCTAGGCTATGCCGGTGAAGGAATCAACTTCGTATTTGGCGGGTTAATGAATGATAATGCGTCAACTTTCTTCATCAACGTCTTACTGCCGATCGTCTTTATTTCGGCATTGATCGGTATCTTGCAGCATTGGCGTATCCTTCCGCTTATCGTACGCGGAATCGGTTATTTGCTTAGCAAAGTAAACGGTATGGGGAAACTAGAATCTTACAACGCAGTAGCGTCTGCGATTTTAGGACAATCAGAAGTGTTTATTTCTATTAAAAAGCAGCTTGGATTGTTACCTCAGCAGCGTCTTTATACATTATGTGCATCTGCGATGTCGACAGTATCGATGTCTATTGTCGGTGCGTACATGCAAATGATTAAACCAGAGTACGTGGTCACAGCACTTGTGCTGAACCTATTTGGTGGATTTATTATCGCGTCTATTATCAATCCATATGAAGTGGCTAAGGACGAAGACATGCTCGAAGTCGTTGAAGAAGAAAAGCAATCCTTCTTTGAAATGCTTGGCGAATATATTATGGATGGTTTCAAAGTAGCGATTGTTGTCGCTGCGATGTTGATTGGATTCGTTGCATTAATTGCGATGATTAATGGAATCTTTACAGCTGTCATCGGTGTTTCTTTCCAAGATGTACTTGGATATGTCTTTGCCCCATTTGCTTTCCTTGTCGGTGTTCCTTGGAGTGAGGCGGTACAGGCAGGAAGTATTATGGCAACGAAAATGGTATCCAACGAATTTGTGGCGATGCTGGCTCTAACTGGAGATGGCTTGCATTTCACAGCTCGTACAGAAGCAATCATTTCTGTATTTCTTGTGTCATTTGCGAACTTCTCATCTATTGGTATCATTGCTGGAGCAGTCAAAGGCTTAAACGAAAAACAAGGGAACGTTGTCGCACGCTTTGGATTAAAGCTGTTATTCGGTGCAACACTTGTCAGCTTCTTAACAGCAGGCGTTGTCGGTTTGATTTACTAATTTAAAAAAAGGAATGGTGAAAACAATGAGAATGGTAGATATCATTGCGAAAAAACGTGACGGAAAAGAATTATCTTCAGAGGAAATTTCTTTCTTTGTCAAAGAATATACGGACGGAACAATTCCTGACTACCAAGCAAGTGCCTTGGCTATGGCAATTTTCTTCCAAGATATGACGGATCAAGAACGTGCAGACTTAACGCTCGCTATGGCGAACTCAGGAGACACGATTGACCTGTCTGCCATTGAGGGCATTAAAGTAGACAAGCACTCAACAGGCGGTGTAGGTGATACAACAACACTTGTACTCGCTCCTCTTGTGGCTGCACTTGATGTACCTGTTGCGAAAATGTCTGGCCGCGGCCTTGGACATACAGGCGGTACAGTGGACAAGCTTGAAGCGGTAAAAGGCTTCCACGTAGAAATTACAAAAGACGAATTCATCGAGCTCGTGAACCGTCATAAAGTAGCGGTCATTGGGCAATCAGGCAACCTGACACCAGCGGATAAAAAGCTTTATGCCCTTCGTGATGTGACAGGTACCGTTAACTCGATCCCGCTCATTGCAAGCTCTATTATGAGTAAGAAGATTGCTGCTGGTGCAGATGCAATCGTACTAGATGTGAAAACAGGCGCAGGTGCTTTCATGAAAACCCCTGAAGACTCTGAGAAACTTGCAAAAGCAATGGTTCGCATCGGAAACAACGTAGGCAGACAAACGATGGCTGTCATCTCTGATATGTCTCAGCCGCTAGGATTAGCGATTGGAAATTCCCTTGAGGTGAAAGAAGCGATTGATACACTCCGAGGCGAAGGTCCTGAAGACTTAAACGAGCTTGTGCTCACATTAGGAAGTCAAATGGTTGTTCTTGCGAAAAAAGCAGAGACACTTGATGAAGCAAGAGAAAAGCTAATTGAAGTCATGAAAAACGGCAAAGCACTTGAGAAATTCAAGGAATTCTTAGAAAATCAAGGTGGAGACGGCTCGATTGTGGATCAGCCGGAAAAACTGCCGCAAGCCCCTTACCAAATCGACGTTCCTGCAAAGGAATCAGGTGTGGTTGCTGAAATCGTCGCAGACGAAATCGGTGTTGCAGCGATGATTCTTGGAGCAGGACGTGCAACAAAAGAGGACGAGATCGACCTATCTGTCGGCATCATGCTGAACAAAAAAGTCGGCGATCGTGTTGAAAAAGGAGATTCACTCGTGACACTTCATGCAAATCGTGAAGATGTTGCGAATGTCATGGAAAAAATTTATAACAACATCCGCATCGCAGATCATGCTGATGCACCAACTCTCATTCACACTGTGATCACAGAATAAAGGAAAAAGGACAAAAGTGCTTCGTCGCTTTTGTCCTTTTTTTGTTCATTTCTTTTTCTATTGAGATAAAAAATTTCACTTTATGAAACAAACCACTTGCAATCATCAAATAATGGGTGTATATTAGTTGACGAGTCAATGATTGATATATCAACTAATTGATCTGAATAGAAAAGAGGGGATGGCATTGACTGCATTTTGCTCTGAAAAAGCAGAGGTATTATACCGTTTGCAGTGCGTGAACCGTATGATGGGTGCGAAGTTCGAAGCATGCACGGGCATCAGCCAATCAAGACTAGAGTTGCTATCACTGTTATTCCAAGCCGACGAAATCAGCCAGTCAGATTTGCAGAAAAAAGTGAATATTGACAGTGCGGCTGTGACGCGTCACTTAAAACAGTTAGAAACAAAAGGAATGGTTACGCGCAGAAGAAAGCCAGAAGATAATCGAGTCACACTTGTTCGTCTGACAGAAGAAGGCAGAACGAGAATCGAAGCTTCTAAAAAAGAAAAAGAACGATTTATCTCAGAAATGCTTGAAAACGTAAGTGACGAAGAACGAAAGCTTCTCACTGATGTGCTCATGCGAATACAACAAAACATCGAAAAGATTCAAACAACCTAAAGGAGTGTTTCAACATGGCTGCAACATTAAAAACAAACGATTTTATGGAAATTATGAAAGGGCGCCGCTCCATTCGTAACTATGACCCAGCTGTGAAAATCAGCAAAGAAGAAATGGCAGAAATTCTAGAAGAAGCAACAACGGCTCCATCATCAGTGAATGCACAGCCTTGGCGCTTCATGGTCATTGACAGCCCAGAAGGAAAAGAAAAGCTTGCACCACTTGCAAAATTTAACCAAACACAAGTGTCAACATCAGCAGCTGTCATTGCAGTATTTGCAGATATGAAAAGCAATGAATACTTAGATGAAATTTATTCAAAAGCAGTAGAGCATGGCTACATGCCGCAAGAAGTGAAAGAAAGACAAATTGCTGCACTAACTGCACACTTTGAGGTTCTTCCAGAGCAAGTCAATCGCGAAACAATCTTAATTGACGGTGGAATTGTGTCTATGCAGCTTATGCTTGCAGCACGTGCACACGGCTATGATACAAATCCAATTGGCGGATTTGATAAAGAAGTCATCGCTGAAACATTTGGCTGGGATAAAGAACGTTATGTACCAGTGATGCTGTTATCAATTGGGAAAGCTGCTGACGAAGGTTATGCATCTTACCGCTTACCGATTGAACGCATTACAGAGTGGAAATAATATCTTTTCAAAAGGAGACGATCATATGATTATTATTCATGCAGGGATGACCATTCATCCAGAAAAAGAAAACGTATTTCTAGAAGAAATCAACGCATTAATGAAAGCTTCACAAGCGGAAGAAGGCAATGTATCCTACAAGCTGTTCAAGGATACAGAAAAGGAAAATACCTTTTTAATGGTAGAAGTGTGGAAAGATGACGCTGCGGTTCAGAGCCATAATGCAAGTGCACATTTCCAAGCTTTCGTAGCGAAGGCAAAAGAATTCTTAGCCGCTCCACTTGATGTTGTTGCATTTCAAGGCCAGCAGCTTTCATAGTAAAACAACAAACACCCTAGGCGGTTATCGTCTAGGGTTCTTTTATTTTCGACACCTTGTTCCACCCATTTCATTCCCGTATTGTGCATTTTCCACAAAGTTTCTGAAAATAAAATGTTTTTCGACTTAAGTATATTGGAATATGCTAGAATGAGATATTATTTATTACCAAATTAGGGAGGAACTAATATGAAAAAAGGGAAATGGACGAGCATTGCACTAACGGCTGTCCTCAGTTTAGGCACATTGGCAGCTTTCAGCACCCCTCTATCTGCCCACACCACAGAGAAATCAACATCCTCAGATGGCGGTCATTATTCAGGTATTCCATTTGACGCAAGTGTCGTGAATGAAGACCGTCTCATCAAAGCCTTGAAAAAACAAGGAAAGATCAAAAAGAATGCCAATGAGGCAGAAACCCAAAAAGCATTAAAGAAATATCTAAAGAAAAAAGAAGAATCTGCCATGAAACAAAGTGCAAGCACCTTAACAGAAGAGCCTGAATTTCTGAAAGAATACAAACAAGAGGTACATAACAAATTAGCCAACAAGAAAAAGTTAAAGAAGCATAAAGGAAAAGAAGGGAATCATGTAAAACCGGTCAAAAGGGAAAAGTATAAAGGCGATGTTCGCAATGATAAGGTATTGGTTTTATTAGTAGATTTTAAAGATTATAAGCATAATAGTATTAAAAAAGAAGAGACTGATATGTACTATGACAAGTACAATCAACAGCACTATCAAGATATGCTTTTCGGAAAAAATGGCTACATCGGTCCAGATGGTAAACGCAAAGTATCCATGAAGCAATATTATGAAAAGCAGTCCGGCGGTAGTTACACAATCAGTGGAACAGTTGCAGGATGGTATACAGCTAAGCATGAAGCAGCCTATTACGGTGGAAACGTACCAGACGAATCAGGCAGTGATGGCAAACCGCGTGAATTGGTGAAAGAAGCACTCGAAGCAGCAGCAAAAGACCCGAACATTGATCTCGGTGAATATGATCAATGGGACCGCTATGATATAGATGGAGACGGCGTTTATAACGAACCAGACGGCATCATTGACCATCTGATGGTCGTTCATGCTGGCGTAGGTGAAGAAGCTGGCGGCGGACAACTTGGCTCTAATGCGATTTGGTCGCACCGCTGGTCACTTGGTGATGTATTTGAAATTCCAAACACTGAATCTGAAGTCGGGCAAGGCGGAAAATTAGGTGCGTTAGATTACACTATCGAGCCTGAAGATGGCGCGGCAGGCGTGTTCACACATGAATTCGGACATGATCTTGGTCTTCCTGATGAGTACGATACACAGTACACAGGCGGAGGCGAGCCTGTTTCATACTGGTCGATCATGTCAAGCGGAAGCTGGGCAGGTAAAGTCCCTGGAACGGAACCAACAGGCTTTAGTCCATATGCGAAAGAAATGCTTCAAAACTTACATGGCGGTAACTGGCTTACTGGACAAACCATTGATGGTAAAACATTAAAGAAAAGCAAAACAGTGCTAATTGATGAAGCAGCAACAAAAGGAACGAACCATGATGCGGTTCGAGTGGATTTACCAGATAAAGAGATTGTGGTCACAAAACCTGCTCAAGGACAATATTCGTACTTCAGCGGAACAGGTGACAATTTGAATGCGACCATGACGACAACAGGTATCGATTTGTCGAAGGGGAGCAAAGCAGAGCTTACATTTAAAGCATGGTACGATATCGAAGAAGATTATGATTATGCGTATGTAGAAGTACGTGAAAAAGGAACTGATCAGTGGAAGACCATTTCTGGTAACATCACGAATGATCGAAATGAAGCAGGTGCGAACGAAGGCAATGGAATTGACGGAAAATCGGACGGATGGGTAGATGCAGCCTTTGATCTTTCTGCTTATGCAGGGAAGAAAATCGACCTGCAATTCCGCTATACAACCGATGCAGGCTATTCACTGCCAGGCTTATTTGTAGATGATTTAAACATCACAGCAGATGGGACGAAAGTGTGGTCAGATGATGCCGAGGGCACGTCTAAGTTCACCTTTAACGGATTCTCAAAATCTAATGGAAAACAATATGCACCCCAATATTATTTGCTAGAGTGGCGCTCTTATGCTGACGTTGATAAAGGCTTAAAGCATATCAAACGTGGGGCAAGCCTCATGAGCTATAATAACGGTTTGGTCGTGTGGTATGTCGATCAATCCTATAGTGATAACTGGGTAGGAAATCACCCAGGGAACGGTTTCCTTGGGGTAGTAGATGCAGATCAGCAAGTATTGCAATGGAGTGACGGCTCCATTGCTGCCACAGGCTTCCAAGTACATGATGCAGCATTTTCTTTGAATCCAAGTACGAAGCTGAATATTGATTATACAGCGACAACAGGCTTAACGTTGGCAGATCGCTATATTCGCCCGACTCGTACATTTAGTGATAAAAAGAATTATGTGAATCCAAATAACCCAGATGCAGGACGTGATGTACCAACATATGGTCTATCCTTTAAAGTCGTTGGACAAAGTAAGGATCGTTCTGTTGGAAAGGTATTAATTTCTAAAAGTAACTAAACAGAAAGCCGGATTTTACCATTGAATCCGGCTTTTTGATATGGTAATAAACTGTTTTTGATGAAAAGGACGGCTTTTTGGTCGAATGTCTGTTCTTTTTTATTTTGATATCCGAATGAAACCATTATATAATAGAGACTGGAAGGTTTTTCTTTCATTCATGGTTCTTTTTTAGCTGTTAAAACAAAGGAAAGGATGAGCGTTACCAATGAGTTGTGTCACTGCTAAGCAATTAAAGGTGATTAGAGGGACGATGCAGACTTTTTGCAGCCATTTGGAGTATGATGGTCACGGTAAGCTTCATATCAATACCATCATGGCTTTTATTAAAAAGGAATTCGGTGTGAGAAAAATGAAAGACATTCCACAAAGCCGGTTTACTGAAGCGCTTGAATTAATACAAGACTTTGATTTATACACGGATAAAATAGAGATTCGTGATCGTCTATCAGAAAGGAATAACTAAATTGAATATTTTAGCAATGATATTAGTAGGAATTGTCGCATTAGAACACATTGTCATTATGTTATTAGAAATGTTTTTTATGGAATCAAAGATGGCAAAGAGATCCTTTAAGCTGCCAGAACACTTGCAAAAGGATCCAAATGTAAAAGTGATGTTTGCCAATCAGGGGCTTTATAACGGGTTTTTAGCTGCAGGACTCATTTGGGGGCTCATTCTCGGATCGAATACTGTTGGATATATGATTCAGCTATTTTTCATTCTTTGTGTGATCATCGCTGCGGTATTTGGCGGTGTGACCTCTAATAAATCAATCATCATCAAGCAAGGAGTACCAGCGCTGCTTGCATTAATTGCGCTTATCCTGGCAATTTAACCATAAATAAAGCCGCCCTAGTGAGGGCGGCTTTTATCTTTTTCGAAGACCCATCAGACGAATAATGGATGTCAGACAAAGAGCAACGGCAACAGCCAAAATAATTTTTCCATACATGACCCCTGTTAGGTTCATCAAAAAGACGGCCAATATGATACAGAGCGTGATGATGATCATCACAATCGAATAGGTTTTCATCTCTTTTCCACTCCTTTTAAAGTCCCCTCACATCCGAGAGGTCTATCCATCTTACCTCATATGATATCACTCAATGACAATTTTACATGAAATTCCCTACCAATAGAATGTGACATATTGATTAGATTTGATGTCATGCCATATTTTTTAGACAATCGGGTATACCATAAAGAGCTGCATTGAAGTTTAATTGCTTGATATTTAATTGTGCAAAATATAAAATAACCATATGATATATCGAAAGGATGATCAAGATGAGTAAGAAAGTGTTATTAGTATCGACAAGCAGTTCGGAAATGAACGGACATCCAACAGGCTTATGGCTAGAAGAATTGGCAGAGCCATTTCATATTTTTAAAGAAAATGAACTAGATGTCCAAATTGTCTCTATTCAAGGAGGCACTGTGCCTATTGATAAAAATTCCATTCCAGAAGGTGTTCCAGCGCAATATGAAGATGTATATGAATTACTTCAAGACACAAAGGCGCTTACAGATGTGAACCCAGCCGATTATGATGGCATCTTCTTTGCGGGAGGACACGGCCCAATGATCGACTTTGCATCTAATCAACTGGTAGCCGATGCAATCTTAGCCATTTCAGACAAAAATGGTGCAGTCGGAGCTGTTTGTCACGGCGTTTCAGCATTCGTTGATGTGAAGGATCAAAATGACAAATCTTTTATCGAAGGCAAAAAAATCACAGGCTTCACAAACGAAGAAGAGGAAGCTGTTCAGCTGACATCAAAGGTTCCATTTTTATTGGAAACAAAACTTCGTGAGCAAGGGGCAGCGTTTGAAAAAGGAGATGCCTTTGCACCATTCGCTGTAGTTGACGGGCAAATCATTACTGGACAAAACCCAGGTTCCAGCGCAGAAACAGCACGCCTGTTTGTTAAAACCATTTCATAAAATGATCAACCAGTCGTAATATATGCGGCTGGTTTTTTTGTCATAAAGATGTCCTAAAAAAGACCAAAACAATGAATAGAATAATGGTAAAATATTAACAGGGCAAAAAACCCAATTAAGGAAAAAGGGGATGTTCCTGTGAGAGCATTTTATGTGAAAATCACTGCAGCTTTATTGTCTATTTTACTTGTCACAACAGGTTTATTTTCACCAGCATTAAAAGCAGAAGAAGCACCGAAATCAGATGGGAAATTGTCACCACTGACGGAAAAAGCCATTCAGCAAGTGCAAGAGTCGTTTTTGAAGCAGGATGAAGGAACCGCTATCCAACAGAAGCAACTGAAAAAATCTTTTAAAGTAGATAAGAAAAATGGAATCAGTATCAAACGAAAAGCCGCTAAAGATGGCAAGATGCGTACATCTGCCATTCGCTCCATTGATGGACTAGCAATCAACCAATCTGTTGTCTTATCAGAGGACGACCCAGTTGATTTATGGTTTTTAAGCACATCTTCACCTCAGGCACTCATCAGCCGGATTACCTCTTCAAATCCCGATTATTTCGTTCAATTATTTGTTGTTGATTATGAAACAGGACAAGCGTACCCAACAGACCTGATTCAGCCCGCAGGCAGTCTCCTTGGTTTGACCAACTTACCAGCAGGTGACTACGCATTCGGTATCACAAGCGGTGGAGATTTCGGAGACTCTTACACGTTACAAGTGAATGCAAAAAACCCGCCCAATTTCACAGGGGCTGCGTCCCTATCGTCAACCTTACAATACTTTGTAGCTGAGTATGCAAATGGGGATGTATTTGCAAATGGCGCAAAAGTATACAACAAGCAATCGAAGACAGCAGATTATGAATGGGAGCGTGTATTTTATTTCTCTTATGATGGTAAATACGAACAAAGAACCCACTCAATTTCAAGTGTAAAAGTGAAAAGCATTTCCGCTCCAGTGTCGTACTCAGCGCCTTATGCAAGCTCCTCAGAGGCCATTCTCGTCTACTTAGATGTTGAGACATTGTTTATGTACCATCAATCTTCATATGCAAGCGGTCAATATTACCACGATACCTTTGTAGATACACTTGGCAAGAAAACGCCAAGGTATTTAGATATTGATGATATGACAAATTACGGTGATCATATTTTAGCTGTTGATTTGAAAACAGGAAAGCCAATTGATTTCTTCAGTGTCCTTAATTTTTACTATGCCGCAGGGATCGAGAAGCTGCCAACGATCAAAACATTGAATTAAGAAAGGCGGTTGACATCAAATCACCACATGTGTAGAGTAAAGATAATTAAATGATATAAGTCCACTAGGGGAGTCATGTATGACTGAGACAAGAGGAAATCTTGGACCCTTTGAACCTGATCTAGTTCGTACTAGCGGAGGGAAGTGGAGCTGGACCTTGTCTTATTCATGATTGAATCGATAAGAAGGCCGCTCCATTTGGGGTGGCTTTTTCATTTATTCAACTGAAGAAGAGGAGGCTTTTTTATGACATTTTCAGCGCAATTAAGAAAAGAAACAGAACCATTATTTGAAGCCATTTATCAGCATCCGTTTGTCAGAGGGCTGGCAGCAGGAAAGCTGGAAAAGGAACAGATCATTCATTACGTCAAACAAGATGCAGAATACTTACATGCATTTATTAAAATTTATGCAGCGGCTCTAAGCAGATGTACAGACAAAGAAGATATTGCCTTTTTCCATCAACAAATTGCGTTTGTACTAGATAGTGAGACGCACCCTCATCAAAATCTTTGCCGAGTGGCAGGTGTATCGTATGATGAGCTACAAGGTGCTTCATTGGCTCCGAGTGCTCATCACTATATTCATCACATGCTGCAAGTCGCCCAGGAAGGCACGCTTGGGGAAATCATTGCTGTCCTGCTTCCATGTCCTTGGACATATTGGGAAATTGGAAAACGAATGCTCTCAGACGTGCAGCCTGACCCGTCACATCCGTTTTATGAGTGGATCACGTTTTATGGAGGGTTAACCGACTCTATTACAGTGGAGCTTTGCAAGCGGCTCGATCAGCTGGCGGAAGGAGCAAGTGAGAAGGAAAAGGAAAAAATGAAACAGCACTTTATCTTAAGCTGTCAGCTTGAGTACAAGTTTTGGGAAATGGCGTTTACGGTGGAAGAGTGGCCAGTTCCATTGCAGGTGCATTCATCATGACATGGAAGATGAAAGAAGTCGTCCTTGCTGTCATTTTATCCGTTGCGTGCGGTGTCATCTATTTAGGATGGTCCACACTTTACTTACCAATTACAGCATTAGTTGGCCCAGCAGGAGGCAACATCATGTTTGGCATTTGGGTGATTGCCAGTCCAATCGTCGCGTATATCATCCAAAAGCCGGGAGCTGCCCTGATTGCAGAAACAGCCGCTGCCGCTGTGGAATTACTGACAGGCAGCCACTTTGGTCTTTCAGCCCTGCTGATTGGTGTATGCCAAGGGCTTGGGGCAGAAATCGCCTTTGCTCTTTTTGGTTATAAACGTTATCGCATGTGGACACTAATGCTGTCAGGTGCCTTTGCAGCTGTTGGAGCAATGGCATATAGCCTCGTTGCAAATGGCTTTGGTTATTACACGCCTCAAGTTTTACTCATCACACTGATGACTCAAATCATCAGCGGGATGATACTGGGCGGATGCTTAGCGAAAGTTGTGGTGGACGCATTATCCAAAACCGGTGTACTGAATCAATATGCTATCATGAAAGAAAAACGAAACAAAGGTGAACAGCATGGATTCATTTCTCGCGTGCAATAATCTCACTGTCCGTTTTTATGAACAGCCTCAGCCTGTTTTGCATCAAATCTCTCTTTCCATTCAAAAAGGAGAAAAGGTGCTTATTTTAGGACCAAGCGGAAGCGGTAAATCCACACTCATTTCAGTTCTGGCTGGGATTATTCCAGAACATATGGAAGCTGACATGCAGGGCGAAGTGATATTGCAAAGACATACAGGCGTCATGTTTCAAGATCCTGATTCCCAGTTTTGTATGCACCGCGTCAATGAAGAAATTGCCTTTAGCTTAGAGAACCGTTCCGTCCCTCGTGAAGAGATGGATGACATCATTCAGCAGCTCATGCAAAAAGTCCAACTCGATGTCGATCCGAATACAGACATTCATACATTATCTGGCGGCATGAAGCAGCGATTGGCACTTGCTTGTTTACTAGCGTTAGAGCCAGATGTGCTGTTCTTTGATGAACCGACCGCACAGCTTGACCCAGCAGGCAGAATGGAGGTTTTCCAGCTGCTACAGCAGCTTGCAGGTGAGCAGCGACAAACCATGATTTTTGTAGAGCATGTGCTAGATGGTGTCATCGAATGGATGGACCGGGTGATTTTATTAGACGATCAAGGCAGCATTTTAGCAGAGGGGCCTCCAAAAGATGTGCTCGCGACATATGAAGAAGAAATGAAAGAGGCAGGGATTTGGCGGCCGAAATTATTTCCCGAGAAATGGTCCACAATTATTCAAGACCCATTTCATCCAATGAGTCAAACGCTTATGCAAACCTTTGAAACAAGAAAAGAGCAGCGTAAAAAAGTGCCGTCGACTGAGCGAGAGACCATCATTCGCACAGAAGATCTTCAATTAAGCTACGGGAAAAAAAGGATTATGAGTGACCTTCAGCTGGATATCAAAGCAGGGGATTGGGTGGCGATAATTGGGGAAAATGGAAGCGGGAAAAGCACATGTCTCAAACATTTAGTCCGTTTAGAGCCAACGAAAAAAGGCAGCATTTTCTTAAAAGAGACACCCCTCAAAAAGTGGTCTGACCGACGACTATATGAAAAAGCAGGCTTTGTGTTTCAAAATCCGGAGCTTCAATTCATACAAGACACAGTCTACGATGAAATCGCATTTGGTGGAAGACAGCGAAATTGGCCAGAATCCGTTGTGCAAGAAAAAACAGTTCAGCTATTGGAAGAGTTCGGTTTAGAGAAGCATGCAAAAGCGCATCCTTTCACCTTAAGCTTAGGTCAAAAAAGAAGATTGAGTGTGGCCACAATGCTCCTTTTTGATCAGGATGTACTATTGTTAGACGAACCGACTTTCGGGCAGGATGAAAGAACGGCGAAGGAATTAATGAGGCGTTTGAAAGAGCGTCAATGCCAAGGCACCACCATTTTGATGGTCACACATGATATGGACCTCGTCGATAAGTGTGCCGATCAAGTGCTTCTTTTTCACCAAGGAAAGCATGTGTATGATGGCACGCCTTATGATTTATTTTCAAATCAGGAACTTGTCGATGCTTATCAGCTGAGAGCCCCTTTGCATTATCGCTATGTGGCTGAAAGAAAGGACGTGCTGACGATTGCAAAGTAATCACTCCTTTCTTTCCACTGTGAATCCAGTCATCAAATTACTCGCTCATCTGCTCGCGATGTGTTGTCTCATGGCGATATCTGACCCTAAAACAACCTTCATCATCTGGCTGTTTGCACTTGGTATTGGACTTGTCTTAGGCGGATGGAATATGAAGTATCTTTTCACAAGACTTGTCCCTTATCTGCTCTTTTTTATTCTCGTATTTTGGATGATGGCGGCCTTTGGCAAGGGGGATCATACTGTTTGGAAGTGGGCATGGTTTCATATCACAGAGGAGAGTTTGAAAAATGGCCTTACCATTTCTTTCAGAATGCTTGGCTTTGTGACATTCGGTCTCCTTTTTACGTCCACAACAGATTTGACGGCCTTTATGATGAGCTTAATACATCAATGCCGAATGTCCCCAAAATGGGCATATGGGATGCTTGCCGGCTTCCGGTTTATCCCGTTATTTCAAAGTGAATTAAAGCAAATGAAGGCAGCACATAAAATCAGAGGCTATAAGCAAAAAAACAGCTGGAAAGCCTTTATGCGTTATGCACTTCCTCTTTTTACGCAGGGCGTACGAAAATCAGAGCGCTTAGCGATTGCGATGGAAGCACGAGGTTTCACGGGGGCGAGGGAGCGGACGTATTATCATGTCATCAGCACTTCGTGGATCGACTATATGTATCTTTTGCTCATCGGTATCAGTGTCTTGATGTGCATGTCCTTTTTTTAAAAATACCCACATTCTCTTGATAGAATGTGGGCTTTTTATATGTCTTAGGTCATTTGATTGATATTAGTGCACATTACAGGCTGTAATAGACCTTATAACGAACCGATAAAGAGGATGTACTGAGAAAAAGAGAGGATGAACGTGAGCGAATGTCACAGAGAATTGATAACATAATAGACGCTTTACCAATCATTGGACTAGCTATGAGAGAGCAACTAACCTTTTCTGTTTTAGGGAAAGAGAAGGTTCTTTATTATCAGCAACATGGGAACATTGACTTAGGGTTTAAAGCTGGGGACATAGTAGCTCCAGGGTTCGAAAACTTTTCTATGTTGAAAAATGGGAGAGAGCCATCGTTTATCCAAATTCCGAAAGAGGTATACGGGATTCCAATGGATATTGTAGCCGTTCCAATTAAAGATGAGACGGGTCAAGTAGTCGCTGCTTTCTGCGTGGCCTATGACCAGACCAATCAACAACGATTAGATCACATCATGACGGAGAGCAACCAAGCTTCCGAAAAACTAGTCGCAATGGTACAGCAAGTTGCCGCACATTCAGAGGAACTACAAGCGACAAGTGAACAAATTCTACAAAACACGAAAACCACTGTAGAAAATTCCTCTAAAATCAATCAAGTGTCCAATCTTATAAAAGGTATCTCTGATCAAACGAACTTACTTGGACTCAACGCATCAATTGAAGCTGCAAGAGTAGGTGAAGCAGGAGCAGGCTTCGGAGTGGTCGCAACGGAAGTAAGAAAGCTGTCAACTCACGCCAAACAAGCGACGACGGATATTGAAACAGCGCTAAAAGATGTGCAGGGATCGATTAAAGGAATGGAAGAAGAAATAGCACAAATTGTCGCTTCCTCTGAGCATCAAGCAGAGCTTGTAGGCACGTTCACAAAAATTATTGAAGGTCTTCATGAAACAAATGAAACGATGAAATCACTGGCAGAAGACTTAGTGAACTATCAAGTGAAATAAAAAATACCGACCAAAACCTCCAGATGAATCGGAGGTTTTTTTACGTTTTAAGGTGGGCAAGTTGTTCGGATAATGACCGATTTATCGCTGACAGGCAGGGTACACTTCTGTATGATAGAAAAAGAGATACTAGTCTGGTCAGTAGACCTATTCATAAGGAGGAAGACCATCGTGACACAATCAGCGAAGCTGCAAGAAATAATAGCACCTTACCGTACAATGTTAGATCAAACTGAACAACCAATGATTCAATTACAGATGAAACAAGGAAAAACAGGACCATACGACAGCAAAATTGCAGGCGATCCTTACTTCCCAAAAAACGACGAATATCCAGTTGATGGTGAAGGACACCCTATGAAGCTTTTGGCACAAATAAATTTTGGACAGCTGCCGAAGCTGAAGGATTATCCAGAAACAGGACTTTTGCAAGTCTTTATTTCTGTGCATGATGATCTTTATGGGATGAATATTGACCATAAAACAGAGCAAAAAGATTTTCGGATCAAATTTATTGAGGAACCTTTCTTGGCAGAAGAAGAGCTGTTGACTGATTTTTCTTTTGTGAAAATTCCAGACGACTTTTATTTTCCTGTGACGAAGGAAGGCGCAATTACAGGTGAACTGGCAAGCGAAACGGTCAGTGTAGGAGATTTTCGCTTTGAAAAAGTCACAGGTAAGCGAAGCTGGGACCTATTCGAAGATGTAAAAGGCATTGATGGAGATGAAGCTGATGCCCTGCTAGATGAATTTCATGATGCAGCGAGTGGCTTTGGTCACAAATTGGGCGGATATCCAGGCTTTACACAAGAGGACCCGCGTACCTATGAAGACCAGGAACATACCGTTCTGTTATTACAAATCGACTCAGATGATGAAGTAGATCTGTTGTGGGGAGATTGCGGAATCGCCAACTTTTTTATCAAACCAGAAGACCTCAAACGAAAAAATTTCGAGAATGTCGTCTATAATTGGGATTGCTCCTAATTTTGTAAAAAACACTCTTTAAGCACTCTTTTTAGAGTGTTTTTATGTATGTTTTTAGACTTTTTTGCCCCTATTTCGTCATTTTTGAGAGGTAATATGTCATTCTTTCTAGTTGACCGTATCAAAAAAAAATGTAAAATCATCTTAAAGTCCTCTTTTTTGAAGATAATAATAAAATGACATATCAATCTACAATGAGATGCTCGAAAAAGCGGAATGTACTGGGGGGTATCAATTGATCATTTCGAAAGTAATCAATAATAATGTGGTCAGTGCGTATGATGACGAGCAGCATGAGCTGGTCATTATGGGCAGAGGGATCGCTTTTCAAAAGAAAAGTGGAGATCCGATTGACGAAGAACGTATTGAAAAAGTATTTTCCATTCAAAATAAAGATATATCAGAAAAATTCAAAACCCTGCTTTATGATATTCCGATCGAGTATATGCAAGTGTGTGAGGCGATTATTGATCATGCGAGAACAACCCTTAATAAAAATTTGAATGACAGCATCTATGTGACACTGACGGATCATATTACCTTTGCTATTGAACGTCATCAAAAAGGAATGGACATCAAAAATGCTTTGCTCTGGGAAATCAAACGGTTGTACAAAGAAGAGTTCATGTGTGGTGTAGAAGCGATCCGGATTATTCAGGACAAGCTTAACATTCATCTTCCTGAGGATGAAGCCGGTTTTATTGCGATGCATATTGTCAATGCAGAGCTCAATGAAGAAATGCCGAACGTGATTCAAATTACCAAACTCATTCAAGATATTTTAAATATCGTCAAGTATCACTTTCAAATTGATTTAGACGAGGAATCATTAAATTATTTCCGTTTTGTCACGCATTTGAAGTTTTTTGGACAGCGTCTGTTTAACGAAACACAAATGGAAAATCAAAATGAATTCCTGTATGAAGTAGTAAAAGAGAAAAACACCGCGGCTTTTCAATGTGCTGAGAAAATTAATGATTATGTTCAAAAAGAATACAACCGAAGTCTCATAGAAGATGAGATGCTATATTTAACTTTGCATATCGACAGAGTGGTAAAAAGAAAATAAATTCAAAAAGAAAGCGTTGACATCATAAAATTAACATGATAATTTATAACTATAAACGAAATAACCCACAATCTTTTAGGATTGTTACTGGTCAAGCAGGCAAAACCTAAATCATTGTCCCTATCTTTGATAAGGCGTGATTTAGGTTTTTTTATATCTAAAGACTTATAAAAATTAAATAACGATCAATCGCTATGAAGGATTGTTACTGGTTAAGCAGGCAAAACCTAAATATCGATTAATGTCTGAATTGCTATTTCTCGGACATTAATGGATGTTTAGGTTTTTTCTATATCATGATTTAATCAACGATTGGAGGGTAATACAATGAACCACAAACAAACAGCAAAAGAAGTTCTAGAGCTTGTCGGCGGTGAAAAGAACGTCAAGCACGTCACGCATTGTATGACAAGACTTCGCTTCAACTTATACGATGAAGGCAAAGCGGATAAAGAGAAGCTGCAATCAACAGACGGCGTCATGGGTGTGAATCAAAGCGGAGGCCAATATCATGTCATTATTGGCAATGATGTTTCAAATGTCTATCAAGCGATGATTGCTGACTCAGGACTGTCAACAGATGTAAAGTCAGGCGGTACAGAAGAAGCATCAAAACAAAATGTGATATCAAAGCTTTTCGATTTTATCTCTGGTGTCTTCACGCCGATTCTTCCAGCCATCGCTGGAGCCGGTATGATCAAAGGAATATTGGCACTCATGCTTACGTTCCAGTGGATATCAGATAAAAGCAGCACGTATGCAATTTTAACAGCCATCGGAGACGGAGCCTTTTACTTCTTACCGATTCTACTAGCTGTAAGCGTAGCCAAAAAACTTGGCACAAATCAGTATATTGCCGCTGCCATTGCAGCAGCAGCACTGCACCCGCAGTTAACTGCTTTACTGGGTGCGGGAAATACAGAATTTCTAGGCTTGCCAGTGGTTTCTGTTGTGTACTCTTCATCGGTGATTCCAATTCTACTTACCATCTGGCTCGGCTCATATGTTGAAAGATTTGCAGAAAAATATAGTCCGAAATCATTAAAGATCATCCTTGTTCCAACGGTCACACTTCTTGTCGTTGTACCAATTATGCTCATCGCTGTTGGACCGCTTGGTGGGATTATCGGAAATGGTCTTTCAGGTGGAATTGATTTATTGTTTAAACATGCAGGTATTTTGGCCGGACTCTTGATCGGCGGCTTCATGTCACCATTGATCATTACGGGTATGCACTATGCACTACTTCCAATCATGATCAACAACATTACGTTAAACGGTTTTGACTACATTCTCCCAATGATGTTTGTAGCGAATATGGCCCAAGCAGGCGCAGCATTCGGTGTCTTCTTAAGATCAAAAAACAAAACATTCAAATCATTGGCGATGTCTACAAGTATCACAGCATTAATGGGTATTACTGAACCTGCTATGTATGGTGTGAACATGCGATTGAAAAAACCGTTCTTTGCAGCCCTCATTGGTGCAGCAGCAGGCGGCGTGTTCATGTCGATCTTTAAAGTAAAATCATATGTTGTGTCGGGATCAGCAGGTATTCCAGGTATCCCAACATTCGTTGGCCCAACATTTGTCTACTCAATCATCGGTTTAGTGATCGGCTTTGTCGTAGCAACCATCATGACACTTGTTCTAGGGTTCAAAGATGTACCAGTGAAAGATGATACAAAGGCAGACAAACCAGAAGAAAAGAAAGATACAGCAGCACTTCAAAATGAAGTGGTACAAAGCCCGCTTGAAGGTCAACTAAAGCCGCTAAATCAAGTGAATGATGCAACATTCTCTAATGAAATCATGGGTAAAGGTGCAGCCATTGTCCCAACAGTTGGACGTGTTGTAGCACCGTTCAACGGTAAGGTTGAAACCATTTTTCAAACGAAACATGCCATTGGCTTAAAGAGTGACCAAGGCACAGAGCTTCTCATCCATGTTGGAATTGATACAGTGAAGCTTGGCGGAAAGCATTTCACAAGTCATGTGCAGTCAGGTGATCTTGTTCAAGCAGGAGATGTGCTCGTTGAATTTGATATCGAGGGCATTCAGCAAGAAGGCTATGATGTCACGACACCAATTATCGTCACCAATACAAATGATTTCGCACAGGTTGATGCGAAAACAGATGGCACGATTACAGTGAAAGAGACACTGCTCACAGTCAGTGTAGAAGAAAATGAGGAGGGCATTCAACATGAACAAGTTAGAAAAAACATTTCCTAAAGGTTTCTTATGGGGCGGCGCTGTTGCAGGCAACCAAATTGAGGGTGCTTATAATAAAGATGGAAAAGGCTTATCGACAGCTGATGTATCACCGCATGGTATTATGCATCCATTTGATGAATCAATGAAAGATCTTAATTTATATCATGATGCAATCGACTTCTATCATCGCTATAAAGAAGATATTGCACTCTTTGCAGAAATGGGATTCAAGTGCTTCAGACTATCCATTTCTTGGCCGCGTATTTTCCCAAATGGCGACGATGCTGAACCAAATGAAGCAGGCCTTGCTTTTTATGACAGAGTATTTGATGAACTGCATAAACATGGAATTGAACCAGTTGTCACGATTTCTCATTATGAAATGCCGCTTGCACTTGTGAAAAACTACGGCGGTTGGAGAAACCGTAAGCTTGTCGATCTTTATGAAACATATGCGAAAACGTTGTTTACTCGCTATAAAGACAAAGTGAAATATTGGATGACCTTTAATGAAATCAACGTCGTGTTACATGCGCCTTTCACTGGCGGCGGACTTGTATTTGAAGAGGGTGATGACGAGAAAAGCATTCAATATCAAGCAGCGCATCACCAATTTGTTGCAAGTGCTTTAGCTGTCAAAGCAGGACACGAAATCATTCCTGATGCGAAAATCGGCTGTATGATTGCAGCGATGACGACTTATCCGTACAGCTCAAGACCAGAAGATATGTTTGCTGCAATGGATCAGGATCGTAAAACATTGTTCTTCTCAGATGTACAGGCAAGAGGCTACTACCCAGGTTACATGAAACGATACTTCCGCGAAAATGGAATTCATATTGAGATCCAAGATGGTGATGAAGACATCCTAAGAAACCATACAGTGGACTATATTGGCTTCAGCTATTACATGAGCTTTGTGACAAGTACAGATCCAGAGATTCTTGGACAAGTGACTGGTGGTAACCTATTTGAAGGCGTGAAAAACCCTTATCTAGAAGCAAGTGATTGGGGCTGGCAAATTGATCCAAAAGGACTTCGTACAACACTAAACCAGCTATATGACCGTTACCAAAAACCATTGTTTATCGTAGAAAATGGACTGGGAGCTGTCGATCAAGTAGAAGAAGACGGGTCCATTCAAGACGATTACCGAATTGATTACCTCAGAAGCCATTTGCTAGAGGCGAAAGAAGCCATCGCAGACGGAGTAGACCTGATTGGTTATACAAGCTGGGGCCCAATTGACCTTGTCAGCGCATCAACAGCTGAAATGAAAAAACGCTACGGCTTCATTTATGTCGACCGTGATAATGAAGGAAACGGTACATTAGATAGAAAGAAAAAGAAAAGCTTTGATTGGTATAAACAAGTGATTGCTACGAATGGTGAGCATTTATATGCTTAAAAGAAAAAGACAAACCGCTCAATCTACGGTTTGTCTTTTTTTCGTCAAAGAGACTACGAAGTCCACACTTGATCCGCAATCTCAATTACATGACGAAGCTTTTCCCATTGCTGCTCTTCTGTTAACAGATTGCCTTCCTCCGTTGAGGCGAACCCGCATTGTGGACTCAAACAAATTTGATTAATGTCCACGTATTGAGCCGCTTCCTCGATCCGCTTTTTAATCTGTTCAACAGGCTCAAGCTCACCGTATTTTGAAGTGACAAGGCCTAGTACGATTTGTAGGTTAGGGTTCTTCACATAGCGAAGGGGTTCAAAACCGCCAGAACGATCGTCGTCGAACTCTAAAAAGAGACCATCCAGATCTAAGCCGGCAAAAATCGTTTCTGCCGCTGCTTCATAACCGCCTTCAGCTGCCCACGTCGATTTAAAGTTACCACGGCAAATGTGCATGGTGATCACCAAATCCTCTGGACGATCGGCAACCGCTTCATTGATTGTTTTCGCAAATGACTCACGAAGTTCATCTTCTTCTCGGCCAAAGGCTTTGATTTGTTCATGACCTTTTTCAGAAAAGAATACGGCCCATGCGGTATCATCGAGCTGTAGATAACGGCAGCCTGCATCATAAAAAGCACGGATGGCTTTCTTATACGCCTGTGCCACATCATGGTGGAATGCCTCTAGGCTGTCGTATACTCCTTCTTCAAGCTTTCCACGGAAAAAGAGCATATTCGGACTTGGAATCGTCATTTTAGCTGTATGATCACCAGCGATGCTGTGAAGGAATCGATAATCCTCCAGCATTGGATGATCTGTAAAATCAATCTTGCCTGTTACCTTGATGCCACGCGCTTTTGTCATCGTATTGTGGAATTGAATACCTTGATCCGCTTCAAATCCTTCGACTCCATCTAATCCCTCAAGAAAGTCAAAATGCCACCATGCACGTCTGAATTCTCCATCTGTGACAACCTCTAATCCAATTTCTTTTTGCTTCTCCACAATGCGTGTAATTTCTTCATTTTCAATTTGTCGGAGCTGCTCTGCTGTCAGTGTGCCGTCTGCTTTTTGCTTGCGTGCTTCCTTGATACGTTCTGAACGAAGTAAGCTGCCTACTTGATCTGCGCGAAATGGCGGTTTCGTTGTTTTCTTTCCAATGGTTTGTACTTGTGTCATGCTGAATCCCTTCTTTCTACAGGTTAAAAATCAAATAAAAAAGCTCTTCCTTGGATAAGGAAGAGCATCATATACTGAGAGAACTCTGCCTTATCTTCAAACAAGCATCTGCTTGCCTAAGGAATTAGCACCATTCTGTTCCTAGGAACAGCGGTTGCCGGGTTTCACAGGGCCAGTCCCTCCACCACTCTTAATAAGGTTACCTTTTGATTCAATTTTCTTAATATACACAATTATTCAACCTTTTCGAGAAAAAGTCAATGGTTTTTACTGTTTAATTTTCTACATAAACAAATAACGGTAAACAAACCCGATGTGGAAAAAGGAAGAATAATATGGAAATAGCGCTTCTTTTGGTTCTTTTGTCATGGTATACTCAATTGGTAATAGACAAAAATGGGGGTTTTTACTATGACGATGAAAAAAGGCCTAACGATCAGTCTGCTTATTTTTTCGCTGATTGTTTCGTTGTTTGCGCCAGTTGGATCGGCGGATGCCAAACAAGCAAAAAAAGCAAAAGTAAGCACACACTATTATAAAAAGAAAAAAACGTTCAAATATGCACAGGTGAAAAACCTAAGCAAGGCGCATATGAAAACCATCAATCGTGATTTGAAAGAAGATATTTCCTTCTCCTATTCTACGTACTTGTTCTTAAAGGACGAAGCGAAAAAGGAAGGCTTTGGGAAGATCACGTACGAAAGATCGTTTAAAACGAAATTTAACAATGGGAAGAAGCTCAGTATCTTAAACTATGACTACATGAATGATGGTGGAATGCATGGGGATACGATGGTTTCCAGCATGAACTATGTGTTAACAAAGAAAAAGACAAAGCAGCTGTTCTTGACAGACGTTGTGAAAACAAAGAAAAAACGTACGAAAGTAAGAGATTATATTTATAACTACACAAAGAAACATAAAAGCAAATTCTATGCGAACCTGAAAAAAAGTGACATTGAAATCAACTACAACACGCAGTATTACTTCACGAAAAAGGGAATTGCTGTTGTCTTCCAGCCATATGAAATTTCACCTTATTATGTAGGAATTCCTATGATTCAAGTTCCTGCGAAGGTATATAAATAAAAAGAAAAACGGCCAATGAATCTGGTCGTTTTTTGTTATTTACTCAAACAAAAAGAGCCCCTCATGAGGCTCTCTCTTTAGATTTATACTTGTTTAGGTGCATCATTTAGTGGATGACGGCGTTTTCCGTTGTAGTGGCGGCGCATACGAAAGATTTCAAACTCCGAAAGCTCTGCGCTTTTTCGTTTTGGTGTGCGGTTATCTTTTTTGAAAGAGAATAGTAAGTAGCAGCAAAGTGAAGCGATAATCAATAAAATCATCATATGACATTCCTCCAATTCATCCTATTCTTTAGTGTAGACAGGGTGAGTGATGTTTATAACTGAAAATAAGCAGCAGAATCGGTTTAGTTCTTAAGGTTTAGTCGATCTGCTAATTTAGGTCTAAAATACTGGTTGTTTTTAACTATTATATTTCCAGTTATTGCACTCGTCAAGAAGAATTTTTCTGGTGTTGTCTCTATTAGTACGAAAAAGTGTCATAAAAGTTTCAGAAAATTGTAAACTTTTATTAAAAAACCGTTCCCGAACAGGAACGGTTTTAAACATATCTATGCTTTTTCTTCAAATAAACGTGCGATTTCAACGATGACTTCTGTTGCTTTCACCATGTTCTCGACAGAAATAAATTCATATTTACCGTGGAAGTTTTCCCCGCCAGTAAAGATGTTTGGCGTTGGAAGACCTTTATATGAAAGCTGGGAGCCATCTGTACCGCCGCGGATGGGTTCGATCACAGGTGTCACTGAGCGGTTTTCCATTGCTTCATGGGCAATATCCACAATATGTTTCACCGGCTCAATTTTTTCTCTCATATTATAATATTGATCTTGAATGCTGAGATTTATGCTGTTTTCTCCGTAGATGGCTTTTAAGTCATTTGCTATTTTTTCAAATAGTGCTTTGCGATCGTTAAATTTGTCTTTATCAAAATCACGAATAATATATTGCAGCTCTGCTTCTTCGACTTCTCCTACAAACTTCGTGAGATGGAAAAATCCTTCGTAGCCTTCTGTATATTCCGGAGATTCATCAGAAGGAAGCTTGTTATGGAAGAGCATCCCAATCTTCGCAGCGCTGACCATTTTGTCTTTTGCTGTCCCTGGGTGGACGTTGTTTCCTTTAATTGATACTTTCGCACCTGCTGCGTTGAAGCTTTCATATTGCAGCTCCCCGAGCGGTCCTCCGTCAATTGTATAAGCATAGGAAGCGCCAAAGGCATCAACATCAAATTTGTGCGGCCCTCTGCCAATTTCTTCATCTGGTGTAAAGGCGACGCGAATTTTTCCATGCTTGATTTCTGGATGCTCAATCAAGTAATGCATAGCGGTCATAATTTCTGCGATACCTGCTTTGTTATCTGCACCAAGCAGGGTCGTGCCATCTGTTGTGATCAGCGTATGTCCTTGATATTTTTGTAAATTTGGAAACTGTGCTGGAGATAAAACGATATGTAGATTTTCATTTAAGGTGATGTCGCCGCCTTGATAGTTTTCATGAAGCTGCGGTTTCACATTCTTGCCGGTGAAGTCAGTGGCTGTGTCGATATGAGCCAGGAAGCCAATGGTCGGCACGTCTTTGTCAGTGTTAGACGGGATCGTTCCCATGACATAGCCGTTTTCATCCATTGTCACTTCTTGAATCCCGATGGACTTCATCTCTTCAACTAGCTGTCTCGCTAGGTTCAACTGTCCTTCAGTAGATGGGCAGCTTTCCTTTTCTGCATCTGACTGCGTATCTACCTTCACATAATTTGTGAAACGCTGAATCATTTCCTTTTTCATCTATACGTCACTCCTTTTGTAGAATACGTCCATTTTATCACGTCTTGAATGCGCTTCATAACAAGAAAGGTTTTCTCTGGCAATTAGAGAGTAAAAAGACCTACTTTCATTAGGTGGTGTGTTGAATGGTTCTTTAGGGTGATTTTTTTGGGTGTCTTTTTATTTATAATGAGGACATATAAAATCATCCATTTGTACGTTAAATTGGGAGAAAGGGGTGCGAAAGTTGGATTCTAGTCAAACGCTGGCACTCGCTCAAAAGTTTCAGGAAGCAGCTGATGAGATTCGGCAGTCAAAGCAGCTGCTGGAGAATCGGCTGAAGGCAGTAGGATCAGGCTGGCAGGGAGAAGCAAGGAATAAATTTGATCAAAGCTTTGAGGAAACAACGTCACGCTATGATCAATTTGAAAAGGACTTGCTTGAAACAAGTCAGGAACTGCGCGACGCAGCGGTCAAAATCGAGGAACGGAAAGCTGAAATTGCCAGAATGGAAGAGCTTGAGCGAAAGAGAAGAGAAGAACGGAGAGAAAGAAATCGAGAAGGGAGATGATGTGATGGCACGTGACATTGTGGTTGATCCAGATCAGCTGACAGGACTGGCGAATGATGTTGTAGGCGAACTGTCTGTCATTGAAACGAAGCACCGCGATTTACATAGTGAACTGGATGGTCTCATTTTAGGCTGTGATCCTCGGTATAGAAGCTGTTTTTCAGGTGTCGGGGATGCATGGGGAGCAGGACAAGCATTGATCAGTAAATTGAGCAGTGATGATATTGCGATTCGTCATGCAAAAGATAAAATGGTCGAAGCAGACGATATTTTACGGAAAATGTACAGCATCTATGATCAATATGGTACACTCACGAGCTTAGCTGGAATTGTGATGATGCAGGCGAAATACTATGGGCTTGGGATGACGACCTTCATTAAAGACAATGGCCGGTATGCAGCGCAGCATTCAAAGCTGCTGCTTGATCTGACCAGCCGGGTAGAAGGAACGAGATTTGACCGGCTAGCAAGGATTTGGCTGAGTAAAAAAGAATTATTAAAACGATCAAACTGGTCGATGGCTGACTTGGTCCATAAGAAATTCACAAAATTTTATCCTGACGATACGGTTGCCTTTACGAATAGCGTTCGTGATTTTACAAAAGGAAGTATCAATTGGAAGGACACGGCTGCTATCAAGTCTGTTCTGAAAAATGGATCAAGATTCGCGAAAGGAAATGCCATCATTGCAACGGTTGTCACTGGTGCAACGGAAACGGTCGGCTGTGGATTGAAAATTGCCGAGAACTATGCAGAATTCGGTGATCAGCCAGAAGTCCTTAAGCGTGAAAATGCGAAGGCTGTTGGAAATGCAGTGAACAATACGGTCTTTATCGCTGGCGGATCTGTCGCAGGTGCCGTTGTCGGAGGAGCTCTAGGAAGCTTTGCAGGACCGATTGGAACCGTTGTCGGAGGAGCCATTGGTTCAGCAGTCGGTGGATTTATAGGAGAAAAAGTCGCCAAGCTGACATCAGGCTTTGCTGAACAGGTTGCAGTGAAATTAAAGGACCCTATTCATGCGGTCGTCGATAAAGGGAAACAAGCATTTGAGCTGGCGGGTCAAGGTGTGAAAGCAGTCAATGACACCATTGATCAGGCAAATCAGGTGATACATAAAGGGATAGAAAAAACAAAAGAAACCGCTGATTCGCTCATAAAAGGTGCAGGCGATTTCTTTAAGGGTGCATTTTCTTTTGGATAAGGAGAGATCAAGTTGGATCAGCTAAGTCTAAGTATTGAGGAACTCATCTTTAGTTTTTACAGTGAAGGCTATTTTGAACAGGGCATGTCCTTAAAGGAAGCCTATTATCCTGATGTAGAGGACGAACGCCTTGGGTTTTTATTTGAAATTGCGTGCCGCTCTTTGCTCGCAAAAGGTGTACTTGAATTTCGAAACAGACAATACCGTTATAAAGGGGAATACCGTCATTTCATCCAGGCGATGAATGATGCATCTCACACCGTCAAAGCGTCTCGATTTGGGGATGTAGATGAAGAAGTCAGTACCTCCTTTCATACGACACAGACGGGCGTATATGCGCACCACACGCTTTATGATCAACAAGTCCATCAGATTCAAAAACTGAAAGACGATCAGCAGGCAGAGGAACAAGTGACTGCCTTTTTCAACATACAGATGAGTGATCACCCTGCACCTGTCATCACCTTGCAAGCAGAGGAATTTGAAATGCTATTAGAGCAAGCAAGTGAGGCGAAGAATGAGTGGCCTTCCTTCCTTCATCGAGCAGAGAACGAAGAACTCGTGCAGGCATTTGTTTCTGATGTAAAGACGAGAAAAGGAAAGATGGACTCCCTGATGAAGGTCGTCTACGACAAAAACAATACGCCTGATGTGGAGTCCATGTTATTTGTCATTCCAGGTGAGGAACAGTCGTGGCTTGTGTCTGGAATAAAAGAAAATGAATTTCGCATTGAGACGGCTCATAGAGACGGATTACGTTCTATATTCTAATGGAGAAAAGGAGAATGACGCTTGAATCCAAGTGAAGTAATAGAAGTGAGGAGCAGGACCTTTTTAAGGGTATGGGCATTCTTAGCAACAGGCGGCTTCGGTATAATCGGTATTTGGTTGTTTTCAGAAGCTCTTACATTTGAATCGAATTATACATTGTTTTTATTTTTAGGCGGACTACTAGGCATTGTTTATGGCTGGATCTCTTTCTTGATGATTTTACCGGCTTTTACGAAGAGAGGAAATGTGATTTTTCGCATTCAGCGCGGGAAGAATGGCGCGGTTTTACATCGCGGGCAAGCGATCCCTTTTCAAGACATTCAATCCATCGATATGCGCAGGCATCGGTACAGTGTACGGGGTTTTCTCTTCATGGATGTGTTGATTCGGAAAATAGACGGGAAATTGATCAAGATTCCAGCGTACAGTATTTTAGATGAAGAAGTATTCGAGCAAGCCGTCAAAAAAGAGATCTACCCATATTTAAATCAGTCAGCCCAAGAGAACTGGAGACAGCAGCATGGTCAGGTCGAAGAGCAGATCGACTAGGATGTATTTTCCATGATTCCGAAGGATGAGGTGCCACTTTTTCGAAGAAATCGTGTATGATGTCAGTAAAGACTGAACACTCGGAGAGGTGATGAGAGATGGATAAAGAGATGGTAATCGACCTCGTCACAGAACAAATGGCACGGATTCGAAAAGAAAAGAATTATACGCAGGACCGCATGGCTGAGGTACTTGGTCTATCGAAACGGCATTTGCAGCAGGTTGAAAAAAATAGGCTGCGCCTCAACTGGACGCAAACTGCGTCCGTATGTGCATTATTCAGGGATAGTGACATTTTAAAAGGGACACTTGGGGATGATCCGCTTGAGATTCTGGAAGTCGTGGCACATGATGAATTGCATCTATCGGTGGAACGTACGATTGGCGGAAAGGTTTGGTGGCGGACGTCTATCAAAAAAGGCACATTTCGTCTTCAGCAAAATGTGCTTAGTCAGCATTACCGCATCTTAGATGATGAGAATTATCGCTATTATAGTTCGTTTAATAAAGATGAAGCGAAGCGGCGGTTAGAGGAATTAAGTCAGCTGTCTTCTCCTTATTCATAAGCAGCTGATAGGAAAAAGGAAAGAGAGGCACCCGATTGATAGGGGCCTCTCTTTTCTGTGTTTATACTTTTAGAGTGTTTTTCGCCCGAATAAAGGCAACAAGCTGTTTGATTTCTTCATCATTTAGGGGAACGCCGTCGACAAGGATGATTCCTTCTTTTGCTTCCGTCAGTTCAATTTTGATATCAGAGATTTTGCGTTGTATCTCTGGCTCGTCCGTTCTACCAAGTAAAAAATCAATGGACGTATCATACAAATCAGCCAGCCGCTTCACTGCTTCAAGCGAAGGTCGTCGGTACCCAGATTCGTAACCGGCATAGGTGCTTTTGGCGATACCTAGGCGATCTGCCGTATGCTGGAGAGACCATTTTTTCTTTTTTCTAAGGGTGGTTAAACGATCGAGTATCATTACATGAACGCTCCTTTATATACAACAACAGTATATCATATTTTGACATGGAATGTACGCGTTATGCGTAATAATTTCTTGATTAATTCGCGTTATGTGACTATAATGGCAATGAAGGTACGCGTAAAGCGTATATTATAGAATAGCACAAGCTAGCTTATAATATGTGTGACAAACGAAGTAATTTTATTGAAAGAGGTGGACCTGTTGAAGAAATTATTGCTTTTAACCACTGGTGGGACGATTGCATCTGTAGAGAGTGAAAACGGTTTGGCTCCAGGTGTTAAAGCTGAGGACCTTTTAAGCTATTTAAACGAAATTAATGCAGAGTATACAATGGACACAAAGTCCCTAATGAGTATAGATAGTACAAATATGCAGCCTGAATACTGGGTGGATATTGCAACAGCCATTTATGAAAATTATGATCAATATGACGGTTTTGTTGTCACGCATGGTACAGACACGATGGCCTATACATCAGCAGCTCTTTCTTATATGCTGCAAAATCCGGATAAGCCAATTGTCATTACAGGCTCACAAATCCCGATTACGTTTAAGAAAACAGATGCGAAGAAAAACATCACCGATGCGATTCGCTTTGCATGTGACGGCGTAGGCGGCGTGTATGTTGTCTTTGATGGCAGAGTCATTCAAGGAACACGCGCAATCAAACTAAGAACGAAAAGCTACGATGCATTTGAAAGTATTAACTACCCATATATTGCATCGATTGAAAACCATCAAATTGAATACAATAGCAAAGTAAAAAGATCGTCAATGAAACCGCTTAAATTAGATGCATCCTTAAACACCGACGTTTGTCTCTTGAAATTGCACCCAGGTCTAAAGCCTGAGTTCTTAGATGCAATCAAAGGTGTGTACAAAGGAGTCGTGATCGAAAGCTACGGCAGCGGCGGTATTCCTTTCGAAGGAAGAAACCTTTTAGAGAAAATCAACGAATTGCTCGAAGAAGGCATTTCTGTTGTCATCACAACTCAGTGTCTTGAAGAAGGAGAAGACATGAGCGTGTATGAAGTAGGACGCAAAATCAATCAAGAACTGGTGGCACGTTCACGAAACATGAACACAGAGGCTATCGTGCCGAAACTCATGTGGGCACTAGGTAAAACAACAGACCCAAGAGAAGTGAAAAAGATTATGGAAACGCCAATCGCAGAAGATTTAGTGATTTAACTATTCTATAGAAAGCAGGTCATATCAGATGGTTCAAGCAACTTATCGCTATGAGAAGGATTTTCTTGGTGAAAAAGAAATTCCGGCAGACGTGTATTATGGGGTTCAAACCCTTCGTGCAAAAGAAAATTTTCCAATTACAGGATATCGCATGCATGAGGAACTGATCAGAGCCTTTGCCATCGTGAAAAAAGCAGCAGCTCAAGCCAATATGGAAGTTGGACGTTTATATGAAGGAATTGGCAATGCCATCGTACAAGCCTCTGATGAGGTCATTGAAGGCAAGCTGCATGAGTACTTTATTGTAGACCCAATCCAAGGCGGCGCAGGAACGTCGATGAATATGAATGCCAATGAAGTGATTGGAAACAGAGCATTAGAAATCATGGGACATCAAAAGGGTGAATACATCCATTTAAGCCCAAACACACATGTAAACATGTCACAATCAACGAATGACTCGTTTCCAACAGCGATCCACATTGCTGTATTGAAGCAGTTAGACATTCTGCTTGAGACAATGCAAACGATGCAGGACGTATTCCAAAAGAAAGCGAAAGAATTTGATCATGTGATCAAAATGGGACGTACGCACCTGCAGGATGCTGTTCCAATTCGTTTAGGACAGGAATTTGAGGCATACAGCCGCGTGCTCAGCCGTGACATTAAACGGATCAACCAATCAAAGCAGCATTTATATGAAGTGAATATGGGTGCAACAGCTGTTGGGACAGGCCTAAACGCAGATCCTCGTTATATTGAAATCGTGGTGAAGAAGCTAGCAGATATTTCTGGTCTTCCGCTTGTAGGCGCAGAGCATCTCGTTGATGCTACGCAAAATACAGATGCTTACACAGAAGTGTCCGCCGCATTAAAAGTATGCATGATGAACATGTCTAAGATTGCCAATGACCTTCGCCTAATGGCTTCTGGTCCGCGTGCAGGTCTTGCTGAAATTGCATTGCCAGCTCGTCAGCCGGGTTCATCCATTATGCCAGGGAAAGTCAATCCAGTCATGGCAGAGCTCATTAACCAAATCGCATTCCAGGTCATTGGGAATGACCACACCATCTGTCTTGCCTCTGAAGCAGGTCAGCTTGAGTTAAATGTGATGGAGCCTGTTTTGGTCTTTAACTTACTTCAATCTATTAGTATAATGAATAACGGATTCCGTTCATTCACAGATCATTGCTTAGTGGACATTGAAGCAAATGAAAAACGTTTGAAAGAATATGTGGAAAAAAGTGCAGGCGTCATTACTGCGGTAAACCCTCACTTAGGCTATGAAGCCGCGGCTAGAATCGCAAGGGAAGCCATTTTGACAGGACAATCGATCAGAGATCTTTGCTTGCAAAATGATGTGTTAACAGAAGAAGAACTTGATATTATTTTGAATCCATATGAGATGACAAAGCCTGGTATTGCGGGTGCAGAGCTCCTAGAGCGATAATTATATCAAAAATTTTATTTTATTAATATGTAGAATTGCCTGTGAAATAGAGAAAAACAGGCAATTCACTTTCTTTCGAATTGACACACTTTTTTCGCAATATTTTGAAAACGCTTAACGCGTACACAAAGGGAGGAAACACAATGAAATCACCACGTCTGCCGTCTATGTTAGAAGTCGTGTCTGTACTTGGCTTGTTTTTAGCAATTGTTTTATCTTTTACTCTTTATTTCAAATTGGATATTCAACTAGCATTGTTTATCTCATGGTTTATGGTTATCGCATTAGGTATTCGATTGGGGCACTCCTATAAGGATCTTCAAAATGCGATCACAAAAGGGATATCGAATGGTTTAGAAGCCATTTTAATCTTAATTGCAGTAGGTGCACTTGTTGGTACATGGATTGCAGGTGGGGTTGTACCTACGTTAATCTATTATGGTTTAGAGTTTATTCATCCTAATATCTTCTTATTAGCTACACTTGTCATCTGTGCACTCATGTCCATTGCAACAGGAACCTCTTGGGGGACGGTTGGAACGGCAGGGATTGCGATGATCGCAATTGGTGAAGGGCTAGGTATTCCACTTCCGATCGTGGCAGGTGCCGTCTTATCTGGTGCTTATTTTGGAGATAAATTATCCCCATTATCAGATAGTACAGTGCTCGCTTCCTCTCTTTCAAAAGTGGACGTGCTGGCACATGTTCGAGCGATGATGGTTTTATCCATACCAGCCTTTGTCATTACGGCCATTATGTTTACGGTTACAGGCTTTATGTATGGTGGACGCAACATTGATCAAAATAAGGTAGAATTTTTGAAAAATGCCCTGCATGATACATTTACCATTAACATTTGGATGGTCATCCCAGCAGTAGTGGTTGTATTACTGCTCGTATTTAAGAAACCTTCAATGCCTGTTATTGCCATTGGTGCTCTTTTAGGATCTATTTGGGCGATGGCTTTCCAAGGAATGAATCCGGCAGATGCGATTGGTTCAGCATACAATGGCTTCTCTATTAATTCAGATGTAGATTTCTTAAATACGCTGTTAAATCGTGGTGGTATTGTGAATATGCTTGGATCTTTAGTGGTCATTATTCTCGGGCTTGGGTTTGGTGGCGTGCTTGAATATCTAGGCGTTCTAAAAGTGATTGTCGCTACTTTCGAGAAGAAATTATATAATGCAGGAAATGTAACCCTATCTACACTTGTTGTAGCATTCTTTGCAAATATTTTTGGATGTGCAATGTACGTTTCATTAATTCTTACACCGAAAATTATGGAAAAAAGCTACGATAAATTGAAAATAGACAGACGCGTTCTATCTAGAAACGCTGAGGTCGGTGGAACAATGACGTCTGGTATGGTCCCTTGGTCAGATAACGGGATTTATATGGCGGGAATTCTAGGCGTATCCACATTCTCTTATTTACCATTTATGTGGTTGAGCTTTGTTGCCATTGGTCTTGCTATTATTTATGGATATACAGGGAAATTCATCTGGTACGTTAAGAATCCACAAGAATCAGAAGAATCGGCTTCATAAGCCGTTTACAAAAGCCGCCTCAATTAGGCGGCTTTTGCTTGTCCTAGGACCGAGAGACTACATATGATATAAAGAAGATGATCGGGAGTTTAGACCCTTTATAAAAGAGGTCTAAAGAGGTAATGTGAAGCAGAATGAAAGCATATTTATCCCATAAAAAGGGTACAAATCCCTATTCAAACATGAGTCTTTGAACCTTATAATAACAATAATGGAAAAAGTGCTATTCACCTTACGCTCGTTTAGAGGAACTCTAAGCAGCGTTTTTATTTTTTGTCAGGAGGAGGAACCCATAATGAGCTTATCGGATATGCTGTCTGCCCTAAACGGTGGCATTACAAGTAAAAAAGCAGAAATCGAAGAGAAAATCGCTCGACTGAAAAAGGCGAAAAGTAAGGTCGAACGTGAACAAGATGCGGCAGAAACAGACCTGAAGCAAATCAAGCAGCCAAAGCTTGGGACCTCTTGGAATGGTGAGCGAAGCAAGGATTTCAAATCAGAGCGGAATGAAGCACATGATGCGCTGCAAACGATTGTGAACGACAAATACCCACGCTACGTGAGCCGCATCGAATTCAAAATCAGTACATTAGAAGCTGAACAGGCTGCGTTATCTTTTGCCAGTTCTTTAGCTGGAGACGCCGCACGTCTTGCTGAAAAAGGAGAAGACGCAGTAGAGGACGCCAAACGCTTGATCTCAAAAGCATGGAGCAGCTTGTAAAGCTGCTTTCATGCTGAACAAATCTGGAGGATATCACGATGGGACAAATTAAGTTAAACTACCAAACAGTTATGAATCAACTAGATGAAGTCTCCCAAGCAGTCGAAGCTTTAATGATGAAAAAAGCAGCAGATAAAGCGGGTGAAAACAGCCTTGAATTTGTGACCAAATGGACGGCACGTGAGGCAGAGGTGAACGAAATGGTCTCAAACTTTAAAGAAGCCTTAATTAAAAATGTCCAGGACACGCGCTCGAATGTGAAAACCTTAAAAGAACAGGACGAAGCGATTGCTGCAAAATAATCAGCACAATCGCTTTTATTTATGGATTACATTTGCATGATAAGAAATATAGTTCAATGGAATCATATAAAATTCAGGATGTACGACCTTGTATTATTCCGTTTTTCTTCCAAACGCGTCACTAAAAGGACACCTTTTCCCTATTTAAGACTGAGGCTTTTCACCTTATACTATACTTAATGAAAGCGAAACGATAGAAATGTCAGGATTGGAAAAATCAAGTGAGTCGATAGCTTCCAAGGCTCTGACGCTGTGCTTTCGTATGAGGTCCGATAGAGGTGGATGACATGAGTTTATCCGAGATGCTACACCATCTGCATATGGGAATTGAAAACAGACGTGCAGAATTTGATGAAATGATCTCTCGGTTAAAGACAGCCAAAAGCAATATTCGAACAGAACAAGATCTTGCGCAGTCAGACATAAAGGAAATTAAGAAGCCTGCTCTAGATTCGTCATGGAAAGGTGAGAGAGGAACCGACTTTCATCGCCACCGAAAAGACGCCTACCATGTAATGCACGACATCGTGAACAATGAGTATGAAAAATATATAACCGAGCTTGATCAAAAAATCTTGCACTTTGAATTAAAAAAAATGGAGCTGGCTGTTGCCAGTAATTTTGCCGGAAGAGCCCAGGACGTGATGGAAAAGGGCGAGGATTTTGCAAAGGATGTTAAACATTTGATTGAACGGGGCTGGAAAGCTCTTTAAAATAAAATATAAAACAGCCGTCTCATAAGCGAGCGGCTGTTTTTTTGTTTAGTCACATCCACCACCGCTATCGCCTGAATCTCCCCCGCAGGAGGCATCAGAAGCGTGATGAGTATATGAATCAGTATAGGTACTTGTCGTTGAACTGTGATGTGAAGAACGCTTAGCAGATGTACGTTTATCCTTTGATGTGAACAGGTGGGCAATGATTGCTCCTAAAGAAGCCAATATGATCATAACAACAAACATAAAAGAATCCATGATGTATCCCTCCTCTTGTTTCATCATCATACGATTGAGCCATATTGAGGTTCCCGATTTGTAAGAAAAACTGGGCAAAGAGTTCTATTTTCGTTTATGATGATAGGCAAAAGTAAATGCCAAGGGAGGAGAGCCCATGCTATCTTTACGTCAGGAGGAGCTCCTGAAACGCTTGATGCAAGCGGAGCAGGAACTGACAAGTGAAGAAATTGCCCGCATGATTGGCGTCACATCACGAACCATCCGAACAGATATGAAAGCGCTTAAATCTATAATAGATGAACATGGAGCCGCACTACATATCAAACGCGGGGCAGGGTATACATTGACCGTCGAGGATTATGGGGCATTTCGTACATTTTTGAAAAAGTCGCTGAGAGAAAGAAACGAAAAAAAGGAACAGGTCATTCCCAATCAGCCTAAAGACCGTGTGGCGTATCTATTGAAAAGGCTGCTTCTGTCTGAAGACTATATCAAATTAGATGGGTTGGCAGAGGAACTATTTGTGAGTGAATCGACAGTGAAGAATGATTTGAAAGCTGTCAGACATTTGTTTTCATTACATGGACTTTCTGTAGCACATCGCCCTAAATATGGATTGCGGCTGACAGGGGATGAAATGAAATTAAGATATTGTATGGCTGAGCATGTGTTTCAGCAAGAGCATGCGAACTCTGCGCTGTTACCTGAAGAAACGTATCAATTGGTTCAGGACATTGTGCGTTCACGTACAAAAGCAAGCGGACTTCATCTGTCAGAGATCGGTTTAAGTAATTTAGTCACCCACATCGCCATTGCATGCAAACGAATTGAAGAGAAAAAACTAGTCATGATGCCAGAAGCGGAATTGAAAGACATTCAAGTGCAGCCTGTTTTTCAAGTGGCTCAACAAATGGCAGAAGATATTCGGCATGTATTAGCTATTGATTTTCCGTTATCTGAAATGGCGTACATTGCGATTCACTTGATGGGAGCCAAGATGATGGCATATGGAGATGACGGCCATACGCTATTTCACCTTCTAGACGAAGATCACTTTCGCTTCACTCACCAATTACTTGCTTATGTAGAGGAGCACATGTCACTTGATATTCAATTTGATAAGGAGTTGATCGTTGGATTAAGTCTTCATTTGCGTTCCGCTATTCATCGTTTTAAGTACGATATGAACATTCGTAACCCCTATTTACCGGACATTAAAAGGCATTATCCCATTGCATTTGAAGCGGGTGTCTATATGGGGAGATGGCTGAAGGAAAAAGAGGGGGTCGAGATCCATGAGGATGAGATTGGGTATTTGGCGCTCCATATCGGTGCTGCAATCGAGCGGACAAAATCACAGCATGTGAGAAAGAGATGTCTTATTGTGTGTGCAACGGGTGTCGCCAGCAGTCAGCTCCTTCTTCATAAGCTGACGGCGGCTTTTAGCGGAAGGCTGGAGATCGCTGGAACTGCAAGTGTTGGGGATCTTCCTTCGTATGATTTGAGAAGCATTGATTTTATTATTAGTACCATTCCGCTTCAGAACACATTGCCGGTGCCAGTGATTGATGTACATACGATTTTAAGTGACGATGATATTGTACGGCTGAAACGTTTTGTGCAGGATCCACAGGATACAGGGGTTTTGCGGTATGTCAGTCCGGCGCTGGCATTTTATCAGCAAGACCTTCAATCAAGAGAAGAGGTTCTTCAATTTTTTGTGAACGTGCTAAAGGAACAACATCGCATCCCGGACGAGTTTGAACAATTATTGCTGGAAAGAGAGCAAGTGTCCCCGACATCGTTCGGTCATTTGGTCGCGATTCCTCATCCGATGAAGCCGGCAACAGATGACACGTTTTGTGCGATCTGCACGTTGAAAAAACCGGTGCTGTGGGGTGAAGATCGAGTACAAGTCGTTTGTTTGTTGAGTATCCAGAAGACGTATCAAAAAGAATTACAGTCGCTTTATCAATTTCTTGTGCGGCTGACAGAGCGGAAGGAAGTGGTGGAACAACTCATCAAGGCCGCTTCATTTGAGGAACTGACGGCGGCGCTTCAAATATTGGAGCATCCGAATGAAAAAACGGGACACCCATTTCCGCATCTGTGAGGAAAAAGATTAGATGTTAATGAAAGCGCTTTTAAAATAACATCAAAAAGGAGGATGATCACGAGTTTTTGCAAAGGGGGAGACGGATCATGAGCTTCAAGGAGAAAGCGGCAGACGTCATGGGGAATGTGGCTTATCGCATCACGAATCAGAAGTATATTATGGCGATTAAACAGGCATTTGTCACATTGATGCCAATCATCATTACAGGGGCTTTTGCTGTATTGGTGGCAAATATGAT
This sequence comes from Bacillus sp. NMCC46, assembly GCF_002998465.1. NCBI lineage: Bacteria > Bacillati > Bacillota > Bacilli > Caryophanales > Bacillaceae > Bacillus > Bacillus sp. NMCC46. The sequence continues at coordinate 289,554 of NZ_PVQZ01000004.1, read as the reverse complement.
CATGAGCCCGGAAACAGGGCTTGCTCATTTTGAGATATTCAGATTTTTAGCGGAGCTTCAGCCAATTATGAAGGCAATCAATTATGCCACGCTGAACTTTTTAACGATTGGGGCTGTGTTCCTCATCGGGATAGAGCTTGGGAAAATCAACGGGCACAAGTCCCTGTTCCCAGGGCTGATGGCATTGATTTCATTTATATCTGTTATTCCAACGACACTTCTTCTTGAAGTTGATGGATCGATGCGTGAGGTTGTAGATGTACTGGCAAGGCAATTTTCTGATCCAAAAAGCTTATTTTTAGGGATGATCATTGCGATCATATCTGTGGAAATCTTTTGTAAGCTGACCGAGGTGAAATGGCTTCAAATCAAGATGCCAGATTCTGTTCCATCGAATGTTGCGACATCTTTTTCGTCACTTTTTCCTTCGATCATTACGATTACGATCATTAGTTCATTCGGCTTTGCATTTCACCGTTTGACAGGCATTTATTTGCATGAAGCAGTGTATAACGTGGTGCAGCGCCCGCTAGAAAGTGTTGTACAGGGTCTGCCGGGGATTTTAACGTTGATGTTTGTGGCGCAATTTTTCTGGGTGATCGGCATCCATGGCAACCAGATGATCAAACCGATCCGGGAGCCGCTCTTATTAGGGTCGATTGCAGTGAATATGACAGCATTTCAAGAGGGAAAAGAGATTCCGAATATCATCACGATGCCATTTTGGGATGTGTATATGAGTATTGGTGGTTCAGGTGTGACCATTGGGCTTTTGATTGCGATTTTTATTGCTGGAAGAAGGGAAGAGATGCGAAGCATTGCCAAGCTCTCATCTGGGCCGGGCCTCTTCAACATCAATGAACCCGTTATTTTTGGATTACCCGTTATGTTAAACCCTGTGATGGCAATCCCATTTATCGTCACACCGCTTGTGACAGGGACGATTGGTTACATTGCGACAGCTACAGGGTTTGCTGGAAAAGCAGTCGTGATGGTGCCGTGGACGACACCGCCGATTGTGAATGCATGGCTGTCAACCGCTGGCAGCATGGGAGCTGTCATTACACAGCTCATCTGTATTGTAGTAGCAGTCTTCATCTATTTGCCATTTGTTCTCTTGTCTAACCGCAAACCAGAAGCGGCACCAGATTCAGAATAAAAGGAGGGGCATGAATGAACATGCAATTTAGGTGGTACGGAGAGGACGATCCTGTTTCACTCGCACATATACGTCAAATTCCAGGCATGAAAGGCATTGTGAGTGCCGTCTATGATGTCCCAGCTGGTGACCTGTGGCCTGAGGAAAGGATTGCTCATGTAAAAGCACAGATTGAGAGACATGAACTTTCCTTTGAGGTCGTGGAAAGTCTTCCTGTCCATGAAGATATTAAACTTGGCAAGCCGAGCAGAGACGTCTATATCAAGCATTATCAAGAAAATATCCGACGATTAGCGAAGCACGGTGTGAAGGTCATTTGTTATAACTTCATGCCTGTCCTCGATTGGACACGAACGCAGCTAGACCTTCCATTAGCTGATCAATCCACGACCCTTGCCTATTTTCAGCATCAACTAGAACACATGGATATAGAGACAGATCCATTTTCGCTGCCAGGATGGGATATCTCTTATACACAGGAGGAAATGAAACAATTGATGACTGATTACAGGAAGCTTGGGGCAGAAAGGCTATTCGAGAACCTGTCTTATTTTCTACAACATATCATTCCGGTGGCAGCGGAAGAAAAGATCAACATGGCACTCCATCCAGATGACCCTCCTTGGGATATATTCGGACTGCCTCGTATTGTCAGTAATGAAAAACAGTTGGATCGTATTCTTGAGATCGATGGACGTTCTCAACATGGCCTCACCTTTTGCTCTGGTTCACTCGGCTGTGATGCGAAGAACGATGTTACGTCACTTGCGCGTAAATATGCGGAAAAAGGGCGCATCCACTTTGCCCATTTGCGAAATGTCATCGTGTATGAAAATGGTGATTTTGAAGAGTCAGCGCACCTTTCGTCAGCAGGAAGTCTCGATATGGGAGCTATTGTGAAGGCTTTGTTTGAAGAGGGATTTGCTGGCTATGTCCGCCCGGATCATGGGCGTATGATTTTTGGCGAGACAGGCAGACCTGGCTACGGTTTATATGATCGAGCGCTTGGGGCTATGTATTTGCAAGGAATTTGGGAAGGACTTCACGTTCAATCGAGGAAAGGGAAGGTGGCGACATGAACAGAATCGAGATTCCAAGTGATTTTATCCTAGGTGCAGCGGCTTCTGCTTGGCAAACAGAGGGATGGAAGGGAAAGCAGGTGCATCAGGATTCGTACATTGATTCATGGTATAAGGAAGGATATCACGTGTGGCACGAAGGATATGGTCCGGCTGGTGCGACGAACTTTTACGAGCGCTATCCTGAAGATGTGGCCTTAATGAGAGAGATTGGACTGACACATTATAGGACATCGATCAATTGGTCGAGGTTTCTCATAGATTACGAGAAGGGGATTGTGGATGAGACCTATGCCCGTTACATTGATGACTTGATCAATGGATTAATTGCAGCAGGTGTAGAGCCAATGTTTTGCTTAGAGCATTATGAGCTTCCTGCCGTTTTGCTTGAGAAGTATGGCGGATGGTCATCAAAGCATGTCGTCGAGCTGTTTGTTCTCTATGCGGAAAAAGTGTTTGAGCGCTACGGGGACAGGGTCAAACATTGGTTTAGCTTTAATGAACCAATTGTTGTCCAAACACGTGTTTATCTAGATGCCATCCGTTATCCCTTTGAGCAAAATACGAAAAAATGGATGCAGTGGAACTATCATAAAGCGCTGGCAACAGCAAAAGTGGTGAAGCTGTTTCGGGAGATGGGATTGAAGGAATCGACAGGTGCAAAAATCGGGGTGATTCTCAATCCAGAAGTGACGTATGCAAGATCCTCTGCCCCGCATGATCAAGAAGCGGCACGGATGTATGATTTGTTTTTCAATCGAATGTTCTTAGATCCCTCCATCAAAGGGGAGTATCCAGAGGAATTGCTCGATGTGTTGAAAAAGCATGATATTCTTTTTGATTCGACAGAGGAAGAGCTTCAGGTCATCAAGAATCATACGGTCGATGTCGTCGGGCTCAACTTATACTATCCGCATCGTGTCAAGGCACCGAGTAAGGCGTGGAACGAAGGGACGCCATTTCATCCGTCTTATTATTACGATATGTTTGAGCTGCCAGGGAGAAAAATGAATCCATTCAGAGGCTGGGAAATCTACCCAAATATTGTCTATGATATGGGGATGAGAATAAAAGAAGAATACGGAAATATCGAGTGGTTTGTAGCCGAAAACGGGATGGGTGTAGAAAAGGAAGAACGGTTTAAAAATGAAGACGGTATCATTGATGATCAGTATCGCATTTCATTTATCAGCCAGCATTTGAAGCGGGCACTTCAAGCGAAAGCAGAAGGATCAAATTGCACGGGCTATATGCTGTGGGCTTTTACGGATAATGTCTCACCGATGAATGCCTTTAAAAACCGCTACGGATTAGTCGAAATCCAGCTGGAAAATGAACGGAATCGCCAGTTGAAATCATCAGCGTATTGGTACCAGACATTAATCAAAACAAGGGAACTGAAGGTTGAAACAGAAGTCATCTATCGATAGGAGTGATGGAATATGAAACGAATCATTCTCGCTTGTGCCGCAGGAATGTCGACGTCCATTGTAGTGTCCAAAATGAAGGCTGCTGCAGAAGCTAAAGAGCTGGATTATGATATCTACGCCATACCTGAAGGGGCCATTGCGGATGAATTAGAAGAGCATGGAGAAGATGTGCAGGTGATTTTACTTGGACCGCAAGTAAGCTTTATGAAAAAGGCAGCAGAAAAAACAGCGGCACCTTATCAAATACCTGTCGATGTCATCAATGTGAGATTATACGGAACAGCGAACGGGGAAAAAATACTAGAGCATGCTCTGAAACTAGCAAATGAATCTTAAGTAATTGGAGGAGAAGCAGATGACGGTATTAGAGGAAATGCAGGGAGCAGCCTTTCAAATCATTGCTCATGCAGGCGAGGCAAGAAGTCATTATGTCGAAGCGATTCGTCTAGCAAGAGCAGATGATTTTGAAAAAGCACAGCAGTTGATTGAAAAAGGGGAGGAAGCGTTTCGAAGCATCCACAACCTGCACTTGTCGCTGATCCAAAAAGAGGCGGCAGGTGAGCAGCTTCCCTTTTCTTTACTGCTGATACACGCAGAAGATCAAATGCTCACAACAGAGACCATTCATCTGCTCGCCATCGAAATGATCGAAATGTGTAAAAAAATGAACGCCCTGTCAAAATAGATATCAGCTATTAACCAATTTCTGTTATAATCATTCGGTAGATAGAGAGAAAGCAGGATTGGTGAATGAAAAAAACATGTATGTTGATTGCGGTTGGTCTTTTGGTGCTGCTCATTTCGGGCTGTATGGGAACGAAGGAGCAAACGATAGGAAACCAGCAAGTAGTCAAAGAGGAAAAGGGTCCATTACGATTAAAAGAAACAGAAGAGATTCAGCAGACAGAAGCGGAAGTGATTGATACACAAAGCTGGATTGTGCAAAAGGAGCCGGTAGAGCTTCCGATTTTGATGTATCACAGCATCTCCAGCGGTAACTCGCTGCGTGTACCAAAGAGCGAGTTTGCGGCTCATATGAAATGGCTGAAGGACAACGACTATGTCACGCTGTCGCCAGAAGAAGCGTATCGCGTCTTCACAACAAATACGAAGCCAAGTGAAAAGTGTGTCCTCATTACATTCGATGATGGATATACCGATAACTATACAAAGGCATTCCCGATTTTAAAGCAGTATAGAATGAAGGCAACGATTTTCATGATTGCGCAATCCATTGGCCGCCCGAACCACTTAACGGATGAACAGATGGATGAAATGATAGCAAATGGGCTTTCGATTGAGAGTCATACAATTCATCATTTAGAGCTCAATCGTTTATCAAAGGAGCAGCAGAAAGAGGAATTAAAAGGATCAAAGGCATTCTTTGATCAACGATTTTCTCAGCATACGAGAATGGTCAGTTATCCTGTTGGGCGCTATAACGAAGACACGCTAAAGCTGGCGAAGCAAGCCGGTTATCAAATGGCTGTCACCACTGAACCAGGACATGCGAAGAAGGAACAGGGCATGATGTCCTTGCACCGTGTTCGCGTGTCACCGGGACTTTCACCCGAAAGCTTTGGGAGGCTAGTAGAAGGGAATGAACGATAAATGTTTCACATGAAACATTTTACGACAAGTTTCACGGTGATGATTGGTGAATCGACATTTGGGTGGTTCAAAGGCGAAACAGAACTTTCATGAAGATGGAAGTTCTGTTTTTTTATCATTCATCAAAAAATTCCATATGAGCTTTTTCTTGCTTGTAATAATCGATTCGATCTTTCATGGTCCCGGTATGAAACTCAAATTTATGTCCATCAGGGTCCGTAAAGTAGATCGACTGATGATCTTTTTCATCTCTCGGACGGCCTGGCAAGATGTTGACGTTCAAATGTTTTAGCTTGTTGTACATGTGATCTACATCCTCTTCATCAATTGAAAAAGCGATGTGCGTGTAAGAGTGCTGAATGTCTTGACGAGGAATGTCTTTTTCCACATTCAGGGCAAGCCATAGCCCGTTCAAATCAAAGTAAGCTGTCTTTTTTCCTTTTACTAATAAAGTGGCGTCAAATACGTTTGTGTAAAAATCAATAGAGGTTTCTAAATCAGAAACAGAAAATAACAAATGATTGATTCCTTTTATCGACATCACATTCACCTCAAAACATATTTGAAAAAAAGCCTGTAGATGGGGTCTACAAGCTTGTTTATTGATAAACAGGATAGCCCGTTATTTTGATATCTTTCCCTAGTGGTTCTACTGAGAGTTGATCCAATTCGATGGCATCACTCATGAGGCGTATGCCTTCGCCTCCAAAAAAGGAAGGGGACAGCCGACCGCCAATGAGTTTAGGTGCCATATAGATGACCAATTTATCTACAAGCTGCTGTTCTAAAAATGAGGCATTGATCTGGCCGCCGCCTTCAATCATGAGGGAGGAGACATTTCTTTCTCCCAGCATTTGAAGTACTTCTTGCAGGGGCACCCGCGTCTCGCTATCTGTTACAAAGACGCTGACGCCGGCTGCTTCTAAAGCGGCTCGTTTTTCCTCATCGGCTTGCTTTGTTGTAAAGATCCATGTAGGTGCCGTCTGATCAGTGACGATCTTTGCTGTCAGCGGTGTTGAGAGCTTAGAGTCTAAAACAATTCGAATCGGATGATTCCCATTTGGAATCCGTGCAGTTAGTGAAGGGTCGTCATGAATAACCGTTTGAGCACCGACCAAAATCGCATCATTGATACTGCGGATATGATGAGCATCATAACGGGATGTCTCAGATGTAATCCATTTGCTGTCAGACGTAGCAGACGCAATTTTTCCGTCTAAGGTAATACCTGCCTTGAGCGTCACGAAAGGTGTTTTTTTCGTAATAAAATGATTAAACACTTCATTCATGAGAATGGATTCCTGTTCAAGTACGCCTGTAATCACTTGGATGCCAGCATCTTGTAAAATGGCGATGCCGCGGCCAGCGACAAGTGGGTTCGGGTCAAGAGCCGCCACAACAACGGTTTCGACGCCTGCTTTCACAAGTGCCTCCGCACAAGGACCTGTACGGCCATGGTGAGAACAAGGCTCGAGGGTCACATAAATGGTGGCTCCTTTTGCCTTGTCTCCAGCCATTTTAAGTGCATGAATTTCAGCATGCGGTTCACCGGCTTTCATGTGAGCACCGACACCAACAATTTCATTCTCTCGCACAATCACCGCCCCGACGAGCGGGTTTGGAGAGGTCTGACCTTTCATTGCCCGTGCATTTTCAAGGGCTAGATTCATATATCGCTCATGATGTGGCAATCGTACGCACCTCTTGCTCCGCCTTCATGTGACCTGAGCGGTTGATTTTTGTCTGCAAGTATTTTTCGTTAAACTCCGAGACATCACCCCAAAGCGGAATGCGTCCAGAAAGAGATAGACCTGCATGGCTGATGGCATCTGTCTTTTTCGGATTATTGGTAATGAGTCTGACCGGCTTTGTACGAAGTGTTTGAAGAACGGCGATGGCTTCTTCATATTGACGCGTGTCATCTTCAAAGCCGAGTGCTTCGTTCGCTTCTACTGTATCGTAGCCGTTTTCTTGAAGAATATAAGCCATGGCTTTACTGAAAAGTCCAATACCGCGGCCTTCATGATTGGCTAAATAGAACAGTGCACCTGCACCATTGTCTTCAATCATCCGCATGGACTGCTTCAATTGGAACCCGCAGTCGCAGCGCTTGCTTCCGAAAATATCACCAGTGTGGCAAATGGAATGCATGCGGATAAGGGCTTCGTCAGCGTGCTCGAACTCCCCATACACTAGAACGCTTGACTGCTGTTGATCGGCAAGCTGGCGGGACGAGAGGCTTTCAATTAAAGCTTCATCTGACAATGGCTCTTTTCCATCGTCTTTTAACCATGAATACCAGTTGAACATCACGGTTCTGCCGTCTAAATTCACTGGCAATTTAATGGGTCCAGTGATATATATATACCCGTCTTCTTGCTGTACTCGTTTGATTTTATCTTTTAAAATGGCTGTTTTAAGATCTGTGTGTTTGTCCATATTCTGCACCTTCTTTTTTGTCTGTTTCTTCAATCTGTAAACGAACGAGAACGCCAAATGGATCAACAAATTCGTTACTTTTCCCTGTTGTTTTCACTTGAGTGCCTGCTTTTGTCATACGCTCGACGACGGACTGTCTGTCTGCTTCTTGTGGGAATACCAGTGTATAGCTTCTAATTCCTGAAAAACGTGGATCAATGGCTCCTTTTCGTCCCCGTCCCCATGCATTAAAGGCAAGGTGATGGTGGTACACACCAGCGGCGATAAACAGGCTTGCTGGTGGAGCCATTCTGATGTGAAAACCGAGCGTATTGACATAAAAGGAATCAGCTTCTTCTGGGTTAAGATGGAAATGTAAGTGTCCCATCACTGTACCAGCGGGAAGTCCTTCCCAAGTTGTATCAACGGCTTCTTGCAGGAGACCATCTCCATCAAGAGGTGCATTGCCGCCACCTTTCAGTTCTCCATGCTCACCTACCCAAACGTCCTCAGGGCGATCAGCATATATTTCTACGCCAATGCCGTCAGGGTCACTTAAATAAATGGCTTCACTGAAAAAGTGATCGCTTGCTCCAATTAAAGGATAGCCTTTTTTGATCACATGTGCCAGCCATGTGCCCAGGTTTTTTCTGGTAGGTAATAAAACAGCAAAATGATAAAGTCCTGGCTCATGATCAGGCTTCTCCATGAGCTGTGCATCCTCTTTTAACAAAAGAATGGGTTCCTTTGCATTGCTTCCAAGAGTGATGGTGGAATCCGTCTGTTCTACTATTGTAAATCCTAAAATGTCTGTATAAAAAGGTAAAGAACGCTCAAAGCTGGACACATGTAACTCTGTTACACCCAATCTTAGCTCCTCAATTGTCTTCAAGCTCGGTCAGCTCCTTCATGATATATGCATCGGCATGTTCAAATGTTTTTGAAAATCTATAAAAATGAATACCTTGTTACTTAAAGTAACTAAACTATATAATAGTTAGTGACTTATTTCAAGTAATTAATTGTGCTATAATGAAAAAAAAGAGAGAAAAGCGGGAGGGAGTAAGGTATGGCTCAAGTAGATGGCTGTCCAATCACAGATGCCATGGAGATTCTAGGCAAGAAGTGGGTCATTCTCATCATCAATCAGCTTCTGACAGGCCCTAAGCGTTTCTGTCAGCTTGAAAATGAAATGGACATCAGCGGACGATTATTATCAGAAAGGCTGAAGGATTTAGAGGCTGAAGGACTCGTTGAGAAAAACGTATACCCTGACATTCCAGTACGGATTGAATACGAATTAACAGCGCAAGGGAAGAAAATTGAGCCGATTATTCGTGAAATGTATGCTTGGTCTTTAGAACGTAATAACAGCAAAAAAGGGGAACAAGTCTCTTCCTAAACGATTTCGATCAGTCTGTCTGATCGAAATTTTTTTGTGCGATTTTCCAGAAATCTAAGTCAATAGTATGAAAAATGATGTTGACAATAAATTCATTCATCATATAATATCAAGGAGAAGAGGGGTCTTTTCCCTGTAATGGAATGGAGGTTATGCCATGGTATCATGAATGGGACAGATTACCTAAAACACGTTTCAAACCATCATTTAGAAACAGACATCTTTGGCTTTTAGGAAGCAAAGATTTATTTTTTCAACTCAATTGATAATGATTATCATAATCATCTATAAGTGTGATCCAGCGCTTATGAAGGTTATTTTTTTTATTATCTATTGAGAATAATTATCAATATCATTTAGGAGGGTTCACATGAAAGTCATTCGTTCAACATCACACGTATTATTGTTCTTTAGTTTTGTTCTATTATTTGCTCTAGCTCCGGTTAGCTCAGCCTCAGCAGCAGGCTTAGCAGATGGTCAATATTCAGCACAATATGTGGTATGGAAGGCAGATAGCGATTCGACTTCAACAGCGAATACGTATTTTGAAAAACCAGCCAAGCTTGTCGTGAAGAATGGAAAAATCAAAGCACAAGTCACGTTAACGAATAGCTCTTGGATCACAAGCTTTAAAACACTTGATCAAGGTGTCTACAAAGATGCGAAGGTGATCAGTACAAATACAGCTGCAAATAAGAGAACGGTTGAATTCAACATGAACAGCCTGACAGAAGTCGTACCAGCAAAAGTGAGCGTGACTGTACCGGTCATCGGATATACAGGCAATTACGACATCCGTCTCAAGTTTGATGCAGCATCTGTTCAATAGAAAGGGAGGAAATTCGCTTGATGAAAAAAATGATGAGGCTATCAGTCTTCATGACCGCTTTATTATTGGCACTTATGCTGCCTTTTTCAAACGCACAGGCTGCCACGTTAAAGGATGGTACATACTCCGTCAACTATACTGTGCTGAAGGCTGAAGGAAATGCGGTTTCCATGGCAAATGATTACTGGCTGAAGCCAGCAAAAGTGATTGCAAAAAAAGGGAAGCTGACTGTACAAATGACCATTAAAAATAGCAGCTGGGTGACGGAATTTAAAGTGCCGGGAAATGGCGGCTATGTCGATACAACGGTTCTCTCAACTAATAAAAAAGCCAACACAAGGCTTGTTCAGTTCCAAGCTCAGAGCTTGTCTAAGCCAATCAAGTCAAAAATTCATGTCACTGTTAAATCTGCTGATTATGATCATGATTATACCATTCAGCTGAAATTCGATGAGAGCAGCATGAAATCGCTTTCGTCTAACAGCACAAACAAATCAGCGGGTGCAGCAGAAGATCAGCAGCCATCAAAAGAATCAACGAAAACATCTGATTCATCCACGACAAAACAAGAAGAGAATCCTCAAACTGGTGATACAAACCAGACAGGGTGGCTCCTTGTGCTTGCTCTATGCTCAGGCGGGTTTTTAGCAAGAAAGTGGATCATCAAGCATTAAGGAAGGAAGTGTCACCATTTGAAACGTCTTTTTCATCTAAAGGCAGCTATTCTGCTCGTTTTATTCAGTTTATTGACTGCGTTTCAGATTCCTCAAGGAACGGCTCAAGCGGCATCATTTGTTGATGGTGAATACACGGCCGGATTCACCATTTTAAAGAATGGCAGCACAGAGGCGTCCATGATGGATACCTATACAGAAAAGCCAGCTAAGCTGATTGTGGAAAATGGCAAGACAACAGCCTATGTCACGCTGAAGCAAAGCAAAGAGATTACAGATTTCAAGGTTGAACAAAATGGTGCTCTTGTCACCACTGAAACCGTCAGTGAGGATGAAACAGCCAATACACGTGTGATCAAATTTGATGTAGCCGACTTATCAGCCAAATTAAACGGCTGGGTGAAAATTTACTGGGATTTAGGCGGCTTTATTTATGACGAAGCGTATGACGTACAGCTTGCATTCGATCAAAGCAGCCTAACACTCGTTACACCTGCAAAGCCAGACGATAACGAAACAAAACCGGATGACCAAAATGGCACAAAGCCAGACGATAATGAAACAAAGCCGGATGATCAAAATGGGACAAAACCAGATGATCATCAGGCAACACCTGGCAATAACAATGGATCAAAACCAGATGATTCTGCGCAAAATCACTTAAAAGATGGCGAGTACCGCATCAATTACAGTGTACTAAAAGGGGATGAGAACGAGGCATCTCGGATGAACCAATACTTCTCACATCCTGCATCCTTAACCATCAAAAATGGAAAACAAACCATTTCCTTTACGGTGAAGGATCATACGTCTGTCGCTTCCTTGAAAACAGAGAAAAACGGATCTTATCAAGAAGTGAAGACTGTCAGCACAGATAAAGCAAAGAACACAAGAGTGGTGTCATTTGATGTCGCTGATCTGAAAAAAGCGGTCAAAGGAAAAGTACACATCGTGGTAGCAGCTGCTAACTATGACCAAACCTACGATATTCGTTTTCAATTCGATGCAAAGAGTATCGCTCCACTTAAGAACGGGCAGGTAGAGGAAGAAACACCGGCTGCACTAGAAACACCAAAACCAAACACACCATCACCAGAAACAAATAACGGCGGAGCTGCTCAAGAGACGGCTAAGCTTAAAGATGGTGTATACAAGCTGCCTTTCTCAATGAAGAAAGCAGACAAGGATGAGCCTTCTCGTATGAACGATTACGTCGTGAGCCCTGCGACATTGGTCGTGAAAAATGGCCGCCATTTCGTTTCATATACAGTGAAGAACAGCTCAGCCATCACATCCTTCCAAGTAGGGACAGGCGGGAAATATGAAGAGACTCTTGTCGCAAAAACAGATCAAAAAGCAGACACACGAGTGATTCAATATGAAGCCAAAAGTTTAAGCACAGCTCAAGCAGCACGCGTAAAAATTGATATTCCGGCTGCGAATTATCATGAGCAGTACGATGTCAAACTTGTCTATGACACAAAAGGAATCACTCTTGGTGAAGGAAGCGGCATTGCTACGGTAATCGGAAACGATGAGAGTATCGGCTTTGTCAAAAATCCAAATGATCGCGATTCTCAAACAAATCAGCTTGAAAATCTAGCGCCAGAGGAAACAGGCGCAGAGCAGATGACATTTACTCCATCAGATGACCAAACCAAGTCTGAGACTGGACAGTTGAATCCGAAAACAGGAGATACCTCTCTTCTTTGGGTGTATATTCTTTTATTCGGCGGGTCGTTATTCGTACTCGTAAGAAAGTATCAAACAAGAACAAGGTAGATGGATTAGTTTAAGTGAGATGCGCAATTTCTCTCGGCGCATCCACTCTCTTTTTTCGAAAGGAGGCTTCTGTTTTTGAAGCATCGAATGTTATGTACCCTGATCGCTGCTCTTAGTGTGTGCGTGATCTTATCGGGCTGCTCACAGTCAGCCGAAAGTTCAGCGAAAGGCAAAAAAAGCGCAGAATCAAGTGCGCGCATTGTGGCAACGACTGTAGCTGCTGTGGAGATTATGGATGCTTTAGAGGTGGATCTTGTCGGGGTGCCAACAAGTCAAAAATCCTTGCCAGCTCGTTATAAAGGACTGCCGGAAGTCGGTAATCCAATGAGCCCGGACATGGAAATCATCCAATCACTTCAACCAACAGATGTCCTGTCTGTCACAACCCTTCAATATGATTTAGAGACACCCTTTCAGCAAGCAGGTGTTCCTGCCACATACTTAAATCTCGAGAGCCTTGGCAGCATGGAGAAGGCGATCACGAAGCTCGGAGCTCAGTATGACAGAAAGAAACAAGCCGAGCGCATCGTGTCTGACTTTGAACAAAAAAAGAAAGACATACAAGAGAAGACGAAGGGAAAGCGCAAGCCGTCCGTTCTGATTTTGCTTGGTGTACCGGGCAGTTATTTGGTGGCAACAGAGAATTCATATATTGGTGATCTTGTACGTATCGCAGGCGGAAAGAACATTGTCAAAGGTGAGAAAATGGAGTATTTGGCATCTAATACGGAGTATTTACAAAAAGCCAATCCAGATATCATACTCCGGGCCGCACATGGGATGCCAGATGAAGTTGTCCGCATGTTTGATCAAGAATTTAAAACAAATGACATCTGGAAGCATTTTCATGCGGTCAAGCAAGACCGGGTGTATGACCTCGAAGAAAGCTTATTCGGGACAACGGGCAATTTAAAGGCAGCAGAAGCATTAGATGAACTAACGCGTATGCTCTACCCGTCATAAGCGGCGAATCTTAATGATAAAAGGACGTTCAAGATGAAAAAAACAGGGATTTTATTTCTGATAGTTAGTCTCTTACTGGTGTGCGTGTTTATTTATTCCGCCATTACTGGGAGTATTCATGTCACCCCGATTGAATTATTGGAAGGGCTCATCACCGGTCAACATGCACAGGTAGACATCATTAAAGATTTGAGAATTCCCCGCATGCTCATCGCAATGTTTACAGGGGCCGCCTTATCTGTCTCCGGTGTACTGCTGCAGTCGGTCATGAGAAATCCATTAGCTGATGCCGGCGTCATTGGAATTTCATCAGGAGCCAGCTTCTTTTCTTTAATGGCGATTACAGCGCTTCCTCAATTTTATTTCTACTCTCCTTTATTTTCGGTGTTTGGCGGAGCCATTGCATGTTTCCTCGTGTACGTTCTGTCTTGGAAGGGCGGTTTAAGCCCAATCCGTATGATTTTGGTTGGGATCGCCATCAATGCCATGTTTACTGGAATGGCTGAAGCATTTGTGACCATTTGCAGCTATTTCAATATCACGATCAATCAGTCAGGACAGTCAAATCTCACGATGAAAACGTGGGGAGATGTCCGTTTAATCGGAGTCTATGGCGTCGCCGGTCTTGTCGTAGCACTTTTCTTCAGCAGATGGTGTAACCTCTTGGCTCTTCAGGACAAGACAGCGAAAAATTTAGGGTTGCGTGTGACCAGAATGCGCCTTTTGATTTCCATCACAGCGGTATTACTCGCGGCGGTGACAGCTGCGGTAGCGGGCGTGATTGCCTTTGTCGGTTTGCTCATTCCGCACATTTCAAGAAGGCTTGTTGGCTCGGATCATCGGGTACTCATTCCATTTTCTGCGTTAAGCGGGGCTTTGCTGATTTTGACGGCTGATACGCTCGGCAGGACGCTTGTCGCGCCAAATGAGATTCCTGCTTCTACGATCATGGCCGTGATTGGCGGGCCGTTTCTGATCTTTTTATTAAGAAGGGGGGACCGTCTCCATGGACATTCGTGAGGTGTCATTCTCATATGACCAGCAGAAGGACATCGTTCAATCGGTCACAACACAGATTGAAAAGGGGAAAATCACAACCATTATCGGTCCAAATGGCTCGGGGAAATCCACACTGCTTTCCTTGATGGCGAATAATCATTGTCCAAACAAAGGGCAAATTCACTTAGACGGACAAGCGCTGAATGCATTTAAGCCAAAGGAGCTGGCAAAAAAGCTGGCTGTCGTCCATCAGCAAAATGAAGCGCCGCTTGATTTAACGATCGAACGGGTCGTGGCATTCGGTAGAACGCCGTACCAGACGATGCGCGGGGGTGACAAGGAAGAGGATGAGAGAGCGATAGAGTGGGCACTGTCCAGTACAAAACTAACGGAAAAACGAAAGGTGCCGCTCGCCTCACTGTCAGGTGGTGAGCGTCAGCGTGTATGGATTGCGATGGCACTTGCGCAAAAAACACCGATCCTTTTCTTAGATGAACCGACAACCTATTTGGATATCTACTATCAATTTGACATTCTTGAGCTGATCCGTGAGCTCAATGACGTGCATGGACTCACGATTGTCATGGTGCTGCACGACATGAATCAGGCTGTCCGCTACAGTGACGTCATCATTGCGATGAAGGATGGACGAATTATCAGTGAAGGACAGCCAAACGATGTGTTAACAGAAGAGAATGTGCGGCACATTTATGATGTGTCCGTCACGATTAGACAGGATGCAGAAACAGGAATGTACATCGTGCCTGTTGGCATATAAAAGCAGGTGAGACAGTGTGAAAAGAGGAAAACGGGTCTGGCAGCGTATGCTGACGATCGTCTGTTTAGGAGTATTCATTTATAGCGGTACAGCCATTGGCTTAGAACTGTTCGGCTATTATCAAAATCGTCAGGTGCTTGCAAAGGCTCAGACGATGTATGGTCAAGAGCAAGGAATGACTGAAAGCCGGG
Source organism: Bacillus sp. NMCC46 (assembly GCF_002998465.1). NCBI lineage: Bacteria > Bacillati > Bacillota > Bacilli > Caryophanales > Bacillaceae > Bacillus > Bacillus sp. NMCC46. The sequence goes on along the minus strand of NZ_PVQZ01000004.1, from coordinate 274,239 downwards.
AACCGGGAACCACCCGTACGTCATTTGATGAGCTGCGGAAGGTGAACAACGACATTGTCGGCTGGATCAATATGAAGGACACGATGATTCAGTACCCAATCGTTCAATCTCGTGATAATGCATTCTACTTAACCCGTAATTACTTAAAAAACGACACCCGGGCAGGCAGTATCTTTATGGATTATCGCAATGACGTCTTGCACGAGAGCCCGAATACTGTGGTGTACGGGCATCGGATGAGAGACGGATCCATGTTCGCTGGACTCACAAACTATTTAAAAAAGGATTTTTTCCATGAGCACCGGACATTTCAGTACGATACGCTGTATCAAAGCTATGAGGCGGAGATTTTTGCCGTGTATGAAACAACGGTGGATTTCGATTATATTCAAACCGATTTTCAAGATCTTGGCGAATATGCGCACTACTTGCAAGCTGTGCGGAAAAAATCAATCTATCAAACGAAGACAGACGTGTCCACAGATGACCTCATCCTCACTCTATCGACCTGTGATCATGTGCTTGCACCTAAAAATGGGCGTCTCGTCGTACAGGCAAAGCTAAAGAAAGTTTACTAGAAAAGGAGAGACAGACGGTTGAAATTTTCACATGTGATCTTAGCTGGACTCGTCTTGATGCTTCTCCTCGGCGGATGCAGTCAGGCAGCACCTGTAGAGAAAGGAAGCGGGCAAGGTGCGCTGAAGATAAAGGATTTTACTGGCAGAACGCTGTCATTTGAAGAATCCCCTCAGCGTATCGTCGCATTATCGACTGGAGACATGAGCATCCTGTATGCATTAGGCGGTGAGGTAGTTGGCCGTCCGGCCGCCGAATTACCAGACAGCTTACAACAGGCAAAGTCCGTCCAAACAATTGGCACAACGCATCAATTTGATGTAGAGCTCATCACAAGCTTAAAGCCCGATGTTGTGCTTGGGAATGAACAATTAAACAGCAAGGACATCTCTACAATAGAAGGAATTGGTTCACAGCTTCTTTTGACAAGTGCCAATTCAGTGAAGGATATTCAGCGTCAAATAACGTTATTCGGGGATTTGCTCGGAAAGCAGCAAAAGGCCAAAGCCCTCAATGAGCAAATCGATCAGAGGAAAAAGCAGGTCAAGCAGCCTCAGAAAAAAGTGAAGACACTCGTTGTATACGGGGCACCTGGCACATATATGGCGGCACTTCCTCAATCCTTAAGCGGAGATTTACTGCACATCGCAGGAGGGACGAACATCGCTGAAAATGAACCGGCACTCGAGAAATTCCCTCAATACGCTCAAATCAATGCAGAAAAGGTCATCGAAGCCGATCCTGATCTTATTCTGCTTATGACTCACAGCAATCCTGAAGATGTGAAAGCGGGCTTTATGAGTGAAATGAAACAGAATGCCGCTTGGCACGATGTGTCAGCTGTGAAAAATGGACACGTCGAGATTCTGCCGAGTGATCTATTTGGGACGAACCCAGGCGCGGAAGTGATGAGAGCGATTGATGAGCTAGAGAAAAGATTGAAGCGATTGTCATCATGAAAATGAATGCAGAGTTAGATTTTCAAAAAAGACAGTCGAGACGAAAATGGCTGATACCCGTACTATTCATCTCGTTAGTTGTAGGCGCATGCTTAGGGCTTGCATTAGGTTCCGTTCAATTATCGCTGCAAGACCTACTCGCCGCTTTGACGGGATCAGGCCAGCCTGTCCATGAGAAAATTGTGATGGATTTACGTCTGCCGCGTGTTTTGATCGGTTTTATTGTCGGAGCCTGTCTCGCAGCATCAGGGGCGATTTTACAAGGAGTCGTCCGAAATCCACTCGCTGACCCTGGCATCATCGGTGTGACTGCTGGCGGCGGATTGGCTGCTGTGCTCAGCATGATTGTGTTTCCGCAATTCACGTATTTGCTGCCAGCTGCTGCTTTCCTTGGCGCTTTATTAGCGGCACTCGTGGTGTATATGCTGTCATTTGATCAAGGTGTTTCACCGCTGAAATTGATTTTGGCGGGAGTGGCAGTCAATGCCCTCCTTGGGGCGGTGATGAATGGGTTTATGGTGCTTTATAGTGAGCGTGTGCAGGCTGTTCTGCCTTTTTTATCCGGAGGATTAAATGGACGGAGCTGGCATCATCTAAGCTTCGTGTCGCCATATGCACTCGCTGGGTTGTGCCTTTGTTTTTTTGCCATCAAGCCGGCAAATCTCCTTTTGCTTGGTGATGAATCGGCGCAGTTACTCGGCCTTAGAGTAGAGCGCACCCGGTTTTTCTTAATTGCGCTGGCGGCGCTTTTAGCTGGTGCAGCTGTAAGTGTGAGCGGCTTAATTGGATTTGTCGGCCTGGTCGTTCCTCATTTTATCCGTCTTTTAATTGGAGATGACTTCCGGTACCTGCTGCCGATCTCAATGCTGGGCGGAGGCGTACTTGTGGTTTTTGCAGATACAGCGGCACGGGTATGGTTTACACCGGTTGAACTGCCTGTCGGTATCCTGCTTGCCTGCATCGGTGCACCTTTCTTCCTCTATTTATTAAAAAAGAAAGGGAGGGGTTAAGTTGGAAGTGATATCTATGGATGACGTGAGTCTCAGTCAAGGAGGCTTTCGGCTGTCGTCTATTTCAGCAGCTGTTCCTAAAGGAAGTGTGACAGGAATTATTGGACCAAATGGATCAGGGAAGTCGACTTTTATTAAAGCAGCCGCACGTCTTACATCGATCGAAAGCGGCATGATATACATTCACGATATACCGCAAAAAGAGATGACAGCTCAGGAGATTGCAAAGGAAATCGCCGTTCTCATGCAGACGAGAACAGCCATCCCTTCTATGACCGTGCGGGAGCTGGTCGCACTTGGACGCAGTCCGCATCGTTCGATCTGGAAAAAGAGCTCGAAGACAGATCAAGAAGCGATTGAGTGGGCGCTTGATGTGACCAATAGCCGAATCAATGAAAACAGAATGCTGCATACATTGTCAGGCGGAGAAAGACAAAAGGCGTATATTGCGATGGCGCTCGCTCAGAAGACAGAGACCTTAATTCTGGATGAGCCGACGACTTACCTAGATATTGCACATCAGCTTGATTTACTAGAGCTGCTCAAACAGCTGAATAAGACGCATGGAATCACCATTTTAATGGTTCTTCACGACCTGCAGCAGGCAGCAAAATATTGTGACCGCCTCATTGCGATGAAGGGTGGTCAGGTTTATCAAATAGGGACACCAAACGAAGTATTAACAGAAAGCTTTTTCAAAGAGGTCTTTGGGATTCAGGCTGAGGTTCACTTAGACGGTGAGCATCCGCTCATTATCCCAATCGCTTCAATCCAACAACAAAAGGGAGATGAACAGAAAATGATCATTGTCAACAACCAGGTAAGAGTAGAAAAAGGCAGTGCTGACCACCTCGTCAAGCGTTTTAACAAGCAGGGACAAGTAGAATTCATGGAAGGATTTTTAGGCATGGAAGTATGGGTCACACAGCAGACAACCGATTACGATGAAGTGACCATTCATACCCGCTGGAATCGAAAAGAAGACTTTGTGAACTGGACAAAATCTCAGGCATTTGGTGATGCGCACGCTCATGGGAAAGCGAAACCTGAAGGACTATTAAAAAACAAAATTACGTACTACGAAGTGCAAGTCACTAGACCAGCTTTACAGAAAAAAGCCTAAAAAAGAAACATAGCGCTGCGGTTCATGTGTAGCGCTATTTTTTTGCGTTTTTTTACTTTCTGTCACATATCTTTGACAAAGTATTCAAACAACTGACACAATACCATCCAATTTTTAGGTAAAATTTACTTTATTTTTGAAGCGCATGGGTGTAAAGTACAGGTATAAATAACTAACCGAATGAAAAGCAAGAGTAAAATTTCACCGAGTAAACCAATTCAAACAGGCTATTATTTGTGAATCATTGAACAAATAGTGAATATTTTGTGAAGTGATGAGCATAGATGTTTCGAATCATTCGGCATGTGAAAGTAAGGGAGGATGTAAGGCTGTGAGTGAGCTGTTTTTAGCAAGATTTCAATTTGCTTCAACGACATTATTTCATTTTATTTTTGTACCTATGTCAATAGGTTTGGTGTTTATCGTCGCCTTGATGCAGACCCTTTATGTCGTCAAGAAAAAAGAGATTTATAAAAAAATGGCGAAGTTTTGGGGTCATCTATTCTTACTCAATTTTGCAGTAGGTGTGGTGACAGGGATTTTGCAGGAATTCCAGTTTGGGATGAACTGGTCAGATTATTCAAGGTTTGTCGGTGATGTGTTTGGTGCACCGCTTGCCATTGAAGCGCTGTTGGCCTTTTTCCTTGAATCTACATTTATTGGACTTTGGATATTCGGCTGGGATCGTCTGCCGAAGAAGATTCATTTATTGTGTATTTGGCTTGTTTCTCTTGGTACGATCTTTTCGGCGTTTTGGATTCTACTCGCCAACTCATTTATGCAAGAGCCAGTTGGATTTGTCATTAAAAATGGCCGCGCAGAAATGAATGATTTTGGCGCTCTTGTAACGAATCCGCAGCTTTGGGTTGAATTCCCGCACGTTCTGTTTGGTGCGCTGGCTACAGGTGCATTCTTTATTGCAGGAGTTAGTGCCTATAAAATGATCAAAAAACAAGAAATCGCCTTTTTCAAAAAATCATTCCAGATTGCCATGGTCCTCGCTTTAATTTCTGGCTTAGGTGTGGCGTTCTCTGGACATGATCAAGCGAAGCACTTAATGAAATCACAGCCGATGAAGATGGCAGCAAGTGAAGCCCTTTGGAAGGATAGTGGAGATCCAGCGGCTTGGACACTATTTGCCAATATTGACACAGATAAAAAAGAAAACTCTGCGGAGATCAATATTCCGTTTGCTTTAAGTTACTTGGCTTATCAGAAGTTCAGTGGAGATGTGCCAGGCATGCTGACACTTCAAAAAGAATATGAAGCAAAGTTTGGCCCTGGAGACTACATTCCGCCAGTGAAAACAACCTTCTGGAGCTTTAGAATCATGGTTGGTGCCGGAATGCTGATGATTTTTGCCAGTATGATTGGCTTGTACTTGAGCTTTAGAAAGAAACTCGAAACGAACAAATGGTTTTTACGCTTCATGGTAGGGATGATTGCGTTCCCGTTTATTGCGAACTCAGCTGGCTGGATCATGACTGAAATTGGGCGTCAGCCGTGGACTGTCTTTGGTATGATGACGACGGCTCAATCGATTTCGCCAAACGTATCGTATGGCATGCTGTTATTCTCAGTCATTAGCTTTACGACGATTTATCTGATCCTTGCCATCTTGCTTGCCTACCTATTCATTCGAGAAATTAAAAAAGGTGCACATTCGGAAGAGGATACAGATCAAAAGGATGAAACGGACCTGTCTACAGATCCATTTGATGGAGGCGCATATCATGGCATATCTTAACGAGATTTGGTTTATTCTTGTCGCAGTATTGTTTGTTGGATTTTTCTTCTTAGAGGGATTTGATTTTGGTGTTGGGATGTCCATGCAGCTGCTTGGAAAGGATGCGCACGAGCGCCGCATTTTAATTAATACGATTGGCCCTTTCTGGGATGCGAATGAGGTCTGGCTGATTACAGCTGGGGGCGCTATTTTCGCTGCATTCCCTCACTGGTATGCCACGATGTTCAGTGGATACTATATACCATTTGCGGTTCTCCTCTTAGCGCTCATTGGGCGCGGAGTCGCCTTTGAATTCCGAGGGAAGGTTGAGAAAGCCTCTTGGATCAAAGCATGGGACTGGGTCATCTTCTTTGGCAGTCTGCTGCCGCCGTTTTTACTCGGTGTGCTATTCACAAGTATTTTACGCGGGATGCCAATTGATCAAGACATGAATATGTATGCTGGTTTTACGGATTTTGTGAACCTTTATTCAGTGATTGGCGGGTTAGCTGTGACGGTTCTTTGCCTTCTGCACGGATTGATTTTCGTCACACTACGTACAGAGGGTGATTTAAGAGATCGTGCAAGAAAGCTTGGCAAGCGTGTCCTGCTTATTGCGCTGCCAGTTCTTGTCCTATTTGTCGGTGTATCTATCATGGAAACAGACATTTATACGGTACGCCCGATCATCACCATTCCGTTAACTGTCCTGATTGTGGTTTGTTACGTCGCGGCTCTATTCTTTATGAAAAAAGAACGTGATGGCTGGACATTCTTATTCACAGGTGCAGGCATCATGGTGACAGTGACGATGCTTTTCACTGCATTGTTCCCGCGCGTCATGATTAGCTCAATCAACCATACGTTTGATCTTACCATTCAAAACGCTGCATCCGGATCATATTCATTGACGGTGATGACGATTGTTGCCATTTCTTTGCTGCCCTTTGTGCTTGGGTATCAAATTTGGAGCTATTACGTCTTCCGTAAACGTGTAAGCGGTAAGGAGCCAATGACCTACTAATGGATAAACGTTTGCTTCAATTAAAAGGAATGAGGGGGCTTCTCGCCCTCTTAGGTATTGTGTCACTCATCCAAGGAGCAAGTATTATTTTCCAAGCACAGTGGCTGGCACATGCCATTACTACGCTGTTTGACGGGAAAAGCCTTTCGCAGGCAGCGCCTTATGTCCTGCTGTTTCTTGCTGCCTTTCTGGTGCGGCACGGTCTCACCTTGATTCGGGAGAAGGTCATGTTTACCTACTCTTCCCGAATTGGAGCAGACGTCAGAAAACAGCTGTTAGACCAACTCTTTCGTTTAGGTCCAGCTTTCACAAAGAAAAAAGGTACAGGAAAGCTTGTCACATTAGCGATGGAGGGGATTGCTCAATATCGTCAGTATTTACAGCTATTTTTACCGAAAATGGTGAACATGGCAGTGATACCGGCAATGGTCCTCATCTATGTTTGGACGTTAGACGAAACATCTGCTGTCATTTTAATCGTGACGCTGCCGATTTTAATTATTTTTATGATTTTGCTAGGCCTTGTCGCTCAGCGTAAAGCGGCCAAACAATGGAGATCGTATGAGAAATTATCCAATCATTTTACTGATTCTCTCCGCGGCCTTGAAACGCTTCGTTACTTAGGCATTAGCAAAAAACATTCCCGCAATATCGGGGAAGTGTCAAAGCGATATCGAAAGGCGACCATGAGTACGCTGAAGGTTGCATTTCTTTCATCATTTGCGCTTGATTTCTTTTCCATGCTGTCGATTGCAACTGTCGCTGTCTTTCTTGGCTTGCGATTAATTGAAGGAGAGCTTCTGTTATTGCCGGCTCTGACCGCGCTCATGCTGGCACCGGAATATTTCCTGCCAGTACGTGAAGTGGGAAATGATTATCATGCGACGCTAAATGGAAAAGAAGCGAATGAGGCGATGCAGGTCATTTTAGAAGAAAAGGGCTTCCGCGCGCAGGAGACACAATCAGTGCAACTAGATGAGTGGAATGAACAGTCTGCGCTCACCCTGCAAGATGTTAGTGTCCAGCATGACGAACATGCCCCTTATTCGATTCAGGATGTAGACCTCACTGTCAAAGGGAAGAAAAAAATCGGAATCATTGGTGCCAGTGGTTCAGGGAAATCGACGTTAACCGATGTGCTCGGCGGCTTTGTTGAACCGACCTCAGGTCAAATCACGTTAAACGGCAAGCCGCTTGTTCATTTACAGATGAAGGAATGGCAAAAGGAAGTCGTCTATATGCCGCAGCACCCTTATTTATTTCACATGACATTGAGAGAAAACATTCGTTTTTATGAACCGCATGCCACAGATGAAGAAGTGGAAAGAGCTGTCTGTGAAGCTGGCTTATCTCAGCTCGTAGCGCAGCTGCCAAATGGTCTCGATGAGGTCATTGGAGAACAGGGAAGAGGACTAAGCGGCGGACAGGCGCAAAGAATTGCGCTTGCGCGAACGGTGCTGGGCCAGCGGTCAATTATGCTGTTAGATGAACCAACGGCGCATCTCGATATTGAGACAGAGCATGAATTGAAGAAAACAATGCTTCCGCTGTTTGAAGATAAACTTGTGTTCTTAGCGACACATAGGCTTCATTGGATGCCAGACATGGATGAGATCATTGTCATGGATCAAGGAACGATTGCAGAAATGGGTACACATGAATCATTGATGCAAAGAAAAGGCGTGTATTATCAATTGGTACAGGAGCAGATGGGGGCGGTCACACATGGTCAGTAAGGGCTGGTTTATACCTTATATCAAGGAGAATCAAAAGCTGTTTGCGCTGGTTTTATTTCTAGGGGCAATTGCAGTATTCTCTGCTTCTATGCTGATGTTTACGTCAGGATTTCTCATTTCAAAAGCTGCCACAAGACCTGAGAATATACTCATGGTCTACGTCCCAATTGTAGCTGTACGGACCTTTGGTATTTCACGCTCAGCTGCCCGCTATGCAGAAAGACTGGCGAGCCACCAGCTCATTTTGACAATGATTGAAAAAATGCGTGTGCGTCTGTATGACATGGCTGAACGAAGTGCGAAACAGACAAAGCTGGGTACAGGTGAAATGCTTGGGCTTCTGTCAGATGATGTCGAGAGACTGCAGGACGCCTATTTAAAAACCATCTTTCCATCCATCGGGGCGCTGCTTTTATATGCCGCATCCATTGGAGCACTTGGTCTATTCTCGTGGCCTTTTGCTGGACTGATGCTGCTTTATATGGCACTTCTCGTATTTGTTTTCCCATACGTCACAGTGCTAGTGAACCGGGCGAGACAAATTCAAATGAAAAAAGGCAGAAATGAACTGTACAGCCATTTAACAGATGCAGTCATGGGCGTTAGTGACTGGCTGTTTAGCGGCAGGCAGAAAGATTTTGTTGATGAATATGAACAGAAAGAAGCGCAGCTGTTAGCGCTTGAAGCAGCCAAGCACCGGTTTATCCGTCTGCGCCAGTTTTTTGCCCAGCTTATGATTGGAGGAGCTGTCGTGTTTGTCGTGTATTGGAGCGGTTCGGTCGTTCAGTCAGGCTCGATGTCACACACACTAATTGCAGCCTTCGTGCTTGTGCTGTTTCCGTTAACAGAAGCCTTTCTTCCACTCTCAGATGCAGCAGGTGATATTCCAGTCTATCAGCATGCTGTCAGCAGATTAAATCATTATGAAAAGCTTTCGTATGAAGGAGAATCTGAGCGCAAGACAGTGGATCATTCAGCTATTTCTCAAGGTGAAGCTGTCTGTTTTGATCAAGTGTCCTTTCGGTATGATTCGCACCAATACGTGCTAAAGCACCTCTCATTTTCACTGAAGCAAGGGGAATCACTTGCTCTCTTAGGAAAAAGTGGTGCAGGAAAATCGACTATTTTGAAATTGTTAGAAGGAGCTGTCGTGCCAAATCAAGGAGCTGTCAGTATCCAGGGAAAACCGGTAGAAAGCATTCGAGAAACCGTATCCACCTATGTGTCAGTGCTCAATCAACAGCCGTATTTATTCGATACCTCTGTTTTAAACAATATTCGCTTAGGCTCTCCAGATGCGACAGAAGAGCAAGTAAAAGAAGCAGCGAGACAAGTGCAGCTGCACGATACCATCGAATCCTTGCCAGAAGGTTATCACACCGGTGTGCAGGAGACAGGGGTTCGTTTCTCAGGTGGAGAAAGACAACGGATGGCATTAGCCCGGATTTTGCTGCAAAACACCCCGATTGTTGTATTAGATGAGCCCACCGTCGGACTTGATCCGCGCACAGAGCGTGAGCTGCTTGAAACCATCTTTCGTGTGTTAAAAGGAAAAACGGTCATTTGGATTACCCATCATCTCACTGGCTGTGAGGCATGTGACCGCATTATGTTTATTGAAGATGGACAAATTGAGATGCAGGGGGAGCATCAGGATTTACTGAGAGAAAACCTGCGCTATCAAAAATTGTATGAGATGGATCGTCCATTTTCTAAAATATAAATAAACGAAATAACAAGAACGTTCGGACAGAGATCTCTGCCCGAACGTTTTGTGGTTTTAAGGGTTTACCTTTCCAACACCAGCATTTGATACCACTTCTGATTTGACATTGTTTACGTTAAGCAAAGAGTAGTTATAAGGAGGGTTGTACGTACCTGTTGAAGACGTTGGCAGACTGCCTGTGCTGTTAATAAATGAGTTGTTGATGACATGCCATGTACCGACTTGACGGCTGTCCCAGCTGCCGATCGCATTATTTGTATTTTCAAATACGTTGTGCTCAATTCTCATCTTCGCGCCCATACGAGAGTTGATCGCTGTGGTATGAATGCCTTTATAGTAGTTGTTATACACATGACCTTCCCCGTAGCGCATAGACGGTACACGAGAATTCAGGTTTTCAAAACGGTTGTTATGGAACGTAATTTTTCGGTTGTAGTTGTCGTTATCAGAGCTGCCCATGAGCATCGTTTTCCAGCTGTCATGTACATAGTTCCATGAGAAGGTAATATAGTCGGAGTCTTTTTTCACATCAAATAATCCATCATAATCATCTTTCCCAGAGTTTAATGTGTTGTACAGCTCATTATGATCGACCCATACGTTTTTAGAAGCGCCTTCGATTCCGATGGCATCCTTGTCACCGATGTTACTGTGATGGATTTTCAGGTTGCGGATAATGACGTTATTGGAACGCCATACTTTGATACCAATTCCATTAAATTCACCTTTCGTGCCTTTGCCGACGATCGAGACATTGTTTGTATCTTTCACATCGATTTTATTGGCAGATGTATTAGAAGGGGCAATCGTCCCGTCGACAACAATTTTTAATTTTTCGTTTGTTCCTTTACTTTTGAGGGCAGCCAATAGTTCATTTCCAGTTTTGACTGTGACGGTTTTACCGCCTTCACCGCCTGTTGTACCGCCATTTAATGTGGAGAATCCTTGTTGATTAAAATTGGCCATAATAGAAGGGCTTTCTGGATACTTGGCTGCCGCTTTTGCCTCCCCATTAGGTGCAAATAATGAAGTCACGAGACCAACCGCTAACACACCAGCTAACATTGGAACTTTTTTCTTCAAAGTCAACATCTCCATTCTATTTTGTTTTAATGTGAACGTTTCCAAAAATAAGCTGCAATTCAACTGCTCCCCCTTTCTTCGCCAGTATCGCCTTTTTCGGAATGTAGGAAGAGCATAGCACGCAAAAAGGTATCATCGGCTAAGAATTGGCGCTGTGTATTCCATGATTTTCTAGGAAACTAAGGCCATGATTATTTTATTTTCATCTAAATGAGACAAGGATCATTGACGATAGGTATTGGGATGACCTAGTGATTATGAGGGAGAGGCTCTTCGCTTGATAGAAAATCAAGATGATTACGAACGCACCATTTTGTTAGGGACGAAAGAATGTCATAATCATTACATAAGAAAAAATTGGATATAAAATGAATCAAATACTGGATCAACAGGGAGAAAAGGAGCCAAGTGAAAAAAATTAAGTCTATTTTGAACGATGTCGTCATCCGTGTCGTCACATGAATAAGAGAAGAAAAGGAAGGAGGGGTGTGTTTGGAGCAGACAGAAGAGACATTATTGATTCAGCGGGCAAAACAGGGAGATGATGCTGCATTTACAGCCCTTTATCGTCATCATTATTCCTTTCTTTACCGTTATATAATGAAGCTCACCCTTCAACAAGAGCTGGCAGAAGAAATCATACAAGAAACGATGCTGAAAGCGTACATGAAACTTTCTTCATTTAGAGGAGATTCCTTATTTTCAACATGGCTCATTTCCATTGCATCTAGACAATTTTTAGATCACCAGAAGAAAAGAAAACGTGAACAATTAAGAGAAGGGAAGGCGAATCAAGAGACCATACGCCGCTTCAAATGGGACATTCAGCAAAAGGGCCGCACATGGCATGAGATGTGGGATGCTCTAAACGAATTGAAGGCACAGGAGAGAGCACCGATTATTTTGCACTATTATTATGGCTTTACTTATCCAGAGATTGCTTCAATGCTCGGTATGAGAGAAGGCACTGTGAAGTCGAGGGTTCATCATGGATTAAAGAAAATTCGAAAGGAGTGGTCTCAATGAAGGAAGATCAGTTCACCGAACGTTTAAAGGAAGAGTTACAGCAGCTAGATGAACAAATTGAAGTGAAAGAGCCAAGTGAGCAGGCTGTCATGATGATGCTGAAGCAGGCAAAGGAACAAGAGAAAAGGCGTTTTAAACAAGAAGTACTGGCGTACGTTCTCATCAGTCTGACCATTCTGGCACTATTTGTCGCTGCCATCACCCATTTGCCTATCATCTTCATTCTTCTTCAAGTAGTGAGTGTGCCGCTCTGCGTCGTTGTCGGCATCAAGGAATATCAACACATTAAAGGAGGGTCTTCCTTATGAGTCAGACGGAGATGATCATCTTATTGTGCGCATTGCCGTTATTGTTTGCGCAGGGGCTTCTTTTATTTATGGATGCAAAGAAAAGAGGGCGCTATAAGTGGTTTTGGGGCATTGTCGGTTTAATTAATTTCCCATCGTCTTCTATTTTATATTGGCTTTGTGTCGTGTACCCTGATCGAAAGAAAGATGAGAAGATCCGAAAAGATTGAGCGGACGGCCTATAAAACTTTAGGCCTTTTTTTCGGGTTGAAGATCAACTAGAAATCATTCATGATTCATCTATTTGTTAAAGAGTGCGGGATATATAACGTCTAAATCATCATTTCTAGCACAATAGTCATTCTGCAAGAGATACTTTCTAAAAACGATTGCTGCGGCTGCTTGATCCATCTCAAATCGGCATCATTTTCATCTGTTATCAGTATTGATCAGATTTTACAAATGGTGTTAAATTAATCTCAATATGCGTTAGAAAATCTAACAGGATAAATGTGTGAAGATATACAAAGGAGGCAGATGAGACATGTTGACCTTAGATCGAGCAGCACAAACAGCACAAAGCTACATCGACCGTGTGTTAGAGGAGGTGGAAAAACGAAATCCTGGTGAGGAGGAATTTCAGCAAGCCGTAAAAGAAATTCTAGAATCACTCGTTCCTGTTTTTGCAAAACACCCAGAGTATGAAAAACAGGGCATTTTAGAACGACTCATTGAGCCTGAGCGGCTTGTGGTATTTCGTGTACCTTGGGTAGATGATGAGGGGAAAGTACAAGTCAATCGGGGGTTCAGGGTTCAATTCAATAGTGCCATCGGTCCTTATAAAGGAGGCATCCGTTTCCACCCATCTGTCAATGCAAGCATTATTAAGTTTTTAGGATTTGAACAAATCTTTAAAAACGCACTGACTGGTATGCCGATCGGCGGGGGAAAAGGTGGATCAGATTTTGACCCTAAAGGGAAATCTGATGGAGAAATCATGCGTTTCGTCCAAAGCTTTATGAGTGAACTCAGCCGATATATTGGACCTGATCAAGATGTACCAGCAGGTGATATTGGCGTAGGGGCACGCGAAATTGGCTATATGTTCGGACAGTACAAGAAAATGCGCGGTGCTTATGAGGCGGGTGTGCTCACAGGGAAAAGTCCTGGATTTGGAGGCAGCTTAGCGAGAAAAGAAGCGACAGGCTATGGACTGGTGTACTTTATGGAAGAAATGTTAAAAGCGCATGGACTGCAATTTGAAGGGCATTCAGTTGTTGTGTCTGGATCAGGGAATGTGTCTATTTATGCGATGGAAAAGGTCATGGAGCTAGGCGGTAAGGTCGTTGCTTGCAGTGATTCAAGCGGAGCGATTTATGATCCTCAAGGCATTTCACTTGAGACCGTGAAGCAGCTAAAGGAAGTGAGCAATCAACGGATTGGGGCATACATAGACATTCACCCGCATGCCGAATTGATTGAAGATTGTGAACAAATTTGGTCTGTTCCTTGTGATATTGCGCTTCCATGTGCAACGCAAAATGAAATATCTGAGATGCAAGCGCAGCAGCTCGTGGAAAATGGTGTCATTGCGGTAGGAGAAGGAGCTAATATGCCCTCTACTCTTCAGGCAGTCAAAGTGTTTGAACAGAATGATATTCTATTTGCGCCGGCAAAAGCGGCGAATGCTGGCGGGGTAGGTGTCTCAGCACTGGAAATGGCACAAAATAGTGCAAGAATGTCTTGGACATTTGAAGAAGTAGATGATCAGCTGAAACAAATGATGCAGACGATTTATCGTCGGTGTACAGAGACAGCAGACGAATATGGACACTCTGGAAACTTAATCGTAGGAGCAAATATTGCAGGATTTCGCAAAGTGGCAGATGCGATGATCGCACAAGGCGTGATTTAACTCCTGCTCTCCCGCACCTGTTTATTTCATGACAAGATGGGGAATCGTCCTTGTAAGAATGACAATAAGGAGGCGCGGGAGAAATGAAAAAATGGCTGAAACAAATTGTCAAATGGGCACCAGTGATTTATCCAGTGGTGAGGAAAATATATAAAGAGCGAAAAGCATCTAAAAGTCGTAACGTATCAGCCGGATAATCCGGCTTTTTTTATGCAAGCATTACCGATTGTGTCCTGAACGAAAAAATAATAGATTTGAATGATCCAAGTCATGCCTCACTCCGTTAAGTACATAACAAACGGAAAGAGGAGGAAAAACAGATGAACATGAAAAAAGCGATTTTAACCATTCCACTTAGCGCAGCATTACTATTTCCGGCAGCTCATAGCGCAAGTGCACACGAAGGACATATGCATGGAGAGGCAAAGAAGACATCTTCGTCACAAGAGGTGTCAAACAAAGCAACCGATCTTCGAGCAGCACTAGACCAGTTATTTTCGGAGCATGCCTACTTAGCAGTCATCACAATGCAAAAGGGAATTGACGGTAGCAAAGATTTTAAACAAGCAGCGGCAGCGCTAAATGACAACACAAATGACTTATCGGAAGCCATCGCTTCTGTGTACGGAAAAAAAGCAGGGAAACAATTCAAAGACATTTGGTCAAGTCATATCGGCTACTTTGTTGATTATGTACAAGCAACGGCAAAGAAAGATGAAGCAGGTAAAAAGAAAGCAGTTAAGCAGCTTGACCAATATCGCATGAAACAAGCTGATATGCTCGATCAAGCAACAGACGGCAGATTGAAAGCTAGCGAACTAGAAGAAGGCTTAAAAATGCACGTCAATGAACTGTTAAAAGCGTTTGATAGCTACACTGAAAAGGATTTTGATACGACCTATGAAACGGTTAGAAAATCCATTCATCATATGTTTGAAGTCGGTAAAGGCGTATCGTGGGCGATCACAGATCAATTTCCTGGGAAATTTGATCACAAATCAGTCGACACACCAGCAGCAGACCTTCGTGAAGATTTAAACTACTTGTTCTCAGAGCATTTGGCGCTTGCGGTCGTTGCTATGCAAAAAGGAAATGATGGCAGCAAGGACTTTGATCAAGCAGCGGCAGCTTTGAACGAAAACACAAATGATTTATCAGATGCGATTGCCTCTTTTTATGGCAAGGATGCAGGAAAACAATTCAAAGACATTTGGTCAAGCCATATCGGTTACTTAGTTGATTATGTCAAAGCGGATGCATCAGGAGACAAAGAAGCGAAAGAAAAAGCGGGGAAAAACTTAGATGCGTATCGAATGAAGCAAGCGAAATTTTTAGATCAAGCGACAAATGGACGTTTGAAGGCAGCAGATTTAGAGGCTGGCTTGAAAATGCATATTGATGAGCTGATCAAAACATATACGTCATACCATAATGGCGAATATGATCAGCTTTATCCAACAGTGAGAGAGGCGTACGGTCATATGTTCATGGTCGGTCAAGATGTCACAGCAGCAATTGTTGATCAGCATCCTGAAATGTTCAAATCCAAGATGCCTAATGAAATGCCTAAAACAGGTATGGGAGGTACAGCCGGTCCTTTAGGTATGTCATATGAAGCATTTGCGGGAATGATCGCAAGTTTGATCCTAGCCGGCGGTGCAGCGGGTGCGTTCTTCCTTACTCGCCGTAAGACATCAAATTAAGCTCGTATAAAAAGGAAAGGGGAACGTGCACAATCGTGCCGTTCCTTTCTTTAAAAGGAGGCAGACTGACTTGATAAGGTGGTTGTTTGGTCTTCTGATGCTTCTCATCATCACGGGCTGCGCATCACAATCTATGGATGATTCGTCATCCTCTAAAACAACCTCATCTCCTGAAAAAATGACAACAAACCAAGCCGCAAAACAGTCTCATTCACAAGACATGTTAAAAGACGAACCGTCTGGTATTGTCCCGGCTGAAATTGCGATTCCGGCGATTAGTGGAGAAAACAACTTTATCAAAGGATGGCAGTATGGGCGTCCCAAAAAATACGGACAACACAGCTTGGTTTAAAGATGGTCCAAAGCCAGTAGATAAAGGAAATGCCGTCATGAATGGCCATGTTGATAATAAATGGGGACCTTCTGTTTTTTATCGATTAAAGGAGCTAAAAAAGGGAAACAAGGTAATCGTGACGTCCTCGTCAGGAAAAAAGCGAACTTTTGAAGTGATCAAAGTGCAAAGCTATCCGCGTGAAGAAAAGCCGAATGCGTTTTTCGGGTACGCTTTTACACGGAATCTCAATTTCATTACGTGTACAGGGACATTTGATCATGCAGCAGGGACTCATGAAAAGAGACTGGTTGTCTTTACCCAGCTGATCCCTTCATAAAAAAGGCGATGACACGGAGGTGTAGCGCCTTTTTTGATGGTTTCTGCCAGAGTCCTACAAAAAGATTCATAGGTCATTAGATATGGTTTGTTGTATAAATAGGGGCGTTTGTCATATAAATGAGTTGGCAATTTTTATTTCTTTTCAGTAGAATATGAGTAATGAAGAGAACTGCAAGCGTATACACCCTGTCCAGACAAGGCAGATTCTCCACCCTTACATAAGGAGGCCGATCTGATGCTGAGTAAAAGACTGGCGCACATCTTAAGTCAGCTCATGGCAGCGGAGACCCCGCTCACAAGCGCTGCGCTTTCTGTCAGCTTACAAGTGACAAGCCGCACCATTCGTACAGACATCAAGGAACTGAACGACCGTCTCGCTCCTTATCAAGCGGCTGTATCAGCTGTTCGAGGAGCTGGCTATGAGCTGTTGATCAACGATGAGAATGCCTTTCGCCGTTTTATGAAAGAGGAGGTCGAACAGGAAGAGCCACTGGCTGTTCTGCCGGAGGAGCGCGTTCGGTTTATTTTAAAGAAGCTGCTTCTCGCAGAGTCTTATGTGAAACTGGAAGACTTACAGGGCCAGCTGTTTATTAGTAAATCGACGATGAGTAACGATATGAAATGGGTCAAACGCAAGCTTGAGCCCTTTGATCTGAAGCTGGATGCGAAGCCGAATAAAGGCTGCCGAATCAAAGGATCGGAGATGAAAATTCGTTATTGTATGTCAGAATATTTATTCAATGAACGCCGTTCCTGCCAAACGATGCTGAACACAGCAGTCACCATTTTGCCAAAACATGAATTGGAATTGATTCAGAAAACAATGATTGATTATATCAATGAAGAAAGAATGAATCTATCAGACATTTGCATGAATAATTTAATCGTTCATGTTGCGATTGCCTGCAAACGGATTAGACACGGAAACTATGTATCTGTTTTGCCAGAGGAAATCAATGAGATACCACAGGCAAAGGAATATAAGGTCGCTAAAAAAATGGTGGAATGCCTTGAAGGACTGCTGGACGTCTCTTTTCCACAAGAGGAGATCGTCTATATCGCCATTCATTTATTAGGAACAGCCAAAATGGTACAGTCCTTTTCATCGAGTGGTCAAAAACAAATTGTGGATGATGACACGAGCCGTCTTGTTCAGCTTATGCTCCAAGCCATTGATCAAAAACTGCAGCTTGATTTAGCCGGCGATGCGGAATTAATGATTGGACTGAGTCTGCACTTAAAGCCAGCCATGACCCGGTGTAAATATGGAATGAACTTAAGAAATCCGATGCTTGATGAAATAAAGGCGGGGTATCCACTTGCTTTTGAAGCAGGTATTATCGCCAGCAGGGTCCTAGAAGAAGAGGAGGGGCTGAGTATTCATGAGAATGAAATCGGATATATGGCGCTTCATTTTGGTGCGGCTTTAGAGCGGAGGAAAATGGAGATTCCGCCGAAGCGATGTCTCATTGTCTGTGCATCTGGTGCAGGGAGTGCAAGGCTGCTTCAGGATCGTTTGCGGTCACAATTTGGGTCAAAACTGACCATTTTAGGAACAGCAGAGCTTTATTCGTTTCCGCATGTGTCTTTACATGCCCTGGATTTGATTATTACAACGGTCCCGATTCAGATGGATTTACCGATTCCAGTCATACAAGTAAACACCATTTTAGGAGGCGGCGACTTTTTAAAAATTGAAGAAGCCCTGACGAGTGAAACAAGGGTGACATTGGCCTCTCAATATATGAAAAAGGAATTGGTCTTTACAAAATGCGCCTTTCAAACAAAGGAAGAGGTCATCACCTTTCTCACGGAAAAAATCATCGATATGGGTTTAGCACCAGCAGAGCTTACACCTTCTGTGATGGAAAGAGAAGAGGCTGCTCCTACATCCTTCGGGCATTATACAGCCATTCCGCACCCTATGACGCCGCTGACAGAAGAGACGTTTTGGGCGATATGTACATTAGAAAAACCGATCATATGGGGAGAGAAAAAAGTTCAATTTGTCTGCTTGCTTTGTGTCGAAAAAGAGAATGCCAAAGATTTAAAAGGGATGTACCGTCTGCTGGGCGAGCTTGTGCATAATGTGAAATTCATTCAGCATCTCATCGCCTGTGATACATTTGAAGACATGCTGGATACCATGTATAAAAAGGTCCCTTCGTACAAGAACTAACAGTGTGATCTTAACTTTTTCCGCTTCCTAAAGGAAAAAGTATAGGTGTTTATGAAAGCGGTTTCATAATATGATGAATGTGTAAAGAAAAGCTTCACACTTTCAAAAGGGGGCGTTTACACATGAACATCTTATTGGTTTGTGCAGCAGGTATGTCAACAAGCTTACTAGTAACAAAAATGGAGAAAAGCGCACAAGAACAAGGAAAAGACTATCGTATTTGGGCAGTATCTGGAGATTCAGCAAAAAGTCATATTGATCAAGCCGATGTGCTTTTATTAGGACCACAGGTTCGATATTTATTACCACAAATGAAAAAGCTCGGAGAAGAAAAAGGAATTCCAGTCGACGTCATTAATCCCGTGCATTATGGCGTATGTAATGGGGCTGAGGTTTTAAAATCTGCTGAACAGTTAGTGAACGGATAAAGGAGGCGGAAGGGATGAATGGATTCAACCGATTTCTAGAAGAGAAGGTCATGCCGTTTGCAGGGAAGATTGCCGCTCAAAGACATTTACAAGCATTGCGTGACGGAATTGTTTTAACCATGCCTCTCATTATTGTCGGTTCACTGTTTCTCATTTTAGCCAACCTTCCGATCCCAGGATACAGCGATTTTATGGCAAGTATCTTCGGAGCTGAATGGGCCACGAAACTATCCTATCCTGTTAATGCAACCTTTGACATTATGGCACTTGTTGCCACCTTCGGGATTGCCTACAGGCTTGCTGAAAAGTATGCAGTGGATGCCCTATCATCTGGTGCGATCGCTGTTGCAGCTTTCCTTTTGGCGACACCATATCAAGTTCCTTTCACACCTGAAGGCTCAACAGAAGCCATCCTAGTAGGTGGGGGAATTCCAGTCACATTGATGGGCAGTAAAGGGTTATTCGTTGCCATGATTATTGCCATGCTTTCAACTGAAATTTACCGATTCATTGTCCAGCGGAATATCGTCATTAGGATGCCTGATGGTGTACCGCCAGCAGTGAGTAAATCGTTTATCGCACTTATTCCAGGTTTTGTGGTCATCACGCTGATCTGGGTCGTTAGACTTGTGATTGAGATGACACCATTTGAGAGTATTCATAATATCATCACGGTCTTAATTGGCACACCGCTTTCCATTCTTGGTGGAAGCTTAGGCGGAAGTATTGTCGCCATTGGTGTGCAAATGCTCCTCTGGGCATGTGGTATTCACGGAGCAACCATTGTCGGCGGCGTCATGGGCCCAATTTGGCTCGGTGCGATGGATGAGAACCGTCTCGCATTCCAAGCAGGAGAAGTGCTGCCAAATATCTTCACAGCGCAGTTCTTTGAAATCTTCATCAATGTCGGCGGAAGCGGTGCAACGCTTGCTTTAGTGCTGACGATGATCTTACGTGCCAGAAGTAAACAAATGAAACAGCTTGGCCGACTTGCCATTGGGCCAGCCATCTTTAACATCAACGAACCGATCATTTTTGGAATGCCGATTGTCATGAACCCAATGCTTCTCATTCCGTTTATCCTTACGCCAATCATGATGATCATCACCACATATATCGGAATGAGCACAGGACTTGTAGCAAAACCAGCGGGGATTGCTGTTCCATGGACGATGCCGCCCATCATTTCAGGCTATCTCGCCACAGGAGGCAAAATCTCTGGTGCTGTCATGCAGCTGATTAACCTGGCGTTGTCATTCGCTTTATACTACCCATTCTTTAGAATGTGGGATAAGCAGAAATTAAAAGAAGAAAGTGAGCTAGAAACAAAAGCATCAACTGATGAAAATGTCGTCAGCATGTAATAGAGGAAACAAGGGGGATGCGGCCGATGGAAATGGAACAAATTGTGTTTCAACTCATCTTACATGGCGGGAATGGCAGAAGCTCTGCGATGGAGGCCATTACAAGTGCAAAGCAAGGAAACTTTGATGAGGCGAAGCAAAAATTGCAGGAAGCACAAGACGCGTTAAATGAGGCGCATCACGCACAGACAGAGCTGATCCAAGGAGAAATTAGAGGAGAAAAGACCGACATCAGTCTCTTAATGATCCATGCACAGGATCATCTCATGAACGCAATGACCGTCAAGGAACTCGCGGCGGAAATCATCGAGCTCCATGAAAAAATGAAGCAACTCGGAGGTGTCAATTCATGAAAGATGGAATCAAAATTGTCACAATAGGCGGAGGATCGAGCTATACGCCTGAGCTTGTCGAAGGGTTTATCAAACGATATCATGAATTGCCTGTAAAGGAATTATGGCTAGTGGATATTGAAGCGGGTCAGGAAAAGTTAAACATCGTGGGCGCTCTCGCGAAACGCATGGTTGAAAAAGCCGGTCTGCCGATTGAGGTACACCTGACGCTTGACCGCCGGGAAGCCCTGAAGGACGCAGATTTCGTGACGACACAATTTCGTGTAGGACTGCTGGAAGCACGGGCAAAAGATGAGAGAATCCCGCTTAAATACGGCGTCATCGGTCAGGAAACGAACGGACCAGGCGGTTTATTTAAAGGTCTTCGGACCATCCCGGTCATTCTAGACATCGTGAAGGATATGGAAGAACTTTGTCCAGATGCATGGCTTGTGAACTTTACAAATCCGGCAGGCATGGTCACAGAAGCTGTGCTGCGCTACACAAATCTAAAAAAAGTAGTCGGTCTATGCAATGTACCAATTGGGATCAAAATGGGGATTGCCAAGGCGCTTGATGTAGATGTTGAGCGAATCGAGGTACAGTTTGCGGGCCTCAATCACATGGTCTATGGATTAAACGTGTATTTAGACGGGGTCAGCATCATGGATCAAGTGCTCGATGAATTGGGAAATCCGAATAGTCAGTGGTCTATGAAGAACATTGAAGCGAAAAACTGGGAACCTTCTTTTGTAAAAGGCTTAGGGGTGATCCCATGTCCGTATCATCGCTATTACTATAAAACGAAAGATATGCTGGAAGAAGAGCAAAAAGCAGCCCAAGAAAAAGGAACAAGAGCAGAGGTTGTACAGCAGGTCGAGCAAGAATTATTTGAGCTCTATAAAAATCCTGATTTATCGATTAAACCACCGCAGCTCGAAAAAAGAGGCGGGGCGTATTACAGTGATGCGGCATGTAACTTAATCAGCTCCATCTATAATGATAAGCATGACATCCAACCTGTCAATACAGTGAACAGAGGGGCGATTGCCAGCATTCCGGCTGAATCAGCGGTTGAAGTGAACTGTATCATTACGAAGGACGGACCAAAACCAATTGCGACGGGTGATCTGCCTGTAGCTGTGAGAGGGCTCGTTCAACAAATCAAATCATTCGAGCGTGTGGCAGCAGAAGCGGCTGTAACAGGAGATTACGAGACGGCTCTTGTGGCGATGACGATTAATCCGCTTGTCCCATCTGATGAAATTGCAAAGCAAATTTTAGATGAAATGCTCGAAGCGCATCGTGAATATTTACCGCAATTCTTCAAATCAGTCAAAGCGTAAAACAAAATGGCCCCTTTATGGGGTCGTTTTTTATCATTGCCCCATATGGGAATTCAAGAAAGAAGTGTATGATAGAAAAAACAGCATGTATGGCTTCAAAGAAAGGACGGTTTGAATATGGTTGCAATTGGTTTAATGCTTTACGGCTTTATCGTTCAACCACTGATGAGTTACGGCACAGTGGTCTTGTTTTTGTATGGCATCATTGCTTCATTTATTGGTCTTATTCGTCATAGACAGTATGTGTGGATTTATGTTCTCCGCCTGCTCGTTTGTTTTACCATTCCAGTGACCAACCTGTTGATGTATTTCGCAACGATTGGTGGAGATGAAAGAGACTTTGATTTCCAGCCCATGCCGCTTGTTTATTATCTTGTCTTTATCCTAGAAATCATCATCGTCTTTTTACCAGAGATCTTTTTACTGATCGAAAGAAAGCGGAGCATAAAAAGGAAACAGTGGATATATGCAGGGGCGATTGTGGGTGTATCGGTCTTGTTTTGGTGCACGATTTGATGGGCGGCTGACTGGACATCTGAGTCTATTTCGCCTTTTTGTTGCGTAACCTCCTTCGTCTAACCTTCACAAAAGTAATAGAAAGAACAAAGATAGAAATTCCGAGAAACTTAAATAGAACACGGGTGTGAAACGGTGAATCGTCGAAACCTGTAGCTATGATCATCGATCCGATACAAATACCAAAGAACGCTAGTAGATAAGTAAAAAACATACCATCACTCCTTATACGTATGATTACCATTATAAGGTATATTGGAGGGGTAAATAAACAAAAAAAGAACCCTTCATGACTGAAAGGTTCTTTTACATGCTTATGTCTGCTTAACGACCGAGTCGACTTCTACTGTCCAGCCGAAGATATCTGGCTGTGTTCCTTTTTGAATACCAGTAATGGCTTCGTACAATTTCTTCGATACTTCACCTGTTTGACCATCTTGAATTACATATGGCTGATCGTGATAAATTAATTCCCCGACAGGAGAGATGACGGCCGCCGTTCCAGTTCCAAAAATTTCTTCAAGCTCACCTGATTGATGTGCTTCAATTAACTCATCAATCGAAATTTTACGCTCTGTCACTGGAATACCCCAATGTTTTAACAGCTCAAGTACAGAGTTACGGGTGATGCCTTCTAAAATGCTGCCGTTCAATTCAGGCGTCACGATTTCTCCATTGATTTTAAAGAAGATATTCATACTCCCGACTTCTTCAATGTACTTTTTCTCGACTCCATCAAGCCAAAGAACCTGTGAAAAGCCTTTGGTTTCAGCGACTTGCTGTGCCTTGAGGCTTGAGGCGTAGTTTCCAGCTGTTTTGGCATTTCCTGTCCCGCCCTTAACGGCACGGACAAATTCGTTTTCAACTGCAATTTTGACCGGGTGGATGCCTTCTTTATAGTAAGATCCCACTGGAGATAAGATAATCAGCAGCTTATACGTGCTTGACGGCGCAACGCCTAAATACGGCTCAGTGGAAATAATGAATGGACGGATATACAAGGAAGTGCCCTCTGCATCAGGTACCCAATCCTTATCAATGCGAATGAGTTCATTTAAGCCCTCTAAAACCGTTTCTGTATCAATTTGCGGGATACACAGGCGGTCATTGGATCTGTTTAAGCGTTCCATGTTCTTTTCCGGACGGAATAAGAGAATTTTCTGATCCTCAGAAACATAAGCTTTTAAGCCTTCAAAAACAGATTGCCCATAATGGTAGACCATCGAAGCTGGGTCCATTGGAATGGCCTGATAAGGTATAATTCTGGGATCGTACCAGCCTTGATCAATGGAATAATCCATCACAAACATGTGATCTGTGAAGATTTTTCCGAATTCAAGTTGATCAGATTGAGGTTTTGGTTTTTTTGTTGAACTAAGTTCAACGCGGATGGGTTGTTTTGGCATCGTAAATCTCCTTGCTGTTTGATTATTTGAAAATTCTAATAATATGAAATAATTATGATTCTATTCTATACCTTCACAAAATATTAGCAATAGGTTTTCTGGAATTCAGATAAGAAAAATCTGTTAAAGCGCTTTCCTTTTCTCTGCCGTCAGTCTGCCTCAAGTCACCCCTTTTTAATAAAGAAATAAAATCCAAATGCATTATTAACTGATTAATCTGACAATTTAAAAACGGATGATTTTCCTGTAAGATATTCTTTCAACCATACACCTTTTGACTAGTACATTGCAAGGGGCATTCTCATATTTTAATCCTCTTTTTTTTAACCGATAAAGGAAGAAGAGAAGTGAAAGGAGCAAACAACAAGATGAAACGAGCGATACTAGGCATTTTACTTATTTTATTCATGACCGTGATCAGCTTCGGCTGTCAAGCGATGACAGAGGAGGCTGGCGCCAAGCAGGGAACTACCTATTACGTGGCGCCAAACGGAAACGACAAAAACCCGGGAACGAAGCAAAAACCTTTTCGCACGCTGAAAAAAGCGGCAAGTATGGCGAAAGCCGGGGCAGCCATTTACATGAGAGGCGGCACATACAAAGAGAAATTGATTGTCCGCCATTCAGGTACAAAGAAAGCACCCGTTATCTTTCAAGCTTACGGAAAAGAAAAACCTGTCATTAGCGGGGCTTCTCTTAAGGGAAATCAAGCAGATGGCGGTCTTGTCACGATCGATCAAAAAAGCTACATCACCCTCAAAGGTCTGACGGTGGGACATCTCAAGACGAATAAGGAAGATGTGACACCAGTCGGTATTTTCATCAAAGGAAGCGGCAAAGGCGTCAAACTGCTCAACAACCGAGTGTATGACATTCAGACGAAACACAAAAATGGGAATGCGCACGGTATTGCGGTCTATGGAACAAAAGCTCCTGCGGCCATTGAAGACATTGAAATCAAAGGAAACACTGTTGAAAAATTAAAGCTTGGCTTCAGTGAAGCGCTTGTGCTAAATGGGAACGTCAAAAAATTCCGTGTGACACATAACACGGTTCGCCACACAGATAATATAGGCATTGATTTAATTGGTTTTGAGAACGTAGCACCTTCTAAAAAGTACGATCAAGTCAGAAATGGTGTCGTATCTAAAAACAAAGTATATGAGATTACGAGTGCAGGGAATCCAGCCTATGGCAAAGACATCTCCGCTGGCGGAATTTATGTTGATGGCGGAAAGGACATTGTGATTGATCATAACATCACACATCACAATGACCTGGGGATTGAAGTCACAAGTGAACATAAAGGAAAAATGGCAGATCGCATTCGCATCGAACACAATCAAGTGTATTTGAACCGTTATACAGGTATTTCAATTGGCGGCTATGATAAAAAGCGAGGCGGAACAACAAATACGACGATCTCACATAATATTTTGTACAAAAATGACACAGCCGGCTTAGAAGGCGGTCAATTGTTGATGCAATATCAAGCCGTGAACAATCGAATCACGAATAATATTATGACAGCGAGTGCGTCGCATTACTTAGTCGTGAATCTTTATGGAGTGAATCAAAAGAATACCTTCCAGAAGAACGTGTATGACGACCGAAAAGGTGCGAAGGCATCACAGTGGGTATGGCGCGGGAAATGGATGGAAGGCTACAAAACGTATCTCTTGAAAAGCGGCCAAGATAAAGGATCAGCACACCTCAATCCACAATTTGTGAATGAGAAAAAATATGACTTTCGCCTGAAGAAATCATCACCTGCTAAGAAAATCATCGGAAGTTAAGCATGTATGAACCACAAATGTATTGTTTTAAATTTTCAAAAAAATCATTGACATTGTTGTCACATCACATTAAAGTAAAGAAGACATTTTAACTAAAACAAAATTTCATAACGGATCTCTTATCAAGAGAGGCAGAGGGACTGGCCCTATGACGCCCGGCAACCGTTTCTACTATAGAAATTGGTGCTAATTCCTGCAAAGCTGTTACAGCTTTGACAGATAAGAGAGGAAGACTTCCCGATACATGTTTCATGCAACGGTGATCAAGCCTCTCTTTCCAGGAGAGGCTTTTTTTCGTCTCTTTTTCAAATGAAAGAAAAGTTTACTGGCGTTTTCCCACTGTTTTACCTAGTTTTCCGATGAGAAAAATAAAAATAACTTGAGGAGGAACAGCAATGAAGCGTAAGCATTTTACATCATGTCTTATATTATTAATGGTATTGACGATCCTATTAACGGGCTGCGGCACTGGATCAAGTGCAGGCTCAAAGGCAAATGCGAACGAAAAGGTCTCCTTTGACAATGTACCGAAGCGATTTGCAAAGGGACAGGGAGCAAAAATTAAAGTCATCCGTAAAATCGGAGGAGATGATCATACAGCGCAGTTTTTAGCTGGGACGAAGGCAGAAGGTGAAGCGCTTGGCTTTACGGTAGATGTCTACACCGCAAACGGGGATACAGCGAAATTCCATGATGCGATCTCTCAGGCGCTGGAAGAAAATTATGATGGCTTTATCATCTCTCATGGGGACGACGAGGCGACCGTCGCTGACGTGAAAAAGATCACAGCGAAGGGCATTCCAGTCGTAGCGTTTGATTCGAATCCTAAGCTGAAGGACATCAAAGGGGTCACAGTGACGTCTCAAGATGACGAACAATTAGCGAAAAAATCACTAGACGCACTCGTGTCTGATTTTAAAGGAAAAGCAAATATTGCATACCTCTGGGTAGATGGGTTCCCGCCAATGGTGAGACGAAACAAGGTCTATCAAGAAACGCTCAACCAACATTCAGGGATCAAGGAACTTGACCGCTTTGGCATTGCTTCCTCTGATACGTCTGTTCAAACGCAAAATGCAGTGGCAGCGATGCTGAATAAATATCCAAAGGGTAAACTTGACGCTATTTTTGCCACGTGGGATGCCTTTGCCATTGGCGCAGCAAGAGCGCTAAAGGAAGCAGGAAGAACAGAAGTGAAGATTTACGGGATTGATGTGTCAAATGCTGATCTTCAAGAAATGACAGCGAAAGAAAGTCCATGGAAGTACACAGCAGCGGTTGATCCGAAGCTCATCGGCGCTGTTGACGTGAGAATTCTTGCGAAGAAAATAGCGGGCGAGAAAACACCATCTTCCTATGACCTTGAGGCCTCTCTCATCTCGCAAAATCAGCTTCAACAAGCAGGAAAAGCCATCAATATGGTCAATCTTGCAGACGAAGTGAAGGGGTTCGGCTCATCGACTGCTTTTGAAGAAGATTGGATGAAGACCTTGAAGAAACATTATACAAAATAAACACCGTGCACTCTCTTCCATAGAGGGTGTTTCGTTTTTCAGATGATGATCATGAGAAGGAGGACACCTATGACTTCGCCGCTTGTTTGTATGAAACATATTTCGATTGAATTCCCAGGAGTAAAAGCGTTAGATCAAGTGAATTTTACATTAAAAAAAGGGACGGTTCATGCGCTGATTGGAGCGAATGGTGCTGGAAAGTCCACGTTAATGAAAGTTCTTTCTGGCGCTCATTCGCACTATGAAGGAAGCATCCATATCAATGGTCAGGCGGCATCCATTCAAACCCCAAAGAATGCGGCCTCATATGGTGTGCAGACGGTCCATCAAGAAGTGGATACGGCGCTAGTTCCCTACTTAAGTGTTGGTGAGAATATGATGATGCATCAGATTGAGAAAAAAACATTTGTCGGCTGGAAAGAGCTGCACCGTAAGGCAGCTCAACTATTAAAAGAAATGGACATCGACATCTCCACAAAACGCCTTGTGAGTGATCTGACCCTTGCAGAAAAACAGATGGTGCTCATTGCCAAGGCCGTTTCGATTAAATGCAGCATTTTAATCTTAGATGAACCAACGGCTCCTCTTAGTCATACAGAAACAAGCAAGTTATTCTCAATGATTGATCGGCTGAAACAGAATGGAACGGGCATTGTGTTTATCTCCCATCGCATGCCTGAAATTTTCACCATCTGTGATGAACTGACAGTGATGCGAAATGGAACCGATGTCGCAGCTCACCTCGTTCAAGATACAAATCCGCAGCAGATCATTGAAGAAATGCTAGGTGCGCCATTAGAGGAGCAATTCCCGCTCCGTACACCTTTGAAGGATGCACCCATTGTGCTTGAAGTGAAGCAGCTAAACGACCAGCATAAATTACGCAACATTCATCTTCATGTGAAAAAGGGAGAAATTCTCGGAATTGCTGGCCTTGTCGGTGCTGGAAAAACGGAATTGTGTAAAGCCCTTTTCGGCGCCTCAGAAAAAAAGACGGGAACTGTGCAGCTTCATGGTCAAACCGTTCGCATCACATCGCCTTATCAAGCCGTGAGAGCTGGAATGGCCCTTGTGCCGGAAGAGCGGAGGAAGGAAGGAGTTCTAACAGAAGAGAGCGTGGGGTGGAACTTAACGGCTGCAAGTCTTCGTTCATTCTCACGGGTGTTCAGCTTCTTACATCGTTCGAAGGAAAAGCGGGAAGCAGACGTAATCGTCAAACGGCTTGGTGTCAAAACGCCTTCTCTTGAAGCAAAGGTGAAGCATCTATCCGGTGGAAATCAACAGAAGATTGCCATTGGAAAATGGCTGCTGGCTGAGGCGGATGTCTATCTCTTTGATGAACCAACAAAAGGCGTTGACGTTGGAGCGAAAAAAGATATTTTCACCCTGATTGCAGAGCTTGCCGCCCGCGGGAAATCTGTGATTTATGCGTCAAGTGAGCTGTCGGAGATTGCAGGTATCGCAGACCGAGTCTACGTGCTGTATGATGGCAGCATTGCCCGGGAAATGACTGCGCCAACGACTGAGGAAGAGCTTTTATATCATTCAACAGGAGGACAATCATGAGTGAACGACAAATTCCAGCCCCTGTGCAGCAAATGAAAAAACAGCGGCCATCCTTTCATCTATTTGATTTCTTTTATCGATATGGCACGATCTTAACCATTGTCGTATTGATTGTGGTATTTGCGGCAGCGAATCCAGCGTTTTTGCAATCAGGGAATATCATCAATATTTTACGGTCTATCTCCATTGTGACCATTATTGCGGTGGGCCTTACCATCTCATTGGCAGTAAACGGCTTTGATTTATCAGTCGGATCAGTCGCAACGTTATCGAATGCAATTGTGATTTCTATGTTCGTGTGGTTTTCGCAAAACCCGCTGATTGCGATCCTCTCTGCGCTAGCGGCTGCCCTTATTGTTGGTTTACTCAATGCCTTGATGATTGTCAAAATGAAAATTCCAGATATGCTCATGACATTAGCTATGATGTTTATCATTCAAGGACTGGCTCAAACGTATACGAAAGGGGCGACCATTTCTGAAAACATGGTGCTGCCTGACGGTACATTCTCAACGGGCACAATCCCCGCCTTTTTCAGCAAAATCGGCCAGGTGCCATATATCATTCTCTTAATGGCAGCCATTGTGCTATTTGCACATGTTTTCATGACCTACACAAAGCACGGCCGATTTATGTACATTATTGGAGGGAATAAGGAAGCGGCTCGATTGTCCGGTATTCATGTAAACAAATATAAAATCGCGGCATATCTGCTCTCGGCTTTATTTGCAGCAATCGGTGGTATTGTGCTGGCATCAAGGGTGATGACAGCGGAAATAAATGCTGGCGCACCTTATTTAATGGATGGCGTAGCGGCAGCTTTTATCGGTTTTTCCGTCATGGGAGCAGGAAAGCCAAATGCATTTGGTACGTTTATTGGGGCTGTGCTCATCGGTATTTTGCAAAATGGACTTGTGATGATGTCTGTCCCTTATTACGCGATGGATATTGTGAAAGGCTCTGTACTCGCGCTTGCGCTGGCGTTAACGTATTACAAACAGCGAGGCTGACGACGTATTTTTTAAAACCTTTTGAGTCCTTTCTCCGTCTAGTAAACGGAAAGCGGTGCAGCCGCCGTTTCCCAAAAGGAGATGACAAAAAGAAATGAATATGTCAGCAACTCATGTAGAAGATTTGAAAAACGTCATGGAAGACTGGAAAAATGAATTATTAGTATATAAATTTGCATTAGATGAAATGGATACAAAGTTTTCAATTATCAGCCAGGAATATAATTTAATCCATGGACACAATCCAATAGAGCATACAAAATCACGAATCAAATCCTTTGAAAGCATTGTAAATAAATTAGCAAGAAAAGGATGCGACATCACAACACAATGTGCCAAGGAGTATATCCATGATATCGCAGGTGTCCGTATCATCTGCTCCTTTATTCAAGATATCTATAATATTATGGATGTATTGAGGCAAAGAGAGGATCTAAAAATCCTTGAAGTGAAGGATTACATTCAACATCCAAAACCAAATGGCTACAGAAGTCTTCATTTAATTGTGGAAATCCCTGTGTACTTAACGAATCGTGTGGAGCATGTGAAGGTTGAGATTCAGGTGCGGACCATAGCGATGGATTTTTGGGCGAGCCTTGAACATAAAATCTATTATAAACTGCAAAACGATGTCCCTCATCAGCTGACCGATGAATTGAAGGAAGCGGCAGATATCGCCCATTACTTAGATGAAAAAATGCAAAATATTAAACGAGAAATTGATTAGCGCATAGAAAAGAGCAGCTGTTATATTCACAGCTGCTCTTTTTCATTTTTAAGGATTGGTGCCGCGGTCTCTCTTTTGAATGATATCTTGAGATTGTGCAGATTGGCTGTCTTTTTGGATAGAAGCGCCAATGGAAACACCTGTTATCAAGAGTGTCAAAATCGCAGTTGTGATAAACCATTTTTTCATCATACATCACTCCATATTCTTAACAAGTTGTTAAGGACAACGCCTTGTTCCAGAAATAAGTGGATTCTTCATGAAGTCCAAGATCCGTTAAGTAAGCAGCTGCATCTTGACAGATGGCTTCAAGATCGACAAGGAAATTCATAGATTCTAATTGATCACAATAAGATTTGATTTGCTCCATCATGTTGTCTGGCTGAAGCATAAGTGTTTCTAAAATGGATAATTTAAGTGAAATGTTTCGTTGTTTTAAATTTTCTGCTTTTTGTAGTGAAAGCTGTACATAATAGTGGAACAAACCAGGCTTTTTCAGCTTGAATAGTGCTTTTGTATAGGCATACATGGCAAGTAAGTAGCCGCCTGGAGAAGACGTTTCAAATGTCTCGATCAATAAAGCTTTTTCTAGGAGCGGCACAGCTTCACTGTATTCATTTCTAAGACTTTTAATAAAAGCTGCATTGCAATACGCGTGACCAAGTAAATCTGGGTCTTCCATTTGTTCTAGTGAATGAATCACTTCTTCAAATAATGACTCTGCCTCATCATATTTCGATTGATCAGCATAATTCAAAGCGAGCATCATTTGACAGCTGATTGATTTTTTCACATAACATGGATCTGCGTCATAAATAGATGAAGCCATCTTTAAGTGGTGTATGGAGAGAAGCGTGGACCTTATATTATAGTAAAGACACCCTGTTTTATAATGAAATTCTGCTTTTTCAATGTCATCGTGCACGAGATCTAATTTATCCTCGGCCAATTTTAAAAGGTGAAATGCCGTATCCTGATTGCCTCTGCGCATTTCATACATCCCTTTAAAGAAATAGAAATAGTAACTGAGCATGTCATCTGTACGGATCGCATTTTCATCAACAAAAAGACTATGATCCAACGAAGCTGTATCTTCGATGAGATCCTTAAAACGGTACTCTAGCAATTGATAGTAAAGTAAGACGTCTTGATTCTCTTCCATTCGATCAAACGCTTGAAGAATCTCTTCTTTTAGCTGGATCGCACCTTGTATTTCTCTTTTTTTCATCATGACATACCAGTCATTTAACATATTCGCTACATCAACGGACGACAAAACACCTGTTTCGGCCAATTTATATCCTCCTTTCTTCATCTATCCATCTAGTTCGATTTCCATTCATCTGAATTCACTTTCCATATTCAGTATCTTCTTATATTTTAAGCGCTCTCTTGCAATTTGTAAAACATGTTTTTTGATGTAAATTCAACCAGTTGTGAAAGAAATAGGGATCATCCATCTTTTTGTATGCGGTTACATATTTTTAGGTAAAAAGAGGGTTTTGGAAAAAATATATTACGATATCAATAGAGAGAAGAAGGTAATTCAAGAGTCTGTTTTCGTATGTTAGAAAAAACGGAGATTTTCAAGGTGATGTCTCGTTTTTTCGTAAGATTATCTCACATCATGATTGTGAATCACTCTTCTTTTAGAATAAAATGAGTTATTCGCAAAAAAGTAAAATTTAAAGAGACTATTGATCTAGTATTGTATGGATCTTTGGTATTGATAAAAAATATCACACGCTATAGATTTAGCGTGGTATAGTATTATTGGTATTGCGAATATTTAGACAAAACTGGCAATAGGGGGACGTGTTTTATGAAAAAATCGATGTTACTGATCATGGGACTCATTGTTGTGCTCGTCATGGCAGCCTGTGGATCAAAATCGGACAGCGGTTCGGGAGAAGGCAAAGGCACATATAAAATAGGGATAGATACAACATATCCGCCGTTTGAATTTGAAAAGGGCGGTAAATATGAAGGAATAGACGTTGATCTGATTAACGCAATCGCGAAAGACCAAGACTTCAAAGTGAAACTTGAAGCTATGGACTTCTCAGGCATTATTCCAGCAATGCAGGCAGGCCAGCTTGATGTAGGAATGGGCGGGATGAGTATTACAGATGAACGTAAGAAGAAGGTAGATTTCTCAGATCCATACTTCGACGCTGGACTGACAGTTGTTGTGAAAAAGGACAGCAGCATCAAATCAATTGATGATTTAAAGGGGAAAAAGCTAGCTGTTAAAAATGGGACGACAGGTGCAAAATTTGCATCAGATAACGCAGATAAATATGGGTATGAAGTGGTTCAATTTAATGACAGCCCATCGATGTTCCAGGAAGTTTCAAACGGAAATGCAGATGCCTTAATTGAGGATTATCCTGTCATTACGTATGCAATCGCACAACAAGATTTAAAATTGAAAACAGTTGGAGACCGCTTGAATGGAGACCAGTATGGTATCTCTGTGATGAAGGGGAAAAACCAAGACCTATTGAAAAAGATCAATAAAGGTCTAGAGAACCTAAAGAAAAACGGTGAATATGACAAAATTATTGATAAATATTTGAAGTCATAACACAAGCGAGGCGCGCTCCGAGCGCGCTTTCTTTATGATGTGCCGTATGTGAATTAGGGAGGGAGAAACATGGACACGATTATTAATGCATTTCCATATTTAATGGATGGTTTGCAAACCACTTTATATATCTTTGTTGTTGCCATCATTTTAGGATTTATCATCGGTTTGATTGTGGCATTATTCCGTCTGTCACCTTTTAAAATCTTAAACTTCATCGCACTTGTCTTTGTCAATGCCATTCGAGGCACACCATTTATCGTTCAGCTATTCTTCATTTACTTTGGTTTGAATACACTTGAATTCATATCGCTTGATCGAGTGCCGGCAGGGATTATTACAGTAGCGATTAATGCAGGGGCTTATTTCTCAGAAATTATTCGTGCAGGAATTCAGTCCATTGATAAAGGACAAACAGAAGCTGCACGTTCCTTAGGTTTTACAGGTGGACAAAACATGCGCTTTATCGTCCTTCCGCAAGCATTCCGCCGCATGCTTCCAGCGATTACAAACCAAGCCATCATCAGCTTGAAGGACACGTCTCTCTTATCGATTATCGGAATCGCCGATATTATGCAGCGGGGACAAGTACAAGCATCGGCAACTTTTGATCCTTTGAATGTCTGGCTCATTGTCGGTATCATTTATTTCGTGATCATTTATTTACTTTCTCTACTGGCTAGCTACGCAGAAAGGAGGTTTGATATCAAATGAGTATGATTACGGTGAAAAATTTAAAGAAATCCTTTGGCGATCACGAAGTGTTAAAGGACATTAATGCAGTCATCGAGGAAAAGGAAGTAGTGTGTGTGATTGGTCCTTCTGGATCAGGCAAAAGCACGTTTCTAAGATGTCTCAATAAATTAGAAGATATTACGGCTGGCGAAGTCGTTGTCCACGGACATACGATTACAGATCCAAAGGTGAATATCAATAAAGTACGACAAGAAGTGGGGATGGTGTTTCAGCACTTTAATTTATTTCCTCATAAAACCGTTTTAGAAAACATCACGATCGCACCGATGAAGGTAAAAGGCGCCGACAAGAAGGCGGCAGTCGATAAAGCAATAGACCTGCTTGAAAAGGTCGGCTTAAAAGACAAAGCCAAAAGCTACCCTAACCAATTATCTGGTGGACAAAAACAGCGTGTCGCCATTGCAAGAGCCTTGGCAATGGACCCGAAAGTGTTATTATTCGATGAACCGACCTCTGCTCTTGACCCTGAAGTCGTCGGGGATGTATTAGCAGTTATGAAACAATTAGCCGTCGAAGGCATGACAATGATTGTGGTCACACATGAAATGGGCTTTGCGAGAGAGGTAGGAGACCGCGTGATCTTTATGGATGGCGGATATATTGTCGAAGAAGACAAACCGGAGGCTCTCTTTGGAAACCCGCAGCATGAGCGGACAAAATCATTTCTTAGTAAGGTGTTATAAAAAAAGAGTAAGGGCATATGGATGGATGCTCTTACTCTTTTTCTTTTATGGAGCCTAAGAAATATCGTAGTTTATATGATGATAAAGGTAACCGGTCCCATTTCCTAGGAAATATTAGCGCTGGAAGAATTCGATCCATTCTTGGTCTGGGCCTCTGAAAAAGAAGTAGCAGTATCCATTTGGTAACGTCGTAATTTCTTCATCAATTAATTCAATATGCAGCTTTTGAATACGATTGAATTCAGCATGAATATTGTCTGTTGTAAAGGCAAGATGGTGAACCTTTCCTTCGGATGGCAGGTCGCTGCTGTACCCTTGGATGAGCTCAATTTCCGTTTCTGTCTCATCTTTAAAGCCGAGAAATGCAAGTTCAATGACTCCGTTTGTATGAGTGATGCGATCCTTTAATTTCATGCCCACGACCTTTTCATAAAAATCAATGGACTGATCAATATTTGTGACCATAATACCTGTATGATCTAATCGTAATGTCGTCAAAAAAAGAGCCTCCTCTATGGTGTGTTGATATTTTTCTCCTCATCTTATCATAATAGAAGTAACGTATACATTCATATGATAGGATAGAGAGAGTCAATTTAGGATAAGGATGACACAAATGAAAAAAATCTCATTAAAACAAACATTTGCAGAACAAGTGAAAAAGGGATATCCGCTCATTTCCAAAGATGCTGTATCTCATGTAAGCGGTGTGAAAGAAGGCGAGCTGATTGAATGGGTGGATGAGCGAGGCGCCTTTTTAGGAAAAGGATATTATGGTGTACAAAATAAAGGAATCGGCTGGGTACTCACATTTGATGCCAACGAAAAAATAGACCAAGCCTTTTTTGTCTCCAAGCTTGAGCAGGCAGCGAAAAGCAGAACGCATTTATTTCGTGATGCGCAGACGACTGCTTTCCGTGTGTTCAACGGAGAGGGAGATGGCATTGGCGGCTTCACGATTGATCATTATGACGGTTTCTATCTCATCCAATGGTATAGCGAAGGAGTTTATACATTCAAGGCGGAAGTATTGGCTGCACTTGAGCACGTATATCCAGACTATAAAGGCATTTATGAAAAGAAACGATTTGATACGTCTGGACAGTATATAGAAGATGATGATTTTGTGAAGGGAGAGAAAGGTGAATTTCCTCTCATCGTGAAAGAAAATGGCATGAACGTAGCGGTTTACTTAAATGATGGTGCGATGACAGGCATTTTTCTTGATCAACGTCATGTGAGAAAAGCGATTCGAGATCGTTATGCAAAAGGAAAGACCGTGCTTAATACATTTTCTTACACAGGCGCATTCTCAGTGGCAGCAGCGCTTGGCGGAGCGAGCCGGACGACAAGTGTAGATGTCGCAAACCGCAGTTTGAAAAAAACAGCTGAACAGTTTGAAATCAACGATATAGATGTGGACGGGCAGGATATGAAAGTCATGGACGTCTTTAAATATTTTCCGTTTGCAGCGAAAAAAGGATGGACTTATGATCTTGTCATCTTAGACCCGCCATCCTTTGCACGCACGAAAAAGCACACATTCAGTGCGGCGAAGGATTATAAGAAGCTATTAAAAGAAGCCATCCAAATCACAGCTGAGAACGGCGTCATTGTGGCATCAACGAATAGCAGTGCATTTGGTATGAAGAAATTCAAAGGATTTATTGCGCAGGCCTTTAAAGAAACAGGGCAAACCTATCGTATCCTTGAAGAATATACACTTCCTGAGGATTTCCGTACAACGAAGAATTATCCTGAAGGAAATTATTTAAAGGTTGTCTTTATACAAGCATAAGAAAAAGCCATTTTCCGATAAAGGAAATGGCTTTTTTATAAGGCAAACGACATGAGGAGAGGCGCTGCACATAATGTAATAATAGCTGAAAGAATCATCGACACACTTGAGATCGTCCCTGAGACGGAGCTCATTTCAAATGCCTTCGATGTTCCTGCCCCGTGTGCACCTGTTCCAAGCAGGACGCCCATGGCAATGTCATTATCAATACGGAAATAACGAATGACCATTGGACCGATGATTGACCCAAACAGTGCGGTTAAAATGACGAATACAGCCGTAACGGACGGCATGCCGCCAATCATTTCTGACACACTCATCGCCACTGGTGTTGTGACCGACCTTGGGACAAGACTTTCAATAAGTCCTGTATCCAAATGAAACAACTTGGCGATAAATGCTGTTGATAGGATCGCAATGACAGAACCGCAAGCCACATTCAAAATAATTTCCACTGCATGCTTCTTCAGAATGTGAAAATACTTATATAAAGGAATGGCAAAAGCAACAGTCGCAGGCTGAAGCATATTCGTGAGCCATTTACCGCCTTGATTGTATGCATCGTAAGGAATGTTGACGATTAACAGCAAGACGACAAGGACAAGCGGCGTTACAAGTAATGGGGAGACATAGACCTTCGGATGCCGTTTATACACCGCTTTTGATCCGAGATATAAAAGAACCGTTAAGATCAGAAATAGTGCGCCAACTAACATAGCTTTTTTCGCTCCTTTCTTTTTGCAATCATTTGCGTCATGATACCAGTCGAGAGCATGACGACAAAGGTACTAAGTAAGACGACAAGTACAATACTTGTGCCAGATTGAGAAAGCAATGTTCCATAATCAATGACACCAACTGCTGACGGGATAAAGAATAGCAGCAGTTCTCCAAGCAGCCATACGGCGCCAAGTTCAATCCATTTTAATTGAATAATTTTAAAATGAAGTAATAAGAAAATGACCAGAATGCCTAAAATCGTGCCCGGAATTCTTAAATGCAAAAAGGCCGCGAGCACATTCATCAATTTCGCAAAAACAAACAAAGCCATAATCTGAAGGACAGCAATCAGCGGCGTTTTGAGCAATCTCACTTTCTGTTCACTCCTTTTTCTATATAAATTGTTCACTGTTTCACAAAAACATGACAACGTTCCAATTGATTAGCTTACTTTAAAGTGTACAGCACGTTCAGTTATAGGTAAAATACATATATCGAATAGTTAGTATTCCTTTTGTCTATAGGAAGGGTGAGTCATGTGGACATTAGACATTTAACATATTTCTTAGAAGTGGCGA
Organism: Bacillus sp. NMCC46; assembly: GCF_002998465.1. Classification (NCBI taxonomy): domain Bacteria; kingdom Bacillati; phylum Bacillota; class Bacilli; order Caryophanales; family Bacillaceae; genus Bacillus; species Bacillus sp. NMCC46. The sequence goes on along the minus strand of NZ_PVQZ01000004.1, from coordinate 236,366 downwards.
GGTTAAAAAGCTTCACAAAAGCATCACAATCTCTTTATGTGTCGCAGCCTACCATTTCCAAGATGGTCAAAAATCTCGAGGATGAGCTGGGGGTGCAGTTGTTTTATCGAAATGGCCGGCAGGTTGAAATGACAGATGCTGGACAAACGATGTATACACAGGCGAGTGAAATCACACAATCATTTCAGAATTTAACGAGCGAGCTAAATGATTTAATGAATGTCAAAAAAGGACATATTCGCATCGGGCTGCCGCCGATGATTGGATCGAGTTTTTTCCCGAATGTCATGGGAGAATTCCGCCAGCAGTATCCAGATGTCACATTTCAATTGGTGGAGCACGGCTCTATTAAAGTAGAGGAAGGGGTCGAAGATGGTTCGTTAGATATTGGTGTCATTGTTCTGCCTGCAAATGATAAAATTTTTCATACGTACACCATTATTAAAGAAGACATGAAGCTCGTGACGCATCCATCACATCCGATGGCAGGTCGTGATAAGGTCTATTTAGCTGATTTAAAGGAAGAGTCTTTTATTTTCTTTCGAGAAGATTTTGTTCTGCATAGCCGGATATTGAATGAATGTATGAATGCGGGCTTCCGGCCCAATGTCATTTATGAAACGTCTCAATGGGATTTCATTAGTGAGATGGTAGCCGAGAACTTGGGAATTGGTCTTCTGCCTGAGCGGATCTGCCGTGATCTTGATCCTGAAAAGGTGAAAGTCATTTCCTTAAACACGTCGATCCCGTGGCATTTAGGAGTCATTTGGCGAAAGGATCGCTATTTGTCGTTTGCGGCAAGAGAATGGTTAAAGCATACTAAATCCTATGTGTGGGGAGCAGAGTAAAAGGGAGGACGATACGGATGAAAACAAGCTGTGTGTCTCATTTATTGGAGAGGGTTCGAGCGGAAAATCCACTCGTTCATAATATCACCAATCAAGTCGTGACGAATTTTACAGCGAATGGTCTGCTTGCTTTAGGCGCTTCGCCAGTCATGGCAAATGCCAAAGAAGAAGTGGCTGAAATGGCGCAGTTGGCGGATGCACTTGTGCTCAATATCGGCACATTGACAAAGGACACGGTGGAAGCCATGGTTCTGGCTGGACAAGCTGCCAATGAAAATGGTGTACCTGTTCTATTAGATCCTGTCGGCGTCGGTGCGACAACGTTTCGAACGAAAGCGGCAAAACAGCTGTTAGAGCAAGTGAACATGACCGTTGTCAGAGGAAATGCTGCAGAAATGGCTCATTTACTTGGAGTGGATGGCTGGGAGTCAAAAGGCGTTGATGCGAAAGCAGCGAACGGAGATGTATCGGCACTAGCCAAACAAGCGGCAAGGACACTTCAGACTGTTGTGGTGATCACAGGAAAAGTCGATGTGGTGTCAGATGGAGAGGACGTGTTGTCTATTCATAATGGACATGAATGGCTCACCAAGGTGACGGGAACCGGCTGTTTACTGACGTCTGTCATCGGGGCATTTTGTGCAGTGGGTGAACGGCCTATTCATGCGTCAGCAGCTGCATTACTGTTTTATGGTGTCGCAGCTGAAAGGGCAGCTCATTACACTCAGGATAAAGGGCCAGGGACGTTTCAAATGGAATTGTTAAATGCACTCACACACACAACTGGCGATGATGTGGTGACTATGGGGAGAATAGGGGGAATTTCACATGACAAAGGCTGATCAACAGCAAATCAAACAGCAATTATCGGTTTATTTTATTATGGGAACAGCGAATACAAGCAGGCAGCCGCTTGATGTCGTAAAGGAAGCCATTCAAGGCGGGTTCACCATGTTCCAATTCCGTGAAAAGGGTGATGGAGCTTTGCAAGGAGAAGAGAAGAAACAATTGGCTCGTCAACTTCAAGTGCTTTGTCAAGAAGCAAATGTTCCTTTTATTGTGAATGATGATGTACAGCTAGCGATGGATCTTGATGCAGACGGCGTTCATGTTGGACAGGAAGACACAAATGCAGAAGACGTCAGACAAAAAATCGGGAATAAAATATTAGGTGTGTCTACGCATAACCTTGATGAAGTGAAACAAGCCATGAAGGACGGCGCAGATTATGTCGGCATGGGCCCAGTTTATCCAACAGAAACGAAAAAGGATACACGCAGTGTCCAAGGTGTGTCTTTGATCACTGAAGTACGTCGTCATGGTCTCCCTATTCCGATTGTGGGCATCGGGGGTATCACATACGACAATGCTGCACCAGTCATCCAAGCAGGGGCAGATGGTATTAGCATCATTAGCGCCATTAGCCAGAGCACTGATCCAAAAAAAGCAGCAGAAGAATTGAAAGCACTTGTTGCATCAGAAAAAGCATCTCTTTAACCTGTAGGAGACATGGATTGACTCAATTCATGTCTTTTCTGATTTCAGGGAAAATAGACAGGTGAGAAACAATTGTGTACAATTAAATTGTTCGATTATTTTCGAAATGACAGGTAAATAAAGGAGAATGAACAATGGAAGTGCTCGATACGTATTTTCGCCGCTACGATGAAGCAGGAAAAGGACAGGAGCAACTGAATGAATTGCTGGCATTGTTTTCTGACGATGTGATGATTGTCTTAAATGGTGCCGAGAAGCCTGGCATCCAAGCGTTTACACAGTTTTTAAACACATTTTTCCACGTGCATGAAGACATCAAGCATATGTGGGATGGATGGAAAAAAAGAGAAGACGGAAAATATGAAACGAACTGGGCCGTTTGCGGGAAACTTTCGGATGGCCGTGTCTATACAGCTGAAGGAATTGACATTGCAGAACTGGACGACAAAGGAAAGATCGTTTATTTAGAAAACGTACCGAAAAATCCAGAGTTATTTCAGCGCTATTAAAAAGCCGGCAGAGCAGCCGGCTTTTCCTTATGAATCAGTATCCATATGCATGCCTGTATGTGCCTTTACTTGAATTTCCGTAAAGGTATCTTCATCTGCTTTTTCAGAGGAGAATATCGTGCCTAAGTAAGCGGCAAGGAATCCGAGTGGGATCGAGATAATTCCAGGGTTCGACAGCGGGATGAGCGGATCTCCTGTAAAGATGGCTGCTCCCGATGGGTCCCAGACGCTTGGACTGAGCGAGACGATGATCAGTGCGCTCAGCAGTCCTACTAAGCTCCCTGCAATGGCACCCGTAGAATTAAATCGTTTCCAAAAGACAGTGAAGATAATCAATGGTAAATTTGCACTTGCTGCCACGGCGAAGGCAAGTGACACAAGAAAAGCGACGTTTAAGGATTGGGCAAATAAAGCAAGAATGATGGAAAGAATGGCCACGCCGATGGAAGCAAAGCGTGCCGCCTTCACCTGTTCCCGTTCACTCGCTTTCCCTTTGCGGATGATCTGACTATAAAAGTCATGCGCAAAGGCAGACGCGGCGGATAAGACGAGACCAGTTACCACTGCCAAAATGGTCGCAAAGGCAATAGCGGAAACAAAGGCAAATAACAAATCTCCTCCAAGGGCTTGGGCGAGCAGAGGAGCGGCCATATTTCCTGCTGCATCTGCTGCTGTGATCGCTTCTGTTCCAACAAAGGCAGCAGCACCGAAGCCAAGGAAAACCGTCATTAAATAAAAAATACCGATGATCCACGTAGCGGATAGAACAGATTTACGCGCAGAAATGGCATCCTTTACCGTATAAAACCGAATCAAAATGTGCGGCAAACCTGCTGTCCCAAGCACTAAAGCAAGGTTCAAAGACAGGGTCTCTAAAGGCACATCATATTTATTTCCCGGGTGAAGAAATGCCCCACCAAGCGGGGTCGCTGTTTTCATCTCCTCAAACATCTTCAGCAGACTAAAATCAAACTTTGCAAATACAAGCAGTGAAATAATCAGGGTCCCAAGCATGAGAAGCACAGCCTTTGTGATCTGTACCCAGCTGGTAGCGATCATGCCGCCAAACACTACATAAATGGTCATCAAGACACCTACGACCAGCACAGCAATCCAGTAATCAATGCCAAGAAGCAGTTTGATTAATGCACCTGCCCCAACAAGCTGTGCAATCATATAAAAAGTAGAGACTGTGATTGTGTTAAACGCGGCAACCCCTCGAATGGCAGGACGCTTAAATCGTGCAGCAATCATATCGGCCATCGTATATTTCCCTAGATTTCGAAGCGGTTCGGCCACAACGTAAAGAACGACAAGATACGCCACTAGAAAGCCAATGCTATAGAAAAATCCGTCAAATCCATTTAACGCGATCATTCCAGCGATCCCTAAAAATGATGCGGCAGACATATAGTCCCCGGCGATGGCAAGGCCGTTCTGAAACCCAGTCAAACCTCCGCCTGCCGTGTAAAAATCGCTCGCATTGCTCGTTTTTTTCGCAGCAAAATATGTGATGACCAATGTGAGCCCTACGATCGCTATGAATAAAATAAAAGCGGTCATGCTCATTCGTCATCACCTCTTGATTCAGTTTTTAAAGCGCTTACATATTTGTCAAACTGTGCTGCTTTTCTCGCATAAAGTCCACATAATACCCAAGTCATGACAAATTGTGTGAGGGCGAATAACCAAGCCCATGAGATCGCGCCAATTGCCGGCGTGTTCAAAAAGGTGAAGTAGGATGTAGCAACCGGAAGTGAAAAGTAAAAGAGAAAAAAGAAAATCGTCATCGGTACGATAAATCTGCGTTTTTCCTCGAGAAGTTTTCGAAAATCCTCTGAAGCGGCAACCTTCTTATAATGAACTTTTTTGTCTGCCATTGTTTCCTCCTTTGTACGAATTAGGGACAAGGTACTCCAATGCATATGAGACGATCTGGTTGTTTATGACAGTATATCATAAAAAAGGCACCCGAAAAGGGTGCTTTCTACCGATAATTCGCAAGAAATGTTTGTCTCGCTTTTTCATATGTTTCTGCATCAAAATGATCTCCGCATTTGTGGATACACCAAGGCTCTTCTTGCCTCGCAATTCCAACCTCATAGCCCTGCTGGACGAATTCAAAGGACTGCGAAACATCATAAAAATGAAAGCCATCAAAGAGATCCTCACGCCACTTCACATCATACTGCGTCGCCATGAAAAGACCATCAATCGCCGAAGCGTTGATATAATCTTGTGTTTCCGCCTGTTGTTGACGACCTCTTTCAAACGAAAGCAGCTGATAGGTGTCGTGACGATATTCAATGACTTTCCCCCTGCAATGAGAACTCTCCCACCAAATCCCATTGTCAGGCACGCTTTCTGCACCTATGACCCCAACCATCCCAAGTGATGGATGCTGTAAAAAAAGCGGGATCAACTCAAGCAGCATATGCTGTTTGACAATCAAGGTATCTTGATGAAGATAAATTTTAAACTGAGCTGGATGGGTGATCGCTTCATTATAAGCAGAGGTCATACTGGATGCATGTCTAATCGGCAAAACCTCTACATGATATCCATGGGGAGCAGGAAGTGAAGCGAGCTGCCGAAAGCAAGCCTGAAACATCGATTCATCATTTACACATAAAACAAACAGGATGGTGGGGTTACTCATGAAACTGAACCGCCTCAACCACATACTGATAGGCGGTAGCGGCCTCGTGAAAATCTGAACGAATGCCATGCTTCATGAGTAATTCATGTAAATCACTCATCACGCTTGCATAGGAAGGATGCTTTACGCGAATGGTTTCGAGTTCGCGAATACGAAAGCCTGCTGAATGAAAGAGTGCATGAATTTCGTGAAGGGTGAAGAAACGTAAATGTGTTTGATCCATTAATCCTGCATCTGTATAAGTGAATCTGCCGGCTAGTAATTCTAAAACTGTTGATATGTGACCGATATTCGGAATGGATGACAGGATGACTCCTTCTTTTTTAAGGAAGGGTTTGACCTTCTTTAAAACGGCCCACGGATCCAATAAATGTTCAAGGACATCTCCGAAAATGATGCAGTCAAAGTGTTCATGTTCGTAAGGGAGAGTCATCTGTTCAATATTTCCGCATAGAACATGATCTAGCTCTTGCTCAGCCTCTTTTGCTGCATCCTCAAACGATTCAATTCCATAAATGGTCCGGCCCTTTTGTTTCAGGACTTTTCCAAGTTTGCCTGTGCCGCATCCGATATCCAATAAAGACGTCCATTCCTCACGAATACGGCTGACAATGACCGGGTTCACGCCATGATAATACTGATCCTTTTTTTGGTGATAATAGGAAAGGGAATCTGAACTCACGCTCTACCCACCTTTCTGCTTTCTCATTGTTTTCATGCTTAATATATGGGTGGGGAGCTTGGTTTTATAACGTGAGAATGACAATTTTCATGAATAGCGGCTATAAAGGGATCATATAAAGAACGGGAAACGGACTGTCCTCCTAATATAGAAAGACAGAACCCCATGAGTGGAAGGGATTGGTATGAAGGGGTGTTCAATTACTGTAGCGTATCGTCATGAAAGGATTTTCAAAAGGTCAATTGACAAGTCAGAACTTTTAGCCAAAGCAGTCTGAAAGACAAAGGATAACGGCGTTGATTTACGGTTTGTTTATCATCTTCTGATCACCGTTGGATGTTAAAAAAGCTTGTATTTCTTCGATGCCTAGTCCAATTTTTTTCGCTTCCTGAATCAAATAAACCCACTCTTCGTCAACTCTTCTTTTCACTTGCGTATCCATAATATCCTCCAGTTCAATAAGACATATTCATCTGCAACCAATGACTTGAACAAACCGTCTAGTAACTGTACGTGTGGATGAAAACAGCGCAAAATAGATTTTGTCGAAAAATGATGACATTTAACCTATTTTGTAAAATCTATCACCTACCACGTTCCTAATAAAATGACTAAAAAACCCATAAATATTGATTTCTTACTTCTAATAATAAACAATTGTAAAGTCAGTTAAAAGATTATAAATTAAAATAATGAAAAAGACCTAAATCATTTGGCTTATATAAACCAATTAGGTTGACATTTGCCATCAAGTAGAACAAATTTCATCTGTGCAGGACGTACATATTGTTCGTTTGGGAAGTTCTTCTCAAGATGGTATTCTAAAAGAAACAGAAACCACCAAGAAGGAATGAAGAAAGACATGTATAGCCTTTTTCAAAAGTATCAAGAAGTTGTCATGTATCTTGTGATGGGTGTGTGTACAACCATTGTCAACATAGTCAGCTTCTACTTATTCGTTGAGATGTTTTCCATGGATTATAAAACAGCTACAGTTGTTTCATGGGTATTTGCTGTTCTCTTTGCTTATATCACCAATAAGAAGTATGTCTTCAAGCAAAAGGCTCGTGATACGAAAAGCCTTATGCGTGAGCTTTCTTCATTTTTTAGTGTTCGTCTCATGTCTCTAGGTGTAGATCTGGGGCTGATGATTTTATTTGTGAGCCAAATGGCGCTCAATGAAACTGTCGCAAAAATTCTTGTCAACTTTGTGATTGTGGTCGTGAATTATGTCGCCAGTAAATGGTTCGTCTTCAAGAAAACAAAAGAAGATGCGATTTAACACATGAAAAAAGATAGGTGATGTGAAATGAGCAGCAGGCCAGACGAATTATATGATGTCATATATCAGCAAACAGAAAAGCAGCATGAACAAGTGCTGAGGCTAGTCAAAGAAATGACCGCACATCCAGAAGCGTTTTCGGAACAAGAAAAGGAAAAGATCAACCGAATGGACATTGCGCTTCAAACGGCAACGGACATTTTAGAAAACTTAATGACACCTGACACGCAAATGACCATTGTTTTAAGACAAGGGAGAATTCATGTTGACCTGACGAAAGCGTAAAAGAAGCAGCCAATTGAGAAAGCGGCTGCTTTTTATTATGCATCGCTTGTTTCCCGCAGTTGCTTTGGAGACATGCCGATTTTCTTTCGAAAGACTTTATTCAAGTAATTCGCATTTCGGTAGCCGCACTGTATGGCGATTTCTTCAATCGAGTATTTTGTTGTTTTCAGTAACGTTTCCGCCTTTTCTAACCGGATATTGGTTAGATAGTGAATAGGTGTGAAGCCAGTGGCCTTTTTGAATTCCCTCGTAAAATGACTTTTGGATAAACGTGCCGCAGCTGCCATATCGTCCGGGCCAATTTCCTCGTGAAAATGATGGCTGGCAAACAAGGCAGCTTGAACGATGGGCTCGGGCCATTTCTCCATTTGTCCCTCAAGCTTTGGCAAATATGAATATAGTTCCATGACAAATTGATAAGCAAGGCTAGACCCCTCAAATGGATTGGTAATCCGTCTTTCACTGGCTTCATCATAAATGTTCTTGAGCAGGCGGATCGGTCTGGAATTTGGATGAAAACGCATGACCTGCTTTCCTTGGTCAATAAATTGGTCAAAGCAAAGATCGCAGGCTTCCCCGTAAAGCGTTAAATAAAGGAATTCCCAATGCTCACTGTCCTCTGGAAAATAATATTGATAGGCACTTGGGCTTTTCACGAGAAAGGCCTGACCCGGCAACACTTTGAAACGTTTCTCTCCGATTTCAATCATGCCATGTCCAGACAGTGTGAGCTGAAAGATGCACTTGCCTTGATCTTTCCGCTCCACGCCATTCCAGCTATATAACGAAGATGATTGTACTTCCCAGCCAACAGACCATATTTGCGCCGGCAATGTCACATCAGAATGGTGAAAACGAAATGCAAATGCTTCCTTCTTCAAATTGGAAATCCTCCTTCGCAGCAAAAAACAACCTTTTTCTATTTAGAATCATGTTACACCTCATATCACATCGTACCATTCACAGCAAAAAAAGGGTATTTTTTAACGGTTTTTTTACCATTGAACTGATGCTGCTGGGACAACTAAAATAAAAGTATCAGAAGAGAAAAGGGGAATGGATATGATCGAGACGTTACGCGCGGCATTTCACCAGCAATTTGGAGATGGAGAAGAACTTCGCTATTTTTTTGCCCCAGGAAGAGTGAACTTGATTGGTGAACATACAGATTACAATGGAGGCCATGTGTTTCCATGCGCACTTACTCTCGGAACGTATGCTGCTTGTGCGAAGCGTTCAGATGGCCGCGTGAGAATGTATTCCTTGAACTTTGATAGCGATGGTGTGAAAGAATTCAACCTTTATGAAATCGCTTACGTGGAATCGGACGGCTGGGCGAATTATCCGAAGGGTGTGTTCAATCAGTTTATAGAAGCAGGGATGAAGATAGAAGAAGGCTTTGACATTGTGTACAGCGGCAATATTCCAAATGGCGCAGGTCTGTCTTCCTCTGCCTCCATTGAGCTTGTCACCGCTGTTCTCATCAACGAATGGCATTCATTCAGCGTTTCAAATGCCCGTCTTGCCCTCCTCTCACAGCGTGCAGAAAATGAATTTATTGGCGTCAATTGCGGGATCATGGATCAGTTTTCGATTTCCCTTGGAAAAGAAGATCACGCCATTTTGCTCAATTGTGACACCCTTGCCTTTGAATACAGTCCTTTTCGGCAAGAGGGACTGGCGCTTGTCATCGCCAATACAAACAAAAAGCGGACACTGGCTGATTCCAAATACAATGAGCGCCGGGCAGAGTGTCAATTAGCTTTAAATGATCTTCGGAAAAAAATCGACATCACCCACTTATGTGAGCTCACTGCGGATGAATTTGCAGCACATGCCCACTTGATTGAAGATGACATATGCCGCAAACGGGCAAGACATGTCGTGACGGAAAACGAGCGGACGATGAAAGCAGTAAATTTTCTGAAAGATGATAAAATGGAAGAACTAGGTGGGCTCATGAAGGCTTCTCATCTTTCTTTAAAGAATGATTATGAAGTAACAGGACTTGAACTAGATGCACTGGCTGAAGCAGCTTGGGGGCACCCGGGGACGATTGGCTCCCGTATGACAGGTGCAGGCTTTGGCGGATGCACGATCAGCATTGTGAAAGAAGAGCTGCTGAGTTCATTTATAGAAGAAACTGGTGCGATATATCAAGAGAAAACAGGCATTCAAGCCTCTTTTTACACAGCTGGAATTGGAGGCGGCGCAAGAGAACTCACAAAGGGGGAAGGTTGATGACATTTTTAGTTTGTGGAGGAGCAGGGTACATAGGCAGTCATGCGGTGGCGGCTCTTCTAGCGAAAGGCGAACGAGTAGTGGTAGTGGATAATTTGCAGACAGGCCACAAAGAAGCTGTTTTGGAAGGAGCTGTCTTAGAAGAGGGAGATTTACGGGATCACGTCTTTTTAAGACAGGTTTTCAAAACGCATCAAATAGAAGCGGTCATGCACTTTGCGGCAGATTCACTTGTCGGGGAGAGTGTGACAGACCCGCTTAAGTACTATGACAACAACGTCGGCGGAGCAACCGCTTTACTACAAATAATGAATGAATTTGATGTGAAACACATCGTCTTTTCTTCAACTGCTGCTGCATACGGTGAACCGAAGCGCGTGCCGATTGTTGAAACGGATGAAACGAACCCAACGAATCCTTATGGAGAAACAAAATTAGCGATTGAAAAAATGCTGAAGTGGTCTGAGCAAGCGTATGGAATAGAATACGTGGTGCTTCGGTACTTTAATGTAGCTGGTGCCCATACAGAAGGACTTGTCGGAGAGGATCATCAGCCTGAGACACATCTCATTCCAATTATTCTGCAAGTTGCTTTAGGAAAACGGGATCAGATCATGATTTATGGTGATGATTATGAGACAGAGGACGGCACGTGTATTAGAGATTACATTCATGTGATGGACTTAGTAGAGGCACACATCTTAGCCGTTGATCGGCTGCGTGCTGGAAAAGGCAGTGCTATCTACAACTTAGGGAATGGAACTGGTTTCTCCGTGAAGCAGGTCGTAGAAGCTGTCAGAAAAGTCACGGGGCATGCCATCCCGGCACAAGTGGCAAAAAGACGCGCGGGAGATCCAGCAAAGCTGATTGCTTCTTCTGAAAAAGCGCTGCAAGAATTGGGATGGACACCTCAATATGCTGACCTTCACACGATCATTCAGAGCGCGTGGGATTGGTTTCAGAAGCATCCAGATGGCTACCGAAGTGAATAAAGCGTAACAGGCAGGCAAGAGAGGGGACAGAGGGAATGGTGATTGATATTTTTGAAAAATTGGAACAGCTGATTCAATACGGGATCAATAAAGAGCTGATGACATCACTAGATATCGATTATACGAGAAATCGGCTGCTTGAGGTGCTCGGGCTCGATGACGCTGAAGCAAGAACAGTCTCAGGAGAAGGAGACCTTGAAGACATTTTAATGCCGATGCTGGATTGGGCAGTAGAAACAGGCCTTATTCCTGAGGGGACGGATACGTATCGTGATTTACTAGATGCGAAAATCATGGGCTGCTTGGTGGCACCTCCAAGTGTCATCTATGCGAAGTTTGAAGAAAAACGCCAGCATGAGGGACCAGAGGCAGCTACAAGCTGGTTCTATGCGATGCAGCAGCATGCCCACTATATTCATACAGGCAGGATCGCCAAAAATGTACAGTGGTTTACACCAACAGACGATGGTGTGCTGGAGATCACCATTAATCTATCAAAACCGGAAAAGGACCCCAAAGCCATCGCTGAAGCCAAGAAGCTCAGTCAAAAGCAATATCCTCTTTGTCTCCTTTGTAAAGAAAACGTTGGCTTCGAGGGGCGGATCAACCATCCAGCGAGACAGAATCACCGGATTATTCCTGTGACACTCTCAGGTGAATCGTGGTTTCTGCAATTTTCACCTTATGTGTATTACAACGAGCACTGCATAGTGTTCAAAGGTAAACATGAGCCAATGAGCATCACCAAAAAAACCTTTGAACGACTGCTTTCCTTCATATCTATATACCCGCACTATTTCATCGGGTCGAACGCCGACCTTCCGATTGTCGGAGGCAGTATATTAAGTCATGACCATTTTCAGGGCGGTGCACATGAATTTCCGATGGCGAAAGCAGAGATGGAAGAAGTCTTTTCTCTCAAAGCCTTTCCGGATGTGCGAGCTGGCATTGTGAAATGGCCGATGTCTGTGATCCGCCTTCGAAGCAGCGAGCGGCAGCCGCTCGCGGACGCAGCAGACTTTATCTTACATGAGTGGAAATTGTATTCAGATGAAGAGGTGGGGCTGATCGCTCATACAGGAGAGACTCCGCACAATACCATTACACCTATTGCGCGGCGCCACGGGGATGACTATGAATTAGATTTAGTGCTGCGTAATAACCGTACAGACAAGCGGCACCCAGACGGCATTTTCCATCCGCACGAAGAAGTCCACCATATTAAAAAAGAGAATATCGGATTAATTGAAGTCATGGGCCTTGCTGTCCTTCCTGGCAGATTAGCAGAGGAATTAAGCCAATTAAAAGAGGCATTGCTATCCGAAAGTCCTCTTGAAGAAATCAAAGCCCGTCCTGCTATCATGAAACACGAAACATGGGCAAAGCGGCTGCTTGAAGAGAACACCTTTACAGAGGACAATACCGAAACCATTTTACAACAAGAAATTGGCTCTATTTTTTCTCGAATTCTCTCGCAGGCGGGTGTGTTTAAAAGAACTGAGCAAGGGAAAACAGCTTTTAACCGTTTCATTCAAACACTTCATACAGGCAGGTGATTAGATGATTGAACAAGTAAGAGAGCTAATGGAAGAAAAGCAGCTTGATGGTGTCTTGATTCAAAAGCGAAATAACTTCTCCTGGCTGACAGGCGGAAGAAGGAATCACATTGTGTTAAATACGCCAGAGGGCGTGTGCCAGCTGCTCGTCTTAAAAGACGACCTCGTCCTCATTGTGAATCAAATGGAAGAAAAGCGGATCATTGAAGAGGAAATGGCGTATGTCGATCATCCCTTTCAAGTGGTCACAATGGATTGGTATGAGGATGAGACCCCCTACATTCAAGAATTCACAAAAGGTAAACGAATTGGGGCGGACATTCAAATGGATGGATTCGAATGGATCGAGCCGGATTTGTCACATGTTCGATCGATCCTTACTGTCTCGCAGCTCAGTCAATATGAAATCCTTTGTCATGAAACAGCGGTCATTGTAGAAAGTGTCTGTCAAGAAATCGTGCCAGGGCAGACCGAACACGAAATTGCTTCGCTTGTTGCTCAAAGAGCCATTGCACAAGGGATGACGATAGAAGTCCTGCTTGTGGCAACGGATGACCGGATCCATCAATACCGTCACCCGATTCCAACAGAGAAAGCACTTCAAAAGCACGCGCTTGTTGTCCTCTGTGCAGAACGGCACGGGCTCGTAGCGAATGTCACAAGGTCTGTTTACTTTGGTCAGCTTCCAAAGGAGCTTGAAGAGAACAAAGAGCGGCTTGCACGAATTGATACAGTCATGAATGCCGCCACACGTCCTGGTAAAACATTGGGAGATGTACTGAAAGCAGGTATTGCTCAGTATGAAAAAGAGGGCTTCCCTGATAGCTGGAAAAAGCTTCATCAAGGGGGAAAGACGGGATTTGTATCTAGGGAAATCATTGCCGTTCCCTCATCGAAGGAAAAAATTCAGCTGCATCAAGTGTTTACGTGGAATCCTTCGTTGCCTGGACTGAAATCAGAGGATACGATAGTAGTAGAAAAAGAGGGCAACCGCTTTTTAACCTATACAGGCAAGTGGACGTACATGGACATTGAACATGAAGGGGAGATCTATAGACGACCTGACATCTTAGTGAGAGATGAATAAATGCAGAGTGCCGGCGCTGAGCCGGTTTTTTGCTGGAAGTCTTTAGCGAGATTCCACTAATTCAGCATCATTACCAATTCTTACAGCGTATCGCAGAGAATCGATACTTTCTTTTCTTGTGAACTTGCGTTAAAATGAGTAAGGTTTTTGTTAAATGTGGGGATACCTATTTCAAAATTGTTTACCTAGATAAAATTTCATTAAGTTAAATTGAAATTCGACCAAACTTTTTTATTGTGGTAAACCTAAATTTGACAAAGTTCTTGATTGTTTGTCCTTTGCCTTCAACTCTCAACTTTTCAAAATCCTAGAAATTTATTGTGTGTGCAATAATATAAATTTATGTCGAATTTATGACATTTTAATAGAAATCTGTTGAAAAATAAATGAACTTTTGAAAAAAGGGAAGCTAACTCTAACAGATTTTGATAGCATTACAAAGGGAAGAAAAGTTTTCGAAGGCAGATGGCTTTTCACAATTATTCAGCAATTTATACATTATCTAAGGAAGGATGGTGATCTTCTTGTTCAGAGCCATTAAACCTATGCTTTTATTAGCGATGCTCGTGAGTGTTTTTTTATTAGGAGGTTGCAGCAATATCGCTGTTTTAGATCCTAAAGGACCTGTCGCAGCACAACAAAAAGACTTAATCCTTTTATCCATTGGATTCATGCTCTTTATCGTTGGTGCGGTATTTGTACTGTTTACCATCATTTTGGTTAAATACCGTGAGCGTAAGGACGTTGGAAACGCCTCTTATAACCCAGAACTACACGGGAATACGCTTCTAGAAGTTATCTGGACAGTGATCCCAATATTAATCGTTGCTGCCCTTTCGGTTCCAACTGTAAAAACAATTTACTCTTTGGAAGAGGCACCTCAAGCAACAAGCCATAAAGATCCACTTGTCGTTTATGCTACAGCTGTTGATTGGAAATGGATCTTTAGCTATCCAGAGGAAAATATTGAGACAGTGAACTACTTAAACATTCCAAAAGATCAGCCGGTTTTATTCAAAATCACTTCCGCTGATACAATGGCATCACTATGGATTCCTCAGCTAGGCGGGGAGAAGTATGCGATGGCTGGAATGGAGATGGAACAATATCTTCAAGCTGATCAAGTTGGCACATATGAAGGAAGAAACGCCAACTTCACAGGCGAGGGCTTTGCTCAGCAAAAATTCAAAGTCAATGCGATGACGCAGTCTGACTATGATAAATGGGTAAGCAAAACGAAGAAAGAAGCACCAAAGTTAACGAAGAAAACGTATGACTACTTGATGCTTCCGGATGCTGCAGATGTGCAGACATTCTCATCAACACATTTATCCTTTGCGAAGCATGGAGAGGATTCTGAATACGCACTCCAAGCACGCAAACGTTTAGGTTACCAATCAGTTTCTCCGCATTCCAAAACAGATCCTTTCGAGAATGTGAAGAACTATAAAAGAAAACTAGATAATGAATAAACTGACTAAGGAAAGGAGGAGGCCGTTATGCATTTGAAATGGGATGAGTTTTTTGTAACTGGAGACCCATTAATTCTTGGTGCGCAAATTTCTATCGCTCTTACTTCCATTGCTATCGTGTTTGTTTTAACCTACTTTAAAAAGTGGAAATGGCTCTGGAAAGAATGGCTAACATCAGTTGATCATAAAAAGCTTGGGATCATGTATATCCTTGCTGCTGTGATTATGTTCTTCCGCGGTGGGGTAGACGGACTGATGATGCGCGCACAGCTGGCGCTTCCTAATAATACGTTTTTAGATTCCAACCACTATAATGAAATTTTCACAACGCATGGTACGATCATGATTCTATTCATGGCGATGCCATTTTTAATTGGTTTAATCAACGTCGTTGTGCCTCTTCAAATTGGTGCACGTGACGTTGCATTCCCTTATTTGAACAACCTTAGCTTCTGGACATTCATGGTTGGAGCGATGCTGTTCAACATTTCCTTCGTCATTGGAGGATCACCAAGTGCAGGCTGGACGAGTTACATGCCGCTCGCCGGAAATGATTTCTCACCAGGTCCTGGACAGAACTATTACTTGCTCGGGCTCCAAATTGCAGGTATTGGTACACTTATGACTGGTATTAACTTCATGGTGACCATCTTAAAAATGCGTACAAAAGGTATGACGCTTATGCGTATGCCAATGTTTACATGGACAACATTGATTACGTCTGTCATCATCGTATTCGCATTCCCTGTATTAACAGTTGCTTTAGCACTTATGACATTTGATCGTTTATTCGGTTCCGCATTCTTTACACTCGAAGCAGGCGGTATGCCAATGCTTTGGGCGAACCTTTTCTGGATTTGGGGACATCCTGAGGTATATATCGTCATCCTGCCGGCTTTCGGTATTTTCTCAGAAATCTTTGCGACGTTCTCAAGAAAACAGCTGTTTGGTTACAAAGCGATGGTTGTATCGATTGTGGCAATCTCTGTTCTTAGTTTCCTTGTGTGGGTTCACCACTTCTTTACAATGGGGAACAGTGCAGCGGTTAACTCATTCTTCTCGATTACAACAATGGCGATTTCTGTACCAACAGGTGTGAAAATCTTTAACTGGCTCTTTACGATGTATCGAGGCCGTATCAGCTTTACTTCACCAATGCTTTGGGCACTTGGTTTCATCCCGAACTTCGTTATCGGTGGTGTCACTGGGGTTATGCTTGCGATGGCAGCTGCGGATTACCAGTACCATAACACGTACTTCCTTGTATCCCACTTCCACTATGTATTAATCGCAGGTACTGTTTTTGCTTGTTTTGCTGGCCTTGTTTTCTGGTATCCAAAAATGTTTGGTTACAAGTTAAACGAAAGAATCGGCAAATGGTTCTTCTGGGTATTCATGATCGGATTTAACATCTGTTTCTTCCCGCAGTACTTCTTAGGACTGCAAGGAATGCCAAGACGTATTTATACGTATGGACCAGAAGATGGCTGGACTGCACTAAACTTTATTTCAACAATTGGTGCATTTATGATGGGTATCGGCTTCATCATCCTTTGCTACAACATCTACTACAGCTGGAGACACGCGAAACGTGAAGTGTCTGGAGACAGCTGGGGAGATGGACGTACTCTTGACTGGGCGACATCTTCTGCAATTCCGCCGCATTATAACTTTGCAGCACTTCCAGAAGTGACAACACCAGATGCATTCCATCATTGGAAGCAAAACAACGTAGACGTTCATCCTGAAAAAGAATTCAAGAAAATTCACATGCCGCACAATTCAGGCAGACCACTCATCATGTCTGCATTCTTCGGACTTGGTGCATTCGGTCTTGTATTTGAATGGTATTGGATTGGCGTTATTGGCTTAATCGGTGTATTCGCAACAATGATTTTACGCTCATTTGAATATGACGATGGCTACTATATTCCTGTTGAAGAAGTGATTGAAACAGAGAAAAAGAATAAGGAGGCGCAGAAGTAATGGGACATAATGATAGCAGCTATGCAAATGCACCGCTTGAATATCAGTCTGAAACAGGACGTTTAAACATCCTTGGTTTCTGGATATTCCTTGGCGCGGAAATCGTGTTATTCTCAACACTTTTTGCGACCTACTTTGTTCTTCATGGCAGAACAGCTGGCGGCGTTTTACCAGCTGAACTGTTTGATATGAAGCTTGTATTGATCATGACATTCCTGTTATTGGTTAGTTCATTTACATGCGGGATTGCTGTTCATGAAATGCGCCGTGGAAGTACAAAAGGGGTTGTCATTTGGACGATTCTGACACTGCTTCTAGGTGCAGGCTTCGTTGGCTTTGAGATTTTCGAGTTCTTCCATTATGTACATGAGGGTGCGAGCATCCATACAAGTGCGTATTGGTCTGCATTCTTTGTACTCTTAGGAACTCACGGACTACACGTATCCATCGGTATCTTCTGGATTACCGGGGTCTTGTTCCAAATTAAAAAACGTGGATTAACTCCACAAACAGCAGCGAAGATTTTTATCTCAAGTCTATACTGGCATTTTCTTGATGTTGTATGGATTTTCATCTTCACAGCTGTTTACTTGATCGGATTAGGGGGGCTTTTGTGATATGGCTGGAAAAACACATTCCTCAGCAGAGCACGAACACTTCCCTTGGAAACACGTAGTTGGCTTCATCCTATCCATTGTGCTAACAATCTTAGCATTCTGGATTGCCATTGGAGCTGAAATTGGCAGTTCTGCAAAACTATGGATTATCTTTGGTTTTGCCTTCATTCAAGCGTTCTTGCAGCTATTCATGTTTATGCACATGACAGAAAGCGAGAACGGAACTGTTCAAGTCGGAAATACATTGTTTGGTCTGTTTTGTGCAATTATCTTCGTTATCGGATCTGTTTGGATCTTTGCGGCTCACTACAGCCACGGAGAGAACAGCAAAGACGGTTATTCACCTTCTGCGCCAAAGCAGTCTGAGCATTCAGAGAAATAATAAAAAAACCACTCATCCCTCAAAGGTGAGTGGTTTTTATCATGATGGTGATTACGCCTCCAATAGGTGGTGCGTGATTTATCTGGTGCTGCTGAATCTTTTGCGAATGAATGGAAGTCCATAAATGAGAAACGCTGCAATGTGTGCCAAAATGACGTTAATGGCAAAGAATGCGATCATGAAGGTATGTCCTGCTGGAGATAAACTGCTCGTCATGTAAAGACCGAAGAAAATCCACATAATCATAATGGGTGGAATAGAAGCTAGTGCAATTTTTCTGTTTTCAAGCCATAAAAACAGGGGTGTAGCCGTTGCAATACATAGGTACGCAAAGAACATATCCATCGTATCCAACTCCTTTGTAAGTTGATATCCAAATCAAATAAGAGGTCAGGATGCAATTGTGTCTGTTTTTAGGAGATATTGTGAACATTTTGTTACAAGTATTATACCACAATTGACTTTGAAGTAAACTCAATAATTGGAAAATGGGCCTTATTCCGTAGAAAGTGGTTTTTCCTTTTCTCTCCGTACAGCTTATGCTGGCATGATAATTGCTTGTCATATCGCCACATAGGTCATTGAATTTTCCCCTTAAAATCTGTAAAATAATCTTTTTAAAGGACTCATGATCGGTTGAATGGAAAAAGTATAGAGGAATTTTTTCCTATTGTTAGAATGAAAAGTATTTCATTTTTTGAAAAATGATTGGAACCTTTCGGATGTATCTTCCGTCATATTTAAGGTGAGTTGCTTTTGTGAAAATTTCAATCTAATATAAATAAGGGCTTTTATGTTTTGTAATAAGGGTGGTTAGTTCATGAACAAGCAGAATACATCTCCGTACTATCAAGGGGATTTAATTTTTATATTTTTAGCCTTCTTTGCCATCAGTGTCATTGCGATTTATGCTGCGGGTCAATTTGGGCAGTATGGATCTAATGCATGGACCAGACAGATCATTTACTACATGGTTGGAGTTATATGTATTGTAGCCATAAATTACTTTGACTTGGAGCAATTAGAAAAGCTAAGCCTCTATATTTTTATAGGCGGCATTATGCTGTTAATTTTTCTGAAAATCGCTCCTGCACAAATCGGAGGTCATGATTTTGCTCCAATTAAAAATGGTGCAAAAAGCTGGTTTGTGATACCGGGGATCGGAACACTTCAGCCCTCAGAGTTCATGAAAATTGGTTTGATTATGATGCTCGCATCTGTTATTGGCAAGTCAAGCCCTAGAGGAAAACGGACATTAGAAGATGATATCTTCCTTCTATTAAAAATTGCCGGGGTGGCAGCTGTTCCAGTTGGACTGATTTTCTTACAGGATGCAGGTACGGCAGCTGTCTGTATGTTTATTGTCGTTGTGATGGTGTTTTTATCAGGAGTCAATTGGAAACTGATCTCTCTCATCGGTTCCGTAGTTGTGCTTTTAGTTGCCGCTGTGTTAACTGTGATCATTCTCTTCCCTGATGTTGCGAAAACAATTGGCATTCAGCAGTATCAGATTAACCGGATTACCGCTTGGCTGCCTGATAGTTCTACGTCAGCCAATCAAGCGCAGACTCAGGATGCGTCTGGGTCTGATAAATATCAAGTAGACCAGGCCATAATGGCCATCGGTGCTGGACAGATTTTTGGGAATGGGGTTAAAAACTTAAAAGTCTATGTCCCAGAAGCACAAACAGATATGATTTTCTCCATTATAGGAGAAGCCTTTGGCTTTGTCGGATGTGCGTTTGTTGTGATCATGTTCTTCTTCTTGATCTACCGGCTTGTCGTGCTGATCGACCGTATCCATCCATATAGCCGGTTTGCGTCATTCTTCTGTGTAGGATATACAGCACTGATTGTGATCCATACGTTCCAGAACATTGGGATGAATATAGGCGTGATGCCTGTAACAGGGATTCCGCTCCTATTTATCAGCTTCGGAGGAAGCTCTGTCTTATCTGTCCTTATTGGATTCGGGATTGCTTATAACGCAAGTGTTCAATTAACGAAATACCAAAGTTATTTATTTAAATAAAACGGGTAAGGGCAGTCTAAGTATAGACTGTCTTTTTTCATGCGAGTTTTAATTTTTGAAAAGCCATATGTCTTTGTCATATGATAGTACAAGTGAAGGAGGTCTTCGAATTGAACAAAACGATAGAAACGATATTAAATCATCGGTCCATCCGTTCGTTTACAGACGAGCGTTTGTCCGAAGAAGAGGTGCTGACACTCATTAAAAGTGCACAGGCTGCTTCGACATCAAGCTATGTACAGGCGTACAGTATTATTGGTGTGACAGATCAAGAGAAGAAGGCCAAGCTTGCTGAACTGGCTGGGAATCAGCCATACGTTGAGAAGAATGGGCATTTCTTTGTCTTCTGTGCAGACTTGAAACGCCATGATGATATTGCAAAAAAAGCAGGGGAAAATCATCAAGAGGCGCTTGAGAATACGGAAGCCTTTCTCATTAGCGTCATTGATACGGCGCTCGCTGCGCAAAATATGAGTGTAGCCGCAGAATCAATGGGACTTGGGATCTGCTATATTGGCGGTCTGCGTAATCAACTGAAAGAAGTGTCTGAATTACTTGAAACGCCATCTTATGTGCTGCCGTTATTTGGTCTGGCTGTCGGACATCCAGCGAGTCAATCGTCACAAAAGGAACGGCTGCCAGTTGAACTCATTTATCATGAAAATGCTTATCAGCTAGATGAAGCGCATGTGGATCGTTATTTAAAAGAATACGATGATCGTATTTCATCATATTATGAAGAACGAACAAACGGAGAGAGAAAAGATACTTGGTCTAAGCAGATGCTTCGCGGCTTTAGTCAGCCAAAGCGTGCCTTCCTTGGAGAATTTGTTAAAGAGAAGGGCTTTAATCGAAAATAAATAAGACATCCCCCCTTTCGATTGAGAGAGGGGGATTTCTGTAAGAGGTGCAGCATGATGAAATTAAGTATACTGGATCAATCTCCTTTGATCGGAGATGCAACACCTGCTGAAGCATTGAAGCAAACGGTTGAATTGGCAAAGCAGGCAGAGAAGTGGGGCTATCACCGTTTTTGGGTATCAGAGCATCACTTTTCAAACCGGCTTGCAGGGTCGAGTCCAGAGGTGCTTCTCGGTCATTTATCAGCCGTTACGTCACATATACGTATTGGCTCAGGCGGTGTGATGCTGCCTCACTATAGTGCCTATAAAGTAGCAGAGAACTTCAGGGTTCTCGAAGCACTGGCTCCTGGGAGAATTGATCTTGGGATTGGACGTGCTCCTGGTGGTATGCCCATTTCCTCCATTGCCCTTCATCATGGTGAACGAAAACGACTAGGTGATCAATATCCTGAGCAGGTAGAAGAATTGAAGGTCTATTTACACGACCTAGCGGATGAATTTTACCCGCTGCCCCATTTAACCGCTTCTCCGAAGGTAGAGACTGCACCAGAGGTATGGATGCTTGGTTCCTCTGGAGGGAGTGCAAGACTTGCGGCGAAAGCAGGTGCAGGCTATACGTTTGCTCTATTTATCAATGGCGAAGGCGGAGAAGATTCTGTGGAGCAATACATCAACCGGTTCGAACCTTCAGCATTCGGTGATGAGCCGCGCGTCAGTCTTGCGGTCTTCGTTTTATGTGCTGAAACAGAGGAACAGGCAGAAAAACTGGCAGTCAGCTTAGATTTATCCTTACTCGCCAATGAACAGGGGCAAAACCTCGGGGGCTTTCCTTCATATGAAAAGGCACAAGCTTATTCCTACAGTCCATATGAACAAAAACGAGTGGCTGCCAATCGTCAAAGGATGGTGGTTGGAACGCCATCTTCTGTGAAAAAGCAGCTGACGGCACTAGCGAAAGCGTATCGTACAAATGAAGTAATCGCTGTGACGATCACTCACCACATGCAAGACCGGCTCACATCGTATCGTTTATTAAAAGAAGTCTTTGATGCATAACGTATGTATGTCTGTTTACCGTCCACGCAGCCAATAGAGGGGGAAAAGGAGCATCATGATGAAAATAAACGCCAAACTAAGCGGGTAAATGAAGGACACATAGACCGTCAGCTCGCATGCTTGATGAAAAGGACGAGGATGTTTCGCGTGTAAAAGGGTGAAAATACACCAAAGTGATCGTTAGAAAAAAAGCAGTCAAAAAAGAAACGATCCATAGCAATATCAACATCAGTCTCTCTTTCCTCTATATATAATCGAAAAGCCTTGATGAGCTAATCCGCTCATACAAGGCTTTTCTTGTGATTCACGTTTATTCAGGATAAATATCGAAGGGTTCCTTCGTTTGAACAGTGTCTGATTTCCCTTTCAAACTTGCATACGCAAGCATTGTATACTCACCAGGTTCCAGCTTTTGACCTTGATTGATCGTGCCATTCCATTTTACGCGGTGTTCTCCTTTATCAACATGTTGATAAACACCTGCTTCACCTAAATACTCTCCATCTGTCGAGTAGACGAGAAATGCAAGGTTCTCAGCGCCGCCAGGCAGATAGCTGCTAATAACATAGCTTCCAGCACGGTTATCCGGCTCGACGGAAACCGAAGTGACGCGCGGATAATCAGGCTCTTTTACAATCAATAAAGTAGGAATCTCTGTGACCTTTCTGCCATTTT
This sequence comes from Bacillus sp. NMCC46, assembly GCF_002998465.1. Lineage (NCBI taxonomy): Bacteria > Bacillati > Bacillota > Bacilli > Caryophanales > Bacillaceae > Bacillus > Bacillus sp. NMCC46. The sequence goes on along the minus strand of NZ_PVQZ01000004.1, from coordinate 213,645 downwards.
CACGAAGGGTAATGCTGCCTTGGTACGTTCCTTTTTTGGTTTTACCGTATTTCACTTGTACCGCGGAAGTAAAGGACCCAGTGGAATTCCCTTTGACAGTGATTTTTTTCGTTCCGTTTGTGCTGATGCCGCTGCCATTAAATTTGTAATCAATGGTATACGTTTTCGGTGCTTTTGAAAGGTTTTCTACCTTGAATTTCTTCGTTTTGATTTGAACGCCTTTTTCTTTCAAGAAAGTGCCGTAAGAATAGCTGGCATCAGAAACGATAGATGACGCTTGGAGTGATTCGATGATTCGAACACTGCCTGTCCCTTGTGTGTTATGAGGGAATGGGCTGCCATTTGCGTCAAATAGTTTTTCTGCTGTATTCATCATCAGTGCTTTGATCTGTTCAGTTGTGTACGATGGTTTTGCTTGCTTGATGATCGCTGCGACCCCTGCCACATGCGGTGAAGCCATGCTTGTTCCTTGCTTTGAGCCATATCCGTAAGGCTGAGAAGGGTTATGCGTTGGAATCGTACTCACAATGCTGACGCCAGGTGCTGATAAATCAGGCTTAATCATCCACGTATCCACAACTGGTCCGCGAGATGAGAAGTCAGCGACTTGCTCACTAAGTTCTTTGACAAATTGAATGGAGAAAGTCGTTGTATTATTACCAGTCTCAATAGTTTTAACAAGTGCTGTTCCTTCAGCTTTTGAAAGCTTAATCGTAGGAAGAGCGAGACCCGGTACATCGACTGGAATTTCTCCATCGGTGTTGTTATACATCACAACGCCGATTGCACCAGCAGCTTTTGCATTGTCTACTTTATCAACAAAGGCAATGGCTCCTCGTTCGATCACGGCAACCTTTCCTTTCACATCGATGTCTTCAAATGCTTTTTCGTCACCGATACCTGCATGGACGAGTGTGACTTGTTTTTGGTCAAGTGCTTTTAAATCACTCTCTTGGTAGTAGCCCATCACTTTTGCAGTAGAATAGTTCGGGAATTTCACATTGTAAAGGCTGTACGGAAGCTGTGTTGCTCCGACAGAAATGGCATCTCTTGACGTGCCGGGAGAACCGACTGTCCAGCTGTTCGGTCCGCTGTTTCCATTCGATGTGACAGCGACAACGCCTTCAGACATGGCCCAGTCGAGTGCGATGCTTGTGGCATAATCAGGGTTATTCACACTGTTTCCGAGAGAGAGGTTCATGACATCTGCTCCATCAGTAACAGCGCGGTCGATGCCTGCAAGAACGTTCTCAGTTGTCCCAGACCCGCCTGGTCCAAGTACACGGTACGCAAGAAGTGCGGCATCCTTTGCGACACCTTTAATTTGTCCATTGGCAGCAATTGTCCCTGCGACGTGTGTGCCGTGGTCTGTCGATTCGCCTCTAGGGTCTCCTTTAGGCGTCTCTTGCGGAGAATAATCGTTATCAACAAAATCATAGCCTTTGTATAAACCAAAGTTTCCTTTTAAATCAGGGTGGGTATAGTCTACTCCAGTATCAATGACAGCGACTTTTACCCCTTTTCCAGAGTAGCCGGCATCCCAAGCTTTTGGTGCACCGATAAATGGAGCGCTTTTATCCATAAGAGGGGAGACATCTTCATTTGGAAGCTGAATACTTTCCTTTTTCACTTCATCTGTTTGATATGTAACATCCGGATAAACGGCTTTTACTCCGTCCACTGCGAGCAGCTTCGGAATTTCGTTTGCAGGAAGTTTCATAGAGAAACCAGAGAAGACTTTTTCATATTCTTGACGAACACTCGCTTTATCAATTTCTTTGAGTGCTGCATTTTTTACTTTTGTTCGAGATTTTTTGAGGGAGGCCTTTGTTTGAGCTTTGCCTTCTTGCTTTGCTTCAACCAAGGATTTTTCCTTTAATTCAACAATGACAGTGGTGTGTTTTCTAGAGTTGACATTGATTTCACCGAAGATTTCTGCTTTTTCTAGTTCCACCTGTTTGTTCGATGGAGCGGCAGCAGCCTGTTGACCTGTAAAGAATGTGGATAAAATAAAAATAGTGGAGAACAATAGAACAGAAGAACGAGAGATGACCTTTTTCATTAATTTTCCCCTTTCTAGCTGTGTTTTTAGGGAGATAGCCTTTCTTTTTGTGGATAAATAGGAAAGATTCACTGCCCGTTATTAAGTATTCAATACGATGAAAACAATTCCTTTACTAAAATGGTCTTATTTTACATAGTTATAAAGAACTATTTTGTTTATAAAGTCTCACTTATGCACAAACTCCTGTTGATAACTCATTTATTTAGATATATATATGGAAAATAAAAAAATCTCATACACAAAATCTAGTAATGGGGTGTTGATATGTGGATAAACCCTGTTGATAAGGTGTGCTTATCTTTTGGATATAGTGTGTATAAAATTTTTATTCAAACACCCTCATACATGATCATCTTCTCCACTTTTCAACAAAACTTCTGAAAACTAGTTTGTTTTTTCACCCAGATTGTGACAAACCTCTCTTTTTTCTCGGGATATGATAGGAGCAGTTGTTTTGCTAGAACTGCTAGATTCTAAGAAAAGCGGAGGGATGTTCAGTGAAGAAATTCAAAAACTGGTTGAGTGTATGGTTTGGTTTCATGATGAATGTGCTTGTGAATCCTGGTGTGATGATGAAGCAGCAACGGTTTCAGGCGGCTGCGGTGGATAATCGTTTCTTTCAAGTTGTGAACGAGAGAGAGCTAGAGAAGCTGGCAGAAGAAAAGAACAAGAAGCGCAGGTCAGAGAAACCGTTTAAGCAAAGTCTGATGATGCTTGATGAGAAGACGACGAGAGAGGCGCGTGCTGGCCCGCTCTTACCTTTACATGGGAGATGAAACAGGGTAAAATCCCACATAAGAAACGTTATCTGGTGGGAGAGGATACCCCTTGAAGATATATAAAATATTGAATAACAATGCAGTGGTTGTAAAGGAAGGTGATCAGGAGAAAATTGTGATGGGGCCTGGAATTGCTTTTCAGAAGGGGAAAAATGACGTCGTTCCCGTTCAAAAAATAGAGAAAATCTTTGTTGTGCGTGAAGAAAATGAGAAATTCAAACAAATTCTTGCGACATTGCCCGAAGCGCATATTGAGGTGGCAGAGCATATCATCAGTTATGCAGAGGGTAAACTGATGATGCCGCTTAGTGATCATATCCATATATCACTGACTGACCATTTATCCTTTGCTATAGAGCGCATTCAAAAGGGCATTGTGCTATATAATAAATTGCTTGGTGAGATCAAAGTCTTATATAAGCAGGAATATGATATTGGAAAGTATGCCATTCGTTATGTAAAGGATCGGCTTGGGGTTGAACTGCCGGACGATGAGGCAGGGTATGTGGCACTCCATATTCATACGGCCAAAATGAATACGGAGTCTATGAAAAAGACCGTGAAATATACAACGATGATCAAAGAAATGATCGAGCATATAGAAAGCTATTTTCAGCATTCAATTGATGAGGATAGTATTTCCTATCAGCGGCTTGTGACACATTTGAGGTATGCATTAGGCAGGTTGGAATCAAATGAGGCATTTCAAATCATGGACGATGACATGCTGAGTTTTATCCAAACAAAGTATGATTTGGCTTACCAGTGTGCACGTGGACTCGCTGATTTGTTAAAAAATGAATATGAACTTCATCTCCCTGAATCGGAGATCGGCTACATCACGCTGCATGTCCAGCGTCTGCAGGATGCCGAATTGGTTTAGTGGTTGTGCCTGCATGCAGGCTTTTTTTATGCACACTACTCTTATTAGTGTATATGGGTCAATTGATTCGAAAAAAGAGGTTGACGCACGTCTCACTCTTATACTATGATGAAAGCGTAATCAAAATTTGATATCGTGGGATTGTGACTGCCAGGCAGGCAAGACCTAAAATTTGCGTAACGAGGGGACGTGTATGTCCTTTTATCGTTGGTGAATTTTAGGTCTTTTTTGCTTTAAAAAAGGAGGAGACAACATGGATTATCAAAAAGCAGCCAAAGAATTAACAAAACGATTAGGCGGCAAAGAAAATGTCATCAGTGCCACGCATTGTGCAACAAGACTCAGATTGGTGATAAAAGATGAGGAACTGATTGACAAAGAAGCCATTGAGGAACTTGAAGGGGTGAAGGGGGCTTTCTCAAGCTCGGGACAATTCCAAATCATTTTTGGAACGGGGGCAGTCAACAAAGTATATGAACCATTTGCTCGTGAGACTGGTCTTGAGACAGGAGACGAGAAACAAAAGCCTGTCAGCCATGATGAAGCAGTGAAACAAAAAATGAATCCACTTGCACGTTTTGCAAAGACGTTATCAAATATTTTTGTACCGATCATTCCAGCAATTGTTGCAAGCGGTTTATTAATGGGCCTATTAGGCATGATGAAAGCCTTCAAATGGGCTGACCCAAGCTCTGCGATCTTCCAAATGCTTGATATGTTCTCAAGTGCAGCCTTTATCATTTTGCCGATTTTAATTGGGGTCAGTGCGGCGAAAGAGTTTGGTGGAAATTCGTATTTAGGAGCCGTTATTGGGGGGATTATGATTCACCCGAACCTGCTCAACCCGTGGGGGCTGATGGATGCGAAACCAGAGTATATGCATTTATTCAATTTTGATATTGCTCTTCTTGGTTACCAAGGAACAGTCATTCCAGTATTATTGACTGTGTACATCATGTGCATTGTAGAAAAGAATTTAAGAAAAGTGGTTCCGAACAGTATTGATTTACTTGTGACCCCGTTTGTGACGGTGATTGTGACTGGATTTGTGACGTTTATTGCAGTTGGACCGCTTGGAAGAATGCTCGGTACTGGAATTTCGAATGCATTGACATTTATTTATGATCATGCAGGCTTCTTAGCAGGACTCATTTTCGGAGGTGCCTACTCTCTCATTGTTCTTACAGGGGTTCATCATAGCTTCCATGCGATTGAAGCAGGACTGCTGAATGATATTGGGCGTAACTATTTGCTGCCAATTTGGGCCATGTCCAACGTAGCTCAAGGCGGGGCGGGATTGGCTGTCTTTTTCTTAGCGAAACGCGCGAAAACAAAAGAAATCGCACTTCCTGCAGCTTTCTCAGCTTTCCTAGGTATTACCGAGCCTGTCATATTCGGTGTCAACCTCCGCTATCGTAAGCCGTTTATTGCCGCGATGATCGGAGGCGCATTAGGCGGGGCATTTGTTGTCTTCACGAAGGTTGCAGCCAACGCCTATGGTTTAACGGGTATTCCGATGATTGCGATTGCCGCGCCATACGGTGTGCAGAATGTGGTGAATTATGTGATTGGTATGTTAATCGCTGTTGCTGTTTCATTTACTCTCACCATCATCTTTAAAGTAAAAGAAGTAGAAAAATAATCAAGGAGTGGTCACAGTCATGACAACAACTGACGCAGCACTTCGTCAAAAGGTAGCAGACCGTATTCGAAACTATGAGCATTTGGTGAAAAAAGATGTGTACCGTCAGCATTTTCATTTAATGCCGCCAGTTGGTCTTTTAAATGACCCGAATGGGTTGATTCAGTGGAAAGGGGTTTACCACGTTTTTTATCAGTGGCAGCCATTCAAAACGGGACACGGCGCAAAATTTTGGGGCCATTACACATCGACAGATCTAGTGAATTGGCAGCACGAGGAAGCCGCCCTTGCCCCAAGTGATTGGTTTGATCAAAACGGCTGTTATTCTGGCAGCGCAGTCATTGACGATGGACAGATGTATGTGATGTACACTGGAAACGTTCGCGATGAACAAGGAAACCGTGAGACATATCAATGTTTAGCTGTTTCAGAAGATGGCATTCATTTTCAGAAAAAAGGTGTCGTGGCGACGCTGCCAGAAGGATTCACCGCCCATTTTCGTGATCCGAAAGTATGGAAGCGAAATGGCCAGTGGTACATGGTTCTTGGTGCACAAAGCCTGGACCTGAAAGGGAATCTCGTCTTGTTTACCTCTGATACTTTAGACAATTGGACGTTTCAAGGCATGATTGCTGGCAGTGGAAAAAATGGATTAGAGGATTTCGGTTATATGTGGGAATGTCCAGATCTATTTGAATTAGATGGCCGGGATGTATTGATTGTGTCGCCGCAAGGGCTCAAGCCGGATGGCTTAAAATATCATAATACACATCAATCAGGCTATTTTGTTGGGAGATTGGATGATCATACCTATCAATATACGCACGGAGCGTTTGAGGAGCTGGACCGCGGCTTTGACTTCTATGCGCAGCAAACCTTTCTAGACGAATCAGGCAGACGTCTTTTAATCGGATGGATGGGGGTGCCTGATCAAGGAGAAGAGCATCATCCAACGATTTCGTATCAATGGATACACTGCCTCACGATCCCGAGAGAGCTGCGTTTAGATGATAACGGACATCTGATTCAAAAACCAGTCACTGAACTCCAGGCGATGAGAACAAATGAACAAGAGAATGTTTTTCATATCAAACGCTCCGTCCAATCGATTCCTGTAGATGATATTACAAGCGCAGAGGTATTCATTGATCAAATTGACACACAAAAAGGGTTTGAATGCTGTATTCGAGCGGCAGCCCGTATTATTTATGATAAAGATGAAGGGAAACTGACATTAGAGCGAGATCGATTTGAAGATCGATCAAAAGAAGTTCGTGAAGTAGCAATAGAGGAATTACACGATCTTCACATCTTTATCGATGCATCGTCGATTGAGATTTTTGTAAACGGAGGCCGAGAAGTATTTACTGCACGTTACTTTCCTTCCCCGGGAAATAAATCAATCTCGATCAGTGGCAGAAATGAAACAAAGCTGAAACTGAAAACATGGCATTTACAAAGAAAAGCAGATCAATGATCTGCTTTTTCTAGTGAAATCCGCCCGTATCTTAGAACCTATAACATGTATATACAAGGGTGGTCTGAAGCGGTTTGATGACGTTTTACATATATGATAACAAGTGGAATTATGGTATCATTTTAAAATATATACAGCTGAGGCTGACGTTTATCCAAATGCGGTAGGACAAAAAGGGGTTGTTTACTTGAATTCAAAACAGCAGCCGACGACTAGAAAACGCTTGGAGACAATGGCAGATCATGTTGAAGATAAACGTGAAGAATATAAAGAATTGCTCATTCAAGTCCAATCTATTCTCGGTGAACCTTCTCTAGAGCAGGAAGAATTAAAAGAGAAGCTGTCAGATACGTATAAACAAATGAAAGAATATGCCTTATTTGTTGAATCCATTGAAGCCTTTATTCGAAAAATGGCGAAAGAATCTGATCAGCAAAAGTAGGTATTCCTGTATGGATAAAAGAGTGTACCCAGACGCGGGTATGCTTTTTTTCATGAAATGAAAGGGTGACGTCAATTGAAGATAGAAACGTATATTTATTTGGAGGACAAGAAGAAGTTTGTACCCATTGATGATATTGAAAAGATCAAAACATTCGTTGCTACGAAAGGAGATTTTATGGAACAGGGGTTTACAAACCTTGAAGAAACAATTACGTTCGATCATGGGAAAAAGGGGAAAATAGAGGATTTCGAAAATCCAGATTCTATTGAAGAGTTGTGGCATTATTATAAAAATGTATTAGTAGATTACATGGAAGAAGGGTACGGAAAAATTTATTATCCAAGTTTACCCCTAGAAATACAGTTGGAGAGAAAATCCGATCGAGAAATTATGTTATCACTTGAAAATCAGATATTGGTGGCCGACTTTAAAGAGTTTGTATATCAACTCATTGAATCAGGTCGTCAATTTATCGAGTTTTTAAAAGTGATTACGGGAAGACCTGATGATAGTGATTTACGTGATGAATTTGAGAGAATAGAGAAGGTATACAAGAGCTTGTAAGTACAAACAAAACCCGATTCGCCCATTAACAAGGCGAATCGGGTTTTTCTGTTCTATTTGTCAACACGATGAGCAGAATGCTTTGTTGGTCCGATGTATTCATTTAGCTGGAAAGAGCCTTTGATGGCAGCTGTGATGAATTCTTTTGCTGCATAAATGGCTTCTTTCACGTCTGAGCCGTTTGCCAGTTCAGCTGTGACTGCTGCTGAGAATGTGCAGCCTGCGCCGTGTGTGTATTCTGTGTCGATCTTATCTGTTTCAAGGCGTTCGAAGGTTTGTCCATCATAAAGCAAATCGATCGCTTTATCTTGGCTTAGCTTACCGCCTCCCGTGATGACCACATACTTGGCACCAAGTTCGTGAATGCGTTTTGCCGCTTCTTCCATTTGTTCAATCGTTTTGATCTCACCGATTCCGCTTAATTGACCTGCTTCGAAAAGGTTAGGCGTGATGACGGTTGCCAGTGGTGTGAGTTTTTCGCGCAGTGCTTCAGCGTGCTCTGGGTAAAGGACTTCGTTCGCACCCTTACAAACCATAACAGGATCAATGACGACATTTTTTAGGTCGTATGTTTTGATAGTGTCAGCTGCAAGTTCGATCACGTCGACTGTTGGGAGCATACCCGTTTTCAGTGCATCTACCCCAATGCCTTCTACAATGGTAGAGAGCTGCGCACGAATCGTCGCCGTATCAATTGGAAACACCTGATGATCCCAATGGTTATGAGGGTCCATTGCAACGACAACGGTTAAAGCTGTCATCCCGTAGACGTTTTTTTCTTGAAACGTTTTTAAATCTGCTTGGATACCTGCACCGCCGCTTGAATCCGACCCTGCGATGGTGAGTGCTTTATTCATAGACATAGTTGCTGAACCTCCAATGTGATGTGTAACAGTTACTGTTCTATCCCTTATTATAATCAGCTTTTCCGTTTATCACAATGAAACGACATAAAAAAGCGTTCCACCCTAGGAAGAACGCCTTTCCCCTTACCTTTTACAAATCACCAATTTTCCTTTTTTCAGTTCGTCTAAAAGTGTTAAGGCTAATTCCTGATCCGCGCCAACCGACATCATTTTGGCCATGAGCTCGTCATCCCGGGTGCGGATGACATTGGCGATTTGATCTAAAATCCCTTGATCGACCGCTGTCATGCTTTTGGCATTCGTATGCTCTGTGACGGTATCAGAGCGTTCTGGATCGTACGCAAAAACGAAAATATCATCCTTTGCTGAATGTATTTGTTCAATGGTCTGTTTGGCTTCTTTGCTATTTTCTACTGTGAAGTATTCCATCGTGATCACTCCTTTTCATCAAAAATTCCCATTTTCCCGTCACATCAAACCGCCTTTTATATCATGAGAAGAACGTCATTTTATGTTTTAATGGAAAAAGACGAATTTATTAAAGGAGTAAGCTGAATATGAAGATTTCCTTATTAATTGTGACACATAACCGGCTCAGCGCACTGTGTGAGCTGCTTGAATCCATTACGAGACAAACTGTACAGCCTTTTGAAATTGTGGTTGTGAATGATGCAGGAGAGCGAGTCGACATCATCCAGGAACTCTACTCTGAACTTCCGATCCGCTTGATCCATTTAGATGAGAATGTCCAGCATGTGAATGCTAGAAACGTGGGGGTGCGGGAGCTGACAGGCGATGTCATCATGCTGAGTGACGACGATGATTATTTTACACCTTGTCATATTGAACGTATGAGTAAGGCGCTGGAGGACGCCGATTTTGTCTTTTCTGATGCAGAAATTGTGTCATTTGAAGAAAAAGGCGCGACCCGTTTCCCGGTGTCGAGACGTTTATTTGCTTATACAGCAGCTATTGAGGATATGCGTGTTTTTTCTACCTATGTTCCTTCCGGCAGTATGTACAAACGCTGTATACACGATGAGATTGGCTACTTTGATCCAGCGATGCATCATTATTGGGACTGGGACTTCTTTTTGCGTGTATCACAGGATGCCCGTGTCAAACGAGTGCCAGCTGCCAGCGTGATCTATGCGTTTTTTGACGGCGGTGGGAATCAGTCTAGTGATCTTGGTGAAACAAGGAAGAACTACTTAGATGATCTAAGTGAAAAGCATGAGCTGGGTGACCTGCCGACAGCTAACTTTGCTGTCTTATTAGAAGAACCAGCGATGAAAAAACGAGAATCAGAGAGTGATATTGTGTGGGACGGAAAACCGATGATCTCCAGACTAACGCAGCAGATAGAAGGAGGAGAACCCCAATGAAGCCATTTTTAAATGATAGCTGGTGGGCTGTGATGAAAAGTGAATTTGAACAGCCGTATTATCAGGAATTACGTGAATGGATGAAGGAAGAATATCGCACGCAGACCGTTTTTCCGAAACCGGATGACGTTTATCGTGCGCTTCATTTGACGTCTTATGAAGAGGTCAAAGTGGTGATTTTGGGACAAGACCCTTATCATGGCCCAGGTCAGGCACATGGATTAAGCTTTTCTGTTCAGCCTGGCGTGAAGCATCCGCCCTCATTGAGAAATATTTTTCAGGAGCTAAAGGATGATCTTGGCTGTCCTGTTCCAAATCATGGCTCACTTGTGAGCTGGGCAGAGCAGGGTGTGCTGCTCTTAAACACTGTGCTGACCGTGAGAAAGGGCGAGGCGAACTCGCATAAAGGCAAGGGCTGGGAACGTGTGACAGACCGTGTCATTGATGTGCTGAATGAACGTGATCAGCCCGTCGTTTTTGTGTTATGGGGAAGACATGCTCAAAATAAGAAAGAACGCATTGATCAAAACAAGCATTACATCATTGAGTCACCTCATCCAAGTCCTTTTTCTGCAAGAAACGGCTTTTTTGGCAGTCGTCCGTTTTCAAAGGTAAACGCGTATTTAAAGCAAATGGGGATCGAAGAAATCAACTGGTGTATCCAAGGTATTGAGTGAAAAGAGGACGAGGGGAGAGCCCCTTCGTCTTGTTTATTTTAAAAATTTACGAACCAAGTCGAGTCCGTTTTTCGCATTTGGATAACGGAAGGAAAAATCGAAGCGATTGGTTTGGCGCAGGACGCTTTTTTCATGTGTAAAAGTAAAGAAGCTTTCTTTCCCGTGATATCGTCCCATGCCGCTTTCGCCCACGCCTCCGAATGGCAGGTAAGGAGTAGCGACATGCATGAGCGTGTCATTGATACATCCTCCGCCAAATGAGAGATGGTCTAGGATATAGGCTTCTGTTTCTTTACTTGTTGTAAATAAGTAAAGAGCAAGCGGCTTCGGCCTTGTTTTGATCATATGCGCTGCCTCATGCAGAGAATCAAAGGTCATGACAGGCAGAATCGGTCCGAAAATTTCCTCCTGCATGACGGGATCTTCCCATGTGATGTGGTCTAAAATGGTCGGAGCGATTTTGAGCTCGTGTTCATTGCGCTGTCCACCCGTGACAATCGTTCCATTTGAGAGGAATTGTGAGAGTCTGTCAAAATGACGCTGGCTGACATTTTTCCCAAAGTGCGGATGTGTTTCAGGGTGTTCACCATAAAAGTCCCGGATACAAGCTGTCATTTCCCGCAAAAGGTCCTCTTTAATGGACTCATGAACGAGCAAATAGTCTGGCGCAATGCATGTTTGCCCTGCATTGGTGAATTTGCCGAAAGTGATTCGCTTCGCCGCTAGTTTGATGTCTGCATCAGGCATGACGATGCAAGGGCTTTTTCCGCCAAGCTCAAGTGTGACAGGTGTCAAATGCTTTGCGGCGGCTTCCATGACGATTTTGCCGACTGCCACACTTCCTGTAAAGAAGATATAATCAAAGGGCAGTTTCAGCAGCTCTGTACTGACATCTACACCGCCTTCTACGGCAGCTGCATGGTCTTCTTGAAATACACGTTCCACCATTGCGCTGATTATTTGTGAGACTTGCGGCGTCAGCTCAGACGGTTTTAAGATGACGGCATTACCCGCAGCAATAGCTCCGACTAATGGAGAAAGAGCCAATTGGAAAGGATAGTTCCAAGGAGCAATGATGAGCACACTGCCGTAAGGTTCTTTGATGATCATGCTTTTCGATCCGATATGAGTCAGAGGTGTTCGCGCGCGTGTTGGCTTTGCCCATTTGTGAAGGTGCTTGATGGTATGATTGATTTCTTCATATACCATCCCAATCTCTGTTGTATAGGCTTCTTGTTCGGATTTATGTAAATCATGGGCTAAGGCTTGTAAAATATCCTTTTCATGCTGTTTGATTTCTGCTTTTAAGTCTTTAAGGAGGCGGATGCGTTCTTGAACCGGCGGCTTTTGAAAGACTTTTTGTTTCTGAAAAAGAGAAGTGAGTTTGTCCATTATTCAATCCTTTCATAGACGATTTTGTTCCTTTTATTATGTGTGAAGGGCTATGACGGGTCAAATAAGAGAGGCGGGAGCGCACTGCTTTGAAAAAATGAACCCATTTGGTTTGTTCATTTGGTAAAATAATGTTGAAAAGAGACTTTTTTAGATTGGAGGGTCTACCCTTGAATATTCATATATCAAGCCTGCTTCAAAAAATGGAGGAAGCGGTTCAAAAGGCGAAACAAAGTGGAAATGATGAAGAGGTGAAACGTCATGTGGCAGCGATTTCTTCACTATGTGAGGTCATTCTCGATGCACCATCACAGGTGCAAATGCCGCAGTCGCCGGTTATCTCGCCACCTTCTTCGATACAGACACCGTCCGCGCCGCCAGTATCCTCAGATCAAGCCATGCTTGAGAAACTGATGGGTGCGAGTGGTGCGAAGAAATTTCAGCATCAAGAAGAGGGGCAAAAAGAGAAGGATGGGAACGGCGACTCTATTTTTGATTTTTAATGGTCTTGTCACGACAAAGGGAAGGTGATCGGTTTGAAACTATTTTTGGGCGCCATTCAGTGGATGGCATTTTTTATCGCAGCTTCTATTGCCGTACCTATTGCGATTGCACAAGCGTTTGAATTGAACCAAGTGCAGTCAGCGGAGCTGATTCAAAGTACATTCTTTTCACTTGGTCTTGTGGCGATGGTGCAGTGTTTATGCGGCCATATGCTGCCGATCAATGAAAGTCCAGCAGGGCTTTGGTGGGGTGTGTATACCCTTTATGCAGGCATGACAGGAACAATTTTTGCGACGTATCCTGAAACCCTGCAAGCCTTACAGGGGGCTTTAATTTTTAGTGCCGCTTTCTTTTTTATTTTTAGTTTATTTAAAATCATTAATTGGCTCGCGTCTTTATTTACGCCAGTCGTCACAGGCATTTACTTGCTGCTGCTAGTTGTGCAGTTAAGTCAGCCGATCATGAAAGGGCTGATGGGCATCGGCTATCGAGGAAATCAGGTGGACGGGCTTGTCTTTTGCTTATCGATCTTGATTATTATCCTTACCTTCATGATCAGCCGCTCAAAATGGCATTACTTAAGGCAGTTTTCTGTGTTATTTGCCCTTGCAGGAGGCTGGCTGTTATTCGCTCTACTCGGGTTGGCAAAGCCGGTTCGAATTCCAGAAAAAATCATCGAGTTTCCGAAGCTGTTCCCATTCGGCATGCCAGTCTTTGACAGTGGATTGCTTGTCACGTCCTTTTTCATTACGATCTTACTCATTGTGAACATGCTGGCAAGTATTCGAATTGTGGAAAGTTCAGTGAAGGCATTTGGTGAACTGCGTGAGCGGAAGAGAGCTCGGCCGGCTGGTTTTGTCGCAGCATTTGGTCACTTACTGAGCGGATTGATCGGTGCCATTGCGCCTGTACCTATTTCCGGAGCAGCAGGATTTATCCAGACAACGAAAATTCCATCGAGAAAGCCATTTTTCATAGGAAGTCTGCTCATTGTACTCATTAGTTTGTTCCCGCTGCTCATGAGCTTTTTCTCCGCACTGCCATCACCTGTGGGGCTTGCTGTAAACTTTGTGGTGTTCTCCTCGATGATTGGGATTGCGATGTCAGAGTTTGATCAGTATGAGAAAGAAGAAATTCCGCGGATTCGCTTTGTCCTAGGGATTGCCGTTTTAGCAGGTGTAGGGGCGATGTTTGTACCGCAGGGAGCCTTGAAAGGCATGCATCCTGTGCTCATTTCATTATTAAGCAATGGTCTTGTTCTAGGTACACTCATTGCGATCGCGGTCGATCAAGTCCTGTTACGAAAGAAAAAGAAATCCGACAATCTCGTGTCAACGTAAAGGGAAAGTTGATTGTCGTCTGTCACCCGCGCTATGATAAACATAATTGACGAGATAAGGAGAATGACGAATGAAACTATTTTTCATTTTAGGTGCGATTAATGCCATGCTAGCTGTTGGACTCGGAGCCTTCGGTGCGCACGGTCTGGAAGGGAAAATCCCTGAAAAGTATATAGAGATATGGAACAAAGGAGTTCAATATCAGATGTTCCATGCGATTGGATTATTTATTGTCGCCTTTCTTGCAGATAAGCTGTCAGGTGTTTCTCTAGTTCCAACCGCTGGCTGGGTGATGCTTGCAGGCATCCTTTTCTTCTCAGGAAGCCTTTACGTGCTGGCATTGACACAGGTGAAGATTCTAGGTGCCATTACCCCAATTGGCGGAGTGGCGTTTATCGCTTCTTGGATCATGCTTGTCATTGCAGCAGCAAAAAATTTATAAGCCAAAAAACCGATGCTCTGAGAGGGGCACCGGTTTTTTTCTTAATTCCAGTAAGGGGCATAGTTTGGCGGGGCTTGATAATAAGGGATGTAGTGAGACGGAGGGACAGGATGCGTTTGTGCCTCCTCTTCTCTGTGGCAAAATGGTCCGATAAACACACTCGGCTTCACAGGCTGCGTCGCCTGTTTCCACTGTGTTTCGTTCATGCAATACGTATGTGCCATGATGTGAGCAGGGGTGAGGGTGAGAAGGTCTGAGCCTAGGATCACTTCTGGCGTAGATGCGTTAAAAATGGCTAACAAATGAGTTCTGTCTTGAAGGGCAACTTCGTAGTGCCACCAGCCTTGAGGTACGTTTGCCACCTGTCCAGGGGTGATGGTATAGGTGTGCAGTTTTTTTGTAAAAGGATTCAGCATCGAGACAGCAGCAGAACCGGCTATACAATAAACAAGCTCTGCGGCATTTTGATGATAATGAGGCTCTACGACTTTGCTTTTACTCAAATATATATCCAGCAGGGATACTTGATCCAACGAGTTTAATTGTTTTTTTCCTAAAACATTAATCAGGTTATGCTGATCGTATTTCACAAGTGGGCTTTGATTCAGATCGTATGAATATTTAACATTCGGTGATGTATAATCCAGCTCAACAGTCATTGATGTCACCTCTAGGCGTTTGATAAAAACTACTAGGCATCTTATGACCAGCGCCCTAGAGGTGTGTCAAAAACCTAGTCAAAAAAAAGCAAGGGCGCCTGCTCCTTGCTTTTGCTATATGTGGCGTTATCTATCTCGGAGAATACGTGGACATGGAGTATGGATAGTCGTATTGAATTTCCCCATCAAATGTAATGTAATCAAGGTAGATCGTTAATAGTAAGTATCGTGTTCCTGTCTTGTTATCACTAATGATAATGTGGTCACGTCCTGCAGCTTCAATGACGCCTCTAAAAATCTTCGAGTTCCATTCCTTACTTGCCTCAAATGTCATATAAATCGTGGCTACCTTGCCGCGGTTCAATCGTAAAATATTTTCAATATAGGACTGCTCAATAGGCAGCTGTCCGGTGACATTCTGCTGATAAATCGGTCCAGAAGGAATTTGATATGGCTGCCCGCCGCCCTGCGTTCCTTGGCCTCCTTGTGAAGTGCCGGTAGATGGCATTGGCGAAAACCCCTGCTGCATTTGTCCTTGCATTTGACCCTGCGTTTGGGGAGGGACTGAATAACCCATCTGCTGCGCAGGATACGGATTTGCTCCATATTGCTGCTGGCGAAAATCTTGACCTTCGAAACCCGAACCTTGCCCAAATTGATTTTTCAATTTCATAACGTTCCTCCTCTTTCCTCATGGTGTTCTAAACAGAAGGCGCTTAAGCACCTGTTGTTTCCATAGCATTCTTTCTCTCTTTCACACTATGAGACAGGAGGGCAGAATATGTACATTGAACGAAAAAAAGGAACTGCGGTGCAGTTCCTTAGGCGTGGGCAAACCCTCGCGTTCTTTGTCAGGTCTGCGTTTCGTTGCTCACGAATATGATGCTCAACCTTCCTTACATCATCCAATTTACAGCGTGCTGGACATCAAATAAAAGTGTGATGATGACAAAACATACCGCAAGCGGTGTGATCACAATGAAAAAGGCTTGCCATAATCTGAGCTTCATCACAGCGGCAATGCCTAAAACAGTCATTCCAAATATCCACGTCTTTGCATAAGCATCAATCAGTGTCAAAAGATCGAGATAATACCAAACTTCATAATGCTGATCTAAATAAGGTGAGATTTTGACAAACGTATACGGACCAAGCATTCCAATAGTGAAAATCCAACTGAGTGAAAATAAAGCGGAAGGGAAAAAGATCGTCAGCGTGCAGGCTTTGAGCACATCTCGATACGCCGGTTGACTGCCGAAAAAAAGACGCCCTAACCACTTTAGGATGAGTACACCGAAAAATAGAACCAGATTGCCTGCAAGAATACCATATCCCGCTCCTTGTAACAGAATAAAAGGGAACGGAATATGATTGCCCATATACTCGCTAAAATAACCTTCGTAGACCCAGCCTGTACCAGCGATACTTGCAAGGAGCATCATCAGCCAAATTGGAATAGAGGAACGTTGATATGAGCGAATAATCGTTTTTGTTGCGACGAAAATTTTAAAAAATCGAAAAAAACCTTTTGCTTCCTCTTCTTGGGAGTGATCATTCTTCATAGCTTCCAATGTTCTTTACTCCTTTAATACACATAAATGATTACTTATATTACCAAAAAGTTTGCAATTTTCAAAGGTAGATCGATAAAAAAATACAATTTTATAAAAAATAGGTCATTCTACAGTCTCTTTGAGAGGAGACACATATGATAAACATAGTTTGAAAGAGACCGAGGTGAAAACTTTGACAAAAGTAACTGTCATTATGACGAGCTACAACAAGGCGGCTTACGTCGGCAAATCGATTGAAGCGGTCCTGCAGCAGACGCTGTCAGACTTTGAACTATTTATCATGGATGATGGTTCAAACGAAAAAACCCTTGCTGCGATTGAGCCCTTTCGCAAAGATCCCCGTGTTCATTTTATCCAAAGCGGTGTCAAATCGCTGGAGGAGAGAACAGTGAAAACCCGATATGCCGTCCTGATTAATCAAGCATTAGAACTGGCAAAGGGCGAGTATATTTCCTATGCCACAGATGACAATGTCTATGCCCCGGACCGTTTAGAGAAGCTCACTCATTATCTAGATGCACGACCAGGTGAGGATATTGTCTATTCTGGATCGAAAGTAATCTATTTAAATAGCAAAAAAGAGCCAGTAAAGGAAACGATTCGACCTGCGCAAACGGTGCAATGGAATGCACCCTGTGCCATTGATCATTGCTCAGTCGTTCATCGTGCATCTATTTTATCAAAGATTCAAGCTGAATTTGGGTCTTACTGGGACGAGAGTCCGCATTTTTATCGAATAGGAGATGCCCGGTTCTTTTTTCGATTAAATCATTTTTATCCGTTCTATCCCTTTGATGAAGTTTTAGATACAAATTACATCACAGAACAGTCGATTCACTATCAGCTGGCAGAAGAAGAGAAAAGTGCCTTTATTCAAGCACTTCCTGAGCAGTCTACCTGCTGGGAGCTCCGCCACATATTAAAACAAAGACATGGGAGGTGACCTGAAGTGTCGCACTATATTCATCATTATTGGCAGGTGTACTTTGAGTATGTGAATCTCATGAAGGATTTGTCCTATAAACAAATTCCTCTTGGGTTGATCAGCAATTTCTATCAATATATCAGTCCTGAAGTGAGGGAACGCATGGAGGAGGAAGCATTCGGTCAAGAATTGACAACCGATTGTCCATTGCCGGAAGAGATTCAGCCATTTTTTGATCAACATAAGCAGCAGATCAAGCGAATTGCTTATCGTCCGGCGAATGGAAAGGTATTGCTTCACTTTGAACATCTGCGTTTTACTGAACAAAATTACACGCGGTTCCATACGAGTCAAACGGTGGTGCTCGCTCGCTGGAAGAAGGCAGATTATTTCGGTTTACCCGTCATCAGCAAGCCGGAATTAGCCGGAGAGGTTAATAAAGAAGCCCATGCTGAATATATTGAAAAAGCAAATGCTCTCCTTAAACCTTACGCAAAGCACCCCGTCTTTGGCAATGTCTTTTTTAGAGAAAAGCTTCGGAAGGACATTGTGCAATTTATTGATGTGATTGACCAGACAGAAGTTCTATTTCAGATGGAGCCAATTGCAGCCGTCATTGTGGGGACGACGGAGGATGCTTACAGCCGCGTACTGGCACTGCAAACAGTGAAACGCCAGCTCACGAGCATCTGTCTTCAGCACGGCGCACTTATGGGAGACGAAGCCTTTTTGCCGATTTTCACGACGTGTCATGGGGTGTTTGGAAAGTATGAAAAGGACTGGTATGTAGACAAAGGCTGTCAGCCGGAACAGGTGGAGATCACAGGTCATCCGAGGTTTGATTTGGTGAAGGATCGAACGCCGCTTCAACAGGAACTCATCTTTCGTAAATTGAACTTCAATCCTGCCAAAAAGACCGTGCTTGTGGCAACGCAGCCGTTCTCAGAAGCCTTCTATGGTGATGTTCTTAAAACGATTGCAAAACGGAAAGACATTCAGTTGATCATGAAGCCGCATCCGTGGGAAATTGCCCGAAACCGATTAAATGAGTATGTGTCCATTGAACGAGCTGGAAATCATGTGAGATTGATTAAAAAAGATATCGACTTATATGACCTGCTGCCATATATGGATATGGTCATTACGCTCACATCAACCGTCGGTCTTGAAGCAATGCTCTTTGAAAAGAGTGTGCTGATCGGGAAAATGACAGAAGGCAGAAGATACCCTTATTACGAGTCGCTTGGCAGCTATCATATGGAAAACCCTGTTGAACTGGCTGAGAAAGCCATTCGTATTTTGTCGGATGATCAAGAGATGAAGCTGGCAAAGCAGCAAGGAGCTCAATTCATTAAACAACATTATCCGCATGCGCGATCGACCGATGTTCTGCTTTCTCTGCTTAAAACAAAAACAGGTGTGGATTTTCAGAGATAAAGATAGGGGTGTGCAAGCGATATGGAAAAAAAGAGAGCGCAATTTCTTCCTTATGCCCTGCCGTTGATTGAGCAGGAAGAAATTGACGAAGTCATTGGAACATTAAAATCCGGCTGGCTGTCAACCGGACCAAAAGTAAGACAGTTTGAAGAAGAGTTTCGGCAGCTGACCGGTGCAAAACATGCGATCGCTGTCAATTCATGTACGGCTGCTTTATTTTTAGCCTTAAAGGCTAGAGGGGTTGGGAATGGGGATGAGGTGATTACAACGCCTCTGACATTCTGCGCAACAGCCAATACGATCATTCATACAGGGGCAGCACCTGTATTTGTCGATATTGACCCAGCGACTCTCAATCTCGATGCAGAGAAACTAGAAGCGGCGATTACACCACATACAAAAGCGATTGTCCCTGTTCATTTTGCTGGTCAATCGTGCGATATGGACCGGATTTTAGCCATTGCCAAAAAGTACGATCTATTTGTGCTCGAGGATGCCGCTCATGCTCTGTATACAACGTACCATGGCCAGCCCATTGGAGCGATTGGTGATGCGACTGCCTTTAGTTTTTATGCGACGAAAAACATAGCGACTGGAGAAGGCGGCATGCTGACGACAAATGATGATGCACTTGCCGCACGAATCAGAAGACTAGCACTCCATGGGATGAGCAAGGGAGCGTGGAATCGTTATGGAGAAAAAGGAACGTGGTACTACGAGGTCGAGGAACCTGGCTATAAAATGAACATGTTTGATGTGCAGGCATCATTAGGGCTTGTCCAGCTAAGTCGTCTGGATGATATGCAGGCACGGAGAGAACAAATTGCGAAAACATACAATCAGGCATTTCAAAAAGAAGCAGGGCTGATCCTGCCGCCTGTCCATCATGAGGGAAGACATGCATGGCATTTGTATGTACTGCAAGTGGATCCAAAAGAAGCATTCATCACACGCGATGAGCTGATTGATCAGCTGCAAAAGGAGTATAAAATCGGCACGAGTGTTCACTTTATCCCTGTTCATTTGCATCCATACTATCAACAAACCTACCACTATTCACCAGAGGATTTCCCTGAGTCACTCGCTTACTACAAGCGGACACTCTCACTGCCTCTTTATCCAAGTATGACCGATGAAGATGTGCAGGATGTCATCACTGCGGTGTTGTCTATTTTAAAAGATCAGAAGGCATCTTCATGAAGGCCGTTCATGCAATAGACGATCAGGTGCTGTCCGCTTGGCTGGAGAAATACGGCCAACAAGCTGAACAAATGAAAGGCTTCAAGCAGTTTGGTCTTGTCAGTGGCGCCCAGCTCAAAGCGGTGCTGTTATTCGACTGGTCAAAATGGGAAAGCGGCATATTTGATCTGCATATTTTTCATGTGAAGTTTGCGGAAGCTGAGTCATCATCTGCTTTTCAAGAATTGATGGAGCGCTTCATCAATTGGATGAGAACAGAAAAATGCGATTTTTTCTTTTTACGTCTTGAAGCGGCTGATCTTGAAAAAAACCGCATCGTCCAAAGGCTGTTACATGTGTACTATGTGGGCGGTCTCACTCGGCTTGAGGCGCCGCCGGTTCACATGGAGGTGCCATTAACAGGTGAAGATGTGGTGATAAGTCTGCCGGATGAAAAGGAATACGATGAGGCGGTTTCACTTGGTCATCAGGCTTTTGTGAAAAGCCGGTATGCACTCGATCCATTTTTAGACCAGAATGTCGTCCAGCATTTCTATCAAGAATGGATGAGAAACAATTTGCTCGGACGTGCAGATATCAATCTCGTGGCAAAGGTGAACGATGAAGTCGTGGGCTTGATACAAGGGATGACCAAGGGCGATGAGATGGCGCTTGAGCTGTTTGCGATTAGACCGGATGTACAAGGAAAAGGGATTGGGAAAAACCTGTTTATCGAGATGATGAAGGTCTCTTATGAGAGAGGGCATCGTTTTATTTCTGCCGGAACACAGCTGCATAACACAACCGCCATTCAGCTTTACGAAAAGATGGGCTTTAGAACAACAAATGCCTTCTTGTATTACCATGTATGGCCGAAAAAAGGAGAGAGATAAGATGGCGCATTTCTATATTGGAGATCGCAAAGTGGGGGATGGTGCGCCTGTTTTTATCATTGCAGAGGCAGGCATTAACCATGATGGAAAGCTGGATCAGGCGCTTGCTTTAATTGATGTGGCAAAAGAAGCAGGTGCCGATGCAGTGAAGTTTCAAATGTTTCAAGCTGATCGGATGTATCAAAAGGAACCGGGTTTATACGAAACAGCCAAGGGAGAAGAGGTATCCATTTTTTCTTTAGTCGAACAAATGGAGCTGCCGCCAGAATGGCTGCCAGCTTTATTGACGCGCTGCGAGGAAAAAGGGCTGATGTTTTTAAGCACAGTGTGTGACGAAGAATCTGCGGATCTATTGAATCAAACCGATCCGCCGGCTTTCAAACTGGCATCCTATGAAATCAATCATTTGCCTCTTTTGCGTCACACGGCTTCTTTTCAAAAGCCCATCATTTTCTCAACAGCCGGAGCCACTATTGCAGATGTTCATGAAGCATATGAGGCGATTACAAGCGAGCAAAACCATCAAGTCGCCATTATGCATTGCGTAGCAAAGTATCCAGCACCTAGAGCTTATACGAATCTTCGTGTGCTTCAAACCTTAGCCTCGGCTTTTCCTGAGGCAGTCATTGGCTTTTCTGATCATAGTGAGCATCCAACTGAAGCCCCTGTTGCCGCTGTGAAGCTTGGGGCAGCCATGATTGAAAAGCATTTCACGGTAGATAAGACGCTGCCTGGGGCCGATCATTCCTTTGCGCTCGATCCAGAGGAATTAAAGGAAATGGTTCAGCATATTCGAGCGGCGGAAAAGGAACGAAATCAATCAGAAGCAGACACTCATTCTGTGTCAGAGGAGCTCCTTGGCAGTTCTTATAAAACGACAGCAGCCATTGAAGGGCAGATTCGTAAATTTGCGTATCGAGGGATTTTTACAACAAAAGGTATTGCAAAGGGCGAGACTTTGACAGCACAAAACATAGCCGTATTACGTCCAGGACAAAAAAGCCAAGGTCTGCATCCGCGGTACATGGAGATTTTACTTGGCGCCAAGGCTGTGAGAGACATCCCAGCCCATACAGGCGTATCGTGGAAAGATGTGCTCATGCAGGAGTCCGAGCATGATCAATGATGTGCTCTTTGTCATACAAGCTAGAATGGGCTCAACAAGGCTGCCAAAAAAGGTGATGAAACCGATCGGCGGTATGGCACTGATCGATTTCATTGTTGAACGGGTAAAGCAATCAGATCATTACAATCACAAAACCCAGAACCTCATGATTGCCACAACAGTCGAGGCAGAGGATGATCTGTTGGCTCAATATTGTTTATCAAAGGGCTATAAGGTATTTCGCGGTAGTGAGATAGATGTACTGCAGCGATTTGCGCAGATTGTCCGTCATTTTGAACCGCAAACCATTGTCCGTTTAACGGGAGATAATCCATTTATAGATCCAGCGCTTTTGTCGAAAATGGTTGAAGAACATAGACAGAAGAAGGCTGATTACACGTATACGACTGGAACGCCACTCGGTATTTCCGGGGAAATGATCGACGCATCAATTTTACGTGAAATCGACAATTTTCCCCTTACGCAGCCGGAGCGTGAGCATGTCA
This sequence comes from Bacillus sp. NMCC46, assembly GCF_002998465.1. Taxonomy (NCBI): domain Bacteria; kingdom Bacillati; phylum Bacillota; class Bacilli; order Caryophanales; family Bacillaceae; genus Bacillus; species Bacillus sp. NMCC46. Next base: position 190,906 of record NZ_PVQZ01000004.1, on the reverse strand, counting down.
CTCTGTATATCCGAAAGCATCCTGAGCGATTTCAACTGCAATTATTCACACCGCCCAAAGAACTCGCATATCCTGCTTATCGATTCACGATTGATACAGAAGAAGATTGTGTATTTGCCACCCGTTTACTTGAGAAAGCTGGTGGATTTATTGCTGTGCCTACGGCTGAGCTTATCTCCATTTGTGAACAAGATCCTGATATTGTTCGGTTGAATCAATTTGTGAGACAGAAGGATGCTGAATGAATAAAAAAATCATGATTGTTGTGTACGGTGGTTTTTTAAGAGGGATGGGGCATGTCGCCAGAATGAGACGGCTGGCAAAAGAATTGTTTCAAGAAGGAAACGACTTATATTTCTATACAAATGAACAGATTTGTGTAGAAATGCTCTCGCATCCAGCTTGGCAAGTTCATTTAGTGCAGGAACCAAACGTATTCCTTCAAATGGAGCAGGACATAAAAGAGCTGAATCCTGATCTTCTGCTGATTGATGTGCTTGATTGTGACCTCCAGTTTCTTCGATCGATCAAAGCGTCCTCCGGCTCTGCAAGGCTGGTCTTATTTGAAGAAGAAAGAGCAGAAGCCTGCCAGCTTGCTGATGCTGTCGTGAACGGCATTTATGGTGGTCTGGACGAAAAGCGTCTGCAAGTAAATGGAACGGACTATTTTTATGGAACACCTTATTTATTGTTAGATCACGAGATCAGCAGATTAAAAGACACATATGAGGTTCGAAAAGAATGCAAAAAGGTGGTTATCAGCCTTGGAGGCAGTGATCCAGGCGGATTGTTATCAAAGGCTGTATCAGCACTCTTCGAAGCTGGCCATTTACACATTCTAGCGGTTACAGGAAAAGCCTCTCGCATCGAAGAACAAATCGAGGCTGCGCATATTCAATTCATTCGCCATACGGATCAATTACCTGCCCGTCTTGCAGAAGCCGATCTGGCGATTGTTGCTGGCGGGATGACGTTATATGAGGCAGTTTGTATCGGGGTGCCCAGCATTGTCCTTTCGCAAGTAGACCACCAAGCAGTGACAGCCACTCGTTTTGCGCAAAAGGGAGCCTGCCACCATCTTGGATTAGGTGACCTTGTGGATGAAAAGGATATATGGCGTGCTGCTCGAAGACTATCCGCCAGTTACTTTCTCCGCAGGAGCATTCATCTCAATGGACGGTCACTCATTGATGGAAAAGGAACCGAACGAGTGAAAAACATTCTTATACACCTCATGAATCATCACCAAAAAGAACATAAGGATGTGTAGATGTGAAGGGAGTTATTTTAGCAGGAGGAAAGGGATCACGACTGGCACCTTTAACGAAGATTTTCAATAAACATTTATTGCCGGTTGGTCCATATCCAATGATTTATTGGTCTTTGTTCAAACTGAAAGAAGCAGGGATTTTAGATGTGATGGTCATATCACAAGAAGAACAAATCCCGCTGTTTCAAAAGCTACTTGAAGGCGTTCAGGAACTCGGGATGAACATTGTCTATCAGGTACAGCCTGAAGCTTCTGGAATTTCGGACGGTTTATCCTATGCAAAGCCCTTTGTAGAAGAGGAGAAATTTGTGCTGATGCTAGGTGATAATGTATTTGAGGATTCGCTAAGCCCTTTTGTTGAAGCCTTTCAGCAGCAAGAAAGCGGAGCGAAGGTTCTGTTGAAAGAAGTGGCAGATCCAAAGCGGTTTGGCATTGCAGAAATTGATGCCGCTCACCACCGGATTTTATCAATTGAGGAAAAACCGGAGCATCCGCGTTCATCTTACTGCGTCACAGGCATCTATTTTTATGATCAAGAAGTCTTTCAATATATAGAGAAAATCTCGCCGTCAGATCGAGGCGAATTAGAGATTACAGATGTAAACAATCTCTATATCTCAAATAGCCAGCTGACCTATGATATGTTAAAAGGGTGGTGGATTGATGCAGGAACACATGAATCTCTCCACCAAGCATCTACGAAAATGTTTGAAACGATGAAGAAAAAAGAGGGATACGAATGACGAAGTCTTATTTAATTACAGGCGGAGCGGGATTTATTGGACTAAATTTTGTGAAGCTGCTGCTTCAGGAAACCGATGTCCGGCTCACTGTTTTTGACAAGTTAACATATGCCAGTCATCCAGAGGAGATGGATGAATTATTAAAGCTGTCTCATTTTCGTTTTATTCAAGGGGATATCACCCTTCAGCATGAGTTGGATCAAGCATTTGATGAAGTCTATGATGCCATCATTCATTTTGCAGCGGAATCCCATGTTGATCGCAGTATTGAATCGGCTGAGCCCTTTATTCAAACCAATGTGCTCGGCACCTATCGTATGCTGGAGGCAGTCTTAAAAGGAAAGGCGAAAAAATTCATTCATATTTCAACAGACGAAGTATATGGAGATTTGGAGCTGGATGATCCTGCTTTCACAGAACTAACACCACTTTCACCGAATAATCCTTATTCAGCAAGCAAGGCGAGTTCAGATCTGCTTGTGAAATCTTATATCCACACTCACCAATTACCCGCGATGATCACACGATGCAGCAACAACTACGGACCGTATCAGCATGAAGAAAAATTAATACCGACTATTATTAGAAAAGCGATCAATGGTGAAAAGATCCCGATTTATGGAGACGGCCAGCAGATTCGCGATTGGCTGTATGTAGAGGATCATGCGAGAGCTGTAAAGCGGGTCCTTGAAAACGGAACAGCTGGGCAGGTGTACAATATTGGCGGCGGCAACGAGAAAACGAATCTCGATTTGACCAAGACCATTCTGACGCAGCTCGGGATCAGTCATGACCGTATTGCGTTTGTTCAAGATCGAAAAGGGCATGACAGACGGTATGCCATTGATGCCAGTAAGCTGAAACGGGAGCTCGGCTGGACGCAGGAGACGTCATTTGAAGCAGGTATTGAAAAAACGATCAATTGGTATTGTGCCAAATTTGATCAGGGCGAAGAAGGGTGACGGATGAAAGTTTTAATCACCGGTGCAGGCGGGCAACTAGGGAAAGAATTGAGCAGACAGCTCAAGGAAAAAGATATCACCGTCATTGCCTTAACGAGGAGTATGCTCAATATCGCAGACCAGCAAGCAGTCAGACACGCAATGAGACACTTTCAGCCTGATATTGTTGTCAGTGCAGCAGCATATACATCTGTTGATCAATGTGAAACAGAAACGGAAAAGGCGTATCTTGTCAATGGCATTGGCGCCTATTATACAGCGCTGGAGGCAAAGAACGTGGGGGCTGATGTGTTACATGTCAGTACAGATTATGTATTTGACGGGCAAGCAGACAGCCCTTACCAAGTCGATGCACAAGCAGATCCTCAAACCATTTATGGAAAAAGTAAAAAGCTTGGTGAGGAATTGATTCATCTCGTGTCAGACGAAGTGAAAATCATCCGTACATCGTGGCTATACGGACATGAGGGACATAACTTTGTGAATACCATTCTTAGGCTCGCAGAAACAAAGGATCATTTGCGCATCGTGAACGATCAAGTAGGATCACCTACTTATACAAAGGATGTCGCAGAGGCAATCATTCATTTGTTTGATCAGAAGGCAGGGATTTACCATGTCAGTAACCGAGACAGCTGTTCCTGGTTTGACTTTGCGTCAGAAATTGTCGCAAAAAGCGGCCTGTCTACGACCATTGAGCCAATTTCCACGGAAGAGTACGGCTTCCAAACGCCTCGTCCAGCCTATTCTGTGTTAGACCTTCAAGCGATTGAAGCCACAGGCTGGCAACCAAGACATTGGAAGGATTCACTTCACGAATATTTGCAGAAAGAAGGGAGATGGCATCAGCATGATTGATGGTGTACAAACGAAAAAACTCATGAAACATTGTGATGATCGCGGCTTTTTTGCAGAGCTCATTCGAGATGATGAGCCGATGCTGAAACGCTTTGGGCAGGCATCGTGGTCGAAAAGCTTTCCAGGAGTGATCAAAGCCTTTCATTATCATGAAAAGCAAGACGATGTTTGGTTTTTCCCAGCAGGTCATGCCCAGGTCGTTTTATACGATTTGCGTGAGGATTCTCCTACAAAGGGTCAAACCGACGTGTATTATATGGGGGAAGACAATCCAATGCTGCTCCTCATCCCAAAGGGTGTCGCACATGGCTACCGGGTACTAGGCGAGACGCCGCTGCAAATTGTGTATTTCACGACAGAGTCTTATGACCCGAAAAACCCAGATGAAAAGAGAATCGCATGGAATGACGAGACGATCGGATTTAATTGGGAAACGACATTTAAATAAAGAACAGAGGCCTTTCGCAGGAGAAAGGTCTTTTTTTGTTGAAATACATTCTATATGTGTCATTTTATGTATGTTTACTAAGTTGAGTAGAAAAGGGATGTGGATGAGTTTGTCTAAAAGAATTGCATTTGTCACAGGGGCAAGTACAGGGATTGGAAAGGCAATCGCCATAAAGCTTGCCGCCCAGGACCATGTAAAAGTCATCATCAATTCTAGAAATCAATCCTCACTAGAAGATGCGCAGCAGCACATTGGGCGTATGGCAGAAACAAAAGAGCCGGTGTCTCTTTTCTGTGGAGATATGTCCCATGAAGGAGTGCGGGCTGAGGCCTTTGCGGCAATAGAAAACGAGTTTGGCAGACTGGATGTGTTGATTAATAACATTCCAGGAGGGAAGCCAGATACTTTTGATTCATGTGAAAGTGAGCAGATGCTGGCAGCATTTTCTCAGAAAGCCATTGCGTACATTGATACGATGAAACGTGCGGCAGCGATGATGAAAAGACATGAATACGGCCGGATCATTCAAATTGTCGGGAACCTCTGGAAGGAACCTGGTGACCAAATGTTTACGAACAGTATGATGAATGCAGCGATTATCAATGCTAGTAAAAATGCAGCCACACAGCTTGCGCCCTCAGGAATCACAGTGAATTGTTTAAACCCAGGATTTATTGCTACAGATCGGTATGAACAATTTATCGGAAACATGATGCGTCAACAGTCATTATCACGCGAAGGAGCTGTAAAAGCTGTTGCGTCAGGAATCCCGATGCAAAGAGTAGGTTCAGCGAGTGAAATGGCTTCATTAGCCGCTTTTATCGCATCAGAGGAAGCCTCCTATGTCACCGGACAGCAAATATCTGTCGATGGTGGTTCGATGAAAAGTATATAAATATGAAAAACCCGCTATATGCGGGTTTTTTGATGAAAGCGAATCGGCAGTATATGGAGCCGATTGATAAAAAGGGCAAGCTGTTCAATTGGCGCCACCATTGAGATGCGGACATGACGTCTTCCATGTGCTCCAAATACACCCCCAGGCGTCACGACGACATCTGCATGCTCGAGTAAATAGTCGGCAAAAGCATGAGAATCCTCGAAATCATCAGGGATCGAAGCCCATAAATAAAAGGCGCCGGCTGGACGTTCAATGGTCCATCCAAGCTGCTTCTCCGCTTGACGGATGAAGAAATTCATTCGTTCAAGGTAGACTTCTTTCAAGGATTGAATATGACAGTCATCACTTTGTAAGGCAATGGTGGCGGCTTGTTGAAATCCGCCATACATACTGACAAACACATGATCTTGGAAGGCGTTTATGGCATGAATGATGTCCTCATTCCCTACAGCAAAAGCGACTCTCCATCCTGCCATATTGAATGTTTTGGATAAAGAATATAATTCCACGCCTACTTTTTTTCCAAGAGGTGCCTTTAGAAAGCTTACTGGTTTTTGCTCATAATGAAATGAACCATAGGCAAAATCATGAATCACATGCAGACCGTGAGCTGAGGCAAATTCCGCAGCCTCTTCAAAAAATGCTTCACTTGCCACAGCACCTGTAGGGTTATTCGGATAATTTAAGAAAAGAACCTTTGCCTTTTTTAACACGTCTGGATCAATTGACGGGAAATTCGGCAAATAGCCATTTTCCTCTTCCAGTCGGATGCAGTATGGCTTTGCGTCCGCCATCAAGATGCCTGAATGATATTCTGGGTATCCAGGATCGGGGACAAGGGCAATGTCCCCTGGATCAAGCAGGCACTGACTCATCACATAAAGGCCTGTTTTTCCCCCATTGAAAAGGGCAATCTCCTTCTGCGGGTCAACCTCAATGCCGAATTCCTTTCTGTAGAAATCTGCAATGGCTTGCTTGAAAAAGTCAAAGCCTCTAAAAGGAGCATATTGCTGAAATTGCAAAGTGCCTGCTGCCTCTTGAAGGGCGCTCACAATATGGGCAGGAGTAGGAAGATCGGGATTTCCCTGACCAAGGTTCACAATGTTCGCTCCGTTTTGTGTTTTATGTGCAATTTTCTCAAATACGGTTCCAAATTTTTGTTCTGGCAGCCGTTCAATCATGTTAGATGGTAAGATCTTCACCACGTTACCCTCTCTTTCTATCCCTTCACTAGTTCATCCATTAACTGAATGGCTGCCTGCTTCTGAATGTTACGGATGGATGCGGCAACATCCTGAGAAGACGAGCCTTTTAATTCAAGAGACACGATGCCATTAAATGCTTCAAATAAAGATAGGTCCACAAAGGTCCCTTTAGGTGGGACGGATTCACTGATGATGACAGTATCTCCAACCAAAGTGTCCTGCTGAATATGCACATGATCAATGGTGATGTGTGTGACCTCAGGCGGAATGTGTCCGCTCTCTTTGAAATGCTGAGGGTATAAATGACAGTCTGCTAAATAATGCGTATGTCCAGAAAGCAGTTCTTTTGGCAAATCAGCCTTTTTTCCATCGACTAATACATCAATCAGCAGCTTGGCCATATCTACCCCAAAGACCTTTTTGATATTCGGAATCATATTCCAGCCAGCAAATCTAGCTGCTGATTCGATTAATCCGGTTTCTCGATTTTTCATGAGCTTGATTTCTGTATGAGTGGCACAGTTTTCAAGACCTAGCCCTTCATTTGCCTTCTTTGCTGCCTCAATGATGAGTTGCTGGGCTTCATTGTCTAGGATCGACGGAGTAATATGAGCCGTTTCTGTAAAACCGATTTGAGGGGTCTTATCATGAATGACAAAAGGGATATATTCACCCTCAACGACTAACCCTTCAACACTGACATAATCAGCGTAGCCGTCCTCTTGATACCAATCCTCGTAAGCACCCTCTAAGTATGTTTCAGCGACAAACGGAGCTTCATACGTCACAGCGTTTGGAACGGGAATGGTTTGCAAATAGGATTGTACGTTTAAAAAGAGATCATCACTGCCGGCTCGGTCATGAAAAAGGGTCACGCCAATGGAGCTTGCTAAATATGTAGGCTTTAAAATAAGCGGTGTCCCGATATGTTCAATGGCTTGCTGGAAATCAGCTAAAGTAGTGACAGGCTGAGTTTTTACTGCTTTGACCCCAGCCGCGTTGAATGCAGCCCTCATTTGACTTTTATCACGCGCTAATTCAGCTGCCTTTACCCCAGCGCCGCGCAGTCCAAGACGCTCAGCGGCTTTTGCCATTGGTGCAATGAATAATTCATTATTGGTGGTGATCGCATCCGCTTTGAAAAAGGAAGCCACACGAACTAGGTCGTCCACCACCTCTTCCTCGGATTTCAGATAATCGTCATGTGCCCAGTAAATAGAATCTGGGTGTTCAAAAGAAGGGTTTGTGTCAAAATAATCTCGATCTTTGATGACGGCAATGGAGTATTTTTCGATTAGCTCAGCGTGTCCCTTTGTAATAGCAAAGGGTCTCGGGATATAAGAAACGATATGATACGATGCAGCCACGCTTTCGTAAAACATATGGGGCGGGCATCCTCCCAGATCAGCAATGACAAGTACGGTTTTTTTACTCAATGAAAGCACTCCTTTTTATCTAGCGGTGTAACCGCCATCTGCTGTGACAACACTTCCAGTCATATAACTGGATAGATCAGAGGCGAGAAACAGCATGACGCCCGCAATTTCTTCGGGTTTTCCGAGACGAAGTAATGGGTTCACCTTTGCTTTTTCTTTTTTGACAACCTCAAGACTTTCTGAATGATTGTCTAAAAATGATTTTTCATTTAATGGCGTATCAATAATGCCCGGGGCGATACAGTTCACCCTGATTTGATGGGCGGCATAGTCGACCGCCATGGATTTGGTTAGCTGGATGACACCGCCCTTTGTTGCGTTATAGGCAGGGATGTCAGGCCAGCCGACAAGACCCCCGACAGATCCTGTATTGATAATACTTCCGCTTTTCTTTTCAAGCATATGCGGCAATGCATGCTTACTCATAAGAAATACACCCGTCAGGTTGACCTGTACAATGTGGTTCCAATCCTCCAGCGTCATCTCGTGAACGGGGGAGACAATTTCGATGCCTGCATTGTTAATCAAAACATCAATTGTTCCAAAACGGTTCAGCACGAACTGAACGGTTTTTTGACAGTCAGACTCATTCGTAATATCTGTTTTGAAAAACGCAAGATGCTCGTGCGGCAATGATTCGACGAGTTGTTTGCCGCTCTGTTCATTGATATCAGCCACTGCTACTTTTGCTCCATGCTCAAGGAAAAGCTTGACTGCGGCAAGCCCAATCCCTGATGCACCTCCTGTAATCAGGACGACTTTTCCGTCGAGGTTCATTTCTTCACCTTAGACGCTTTTGGCTTCAACCGATTATAGCGGGGAGGGAAGAAGAGATTAATAGACTTTGATGCTTCCGGCTTTGGATTTATCGCACCATGATCTTCCTTTGGATCACAGAAATAAGTGGTGCCAAATTCCATTTTCTCTGTAAAGCCTTCAATGGTCATATCATAACCTCCGCTGATGCAAATGCCGATTTGTTCATTGCGGTGTTTATGAAAAGGCATTTCACCGCCATTTCCAGGAATGTTGGCAATCATGAGCTCCATCCAATCCTCAACAAAAAAGGTGACTTCCATGCCAGGGAGTAAATCCCGTGTTTTGAAAATATCTAAGAAATAAGTAGGAGGGGCCGTATATTCCTCACCATCTTTTAATCTCTTAATATCAATGGCGATCGCTTCCTCATCTGTCAGGTTAGATGCGCCGTGAGGGACAAAAGGTGGTGCGATATAGGCTGATTCTAAAGGGGTGAGCAATTGGGTCGATGGGCCGACCGTCATTTGAAGCTCGCCTTTTAATACGATGCCGATTTGTGCTTCGGGATGCTCGTGAGGTTCTATGATCGTGTGAGGAGGGACGTATGAAATTAACACTTCCGTATCACCTCTGACCGTGGAATATTGTGTGACACCATTCTCCCATTCTACTTTTTTGGCTTGAGGAAAATATCGTTCTTGCGTCTTTTGTTCAGTTTGCATATTATATCTCTCCTTTTCCGAATATGGACCAGCTCATTGGGATGCTTTTAAACGTTCGAATGAAGGTGAGGCCGTATGTGGCTCTGGCTACCTCATTAGTTAAAGCGAAATCAAATTCGCCGTCTCTTACTTTTTGTGCGGCAGTACTTGTAGAATTGACCAGCTCAAATTCAGCATTTTGGTGAATGAAATATTGAATCAAATTGACAGGTGCAGGGTGAGAGACAATTTTTAAATGGTGGAGCATTTGTTCTTGAAATGGGAAATCTGGTCTGACAGCCAAACCATACATGGGTGTGTCACATCTGAAAATTTGTAAAAGCTGCAGGTCAGGTCTCATGTAGAAGTGTTTGATTCCTTCGTATGCGTGTGGAACGAGAGTGTATTGGAGTGCGTTAGAGAGAGTATGTTCAATGCAAGTTTCGAACGTGTCGTAAAGGGATAGTTTCGTATGAGTGCCGAGTGTAGTGGTGGAATGAGAGATGAAATGTTTTGCTGCATATTCACTGCTTGTCCCCTCAGGGCCTAGTGTATTGACTGTAAACATCTTAGGTGAAACGATGGGCTCTTCTTTGAAATGAAAAACATCATTCTTTAAGATCATGTTTACCATCCAATCTTTTTCAAATTTTTACTAGATTATAAAAAATAAAATTGGCAATTGTCAACAAAATTTATAAAAAATGTATTTTATGATGATATTAAAAATTGATCTAAAAAACTGCACATACCTAGATGTGCAGTGAATTGAGCTTACGTTTCAAATGTGTTTTTATGTTTCTGCTGTAAGGTTCGTTCACGTTTATAGCTGGCGAAGCTAATGAGAAAACCAACAAGCGTAATGAGTGCACATACAAGCCCTACCGTATGATAGCCGAAATGGACATAGACAGGTCCCATAAGAGCGGAACCAAGCATAACGGCAAGGTTGGACGCAAGACTGTAAAAAGCCATCACTTTGCCTCGGTGGGTTTGGGAGCAGTCACTTAGAACAGTGCTCAAAAGCGTGACGGATAAACTTTGCATGGCACCCCAAATAAATAGGGCAAAAATCAGCAATGTCCATGAGAAAGGAGCATAAGGAAGTAAGGCGAGAACGAGCGTAATGCCGCCCAGCACTAAGAAAAGAGAACGAGTTTTGCCAAACCAGTCAGCTAATTTTCCTGTAAATACACTCATGGAAAAACCGACGCCGTAAGCCATGATCAGAAGTCCTGCCGTCGATTGTCCTCCAGAAAACAAACTTTGCAGATAAGCTCCTAAGAACGAGTACATGCCATAAAATCCAAGCATATTACAAAATGTCACGGTCAAATAGGCGGGGACACGATCAATTTTCAAAGCTCCCCATAAAGAGCCAGTTTTCTCCCTAGCTTGAGGTGTTCCTGTATTCGCTGTGGCGGTTTGTTTGCGTGATTCAAGGATGACGAGCAGCAGGACAACGAGACTCATGATGGCGAAGATCCAAAATGTCCAGCGCCAGTTCAAACTCTGACCGATAAAGGCGCCAATTGGTACACCAAGGACAAGAGAAAGAGACCAGCTCGACACAATGAGTCCCATCACCTTGCCTCGATATTCGTAAGGAACCCGGTCGCCTACAAGAGCATAGGCTGTTGGCACAAATACACCGGTCGCCAGCCCAGAAATGGCACGGCCAGCAAAAAACACTGCCAAATTCGGGGCAGCCGCACACATCACGGTTCCAATCAAAAAGAAAGAAAGCCCGATGATCAAACACAGTTCCCTTGAATACCGGTCCCCTAAAGGAACGAGCAGCGGGGCTCCAACCAGCACAGCTAACCCATAAATGCTGATGGAAAGGGCGAGAATATCAAGAGAGTGCTGAAAGGAGTTTGATAAATCAGGCAGCAGTGGTGAAATCACCAGTTCTTCCGATCCCGCCGCAAAGACGCCAAGTGTGAGCGCGATGGCAAGTGTGATGGGAAACGTTTTAGAAGCCTTGCTGTCTAAAGATTCTTTCATCAGGTGATCCCTCCATACTTGCTTTTTCATTCAATTCCGTTAAAATAAATTCTACCATTATTTAGTTTTATTTTACATTTCGAATCATAAGTATTATCATAAAATACTTTTCAAATGGAACGACTTTCGGATAGGAGAGGTACGAATGAAAATCACCGATGTTGATGTGCATATTTTAAATGAATTGAAAGAAGATGCCCGCTTGTCTATGAGGGAATTGTCCAAACGAGTCAATTTATCCGCACCTGCGGTAGCAGAAAGAGTGCGTAAATTAGAGGATGCAGGGATTATCGAAGGGTATTCGGTTCAGGTCAATTATAAAAAATTAGGGCTTATGATTGACTGCCTGCTGGAAGTCACAGTGCTAAACGGGGAGTATCAACGTTTTGTGGCTTTTATGAATCAGCACCCACGCGCTTTTTTTGCTTATCGAGTGGCAGGACAGTCATGCTTTTTCATTAAGCTGTCAGTCGCTTCTCTTGAAGAAATTGAAGCCTTTATTCAGGCAGTGTCTGGGTTTACAAAAACCGTATCTCATATCGTCTTATCCGAGCACTCCTTTTCCCATCCAGTTCAGGAACGTGTGAAACAAATAGAAGAGCCAGAAATGACCGTGATGAAATAAAAAAGGACCTGACAACGAATGCGAGGATTTGTCTGCACGCTAAAAGGACCTAACTCAGGTCCTTTTTGTTCGTCTATCTGACTGATAGCTCATGATCGTGATGATGAGCCCAATGAAGGTTACAGCTGCAGCAAATAACGGTACAATCTGCAAGACTGTCAAGCGCTGCACCGCCGGCATTTCCGATATTAAAGGCAGAATGGCTGAGGGCATATATAGAAAATAAAATTCTGTATTACAAGATATCTTAAACAGACTAAATGTATTTATAAAAATGTGAATTGTTAATAAGGTATTATTGCTGATGTGAGTTTGTTGATTGTGGATTTATATTAATCTTTAAAATCTCTCAACCTATTGATATATATGCATCGATAAGGTTTTTTATGATTTCCCTTATATTTTTTGTCTTTTTATTTTTATTGTTTATCTTTATATTAATTGTTTCTTTAATATATCTTGTTTATTACACATCATTGGGTTACTAATTAGCTTTCATTCATCAATTTATTTATTTAATTTGTTTACAAAAAAATAACCTTTTTATGCTAAAATATTCGTAAAGTAATAATTTGAGATTAAAGGAGTTTAATTCTTTTGAAGCTTTTAAAAGTAATAGATTACGCAGCATTAATGGATATGCACAGAACAAGAAGCAAAGAAAGTCACTATAATAATTTACCTTTTGACGTAGGTAATAGGGATCATTTTTTTAGTGCTCAGCCAATTGATTTAGAATTTCACATCGATAACCATACAACAAACTTAAAAAGTGGGATATTTTCTTTTAATTCAAGCATCAGATCTGATGTAGATAAGAATGACAAGGTTTCTGGGGAAGTGTTTTTGCGTAAAGAGTCTAAGCACAAGCCCAATGTAATCTTCGTACATGGATGGCGCATGGATTCATACGACAGAATTAAGAAGATTTATCACGATAAAATCGTTAAAAATTATGATTGGAATATGTATTACTACACGCTGCCTTATCATTTCGATAGGGAACCACAAAATTCAACATATTCTGGTGAACACATGATTAGCGCCAATATAAGTCGAACAGTGCAATCCTCCCAGCAAGCTATTGTTGAACTTAGAGGGCTGATTAAATGGATCAAGGAAAACGAAGGTGGAGAAATAATAGTAATTGGCATTAGTTTAGGAGGGTGGCTAACAAACTTATTAGCAACAGTCGAGAAAGACGTGAATATTGTTGTATCAGCTTTTTATGCGAATAATATTGCGCATTCCATCTGGAACACTCTTCCTGGGAAGTATATACGAAGAGATCTGGAGGAACATGGAACAACGTATGAAGAACTCGACAAAGCTTGGGATATTATGAACCCTAGTAAAGCAAAACTTCTCGTAGACAAAGAAAATGTACTCTTAATATCAGGAAAATATGACATGTATATCGACATAAACGATGCTGATACTCTGTGGAATAGCTGGAATCAACCTAAAAGGCACGTATACAGTTGTGGGCATGCTGGAATTGTTCTATCTAGAAATAGAATAGCAGCTGACACAATTCAATTTATTGAAAGTAGGCTAAAGAAATAAAATGATGTTCATTCTAACTGCATTGTTGTGGGCCATGAGTTTAGTTTTGTTTCTTACTTATCCTGAAAATGAAAAAACAAGATGGGGCAGTTTTATTGGTTTTTTTGGGGGATTTGGTGGTTTAAGTGTAATTTTATCTTATTACTTGGATGGTTCATCTAGCCAGCTACAGCTGATCCACTACATTACATCATCGATTGGACACTATGGAACAGCATATGCAATCATGATTTTCGGCCTTGTGTTTTCAGAAATAATCACAAGTAAAAAGCAAAGTTTCATTTGGAAAATAATTTTGTTCATACCCGTAATCATTATGCAAATTTACTTTACGGAATTCCCTCTATGGCAAACACATCATGTAGTTCTTTCATTATGGGTCGTACCATACGTCTTTATTTCTTTAGGATTGATGGTTTATGCAGCATATACAGAAAAGAGTATAACAAGCAAAAGACAAAAAATTTATACTTGTCTAGTTGTTGTACCAACACTCTTATTCGCGGTATTCACCAATATAATTTTAGAAGCCTTTGGAATATTCGGTGTATGGATGCTAAACCCTTGGGTAATAGCTATTGCTTTTGTACTATTTGTTTATTTTATAATTAAATATGGCTTCCTGGGAGTACAAATAAAGTTTGAAAAACAAAGAAGGGACTTAACTATGAAGGCAGTAACATCTGGTACTGCCTTATTAAATCATTCAATAAAAAATGAAGTAGCAAAAATAGATCTTCTTGCAAATGACCTCAAAGAGTCAAAATTTGGGGAAAATCAGGAATCAGTTGATATGATTCTTAAATCAGCCAATCACTTGTTTGAGTTGTCGAGCCGTATTCAAAGTAAACTTGATATTATGGAATTAAAGGAAACAGAATTTAATATTATAGATCTTGTTAATTCAAGTGTTGAACTACTTCAGCCACAGATCAGCACTGTACAATTAAAGAAATTATTTGAAGTGGATGCGAATATCTATGCAGATCCTATTCACTTGCAAGAAACGTTATTAAATTTAATGAAAAACGCGATGGAAGCAATGGAGGATAATAAGCAGATAAAGATCAGAGTCTACCAGGTGCGTCGTAAATTACATATTGATGTCGCTGATAATGGAAAGGGTGTTAATAAAGAAATGCAGGCCAAAATGTTAGACCCGTTTTTCTCTACAAAAAAGAAGGTTGGAAATTTTGGTCTTGGCTTAACATATTGTTATAACGTCATGACAAAACACAACGGCAGCATAAAAGTAAATAGCCAACTAGGAGAGGGAACAACTATAACCTTAACTATTCCTAGAAACAGAGTTATCAACTTAAAATCAAGTTCAAGTTCGAAAAAAGAAATTGTTGGTGAAAGCTATGGATAATAGGATCAAGGTAATGATTGTTGAGGATGATCCAGTGTGGATGAAGGGTATTAGCGACTTAATTTCGAAAGAAAAAGATATGGTTGTTGTAAAAAAAGCTCTCACAAAAAGTGAAGCCTTGCAGCTGGAGAATCATGAAGTTGATATTATACTTATGGATTTAACTTTATCTGAAGATGAGGAATTAGGCGGTTTAGATTTATCAAAAGAGTTGGTTGAAAGAGGTTTCCAGAAGATCATCATGCTTACTTCCTGGGAAGAGCCTGCAATCATTCTAGAATCATTTGATCAAGGGGCCATGAATTACATTAACAAGTCATCGTACAAAGATATCCCAAAATTTATTAGAGAAGCTTTTATAGATAAGGTTACATTAAATGCTGATGTTTCAAGCCTGTTAATTAATGAACTGCGTATAGAGAGAAAAGCTAGCATATTAACTCCGGCCGAAAGAGAGGTTTATAAATTAAAAGAAAAAGGGTTAACAAGAGGGCAGATCGCAGAACATTTGTTTAAATCGGTCGAAACAATAAAAAAACAGTTGAAGACGATAAAGAAGAAACTTAAATAAAAGGGGGGGTATAAAATTAACCCTCCCTTTTTGTTTTATCATCTTGTAAAGTAATATTCGTAATCGAATTTAAAAATCCCCTCAATAAGTCACGTTCCTTATCACTTAATTCGTTGAAGGATTGTATGAGGGGGGCAATATTATTCATAAGTGAAAGAACATTAGTTGAAAAAATTGATTGGATAAACTCTATTTCGCCACCTGACATTTGATTAAGTACATGAATAAGCTTCCATTTTTCTGGGCACTATCATCAACTTCAGGGAAGAGAGATTTAGGCAGAACTCCATACAATGGAATATTTAAAGCTTTGCCAATTTTAATCAGTGTCTCGATGTTTGGTGAGGAAGTCCCCCTTTCAATTTTACTTATAGAGGATTGGGAGACTCCTGAAAGGCTAGAGAGTTCAGTAGATGATATCTTTAACGCTTGCCTGCGTTTGAGAATATTTCTTCCTATTTCATTTCGTAATTCGTTCATAAGATCCACACACACCAATGCTTGTTTTTATTTAATGATAGCAGAAAAAGGTAAGATATTTTAATTTCAACTTTAAGGAGGTGAAAACAATAAAGAACATCGTTAAAGAAAAGAGAAAAGAAAAAGGGTGGACCCAGTTTCAGTTGGCAGCAGTATCCGGGGTTTCGCAAGCAACCATCTCTAAGATTGAGAATGGAGACTATAATAAATCCTCTCTTGCTGTGATGATGAAAATTACGCAAACATTAGGAATAAAGACAGAGGATTTAACAGAAAATTTATAAACGGTGGTGCAACATCAAATATGAGACAGGCGCAAAAAATGTCAGAAGAAAAAATGGTAAGATTTGAATTTGTTAATCTTGCTAATACAGTGACGATTAAGACCTTTAATAAAGAGATTTATGTTCTAAAATCAAGTTTATTTGTTCAAAATGTCCATAATAATCAAATCTTAAGATTTCATGAAATTTATTATGATATAAGAACAGTAAGAACAATTGAAGGCAAAGTTCTTGCTAAACGCAAGAATAGAAATAGTGAACTGGTTAAGGTTGGCAGGTCAAGATCAGTTAGTTATAGAGCAAGTTAAACTGTAATGATTATTAAAATGTTCCTTGAAAAAAAAATTATGCGTGGTGCTTGGTCGAAGATCACCAACCAAGTTAACTATACGACTAATCTAGTTAGTGGGGAGAAGCTTAAAATCCACTTGTGATACAATTCGTGACTGAGGTTTTCTATTTATGATAGGAAATCCAAGGTTGTTGGTACATGCCAAAAACCAACATTATAAAAAGAGATAATACGAATAAATATGGAAGTTACATTTCTTGTACCATATCATGTATTTTAAGTTGGTTTCCATATTTAATTGTAGCATCTAGAGTCTTTTATTACGGCATTCATTCTTAGAAAAAAATGACGATACTATAAAAGGGGATTTTACAATGAAAAAGAAAATTATTGCTGGCATTGCAGTAGCGACTATTGCTGTAACCGGTTTCGGTGGAGTTTATATATACAATAAACAAGCTGAAGCAAAAGAATCTAATCATTTTAATGAAGCTATTGCTGCTGTACGTAACTAAACAAAAATTTGAATGAAAAGAATTTATTGGCTGATAAAGGGAAAACAGAGTTAGTCAGCGACAAAACGGCAAAAAAATCTTTACTTGCTGATATAGAGCAAGCAGAGAAAAAATTAATTTCTCAAAAGAATTAAATAAAGTATCAAGCAAAAAGGGTGTTCTTAAATCAAGTGAAACAAAGAAACAAATTAGTTCCTTGGAAAAAGCACTTGCAGCTATCAATGATAAGAATTTTGTAAAGAAAGAAACTAAATTCTTAAAGAGCCTATCAGAACAGCAAAAAGTTCTCGGAAAATCAAATAAAGCATTAAAAGCTGGAGTGAAATCTCAAAAGGATATTGATCTTGCTAAAAAGGAGATCAGCAAAATTAAAAATCCAGAATTAAAGAAAGAAATGCAAAAGAAACTAGTGAAACTTGAAAAAAATTATGTCAAAACAAAAACTAAAGTTGAACAGAAAAACATTGTGACTAGCAATGAGAAAAGTAAATCAAGGCGTTACTAGTAAAACCGAAGAACAAACTCCTAGCAGCAATAAGAAAGTCCAAAATGGATACAGTTCAAATAAATCTAATAATAATTCCAATGTTTCTAGATCACTTAAACCAAACTATTCCAACAAGAAAAATAACAATATTAGTTCTGGTTCAACTACCCCAAAGAAGTCTTATGTAAAAAAAGAGACTCCAAAAAAAATCGCCTAATAATTCTACCTCTAACGGTAAAAGAACTGGTGGTGGCAATATTAAAAATAATGGTGGTAACGGTGAATCTGGGAAAACGTATAACGAGTACACTTACGGTGAAGGTGAACTTGACGTGACATGGGATGAACTAAATAAATAGCAAGAAAAAAGAGTATTTCTTAAAAAGGAATACTCTTTTTTTATTAAAAAGGGTGAGGATACGTATATGAAATTATTATTAAGGCGTTTATTGATTGTTTTAAGTTTAATTGTTATTGCTTCTTTAATGCTTACCACAAATGATAATCCAACCACTAATTATACAGCCAAGGGGATAGAAACATTTGGGGTTAATAATGAGGGCTATTTAGAAATGGATGGGAAAGTATTGTACATGTTAGTCAATGGAAAAAGGGAGAAGGCTTCGTTTGAAAAATTGATTAATCATGGTGAAAAAATCAAGAATTAGTTTTTGAAGAACAGATTGAAAGTAAAGCATTTGAACTGTCATTTTTATTCAATCTTTTCAAGAAAAATACTGCGTATGCAGCTGCACCAAAAATTGTATATAAAGGGGCTATTAGATGATGAAGAGAAGAAAACATTGAAACGTGCTGAAGGAATCGGTACGGTGGCAACGCGCGATTCTATCATTGAGCTACTAATCAAACGTGGTTACATTGAACGTAAAGATAACAAGTTAATTTCAACGTAGCTGGGTAGAACATTAATTCAAATGATGCCGGATGATTATCTTCTTACTAATGTGCATGCAACAGCATATCTAGAGTCATTGCTGTCGGAAGTTGAAGCATGCAAAATGACGAAAGAAGACTTTTACATGGAATTGAGGCCTTTTATCAATAAAACTTGTTCTGACATTAAGAACAACATTAAGACAATAAATGTTGAACGAGAAGTAATAGCAACTTGTAAACAGTGCGGAAAACTTATTCTTGAAAATTCTAAGGCTTATAGTTTTTGTTTAAAAACAACTTGGAGAAATTGGGGGATAAAAAAGTCACGCCAAAGGAAACGGCCAAATTACTCAATGAAACTAAAGTCAAGCAAGGGTAAAGCTTGGAGCCAATCGATGGTCTATAGCTTTGAAAATAAAAGAGTGGAATTTGCTTAGCAAAGATAGCCTCCTATTTAGGAGGTTTTTTCTTTCTTTACAATAGGAGGAGTCAATTTTGGTGAGGACAAATATCTTATTGAAACTACCTAACACCTGGAATGTCTTGTTTATTGTATTTGCCGTAATCGTAATGATAGGTGTTTGTTATCTTGTTGCAAGCTTTCTTTCAAAAAACAAAAACAAGAGCAAATTCGTAAAGTCTAGCATTAAGGATATTGACTATATGGATGGTTTTCAGTTTGAGCAATACCTCGCATATATGTTTAGGGCTAATGATTATAAGGTTCAGGTGACACCTGAAAGGAAGGATTTTGGGGCTGATCTCATCATAAAAAAATCAGGCACAAAGATCGTAGTGCAAGCAAAGCGTCAAAAAGCTAAGGTCGGTATAAAAGCGATTCAAGAAATAGTGGCCGCCAAAAATCACTATAAGGCTGAAGAGTCCTGGGTGATCACGAACAACTTTTATACAAAAGATGCGCGAGAACTGGCTGAAAGCAATGATGTTAAGCTTTTGGATAGATACAAACTCATTGAACTAATGACAGCACTCAATTTATCAGTAAGCATGACAGCTGGTGAATTCAAACAGAAAGTAAAGGCAAAGCCGATCAAGTGTGTTTGTGGAGCTCAAATGGTCCGTAAAAAAAATAGACATTCTGGCCGTTCGTTTTATGGTTGCACAACGTATCCCAAATGCTCACATACAAAGCCAATCCTGTGAATTTTCTTTCTGACTTCATGAGTATCAATGTCTGTTGCTATTCAAATGAAAACCCCATCTTTACGAGAAGGGGGGATTAACCCATGTGGCCGCCAACTGCGACACCAAGTGCGTATCCGGTAATCAGCTGACCTGAAGCAGAAATAGATACATGGAGATCATTTGCGACGTTTGGCAAAAGTCCCATAATGACAAATTCAGTCATGCCAATCGAAAACGCACCGAGCGTTAAAGCAAAAATAGCGATGGGGAAGTTTTTCATGATGTGATCACCTTTCTAAAAAAAAATACATAAAAAGGCTTCGGAAAGATCCGAAGCCTTAAGAGTTTATCATACATGAAAATAAGACGCCAGCTGCTCGTTTGCTAATCGGTTTCCGACAAAGAAGGAACCAAATTCGCCGTAGCGTGCACTGACTTCATCAAAGCGCATTTCATAAACCAATTTTTTAAATTGAAGCACATCGTCAGCGAAAAGAGTGACGCCCCACTCATAATCATCAAAACCGACGGAGCCTGTAATGATCTGCTTTACTTTCCCAGCATAACTGCGGCCAATTAAGCCGTGGCTTCTCATGAGTGATTTACGCTCATCCATGGAGAGCATGTACCAGTTGTCATTGCCAGAACGTCTTTTATCCATTGGATAGAAGCACACGTATTGAGAAGAAGGGAGCTCTGGGTATAGACGCGCACGTACATGCGGGTTCTCGTAAGGATCTCCGCCATCTCCGCCTCCAGCTAAGTAGTTGCTGAGTTCCACAACTGAAACGTACGAATAAGCTGGGATTGTAAACTCTGCTAGTCGTGTTTTATTGAATTCAAGTTCAATTTCACCCAGTTCTTCCATGGTTGGACGCAAAATCATGAGCATAATATCTGCTTTTTGGCCGACAATACTATAGATTGTTTGGCTTCCAGCCATATCGTGCTCAGCTGTTTTCCATTTTTCTAATAGACCTGTGAACTCATGAAGAATCGCTTGGCGCTCATCACTTGTCAGCAGCTTCCAAGCTGTCCAGTCAAAGGTTCTAAAATCATGCAGTGCATACCAGCCGTCTAGTGTTTGAGCTGCTTCATTGGTTGTATGTTGTTCGCTCATTTATTTCACTCCTATTTACAGTTTTCCATCTGTTCCAACTATAACATAGTTTGTCCAAATGAAGATGTGATCAAAACTTGAACGACGAAAACAGCTATTATGGAAATTGATTAAATTAGTTTGAAAAATAAGAATTTAATTTGTAAGCGCTATAATGTAAGTTGGTAGTTTGAATTTATGTAGAAGAAGAGTATGCTTAAAAGAGAACGCTTTTTTTGTAAAATCAAGGAGGGTATATAAGTGGCAGATATTTTTTCAACAGTTCAGGAAAAGGTTGCAGGTAAAGGAGTAAAGATAGTTTTTCCTGAGGGAATGGACGAACGCATTCTAACAGCCGTTCAAAAACTAGCAGATGGCAAAGTATTGCAGCCAATTGTTGTAGGTAAAAAACAAGAAGTTGAAGCAAAAGCAAAAGAATTAGGTCTTACACTTGATGGTGTTGACGTGTATGATCCTCATACATATGAAGGTTTTGAAGAGCTTGTACAAGCTTTCGTAGAAAGACGTAAAGGCAAAGCAACAGAAGAGCAGGCAAGAAAAGCATTACTAGATGAAAACTACTTCGGTACAATGCTTGTGTACAAAGGTCTTGCAGACGGACTTGTGAGCGGTGCAGCACACTCAACTGCTGACACAGTGCGCCCAGCACTTCAAATCATTAAAACAAAAGAAGGCGTAAAGAAAACATCTGGCGTCTTCATCATGGCTCGCGGCGAAGAGCAATATGTGTTTGCTGATTGTGCGATCAACATTGCACCAGACAGCCAAGATCTAGCTGAAATTGCGATCGAAAGTGCAAACACAGCCAAAATGTTTGACATCGAACCACGTGTGGCAATGCTTAGCTTCTCTACAAAAGGCTCAGCAAAATCAGACGAAACAGAAAAAGTATCTGAAGCAGTTCGTATTGCAAAAGAAAAGGCACCTGAGCTTGTACTTGATGGAGAATTCCAATTCGATGCAGCTTTCGTTCCTTCAGTAGCAGCGAAAAAAGCGCCAGATTCCGTCATCAAAGGTGATGCGAGCGTATTTGTTTTCCCTAGCCTCGAAGCTGGAAACATCGGCTACAAAATTGCACAGCGCTTAGGTAACTTTGAAGCTGTAGGTCCAATCTTACAAGGCTTAAACCAGCCAGTAAACGATCTTTCAAGAGGCTGTAATGCCGAAGACGTTTACAACCTTGCGCTTATCACAGCAGCTCAAGCACGATAATAGTAACGATCAAAAAAGCTAGTTTCGTTTTCACACGAAGCTAGCTTTTTTTTCGCGTGTGAAATAGGTATAAAAACCCAATACCTATGATTCATTTTTTAGTGAATTCGTTTTCAATCATATGCCTCTTGTGCTAGGAAATGGTAACATAACGGAGGACTATTTGAGGAATAGAGGTGTTTGACGGTGTCTGGAGCTATCATCGGTTATACAACAACCTTGTATTCGTTAAAGGCAGACATATCCATAAAAAAAGAACAAATCATAGAACTGAGCATATGTCGAAAAGAAGTGAAAGAGGCAAAAATGGCCTTGTCAGATGCGAGCAAGAACATCACGCGTCCAGACCTTACTTCACATACATGGTTTGGCCACTTGGCAGATACGTTTGATAGCCTTAGGGAAGAGATGAAATCGGTTAGTCAAGAGATAAAGGATGCACAGCTCACCAATCTATTGAATCGAATTGATGAAAAAATCAATGACTTGACAGCAGATATCCATTCATTAGAACGTGATATTCATACAGTTGAAAGAAAGATAGAAAAAGAGAAGCAAAAACAACTGGAAGAAAAACGAGGAAAATAAAATGAGCAAAGAAATTAAAATAGATGCCAGTGAGGCGAAAAAAGCATTAAAAAATGTAAAACAAGCAGGCGCTCATGTCCATTCAACACTTCCAAAAACTATCAAAGGGAAAAATGAGCTCTCCACCACAGAACAGATAGAAAAGATCAACCAGCAATTGAATGAACTAAGTACATCCTATATAGAGATACTTCAGAAACAGCTTGTACAAACAGAACAAGCCGTTAGCACCATGATTGAAACGGACAAATCGCTTGCTTCTAGTCATAAAAGAAAATAAAGGAGAACGGAATGAAAACCCTTGACGCCTTTGCGCTAATCAATGGAATTGACCAAACACTGAATTCGTTAAAGCAGCAATCACAAAACATCAGCTCACTAGAAAAACAAATCGACCACATCATCTCACTTGATGATGCACTAAAGGGAGAGGCAGGGCAAGCCATTCGAGCATTTTATACAGAATGCCATATTCCTTTCTTGCAATTCTTTCAGGTTGTCATTGAGGAATACAGTTCTGCGCTCAAAAAAACAAAGCAGGCACTTCATGCCCTTGAATCAAATCAACACGGTTTTATTTCACAAACATTTATTGAACACGAACTTGATTCAGGTTTAAAAAAAGCGGAGCGAGCGATTTCTGACATCGTATCAGATGTAAGCCAGGCGATCGGCAGGGTCAGTCATATCGTTCACTTGCCTCATGTAGACGAGTCTGCGTTTCAACAGAGCTCTCAAAAAGCGTGGCTTGAGACATCCAGAACCATTGGACTGCTCCATGCCTTTGACAGAGAACAAACAAGTGCTATGAATGAAACAACAAGTGCATTGCAAACAATGAAACAATACATAAACACCTTAAGCACCATGTTCACCGGCCCAAAAATCGAGATCACCAGCTATCAAAAGGGATCTATTTTCAAAGACACAAAAGAAGAAAAAGTAAGAAGCACGATCAGTGGATTGAATGACAAAATAGACAACCCGAAAGACAATCCGATGATGATCATGCTGAAGAAATTGGGTGAGAAAGAACAGGCAAATGTGAGGACGGTGGTTCATAGAGACACCCTCCGAAACGTCAACAAGCAAGTCAAAGCAAACGATCCATGGCTTACGACATTACAAAAAGAAGTTGTGAGCGGGAAAAGTAAGATTCTTAGAGACATCAGGGTTGTAAATGGTAAACTATATAACGTAAAAGGCATCAAAAAGCTAAAAGAATTCGACATCGCTGATGAAGTAATCACAGATCCGTCGGACATTGATTTTATAGGCGGGAGATACACCGTTTATGCCAATAAACAAATCATTCGAACGTATATCGCAAACGACGAAGTAAGAATAGAAGAAGTCGACAACATCCCAGAAAGCCGCAGCCACGGAAATGCCAAACGCATACTAGACGGTGAAGTCGTCTCAACCGCCGAAAACATCATTTTAGAATACAGCGGCATCTATGACGGATACCGAGCGGTTATTGGTAAAGACCCAGAAACTAGCGAAAATATTAGTAGCACAGATCAAGCCCTATCCGCAGCCTCTATCATCCCATTTATGAAAATCATTAAAGGCGGGAAATATGTCTTTAAGATTGATCAAGGGAAGAATGTGGTAAAGAGGGTTGAGAAGACTGCTAAAGGTGCGGGTGAACTTAATAAGGATTTAGCAAAAGCTTATCTTAGGGATATAGAGGCTAAAACTGGACGTAAGGTTAATAAAGATCAAATTCATCTTATTAAAGAAGCCTTAAGAAACAAAAACTATGAAAAATTGACACCAAAAGAGACTGCTAAGCATAGAAGCAAATTTACATCGAGCTTGAAAGATAAATTAATTGCAGAGTGGGAAGAAAAAACCAAACAAAAGTGGCCAAGATATACAGAAGAAGTACTTGATAAGAATGGAGAGGTTGCTCGGAGGGTTGGTCAACCGTATGATGCTCATCATATCATAGAGAACAACTTTGGTGGCGCCCATGAGTGGTGGAATATTCATCCGGCTAAATATCCTAACGAACATCAATCAGGGATACATGGAAAGGGAGCTCCATCAGGTAAACTATTTCCAAGGAGGTAAAATAGCATATGGCTAATTTTAAATTTATTAATGAACTAGAAAATAAAACTTATAAGGTATCTGAAGATGACATTTTAAAAGCTGAACAAAGAATGGACATAAGTTTTCCAAATGATTTAAGACAATTATATTTAGAAATTGGCTATGGTTTTATTAAAGGTCAAAGTGCTAACTCAATAAATAGAATTATGGGGCCAGGGACAGTAGCAGATATTAGATTAAGAGAAGGTGTTTTTGAATTTGATCCAGATTTAGATGGACTTTTTGATGATGAAAATAAACTTATTTTTTTTGAAGTAAACGAAGGTATTTATATTTCATTAGATTTAAAATTAGTTAATAATCCAGTATATTATTTTGATACTCAAATAGCTGAATCGTTAGAGGATTTTTTCAAAAAGTTTCTCAATAATAATGAATATTATCTAGATTTAATTGAGGATTAGACTTAATCGGAATAAATAGTGAAAATCAATTGACCTTGAATGGCTATGACTTGCTTTTCAAGGTTTTTTACTTTATTTTAATCAACTACTTTACGCGAATAATATCATTTTGCATGGCAATAAATAAAGAACTGTTGTCATAGATAGAACTGCTGTCTATTGTTCTAGAAAAAGGTAAAATAGGTCTGATATCTAGAGGAATAAGGAAATATCAAGTTTTGTAGTAGGTAGTAAAACAGGGAAAGGAATGCATATGGAACATAAACAACACAAAAACAAAAAAACATTTAACTGGCTATTAAGTATCAGGTTTTCTTCTTGTCATTGGGACAGCTTTGATGAGAGGAGTTTCATTCTCAGATGCCGAATATCGAGGTTTCCCCATTGATTGGCTAGTTCTACACTCACATCATGCCTTTGAATTTCTGTGGTTAGGTTTTATACTCGATGTGGCTATTTTCTATTTCATATTAAAGTTGCTCCTTCGGATGTATAAAAGTGTCATGAAAAAATTAGCTGCTTAAAATATAGGAGGCTTTCAAAAATGATCAATCTATTTCAAATCCAAAATCTGAACATGAAAGAGCCAGCAAGTGAGATACATATCAAAGAGGCAGAAGCTGAACTAAATTTGATTTTCCCCTATGTCTATAAGACCTTACTAAAACAATCAAATGGATGTTCCATTGGAGGCGACCTGCTTCTATACGGAACTGAGGACATAGTGGAACGCAATGCAACGTGGGAAGTTCATCATTATGCCAGCTGCTATGTAGCCATTGGTGACGATGGCGGCGGGCAAGTATTTCTTATGCGGCAGGAAGAAGAGGAGAAAACAGTGTGGATTGTCGATGCTGGTGTGATAGACCCTCAGCATGCGGAATTGGTGGCTGAAGACTTGTTGAGTTGGGTCAGTGAGGGCTGTTACATAGAAGTTTAGTCTATTAAGGAGATGATCGATTTGCCGTGGAACACATTGATCGCTGCATGCCTCGTGGTTGGGATTCCTGTCGTTTTGATTGCAGCTGTTTATTTCATCGCAAAAAGGAAGAACAAGAAAACCAAAGCATCCAGTTGAAAAACTCTGTGACGTTCCTTGTCATAGAGCTTTTTTCTCTCTCATTCTCCCCCCATGTTATAATAAACACAGTTTATGAACGAGAGGATATGCAGGACATGAAAAATGAACCTATTGAGTTACTGACACAGCCGAAATGGCGAATCATAGATCAATCGAGCCTCGGTCTTTATGTGGACCCGAAGCAATCCTTTGCGATGGATGATACGCTTTGTGCGTCGGTTGGTAAGGGTCTCTCACCAGCGACAGCGCGTTCTTGGGTACATCACAATACGATTGTGCTTGGGATTCAGGATACAAGACTTCCATTTCTGCAAGATGGCGTGAAACTGCTTGAGGAAGAGGGCTATCGCGTCATTGTACGCAATTCAGGCGGCCTTGCTGTGGTGCTGGATGAAGGTGTCTTGAATGTGTCATTAATCTTTGCAGAACAAAAGAAGGGCATTGATATTGACCGCGGGTATGATGCGATGGTGGAATTGGTCCGCCGGATGCTGTCTAAGTATGAGGTGGACATTGAAGCTTATGAGATTGTCGGCTCTTATTGTCCGGGCAGTTATGATCTAAGCATCAATGGAAAGAAATTTGCAGGCATTTCTCAGCGTAGATTACGCGGTGGAGTCGCTGTGCAAATTTATTTGTGTGCAGATGGAAGCGGGCGGGAACGTGCCGACTTGATCCGCCGTTTTTATGACGCCGCCTTAAAAGACAAACGAGAAGAAGTGAAGGCCGTATTTCCTGATATACAGCCAGATACGATGGCGTCTTTATCAGAATTAACTGGAGAACCAATTGATTGCGCGCTTCTTATGCGTCTTTTACTAGAAGAGCTTCAAAAGCTCAGTGATCAGCTGACAGCGTCAGGACTGAACGCAGAAGAACAACTGGAATTTGAGAAAAACATGACGCGGATGATTGAGCGGAATGAAAAGGTGTTTTCGTAAAAAGAAAGGAAGGGTTCTGGTGAAATCCAAAAACGGCGGTTACCTCTATTTACTATGGCTTCCTGTCATCATGGGAGCCGGCTACGGCATTTCGCTTTTGGTGCCGTTTCTTCAGCCTGTACTGACACTTGGCATCGCAGGTCTTTATCTTTTTATATTTGGTGATTTTCAGGTGAGACAAGTCAGGTATATTTTTATGTTCGTCTTTTTGATTAATGTCCTTTTTAGTGTGATGCTATTTTTGGGCATTTAAAAAAGTGCTTCCCGCAGATGGGGAGCACTTTTTGTTATTCTGCCATTTTTTCGAGGTTGCCGTTCCGGTCCATTTTAAAGGTTGGAGCGGCAGTGTCGTCCTCTTCAAACAAAACTAGTTTTCTTGCACGGTTCATGATTTTGACAAG
The DNA here is from genome assembly GCF_002998465.1 of Bacillus sp. NMCC46. NCBI lineage: Bacteria > Bacillati > Bacillota > Bacilli > Caryophanales > Bacillaceae > Bacillus > Bacillus sp. NMCC46. The sequence continues at coordinate 163,513 of NZ_PVQZ01000004.1, read as the reverse complement.
TGTTTCATAATCTTCTTGAATGGTGAGCTGATCCTTTTCAAGCTTTTTCACTTCCGCTTCTAGCTGTGTGACTTTATGTGAAAGTTCGTTGTTTTCTCGTTTTAACCGGCTGTTTTCCATGCGTAAGGCAGACGATTGCTGGCCATCACCTTCATAGCGGCGCAAGAAATCAATGACATCTTCGATGGTTAAATCCTGTTGCTGCCTAAAAGGATTGGCTTCTGGCTTTTTCTCTACGACATGAGAAGCTTGTGACAATAAATGTGATAAACTAGCTAACTCTTCATTGTAGCTTTGATCCACAAACTGAAGCTGCTCGGCTGTTTCAGATGCTGGTGCAAACGTTTCTTCCTGCGCTGGTTCCAGCTCCTGTGAGAATTCCTCTTGCGTGACCGTTTCTTCTACTTGCGGCTGATAGAGTAATCGTTTCTTTGCAGGCTGGCCATTGCCGAGTGCGCGCATCCGTTGTTTTCGCTGCTTTTTGGCAAGGGCTAACGCTTTTTCATATTGATGCCTCACAACAGCATTCCATCTAAAACCGCATGCCGCTGAGGTACGGTTCAGCTTGTCTCCTACTTCTTCAAACGCATTCAGCTGTGTGCTGCCCTCTCTGACGTGACGTAAGACGGTTTCTGCCAAAAGGAGATCATCTTCCTCTGACCAAGCATCTTGTCTTTGTTTTGACATGTTTAAACCCCCATATGATTTGATGGTATTAGATTAGCCAAGTTCAAGAAAGTTTATACAAGTTTGCTAAAAGGATAGTGGAAAATACTAGCTTTTATGTAAGCGCGTATCGGCGGTTACAATGCGTCTTGCAAGTCCAGCCGCTTCGATGTACAATGTTGGGTGGTATATTATGACTCTTGGTTGTCCAACTGTTTCATATAGAATGAAGTTCATCATTGAAAGGAAGCGTAAGACCATGGCTAATGAGTTTCGCGTATGTGACGATTGTGATGCGACGAACCTAAAGACGTTGCTGCCTCGACTCAAATCGGTTGACCCTGATGCAAAAATTGAGATTGGCTGTCAATCCTATTGTGGTCCAGGACGAAAAAAGGCTTTTGCGTTTGTAAACAATCGCCCATTATCCGCACCAACAGAAGATGAGTTACTCGAAAAGGTTCAAAAAAAAGTCAAATAAATGTCACTGAATGTGTTCAGTCGACCTAAAAAGAGGTCCGTCCCTGTCAGGTCGGGCTTTTTACGTCCGTGCAATCTTTGAGAACACATTCACCAGCAAATTCAAGGATGTTTTCGGGGAAAGTTACCCGATATAATAGAAACACGTCTTAAAAAAAGAGGGACGAAACGATGGCGTATCCAAAAGGGAAATTATCTGAGGAAAAGGTATTTAAAGATCCTGTGCACCGTTATGTTCACGTACGGGACGCATTAATATGGGATTTAATAGGAACAAGAGAATTTCAGCGCCTGCGACGAATTAAACAGCTAGGAACCACTTACTTGACGTTTCATGGTGCAGAACACAGCCGTTTCAATCATTCACTCGGTGTATACGAGATTGTGAGACGGATTGTGGATGATGTATTCAAAGGTCGGCCGGAATGGGATGAGGGAGAACGCGAGCTGGTACTGAGTGCAGCCTTGCTTCATGACCTCGGACATGGTCCATTTTCTCATTCCTTTGAAAAGGTCTTCCACTTAGACCATGAATCGTTTACAAGAGATATTATTTTAGGGCAAACCGAAGTCAATGAAGTGCTTCGCCGGGTTAGTGATGATTTCCCGAAGCATGTGGCAGAAGTGATTGCCAAAACGTATCAAAACAAGCAGGTGGTCAGTTTGATCTCAAGTCAAATTGATGCCGACCGTATGGACTATTTGCAGCGTGATGCCTACTATACAGGCGTCAGCTACGGCCATTTTGATATGGAACGTATTTTGCGCGTGATGCGTCCGAGAGAAGATCAGATTGTGATGAAGCAGAGCGGGATGCATGCGGTCGAGGATTATATTATGAGCCGCTATCAAATGTACTGGCAAGTTTATTTCCACCCAGTGACACGCAGTGCGGAAGTCATTTTAACGAAAATTCTCCATCGTGCAAAAGAGCTGCATGAAACGGGCTATATTTTCACACATGCCCCTGTTCATTTTTATTCGATCTTTGAGGGGAATGTCACCACAGAGGACTATATTAAGCTGGATGAATCCATTGTCTTATTTTATTTTCAGGCGTGGGAAGACGAAGAAGATCACGTGCTGGCTGATTTGTGCCGCCGTTTTATGAACCGCCGATTGTTCCAATATACAGAGTTTAATCCGAATGAAGAAATGACGAAATATTTCAAGCTGACCGCCTTGTTCAAGGAGGCAGGCATTGATCCTGACTATTATTTAGTCGTCGACTCTTCCTCTGACTTGCCCTACGACTTCTACAGACCAGGGGAGGAAGAAGAGAGACTGCCGATCCACCTTTTGACGCAAAGTGGTCATATTAAAGAGCTGTCGAGACAGTCAGATATTGTTGACGCCATTTCCGGTAAACGAAGAACCGATCATAAACTTTATTTCCCGATGGACTTAATTGTAGATATGTCGGAAAAAGCTGAAGAAAAGAAGGCGATCATGAAGCTGCTTGGATTGGGATAAGGAAGTACTGAAAAAGGAGATGTCGGGAATTTGTTGAAAGAGCATGCAAAGTTGATGAAGGTATTCTCTGAATCAGGGGAAATCGTTGGACGGAAGAAGCTGCAAAAGATGATTTACATAGCAAAAAAGCTAGATTTGCCTTTTTATGAGAAATACGATTTTCATTTTTATGGCCCCTATTCAGAGGAGTTGACACTCAGAATTGAAGAGCTGTGCAACCTTGGATTCTTGGACGAAATGAAGGAAAAAAAGGGCGGATACTATCAATATCGCTATTCGCTGACGGACAATGGGAAAGAGTTTCTCGATCAGTGTGAAGTGGACATGCCTGACCTCAAAGTACTGACGCAGCAGATGAACGAGCAGTCGTCTCGTTTCCTAGAGCTCGTCTCCACAATTTTATACTTTGATGACCTGCCAGAAGATGAGGTAAAGGAAAAGGTCTTCACTATTAAAAGCAAGCAGCGCTATACGGACGAAGAATTTGAGGATGCTCTTGCTTATATTGAACAATTGAAGGAATTGAACTAGTTTCGCAAAAGCCCAGCATTTAGGGCTTTTTTTGTTTTGTAAGACCCAGACCAAAAGCGCTATTTTCCGATGAAATGTGTGCTGAAATATCCGAAAAATTAGTGAATATGACGTATTTCGACTTTTTTTCTGTGTATCCAATTCCCTGTTTTTGACTGAATAGAAGGAAAATGGTGAATTTTCAGTGAATATATAACCTTGTGAAAATCAAAGGAGGGATAGGAATGAAAAAGCGTTCAGTCTTTTTGTCATTTTTATTGGTAGGTAGTTTGTTACCGGGAGTAAGTTCAGCTTCAGCACCAGTCGCGAGTGCTGGTCATGGGCATGATCATGGTCATGCGCCGTTCGAAACACATATTAGTGAGGGGTTGCCAAAGGCAAACGATTTTAAAGATTTGACGAAAGCACCTCCAATTGAACGAGATGTGAAAACAAAGGTATTAGATGAGTCTGGTAAGCAGGTAGGCTCTAGAACCTTTAAGGCGAATACAGGAGATTCTATTTCAACAAAGGCAAGTACAGGCAGTCAGAAAGTAACGGTCTATGCTGTAGCAGATGCGCAGTATCGTGCGAAATATAGTGACTGGCAGACGCGGATTGTCAGCATCATTGAGCAAGCGGACGTGACCTTTAACCGTGATCATGATGTGGACTTTGTCGTACAAGCCGTAGGATCTTGGACGTCTTCAGGATCAAATGCAGAGCAAATTTTATCTAACCTTTCGCGCAGCTTTGATGGCAGAGGATACGATTTTGTCACTGGATTTACAGCAAATCCAAACTTTGATGCGGGCGGAATCGCTTATGTATACAATAGTGCACCGAGCGGAAGTGCATTCGCTGTTAACCTTGATCAAGGAACAGCGAACACCGCAAAAGCGGCTACGCATGAATACGGTCATAACTTTGGCTTACCGCATGACCCTCAAGGCAGCGGCATTGTCTGCTTAATGAACTATGATTATTCCTACACAGTCGATTTCTTTGATGCGGCTCATAAAAATCAAGTGAACCGTAACAAAGCGTGGTACAGATAAAATAAGAGACAAAAGGACAAACACCTATGTGCTTGTCCTTTTTTATGCTTACAGGTCGCTGATGCGTTTTCCTGCTACGGCATAGTGTTCTTTTTTCATTTCTTCAATAATGACAGAGACTTTTTCTGCACCTGCGCCTGTTGTTTCAACAACAGCATCAGTGACTTTCTCCACAAGAGCTCTTTTCTGCTCGTCTGTTCTTCCTTCTAGCATTTGAACGGTGACAATCGGCAATGCGAAAACCTCCTTTTTCCTTTTCGTGCTACGCTTCCCTTTAGTTTAAGGGACTTCTTATAGTATACTGAATGGAGTAAATCATTGTATAGAAAGAAAGAGGGATTCATGCCTTTGGACCAATTTCTTGTGTATCCATTAGAACTTATTCCATATGTCGCTATTACGCTTGTTGTTGCATTTACGATGCACGAGCTGGCGCATGCATATGTTGCGTATCGTTTCGGAGACCCGACAGCTAAGAACCAAGGGAGACTCACGTTAAATCCACTGAAGCATCTCGATATATTCGGGACGATTTTAATCTTTGTCGCCGGGTTTGGATGGGCGAGACCTGTACCGGTGAATCGTTATCATTTTAAAAAACCGCGCTTAGCAGGAATCTGTGTCTCGATTGCTGGCCCTTTAAGTAACTTGGTGTTGGCGTTTCTAGGCTTTTTCGTGTACGTGCTTCTTCAGAAATTTGGCGGGGAGACGCTCATGCGCTTTGAGCCGGGGGTCGATTATTTCTTCCGAATCTTTATTAACTTAAACGTCATTTTGTTCCTATTTAACTTATTGCCAATTCCACCGCTGGATGGGTATCGTATTATTGAGGACGTCGTCAGCCCTCGTATCCGGGCGAAAATGACGCAATTCGAACAATATGGGATCATTATTTTTCTGATATTCGTGATTACGCCGCTAGGACAATTTATTTTTGGTCCATTGATCGGAATGCGGGATCAAATCATTCAATGGTTTGGACTTATTTTGAAGCCGCTGCTTTAGGAGGTTTAATGAATGGAAGGTAAAAAGAAGAAACCAATTGGTTTTAATATCATTAAAAAAACAGATGCAACCGACGGACACGGAGGCTTTGGAGCGGGTGCGCTCAGCCTAGATAACATTTCGCCAGTGATCATTGACGTAGAGGAAAAGGAAGCGGTCATTGATATTGGTGCAATGCATGCGAGAAGTGCCGTGGAAAAAGGGATTAAATTCTTGAAAAGCAAAGAAGAGGTACCGAACGGAAAGCCGTATTGGCTCGTATGGGTAACCATTGACCGCAGAGAAGATGGCCCTTATTATGCGGGTGTGACGGCTTGTGAAATGACCGTCGACCGTTCAATCCGCCGCGGGTATAAGTCGCTTCCAGAGCATGTGAATTTAATGGATAAATCGATGAAGCGAAAAATCGTCGTCAGTCATATGGATGACGTATCGAAAAAGGTGCTGGCTGATTTCTTGAAGAGTCATAATAAAGCACTATGGGAAGCATCCACAGATGAATTAAAAGAAGGATTGTCTGTCTCTGAATAATTGTGAAATTTTTGTGAAGAATGGCGGATCGCTACCAATTCCAGCTGTTTTTTGAGTAAACTGGTGTTAAAGCTAGGACATGGAGAATCCCGAGATGCAGATCTCGGGGTTTTTCATGTCCTTTTTTAACGTTTCAGCCACTTTTCCCACCATTTCTTTGGTTTTTGATCTTGAACCGGATCTTGTTCAGAGGCTTTGTCCTCAGCACCGTAGCAGACACCTGTCGGCTCCGTTCCTTCTATAAAATAGGTGAATACCTTTGATTCACATCCTGGGCCTGCGAGATCGCCGGTTTTTGGATTGATATACACACCTTTTACACCGTCTGGCGGCATGAAGGAGGAGGCTGGCTGCTTCGAGAGGGCTGATTCCATAAAGGATGCCCATATCTTTTTTGCATAGGCTGTTTCTTCGACCGAGTCAATGGTGCGCCCTTTATCATAGCCCGTCCACACACCCGCGACGAGCTGGGGAGAGAAGCCGATCATCCAGCTGTCGGCTCCTGTCGTTCCCGATTTTCCTCCGTATGTTCGCGTTAGATCCTTCATAATGGTGCGGCCAGTGACACTCGTATAGCCGTTTAACTGATCATTGAACATTCCTGACATCATATCGGTGGTAATAAATGCTGCTTTTTCATCTAGGACTTGCTCTCGTTTTTGTTTTTCTTCATAAAGCACGTTGCCTTTTGCGTCCGTTACTTTCGTAATAAAGGTTGGTTTGACGCGTTTTCCGCCGTTGACCAGCATGGCGTAAGCATTGGTCATTTCAATTGGTTTGACAGGGGACGTGCCAAGGGCAAGTGATGGCACTTGATCTAGTTTTTCGTTGATTCCAAATGTTTTGCCAGCACGTACAAGCTGCTCCATTCCTAAAAATAGATGGGTTTTCACGGCATAAATATTATCAGACAGCGCCAAGGCTTGAAGCATGGTAATGCCGTCATTGGCGTAATAGCCATGATAATTGCTTGGTGAATAAGCAGCACCGCTTCCTTGATCATCGAGCTCAAAAACCGTTTCTTCACTGCGCATGACGGTTGCTGGTGTAAACCCATTCTGCAAGGCAATGTAATAGAGGAGAGGTTTCATTGTTGAACCGGGCTGTCTTTTCGCTTGTGTCACCCGATTGAATGGACTTTTCTCATAATCTCTTCCCCCGATGAGGGCGAGTACATGACCTGTTTGGGGATGGATAGCGGTAAAGCCGATTTGGATGTCTGATTTCGAATACATCGTGTTTTTTAACGTCTTCTCTGCGATTTTCTGTAACTCTGGATTTAAAGTCGTTTGGATATGAAGTCCATAGGTTTCAATCTGTTCCTCAGTTAACCCCAAGCTTTGTTTCAACTCACGAATCACATCATCATAAAAATACGGGGCTTGCTTTGCTTGCAGCTGCTTCTGCTGCAAAGGGCGATAGGACAGTTTTTCTTTCGAAGCTTCAGCGGCTGCCTTTTTCGTAATCATGCCGTCATCTTGCATTTGCCTCAGAATCATATTCTTTCTTGCACCGGCTTTCTCTTCATTCACATAAGGCGAATAGAGAGAAGGGCCCTTTGGGATACCGGCAAGTAAGGCAGATTCGGCGAGGGTCAAATTCTTCGCTTTTTTCCCGAAATACAGACGGGACGCCGCTTCCACGCCATACGCTCCGTGACCATAATAAATGGTGTTCAAGTATCCTTCTAAAATCTCATCTTTTGTATAGTTTTGCTCTAAGCGGATCGTGTAAAAGGCTTCATTCCACTTCCGCTTCCACGTTTTATCATGATCTAAATACAGGTTTCGTGCATATTGCTGGGTGATCGTGCTGGCTCCTTGTACCTTAGCCATGGCACGAATATCAGCCACTGCAGCACCCGCCATCCGTTTCACATCAAAACCATGATGCTCATAAAAGGTTTTATCCTCTACAGCTACAGCTGCCTGCCTGATATGAGGGGACATGTCCTTTAATGGCACCCAATATCTCTTTTCTCCAAAGTTGGATTCTCCAAGCTTTGAACCATCGGCTGCATAAATGGTCGTGGATTGGGGAACTTGAACGGAAGGGGCACCTTGCCATTTGGCAAGTAAAAGAATCGTCAAAAAGACAGTGCCTGCAAATAGAAAAGCGAGCAAGCCGATAAAAAAACAGGCTCGAATCGTTTTCACGGTCATGCGGATTTTTTTATTACTCATGATTGTGTCCATGCAAAGCCCCCATTTTGACGGTTTTTTATCAGTATGGAACAAAGAAAACCGTTTTAAACAAATGATTGCAAGAGCGTGCATTAAAATTGAAGAGAACTCATGCGGTTCTTTACAATTTGATATGAATCCACTATACTTTTTTCTTGGACAATCGATATAGTCATAGCCGATAAAGGCGCTAACAATAGATGTTTGTTTATTATTGGATGAGAGGAAGATGGACAATGAGCGAACTTTGGTATACAGAGAAGCAAACGAAGAATTTTGGTATTACATTGAAGGTGAACAAAACCCTTCACACAGAACAAACAGATTTTCAGCATTTAGAAATGGTGGAAACAGAAGAGTTTGGCAATATGCTGTTTTTAGACGGTATGGTGATGACATCTGAGAAAGATGAGTTTGTATACCACGAAATGGTGGCACATGTTCCTCTTTTCACTCATCCAAACCCGGAAAATGTTCTTGTCGTAGGCGGAGGAGACGGCGGTGTCATTCGTGAAATCCTCAAACACCCAAGTGTGAAGAAAGCGACACTTGTTGATATTGATGGAAAAGTCATCGAATACTCGAAGAAATTCCTTCCTTCTATTGCTGGAAAACTAGACGATCCTCGTGTGGATGTCAAAGTCGGAGACGGCTTTATGCACATTGCCGAAGCTGACAACGAATATGATGTCATCATGGTGGACTCAACTGAACCAGTTGGTCCAGCTGTGAATCTGTTCTCTAAAGGATTTTACGCAGGAATCTCAAAAGCACTTAAAGAAGACGGTATTTTCGTGGCACAAACGGACAACCCTTGGTTCACACCTGAGCTGATTACAAATGTACAGCGTGATGTGAAAGAAATTTTCCCAATCACGAAGCTTTACACAGCGAATATTCCAACGTATCCAAGTGGTCTTTGGACATTTACCATCGGTTCAAAAAAATATGATCCACTTGCTGTAGAAGACAGCCGTTTCTTTGATATTGAGACTAAATATTACACAAAAGAATTGCACAAAGCGGCATTCGTTCTGCCGAAATTTGTGAGTGACTTAATCAAATAAATCAAGCGAAGTGGAAATGCGCAAATGACAGTTTGCGCATTTTTTGAAGCGTAAAAGGAGGAATCTTGTTTGAGATTCGACGAGGCTTATTCAGGAAAAGTGTTTATTGGAAGTCATCCGACATGGGAAGATGCAAAAGTCATTTTATACGGTATGCCGATGGATTGGACCGTCAGTTATAGACCGGGCTCACGTTTTGGCCCAAACCGTATTCGTGAAGTTTCGATTGGATTAGAGGAATACAGCCCTTATTTAGATCGTGAACTGCACGAGGTACCATTCTTTGATGCCGGTGACATTCCGCTTCCTTTTGGAAATGCACAGAAAAGCTTAGACTTAATTGAAGAGTATGTCGACAGTATTTTAGAAAAAGGGAAGTTTCCATTAGGAATGGGCGGTGAGCATCTTGTGTCTTGGCCGGTTTTCCGTGCGATGCATAAGAAATACCCTGATTTGGCGATTATTCATATGGACGCACATACGGATCTTCGTGAGGAATATGAGGGTGAGCCTCTGTCTCATTCAACACCGATTCGTAAAGTAGCAGGACTTATTGGACCTGAGAATGTGTTCTCTTTCGGGATTCGTTCTGGGATGAAGGAAGAATTTGAATGGGCAAAAGAAGCGGGCATGCACATTTCTAAATTTGAAGTGCTGGAGCCATTGAAGCAAGTATTGCCAAAGCTGAAGGGGCGTCCAGTTTATGTGACGATCGACATTGATGTATTAGACCCGGCTCATGCACCTGGTACAGGCACGGTGGATGCTGGCGGTATTACATCAAAAGAGCTGCTTGCATCTATTCATGCGATTGCAGGTTCTGATGTCCAAGTAGTCGGTGCAGACCTTGTTGAGGTAGCACCTGTATATGATCATTCTGACCAAACAGCGAATACAGCGAGCAAGCTTTTACGCGAAATGCTGCTTGGATTTGTGAAATAACACCTTGATAGAGGAGCTTGTCATCTCATGTGGACAAGCTCTTTTTTTACATGGAAAAGGAGGCAGTTCATGTTTTCTTCTATATTGATGGTGCTTCTCGCTTTATGTGTGTTAGCGGCAGGCATTCTCACGCTGAAACGAGAGCTCAAAGCTGAGCCGCCCGTTTTTGCTTCGAAAAAGGAAGCAAAGGAAGAGATGATGGGGCTGTTTCAGGATCGAGGCTTTTTCTATCTGACGGCCATTGCGTTATTCATGCAGGTGGTATGTAAGCAGACGCAAATCGTGCCATTTGATTTTTTTCAGGTATTTTTGGCAAGTTCAGGCGTACAAGCTCTTTTTTATTTAATCAACAGAAAAGACTTGGGCGTAAAGGCTGGATTGGTGGTATTAGTGAGTGTCCTGTTTCTTTTTTTCTAAAGGGATGGCGGAAGATCAAAAACGAAGTTTAATCGCAGTGAAGAAGAGAAATGATGGGATGATAGGCGATCATGAATATGGTATACTATTTTAGTTAAACGGGTCTTAGCAAAGGAAGTGCAAAATGACACAAAACCAAATTTCAATTCATGTCAAGTCAGTGATGAAACCAGAGACGGAGCCGGCTGAAACGATCGAATTCCGCACGACTGGAACGTATCAAGAGAAGGATGACAAAACGTATCTCACTTACCATGAAGAACATGAAATGGGTCAAGTAAAAACCGTTGTGAAAATGAGTGAAAAAGAAATTTTTGTCATGAGATCAGGTGCCATTCAAATGAAGCAGCGCTTTCTCATCGGAGAAACGACCGTCACACATTACACGATGCCCTTCGGTACACTACAGCTTGATGTACACACACATGGCATTGATCTAGATGTGGACAAGGGACTGCTGCACATTACGTACGATATGCTGACAGGGGAAGATCAAAAGCATTTACATACATTATCGATTTCGTATAAGGAGGATTTACGTTCATGAATATCGCAGAACAGGTCAAAGATGCGTTAAAAGAAGAAATCATTGCGGCAGTCGTCAAAGCAGGACTTGCTGATGAAAGCCAGGTACCAGATGTCCTTTTAGAAGTGCCGAAAGACAAAACTCACGGTGATTACTCCACCAACATGGCGATGCAGCTTGCCCGCATTGCGAAAAAAGCACCTCGCCAAATCGCAGAGGACATTGTCAAAGCGTTTGATAAAGGGAAAGCTTCTATTGAAAAAGTGGATATCGCAGGTCCAGGATTCATTAACTTTTATATGAACAATCAGTATTTAACAAAGCTCATCCCAGCTGTCCTTGAAGCAAAAGAGGCATATGGCGAAACGAATACAGGCGGCGGTCAAAAGGTGCAAGTCGAATTCGTCTCAGCCAACCCAACAGGTGACCTTCACCTTGGACATGCCCGCGGAGCAGCTGTAGGTGATTCCCTTTGCAACATCCTTGATAAAGCAGGGTTCGATGTGAGCCGTGAATACTATATCAACGATGCAGGGAATCAAATCAATAATCTCGCTTTATCTGTAGAAGTACGTTACTTTGAGGCACTCGGTCTTGAAAAAGAGATGCCTGAAGACGGCTACAGAGGAGAAGACATCAAAGGCATCGGGCAAAAGCTTGCGTATGAATTTGGTGACCGTTTCGTGCATGAGCCAGAAGAAGAGCGGATGAAGTTCTTCCGTGAATACGGATTAAAATACGAATTAGAGAAATTGCGTGTAGACCTTGAGAATTTCCGTGTTCCATTTGATGTATGGTATTCAGAAACCTCTTTATATGAAAACGGAAAAATCGAACCAGCGCTGGAAACACTTCGTGAAAAAGGCTATGTCTTTGAAGAAGACGGTGCAACATGGCTGCGTTCAACTGATTTTGGTGATGACAAGGACCGTGTGCTGATTAAAAAAGACGGCAGCTTCACTTACCTGCTTCCAGACATCGCATACCATAAAGACAAACTAGACAGAGGCTTTGACCAGCTCATTAACATTTGGGGAGCGGACCATCACGGCTATATCCCCCGAATGAAAGCGGCGATTCAAGCACTTGGATATCCAGCTGGCAAGCTCGAAGTAGAAATCATTCAACTCGTTCACCTTTACAAAAACGGTGAAAAGATGAAAATGAGTAAGCGTACAGGAAAAGCTGTCACCATGCGTGACCTGATTGAAGAAGTAGGCCTAGATGCCACTCGTTATTTCTTTGCGATGAGAAGTGCGGCGACACACATGGACTTTGACCTAGACTTAGCGATTTCTACGTCTAACGAAAACCCTGTGTACTACGCACAATATGCGCATGCGAGAATTTGCAGCATGCTGCGTCAAGGTGAAGAAAAAGGCTACAAGCCGAGCCTTGAAAAAGCAGATTTCTCTCACATTCAATCGGAAAAAGAATACGATCTTCTCAAAATCATTGGCAGCTTCCCAGAAGTTGTAGCAGAAGCAGCTGAAAAGCGCATTCCGCACCGCGTGACGAACTATATTTATGACCTTGCATCAGCCCTTCACAGCTTCTACAATGCCGAGAAGGTTATTGATGTAGAAAACGAAACAAAAACAACAGCACGTCTTTCACTCATGAAAGCAACACAAATCACGCTTGCTAATGCATTAAAACTAATTGGCGTATCTGCACCGGAAAAGATGTAATACAAAAAAGCCCCGCTCTACTATAGGAGTGGGGCTTTTTTATAAGAAAACACCCGCTATCTTCTAAGGACAGCAGGTGTTGAACATTACCCAAGCGTATTAATAATGTTAGAAATAGAATCGAATAATTGACTAAGTACATCAGAAAACATGTTTTTGCCTCCTCTCTTTTCTTTTTACATCTACTTAACGAAGGGGATGGAGGGTTGGATCACTTTTTTCTGAAAAAATTTTATAAAAGATCGTGGCATAGAAAAAAGCACCGTTTATTTGGGTGCTTTTTTGGCTCTGTTTTATGATAGAATGCGCAGCTGCACGGCTCCATCTTTACACGCTAGCTTCACGTTTCCGCCAATAGGTAAGGTGAAGACCGGCTGCGTATGTCCGATATCGACATCGTAGATCACTGGGATGTGTTTGAGCATTGGATGTTTATCTAAAATGAACCTCAAATGTTCCTCTGTCATCTCGGATTTTTTCTGAAAGCGTCCGATGATCAACCCTTTGATTGATTCTGCATGCTGCATGAGGGAGGTGAGATCTCTGGCGAACATTTCAGGGAAGACCAACTCATCATCCTCTACAAATAAGATAGCATCCTTGATTTGAGGCATAAACGATGTCCCTTGCAGTAAGTTCAGTGTACAAAGGTTCCCCCCATACAAGGTGCCTTCAGCTGTTCCTTCCTGATAGATTCCCCATTTCGTCGGATGAAACTGCCTGTTCGCTTGATCAAGATACCACGCATCATCACTCCATTTTGTCGAAGGGATCACATCAAATGGCTCACCGCCGCTCATCAAGCAGGCCTGAAACATAGCGGACTGCTCCTCTTGCCCCTGCTCCATTTGGAAGCTGGAGAAATGGGGTCCAGAGTATGTCACCATATCACATTTTGCGGTAATGGCGCTTGCGAGTGCGGTGATATCACTGTAGCCGCAAAGAACTTTAGGATGCTGACGAATTAAGTCGTAATCAATGTAAGGCAAGAGTTCATTGCAATTGAAGCCTCCGATGGCTGTCAAAATACCGTCGACTTCATCATCTGTGAACGCCTCATGCAGATCAGACAAGCGGTGTTCAATGGATAACGAGGAATGAAGATCACATTCAAACGCGTGTTTTCCAAAAGAGACAGTGAAACCTAAGGTCTCTAAACGTTTTTTTGATTGAGAGATTCCATCTTCTGATAAAATGCTGGCACTTCGGCTTGGAGCAATGACACGAATATGATCGCCCTTTTTTAAAGGAGAGGGTGTATGCATAAACAAATCTTCCTTTCCATCACATATTTCTCCATTATATCGGATCAAATGGTCCAAGTCTGTAAAAGCTAGGAGAAAGGCATAGGCCGTGCGTTTCATACAAGCTGTGCAAAGGGTATGGAAGAGAAAAAGACAGAAACGAATGAGGGCGGAGAATGTGAAAAAGAGGAGACTGGAATTTTTATTTTTATATTTTATGATATTCGGGGCATATGTGGTATATTGGTGGCCTGTGCCAGCGTGGAGCATTCAGCTGTACGCGGCAGTTTATATCGCCATTATTTTATTTAGTATCATCTCACTCATGCTAGAAAACCGTACATCACAGCACACGTTGTTATGGATGTATGTGCTGATCTTTTTCCCGATCATTGGCTATATGTTTTATTTGTTCTCAGGACAGCTCTATGTGAAAGGTCATTTATTCAAATCAAAGAGAATGTACAACCGTGAAAAGTTACGCAGAATATCTGAGCTTGAGAGCAAGCCGGATGAATCGCGTCTAACCGAAAATCAGCGGACTTTTTTTCATTACACAGAAAAAGCAACAGGCATGCATGTGAACACAAATAGTGATATGGACATTTTAAAGAATGGGGAGGAGACTTTTCCCCGTATATTTGAAGAATTAAAAAAGGCAAAATCGTTCATCCATATAGAATACTACATGTTCAAATCAGATTTCCTCGGGCACCGGATGATGGAGATTCTGATAGAAAAAGCGAAAGAAGGGGTAGAGGTTCGCTTCATCTATGATGCGGCTGGCAGCATTCGCTTCTCCCGAAAAGATATTAAACGCTTGAAGCAGGAAGGAGTAAAGGTCGCTCCTTTTCTGCCTTTAAAATATGGTTTTTTTAATCAAAAATTCAATTTCCGAAATCACCGCAAAATCGTGATCATTGATGGGAAGACAGGGTTTGTCGGCGGGTTAAATGTCGGAAAAGAATATGTCGGACGTGATGAAAATATCGGTTTTTGGCGTGATACGCATACCATGTTAAAGGGTGAGGCTGTTCAAACCCTTCACTCTGTTTTTATGCTCGACTGGGAGTATGTATCAGATGAAGTATTAATTGATGATCCGAAGTATCATACGCCGCACTCTGTGACGGGAGAGGATGTCATTCAGGTTGTACCGACTGGACCCGATATGAAAGAAAGTATGAGTGATTTATATGATGCACTCATCTCAAATGCGAAACAATTTGTCTGGATTGCGACACCTTATTTTGTCCCAAATGAATCCCTTCGTACAGCATTAAAAATTGCTGCGACAAGAGGAGTGGATGTCCGGGTGATGGTTCCGGAGATCAATGACGGCTTTCTCACACAATACGCCACACGATCCTATTTTTCTGAGCTCCTAAAAGAGGGCATCAAAGTGTATCACTATCAAAAGGGCTTCATGCATCAAAAAGTGATGATCGCAGATGGAGAACTTGCCTCTGTCGGTACCGCAAATGTGGATATGAGAAGCTTTCAGCTCAACTTTGAGGTCAATGTCTTTACAGCCGCGAAAAAGCCCATTGAGCAGCTGATGGCCCATTATGAAGAAGATATGAAAGAATGTGAGCAAATGGGGCCTGTTCATTTTTATAAAAGAGGCTTAAAAGAGCGATTAAAGGAATCATTTGCTCGGTTGTTTTCTGGTGTGCTATGAGGCTTTCCAGTCGAAGAAATCATTTCCTAATCTAGTATTTTGAAGAGGATTCCTCTATAATTGAAAATGGTTATCAATTATAGAGGAAATGAGGTTCTTTTACATATGCTAAAACGCTTTTTCGCCTATTACAGGCCCTATCGAGGTCTGTTCTTTTTAGATTTCTTTTGCGCTGTTGCCGTTGGATTGATGGAACTGGGATTCCCGCTTATCGTGAACTACTTCATTGATACTTTGTTGCCAACAGGGAACTGGACAGTCATTGTCTGGACGGCACTTGCACTGTTTGTCATTTATGCCCTCAGCTCAGTTATGCAATTTATTGTGTCGTATTGGGGGCATATGCTTGGCATTAATATTGAAACAGATATGAGGAAGAAGCTGTTTGATCACTTCCAGCGCCTATCCTTTAAATTCTTTGACAACAACAAAACAGGTAAGCTCATGTCACGGATGACAAACGACCTCATGTACATTGGAGAAGTGGCGCATCATGGTCCTGAAGATTTGTTTATAGCGATTATGACGATTCTCGGTGCCTTTGCAGTCATGCTGATGATTAACTGGCAGCTGGCCATTTTAACCTTTCTCATCATGCCTGTCATCATTTGGCTCGCCCTTCATTTTAATAAGAAGATGACGAAGGCGATTACACAGCTCAATAATGACATTGGAGACTTTCATGCAAGGGTTGAAAACAATATCGGGGGCATTCGACTTGTTCAAGCCTTTGCCAATGAACATTTCGAGAAAAAGCGTTTTGCTGAAAACAACAACCGTTTTCGGAAAGCGAAGCTTCTTTCTTATAAAATTATGTCGGTCAATGGATCGATCAGTTACATTCTCACACGTCTTGTGACACTGTTTGTCCTTCTCGCAGGTACATGGTTTGTCCTGCAAGGTCAATTAACGGCAGGTGGCTTTATCGCGTTTGTTCTGATCACAAATGTTTTATTTAGACCGATTGATAAAATCAACACGGTCATTGAAATGTATCCAAAAGGCATTGCGGGCTTTAAAAGCTATGTCGATTTACTAGAAACAGAGCCGGATGTGAAGGATACAGAGGGAGCACGTGATGTATACGGACTGAAAGGTGAAATTGAATATCGAAACGTGACATTTGGCTACGATGAACACAGCCATGTGCTAAAGGATATCGATTTAAAGATCAAACAAGGAGAAACGGTTGCGTTTGTCGGGCCTTCAGGAGCGGGGAAATCGACCATTTGCAGTCTGCTGCCTCGTTTTTATGATGTGGATGAAGGGGAGATCACGATTGATGGTGTAAGCACAAAGTCTATGACATTGTCTTCTTTAAGGCAGCAGATCGGTATTGTGCAGCAGGATGTCTTTTTATTCTCGGGCACCATTCGTGAAAACATTGCGTACGGCAACCTAGAAGCCAGTGATGCAGAGATTTGGGAGGCTGTAAGAAGTGCGCATTTAGAGGAACTCGTTCAGCGTTTCCCAGAAGGGTTAAATACCGTGATAGGTGAGCGCGGCGTCAAACTGTCAGGTGGTCAAAAGCAGCGTCTGTCGATTGCGCGGATGTTCCTGAAAAACCCGTCCATTCTCATTCTAGATGAAGCCACATCAGCACTTGATACAGAAACAGAAAAAGCCATACAGGATGCACTGAGCGAACTAGCTGTCGGACGGACAACGCTCGTCATTGCCCACCGCCTTGCGACAATTAAACACGCCGACCGTATCATCGTCGTGACAGAGGAAGGCATTCAAGAACAAGGCCGCCACCAAGACTTAATCCAAATGGGCGGCGTATACAGCAGACTGCACGAAGCGCAGTTTGGTCATTAAGAAGAAAGAGAAAGCCCTTTTGATAAAGGGCTTTCAGCGTGTAGACAAACCCTCGCATTCGTTGTCAATCCTGCGCTCTGGTGCTCACGAATGTTCAATTAAGCTCCGCTCCAGTGCTCGTCCTTCCTAGACTGCAAAGGTTTTCTATCACGCTGAAAAAAGATAAAGGACTAAAATAAAGATCATTATAGCCCTTTGTCAAAAATCTGAAAGCCCTTTTGATAAAGGGCTTTTTTTGTTAGGATAGAAAAAACTCGTGTAGGAAGGATCTGATGGAATGAAGGGGCTTCGGCGATTACAAAAGGGAGATAAGATCGGTATTTTTTCACCTTCAAGTCCTGCATCAGCGACCTCGCCTCTTAGGTATCAGCGGGCGAAGAAGTGGCTTGAGCAAAAAGGATTCATTGTGGTACCAGGATCATTAACAGGGAAAGAGGATCACTACCGTTCAGGTACAATTCAAGAACGAGCCGATGAGTTGAATGAGCTAATGGCTCGAGAGGACTTGGCGTGCGTCATGTCAATGATTGGCGGGACAAATTCAAATAGTTTGCTGCCTTATCTTGATTTTGCGCTGCTGAAGCAACATCCGAAAATCATGATCGGTTATTCAGATGCGACAGCAATTCTTTTAGCCGCTTACGAAAAAACGGGACTGCCTGTATTCTACGGACCGGCGCTTGTCCCATCCTTTGGGGAGTTTGAACCGTTCGCCGCTTATACATATCAGTCGTTCGAAGACATCCTGATGCAGCCTCAAACCATTCCTTATCAGGTCAAAAAACCACCTTTTTGGACGGATGAACGAATCAATTGGGAAGAAAAGACGCGTGATAAAAAGCAGCGTCCAAACGATTGGCTGTGCGTCATAGAGGGACAGGCAGAAGGTAGATTGATCGGCGGGAATCTGAATGCCATGTACGGCATATGGGGAAGTGAGTTCATGCCAGCCATTCAAAACGGAGACGTCCTCCTTATTGAAGATTGCATGAAAACCGCTTCGGTTGTAGAAAAAAACTTCTCTTTATTGAAAGTAAATGGAGTGTTTGAGCGGGTATCAGGTATTCTTTTGGGAAAACATGAGCTGTTTGATGATGAGGGAACGGGAAAAGAACCTTACGAGATTTTACTTGAGGTGCTTGGGGAGACAAAGAGACCGCTCATCGCAGATTTTGACTGTGCCCATACACACCCGATGCTTACGATGCCAATCGGGGCACAAGTGAAAATGGATGCAGCTTCAAAACAAGTTTGGTTGACAAAAGAGTGGATATAACAAAAGAGCGGCCTGAGGGCTGCTCTTTTTTATGAAACCTGCTCTTTTTCAAATGGCTGCAAGAGATCTTGCGCTTTTTTTCCCTCTACGACAATTAAGTAGTCAGACTCTAAATGAGTGAGCCTGAAGGTTTCAAGCTCTACGATGTTCTTGATGTTGCACATTGTTTTTTTAGAATACACATATAGACGATGTTGAGCCTGGTGGCATTTTTGATAAAGAGAAATAAGCTTATGTAAATTCAATGCTTTCGCAGCGATTTGGATTGAATAGATTTGAGACATCTTCATATCCTCCTGTTAATTACTTTCTCACAATAGCTTTGTTACCCCTGTTTGCACAGGGATAAACCTTTCTCTATGATTTCCACTCAAAGGTTCCTCCGCCCGTTCGCTTATTGCCTCTTATCGCAGACAGCTCTTCGACAAGTCGGAGTAGTGCCTGATCCTTTAACTTCGCCTCAATCATAAAATCTACATCACGCCCATACGGTTTTAATGCATGAAAAAGCGGTAAGACAAAGGACATATCTACACCATCTGCATGACTGCGTATGGCTTTTTCTGATTTAGGTGAGGATAAATGGATTTTAGGCGGAATGCCAGTGCTCGTCCAAGTGTCGAACATTCTTGGCAGGATGTCTTCAAGCGCGGCATCGTCATCTTTATTGGCAACGTGATGATGGTAATCAAAAACAAATGGAATACCGTGCTTTTCACATACACCAAGGGTTTCTAACGACGTATACGTTTTGTCATCATTCTCAAGCGTCATTCTCGCCTTGATATGCGCCGGAAGCTTTTGGATATTGTCATCAAAACGTTGAAGCGCCGATTCTTTATCACCGTACGCACCGCCCACATGAATGTTCATATAGCCTTCCTTTTCGAGCTTCATCGCTTCAAGCATTTGATAATGGTACGCCATATCGATCACGGCATTTTCTGTGATTGAAGGCTTTGGGCTAGTAAACAAGGTAAATTGATTAGGGTGAAAGCTCACACGTAGCCCATGCCGTTTCACCAACTCGCCAATTTCAAGAAACTCCTTTTGAAAAGGTGTCACAAAGTCCCAGCGCACATCGGGATGGGTCGCGAGCGGGACGATCGAACTTGAAAAACGGTAAAGCGGGATATCATGGGCAATGGCGAAATAGAGCGTTCTTAATGTATTCACGAGATTGGCTTTCGTTATTCGCAATAAAGCCTCTTCTCTCTCTTCCTTTGAGAGCTTACTGTATCTTGCAAAGGTCAGCGACTTGGCAGGAGAAGCTTCCCACAAGGTGACGGCATTGGATACATAACCAAATCGATAACGCATAGGTCATCTCCTTTATAAAAAGTACGAGAACATGGCGCCAACCCATTCCAGCGGACGTGACAAAAGCGGACGCTGGGTTAATTTCTCCTCTGTCATAAGCTCAGACACTTCCATGTGCTCTCGAATTTTTTCCTCTACGTGTGCAGTAAAGCCGGCATCATCAATGGCGACGTCTACTTCCTCATTTAGAAACAAGCTGCGTTTATCAAAATTTGCCGTGCTAATCATACAGCGTCTCTGGTCAATTAGAATGGCTTTCGCATGATAAAATCCTTTATAAAAACGATACACAAGGCAGCCAGAGGCAATGAGGTCCTTCAAATAATGAAATCCAGCCTCTTTGACAAGTGGATGATCCGCTTTCATTGGGATGATGATTTCAACCGTGACACCTCGCTCTCGTGCATCAAGCAGTGCACTCAGAAGAGGGGCAGATGGAATAAAGTAAGGCGTACAGATGATGATCTGCTTTCTCGCCTGCTGAATATCTTTGAGAAACAAAGCTTCTAAAGAAAAACCAGCAGTCGCGCGTGTTGTGCATTGTAGTGTTCCCGGTTCCAAAGCAGGAAAAACCTCATATTGCAGCTGATGAATGCCAGATGACCGGTATAAATCATTCAAAAACACATGCTGGAGATCTGCGACAACTTGCCCTGTCATGCGCAAATGATAATCTTTCCAAATGCCAAACTGGCCATTTTTTCCAACATATTCATCGCCAATATTAAACCCACCAATATAGCCAATCTTTCCATCAATCACCGTAATTTTACGATGATTTCTCATGTTTAACCGATAAATCAAAAAAGGGAAACGAGGCTTATTTAAAAAGTAAAATTGGATGCCGCTTTTTTCTAGCATATCAATGGACTTTTGATCAAACGGATAGGACCCTAGTCGATCGGTCAGCAAAAAGACTGAAACCCCTTGTTCCGCTTTGGCTTTCAGTGCTTGTAAGACCCTTTGGCCAATCTTGTCGTTCTTTACAATAAAGAACATCATATGAATAGAAGAAGAGGCCTGTTGAATATCCGCGAGCAGCTGATCAAAAAATGGTTCGCCATCATGATAAAAAGCTGCATCACCGCTTGTTTTATCAAAAGACCGTTCAAAAGCGCGGGTAGAAAAATATTTCTTTCCCATATAAAGGTCTACCATCACGAGAAAAACGATGGCAATGAGTACGAGTAGGATGATCAATGCGATCATGAAGCTTCCTCCTTTTTTGCATATTTCAATAGTGTACCCAAACGTGTAAAAAATATTGACTGAATGCTCATTCATTATTTATGATAGAGGTACAACATAGAAACGGAACAAAGTGGTTTTTGGGGAATGAAAGGGGGAGCAAGATGAATAGCCTTTTAATAATGAACTTGATCGCATTTGCGGCGGTGACCGCTTACGCTGTGTATTTGTTTATTTATCTCATTCGAACACGAGCGGCGTATATTCGTCTTGGTAAAAAAGAAGAATTTCAACAAGACATGAAGAGACGCTTAGAGCGTGTTTGGGTCAATGTGTTTGGGCAAAAGAAGCTGTTAAAGGACAAGAAGAGCGGCATCATTCATGTGCTGTTTTTCTACGGGTTTATTCTTGTACAGTTCGGAGCCCTTGATTTTATTATGAAGGGACTCGTTCCGGGCAGCGGACTCCCTTTAGGTCCGCTTTACGGTGTCTTTACCTTTTTCCAAGAGGTGGTCACACTTCTCATTTTAGTAGCTGTTGTTTGGGCATTCCATAGAAGGTATGTGGAGAAGCTTGTCCGTTTAAAACGAGGCTTTAAATCAGGTCTAGTGCTTTTATTTATTGGCGGCTTGATGCTGACAGTCTTACTGGGGAACGGGATGAACATCATTTGGCATGGACACTCTCTATCACCAACTGAGCCAATCGCCTCCAGTATTGCTTTCTTGCTGGGCGGAATTTCACCTCTTGCAGCAACGGTCGTTTTTTATGTCGCATGGTGGGTGCATCTCCTTATTTTGCTGACATTCTTAGTATATGTCCCGCAGTCAAAGCACGCTCACCTCATTGCAGGACCGGTGAATGTATTTGCCAGCAGATTAGACCCGCCAGGCAAGCTGCAAAAAATTGATTTTGAAGATGAGACACAAGAGACCTTCGGTGTGGGAAAAATTGAAGACTTCCGTCAGTCACAGCTGATCGACCTTTACGCCTGTGTGGAATGCGGGCGCTGCACAAATATGTGCCCGGCAACAGGAACAGGGAAGATGCTGTCTCCAATGGATTTAATTTTAAGGTTAAGAGATCATTTAACAAATAAAGGGGCCGCCATTACATCGAAGACACCATGGGTCCCGCAGCTTGCCTTCAGGCAGACAACAGGAAATCAGCTGGCGCTGCAGGCGAGAGGAGCAGGTGCAGAGGAATCGGCGGCCAGCTCAATGTATCATCCTTCTCTCATTGGTGAGGTCATTACAGAAGAAGAAATTTGGGCATGTACGACGTGCCGAAACTGTGAAGACCAATGCCCTGTCATGAATGAACACGTCGACAAGATTATTGATATGCGCAGATATCTTGTGCTGACCGAAGGGAAAATGGATGCAGATGCACAGCGTGCCATGACAAGCATTGAGCGCCAAGGGAACCCGTGGGGATTGAACCGGAAAGAAAGAGAAAATTGGCGTGAACTGAGAGAAGATGTGCATGTGCCGACAGTAAAAGAGCTGAAAAAAGCAGATCAAACCTTCGATTATTTATTCTGGGTTGGTTCAATGGGGGCATATGACAATCGAAGCCAAAAAATTGCGCTTGCCTTTGCAAAGCTCCTCAACGAAGCAGGGGTCTCCTTTGCCATCCTAGGCAATAAAGAGAAAAACTCAGGCGATACACCAAGAAGACTTGGAAACGAATTTTTATTCCAAGAGCTTGCTGCAAAAAATATTGAAGAATTCCAGAAAAACGGGGTCACAAAGATCGTCACGATTGATCCGCACGCCTACAATTTATTTAAAAATGAGTATCCAGACTTCGGACTTGAGGCAGAAGTGTACCATCATACAGAATTACTGGCAGAGCTAGTGAAAGAAGGGAAAATAACGCCTGTACATGAAGTGAACGAAGTGATTACCTTCCACGACTCTTGCTACCTAGGCAGATATAACGAAGTGTATGATCCGCCGAGAGACATTTTAAAAGCCATCCCTGGTGTGACGCTGAGAGAAATGAAGCGTCATCGTGAAACCGGTATGTGCTGCGGTGCAGGCGGGGGCTTAATGTGGATGGAAGAAGAGACAGGTACCCGGATTAACACTGCCCGAACGGAGCAGGCGTTACAGGTGCAGCCGTCCATCATCAGCTCAGGATGCCCTTATTGCCTCACCATGCTGGGAGATGGCACGAAGGCGAAGGAAGTAGAGGAGCAGGTAGGCACATTTGATGTCGCAGAACTTCTTGAAAAATCAGTGTTTGGTGAGGCTGGAAAGCAGGTTTCGTAAACAAAACAGGCCGATGAATAGGATATTCATCGGCTTATACATGGCGCTGTACATCAGCTGCCTAGATAATATGTAAGCGGTAACAAACGGGAGGGGACATACATGAGTAAGACGGTCATTGTATCTGGAGCAAGAACACCATTTGGAAAACTAGGCGGTGCTTTCAGTGGGTTGACTGCCGCAGAACTAGGCGGAATAGCGATCAAAGCTGCGCTGGAAAGAGTACGGGATTCACATTTTGTGGATGAGGTCATCATGGGAAGTGTTTTGCAGGGAGGACAAGGTCAGATTCCTTCAAGGCAAGCAGCAAGAAATGCTGATCTTCCATGGTCCGTTCCGACGCAAACTATCAATAAAGTCTGTGCATCAGGAATGCGCAGTGTGAGCACAGCAGATCAAATCATTCGAGCTGGAGATGCTGAGGTCATCGTAGCAGGCGGTATGGAGTCCATGTCACACGCACCTTATTTGCTAAAAAAAGCGCGATGGGGCTACAAAATGGGAGATGGTGCGGTACAAGATGCGATGATTTTAGATGGATTAACCTGTTCATTTACAGGCGTTCATATGGGTGAGTATGGGAGCATGGCTGCAAAGGAGCTTGGTATCACGCGGGAAGAGCAAGACCTTTGGGCACTAAGAAGTCATGAACGGGCCATCGAAGCGCAGAAAAACGGCTTTTTTCAACAGGAAATCACCCCAGTCACCGTCAAGACGAAAACGGGAGAGCGGCTGATCACAGAAGATGAATCCCCGCGGCGTGATACGTCATATGAACGACTGTCAAAGCTCATGCCTGTTTTTGATCAAACGGGTACCATTACCGCTGGAAATGCACCAGGTGTCAATGATGGAGCAAGTACGCTTCTTTTAATGAAAGACACATATGCGGAGCAGCATGACGTAAAGCCAATGGCAGTCGTGCTTGGGCATACGCAGGTAGCCGTAGAGGCAAAGGATTTTCCGAAAACACCAGCCTTTGCCATCGAGAAAATTTTACAGAAAACAGGCAAGCGTCTAGAAGATATCGATCTATTTGAAATCAATGAAGCCTTCTCAGCAGTTGCGCTGGCATGTGAAAAAATAACCGGGCTGGACCGGCGGAAAATGAATATCAACGGTGGTGCAGTTGCGCTTGGTCATCCCATTGGGGCAAGCGGAACACGTATCATCTTGACCTTGATTCATGCATTGAAACAAAGAGGCGGAGGCATTGGCATCGCGGCGATTTGCAGTGGAGGCGGTCAAGGAGATGCCATCATGATAAAGGTAGATTAAAAGGGAGGCGTTCATCGTCATGAGTACAGAAGAGACCGTCATGGTCGTTGGAGCAGGTCAAATGGGATCAGGCATTGCCCAAGTTTTTGCTCAGTCAGGCTACACAGTCCTGCTGCATGATGCATCTGAAAAGCAGATTCATCGAGCCATTTCCTCCATGACCAAACAACTGACGAAACGAGCAGAAAAAGGAAAGCTGGCCCATCAGGCAGTCCGAGATATTACGCAGCGGCTTGCCGTTTCCACAGATTTAAAGGACGTGCAGCAGGCTCATTTAGTGATTGAAGCTGTATCTGAACAAATGAGTGTGAAGAAACAAATCTTTGAAACACTTGATCAATTTGCAGAGGCGAAGACGATATTTGCAACAAACACATCTTCCTTGTCAATCACAGAATTAGCAGCTGTTACGGGGAGACCGGAGCAAGTGATTGGCATGCATTTTATGAATCCGGTGCCTGTCATGAAACTGGTTGAGGTCATTCGAGCGCTGCAAACAAGTGACGACACGTATCAAATCGTTTATGAAACAGCAAAGACATTAAATAAAACCCCAATTGAAGTGGAAGACTTCCCAGGGTTTGTATCAAATCGCATATTGATGCCAATGATCAATGAAGCCATTTACACCCTTTATGAAGGCGTGGCAGATGCAGAGAGCATTGACGGGGTCATGACGCTTGGAATGAATCACCCAATGGGGCCGCTTCGTCTCGCTGATTTCATCGGACTAGATACATGTTTATTTATTATGAATACCCTTCATGAAGGACTTGGGGATAGCAAATACCGACCTTGTCCTCTTTTGAAAAAATACGTAAATGCAGGCTGGCTGGGCAAAAAGACAATGAGAGGTTTTTACACATACCACGACCACTCATAGGGGGAGTCAAGATGGATGTTTTGCTTACGGATCAACAGCGTCTCTGGAGAGAACAGGCAGCAGAATTTGCAAGACAGCGTGTATTCCCTGAAGTGGAAGCCATGGAACAAGGTCAGTTCCCAAGAACACTTTTAGCTGAAATGGGACGCCAAGGCTTTCTAGGAATTCCAATACCAGCTTCGTATCAAGGCTTAGGAGCAGATTTTACAACATATATCATTGCGATTCATGAATTATCCAAAGTGAGTGCGACTATCGGTGTCATTGTGTCCGTTCATACATCTGTTGTGACGATGCCTATTTTGGTTTTTGGAACGAATGAGCAAAAAAAATCCTATGTTCCGCTGCTTGCATCCGGGCAGAAACTGGGGGCATTTTGCCTGACTGAACCCAAGGCTGGCTCAGATGCCTCCAGTATTCAGTTAAGAGCGGAGCGGGCAGATGACCACTATGTGTTAAATGGTACGAAAATGTTTATTACAAGCGGCGGGGAAGCAGAACTGTATCTTGTCTTTGCAGTGACAGACCCTGCCTCTGCGAAAAAAAATATATCGGCGTTCATTGTCGAAAAAGATACACCAGGATTTACGATCGGAAAAGATGAGAAAAAGATGGGACTGCACGGGTCAAAAACAGTAACGCTTCATTTTGATGGTGTGCGGATTCCAAAGCAGCAGCTGCTCGGTGCAGAAGGAGAGGGCTTTCACATAGCCATGTCTAGTTTAAATGCGGGGAGAATCGGTATCTCGGCTCAAAGCCTCGGCATTGCAGAAGCCGCTTTAACTGAAGCAGTGACGTATTTAAAGCAGCACCCAGCAGGTCTAGAAACGACCATTCGGCTGGGTGATTTGGCGGCGAAGCTTGAAGCAGCCAAGCTGCTCGTTTATCAAGCGGCTTCTTATAAAGAGGCGAATCGTCCGGTCACAAAGGAAGCATCAATGGCAAAGCTATTTGCGTCTAAAACGGCGGTTGAGATCAGTACAGAAGCGATCCAATTGCTCGGCATGGACGGTTATACGAATCGCTATCAAGCAGAACGTTACTTTCGTGATGCGAAAGTTTGTGAAATCTACGAAGGAACAAGTGAAATTCAAAGGCTGGTCATTTGTAAACAGCTAATATGAAACGAGGTGGCTCATGATGCAGTTTCAATTAAGTGATGAACATGAAATGATCCGAAAAATGGTGAGAGATTTTGCGAAAAATGAAGTAGAGCCAACAGCAGCAGAGCGGGACGAGACAGAAACGTATGATCCAGCTATTTTTCGCCAGATGGCGGAGCTCGGTTTAACGGGTATCCCTTGGCCGGAAGAGGTAGGCGGGATCGGCAGTGACTATTTAGCATACGTCATCGCAGTTGAGGAGCTTTCAAGAGTGTGCGCCTCTACAGGCGTCACCCTCTCCGCTCACACATCTCTCGCCTCGTGGCCCATCTATACTTTCGGAACAGATGAACAAAAGGAGACCTATTTAAAGCCGCTTGCAGAAGGACAGAAGGTAGGGGCATATGCACTCACTGAGAGCGGTTCAGGTTCAGATGCCGGTGGAATGAAGACAACGGCAGTAAAGGCAGGCAGTGAATACGTCCTGAACGGTGCGAAAATCTTTATTACAAATGGCGGCATTGCGGATTATTATATTGTGTTTGCCGTGACAGACCAAGAAGCTGCATCTCGAAATACAACCGCCTTTATTGTAGAAAAAGAGACCCCCGGGTTCTCGGTTGGCAAAAAGGAAAGCAAACTGGGCATCCGCTCATCGCCAACGACTGAAATTCGATTTGAAGATTGCCGGATTCATGAAAGGAACCGGCTCGGACAAGAAGGAGAAGGATTCAAAATAGCCATGATGACGCTCGATGGCGGTAGAAACGGTATTGCTGCTCAGGCTGTTGGGATTGCACAAGGCGCTCTTGATGCGGCGGTCCATTATGCGAAGGAGCGCAAGCAATTTGGCAAACCAATCATACAGCAGCAAGGGATCGCTTTTAAGCTGGCAGATATGGCAACTGCAATTGAAGCCTCCAGGCTGCTTACTTATCAGGCAGCATGGCTTGAAACGAAAGGGTTTCCGTATGGAAAGGAATCAGCTATGTCAAAGCTCTTTGCTGGAGATACAGCCATGAAAGTAACAACAGAAGCCGTTCAAATCTTCGGCGGCTACGGTTATACAAAGGATTACCCAGTCGAACGATACATGCGAGATGCGAAAATCACTCAAATTTATGAAGGCACACAAGAAATCCAGCGCCTAGTCATCTCGCGCAAACTGCTAGATATGTAGAAACCAAGCAAAGACCACCTGACGTGAGGTGGTCTGTTTTGGTGCGATAATCAGTTCTTAAATGTGAAATCATTTCCAATATTGTCCCATGCCACCTTATCAATATGATAAAATGTGCAAAAGTATCAATATGGAGGTTATCATAATGAACACAACATTTATGGGTATTTTAGGATTAGTCACGATGATCATATGGATTATGGTCTCCACAGAGCTTTCAAAGTCTCCAAAAAAGAAGGAAGAAAAAGAAAACAGCCGCAGAAAACTATTTGTCCTCATGCCTGCGGGAATGGTATGTACGATTGCTATCGTTATCTTATTCATTCAGAGAATCCAGTTTTAAAATAGAGATGAACAAACTAAAAGACAAAAAGCATACCGTACACAAAAGCCAGACCAATTTCACGCAGATGGTGCGCCCCATGAGAAAAAATCAAAAATTAACATGATTAAAGGTGGCATAAACTCCTCTAATTTGTTTATAATGAGAGGTATGGTTTGTCGTAAAAATAAGGGATAAACACTTATTATTTCACTGATAAATGGATACATACATGTAATAGAAAGGGAGTGTCTGACCTTGAGTTTGAAAGAATACTCACAGGAGCAGCTCAAGCACATGTCTTTAGTTGAACTTGCATATGAAATTTTCAGAGACAGCAAAACACCGATTACGTTTTCCGAGTTAATAGATGAAATGGTCCGTTTACAAGGGATACAAAAATCTGATCTTGATGATCGACTTGCTCAATTTTATACAGACTTAAATATAGATGGCCGCTTTATTTCGTTAGGTGATCAGAGATGGGGACTTCGCAGCTGGTATCCAGTTGATCAAATCGAAGAAGAAGTTCAGCCAGCTGTGAAAACAAAAGCGAAAAAGAAAAAAACAAAAGCAGCTGTCGTTGAAGAAGACTTCGATGAAATTGAAGAGGAAGAAGAAATCGAAGAGCTTGAAGAAGATCTTGATCTTGTTGAAGACGACGATGATCTCGACCTAGACGATGATGAGGAAATTGACGAAGATATAGAAGACTTCGACGAAGACGATGACGACGAAGATGATGACGGCTTAACAGAAATTGACGAAGACGATTTAGACGATAATAAGGAAGAAAAATAACCCTCACAAACCGGTCCTCAAAACAGGACAAAACCGTCTTGACTTTCGAGAGCGAACTATGTAGTATGTATTTTGGGCTCTCTAAAAAGAGTACGTAAAGATACGTTCATTTACGCTCCCTTTCATTTATTTGAAAGGGAGCTTTCTTATTTTTCAAGAGATTTAGGGATACACTCTAAAAAGGATGAAGCTGTGCATGTCTAGTCATGCAAGGGTAAAAAAGAGAGGAGCATACGAAATGACAAAGTATATTTTTGTAACAGGAGGAGTTGTTTCCTCACTTGGAAAAGGGATCACGGCTGCATCGTTAGGCCGCCTTCTGAAAAATAGAGGGATGGATGTCACCATTCAAAAATTCGATCCATATATCAACGTAGACCCAGGGACGATGAGTCCATATCAGCACGGTGAGGTCTTCGTCACAGATGACGGTGCTGAAACAGACCTTGACTTAGGTCACTACGAGCGCTTCATTGATATTAACTTAAATAAGTACAGCAACGTCACAACGGGTAAAATCTACTCTACTGTTCTGAAGAAAGAGCGCCGAGGCGACTATTTAGGCGGAACCGTACAGGTTATTCCCCATATTACAAATGAAATCAAAGACCGCGTGTACCGTGCCGGAAAAGAAACAGGTGCAGATGTGGTCATTACAGAAATCGGCGGAACAGTAGGAGACATCGAATCCCTTCCTTTCCTTGAAGCGATTCGTCAAATGAAGAGTGACATTGGCCGTGAAAACGTGATGTACATTCATTGTACCCTTGTTCCTTACATCCGAGCAGCAGGTGAACTGAAAACAAAACCAACACAGCATAGTGTAAAAGAACTCCGCAGCCTTGGTATCCAGCCAAACGTTATTGTGGTCAGAACTGAAATGCCAATGACCCAAGACATGAAGGACAAAATTGCGTTATTCTGTGATATTGATACAAAAGCTGTTATCGAATGTCAGGATGCAGACACGCTGTACTCTATTCCGCTTGATTTACAAAAACAAGGACTAGACAAGCTTGTATGTGAACATATGAAACTTGACTGCCAAGATGCAGACATGACGGAGTGGACAGCGCTAGTCGATAAAGTACAAAATCTCTCAAAACAAGTCACAATTGGTCTAGTAGGAAAATATGTTGAACTGCAAGATGCATACATTTCTGTCGTTGAATCACTTCGCCATGCTGGTTATGCATTTGATGCAGACGTTCAAATCAAATGGATCAATGCAGAAGAAGTGACAGCAGAAAATATGGCTGATTTCGCGCAAGATGTAGACGGCATCATCGTTCCTGGAGGCTTCGGAGACCGCGGAGTGGAAGGGAAAATCATTGCTACACAATATGCCCGTGAAAACAAAGTGCCATTCTTCGGAATCTGCTTAGGAATGCAAGTTGCGTCGATCGAATATGCGAGAAACGTACTAGGCCTTGAGGGGGCTCATTCAGCGGAAATTGATCCTGAAACAGCATTCCCAATCATTGACCTTCTCCCAGAACAGAAGGATGTAGATGATCTAGGCGGAACACTTCGTCTTGGTCTGTATCCATGTAAATTAAATGAAGACTCAAAAGCATTTGCTGCATACAATGACGAAGTGGTCTACGAACGCCACCGTCATCGCTATGAGTTTAATAATGAATTCAGACAGCAAATGGAAGCCGCAGGCTTTGTCTTCTCTGGTACAAGCCCAGACGGACGTCTTGTTGAAATTATCGAGCTGAAGGATCATCCTTGGTTCCTTGCTTCTCAGTTCCACCCAGAATTCGTCTCAAGACCGACAAGACCACAGCCATTATTTAGAGATTTCGTTGGTGCTTCACTGCAAGCATCTGAATCAAAATAAATCAAAAACTGCCGAGAATATGATCTTCTCGGCAGTTTTTTTATTCATATTCCTCAACGATTTCTTTCACAGTAAACGATAGAGCGTGGTAGACGTATAAGCATGTCATTAAAGCAGGATAACCGAACCTTGTTCCGTCATCAGCGGGCACAAGCGGTTTCTTGAGCTGAAAATCAATGTGGACATCACAATGCTCTTCAATCATGGACGGCTCCTTTTGTGCTGGACCGACACCAACAATGGGCGTACCTTGAGCGTGCAGCTCTTTTACAAGAGATTGAATCTCCTCGTCTTCTGGGTCTGAATAAAATAGCAGCACCCTGTCACTTGGATGAAGCAAGCTGAGCTCCGTTTGATCAAGCGGCAGTACTTTCGCACCTGGAAATGGCTCCTTGCTTTCAGTTGCCTCTAGGGCTACAGCAGCCAGTTCATTCTTTCCGTGAAAATAAACAGCATGTCCACTGACAACGGCTTGTGCAAGAAGGCGTGCACCATCCTCGATCGCTTCAACCTGCTTTTCTCCAATACGTGAAAAAATACCTGATAACTGGGTCGTGAAAATTTTTAACAAGACTGATTTCCTCCTTCGGTCAGATCATTTTATAATAGAATATAAAGAGAATATTAGGAAAAATGCTCAGAAAATGTCGTAAAGTAAACTATTATAAATAAAGGAAATGTGAAAATCAAACAGAATTATTTAACAACAGCTCTTTTTATGGCGAAAAATGAAAGCAATGGGGTGTAACAGATGAATGAGAAAATTTTAATTGTCGATGATCAATACGGTATTAGAATATTATTGAATGAAGTGTTTCATAAAGAAGGCTATCAAACCTTCCAAGCAGCCAATGGACTTCAGGCGTTAGATATTGTGAAAAATCATAGACCAAACCTTGTCCTGCTTGATATGAAGATTCCCGGAATGGATGGTATTGAAATTTTAAAACGCATGAAATTAATTGATGAAGACATCCGTGTCATCATTATGACAGCCTATGGCGAATTAGACATGATCCAAGAATCAAAAGAACTCGGTGCATTGACTCACTTTGCGAAACCATTTGATATTGATGAAATCCGAGATGCTGTCAAAGAATACTTGCCGCTCGAAACAAATGGTTAGATGGAAATGATTGAATCGAGTCATTCTGTTGCCGATTTGTCGAATAATTGGTATCCTAGATAAGAAGAAGAAAGCGATCTGACTTTGAAAGTTTACATATGGCGAGAAATTCTGGTCATGCTAGGGTGGAGAGCTTTTTTTAGTAAGCAAATTAGCTACATAGGGAGGATTTTTCATCATGCCTTTAGTTTCAATGACAGAAATGTTGAAAGACGCAAAGGAAAAAGGTTACGCTGTTGGACAGTTTAACTTAAATAATTTAGAATTCACGCAAGCGATTTTACAAGCTGCTGAAGAAGAGAAATCTCCAGTTATCTTAGGAGTATCTGAAGGAGCAGGACGCTACATGGGCGGCTTCAAAACAGTTGTCGCAATGGTTAAAGCGTTAATCGAAGAATATAATGTAACAGTTCCTGTTGCGATTCATTTAGATCACGGTTCAAGCTTTGAATCTTGTGCAAAAGCAATCCATGCAGGATTTACTTCTGTCATGATCGACGCTTCTCACCACCCATTCGATGAGAACGTAGCAACAACTGCGAAAGTAGTTGAGCTTGCACATTTCCACGGTGTATCTGTAGAAGCTGAGCTTGGAACTGTTGGCGGACAAGAAGACGACGTCATCGCTGAGGGCGTTATTTATGCTGATCCAAAAGAATGCCAAGAGCTTGTAGAACGCACTGGCATTGACTGCCTTGCACCTGCACTAGGTTCAGTTCATGGTCCATACAAAGGTGAACCAAACCTTGGTTTCGCTGAAATGGAAGAAATTGGTAAAATGACAGGCCTTCCACTTGTTCTTCATGGCGGAACAGGTATCCCAACTGCTGACATCAAGCGTTCAATTTCACTTGGTACAGCAAAAATCAATGTAAACACTGAAAACCAAATTGCTTCTGCGAAAGCAGTACGCGAAACACTTGCTGCAAAAACAGAAGAGTATGATCCACGTAAATATCTTGGACCAGCTCGTGACGCAATTAAAGCGACTGTTATCGGCAAAATGCGCGAATTTGGTTCTTCTAACCAAGCATAATTTGATGAGAACCGAAAGCCGCCTGAGTCACAGGCGGTTTTCTCCATATCTTGAGAAAGCGCAATCAAAATTTACATTTCAGACAATTTATTGATAGGAGAGTGGCACGGTTATGTTATTTTTCGTAGATACAGCAAATATCGCAGACATCAAAGAGGCGCACGAGCTTGGCATTTTAGCAGGCGTCACAACAAACCCTAGTTTAGTAGCGAAAGAAAAGGACGTATCATTCCACGACCGTCTTCGCGAAATCACTGACGTCGTATCAGGTTCTGTCAGTGCAGAAGTGATTTCCCTTAAAGCAGAGGAAATGATTGAAGAAGGAAAAGAGCTTGCTGCCATCGCACCAAATATCACGGTCAAAGTACCGATGACAACAGATGGCCTTAAAGCTGTCAAAGCGTTAACAGACCTTGGTATTAAAACAAACGTCACTTTGATTTTTAGTGCAAACCAGGCATTGCTTGCAGCTAGAGCTGGTGCAACGTATGTCTCTCCATTCCTCGGCCGCTTAGATGACATTGGCCAAAATGGTCTCGATCTCATCAGCGAAGTGAAAACCATTTTTGATGTTCACGGATTAGATACACAAATCATTGCTGCATCCATTCGTCACCCGCAGCACGTGACAGAAGCTGCGCTTAGAGGTGCTCATATCGGCACAATGCCGCTGAAAGTCATCAAGCAGCTGACAAAACACCCGTTAACGGATGCA
Source organism: Bacillus sp. NMCC46 (assembly GCF_002998465.1). NCBI lineage: Bacteria > Bacillati > Bacillota > Bacilli > Caryophanales > Bacillaceae > Bacillus > Bacillus sp. NMCC46. The sequence goes on along the minus strand of NZ_PVQZ01000004.1, from coordinate 129,868 downwards.
GGCATTGAGCAATTTTTAGCAGACTGGAATAAATAAGTGATTGTGGCAGGCGGGATTGTCTCCCGTTTGCCGCAGTTTTCCTTAAAAACGCTAAGAAATGTTTTGTGCAAAGAAGAGAACATCACAGCCTCGCAAAGCTTCGATTATTTTTCTTCCGACAAATTTCGTTTAACCTGTATTCTTTCTCTTGATATTGGCTAAATTTTGGACAAGACCTTTTAAAGCGCGACATCCACAAACAGTATAACTCCAACAGTGATCTTCTTTAAGAAGGGAGACAAATATGGAAAAGTTAAACATTGCCGGCGGTGACCCTTTGCGCGGGACCGTACATATTAGTGGTGCGAAAAATAGTGCAGTGGCACTGATTCCTGCCACGATTCTCGCTGATTCTCCAGTAACCATTGAGGGCCTTCCGCATATTTCAGATATTGACACATTACGAGATCTGTTAGAAGAGATTGGCGGAAAGGTTACGTTTGAAAAAGGTGAAATGATCGTCAATCCTTCTTCCATGATCAGTATGCCGCTTCCTAATGGAAAGGTGAAGAAACTGCGTGCATCCTATTATTTAATGGGAGCCATGCTCGGCAGGTTCAAGCAGGCTGTCATCGGACTGCCAGGAGGATGTCACTTAGGACCTAGGCCGATCGATCAGCATATCAAAGGCTTTGAAGCACTTGGTGCCGAGGTGACAAACGAGCAGGGTGCGATTTATTTGCGCGCTGAAAAATTAGTCGGAGCTCGTATTTACCTTGATGTTGTCAGTGTAGGTGCGACCATCAATATCATGCTGGCAGCCGTACTGGCTGAAGGAAAAACGGTGATTGAAAATGCCGCAAAAGAACCCGAAATTATTGATGTAGCGACACTGCTTGCAAGCATGGGAGCCAAAATCAAAGGTGCGGGTACTGATGTGATTCGAATCGAAGGTGTAGAATCTCTTCATGGCTGTAAGCATTCCATCATCCCTGACCGCATAGAAGCAGGCACATTTTTAATTGCTGGTGCTGCGATGGGAGATGAAGTTGTTCTTGATAATGTGATCCCAACTCATTTAGAATCAATTACGGCGAAACTTAGAGAAATGGGGTTCACCATTGAAACGAGCAACGATCAGATGCTGATCGTTGGCAGAAACGAAGGACTCAAGCCTGTCGATATCAAAACCCTTGTGTATCCGGGCTTTCCGACTGACCTTCAGCAGCCGATGACGGCGCTCTTAACAAAGGCGAAAGGCACGAGTGTGGTCACAGATACGATCTACTCAGCCCGCTTTAAACACATTGACGAATTGCGTCGAATGGGTGCAAACATGAAGGTCGAAGGTAGATCTGCCATTATAACTGGGCAAACGCAGCTTCAAGGAGCAAAGGTCAAAGCAAGTGACCTTCGTGCAGGTGCTTGTCTCGTCGTTGCAGGGTTAATGGCAGACGGTGTGACCGAAATCACAGGGCTTGAACATATAGACAGAGGATATAGTTTGCTTGAGAAGAAGCTTGAAGGCTTGGGTGCAACCATCTGGCGTGAAAAGCTGAATGACCAAGAAATAGAAGAACTTCAAAATTCGTAAGGCTTTGACTGTGAGAGGAGATTTGGACAAAAATGGAAAGAAGTTTATCGATGGAACTAGTACGGGTGACAGAAGCAGCCGCATTAAAATCTGCCCGTTGGATGGGAAGAGGATTAAAAGACGAAGCAGATGATGCTGCAACAAGTGCAATGCGTGATGTATTTGATACCATTCCGATGAAAGGAACAGTGGTCATTGGCGAGGGAGAAATGGACGAAGCACCAATGCTTTATATTGGGGAAAAGCTTGGGAACGGATACGGACCCCGCGTGGATGTTGCTGTTGATCCGTTAGAAGGAACAAATATTGTGGCAAGCGGCGGCTGGAATGCCTTAGCTGTTATTGCGGTTGCAGATCATGGCAACCTGCTGAATGCACCTGATATGTACATGGATAAGATCGCAGTAGGTCCAGAAGCGGTAGGCTGCATCGACATCGAAGCGCCTGTCATTGATAATCTTCGCGCTGTGGCAAAAGCAAAAAACAAAGATATTGAAGATGTCGTTGCAACGATTTTAAACAGAGATCGACATGAGAAAATTATTGCTGAACTGAGAGAAGCAGGAGCAAGAATTAAACTGATCGATGATGGTGACGTTGCAGGAGCTATTAATACAGCATTTGATCACACAGGTGTTGATATTCTATTTGGTTCAGGCGGAGCGCCAGAAGGTGTCCTTTCTGCTGTTGCGTTAAAGGCACTTGGTGGTGAAATCCACGGAAAGCTTCTTCCTCAAAGTGAAGAAGAACTAAGACGCTGTGAGAAAATGGGGCTGGATGTTGGCAAAGTCCTAAGAATGGAAGACCTTGTAAAAGGTGATGATGCCATTTTTGCAGCGACTGGTGTAACAGACGGCGAGCTATTAAAAGGTGTTCAATTCAAAGGCTCTGTTGGAACAACACATAGTGTTGTTATGCGTGCGAAATCGGGTACAGTTCGTTTCGTAGACGGCAGACACAGCTTAAAGAAAAAACCGAATCTTGTCATTCGTCCGTAATCTGAAAGCGGGTATTCATTACCCGCTTTTCATATAGGTGTCAAATGTATATCATTTTCTTTTTAAAGTTGAATATTCTCTGCAAATGAGGTAAAACTAAAGAGTGCTGCGAAATTTTCTGCGAATTTACTTCTTTTAAGCTTCAACAAGTTTAAAACTGCCGCATCATGACGATATACTCATTATCCTTCTCTATGTTGACAAAGCTCAATTTCACATTGTTCCTATCTTTTAAGATAAAACGAGTGGGAGCGTTACCATGAGAGCGAGGTCATTCCAACAAAAACGGAATTAAAAGCTAATCAAATACATTGACTAGAAAAGTGTGGTGTCCATATTGAAAGATGTTTCGATTTCATCTTTGGAAAATATGAAATTAAAAGAGCTGTATGAGTTAGCAAAAAAATACAAAATCTCTTATTACAGCAAACTAACAAAAAAAGAATTAATTTTTGCCATCTTAAAGGCGAACGCTGAGCAAGAGGATCTCTTATTTATGGAAGGGGTTCTTGAAATTATTCAGTCTGAGGGATTTGGTTTCTTAAGACCAATTAACTACTCTCCAAGTTCTGAAGACATTTATATTTCAGCTTCACAAATCAGACGCTTTGATTTACGAAACGGAGATAAGGTGTCTGGAAAGGTACGACCTCCAAAAGAGAATGAACGCTACTATGGCCTCCTTCATGTAGAAGCGGTAAATGGGGACGACCCAGAATCAGCTAAGGAACGTGTTCACTTTCCTGCACTCACGCCGCTATTCCCTGATCGTCAAATGATTCTTGAAACACAGCCTAATCACCTGTCTACTAGAATTATGGATATGATGGCGCCAGTTGGATTTGGGCAGCGTGGTTTAATTGTTGCACCGCCTAAGGCTGGGAAAACCATTTTGCTCAAAGAAATTGCCAACAGCATTTCTGAAAATCACCCAGAGTCAGAGCTGATTGTCCTTTTGATTGACGAACGCCCGGAGGAAGTAACAGATATCGAACGTTCTGTTGCAGGGGATGTTGTTAGTTCAACCTTTGACGAAGTACCGGAAAACCACATTAAAGTAGCAGAGCTTGTATTAGAGCGTGCCATGCGTCTTGTTGAACATAAGAAAGATGTCATCATCTTAATGGACAGCATCACAAGGCTTGCTCGTGCATACAACCTTGTCATCCCGCCAAGCGGCCGAACGCTTTCCGGCGGTATTGATCCAGCGGCTTTCCACCGTCCAAAACGCTTCTTTGGTGCTGCGCGTAACATTGAAGAAGGAGGAAGCTTGACGATTTTAGCCACTGCGCTTGTGGATACGGGATCACGTATGGATGATGTGATTTATGAGGAGTTTAAGGGAACGGGGAACATGGAGCTTCATTTGGACCGATCTCTTGCAGAAAGAAGAATTTTCCCAGCGATCGACATTCGTCGTTCTGGTACGAGAAAAGAAGAACTGCTTGTACCAAAAGAGCATCTTGACCGTCTATGGGCGATGAGAAAAGCAATGTCAGATACACCTGACTTTGCTGAGAAGTTCATGCGCAAAATGAGAAAAACAAAGACAAACCAAGAATTTTTCGATATTTTAACGCAAGAATGGAAACAAGCGAACATGTCTGCATCAAGAAGATAGCTTGTTGAAAAAATAAATTTGCAATCATAGACTCACACTGTTATAATTTCATCATGTGCGTTTCAGAATTTATTCTGAGATATTAACTCTGTTTCCGAATTGGATTCAGGGCGGAAGGAGATGACAGTAGATGAAAACAGGAATTCATCCTAACTACAAAAAAGCTACAGTCAAATGCGCTTGTGGAAATGAGTTTGAAACTGGATCAGTAAAAGAAGAGGTACGCATCGAGATTTGCTCTGAGTGCCATCCTTTCTATACAGGCCGTCAAAAATTCGCTTCTGCTGATGGACGTGTTGACCGCTTTAACAAAAAATACGGTCTTAAGTAATAATAGATACAATAAACAGGCAGGAATCCGTTCTTGCCTGTTTTTTTACGTGGATTGATGGAACTTTAAAACGGGGGAGAAGACCTTATGTATGTGATGAAACAAAGCGGTTGGCTTGAAGTCATCTGCGGAAGTATGTTTTCTGGAAAGTCGGAAGAATTGATTCGGAGAGCCAAAAGAGCCACCTTTGCCAAACAAGAAGTAAAAATATTCAAACCAGCGATTGATAACCGATATAGTACAAGCTCAGTTGTCTCACATAACGGTTCATCAGTCGATGGGATTGCAGTAGCCTCACCAAAAGACATAATAACGCACATATCAGAAAGAACCGATGTCATTGGCATTGATGAGGTGCAATTTTTTGATGAGACAATCATTGACATTGTCACTCAATTGGCTGATAAAGGTTACCGAGTCATTGTTGCAGGCCTTGATCAAGATTTCAGAGGAGAGCCATTTGGTGTTGTTCCGCATTTAATGGCATGTGCAGAGCTTGTAACAAAACTTCAAGCAGTTTGTTCGGTATGCGGCTCCCCAGCGAGTAGAACACAACGCTTGATCGACGGTAAACCCGCATCCTATGATGATCCCATTATTTTAGTAGGTGCGCAGGAATCATACGAAGCACGATGCAGACATCACCATGAAGTACCAAGACTTGACGTTGGTACAACACTTGACAATTAAAAAAATAGCAAATGCCGCTGTGTTTCGTTTTTCGAGATTTTGGCTGAACACCCATCATTTGTACTTAAATAAATTAAATAACGCTACGAAAAAATTATCTAATTTTCAACGCTTGCGTTTTAGCATAAGCAGGCATAAAATGACTAACTGTAGTGTAAAGCATTTTAACGAAAAGTTCGATTTCTTGTCATAATTTTTTTGATTAAGGATTTTTCTCCTTAATCGTTCTTTAAATTAATAGTTCACTTTATTTATATTTTAGAAAGAGGGTAGTTTTTGATGAACAACGTGAAGAAAACAAAAGAAGGGTACCTCGAAACCACTTTGACAGGTAAAGATGTATTATCGATTCCAACGTTGAACAAAGGCGTTGCTTTCTCTGAAGAAGAAAGACAAGAGCTTGGTCTAGAAGGCTTACTTCCTCCAACTGTTCTCACTTTAGAACAACAAGCGGAGAGAGCGTACAAGCAATTTCTGGCACAGCCAGATCGTCTTCGTCAAAACGTATACTTAAGTGATTTGCAAAACCGTAACGAAGTATTGTTCTATAAGCTTCTAACAGACAAGCTTCGTGAAATGCTTCCTGTTGTGTACACACCAACTGTTGGTGAAGCGATTCAAGAATACAGCCATGAATACAGAAGACCTCATGGTGTCTATCTTTCAATCGACAACATTGACGGCATTGAGAAAGCATTTGAAAACTTACATGCAACAGCAGGAGATATTGACCTTATCGTTGCAACTGACTCTGAGAGCATTCTTGGAATTGGTGACTGGGGTGTTGGTGGTATCAACATCGCAATCGGTAAATTAGCTGTTTACACGGCTGCAGCAGGTATTGATCCAAGCCGCGTGATTCCAGTCGTATTAGATGTTGGCACAAACAATGAAAAATTATTGAATGATCCATTATACATCGGAAACCATCACAAACGTGTACAAGGTGAAAAATACGAAGAATTCATTGATGCTTATGTAAAAGCAGCGCTTAAATTCTTCCCGAAAGCCTTACTTCACTGGGAAGACCTTGGAAACAAAAATGCGCGTAACATCATGAAAAAATACAATGATAACATCTTAACGTTCAATGATGATATTCAAGGTACTGGTGCCATTACTTTAGCGGGTGTTCTTGCAGCTGTCAAGAAAACTGGTACTCAATTGAAAGATCACCGTGTTGTCATTTTCGGAGCTGGATCAGCTGGTATCGGAATCGCAGATCAAGTTCGTGACGCAATGGTCCTTGAAGGTCTAACGGAAGAAGAAGCAAACAATGCATTCTGGACATTAGACTACAGAGGTTTGCTAACAGATCAATTTGAAGATGAAGTGCTTGATTTCCAAAAACCATACCTTCGTTCTTCTGCTGAAGTAGAAGGCTGGGCACGCGATGAAAAAGGACAAATCTCATTTGCTGAAACTGTTCGCCAAGCGAAGCCAACAATCCTTATCGGTACATCAGGTCAAGGCGGTGCATTCACTGAACAAATCATTAAAGAAATGGCAGCTCATACAGAGCGTCCAGTGATCATGCCAATGTCTAATCCAACACCACTTGCTGAAGCAGTGCCAGAGGATCTATTCAAATGGACAGACGGCCGTGCACTGATTGCGACAGGAAGCCCGTTCGAAAACGTTGAGTATAACGGAATCGAATATGAAATCGGACAATCAAACAATGCGTTCGTTTTCCCTGGACTTGGTCTTGGTTCGATCGTAACAGAATCAAAAATCATCACAAAAGCCATGTTCGTCGCTTCTGCGAATGCAATTGCTGAAATGGTTGATCATGAGAAACCAGGTGCTGGTCTACTGCCAAGCATTGATAAATTGCAAGAAGTGTCAATCCATGTGGCTGTTGAAGTAGCGAAAGCAGCTATTGAAGATGGTGTCGCAAGAAAAACGCCTGACAACATCGAACAAGCTGTGAAAGATGCAATGTGGATTCCTGAATATAAAAAAATTGTAAGAGCATAATAAAAAGTGTAACGCGGCATTGTTTCGAGTAATCTAAGCAATGCCGCAATAAATAAAATAAGAGACATGTAAAAGATTCAAGGAGGAATAGTAAGATGGACTTTTTAAATATTTTGATCCTCCTAGCACCGATTTTTTTCGTTATCGCGCTGGGTTGGTTCGCAGGGAACTTCGGCAGCTATGACGCTAAATCTGCAAAAGGTGTAAGTACACTTGTTACAAAGTATGCTTTGCCAGCGCACTTTATCGCCAGCATTCTGTCAACACCAAAAGATAAATTCTATAGTCAAATTCCATTTTTCATTGCATTGATTTTCGGAATCGTTGGTTTTTATATCATTATCCTTTTAGTTACGAAATTTGCTTTTAAATATGATTTAACAGATTCATCTGTTTTCTCGTTAAACTCAGCACAACCGACCTTTGCATTTATGGGGATTCCGGTCTTGGGCAGTTTATTTGGGGCTCAAGAAGTTGCAATTCCGATTGCTATTACCGGAATAGTTGTAAATGCATTGCTTGATCCAATTGCCATTATTGTGTCAACTGTCGGTGAAAAAACAAAAGGAAAAGCCAAAGACGGCGAAAGTTTCCTAAAAATGACAACAAAAGCGATTTTGCACGGTTTATCAGAGCCGCTTGCACTTGCACCGCTAGCAAGTATCATTCTTGTACTTTTAGGATTTAAACTTCCTGAAATCGGACATGAAATGTTAGAGGAAATCGGAAGTGTGACATCAGGGGTTGCACTATTCGCAGTCGGTGTCACTGTAGGTATTCGAAAAATTAAACTGAGCTTACCAGCATTTAGTATTGCACTATTAAAAGTAGCTGTACAACCGCTTCTTATGTATCTTATCGCCATTCTTATGGGCCTTTCGGCGGATGAAATTACAAAAGCTGTATTGCTTGTTGCCTTCCCAGGTTCAGCTGTTGCAGCGATGATCGCCACACGATTTGAGAAACAAGAGGCAGAAACTGCATCCGCATTTGTGATCAGTGCCATCATGTCACTCATTACATTACCGATCATTATTGCGCTTACCGTATAATATAGTAGAAGGCTGCCTCTTGAGGCAGCCTTTCTTAGCGAAATGAATGAAACAGAGGGAAGAGCACACGCTTTTTTTTGATGTCAGGGTGCGTGATTTCCTTTTTTTCTTCTATTTGAGAGGGTTGTTTTAATCTTTCGGTAAGAAGCTCAAGTTTAGTGGTCAGATCTTCAATTTCTCTCCGGTGCTGGAGCAGCTGGTATGATACACCTTCATCCGCTTTTTTAGCCAGTTTCCGTTCGAGTTCTTGCAGTCGTTTTTCTACATCAGTGCTGCGCAATTGCTGCTGAATGAGCTGATTCACTTGCTTTTCTAATGCTTCAATCCGCTTTGTGGAGGCATCTGATTCTACAGCAGGTGATAACTGTTGAACGGTTTCTGTGTGGATTGGCAGTCGAATGTCTTGAAGAATCACACCCTCACTCATTTGGTGTTTGACTTCTTTGAGCAGCTGTACAATATCTTCATGAAATTCATAATGTCCAAGTTCATTCCGGGCGACAGGGATGTTGAGCTGTTTGACCCAACGCTGAATCGTTTTTGAAGAAACGCCAATTTCTTTTGCAACCTCATTTGTATTCAAACCAAATGCCCTCCCTTTTTTCAATTATAAGTACCATTCTCTTCAAGGAGGAACTGTTCCTTCACGTTAGACAAAACAAGTAACCAATCGCCAAAGATCGTGTTTTCTAGCGAAAAATTGCAGAAAATCAATTGTTTTGGAAATTTTTTTGACTGTCATACCCCGCTATACTATAATTAGACTGTTACGCACAAAACAGAGGTGAAGACCATGTTAGACCGTTTAAAATCAATTGAAGAACGCTATGAAAAGCTAAATGAATATTTAAGTGACCCTGAAGTGGTGAATGACCCTAAGAAGCTTCGTGAATATTCGAAGGAACAATCTGATATTCAAGAAACTGTTGAGGTATATAGACAATATCGTGCGGCATACGACCAGTTGAGCGAAGCGAAAGCAATGCTGGAAGAGAAGCTGGATGCCGAGATGCGCGACATGGTCAAAGAAGAAATTTCAGAGCTCACAGAGGAAACGGAACGTTTAGAAGACGAGCTGAAAATCTTGCTGATCCCGAAAGATCCAAATGACAACAAAAACGTTATTGTGGAGGTTCGTGGTGCAGCGGGAGGAGAAGAGGCCGCGCTTTTTGCTGGAAATCTTTACCGTATGTACAGCCGTTATGCTGAAATGCAAGGCTGGAAAACGGAAGTGATGGAAGCGAGCGTGACTGGAACTGGCGGTTATAAAGAGATTATCTTTATGATCAGCGGGAAAGGCGCATACTCCAAACTAAAGTTTGAAAACGGCGCACACCGCGTGCAGCGTGTTCCGGAAACGGAATCAGGCGGACGGATTCATACATCAACAGCGACAGTTGCTGTCTTGCCTGAGGCTGAAGAAGTTGAAATTGATATCCATGAAAAAGACATCCGTGTAGATACTTTCACATCAAGCGGACCTGGCGGACAAAGTGTCAATACGACCATGTCTGCTGTTCGATTAACTCACCTTCCAACAGGTGTGGTTGTATCCTGTCAGGATGAGAAGTCGCAAATCAAAAACAAAGAAAAAGCCATGAAAGTGTTACGTGCGAGAATTTATGATAAATTCCAGCGTGAAGCACAGGCTGAATATGATCAAACGCGTAAATCTGCTGTTGGAACAGGGGATCGTTCAGAGCGTATCCGTACGTACAATTTCCCGCAAAACCGTGTAACGGACCACCGCATCGGATTGACGATTCAAAAGCTTGATCAAATTTTAGAAGGAAAACTTGACGAGGTCATAGATGCATTAATTATGGAAGACCAAGCAAGAAAGCTTCAAAATGCAAAATAATCAGCGAACCATCTTTGAAGCCCTTAAATGGGCTTCTTCTTTGTTAACGGAAGCCGGTAGAGACCAAAACGCAGCAGAGCTCCTTTTGATGCATGTAATGGGCCTAAGCAGAAGTGAACTTCTTGCACGTTTTCATGATCTGCTGCCAGAGGAGCAAGATCGGTTGTTCAGCGAGTTTGTCACGCAGCATAAGAAAGGCGTGCCTGTTCAGCATCTAACGGGTATTGAATTCTTTTACGGCCGTCCCTTCGAGGTGAACAAACATGTTCTCATTCCTCGTCCTGAAACGGAAGAGGTCGTTTTGGCGGCGCTGAATCTGGTGAGTGACGTCTTCCCGCACGATCAGCCGCTCAAAGCAGTGGACGTTGGCACAGGAAGCGGGGCAATTGCGATTACGCTGGCTCTTGAAAAAGAAACATTATCTGTCACAGCAACGGATATTTCACATGAAGCACTTGCCGTAGCAAAGCGGAATCAACAAGCGCTTGGTGCAGACGTCCATTTTTTACAAGGTGACTTACTCGAACCTATCATGGATCAAGGCATCAAAGTGGATCTGTTTATTTCCAATCCACCTTATATTGCAGCAGAAGAAATGGACAGTTTGTCAGAGGTGGTTACAAAGCATGAGCCAGTGAATGCGCTGACAGATGGACGTGATGGTCTGTGGTTTTACAAGCGTCTCATTCGTGATCTTCACTGTGTACTTCATGAGCAGGCGGTCGTTGTCTTTGAAATTGGACATACGCAAGGGCAAGATGTAAAAGCACATCTCTTGCAGTCATTTCCCGCGGCAGATGTCCGCATCGTCAAGGACATAAACGGGAAAGACCGAGCTGTTTGCGCACACATTCAAAACAGAAAGTCCGGCTGAAAAAAGTCGGACTATTTTATTATGTAAAGATGAAACTTATGGTAAAAGAGAAACGTATATATAGAAGAATGAACATTCTGATCATGATTTTTTTACATAAATTTGTTTTGAAGGAGCGAATGGTGTGAACAGAAGGTATGCGATGGTGTTGGTCATCGTCAGTGTACTATTGATTGTGAGTGCTTGTGGTAAACCGAGCTTTAAAAAAGAAGCAGCAGCATTTGGAGAAAGCTATAAAAAAGCACAATACACAGTGAATCGAACAGATGACCTAACTGACATGAAGGAGAAGCTGAAGTTTTATTTAACTGAGCATGAATATCAAGAATATACACAAGACAGCATGTTCCCGAGCGTGTTAGAAGCAGCAAAGGATCAAGATTGTCAAATTAAGCTGAAGAAAATTACGTTTACGCCTTCAGATGAAAGCGATGACAGAATTGAATTTGACTATGAAATGATGATTCAATTTATTGATCAAAAAGGAAAGGTTAAAAAAGAAATCAAGAAAAAAGGAGCAATGACTGTCATCAAAACAGAATCAGGGTTGAAAATCAGCCGAGATTGGGATGGGAGACTGTACCCTTCCGATTACCAATCCTCACTCCAAAGCCGTTCTTAATGAGACGGCTTTTTTGATTTGACTTATAATCTATTAAAAAAATCATTTTGTCTGTTTATGAGATGGGTTTCCTGGACACAATGTTTGTAGCGAAGAGAAAAAGTGGGGGGAACACATCATGTTTAAAAGTAAAATGATGATTTGTCTTTATATGTTTCTATTATTATGCGGTGCTTTTGCAAACCTTGGAAGGGAGGAGACAGCGGCTGCTTCTGCAAATCAGCCTGTTGTAATACCAGACGAAGCGATCCGTTTACGCATTTTAGCAAATAGTGATCGTTCAGCGGATCAGGATGTGAAAAGAAGCATTCGTGACGAGGTCAATGCCAATATGACAGAGTGGGTTAAAGACCTCACATCCATTGAAGAAGCAAGACGTGTAATTCGGACCAAGCTGCCAGAAATCAATCGTATTGCCAAAGCGAAATTGAAGGAACAGCACATTGATCAATCCGTCTCAGTCAGCTTTCAAAAAGCCTCATTTCCAACAAAGCTATATGGGAATTTCGTCTATCCTGCAGGGGAATATGAAGCCATTTTAATTACACTTGGAGAAGGGGATGGAGCCAATTGGTGGTGTGTGTTATTCCCGCCGCTCTGCTTTATCGATTTTTCAAATGGAGAAGCCATCGCATCGCCAGAGGGGGATGAGGATAACCAAGTGACAGCGCAGCAAACAGATGAGTCTGTTAATGAAGTGGTGAAAGAAGAGAAAGAAGAGACCGGTGAAGTGAAATTCTTTTTATTCGAATGGGTCTCTAGTCTTTTCTCCTAAAAAAGGTATAAATCTGTTTTTGCCTCATAGAGTTGAAGTAAGAGATCAAAAAGAGGTGAAAGCATGTATTATCAATTAAGAATAGCCACAGAAGAAGATGCCCCAGCGATCAATGCTTTTCTTGAAAAGGGACAAGCGAAAGGCGGCGTCACGCTTGCAGAGCGTACGACATTTGTTGTCATGGAAGATGCGGACGGTCAGCTGGCGGGGTGTTTAGGTCTTGAACAGCTTAGTGAACAAGAGGGCTTGCTGCGGTCCCTTGTCATATCAGATAAACTAGGTCAGGGACACATCGTGTCTTTGTTCCAAAGTGTTCAAACGCTCGGAGGAAAAATAGGTGTGGATACTTTTTATGTCGTCGCAAACCACTCCTCCTCACATGACTTTTTGGCATTGATGGGCTTCACGCCATTAGAGGACATTCCAGAAAGCATGTGGGTATCTGCACATGCAAAAGAGATATTGGCGAAAGAACAAGCTGTGGTTCTTCATAAAAAAGGAAGTTAATCACAACATACTGGACTTATACACATACTTATCCACTGTTAAACAAGCGTTATCCACAAATTGTGGACAACGCTTGTTTTATTGATCATCATCTTTTATACTTTCAAAAGGATAATTGAGATATATCAACAGTTTTATCTTTTTTAAAAGGAGTTTGTATGATGTTAAATACAAAAAGGTGGTCTGTGGATTTAGAAAAGAGTTTATCCACATACTATCCACAAATTGAACAGGCAGCTGTGTTATTGCAGCAAAACGAAGTGGTCGCTTTTCCGACTGAGACTGTTTACGGACTAGGGGCAAATGCGAAAGAGACAGAAGCTGTCATGAAAATATATGAAGCGAAAGGGCGTCCAAGTGATAATCCATTGATTGTCCACATTGCGGAGGTTCAGCAGCTTCACGAATTTGCGCAAATAGAAAGTGAAAAAGCAAAGGCGCTGATGGAAGCCTTTTGGCCGGGCGCTTTAACCATTGTTCTTCCATGTAAGCCGGGTGCTTTATCAAAGCAGGTCACAGCAGGTTTATCCACGGTCGGTGTGAGAATGCCTGACCATCCGATTGCGCTTGAGCTCATCCGAGCAGCTGGTCTGCCGATTGCCGCACCAAGTGCCAACCGTTCAGGGAAACCTTCACCGACACAAGCTGACCATGTAGCGAGTGATCTCGATGGAAGAATCGCTGGAATTGTAGATGGCGGTTCAACTGGAATTGGCGTTGAGTCAACGGTTGTATCCTGTGTCGACGAGATTCCAGTGATCTTAAGGCCTGGCGGGATTACAAAAGAAGCTTTAGAAGAGGTAGTTGGAACGGTCAGTATCGACCCGGGGCTGACAAAAAAGGACGAAGCGCCTGTATCGCCAGGAATGAAATACACACACTATGCACCTGAAGCTCAAATGTATCTTTTTTCTGGAAGTGATGAAGAGATGCAGCATCACATTCAAACATACCAGGCAGAAGGTCTAAAAGTGGGCGTGCTGACAACAGAAGAAAAGAAATCGTTGTTTGCGGCAGATGTTGTTTTCAGCTGTGGATGGAGAGGGAAACCTGAAACGATTGCGGCAAACTTATATCGTGTACTGAGACAATTTGATGAGACAGATGTAGATGTCATTATTTCAGAAGCCTTTTCAGAGCAGGGAGTGGGTTCAGCGATCATGAACCGTCTGCAAAAAGCGGCAGGAGGGCGTACCCTCTCTTCATTCAAATAGTTCTAACCCTTCTTGGACAAACATAGGTTAAAGGAGAATGCGTGTCCAAGGGGGATTTACATGTACGAACTAGCTGGCGAATTGCTGACGCTCAGCATCATGGCTTTTGCACTGGGAATGGATGCTTTTTCGGTTGGACTTGGCATGGGGATGGTTCAGCTGAGGTTCCGCCAGATCATTTATATTGGACTTGTCATTGGGATATTTCATATGTTTATGCCGCTTTTTGGTATGCTGACAGGTCAGCTCCTATCAGGCTGGCTCGGTCTCCTTGCCACCTATATCGGTGGGGCGCTGCTTTTGGTGCTCGGGCTGCAAATGATCGTTGCGTCTATTCGCAAAGAGGATAAACCATTTATCGCACCTGTTGGGGCTGGTCTCGTTCTTTTTGCAACAAGTGTCAGCTTAGACAGTTTTTCCGTTGGTTTAAGTCTCGGAATTTACGGTTCTCACGTGTGGATGACCATTTTATTGTTTGGTTTTTTTAGTATGATCCTCACATGGCTTGGATTATTACTCGGTAAACAGGTTCGATCATGGGTTGGATCATATAGCGGGGCGCTTGGCGGAATCATTTTACTAGCCTTTGGTATCAAATTATTATTTCCGCTCTAGTCAGTCTCCTTACATAACATGTAGAATGAAATGCTATATAATAGAAGAAAAGGAGGGCGAAAGATGAAAATCTTATTTGTTTGTACGGGAAATACATGCAGAAGTCCGATGGCTCAAGCCCTTTTTGCTTCAATTGCACATGATAAAGGTTTAGAGGTCACTGTTAAATCAGCGGGCATTTTTGCCTCAGATGCTGGGAAGGCTTCTCCTCAAGCGGTCGAAGCATTATTTGAGAAAAGCATTCCACTGAATCACTCTTCATCAAAACTGACAGAGGATCTTCTGCGAGAAGCAGATTACGTCTTCACCATGACCATGCAGCATAAACAGTTGATTGTGGAGCAATATGCGCATGCAAAAGACAAGATCTTCACTCTAAAGGAATTTGCGACAGGAACAGAAGGCGATGTATCCGATCCGTTTGGAGGAAGTCTGTCTGTTTATCAGGAAACACGTGATGAACTTGAAGCATTGCTCTATCAACTGGCTGAGAGATTGAAAAAAGATCAGACATCCTCATAATGGACAACCTGTAAAACCGTTGCGTCAACGGTTTTTCTGCTTTTGTTTGCAAATGACTAGGCAGAGGTTAAAATATAACTATAAATAAAGAATAAATGTAAGGCATGACAGATCAACTCACCCTTAGGAGGAATTGCCCGATGAAAGTAGCCATTGCATCCGATCACGGCGGAACGAATATTCGTGAAGAAATCAAACAACTGATGGATGAATTGAAGATTGAATACATTGATATGGGTTGTGAATGTGGATCAGGTTCTGTAGACTACCCAGATTATGCTTTTCCTGTAGCTAACATGGTGGCAAACGGAGAAGTCGACCGCGGCATTTTAATTTGCGGGACAGGCATTGGTATGAGCATCTCAGCAAACAAAGTGAAAGGAATTCGCTGTGCGCTGGCGCATGATACATTTAGTGCGAAAGCGACTAGAGAACATAATGATACAAACGTCCTTGCGATGGGAGAGCGAGTCATTGGACCTGGATTAGCACGTGAGATTGCGCACATTTGGCTGACAACAGAATTTACGGCAGGACGACATGCTGTGCGGATTGGTAAGATCGCTGATTACGAAGAAAAGCACCTATAAGGAGCGCTTAACATGAACATTGGTCAAGATTGGCTTGAAATGTTAAAAGAGTTTCATCAAATGGTCGAACTGCGTGCTGGGCAAATCTTAGTGATCGGCTGCAGTACATCAGAAGTGGCTGGTGAGCATATTGGGACAGCAGGAAGTGAGCAAATAGCTGCGTCTATCTATCAAGAATTGGATCAGCTAAGACGAGAGACTGGCATTGAGCTCGCTTTCCAGTGCTGTGAGCATCTGAATCGTGCTCTTGTTGTGGAAGAAGAAGTGGCTTTCCGGCTTAACCTAGAGATTGTAGCGGCAGTACCTGTCCGAAAGGCGGGTGGTTCGATGGCGGCTCATGCGTATCAGCACATGGAACATCCTGTGTTAGTTGAATCCATCAAGGCGCATGCTGGAATCGATATCGGTGATACATTAATTGGGATGCATCTAAAGAGAGTCGCTGTACCTGTTCGCCTCAGTCGTCATCAATTAGGACATGCACATGTGACGTTTGCGAAAACGCGTCCGAAGCTGATTGGCGGAGAACGAGCGGTTTATACAAGATCATAGCTTAGACATATTTCTAATATAATGTTGAATGATGAAGACGCTTCACCACTTGAATATTCGGTTTTTCGCAAAAAAAGAAGGCGATTTTCCAAAAAAACTTTTACATTTCACTCAAAAACCGTGTACAATGAGATGGTGAAAACATCGAATGGAAATAGGAAATAGATTGGAGAGGATTTCGCTGATGAAACATTTACCTGAGCAAGACGCACAAGTATTCAAGGCAATTCAACTAGAGCGGAAACGCCAGCAGGACAAAATTGAATTAATTGCATCAGAAAACTTTGTAAGCGAAGCAGTCATGGAAGCACAGGGCTCTGTATTAACAAACAAATATGCAGAGGGCTACCCTGGTAAACGCTACTATGGCGGCTGTGAACATGTAGACGTTGTAGAAGATATCGCACGTGACCGCGCAAAAGAAATTTTTGGCGCTGAGTATGTGAACGTACAGCCTCACTCAGGTGCTCAAGCGAATATGGCCGTATACTTTACCATTCTTGAGCATGGCGATACAGTGCTAGGTATGAACTTATCACATGGCGGGCATTTAACGCACGGAAGCCCTGTCAACTTTAGTGGTGTACAGTACAACTTTGTAGAATATGGTGTCGATAAAGAAACGCAGCATATCGACTACCAAGATGTACTTGAAAAAGCACGTGAACATAAGCCAAAGCTAATTGTAGCGGGTGCAAGTGCATACCCACGTCAAATTGATTTCAAAAAGTTCCGTGAGATTGCGGATGAAGTCGGTGCTTACTTTATGGTCGACATGGCTCACATTGCGGGTCTTGTTGCAGTAGGTCTTCATCCAAATCCAGTTCCTTATGCAGATTTTGTGACAACGACAACTCACAAAACATTGCGTGGACCTCGCGGCGGAATGATCCTATGCCGTGAAGAGTTTGGTAAAAAGATCGACAAATCGATCTTCCCTGGTATTCAAGGTGGACCACTGATGCATGTCATCTCTGCAAAAGCTGTTTCTTTCGGTGAAGTATTGAACGGAGATTTCAAAACTTATGCACAAAACGTTATTGATAATGCAAAGCAGCTAGCTGAAACCCTGTTATCTGAAAATATTCAGCTTGTATCTGGTGGAACGGATAACCATCTTGTTCTCATCGACTTGCGTTCTCTTGGCATCACAGGAAAAATTGCAGAAAATGTTCTTGATGAAATCGGTATTACAGTGAACAAAAATGCGATTCCTTATGATCCAGAAAAACCTTTTGTCACAAGTGGTGTACGTGTTGGTACAGCAGCAGTGACAAGCCGCGGTTTCGATCAAGAGGCGATGAAAGAAGTCGGTTCCATTATTGCGCTTGCTCTAAAACATCATGAAGATGAAGCGAAATTAGAAGAAGCGAAAAAGCGTGTATCTGATCTAACTGCCCGCTTCCCTCTATATAACGAATTAGATTATTAAAAAGCAGACCCATTTGCCTATTATTGGCATGTGGGTTTTTTTTGTAGGATTTGCGAATCATATTGAAAGATGACGTCTTTTTATGTAGAATTGTAGGAAGTGTGCAAAGTTCACCGGAAGATGACAGAAAAGGAGTTGTAGCAAGCAATGGCAAAGGTTTATGTATTTGATCACCCGCTTATTCAGCACAAACTTACATATATTCGTGACGTTCATACAGGAACAAAAGAATTTAGAGAGCTAGTGGATGAAGTCGCAACATTAATGGCATTTGAAATCACAAGAGACTTACCGCTTGAAGAGGTGGATGTAGAAACACCTGTACAAGTAGCGAAATCAAACGTGATCTCTGGGAAGAAACTCGGTGTTGTGCCAATTTTAAGAGCAGGTCTTGGAATGGTGGACGGGATTTTGAAACTCATTCCAGCTGCTAAAGTGGGACATGTCGGTTTATACCGTGATCCGAAAACATTAAAGCCTGTTGAATATTATGTGAAGCTTCCATCTGATGTGGAAGAGCGTGAATTTATCGTAGTAGATCCAATGCTTGCAACTGGCGGTTCAGCAGTCGAAGCATTGAACAGCTTGAAAAAACGCGGGGCGAAAAACATTCGCTTCATGTGTCTGATTGCTGCCCCTGAAGGTGTAGAAGAAATGCAAAAGCATCATCCTGACGTTGATATCTACATTGCAGCATTAGATGAGAAATTGAACGAAAAAGGCTACATTATCCCAGGCCTTGGTGATGCTGGTGACCGTATGTATGGAACGAAATAACATGTTTTAATAAAAGCCCACATGCAAACGTGCATGTGGGCTTTTTGAAATATATGACAAACGGTTGATATCGTTCTTAGAAAAATCAATGTATACTGAACATTAGCTGTTTTTTTGAATGAATGTCACGTGTCTCCTAAAGTTTGATGAAATTGTGAACATTTTGTGTGCTCTATCACTATAGAAAAGTTTTTTAACTTTCAACGGATTGACACATCATAGACGCTATTGTATGCTAAACGAGGGTATTATGGTAAGGTTTTCATAGCCTATAGCACTCTACTAATCCTCATTGTGAACCCTTTAATTATCAGGGTTTGTATCAGCGAATGAAGCAGCATCCCATAGATCTTTAGATTTCAAGTCTGATTGTGCAATTAGACAGATGGGTGATTGATTTTTTTCGAACAGGACTGCTTATCATAAGCGTCTTCTACGCAGTTTTCATCACCATTTATCACCTTTTTTACAATATTTTTCATCGGGAGTCAGATGAATGAACGATCCAAACGCGATTTTCCGCAGACAGAGTAAATATATGTTCTATCTATTGGCAATTTTTGTGTTTGGCTATGCCATGCCTGGTTTTAAACCACTGTTTCTTGGTTTCATTATCGGCACAATTTTTGCTTTCTTTAATTTATTCCTACTTATACGGAGAATGCACGCTTTTGATCGAGCGGTTAAAAAAGGAAAATCCATTCGTTCAATGGGAAGTACAGCCAGGTGGGCCAACGCAATTCTCGCAGTAGCGATTGCTTGGCGTTACCCTAATGAAGTTCATCTGGCAGGTGTTGTTATAGGATTAATGACAATATATCCTGTCATTATGATAGATTCCTTCATTCAACTTAAACGTTCTACTATGGAAGAGAGGTGAATACTCTTTGGGTCACAGTTCAAAAACTACAGAATTTTTAGGGTTAACGTTCAACTTATCCAATGTTCTCATGATTACGATTGCTAGTATCATCGTTCTTCTCATAGCGGTGCTGACTACTCGTGTTCTGTCTATTCGTCCGACAAAGGCGCAGAACTTCATGGAATGGATTGTTGATTTTGTTCGAAATATCATAGGTAGTTCGATGGACATGAAAACAGGAGCCCCATTTCTAGCGCTTGGCGTTACATTACTCATGTACATATTTGTTTCAAACATGCTTGGACTGCCATTCTCGATTACGGTCGATCACAACTTGTGGTGGAAATCACCAACAGCAGACCCTGCAATCACAATGACACTAGCGATTATGGTCATGGGATTGACACATTACTACGGTGTCAAGGCAAAAGGAGTCAAGGAATATACGAAAGACTACTTTAGACCAATTCCGCTTTTAGTACCATTGAAACTTATTGAAGAATTTGCAAACACGCTAACACTTGGTTTGCGTCTTTATGGAAACATTTTTGCTGGAGAGATTCTTCTTGGTTTGCTTGCAGGACTTGCGACCAATTTCTACACGCAAAACATTGCACTTGGTATCGTTGGTACATTAGGTGCCATCGTGCCGATGATTGTATGGCAGGCATTCAGTTTGTTTGTCGGAACAATCCAAGCATTTATCTTCACCATGCTGACAATGGTGTACATTTCCCATAAAGTCAGCGATGAACACTAAAAAATTGAGAGTCCAAAAAGGACGTTATTTTAAAGGAGGAGCTTTTTAATGAATTTAATAGCAGCAGCAATTGCAATCGGTTTGGGAGCACTAGGAGCAGGTATTGGTAACGGTCTAATCGTATCTAAAACAGTTGAAGGAATCGCTCGTCAGCCAGAAGCTGGTAGAGAACTAAGAACACTTATGTTCATCGGGGTCGCTTTAGTTGAGGCACTTCCAATTATCGCTGTCGTTATCGCATTCTTGGCATTCTTTGGTTAATATGTGAGAAGCGTTCTAATATGAATTTTAATGGCGAAGATCAGATTAGTTCGAAACTTCGCCATTCCTTTATGTTTTGTTTCTTAACATATTATTTAAAGAAGGGAGTTGCCGTACTAAATGTCTCAGTTACCAGTGGTTTTAGGAGCAGGTGGCTTAAGTTTCAACGCCGGGGATATGTTATTCCAGCTTATCGCTATGCTCATCCTGCTTGCACTTTTAAAGAAATTTGCGCTTAAACCTTTATTAGGTATTATGAAGCAGCGTGAAGATTATATAGGAAATGAAATTTCAAGTGCTGAACAAAAGCACGTTCAAGCTGAAAAGCTTCTTGAAGAACAACGTGTCTTATTGAAAGAAGCACGCGAAGAATCACATACACTCATCGAAAATGCGAAAAAGATTGGTGAGAAACAAAAAGAAGAGATCATTCAAGCAGCACGTCAAGAGTCAGAGCGCTTGAAAGAGTCTGCTAGAACTGAAATCGTGAAAGAAAAAGAACAAGCTGTGGCTGCACTGCGCGAGCAGGTTGCATCACTATCTGTACTCATTGCATCTAAAGTGATTGAAAGAGAACTTGATGAGCAAGCACAAGAGAAATTGATTCAAGAGTATCTTAAAGAGGCAGGCGAAAGCCGATGAGCGTGACTATTGTCTCTAAGCGTTACGCTTCTGCTCTTTTTGACATCGTTCTTGCTTCTTCGGCAGTAGACGAAACTGAAAAAGAGCTGAATGAGATCAAAAAAGTTCTAAAGGCTGACCAAGAATTGAATGACTTTCTTGT
The DNA here is from genome assembly GCF_002998465.1 of Bacillus sp. NMCC46. Lineage (NCBI taxonomy): Bacteria > Bacillati > Bacillota > Bacilli > Caryophanales > Bacillaceae > Bacillus > Bacillus sp. NMCC46. The sequence goes on along the minus strand of NZ_PVQZ01000004.1, from coordinate 108,615 downwards.
TCATCCAAAGATTACGGCAGATAAAAAGAAACATTTGATTGCAGAAGCTTTCAAAGGTGTTTCGACACATGTATTGCACACAATGTATTTATTGATTGACCGCGGACGCACGAATATTTTCTCTGAAATGACGTCTGAGTTTGTGAAACTTGCAAACCGCACGAAACAAATAGACGATGCGGTCGTGTATTCAGTGAAACCGCTGAGCGGCGCTGAAATTCAATCTTTATCTGAAGTATTTGCCAAAAAAGCCGGAGTCACATCACTGCGTGTTGAAAATGTGATTGACAAGGATCTAATAGGCGGAGTGAAAATCCGTATCGGAAACCGCATTTATGACGGCAGTGTCAGCGGAAAGCTTTCCCGCATTGAACGTCAGCTTGCAGGCGAAAATCGTTAGAAGGGGTGAAACCTTAGTGAGTATCAAAGCTGAAGAGATTAGCGCGCTGATAAAGCAGCAAATCCAAAACTATCAATCTGAAATTGAAGTAAAAGATGTCGGTACAGTCATTCAAGTAGGGGACGGTATCGCGCGTGTACATGGCCTTGACAACATTATGGCAGGAGAGCTGGTTGAGTTCTCTAATGGTGTAATGGGTATGGCTCAAAACCTTGAGGAGTCTAACGTAGGTATCGTGATTTTAGGACCTTACAAAGATATCCGTGAAGGTGACGATGTAAAACGTACAGGTCGTATCATGGAGGTTCCAGTAGGTGAAGAATTAATCGGACGTATTGTGAACCCACTTGGTCAGCCTGTTGATGGACTAGGTCCAATCTTAACGAGCAAAACTCGTCCAATCGAAAGTGAAGCACCAGGCGTTATGGATCGTAAATCTGTACATGAGCCGCTTCAAACAGGGATTAAAGCAATTGATGCCTTGATTCCAATCGGACGCGGACAGCGTGAATTGATCATTGGTGACCGTCAAACAGGTAAAACATCTGTTGCAATTGATACGATCCTAAACCAAAAAGATCAAGACATGATCTGTATTTATGTAGCGATCGGACAAAAAGAATCAACGGTTCGTGGTGTTGTTGAAACACTTCGTAAGCATGGTGCGCTTGATTACACAATCGTAGTCACAGCTTCTGCATCACAGCCAGCCCCGCTTCTTTACCTTGCTCCTTATGCAGGTGTAACGATGGGTGAGGAATTCATGTATAACGGCAAGCACGTACTTGTTGTATATGATGACCTTTCTAAACAAGCGGCAGCTTACCGTGAGCTTTCATTATTGCTTCGCCGTCCTCCAGGTCGTGAGGCATTCCCTGGTGATGTTTTCTATCTTCACTCTCGTTTATTAGAGCGTGCAGCGAAGCTTAGTGACGAAAAGGGTGGCGGTTCTATCACAGCATTGCCTTTCGTAGAAACGCAAGCTGGCGATATCTCTGCATATATCCCAACAAACGTTATTTCAATCACAGATGGACAGATTTTCTTACAATCTGATCTCTTCTTCTCAGGCGTACGTCCAGCAGTAAACGCAGGATTGTCTGTATCTCGTGTAGGTGGTTCTGCACAAATCAAAGCGATGAAAAAGGTAGCAGGTACACTTCGTCTGGATCTTGCTTCTTATCGTGAGCTTGAAGCATTCGCTCAGTTTGGATCTGATCTAGACCAAGCGACTCAAGCAAAATTAAACCGTGGTGCTAGAACAGTTGAAGTCTTAAAACAAGACTTGAACAAACCGCTTAAAGTTGAAAAACAAGTAGCGATTCTTTATGCACTTACAAGAGGATACTTAGACGATGTCGCGATTGCTGATGTCAAACGTTTTGAAGCTGAGTTATTCATGTACATTGAAGAAAACCATAAAGACTTGTTTGACACCATCTCTCAAACAGGAAACATGCCTGCTGATGAAGAGTGGAATACAGCAATCGAAGGCTTTAAACGTACGTTTGCACCAAGCAACTAATTAGTAATCTTTCCGAGAGAAAAAGATTCTCTTTTTCTCTCTTTTCACGTAAATGAACACGGATTCCTGAAAAAAGGTGGTGAAATCTTTGGCCTCATTACGCGATATAAAGTCAAGGATCACGTCAACGAAAAAATCGAGTCAGATCACAAAAGCGATGCAAATGGTATCAGCTGCGAAACTGAATCGTGCTGAAAACAATGCGAAGTCTTTTGTTCCTTACATGGAGAAAATCCAGGAAGTGGTTGCTGCAATCGCAACTGGAACAAGTGCTAAGCACCCAATGCTTCTTTCAAGACCTGTCAAGAAAACAGGGTATCTCGTCATTACATCTGATCGGGGGCTTGCAGGACCTTTTAACAGCTCGATTTTGCGTGCCGCTTACCAAACCATTCAATCTCGTCATCAATCCGCTGATGAATATGCGGTGATTGTGATTGGTAAAATCGGACGCGACTTCTTCAAAAAGCGCGGTATTCCAGTTATTTCTGAAGTAACAGGGCTTGGAGACGAAGTAGCGTTTGCTGATATTAAAGAATTAGCAAGCAGTACAGTTCAAATGTTCTCTGATGAAGCGTTTGACGAACTTTACATGTTCTACAACCACTTTGTCAGTGCCATTTCACAAGAAGTAACAGAGAAGAAATTATTGCCGCTAACGGACCTTTCGGCCGCAGCGACACCAAATAAACGTTCCGCATCTTATGAGTTTGAGCCTTCTGAAGAAGAAATTCTTGAAGTTCTCCTTCCTCAATATGCAGAGAGTTTGATTTTCGGTGCGCTTCTTGACAGCAAAGCAAGTGAACATGCTGCAAGGATGACAGCAATGAAGAGTGCAACAGACAACGCAAAAGAATTGATCGACAACCTGACACTCTCTTATAACCGTGCTCGTCAAGCAGCGATTACACAAGAGATTACAGAAATTGTCGGCGGAGCAGCTGCCTTAGAATAGAAATAATTGTCAGGAGGGAATGCAATGAAAACAGGACGCATCAGTCAGATCATGGGACCAGTCGTAGACGTTCATTTTGAAGACGGTCACTTGCCTGAGATTTATAATGCGATCAGAGTTTCGCATAAAGCGGAAAGCGAAAGTGAAGTTACTATCGACTTAACTTTAGAAGTAGCACTACATTTAGGTGATAATACAGTCAGAACCATCGCAATGGCATCAACAGACGGTGTGAAGCGCGGTATGGAAGCTGTAGACCTTGGAAAACCAATTTCAGTACCAGTTGGTAACGTAACACTTGGACGTGTATTCAACGTACTGGGAGATAACATTGACTTAGATGAGCCACTTGGTGTGGAAGCTCAAAGAGATCCAATCCACAGACAAGCGCCTTCTTTTGATCAACTTTCTACAGAAGTTGAAATTCTTGAAACGGGTATTAAAGTTGTTGACCTTCTTGCTCCTTACATCAAGGGTGGAAAGATCGGTCTATTCGGTGGAGCCGGTGTAGGTAAAACCGTTCTGATTCAAGAATTGATCAACAACATCGCACAAGAACACGGCGGTATTTCTGTATTCGCTGGTGTTGGAGAGCGTACACGTGAAGGAAACGACCTTTACTACGAAATGAAAGATTCTGGCGTTATCGAAAAAACAGCCATGGTCTTCGGCCAAATGAACGAGCCGCCAGGTGCGCGTATGCGTGTTGCCCTAACTGGTTTGACAATGGCAGAGCATTTCCGTGATGAACTAGGTCAAGACGTATTGTTCTTCATCGATAACATCTATCGTTTTACCCAAGCAGGTTCTGAAGTATCAGCCCTTCTTGGACGTATGCCTTCAGCGGTAGGTTATCAGCCGACACTTGCAACAGAAATGGGTCAGCTGCAAGAGCGTATCACGTCTACAAACGTAGGATCGGTTACATCGATTCAAGCGATCTATGTACCTGCGGATGACTATACGGATCCAGCTCCAGCAACAACGTTCGCTCACCTTGATGCAACGACAAACCTTGAGCGTAAGCTGACTGAAATGGGTATTTACCCAGCGGTTGATCCTCTTGCTTCAACATCTCGTGCACTTGCACCTGAGATCGTTGGCGAAGAGCATTATGCCATTGCGCGTGAAGTGCAGCAAACATTGCAGCGTTATAAAGAACTACAAGATATCATTGCCATTTTAGGTATGGATGAATTATCTGAGGACGATAAGCTTGTGGTACACAGAGCGCGTCGTGTTCAATTCTTCCTATCTCAAAACTTCCACGTAGCAGAGCAGTTCACTGGCCAAAAAGGTTCTTACGTGCCATTGAAAGAAACTGTTAAAGGCTTCAAGGAAATCTTATCTGGTAAATACGATCACCTTCCAGAAGATGCATTCCGCTTAGTTGGACGCATTGAAGAAGTGGTTGAAAAAGCCAAAGAGATGGGTGTAGAGGCCTAATCTGGTCCTTAGGAGGGTAAAAGCATGAAGACCGTTCAAGTCAATATCGTTACTCCCGACGGCCCAGTGTATGAAGCGGATGTGGAAATGGTCAGTGTCAGAGCAGAAAGCGGTGAGCTTGGTATTTTAGCTGGCCACGTTCCAATGGTTGCTCCGCTAAAAATCGGTGCAGTTCGCTTAAAACATAGTGGATCAACTGAATTGGTTGCAGTAAGTGGCGGATTTGTTGAAGTTCGCCCTGAACAAGTAACCATTCTTGCTCAGGCCGCTGAAACATCAGATAAAGTTGATGTCGATCGTGCTAAATCAGCGAAACAGCGTGCTGAAGAGCATTTGAACCACCCGAATGAAAGTGATGTACGCCGGGCGGAACTCGCATTAAAACGGGCGTTAAACCGTTTAAATGTAGCAGGGAAATAAAATAGAAAATCCTTCTTATCATTGTGATAAGAAGGATTTTTTTAGAATGACATGAGAGATTGGTACATCGACACATACGGGTGAGAATCCTGTTTTTCAAGATATAAGTGCTCGCAAAACTGCGTACTATGCCACGTTTTATTGTGCCGGCGCAAACCAAGCGTATATTGATGCGGAGAGTCCATATAAGGCCGCACGACCCAGTCAGCATCTGAATGATGACGGAGGACAACCTCTCCCATATACACACTCATCATCGCTTCTAATGCATCTATTGGCATTTTCCACTCAGCAAACAGCTGCTTGGTAAATGCATCAAAGTATAGTGATTCTAACTGATACAGGCTTTCCTCAGAATAATCCAAAGAAATGTTATGAAAATGACACAATTGCGCTAATTCTTCTAGCTGTGTCTGTCTATAATCAAAGTAGAAAGCAATGGCCTCCCATTCATGATCAAATGAGGGAACCAGTTCTCCGTACAAATCAACAAAGTCAGGAAAAGAATCTCTCAATGTGTTCAGCTCCTTCCACACGCAGTATATCATCTCCCTGGCACCAGGATAAGAGGGGATTCACTCTAAATATAGCTCTTTTTTCCAAATGATTCATCTTTCCGATTTTCGAGGATATAATGAAAGGGAGTTTTCCTTTACAGAAATAAATAAAAGGAGGATTCAACTGTATGGAAGACGTAGGACAACAAGCCATCGTGAGTATTGTGATCCACCTGTTTTTTATTGCGGTTACATGGTGGGCATTGCTTGCCGTAAATATTGATCCACTGATTAAAAAAGGGAAAATCGTTCAGGCAAGATTGCTGATGATGCTCATTACCATTGCCATCGCATCTGCAGTCAGCAATTTCTTCCTTGATTACTTAAATTTCTCTAGACAAATTCCTTATATGTTCTAACATAAAAGGTTTGGTCACTGCCTTATGCGGGAACGTAAAAAGAAGCGTCAAAAGTATGGTCTTTGATGACTTTTCCACGTATGCATAGACCTCCTTGCGGCAACACTTGTAGCAAGGGGGAATGACAAGTGAGAAAGTATGTAAAAGGTTGGCCATTATTTGCGTTTATTCTTTTTTTTGTTCTGATGATTCAAGGTGTTCGTGCGGAAGAATCTTCTCCGCTCGCCCAAATAGCAGAAGGTCTGAAAAACCAGCAAATTGAAGTAGATGGATGGACCCTTCACGCCAAAACAAATGTAGACATTTCATCCGAACAATTTTCAAAAAAAGTGCAACGTTTGAAAGACGAACTACGACAGTATGAGTGGACCGAAAAAGAAGAGAAACATGTCACCAAAGTCACAGGAATTTACAAAGATGAAAAAAATGATACTTTATCGAAAATTTTACTCGTGAAGACCGACACAAAATCCAATCAAAAGTCGTATTTATTATATGAGCAAAAAGGTGCTCGCCCACTGAATACCTGGGAGCATACATATGATCAGTTCGTACGTCATGCAAAAAGCATATTACAAGAGAAATTTGTAATTTTTACTTGTCTCGATGGTCATGTAAATGGTATGATGGATGTTGTTTTGCAAAAAAAAGCTGAAACGTTAGCAAATGAATTTCAAGCAAAACCAGTTGAGTATCTCGTTGAGTCTAATTTTGTGTCGCTTTCCGCTTACACAGATAAGTGGGAACAGTTCATTATGACTTCAAATGATAAAATGAATGTTCAAATTGCCATCAGAAGTTCGGAAATGAACGAAAATCATACGATTACGGTTGGCACACCAATCGTAACGACTGAATATTAATATAGAGAATTTGGGACGCGGAGGGGAAGACCTTGGAAAAAATCATCGTCCGCGGCGGTCAAAAGTTAAACGGCACAGTTAAAGTAGAAGGCGCAAAAAATGCCGTTTTACCAGTTATCGCTGCATCTTTGTTAGCAAGTACAGAAAAAAGCGTAATTTGTGATGTACCTACGCTCTCCGATGTATATACAATCAATGAAGTGTTACGTCATTTAGGAGCAGAAGTACATTTTGAAAATAACGAAGTATCAGTGGATGCATCTCATGCACTAGAAACTGAGGCTCCGTTTGAGTATGTCCGTAAAATGCGAGCGTCTGTGCTCGTCATGGGACCACTTTTAGCAAGAACAGGTCATGCAAGAGTTGCATTACCTGGAGGCTGTGCGATTGGTTCAAGACCAATTGACCAGCATTTAAAAGGCTTTGAAGCAATGGGAGCTAAAATTCAAGTAGGAAATGGTTTCATCGAGGCTGAAGTAAAAGGCCGTTTAAAAGGTGCGAAAATCTATTTGGATTTCCCAAGTGTCGGTGCAACTGAAAACATCATCATGGCAGCAGCATTAGCTGAAGGAACAACGATTTTAGAAAACGTAGCAAAAGAACCTGAAATTGTTGATTTGGCAAACTACATCAATGCCATGGGCGGTAAGGTTCGCGGAGCTGGTACTGGTACAATCAAAATCGAAGGTGTGGAAACACTTCACGGTGCAAAACACAACATCATCCCTGACAGAATTGAAGCAGGTACTTTCATGGTGGCAGCAGCTATTACAGAAGGAAATGTTCTTGTAAAGGGCGCAGTGCCAGAGCACATGACATCACTTGTAGCAAAAATGGAAGAAATGGGTATTCAGATCATTGAAGAAGAAGAAGGTTTAAGAGTCATTGGACCATCTGAGCTCAAGCCAATCGATCTAAAAACAATGCCACATCCTGGTTTCCCAACGGATATGCAATCTCAGATGATGGCGCTATTGCTTCGTGCGAACGGAACAAGCATGATTACAGAAACGGTGTTTGAAAACCGCTTTATGCATGCTGAAGAATTCCGCCGCATGAATGGCGATATTAAAATTGAGGGTCGCTCTGTGATTATCAACGGGCCGGTTCAACTTCAAGGTGCTGAAGTATCAGCGACTGATTTAAGAGCAGGAGCAGCACTTGTACTTGCTGGATTAGTAGCAGAAGGTCATACACGTGTCACTGAGTTGAAGCATATCGATCGTGGTTATGTGAACTTCCACCAGAAGCTTGCAGCAATCGGTGCAGATATTGAAAGAGTAAACGATGAAACAGCAGATGTGACACAAGAACAAGTTGTATCAGATCTGAACGCGTAATCATAAAGAAATCAGTGTGTCCATGGGGCATGCTGATTTTTTTTAGAATCATAGAATGCTTTATTTTTAAAGCTTATCATTAGTGTATCCAACCATCTTAAATTTTATTCATAAAGACGAACAGTAAAATCAGTTGATAAACAGCCTCATATCTTCATCAAAAGACTTGTCCACTGAATGAAAGAAGCTGTCATATTAGCTTGTCCCCGCCCATAGGATAAAAGAGATTCAATGACAAATGGGGGCAGCCAAATATGAAACCAATGATATGGACAATCGCAGGAATATGCATCATTATTTTAATGATTCCAACTTTACTTGTGTTGCCGACGTTTCAAGGGAAACCGGAGGTAAGCCAGCATGTATCAGCGGAGCCATCAGTTAAAAAAGAAGTGAAGGGTACAGTCAAATTGAAGCAATCACCCGTCGCTATCCCCGTCTATCGTTCAGCTCATCAGCAGGTAGAAAACATCCCCTTAGAAGAGTATGTGATCGGTGTCGTAGCGTCTGAAATGCCAGCTGATTTTGAAATGGAAGCACTCAAGGCACAGGCACTCGCTGCAAGAACGTATATCGTCAGACAAATGATCATCGATAAGACTGTCAAATCACCAAAGGGCTCTCTTGTAGATGACACCCAAATGTTCCAAGTTTATAAAAACAAGCAGGAACTCAAGAAAATTTGGGGGAAAGCGTACAATTGGAAGTTAAAAAAAGTCACAGAAGCTGTCGCCAGCACACAAGGAAAAGTGCTGACTTATGATGAGAAACCAATTGATGCCTCATTCTTTTCAACAAGTAACGGAAAAACGGAAAATGCCGAAGCTTATTGGAAAAACGAAATCCCATATTTGAAAAGTGTCTCAAGTAAATGGGACGAAAAATCGCCAAAATTTCAAAATAAGAAAACCATCACAGTTAGTGAATTTCAGCAAAAATTAGGTGTGACGCTCACTCAGCAGGCTCAGGTAGGACAGATAGTAGAACGGACGCCAGGAAATCAAGTAGCGAAAGCCGTAATAAACGGTAAAACATTGACAGGCAGAGACATTCGAGAGTCACTAGGACTTCATTCAGCGGACTTTACATGGGAACGACAGGGCCAGCAAATTATCATTACGACAAAAGGGTATGGCCATGGGGTTGGAATGAGTCAGTATGGTGCGCACTATATGGCACAGTCAGGCAAAAAAGTAGAGGCTATCGTGAAACATTATTATAAAGGGATTCAAATTGAATCAGCTGAACGTTTTCTCAACACGTATATGGCTAAAAAATAAAGCAAAGTTGCCTCAGAAATGGGGCATCTTTTTTTGTGTTCCAAGAGGTTTGAACAGAATGTGTCAATTTGCGACTTAAGACGCACCTCAGGAAATCTTAAACATTTACGTCCCGACAAGAACCGATGGCCGATACAAAGCCCCTCGAAAGAAGGAGAAAACAAAAGAAAAAATGATATGTTAGGTGAATATATCTAGACAACTGACAGATTTTTAGTGATTTTGATGAAAGAGAAAAAGGGACCGAGTCCTATACCATTCCAAGACAGAATATTTTACGATTAAGATGTTTCAATTAAATACATAAGGAGGAAGGAAAAATGATGTTGAAAAAAGTATTTACACTCGTAACCTTAGCTGTATTGACATTATCTATGTCAATCTCTTCACCAGTATTTGCAAAAGCATCTACAGTCAAAAAACATAACAAAGATGTAAGAGTTACTATCTTACTTGATGCAAGTGGAAGCATGGCAAGAAAAGTAGAGGGAGAACGCAAATTTGACCTCGCAAAACAAGAGGTATTTAAATTTGCTCAGTCACTTCCAAAAGACGCTAAAATTCGTATGAGCTTGTTTGGCTCTGAAGGTAACAACAAAAATTCAGGTAAAGCTCAATCATGTGAAGTCATTAGAGGCGTTTATGGCGTACAGCCTTACGAAAAAGAAAGCTTTGAAAACTCTTTAAACGGACTTGGACCAAATGGCTGGACACCGATTGCTCGTGCTCTTGAAAATGCAAAGCAAACGGATGAACAGCTTAATGGTGGAACAAAACATATTGTGTACCTAATCACTGATGGTGAAGAAACTTGTGGCGGAGATCCAGTAAAAGTAGCAAAAGAATTGCATAACTCAAAAGGATCGACTGTTGTTAATGTGATCGGATTAGACTTTAACGATGGCTATGAAGGTCAATTGAAGCAAGTAGCCAAAGCGGGTAAAGGCCAATACTACCAAGCAAGCACTGGTAAAGAAATGGGTTCTATCTTGTCGGCAGAATCATTAAAACTACACGAATAACTTGCTGAACAAAAGGGAAACGATTGATGTATGCTATCGTTTCTCTTTTTCTGTACAAATGTAAAAAGGGAGGTTTTTATGAATGAAACGAAATATTGTATTAACCATTTTGGCTAGTCTTGTCCTGCTTCTTTCTTCACCAGCTCATGCTGTGACAAAACAGGAGCCTGCTCATGTGGTGATATTACTTGATTTAAGCGGCAGCATGGCACAATCAGTTGAAGGCGAAAAGAAAATCGATATCGCCAAACGTTCTATTCAAAGCTTCGCAAGTATTTTATCAGAAGATACACAAGTCCTGCTACGTGTGTTTGGTCATGAAGGAACCAATAAAAATGCAGGAAAAGCAGTTTCTTGTGGAAGCTCTGAAGCCGTTTACGGATTTGGATCATATGAGCCATCAACATTTCAGCAAGCACTGAATGTGTATAAGCCGACCGGCTGGACACCACTTGCAAAAGCATTAACAGATACGAAACAAGATTTTGAAGATCACCAGGCTGAAGGAAAAAATATTGTCTATGTCGTCAGTGATGGTAAAGAAACTTGTGGAGGAAGCCCTTCACAAGCAGCAAAGGAATTACATGAAGACGGAATTGACACCATCGTCAATATCATCGGCTTTGACGTGAATGAAAAAGAAGCAAAAAGTCTAAAGTCTGTTGCCAAAGCGGGTGGTGGACAATATCAACCGGCTGCGAATGCCGAAGAATTGAATCACATTCTACAAAATGAAGCGAGCGCTTTTGGTCAGTAGGATGTGAATGGGAGCTGGGGATTGTTTTCCCCAGCTGTTTTTTAGTTGAAGATCAATTCAAAGTGGTTTCTAATTCATCAATTCGTTTCTCCACGTAGTGCTGATCTTTTCTTGCATGAAAAGTTTCGGCTTTTTCTAATATTGCCGCCGTATTATACTCGGGAATCTGTGAGTAGCTCTCATACACACCCTTTGGAATTAAAACGTTCCCTTCAGGCCAATAAACAGCGATATTGCCACGTTTCAAATCCCCGAATTGAGCCACTCCTTGATAGGACCCATATTGATTAAACAAGACAACTGGATCACCTTCTTGGACATAAAGTTCTTTTGCATCTTCGTTATTCATCAAGATAGAATGACGCTTCCCACCATTAAAGGCATCCTTTTCACTATAGATCATGGAGTTGAATTGCTTTCCTCTTCTTGTCGTGATATTAAAATGTCCCTCGGTTTTTCGGTATTGAGGCAGCTGGGCAGGAAGAAGATGTCCTTTGCCGTCTGGTGTTGGACACTCCCCGTCTTCACATAGCCATGCGCCACCCCATTGAAAAACGTCTCCTTTATGACGCAAATGCTGGATGCCGTCATAGTTTCGATTTGCGACCGCAATCTCACGGCGAATGTCTTCAGCTGTTTCGAAATGAATCAGCTCAGCATCTTCTGGCCGGACTCTTTTTGCAAGATCAATATAAATGTCCCATTCTGCTCTGGCTTCCTCAATACGAGGTCCTTCAATTTCTGGACTGAAATATACCATGCGTTCCGTACTAGTTGATGTACCGCCGCCTGGCTGTTCATATCTTGTCATAGCAGGCAGAACAATTACCGTCTCTTCTGCCTCTACAAGTGTAGAGGTATTCAAAATGATATCTTGATGGACACGGAGTTCAAGCTCAGATAAAGCTTTTTCGATCGCATCTGGATTTGGCATCGTTTCTAAAAAGTTTCCGCCGCTCGTAAACAGCATTTTGAGTTTTTGCAGATGTTCTTTTGGGAGAGCCATTTTCTCAAAGGATTGCCCAATGGTGTCACCATGCCATTTCGGAATGTCAAACCCCCAAATTTTTTCGATTCTTTCAATATTCTCTTCATCAAAATCACTGCCCGGCAAAACGAATGGATCAGCACCCATTTCACCAGAACCTTGAACGCCGCTATGCCCCCGAATTGGCATGACACCACAATGTTTCCTGCCAATAAATCCACGTAACATAGCAAGGTTGGCGACCTGTGATATATTATCAGTTGCAAAGCGGTGCTGGGTAAGACCCATACTCCAAATAAAAACGCCTGAATTGGCATTGGCAAGGAGGTTCGCAAATTCCTTCATTCTTTCTTTTGATAAGCCTGATGATGCTTCTAGGTCCCCCCACTTCAACTGTGCGACATGCTGCTTTAAATCCTGTATGCCGGTAGTATGGGCTTGAATAAATTCATGATCAAGAGCGGAATGGGGAGCATGCTGCTCCATGTCAAACCAATGTTTGATGACGCCGTTCATAAACGCAATATCGCCGCCTATATTGACTTGATAGAAATCATCCGCGATTTTTGTGCCGAATAGAGCACTTTCTGGAATAGAGGGAACCCAGTACTTTTCCATGGCAGGCTCTTTGTACGGATTGATGACAATAATTTTGGTTCCTTTCTTTTTCGCCGCATACATATATTTAGTGGAAACGGGCTGATTGTTTGCTGCGACAGATCCCCAAAAAATTAAGACATCCGTTCCGATCCAATCGTTGTAATTACAGCTGGAGGCTCCTATACCAAGGGATCGTTTAAGAGCGGTTTTGCTCGGTGAATGACATATGCGAGACGCATTATCAATATGATTTGTCCCGATAAAGCGAGCTGCCTTCGCAGCGGTATAATAGACTTCATTTGTAATTCCTCTAGCCGTTAAATAGAAAGCGAGCTGCCGTTTATCAATTGATTTGATTTTAGCTGCGATTTGATCTAATGCATCATCCCAGGAAATACGCGTAAAGGCATTGTCACCTTTTTTTCGAATCAGTGGATAAGGAATACGGCCAAGTTTGCGAAGAGAGGTGCTGTCCATTTGTTTGAGCTGTTGAATATCTTCGAACCATTTTGGATCAATAGCTGGCATTGTATTAAGACGAAGTACATTTAGTCTTGTGGTGCATATATGAGGTCCTGCGAGCGTTTGGTCATATAACCCTGAAACACCCAGGGCACAGCCATCACACACGCCCTGCGTTAAAATACGATATGCATAGGGGAGATTATCCTTGTTTTCCCATGCCACTTTCATCGTATCTCGAATGTGTTTCGGTTTTACTTTTCCAAGCCCCATAGGCGCAAAAGAGGCCCATAGCTTTGGTGAGGGTTTTTTATTAAGCTTAATAGGCCCCTTATGTTTTGTTCTCCCCATGATATCATCACCCTCCTATTACTTTATAAAGCGTTTTCATATCTAAAAATTACCTTTAGATTGTGATTCTGTCAAATTCAAATTAAGGTCGGGCTGAGACAGAAGAAGTAGCAGTAAGGTTTGTTTCTCTAAGCTGTTGAATATCTTTCCGTATGAGAAGAGATATGATAAAAGCAATGAAAAATAAGCCAGAGAACACCATCAGACTTTGCGTGTAGTTACCTGTTATATCTCGAATAAAGGATGAAAATAAAGGTCCAGCTAAACCAGCAGCGGCCCAGGCAGTCAGAATATAACCGTGTATGGCACCAAGTTGTTTCGTGCCAAATAAATCCCCAATATAGGCTGGAATTGAAGCAAACCCTCCTCCATAGCACGTATAAATGATCGCCATCACGATTGAAAAGACGAACGGTTCTTTTAAATAGGGGAGTAAAGGAAAGGCAATGAGCTGGATACTAAAGAAGATTGTATACGTATTCGGCCTTCCGATATAATCTGAGAAGGATGCCCAGCCAATCCGCCCTAAACCATTAAAAGCACCTAAAATACCAACAAGGGTAGCTGCAGCACCTGCAGTGAATCCAACACTTTCTTGAGCAAGAGGCGATGCAACTGAAATAATGGCAATTCCGCATGTGATATTAATAAAGAGCATGAGCCACAAATAATAAAAACGTCTTGTTTTGATCGCTTCATTTGCTGTAAGCTGTGATAAATCCTGAGGGATTTTTCTTTGATTTGTTTTTAACACGTCAAACTGTTTGACGTCTTCAGATGTTGGTGGTGATAAATAAAGAGATGAGATCACCATGATCATAAAATAGGAAATTCCAAGAATGTAAAAGGTATTTGCGATGTCCACTTTTTCAATGAGATATTGGATAATTGGGCTGCAAATAAGAGAAGCAAATCCAAAACCCATAATAGCTAAGCCGGTTGCAAGTCCTCTTCGGTCCGGAAACCATTTCACTAAAGTTGATACAGGTGCAATGTAACCTACCCCTAATCCTATCCCAGCGAGTACACCATAAAATAAATAGAGGAGAGGGAGTGAGGACATGTGGACAGCGAACCCTGATCCTGTCATTCCGAAACCGAAGAAAATGGCTGAGAAAAGCCCCGATGCTCTTGGACCATACCTTTCAACGAAATGCCCCATGAAAGCAGCAGATAATCCTAAAAATAAAATAGCAATACTGAAGGTCAAGCTTATTTCTGTCAATGACCACTGAAAAGCTTGATGTAAAGGATTCGTAAAAACACTCCAAGCATAAACAGACCCAATAGATAAATGAATTCCTACAGCACTTGTTGCAATGAGCCAGCGATTTTTCGATTTGTTCATTTTGTTCCCCCCATATAAAGCAATCAAAAAGTTTGATAAGATAGGAATATGTTACAATTTTATGACTTTTTAAAATAATATCATAATTTGATTGGATCATATAACTAAATTTGTGCTGAAAGGAAGATCATACAATGAATCCTTCTGTTAAAAAGAAACGAGTCATACACCAATACAGTGAAGGCCAATTTACTTGCAAAACAGATGAAGTTGTAGAGGAATTCCCTTTAACTGTGATCGTGAATGGAGAGGAATTTGTGACACTTGTTTGTTCACCAGATCATTTGAAAGAATTGGTTATCGGTTTTTTAGCTTCAGAAGGAGTCATTCGATTTGAAAATGAGATTAAAAGGTTTACAATAGATGAAAGTATGGGCTTTGCATATGTTGATTTAGTTCACCCAAACGGATTTCAGTCATCAGATTTTACAAAGCGAGTGATTGGTTCTTGTTGTGGGAAAGGGAGACACTTTTATTTTCTCCAAGATGTGAAAACGGCAAAAACAGCCATTGATCGAATCAACATTTCTGCTGAAACCTGTATGCATCTAATGAAGTGTTTACAAGAAGAAAGCCAATTATTTCAACATACTGGTGGTGTGCATAATGCTGGACTGTGTGACACAGAGAAGCTATTCATCACTAGAACTGATATAGGAAGACATAATGCTTTAGATAAAATCTATGGATACTGTTTACTTCATCGAATTCCACTTAGAGATAAAATCCTTGTGTTTAGCGGCCGGATATCGTCAGAAGTTTTATTGAAGGCAGCAAAACTAGGAGTGTCGATCGTCATCTCAAAATCAGCACCTACTGAGCTGGCGCTTAATATGGCAGAAGAATTAAATATCACGACAGTTGGATTCGTCAGAGGAAAATCTTTTAATATCTACACTCACCATCAGCGTATTACAGAATAGGAGGCAAAGTATGGACAGTATATTGGATAAGAGACATCGACCATTGCGCGATTTAAGAATATCAGTAACAGATCGCTGTAACTTTAGATGTACGTACTGTATGCCTGCTGAAATTTTTGGACCAGATTATCCTTTTTTGAATAAAGAAGAACTGCTTAGTTTCGAAGAAATTGAACAGCTTGCTACCCTTTTTGCAAAGGACTTAGGTGTGGTGAAAATACGCATCACGGGTGGTGAACCTTTAATGCGAAAAGATTTGCCTATCTTAATAGAAAAGCTCTCAAAAATTCCAGGAATCGAAGACATTGCTATGACAACCAATGGAACGCTTTTACCTTTATATGCTGATAAGTTAAAGAAAGCCGGTCTTCAGAGAGTCACCATTAGTTTGGATTCATTAAATCCTGACCGTTTTATGCAAATGAACGGAAGGAATATTTCTATCCAAAAAGTGTTTGATGGGATTGAGGCTGCAAAAAAAGCTGGACTTGCTATTAAGATCAATATGGTTGTTCAAAAAGGTGTGAATGATCAGGATGTTTTACCAATGGCAGCTTACTTTAAAAAAGAAGGACATGTTCTCAGATTTATCGAGTTTATGGATGTTGGAAATACGAACAAATGGAATCTAGAGCATGTCATGACAAAGAAAGAGATCATTGGTCTAATTGATTCAACATTTCCTATCAAACCAGAACCTCCTCAATATCCAGGTGAAGTAGCCAACCGATTCTTTTATAAAGATGGTTCAGGAGAGATAGGCATTATTTCTTCTGTTTCAGATGCTTTTTGTGGAACATGTAACAGAGCGAGGCTTTCTGCTCGCGGTGAATTGTTTACATGTCTTTTTGCATCGTCGGGTTTTGATCTGAAACGGGTGATTCGCTCGGCTAAAGATAATGAAGATATAAAGAATATATTGAAGGAACTATGGTCGAATAGACATGATCAATATTCAGCCGAGAGAGAACAGAAGAAAGATCAGAAAAAAGTTGAAATGTCATACATCGGTGGGTAGTGACAACAAAGTATCATGATCATGTATTTTTGAAAAGAAGAGAAAAAGTCATAATCATTGTTGACAATCTTTTTTTGAAATAGGTCTATTCATCTTATGAATCCAGTCATTATAAAAAACCAGCAGAAACTCTGCTGATTTTTAAAATGTTATTTTGTAGCTCAAAAAGGTTTAGAAATGCCTGGAAAATAGAATTTTAAACATTTTTTGCTACTTTACTTTTATGAGAGCTGTGATAAGATCAACTCAATCTTTACCAGCTCGATTTTTTTACTCCTGGGATGTGGCCCTTATAGGCAAGCTCACGAAAAGCAATTCTAGACATTTTAAATTTTCGTAAGTAACCTCTAGGGCGGCCGGTTAATTCACAGCGGTTTTTTAAGCGGGTAGGGGAAGAGTCTCTAGGTAATTTCCGTAAAGCTTCATAGTCACCTTTTTCTTTTAACTCTTTTCTTAATTCTGCATATTTCAATACAAGCTGCTGCCGCTTTTTTTCTTTAGCAATCTTAGATTTCTTTGCCACTTAAAACCCTCCTTTTTTAATGTTGGATTTTCCATTGAAAGGGGTCTTCAAATGTAGTCCAATCTTGATCAAATTCTTCAGGTGTGAGTAAGCATTGATCTAGTGTGCGAATGATATCTGCTTTAGGCAAATCTACGCCGATAAACACAAGTTTTGTATGCCGATCACCAAATTCTGCGTCCCACTCGTCAAGAAGCTCTGGTTCTTGCTTTAATATCCGTGCCTTATCTTGCTCAGGCAAGGCAGCAATCCAGTATGCAATTGGTTCAATCGCAACAGATTTTCCGGCCTGTGAAATTAAAATGGTTAAATCATGATGTGTGGCAAGCCATGTAAATCCTTTAGCGCGAACTATTTGCTCCGGCATCTGATCTAACCAATTATTTAACCTGCCGGTATGAAAGGGGAGTCTTCTTTCATAAACAAAGGATGAGATTTGGTATTCTTCTGTTTCCGGCGTATGCTGAGAATGCCCGGCGTTGATTTCTTTGATCCAGCCAGCAGAAGCACTGGATTTTTCAAAGTCGAATAAACCAGTATTTAAAATGTCACTTGGCTTTACTTGCCCTTTTGAGGTTCTGATGATAGATGCTTCTGGTTGAAGTGTGGTCAGCACGCGCTCAAGTCGATCTAATTCTGAGTTTGATACTAGATCACACTTATTTATAATCAGCACGTCACAAAATTCAATTTGATCAATAAGTAAATCGGAAATTTCTCGTTCGTCATCATCGGAAACGGCTTGTTTACGGTCTAATAAACTTTCTCCTGACTGGAAGTCGGTCCAGAAACGGTTCGCATCTACAACAGTGACCATCGTGTCTAACCGGCAAAAGCGTGTCAAATCTATTCCCATTTCTTCATCAATATAAGAGAAAGTTTGCGCGACTGGAATTGGTTCACTAATACCTGTTGACTCAATGACAATATAATCAATATGACCAGTTTTACACAGGCGTTCTACTTCGATTAACAAATCTTCTCTTAATGTGCAGCAAATACAACCATTAGACAATTCAACTAGTTTCTCATCTGATCGAGAGAGCTCACCGCCTTGTTTGACTAGTTCTGCATCAATATTAATTTCGCTCATGTCATTGACAATTACAGCTACTTTTAACCCTTTACGATTTTGTAGGACATGATTTAATATTGTTGTTTTTCCTGCTCCTAAAAAACCGCTTAATACTGTAACAGGTATTCGCTTATTCATTTCTTTCTGTCCTTTTGACAATACTCATTTTGATTTCCGCCTCACTTAAAAAGTAATGATTACGATTTAATGCCTAAAAAATTCATTTTGTTTCTCTATGAAGGGTATATTTCTTTAGCCGAGGAGAATATTTTTTTAACTCCAGTCGGTCCGGGTTCGTTCTTTTATTCTTTGTTGTGATATAGTTTCTGTCACCCGTTTCAGTACAGGCTAAGGTAATTTTTACGCGCATCAGTAATAGGATCCTCCTTTAATTCGTAATGATTACGATTTGTATTTTAAAATGATCAAGGCGGAATGTCAAGCTTAGTAGGATGAATAATGCCAAATGATCAAACAAAAGGGGTATCGAATGTTCATTGATACCCCTCTCCATTAATAAAAGTCACCAAGCTCTTGTTCGTATTCACCTTCGTATTGCTGGACGTCACTAGGAATTTCTTGAAGAAAGGCTAGGCCACCTAATATCAGCATCAAGATAATGGCGATGAATGAGAGAATGACTGTGACAATACTTGATATGGCAAATAGCGTCTGCATTTTCATCATCTTAGCATATTGTTCTAATAACTCTTCATAAGAAGTATCAGGAGCTTGAATTAATTGTTCAGCTGCGTTTACAGATTTTTGTACATGGATTCCCATCATAATGAGGAAGACGCCAAGGGCAGCAGGAAGAACAAGCCAAAAACCAATAAGAATAGCTAGGCCGCCTGAAATATAGAGAAATATACTACCAACTTTTCCCCACTTTGTGATCGAATGAAGAGATTGAATGATTTTCTCAGTTTGTTGCAATGGTGTTCACTCCTTTATGTATTCACTCTTTATCATACTTGAGCAAGTAGTACTTTAGGAAGAGTGAATGTAGAGCAATTAAAAAATATTTCTATCTTCACTTTACTATTTATGGATAAATAAATTATCTTCAAATAAGAAAAAAGTAACATTTACTATAAATTTTAACGACAGTTTATGTCATAAATAAGATTAGTAGTTAAAAATAATTAGTAAATTTATCAAAATATGTTGTTAGTTGTCTTTTAATTGGTTATTATTGTGTTGTATTACCATAAAAATTGGAAGGTGGAATTCATATGTTAGATCGTTTCTTAAACAAAATGACCAATGTTCAACCTGCAGCTTCAAGATGTATTTTACAAAAATTAGTCACTTCATGTAAATCAGCGCCAACTTGTTTCCTTCAAGGTGTTGGAACTTTCCGTTACTACGTGGATCGTGATACAGGTGAGATATGTACTAGCCAAGAACGCGTTAGATGTGGCTGCTAAATTCAAGGATTTTATTTAATAGGATGTGAACGCATGAGCATATCTTCAATTTCATTTTTAACAAATGCTGTGCAGACGTCAAACAGTCGTCAAGCGGGTCAAACATCAAATTCTTTTTTAAACCAAGCTGCGAAAATTGTTCAAGGCGACCATTCTCCAGAAGAGAGAAAGGCATTATTTCAACAACTGACTCTAGTTCAGCAAGGAAAAGATTTAGAGCTTCATGTGTCTAAATTAAAGGAACTAGAGAAAGAGGTTCAAAAAGAATCGTCTTCTTCGTCTGTTACTGTGAATCAGCATGGTGACCAAGTAGACATTTCAAATGAGGCTCGCAGTGAGTTTGAACAAGCTGAGGAACAAGCGACAGCTTCAAGTGGAGCGAGTGAAATCGCAGCAAGGGAAAAGGATCAGGATGTTCAGGCAGATCCACACCAATAAAAAAACGAGGCGTGTGTTTGTTGTCTTCACATGCCTCATTTATGTTTATTTTGCAGAAATCCTTGAATAAAGACCATCCGGAAAAGGGGCTGCATATGAGATTGTTTCATCTTCTTCTACCAAGATGTAATATGGAAACTCTTCAATATGAAAGGCGCCTATCATTTGTTCGTCCACTGAGATAATTTGCATGTTGGTTTGGTTATCACGATATAATTCTTGATCCTCTTCTTGCCCATTCTTTAGCAAAATACTAAAAGAAATGTCTAATTGACGCTGCCTTTTCGTTTCTAGGAATTGTTCCAGTGATGGGATGCAGTGCGGACATGCTGTGTCAGTGAATATAAGCAGCTGTTGCTTGTGATTGGTTTGCAGCAAATCATTCATTTGAATAGGTGATGGTTTTTCAATTAGCGGATGAACAAGTTTTTGTCCGACATGCTGGATCGGTAAGATGATTAATTCCATCTGGTGTTTTAAATAGATGATGATTCCGATCGTCAATAAAAGACTGCAAAGAATAAGAGTGAGCTGTAAAAGTAAGATTGAATTCATCGTTATCGTCCTCTCAGAATGAAGTTACGCAGAGCTATCATAATATAAATATCAAAAATATGTCAATTATACTAAATGGTGTAAGGTGGAGCGTTTGATGAGTACAGTGAACCATTGTTTATATGCAATCTCCTATACTTGGAAAAGAAGTCGATCATATCTGCTGTTAACTCTATTGATCCAAGTGATCGTTGGTTTTATGCCTTTGGCTAGTGTCTGGATTATTCAAACATTGATTAATGAAATTATTTTATTCATGACTTCTTCAGGAGACATTCAAAAGGTCTTAAGGTTATTTGGGTTGCAAATGGTCATTGTGGTTTTAGGATATGGGCTTCAATTCATTCTTCAACTTAGTCAGCAAAAAGCGACAAATATGATTGGTTTGCATTTGAAGGGTGAATTGCTTCAAAAGGCAATCAGGCTGCCATATATTACATTTGAACATCCGTCTTTTTATAATGAAAGTCAACGTGTGATGAACAGTCATCAGCATGTTCTGAGTATGGTTAGAAGTATTTTTACAATCATGAGCGCATTGATTACTGTTGTATCACTTCTCATTTATATGATCGGTATCCATTGGGGTTTGGCGGTCATTCTGATCTTATTTACCCTGCCTGTCTTGTGGATTGAGCTCTTCTTTGGAGGCGCGCGGTATCAATTAAACCGCATGTTAACTGCTAACGACCGAAGAGAAATGTATGTGTCCGACCTTGTTGCACAGCGAGATTCATTGAAGGAAATCCGTTTATATGGAATAGGACATTATCTTCTTCAAAAATGGAAAGGTCATTATGTAAAAAGTGCAGATGAAAAATATAAATTACTAAAACGGCAGGTTCGCTGGGAGATGGCGGGCGGATTGCTTATGACATTTGCCTATGTGTGCTGCGGTCTTTTTATTGTCTTTCTTATCTTTCAAAAGAAATTAGCAGCAGGTACGTTTGTCGCTGTGCTGCAAGCTGTGCAAAATATTCAAAGTGGTTTTCAGGACTTAACGAGGGAATGTTCTAGTTTATATGAAACGAGTCTCTATATTGATGAAATGAGAACTTTTCAAAAGAGAGAAGAAGAAATTGATGAACAGAAAGAGAAAGGGGCATCGCTTCGGAGGATTGAGTGTATTCGGTCCATTACGCTAGAAAACCTCTCTTTTACCTATCCGAATATGAAAACGCCTGCTATTGAGCATATACATTTTCATATCAATAAAGGTGAACGCATTGCATTGGTGGGGGATAACGGATCAGGTAAGACGACCTTGATTAAATGTTTGACCGGTTTATATGATCCAGACAAGCCGAATATGCAAAAGGTCAATGGTGAGTCTATTTCGACCATTTATAAAAAATCATATCATGCGAGAATGGCTGTCCTTTTTCAAGATTTTATGAAGTACGAATTCACTGTGAAAGAAAACATTGGATTTGGCCGTATCGACGAAATAGATGAGGAAGAGCGCATGGTGTCAGCTGCGCGGCAAGCAGGCATAGAGAAAAGAATTCATCAAATGGAAGAAACATACGATGCGCAGCTTGGCCGGTTTTTTGAAGAAGGTCATGAACTGTCTGGCGGACAATGGCAAAAGCTTGCGATGGCGAGAACCTTCTTTAGAGAAAGTGATTTTATCATTTTAGATGAACCGACTTCTGCTCTTGATCCGCTATCGGAGATTTCACTCATTCGAAAGCTATTCGATCATACGCAGGATCAAGGGGTCTTGTTTATCACACACCGTATGGGAGCGGCCCGCTTAGCAGACCGCATTATCGTGATGAAAGATGGTGCTTTCGTTGAAGAGGGGAACCATGAAGAGCTGATGGCGCTAGGTGGAGAGTACAAAAGGCTTTATGAGGCACAATCTCAACTATTTCAACAAAAGGAGATGGCGTAAGGTGAGTGTCTTTTATTTTATAGGTGTCTATTTCTTAGGAATCATCTTTGCAGGTGCATGGCTTGATAAAGTGAGAAAACAAACGGCGCATATGCAACAGATGAATGCTTATCGGCTGCTGCCTTCTGCGCTCACGGCGCCAATGTTTTATTTGTTTTTGACTATTGAATTGGCTTGTACTGGTCTATTGTTCGTATGGAACATGTCTCTTGTACCTGCGATTGGTCTTACAGCACTTTTATGTACCTATACTGGAGCGGTCACTTTCAATTTATTGAGAGGACATCGTAACATTTCATGCGGCTGTGGAGGTTTACTTGAAAATGACCGTCTTCACTGGGGAATTGTGATTCGTAATGTGTCGATGCTGGCTCTTGTGATTGGCTTGTTTTATGTGCATTCCTATGTAGAAACAATTCCATGGCAATTTCACATTATTTGTTTTCTGATTGCAGTGGCTGTCTGTTTCATTATAGCGGTGGGAAAAGACATCATGATGTTCAAAAGAAAGTGGATGAATCAATTTGAATCATTTATAGAAGGAGACCAAGTGAAATGACAGATATTCTACTGATTATTGTGTTATTCATTGTCATTGCTCAGCTGGCTGTGGTGTTTTTGCTTGCCCGCTTTATCGGAAAATTTATGAATAAAATCAAAACCCTTGATGGGATTGAATTAAAGGAAGCGGATGTTGGTGATGCGGCGCCGTTATTTCGAAGCTATACACATTTAGGGGATAAGGTCATTTTAAAGGAATATTTGCAGAGCGGAAGAGCCGTGATGCTGTTATTTGTGAACTCTACTTGTATGACATGCAAAAGCATTTTGTCTGATATGAAGCAGCACATCTCTAGCCCCGATACTCAATTCATTTTGATCAATGGAGATGAACAAGGAGATGATGCGTCGCTTCTTCAATTGCTGCCTGATCAAGCTGTGTATGTGCGCTCTTCGCAAATCATGGAGCTGTATGGGGTAACTGTTGTTCCGCAAGCGATTCTGATGGATGAACATGGCATCATCCTGCAAAGAAAATCTCTTCAAAATGCGAAACAGTTTGAACAGCTGTTACATGCTTCATAAAAAAGCGTCTCTTTGTTGGAGAGACGCTCGTTTTATAATTCTATTCCTAGAATATCTAAATCGTACCTGCTGCCGTCCATTTCTGCGATACGTGGCAGGTGACCCCATGTCTCAAAGCCGTGCTTTTTAAATAATCGAATGCTGGCTTCGTTGTGCCCGAAAATAAAGGCAAGTAACGTTCGAATGCCTAATGAAGGTGCCAACTCAATAGCCTCTTGTAAGAAAAGTGACCCTAAGCCTTTCCCTCGATCGTCTTGGTTTAAGTAAATACTCATTTCAACGGTCCCGTTGTATGCAGGTCTTCCGTAAAACGTTTCAAAGCTGAGCCAGCCGTAGATATGTCCATCCTCATCTGTTTTCACATAGAGAGGTCTTTTCTCTGAATGATTCAAAAACCATTGCCGGCGGTCTTCAACTGAAACTGGTTCTGTGTCGGCGGTTACTTCTCTTGAAGCAATGGTTGAATTGTAAATATCAACGATCGCTTTGAGATCATCTTCTGTTGCTATGCGGTTGAAAGTTTTCACAATAAAGTCCCCCATCTTTTTTTCATGCATCATACATATTATTGGTGCGATTGCGCAAAATAAAAAGAAAAATGATTTCGTGTGTATATATTTTTTGAAAAGTGTTCAGAATGTTGCTGAGGTGATGAAAAATGAGAGAGGAAGAAAAGAAACGTACTTCCAAAATCACAAAAGTTCAGCAATTTTTCCGTAAGCGCTGGGTATTCCCTGCTATTTACTTGGTCAGCGCAGCGGTCGTGTTAACAGCTGTTCTTTGGTACCAAGCTGTATCAAAAGATGTGAAAGACCAACTATCTGATGGAAATCAAACAGGGCAAGAACAGCGTGATGATGCCGTTGAAGTTGGAAAGCCAATTGAAAATGTTGCAATGCCGGTCCAGAATTCTGATAATGTTTCTGTCGTGAAAAAGTTCTATGAAGCAGATGCTGATCAAAAAGAAAAAGAAGCAGCACTTGTAAACTATAATAACACCTATACCTTGAGCAAAGGTATTGATCTTGCAGATAAAGATGGCAAAGTGTTTGATGTCACAGCTGCTCTTAGTGGAACAGTGGTTCAAGCGAAAAAAGATCCAGTTCTCGGTCACGTCGTTGAAATTGAACATGAAGATGGATTATCGACTGTTTATCAATCGTTGTCACAAGTGAGTGTCAAAGAAGGCGATGAAGTGAAGCAGAATGATGTCATCGGTGCTTCTGGTAAAAATCTTTATGGTGCTGAAAGCGGCAACCATGTGCATTTTGAAATTCGTATGGAAGGTTTAGCGCTTAATCCACTTAGCTTCATTGACAAGCCTGTTTCGACTATTGAAAAGGCCGCGCAAGAAGTGACGGAAGAAGCAAAAGAACCTGCTCAGCCAAAAGCTGATGAAAAAACGAAGGAACCTGCTGCTGAAGATAAGGCCAAAGAGCCTGCTGGAGAAAAATCTGAAGAAAAGTCTGATGAGAAGGGAAAATCCTCTGATCAAGAAAAGTCTTCTGATTCCTCTAAAGACAGCAGTCAATCTGAAGAAACAAAACAATCTTAAAGCCTTGCAACCTCTGTGTATGAATTATGCAGAGGTTTTTTTCTGTCTTAAAAAAATCCCCCGCACTTGGCGGAGGATGGTTTATAGGGCGGTAGGCCCTTCTTCACCTGTCCGAATGTTGATTGTATTTTCTATCTCATATATAAAAATTTTCCCATCCCCTGGTTCGCCTGTACGAAGTACCTTTTGAGCTGTTTCAACGACCAGTTCGACAGGTACTTTGCTTAGTACGATTTCAATCTTTAATCGTTCGTACACATTGCTTTCCTTTTTGACGC
Source organism: Bacillus sp. NMCC46 (assembly GCF_002998465.1). Lineage (NCBI taxonomy): Bacteria > Bacillati > Bacillota > Bacilli > Caryophanales > Bacillaceae > Bacillus > Bacillus sp. NMCC46. The sequence goes on along the minus strand of NZ_PVQZ01000004.1, from coordinate 83,164 downwards.
CGCGGTATAGCTCTGTATGTCCCTTTTGTAGGCCGCAGCCGTGCACATTCGAAAAGGTAATTGAGGTGACACCAATCTTTCCAAGCTCCACCTTTAATGTTTCAAAATTGGCTGGACGTGTGACAATCTCCACTTTATACATTTTGCTCATCGAGACACCCCTTTTTCTTTAATCTTGATAGGCTTTTTCACCGTGCATGGTTAAATCAAGGCCCACTGATTCTTCTTCTTCGGTTGCACGAATCTTGAAGAAGAGATTGACCACTTTGATGATCACGTATGTCACCACGGCTACAAAGGCGTAGGTGGCAACAATAGCGACTACTTGCTTCCAAAGTAAGCTGGCATCTCCGTAAAATAAGCCATTGGCTCCGCCGTCATTGACAGAGGTTGTTGCGAAAAGTCCAGTTGCAATACCTCCCCAAGTCCCGCCAATTCCGTGAAGCCCGAATGCATCCAGTGCATCATCATAGCCAAATTTGGCTTTGAGTGAGAAGACTCCCCAGAAACACACGATCCCGCCGATGATTCCGATGATAATAGAAGCAAATGGGGTGACAAAACCTGCGGCAGGTGTAATCGCGACAAGACCTGCGATGGCTCCAGAAATCGCGCCGAGCATAGTAGGCTTTTTGTTGATCATCCACTCTACTAACAGCCAGCCGATGATTCCTGCAGCAGCAGCTGTATTGGTGTTAATAAAGGCATACATCGCGACACTGTCTAATGTAAGGGCACTTCCAACGTTAAAGCCAAACCATCCAAACCAAATGACAGCTCCGCCAAGAAGGGTGTAGATCAAATTATGAGGAGAAGAGTTTGCTGCTTCTTTACGCTTCCCGAGCACAATCGCCACGACTAGACCCGCAACACCAGATGAAATGTGAACCACGTTTCCTCCAGCGAAGTCAAGTGCACCCATTTCGCCAATCCAACCGCCGCCCCATACCCAGTGTGCGACTGGCGCGTATACAAATGTGACCCAAAGGAGTGTAAACACGACGACCGCTGAGTAGCGAATTCGTTCAGCAAAGGCACCTGAGATGATGGCTGTTGTTAAGACGGCAAAGGTCATTTGGAACATCATGAACAATGAATGTGGAATGGTCTCACTGTAGGAACCAGGTTCAAAGCCAACGCCTTTTAGTCCAATCCAGTCTAAGCCTCCGATCCATGCATTGCCTGGCGCAAAAGCCAAGGAATAGCCAAACATGATCCATACGATGGAGACGATTGCTAGTGAAGTTAAGCTGTGCATGGTTGTACTTAAGACGTTTTTACTTCTCACGAGTCCTCCGTAGAATAAGGCTAAACCCGGTGTCATTAACCACACGAGTAGTGCGCAGAAGAACATAAATACTGTATCACCCATTTGCATGCTGCATTCCCCCTGAATCATTCAGAATTAATTGATTTCTTAATTCTTCATTATAGAGAGAAAAGTCATATATAACATAACCGTGTAAGTTAATCTTACATGGTTTTTGGTTATATTCAATATAAATGGATGAAAAGTTCGTAAAAAAAGAGAAAAAACGTGCATTGAGCACGAAAAATAAAGGGCGTTTGACCTATAAAATGGAGCTGAGAAACAGCTTGGTTCGTTCCTCTTGAGGAGAATCGAACAATTCTGATGGAGTGCCTTCTTCGACGATGCGGCCTTCGTGCATATAGACGACACGATCGGCGACTTCTTTCGCAAAGCCCATTTCATGTGTGACAATGACCATCGTCATGCCTTCTTTTGCGAGACTTTTCATTGTTTGCAGTACCTCGCCTACAAGCTCTGGATCGAGGGCCGACGTAGGTTCGTCAAATAACATGACATCTGGCTTCATGGCGAGAGCTCTTGCAATGGCCACACGCTGCTTTTGACCACCTGATAATTTAGAAGGATATACGTTGGCCTTATCCGCAAGTCCGACCTTTTCCAACAGGACGTTGGCTTCTGATACAGCTTGAGCCTTTTTTGTTTTTCTCACCATGACAGGCGCTTCGATGATGTTTTCAAGCACAGTTTTATGCGGGAAGAGATTAAAATGCTGAAACACCATGCCTATTTTTTGCCTCATCTCGTTTAATTGATCTCGTTTTGGATGTACTGGATTCCCATCAATGATGATCTGGCCATCATTTTTTATTTCTAAAAAGTTCATACAGCGGAGCAGGGTGCTTTTTCCAGAGCCACTGGCACCAATTAAGACGACTACATCATTTTCATAAACGGTGAGATCGATATCCTTTAAAACATGCAGCTCTCCGAAGTATTTATTGAGTTTTTCAACACGAATGAGTTCCTTTGATTCTGTCATGCTTCTCCTCCTAATGGTCACTGACCGATAGTTTCTTCTCAAAGGTTTGGACAGCGAATGTTAACAGCAGGACAAGAACTAAGTAATAGACGGCTACAACAAGTAAATAGGTCATATTGTCAAAGCTGTTGGAGCCTTGGGTCGTGGCGACGTTAAATAGTTCATTGACGCTGATAAAGGCGGCGAGTGATGAATCTTTTAAGCCGATAATGAACTGGTTGCCAAGAGGGGGGAGTGCGCGCCGCATTGCTTGCGGGAGAATGATGCGTCTCATTGTTAGGAAACGTCCCATGCCAAGAGAGCGTCCTGCCTCTTTTTGCCCCTGATCGATCGATTGGATGGCGCCTCTGAATATTTCTGCTATATATGCTCCATTATGAAAGGCGAGCGCAATGGAAGCAGCCCAGAAGTCGGGGATATTTAATTCGGTCAGTCCAAAATATAGGATGAAAATTTGAACAATCAGTGGTGTTCCGCGTACAAGGAAGATATAGGCGTTGGCGATATAACCGAAGACAGCCACGCGTGATATTTTCAATAAAGCAAAGAAGAGTCCGATGAACATGCCGATGAAGATGCTGATCACAGTGAGCTGTAAGGTGAGCAGCATCCCTTCTAAAAAAATACCTCTAGAATCAATCAGCGTCTGAAAAAAATGTGATAGAGTAGGCAAAACAATCATCTCCATTTGAAGAAAGTGCGCCTAAGAAAGGCGCACAATCGTGGTTTTAATTTTGTTTGACCGTGATGTCTTCGTCAAAGTATTTCTCGCTAATTTGTCTTAATGTTCCGTCTTTTTTTAGTGCGTCAATCGCATCGTTGATCTCTTCTATGAGCTGTTTATTTTCTTTTGAGACAGCGATTGCCTGCTCGCTTTGTCCGAGTCTTTCCTGCGCTTCGATTTTTAATTTTTTCTTCATGGCTTCCGCACCTGTGGCGAAATCCGTCACGACTGCATCGTGTTTTCCGTTGGCCAGTGCTTCTAAAGCGACTACATCACTGTCGTAATATTTTGGTTCCTGCCCGCTATGTTCCTTTGCAATATCAGCGTAGGACGAGCCTTTTGATACAGCGATTTCTTTGTCTTTTAAGTCATCAGCATGTTGAATGTCTGCTCCAGGTCTTGTGAAAATTTGCGGACCAGAGTAGTAATAGGGCTTAGATAAAAGGACGTGTTTTTTTCGTTCCTCATTGATGGTATGACTTGCAACTGCCGCATCAAATTTTCCTGCTTTCACACCTTCGACGATGCCTGCGAATTTATATTTTTTCTGTATAGGCTCGAGGCCTAGTTTGTCACTAATCGCATTGCCTACATCGATATCAAAGCCTGACATCTGATTTCCATCCATGTAACTGAACGGGTGAAATTCACCTGATGCTGCAAATATAAATTTTCCATCCTCCAAAATTGGCGACCCTTTCGCTGTAGAATTACGTTTATCTCCGTTCCCATTTGTTTCATTTGAACCACACGAAGACAGAAGTAATACTGCAACCGAGAAAAGGGCTGGGATCCAAAACCGTCTTTTTTTAATAATAAGCTTCTCCTCCTTTTCAGCCGTTCTCCATATAAGGAGAAAGTAGGCTTTTAAATATGTGTAGCATCTTACCATTTGTTCCTCATATTCTCAATTTTATATGTGTTTTTCCAACACTCGCCCTTTTTAAAATGTATGTCTTGCTTTTCCGAGAGAGAACTTGAATTGATTAGGGTAAAAAAGGGAAATGAATCTCATAATAACGGAAGGATTGGCAAAAAACATGCCAGATCACAAAAAGGGGGTCGGTGTATGAACAAGTGGAGAGACAGCCGAAAGGTTTTTTTAACTGCTATTGCCTTTGGAACGATGTTAAATCCACTGAATTCCTCGATGATTTCTTTGGCCTTGCATCAAATTCAGCATGAATTCGGTTTGTCATTTACGACTGTATCTTGGCTTATTTCGTCTTTTTATTTAGCCAGTGCGGTGACGCAGCCGGTGAGCGGCCGGATTGGGGATCATGTGATGAGCCGGAGAACATTATTTTTATTCGGGCTAGGTCTTGTGGCGGTCTCAGCCATCTGTGCGCCGTTTGCCCCAACGTTTGCAGTGCTGATTGTGATCCGGCTGCTGCAGGCGATTGGGAGCAGTGCCATTTATCCTTCTGGTGTCGGACTCATTCGGGATCATATTAAGGAAAAGCAGGCTTCGGCGTTAGCGGTATTGTCCATTTTTGCTTCGGCGATGACGGCACTTGGACCGACTCTTGGCGGCTTTTTGATGACAATCGGCGGCTGGCCGGCTATCTTTTTAGTGAACCTGCCTTTTATTTTGATCAGCTTCTTTCTTGGACTAACTTTGTTTCCAAAGGAGCAGAAAAAGAGAAAGCTTCGTATAGGTGAAACGGTACGGAAGCTCGATTTGCCAGGGATGCTTCTTTTTACAGTTTGTATTGTCCTTCTGCTTTCGTTTTTATTATCACTAGGTGATGGGATTCAATATGTACAGGGGATTCTTTGTCTCGTGAGTGCAGGCGCTTTTATCTGGTGGGAGTATCAGGTGGATGAACCGTTTATTCAAATTCGAATGTTCAGACAGGAGCAGCGGCTGTCACTTGTATATGTGCAATTTATCATTTTAAATATATTTTTCTATTGTCTTTTCTTTGGTTTGCCGAGCTATTTCCAGGATGAATTAGGCTGGCGTGTGGAAATGACGGGTCTTTTTATGCTGTGCATGTCTGGGGTGAGCATCATTGTGTCGCCGCTGACAGGAAAGTGGGTGGACCGCGGGGATGAACGCCATCCGGTATTAGCCAGTGCGGTATTGATGCTGGCTGGAGCATCTGCGATGACCTTCTTTTTTATTCCGGCACCATTATGGGGAAAAGGGGTGGTTCTAGCGCTGCTTGGACTGAGTTACGGGATTGGGAATGTTGCGCTGCAAGCGGCGATGCTCAAGGCAAGTCCTCAGCATATGATTGGCACGTCCTCCGGGCTTTTTCAAACATGCCGTTACCTTGGTTCCATTCTGTCGTCTGCTGTCCTCGGTATGCTGTTTGGGGATGAAATTGCTGGTCCTCATTTTGAGCAGTTAGGCTGGACGTTGATCATGATTTCCCTTACCGGCATCGGTGTCAGTCTTTATTTTTCGAACAAGGTCAGAGGAGGACAGCCAATAAAAAAAGCGGCGCGATAAGTGGAAGAAGATTCTTCATCACGTTATCGCAAGCCGCTTAAGAGTTAGACAGGTCAGAGCCCTGATCCTTTTGCTTCCTTCTGAATATTTTCCCTACAATTGTCTCATAGAAAGTGACAATGCGGTCAATTGGAGAGTCAAAGAACTTCCATAATTTATTCATGATAAAGACAACCACGATCGATACGACTAAGCTGCCTAAGACATCTAATGGATAATGGTGACCGACCCAAATGCGGGAGAATCCTGTGAGTAATCCAAAGACGAGCAAGATGTTGCCAAGCTTTTTATTACGAGATCTAATGGCAAGTGAAAGAGCCAGTGCACCTGTTGTATGGTCACTTGGGAAGGAAGCGTCTGCTGAGTGCGGAATGAGTGTGTCGACTTTATGCGCCACAAACGGCCGCTCTTCATAATGAAACAGTGTAATCGCAAAATTGACGATGAGTGCCGCGATGCCCGTTACACCGGAAAAGAAGACATGCTTCTTAAATTTGTGATTACCTAAAAACCAGCAAATCAATAAGACAAGGGCATACACAAGAATGGCCTTTTTCGTAATGAAAATCATGGCTTGATCTAAAAACTCAGAATGATGAGCCATCCCGTGTATGACTTTAAACAATTCGTAATTCAAAACATCACCTATACCTTCGCTTAATGCCAACTATTTTTCAAATAATCGTCTATTTGAAATATCCTATATTTTAGCATGTTTCCGATGAAGTTTAAAATAGTATCCTATTCTGATAGGGAGACCTTCTGTGCTTTTGCTTCTTGTGGCTTTCGTTCGCTCCAATAAAAAACAATCATACTTAGCAAGACAACAATACCTGCAATGAGATATACATTTGAAAAGTCTGTGAAGCTGACAAGAAGACCAAATACAAATGAGCCAGCAGCAATACCCGTATCATATAGGGTAAAGAAAGTAGCCGTCGCGTAGCCTGTACGGTGAGCTGGTGAGTGCTGAATGGCAAGTGTTTGTAAACATGGCACTAGAGATCCATATCCAAGACCAATGACAGCACCTGATAGAAGAAGCATTGTCGCTGAATGTGTAGCTGTCAGCATCCATAAACCAATCGCAAAAAGAGCAATGGAAGGATAGATCACAATGTGAGGTCCTACTCGGTCAAAAAGTCTGCCTGTAAATGGACGTGATCCAAGCATCGCTGCCGCAAACACAATAAAGAAATAACTGCTTGCACCCATCAAGTGAAGGGAATTGGCATAGACTGAAATAAATGAAATGATCGGCGAATAACAGAAGGAAATAATGATGCCGACTGCCGCTGTTTTTAATGCGCCTTTTTCAAACAGGTGAGAAAAAGTAAATCGGAAGACGACGCTTCCCCCGTTTTCAGGCTCCGGCTGTCTAATCAGCATCGTAAAAGCAGCCCCGATGGTAACGATAATGGAAAAGAGAAGGAATAAAGAATGGAATCCTACTTTTCCTACTTGATTCAGTGCGATAAATGGACCGATGACAACAGCAAGGTTCATCGACATGACAAAGTAGCCGAGTCCTTCCCCGCGTTTATGTTTCGGGATCATATCCGCCGCAATGGCACTGGCTACTGTCGTCAAAATGCTAAAAAAGATTCCCTGCATGAAACGCAGCATGAGAAGCGTATGGAATTGATCAATCGGAATGTATAAATAAGTGAGTAAGGCAAATGCCGTTGATGAGAAAATCGCCATCCGTTTTTTGCCGAATTTCTCAATAATGGCTCCAGAAAACGGTCTTGTCACAATAGCAGACAATAAGAAGACCGTCACAAGGAGGCCGCCCTGTGATTCTGTTCCATTTAGTTCATCCATTGTGTAAATGGGCAGCAATGTCAAAAGGGCATAAAAAGAGGTGAACGTAAATAAATTCACCAGGACAATCATGATAAAGTCTCTCGTCCAAATGCGTTCGTTCATGATGTATGTCACTTCCTATTCAGTTGATAATTTGTGTAAAAGTGTATGGAGGAGTTGTTTTTCTTCGTAGGTGAAATCTGATAGACATTCTTCTTCAAATTGTTCCATCGTGCGTTTGATTTCTTCAAATCGGGCCTTAGCATCATCTGTCATCACGATCAGATTTTCACGTTTATCTTTTCCTTGTACACGTTTCACCCAGCCATTTGCTTCTAGACGGGTGACGGTTCGGGTAATGGTTGGGGCTTCGACGTTCAAATATGTCCAAATGTCTTTTTGGGTTTTCGGGCCGAATGTATCCAAACAAAAAAGTACAGTCCATTGGGACATGTACAAGTCATAAGCAGCAAGCGCTTCGTTCGCCTTTTTAGACATCAGTCGTGCGCCTTGATGTATTTGATGTAAACACTCTCTATTTAACGTATCCATATGCTCACCTTTATTAAATATTTAGCTAGGTAAATAAAATCACCTTTTCTATTTTACGTGCTTGACCCATCCTTGTAAAGTAAAAATTTTCGCCACTCGAAATGATTGCATTTTCTGATAAATCCCTTGTCCCATCTTCATTTTTAGCATATTCCCTATGCAATGCTAATACACTGTTACAAACCTGACAAAGAGAGTGTTTGAGGTGAGGGATCGTGTTTGGCATTTACTACCTAATGGATGAGAAATTAAGACGAACAAGCGCTGCTGAAAATGGATAATATTTATACGGATCTCATTTCACACTTCTCACATCCATTTTAGGGAGGTCGAGTGGTGTGCACGATTACATCAAAGAGCGAACAATCAAGATAGGAAAGTATATCGTGGAGACAAAGAAAACCGTTCGTGTAATTGCGAAAGAATTTGGAGTCTCTAAAAGTACTGTACACAAGGATCTAACAGAAAGACTGCCAGAAATTAATCCAGATCTGGCTAATGAAGTGAAGGAGATACTGGATTATCATAAATCAATCCGCCACTTGCGAGGAGGAGAAGCCACTAAATTAAAGTATAAAAAAGAAGAAATTTTAGAAGGCGAGCCTGTGAAACAGTAAGCTTAGTTCTTTGTTCATAAACATGACATATATATCTTCCTCTTATCGGTAGTTTCTAACCACAAATTTTGTAAAGACTTTTGTAAAGAAATATCTTTTTTTCTGCAAATTATGATAGAATATATAATTAGGGCAGAATGTGGTATTTGCTATGGAAACAGATTTTCAAGGAGGATATATATAGATGTTTGCTAGGGATATTGGAATTGATCTTGGTACTGCCAATGTACTGATTCATGTCAAAGGAAAAGGAATTGTGTTAAATGAACCATCTGTTGTAGCTCTTGACAAAAACAGCGGGAAAGTTTTGGCTGTTGGAGAAGAGGCTAGACGTATGGTTGGACGTACGCCTGGGAATATTGTTGCGATTCGTCCATTAAAAGATGGCGTAATCGCTGATTTTGAAGTAACTGAAGCGATGCTCAAGCATTTTATTAACTCATTAAATGTGAAAGGGCTGTTCTCTAAGCCGCGTATGCTCATCTGCTGCCCGACAAACATTACATCTGTTGAGCAGAAGGCGATCAAAGAAGCTGCTGAAAAAAGCGGTGGTAAGCATGTATTTCTTGAAGAAGAGCCAAAAGTAGCAGCTATCGGTGCTGGTATGGATATTTTTCAGCCGAGTGGAAACATGGTCGTAGATATTGGAGGCGGAACGACAGATATCGCTGTCATCTCAATGGGTGACATTGTAACCGCCTCTTCTATTAAAATGGCTGGAGACAAATTTGATCTGGAAATTCTCAACTACATTAAAAAAGAGTACAAGCTGTTGATCGGTGAGCGCACGGCTGAGGATATTAAGATCCAAGTTGCAACGGTATTCCCAGACGCACGTCACGAAGAGATTTCAATTCGTGGACGAGACATGGTGACAGGATTACCAAGAACGATTACCGTCACAAGCAAAGAAGTAGAAGAAGCATTGCGTGAATCTGTATCTGCGATTGTTCAGGCTGCGAAGCAAGTTCTTGAGAGAACACCGCCTGAATTATCAGCTGATATTATTGATCGCGGCGTCATTATTACAGGTGGCGGAGCTCTTCTAAACGGGCTTGATCAATTGCTTGCAGAAGAGCTGAAAGTACCAGTTTTCGTTGCCGAGAATCCAATGGATTGTGTAGCTGTTGGTACTGGCGTCATGCTTGATAATATGGACAAGCTGCCAAAGCGTAAACTCAGCTAATGATGTCCCTCATTCTTTTTCGAAAGAATGGGGGATTTTTATTAAAGAACCCTGCAAATATGCCGATATATTTCATAGAAGATTGTGTTTAGGTCATGTGAAAGAATTTTAATGAGGTGAGCACGTGTTAAAAGGACTATACACCGCAACATCTGCCATGATCGCTCAAGAGCGGCGGACAGAAATGCTTTCAAATAATATCGCAAATGCGAATACGCCAGGTTATAAAGCGGATGAGGGGACCATGCGGGCATTTCCGGAAATGCTGCTAAGCCGAATGGAATCAGGACGTTTCCAAACATCCTCAGGCAAAGGTTTTAGTGTTCCGCAGCAAACGCCGATTGGCGGCATTAATACGGGGACATATATGCAGGAACTGATCCCTCAATTTACACAGGGAACTTTAAAAACAACAGATCAAACAACGGATGTCGCACTAGTCGAAAATAATGTGCCGATCAACCCGGAGACCAATCAGAAATCAGCGCTCTTTTATGCGGTTAATACACCAGAAGGCGTTCGTTATACGAAAAGCAGCTCCATTACATTGAATGCACAAAATCAGTTGACCATTGGTGGCCGTGCCCTTCTTTCCGTGACAGGTCAGCCGATTACGGTTCAGAGTGAGAATTTCAAAGTGAATGCAGATGGAACTGTGAGTGAAAATGGACAAAATCTCGGACAAATCGATGTACGTGTTGCGATGGATACAAGGAACTTAGCGAGAGAAGGAAATGATTTATACCGTACAGCTGATAACCAGCCACTGCCAAGTGCAGTCAATAATGGTCAAATGTCATATACGTTAAGTCAAGGTGTATCGGAGCTGTCGAACGTGGATGTGACGAAATCATATACAGAAATGACAACTGCCTATCGAGCATTTGAAACAAACCAAAAAGTGGTTCAGGCGTATGATAAAAGCTTAGAAAAAGCAGTAAATGAAATTGGCAGAGTGTACTAATCAAGGAATGAAAAAGAAAGGAGGATTCTCATGCTTAGAACGATGATCAATGCAGCTGTATCGATGAACGAAGTGCAAAAGCAGCTTGATATGATCAGCAATAACATTGCGAACAGTGAAACAACAGGGTACCGCGCGAAAAATACCCGCTTCTCAGAGCTGATCAGACAACAGTTCAATCAGGTAGATGAAAAAAATGAGCAGGTGGCAAACAGTCGTCTGACACCTGATGGGCTAAGGCTTGGAACGGGTACTATGGTCAATGCGTCCATTAACTCGATGCAAGGTTCTATTAAAGAAACAGGACGTGATCTTGATGTTGCATTTGGAGCGCCATCTCAGTATATGCAGGTCAACGCCGGCGGTAATATCCGTTATACAAGAGATGGTTCTCTTTACTTACAGCCAGGCAATAATCGTAACCAAGTGCAGCTTGTCACTAGCGAAGGCTATCCGATTCTTGATGAAAACGGAAATGAAATCGTCTTAAATGCGAATTTCCGTGATATTTCAATTGATAAAAATGGACGTCTTACGGCTATTTCAAGAGATAATCAACCGAATCAGCAGGTGAATCTAGGTGTTGTACAAGTCAATAACTCTTCAGCACTCGTCTCTGAAGGAGATAATTTGTTCTCAGTTGACGGTACTTATCAAGGCGCATTAACGGCACTAAATGGAGCAAACCGCCAAGCGATTCAGCTTCAGCAAGGTGCACTTGAAACGTCGAATGTGGACATGTCTAAAGAATTAACAGATCTCATGACAACACAGCGCTCCTATCAGATGAACTCAAGAACGATTACAATGGGTGATCAGATGCTGGGATTAGTGAATACAATTCGATAATGAGCAGGCTGACATCAGCCTCTCATGATAAAAAAGGCGGCTCGCTCAAAGTCGCCCTTTTTTTTATAAAAATCTGAGACATCGGCAAGCAGATCCTCAAGATCAATCCAAGCTTCTTTTCGTTCAAGACATGTGACGAGCCTTGCGATCTGCTCATCTGCCTTTGGCGTTTGGCTGTAGAGAAGAAATAAGATTTGGAACTTGATTCTTAAAATATCAAACTGAGAAGCAACGGCCTCTTTTAATCCTTTTTGAATATACTTCATTCCTTCATCGGTTAAATTTTCTTTATAACAGGAACGCACCGTTTCGTAGAGGCACGATACATAGGAGTGTGCTGCCTTCCGGTATGCTGGGAGACGAAGTGCTTTTTTAAAGTATTCCAGCGCTTTCTTGTGACGATTTTGTCTCGACTGAATAAAGCCAGCGTCATAATAAACGATACCGAGCAATTCTTGATCATCAATGATGTTCACGTATTCGATGATCTCAATAAAAATAGCTTCTGCTTCCTCATATTTTTTTTGATCGCTATAATTAAGGCCGAGCACAATTTTACAACGATAGAGGCTATGATCATCCCCATGCTTTGCAAAGATATCCATGGCTTTTTGAACATGACGAATTGATAACAACGAATAGCGGTTGTTATAATAAACACCACTTGTTCGGAAATGGAACTCTGCTTCCTCCAGCTCATCGTTAAGGAATGACAGGCGTTCTTCCGCCTTTTCGAGATAGTAGATCGCATCATTTTGATCGCTGTTTAAAGCTTCGTAGAGCCCTAGAAAGAAGTAAAAGTAATAGGCCAGTTCTTCGTTCATATCATCTTTGTGCTGCATTAGTTCATGTTTGATTTTTTCTAGGTCCTCTGTCTGATTCATCCAGAGCTGATGGCGAAAAAGCATCAGCTGATAATGTAAATAGAGTTCCTGTTTTTTTGATATTTTACGTTTATGCTTTAATAGAGTTGTTTTGATTTCTTCAGCTTTCGAAAAATGTCGATGCTTCAGCATTGTATACCACGAATGGAGAAGTTTTTTAATGGATTTATCACTCATAAAATTCATTTTTACCCTCTTATTCAATCAATGATGTAATATATATTACCATATTTGTGAAAAAACAATGAGTGTAGTGTGGATTATATTTGATGACAATAGGTAATGATATATTCTATTTTTTACCATATATGCAGAGCGGACGTTGAAAAATACGAGCATTCATAATATACTTCTATAGGAATCAAATGAAGATCATCGATATAGAAAAAAGGAGAGATCAAGATATGCTTGATGCTCAGCAAATTCAAGACATTATTCCACACCGTTATCCATTCTTATTGGTCGACCGTATTTTAGAGGTTGAGGGAGAGAAAAGAGCGGTTGGGATTAAAAATGTCACAGTGAACGAAGAATTTTTTAATGGTCATTTCCCAGGATACCCAGTCATGCCGGGTGTGCTTATTGTAGAAGCACTTGCACAGGTGTTCGGGGTGATTATGTTAGGTAAAGAAGAAAACAAAGGGAAAATTGGTTTGTTTGCAGGAATTGACGGCTGCCGTTTCAAAAGACAGGTGAAGCCTGGCGATCAGCTTCGTTTAGAGGTAGAAGTGACGCGTCTCCGAGGTCCGGTTGCAAAAGGAAAAGCAGTAGCTACAGTAGATGGCGAAGTTGCATGTGAAGCAGAACTAACATTTTCTATCGGCCCTAAAGTATCATGATTTGCCTGGCGGTTCATCAAGGATGAATCGCTTTTTATATGGAAACGACCAGCCTGAACGGATCAGGACTTGCATTTTTGACAAAAAAACGTCATATTAGACAAAAAAAGATGAAGGTGATAAAAGATGCTGAAAGAATTTAGAGAATTTGCAGTCAAGGGAAATGTCATTGACTTGGCTGTAGGTGTCATCATTGGGGGAGCATTTGGCAAAATTGTCACTTCTCTTGTGAATGATTTGATCATGCCGCTCGTCGGTATTATTATTGGGGGACATGATTTTAGCAGTCTATCTATTAAGATCGGATCTGCTCAAATTTTATATGGGAGCTTCATTCAAACAGTGATTGATTTCTTGATTATCTCGTTTTCCATTTTTATCTTTATTCGTTATTTGAATAAATTAAAACGGAAAAAGGTAGAGGAAGAAGAGGTTGTAGAAACGCCGGATCAAACGGAAGTTTTACTAACTGAAATTAGAGATCTATTGAAAAATCAAAGCCAATCGAAAGATGTGCAATAGAAAAAGAGCGGCTAATCCCGCTCTTTTTTATGTGTTTTGTTTAAATGCATCCAGCAGTTTTTCTCCGGAAAGCCCCTCTTTGACGAGGTCTTTTAGTACTTCTTCGGTTTCTGTTCTGTAACGGTTTGTAATCATTTTACCATCGAGCAGCACAGAAATGTTTTCTTCTAAAGCAACAATGTTTTTGACTTGGACAGATAGATGAACAGGGCGGTTGTTTTCTTTTGTGATCGTCACAAGAATCTTCACTTCAGTGTGCTGCTGAAAAAGCACCTCAAACACCTGTCTATGTTTCTTTGGAATGAGTGCCTCGATCATCCAGTGATTTTCACCATCTTCTTTATTAATGATTAAACCGTCACGAAGGGGAATGCTGGACATTTTATCTTGCTTTGGATCAAGTTCGATTTTTAAATCAATCAGCCTAAAGGTTTTCATATTTATCACCTCACAAGCGTTCATTATTCGTAAGTATTATTATAGCATACAACATCTGTATAAATGAAACCGCTGCCTGCTTAGAACGAGCTGTATATGAGTGAAAGGAGATGTTTTATGGAGTCCTATCAATTGCGAAACATACATATTGGCGAGGAGAAGGCAAAGAGCACAATGCGCGTTTATTCGTGGGGAGACATTCTTTCATTTTGTGATGTGTACATGGAAGAAGGCGAGTCACTCACGTTTCAATACGTCACCGAGGATCAAATGGACTGCTTTGAATTTCAATTGTCGATTCATGACGGGCAGCTTTGTTTTTATTGGTTTGCGTGGGACGGTTCTGATTATATTCACATGCCTTCTAGTAATTGGATTCATTCAGACGTTTTTTATCAATTTATGAAAAATAAGTTTTTCATCAAACAAAACAAGATGATGTTTTATACTCAAGCAGTAAAAAACAGAAATTAAAGAGGAAATAGAGAATTTGAGAGATCATTTTGTCATTTTCATGTTTTGTCACATACGACCTTTCTCAGTAGACTAAGGGCAGTTGAAAGGAAAGGAGGTACGGTCTGAAACAAAAGGTAACGTCTAGCATCTGACAGCCCCCCTCTAGCTAAAGCTGATAGACGCTGCCTTGTGCATAAGAACACTGCGTAATAGAACCATAGCTTCTTTGTATAGGTCATGTGTCCCCTGTAAATCCCCTTGTGTGTATCCGGTCATGTAGCGTGGCCGGGTACCCTTTTATTCACTGATAAACCGATCACCTCTTGCAAATAGTGGATACTCATTTCATAATGATGATGGATTTTATCAGCGGTATGATAGCCGAAAATGGAGACAAAAAGGAGAGAACGATGACAAACATTCAATTGATCGCAACGGATTTAGACGGAACTTTATTGAACAGTGAACACAAAGTGAGTCGGGAAAATGAGCAGGCATTAAAGGAAGCAGCGGCGAATGGAATGGAAGTTGTCGTTTCAACAGGAAGAGCGTATTTTGATGTGAGGTCTATTTTTGATCAGCTTGGTATGAATACATGGGTGATTAGTGCCAATGGAGCTGTGATTCATGATCCGGCTGGACAAGTGTACCATTCAGCTGTTTTACACGAAGAAAAGGCCAAACATATATTGTCATGGCTTGAAGAACGTGACTATTATTATGAAGTTTTTACAAATGAAGCCATTTTCACACCGAATCGCGGCAGAGAGCTTCTTGCGATTGAAATGGACCGCTTAAAAAGTGCTAATCCAAAAACGGATCGAAATATTTTAAAACAAGCGGCAGAAGTTCAATACAGTCAGTCAGGTTTTTCTTATATTGATACATATAAAGAATTGTTCCGTGAGGATCGAAAGCTTTCATTCTACAATATCTTAGGTTTCTCTTTCTTTGAAGACAGATTGAAGGCAGGATGGGATATGTTTGGTGATGATTCAGATGTCACAATGGTTAGTTCAGCCGATCATAACTTTGAAATTGGTTCAAAGGAAGCATCTAAAGGGCAGGCATTAACAAGGCTGGCAGAACGACTTGGTATTCCTTTAAGCCAGACAGCGGCTGTAGGAGACAGTTTAAATGACGAATCGATGCTTCTAGCAGCTGGTGTTGGGGTTGCGATGGGCAATGCGAGACAGGATATGAAGGAAATCGCTGATCATGTCACGTTAACAAATGATGAACATGGTGTGGCGCATATGATTCGACACCTTTTGAAATAGATGAATCGGATGACGTTGTATAAATCACATAGGATAAAGCGCATTCTACAAAAGAGGAATTCAGAACTACTTCTATTTACACCTGATGTGGAACATCATATAATTTAATTATGAACATAACCCGCTTGTAAGAAATTAAGGAGAGTAAACGAATGGCGCTGGAATCTTATAAGTCCGAAAATCTGCATTTAATCAAGGAAGCCTTAGATTATACTCAGGTTGGCCTGACGGTGACGGACCCGTCTTTACCTGATAATCCTTTAATATATGTGAACAAGGGCTTTTTAGATATGACAGGCTATCAAGAACCCGAGGTATTGGGGAAGAATTGTCGTTTCCTTCAAGGAAATGAAACCGAGCAAATCGCTCTCAATCAAATTAGAACAGCTATTGAGAACAAAGAGGCTGTCACTGTTCAGCTGAAAAATTATAAAAAATCTGGACAGATGTTTTGGAATGAGTTAAGTGTGGCTCCTCTTTGGATTGACGAAAATGAAGGAAAACGTCTTTATTTCGTTGGTCTGCAAAAAGATGTCACGAAAGAGAAGGAACAGCAGGAGCTTCTTGAGCAATCGATTGATGAAGTGCTGAATATTTCTGTTCCAATTGTTCCTGTGAAAGATGGTATTTCTGTGTTACCGATCATTGGTACGTTAACAGCGCCAAGATTTCATAAAATTATCTCAACAGTCTCCACCTATATCTCTCAATCCAAGGACGATTATTTTATTGTCGATCTGTCTGGTTTATTAGAAGTGGATTCATTTGTGGCAGATGCAATTTTTAAGCTGAACGATTTAATTTTAATGACTGGTACTGAACTCATTGTGACAGGAATTAAACCGAATCTTGCGATGAAAATGGGAGAAATGAGAGAGGACTTCCGTGAATTGAATACGTATATGAACGTGAAATCTGCATTGAAAAAGCTGCACATTTAACCTATGTTCATATGAAATGAAAAAAGAGGACTTTTCATCATGTTTGAGAAAAGTCCTCTTTTTGCTGGGATTAAGATGATTGAGCGGCCGCACTTAATGTGAATAAATCTTCTAGTTCGTTCGTCGATAGCTCAGTAATCCAACTTTCACTTTGGATAATTTGATCATTTAACGTTTGTTTTGTTTCGAGCATTTGATCGATTTTTTCCTCAATCGTGCCCGTTGTGATCATCTTATGGACGTGAACAAATCGTTTTTGTCCGATCCGATAAGCACGGTCTGTCGCTTGGTTTTCCACAGCAGGATTCCACCATCTGTCGTAGTGAATGACATGGTTTGCGGCAGTTAGGTTAAGTCCTGTTCCTCCTGCTTTTAAAGAGAGAATTAAGATGTTGAATTCTTTCTTCTGGAAGCGATCCACCATTTTATCCCGCTCCTGTTTTGACAGGCTGCCATTTAAAAATTGAACTGGTTCTCCAAACATCTTTTCCGCCAGCTGCTTGATCATGTTCCCCATTCCAATATACTGCGTAAAGATGAGGCAGCTTTCTCCTTGCTCATGTATTGCTTTTAACAGCTCTGCGAGTTTATCCATTTTTAATGAACGTTTCAGCAGTTTCACATCTGTTCCACTCTCTTTTAAATAGAGAGCCGGGTGATCGCAAATCTGTTTGAGTCTGCCAAGCATACTTAAAATAATGGCTTTCCGCTGCATTCCTGTTAACGAAGCCATGTGTTCGAATGTATCCTTCACGAGCTGTTCATATAAAGAAGCCTGCTCAGCGGATAGCGGAATGAATTCTTTTTCTTCGAGTTTCTCAGGCAGGTTCAGGGCGACCTCTTCATCTTGCTTTGTTCTTCTTAATAGGAAGGGCTTTATCAGCTGCTGCAGCTGTTCAATTCTTTTTTCATCGCGGTCTTTTTCAATCGGCAGGACGAACTTCTTATGAAAGCTCGTCAGGCTGCCGAGATATCCTTTGTTGACGAAGTCGAAAATGGACCAAAGCTCTGTCAAACGGTTTTCCATAGGTGTCCCGCTAAGGGCAATATGATGCTGCCCTTTGAGCTGTCTGATCGCTCTCGATTGTTTCGTATGGGCGTTTTTGATGTTTTGGGCTTCGTCTAAACAAATCGTATCCCACTTTGCTGACGTTAATTCATCACGATCAGAATGTGAGAGTCCATAAGACGTCAGGACAATATCTGTTGACTCGTATGCCTTTGTAAAGTGTTCCCCTTGAGGGCGCGATGGCCCGTAATGCAGAGCGACATTCAAATGTGGTGCGAAGGTTTCAAGCTCTCGCTGCCAGTTTCCTAAAACAGAGGTCGGCGCAATGATGAGAGATGGAGCGGCATTTTGCTTCTGCTCTTTCAGATATGTGAAATACGCAATCATTTGAATCGTTTTTCCAAGGCCCATATCATCTGCTAAACAAGCCCCGAATCCATGAGATCTTAAAAATAACAGCCAGTTGACACCATGCTGCTGATACGGCCTTAGTGTGCCTTTGAAGGACTCACTCATTTCGTAGGAAGGCAGCTCATGCGTATCATTTAACTGATGGACAAGCCCTCTTAATTGAGACGAAAGTTCAAATTGAATATGTGCAAATGCTGAGCTGTCTAGCAGTTCTGGTATCGATTCAGAGGATGCTTCTTGATCTGCCAGTTCGCGTGACAAAATATCAGACATGTGCAGCCCTTCATTTTCGGCGCGCTCCATCCATTTTTTCATTTGCTGGATGAAGGTTGGATCGATTTTGATCCATTGCCCTCGAATGTTGACAAGGCGCCGTTTACTTTGGACAAGCTCGTTGAACTCATCTTCTGTCAGCTCGATGCCGTTTGTAGCAAAGCGCCAATTAAAGTCCATCAAGGCATCCATTCCGACATGCGACTCGCCTCGCGGGGTAGAGGAAATCCTTGCTTTTAGCATCATGGTGCTTTCTTTGACGATTTGCCACCACGATGGGAGCAGGATCTCAATGCCCATATTCACAAGTGTTTCACTTGCTTCAGACAGGAAGAGCCATGCTTCGTCTTCTGACATGAGCGTGGTGCCAGATGTGAAAGAGAGCCAAGGTACAATTTGACTGAATCGCTCCAGCTCTCTTGAGATTTTATCTTGATACGGATGCCAAGACCTTTTCAATGAACGGATACCCTCAAAAAAGTGAAGGTCGCTGTTTTTCTTATCACGCAAAAACAATTCGATTTTCCAATCATCTCCGTCGAAATCCGGTTCATTTAAGCGCAAGCCGACAGTGAAAGGCGTCTCGTCATCAATCCAGCCAATCGTCTCCAAGAAATCCTGCTCATCTAAAAAATGTCCTTGGAAGGATGAGAGCGCAGGCGATTGTGCTGTCATGCGGTTCCATTTGTGCTGCAAGGCATCATCATATTGAATGTAATCCTGTACGGCAAAGGAGAACCAATCAGCCGTATAGCCATCTAATAGTCCTTCTTTGTCTTTAAACCGAAGCACACCTTCTGTCCACGCCTCGTAATCGGGAATGAAATCTTCGTCCTCGATGAATTCGTAAATGGTGGAGGCTGTCTTCATCAGTGGTTCCGTTTCATCCGTTAATGTCACATGACTAAAGGTATTAAATGAATTTTTTCCTAGCAATTCAACGGTCATCCAAGGGCTTAACAGGAAGGCAGGTGTGCCAATAAAGCTCACATCTTCTAAAAATGTTCCGTAAAAAGACGATTCGTGCCATTGGAAAAGCTGCCTCTTCATTTCATTAAGTGGAACAGGGTGTCCGTCCTCTGCTTGCGCTGAAATGGTGAAAGAGAAATCTTCTGTTTGTTCTGCATGAATGACAATTTGTTTATGGCGTGTCATCAATTAATTTTCCTTTCTTCATTTCCTCTTGGAACGCACGCAGCCGTTTCGTTGAATCCTGCAGCTGCTTTACATATCTTTCCCAAATCGCGGTTTTTTTCGTTTTATGATAAAGGGTGCGCAGTTTTTTTAGCATTTTCACAGATTCTCGATAAGCACTTCGATTCTTTTGATCGAGAAGCAGTGAGATTTCACGGTGGTACGATGGAATGAGCGCTTCAGGCTCCTCTTTTGCAATTTGTTTGATCAGATCCTTCTCCAGTTCACTGATGGAGAAACCAACAAGGCTGTGAATCTCAATCCATTCTGCATAACGCTGCTGTGCATATAATAGCTGACTATATTCAGTAAACGCATAGGGCATGCAGATTTGGAGGTAGCGTTCATATAAATGATGATCCTTCGTCTGCTTAAAGTATGCGTCTAAATAAAAGAAGAAATCACTGACGGCTCCTCGCAGTTCTCTATAGGAAAGGTCGAGCTGGCAATATTCCTCTAAAATATAGGTGATCTCATGATACCAGAGCTTGAGCCGCTTCCAGTCCTTGCGGTTTGTGAGATCCTTCAGCCAATTGAGCACATTTGGCAGCATATCTGCATTGAGCAGCTGTAATTGCTGAAAGAGGCTTTCGTCTTCTTTCTGTAAATAATCCATGTGCATCAGCCCGATGGTACGTTCAACCGTTTGTTCTTGCTGCTGAGCGTTCTTCAGTAATTCTGTTTCTTTTTTAACCCATTTCCCTCTATTTAATATGGTGCCCCAAATCTCCATAAAGACCGCTACTCGTTCATGCTGGAAAGGTCCGTTTATTTGAAGAAGTGCCCGAACGGCAGTTGGTGTGTTTTCAAGAAACGGATCGAGGGAAAAGGAAAGGGCGTATGTCTTCAAGTGATCCACTGAATCGAAAATGGTGTTCATGAGCTGTTCTACATATGGATTCATGGAATAAAAATCCTTCTCGGCATCAAGCCGGCCGAGGTCGATCAATTGATGAATCCTTAACCACACATCGATTGAGGTATGAATCGCATACAAACTCTTGAATTCAGGTGAATGAGGTGCGTGTTTTTTTAGGATTGATAAATAGCCGTAATACAAATGCTGCGGTGTTTGCTGGTGCTTTGGTGTCCGTTTCAGCCAGAGGGTAAATTCCTCTTGGAAAAAATTCAGCCAGCTTTGGAGTGATTGTTCGTCTGGGCGCTTCATTTGGAAGTGCTGGCGAATCAATTCTTTGCTGCGTTGTAATTCATCCTTTTCTGACCAATTTTCTGTAAATCCGGTCACACTCTCTACTTGAGCGTATAGCGAAAAGAAGACAGCGAGAATGTGTTTACAAAGTCCATCTGCCGGACATGAGCAGCTGCTTCTCACAGGAAACAGCACATGAAGGTGGACTCTTGCTGCCACGACATCATGTACATAAGCTGACCATTCCGTATCAGATTCTTGCTTGAGACGATATACACTGTCCTGTCTATAAGTAATCAATGCTTTTTTGATGAGTTGTTTGTTTTCATCTGTTGCAGGAAGAAGTTCTTTGATCTGTTCGGCTGTTTGTTTGATTTCTTCTTCGTTGATGTTGTGCTGAAGCATTTGATCCGCTCCTAACCAAGTAAAAGATTCCAATTCTTTTATTATAGCTCAATGGTGATTTATAAAAAAGTTTTTCATGAAAATGGTCATAAATTTCAAAAGCTGTCGAATGATGTATTAGAGTATTGCATAAACCAACCATACAGCATATAATAATGAAATTAGTGGAATCGAAAGGATACAGACATGGACAATAAGGGTTTAAATCAAGAAGAGTTTTTAAAAATTTTGATGTACGCTCATGATATTGGTGAGAATTCAAATGATGTCACCACAAAAGAAATGCTTGAAAATCTGATTGCTCATATTCGAAATGGTCTTGTTTCATAAAAGTGACCCCCTGCTAGTGATGGCAGGGGGTTTTTGTATGCTTTTATGAATGGAACGAAAGCTCTCGGCATACGATGTCATTACAAGCATAAGGCGTATGGGGAGCTGATGGTGTCATGAATATTGCAATTGCAGGCTGTGGATATGTGGGGCTGGTCACAGGTGTGTGTTTAGCGGAGGCAGGGCACAATGTGGCGTGTATTGATATTGACCGGAAAAAGGTCATGCAGCTGAAACAAGGACATCCACCAATGTATGAGCCAGGATTAAAAGAACTGCTGAAACGCAATCTTGAGCAAGGACGAATTCAATTTTACATAAATGGAGCGGCAGCCTACCCGCGGGCTGATGTGTTAATGATTGCGGTCGGCACCCCGCAGCAGGCAGACGGCCAAGCTGATTTACAGTATGTGTTTCAGGCTGCAAAGGAGATGGGCACAAAAGCGAAATCAGGTGCGATTCTTGTGGTGAAAAGTACGGTGCCTGTCGGAACGGGTGATCAAATCGAACAGATGATACATCAAGAATTAGGACGGAATGAGCCGTTATCTATTGCATCTAACCCAGAATTTTTACGGGAAGGCTCTGCCATTTCAGATACTTTGAGGGCAGATCGGCTTGTCATAGGGGCTGAAACAAAAGCCGTATTAGACCAGCTAGAGGAGATGTATGCTGATTTCCACCTGCCAGTGGTCAAAACAGACCGAAAAAGTGCCGAAATGATCAAGTATGCATCAAATGCTTTTCTTGCGACTAAAATCAGCTTTATGAATGAGATTGCTTCCATTTGTGAAAAAACAGGTGCTGATGTTGAATGGGTTGCGCGGGGAATGGGGCTCGATCAGCGGATCGGTTCTTCGTTTCTCAAGGCGGGAATTGGCTACGGAGGTTCTTGTTTTCCAAAAGATACAAATGCACTTGTCCAAATCGCAGGACATGTGTCCCACGATTTTGAACTGCTAAAGGCTGTGATTAAAGTAAACAATGAGCAGCGAGCCGGTTTTATCCAAAGTATTCAGGAGAGACTGGGGGCAAATCTTGAAGGGAAGCGAATTGCACTTCTTGGCCTTGCCTTTAAACCGAATACAGACGATATGAGGGAGGCGCCGTCGGTTCCGATTGCTCATGCACTCCATCAATTAGGTGCGGAGCTTGTAGCTTATGATCCTGTTGCCGCACGCCATGCCCCTCGTGAACTGCCGGATCAAGTCTTGTTTGCTCAAACGATTGAAGAAGCGATAAAGGATGTCCATGCAGTTTGTATATTAACAGAGTGGACGGAGATTCAGACGTTTCCGCTCACGTCCTACAAGGAATGGATGAGACAGCCGCTTATTTTTGATGGGCGAAACTGTCACACGCTTGAAGCGGCAGAACAAGCAGGGGTCGAGTATCATTCGATTGGGCGCAGACCAATTTCTCCAATTTATATGTAAAAGAAAACCGATAACAGGTCATGTTATCGGTTTTTTTAATGCGGCAGAATGAATCCGCCATATAAAAAGGCAGCCACAATGAGAAAGGCGGGGTGCATTTTGAATTTGGTCATAAAGAAAAAGGAGATCGCGGCAATGGCGAATGATTGCGTCCAGCCGATGGCTTTCACTGCATCTCCGCCGATTTCCCATGTTAATAAAAGCATCATCATCGCAATGACGGGCTGTACGGATAAGGTCATGCCTTTTACGACAGGGGATTGGCGAAAGCGGTCAATCAGCTTGAGCAATAAAATCAATCCAATGGCTGATGGCAGTACAGTTGCAAGCAATGCCACGATAAAGCCCGGCCAGCCCATGACGTCATAGCCGACATATGCCGCGATCTTCGTAGCAATTGGTCCTGGCAGTGCATTGGCTAATGCAAGCATATTGGAGAACCCTTCGTTCGTCATCCAATGAAAATGATTGACGATTTCTTCATAATTGAGCGGGATGGATGCAGGTCCTCCGCCATATCCTAATAGATTGGACAAGAAGAATGCCCAGAATAAAAAGAGAATCAGCATCATGAAGACACTCCTTTCTCTTTATTTGTTTGATTCCAGCGTTGTTTCAGTTTGAAATGAAAGGCGCCATAGCATAAAAAGATGATGACAATGATTCCTGGATGAATGGACAGCATCTGCAGTCCGATAAAGGCAAGAAGGAATAGAGCGATACCGAAGATCATTCCGAAGCCTTTCATCGTTTTTTGTCCAAACTCGTATGCCATGATCCCGAGCAGGACGGCAATAACTGGTGTCACGGCGCCAATCATATTTTGAATGATTTGTGAGGAGCTTAAGACGCTGACAAGTGTGACGAGTGCCACCATGGCGAGACATGTCGGTAAAATATGAGCAGCTGTTGCGACAATTGCGCCGGATACGCCCTTCAATCGATAGCCGAGATATGCCGACATTTTGGTCGCGATCGGACCTGGTAATGCATTGGCGATGGCGAGTGTTTCTCCAAACTCGTCATCATTGATCCATTGATATTTCACCACCGCTTCATGGCGAATGAGCGGTATGACGGAAGGGCCTCCGCCAAAACCGAGAATACCGGTTCGCACCATAGCGATGATGAGTTCAATATATGATTGCAAGTGCTTCAACTCCTGTCTACAATTTCATGCCCATTCGGCTTTTGTATCGTTTAATGAGCATTTGGCAGTCCACACTCACGACGCCTCCTAGCGGGTATAGCTTTTTTGTCAGGAATGCCTCCATTTCCTGTTCATTTTGAAAAATGCCATGCATATGCAGCTTGCTTGGCCCTGTCATGTGATAAAGGCTTGTGACAGCTGTTTCTTGCTCAAGCTGAAGGGCTACTGCTTCTAAAAATTTCGGTTCCACTTCTACATTAAAGAAGACAGAGACGTGAATGCCGATCTTAGCAGGGTTAATCACAGTGGTGAATCGTTCAATGACGCCTGTTTCAATCAGCTGCTGAATGCGGGCTTGCACAGCTACACGTGAAAGACCGACTTGTTTCCCGAGATCTGTATAGGACATACGCCCGTCCTCGTGTAATAGAGATAAAATTTGTTTATCCCTTTCATCTAATGTTAGGTTCGGAATGCTATAGTCGTTTGACACCGTATAACCACCTTTCTTCTGTTGGTATTTTATCATATTTCATTACGAATAGAATGAATGAATTTCAATTTACTAGCGAAATGAAATATCATGGAGTGATAAATAATCTTTTTGCATAAAAAGACACCCCGGAATCAACGGGGTGTCTTCATTTTATTGATCTGGGCTGCTTTCCGCACTGGCAATTTGTTGTGCAAGGTCAGCTCGATCAATGTCTGCTTGGAAGAATTCCTGCGTATTTGGCAAGTGTAAATTCATATGACGTTTTTGAGAAATGCGGATGGTCACTTGATCAACGGTGTAATCAAATACGTGTCCGCCGACACTCCGATCGTCATCAATGAAATGAAGATGATATCCACTCACCGCAATACCATGTGCGTATTGCGGTGTACGGAAACCAGCGATCGTTCCTTGAATATCCTCGAAATCGAAGATGGGCTGTGACTTGACTGCTTCCACCATCGGAACGTAAGGTTTTTTCTGTTTTTCGACCGTACGTGTTTGAACCTTTTTGAATGATCCATCAATGCGGATCGCATAAAAAACATTCTTACTAGGTAAAATGCGGTCAATTTCTTCTTCTAGCTCTTTGGACGTCATGGCTGCATCAATTCGATGAACGATATCTGTTTCAAAGAATGCTAGAGAGCAGAATGGTGAATAGTCTTGATCGGTAACCGGTGTCGCTGTTCCATCCGAGCGCAGTCGATAAAATGCGCCGTCAAAGCCGATCAGCTCTCCATCTAATTGATTGAATGTACCAATGCCGAAATCACCGTGCTTGGGAATATGTGCAAGGGAGAAATCTCCATCATATACGGCTTCCAGCAAAGAGGTCATCGTCGATACTTGATAAACCTCTTGCTGTTTGTCATGTTGTCTTGTGTCGTTCTGTTGATTCATTGGGTGCATCATACCCATATCCGCTCACTCCTTTGATGTAATGTATGGACATCTTATCTGACGTTCAATGTGTGTTTTTCACGAAAGACTTCTGGCCATTTTTGACTGGCGAGGTCTGGGTTGTCTTGATAGTCAATCGGAATATCAATAATAACGGGTCCTTCTATGTTTATACCCTTTTGAAGGACAGTTGAAAGCTCTTCAGGTGAGTTAACCCGTAATCCAGTCGCTCCAAAGCTTTCCGCATATTTCACTAAGTCGATCTGTCCGAATTCAACGCAGGATGTGCGGTCATATTTCATTTCCTGCTGAAACGCCACCATGTCGTATGTGCTGTCATTCCAAACAAGGTGAACGAGATTTGTTTTCATGCGGACGGCTGTTTCAAGCTCCATTGCAGAGAAGAGAAAACCGCCATCACCTGAGACCGAAATGATCTTTTCATCTGGATTCAGTATGGAAGCCGCAATTGCCCATGGTAAGGCGACGCCTAATGTTTGCATTCCGTTGCTCACCAGGAATGTGTTCGGCTCATAGACGCGGAAGTGACGCGACATCCAAATCGCGTGAGATCCGATATCACACGTGACCTTCGTGTCATCAGGAATTAGGCGTCTTAATGTATGAATGACATTCAGCGGGTGAGATAGATGACTGTCTCTTTCTGGTGCTTTTTCAATGTCGCTTAACAGCTCCTGTAATTCAGTGACTAAATCAATTTGTTCTTTGCATAGAGAAAGTGGAACACTGTCATGGGCTAGATGTTTAACGGTTTCAGCTATATTGCCTACAAGCTCAAGCGCTGGCTCATAAAAATGATCAATATCTGCCTGCATGTCATCCACATGGATGATCTGGCGCTGCTGCGGCTGAATATTCCAATGCTTCGGATCATATTCGATTGGATCAAAGCCGATGGTCAAAAGGACATCTGCTTGTTCAATGAGTAGATCCCCCGGCTGATTCCGGAATAAGCCGATTCTGCCTGCATATTGAGACTCAAGCTCTCTTGAGAGAACGCCGGCTCCTTGGTACGTTTCGACAAATGGAATCCCAAGTGTTTTCAATAATGTTCTAGTGGCGTTTGCAGCAGCTGGACGACTTGCTTTCATTCCCACAATCGCAACAGGTAAGTGTGCATTTTGAATTTTGGCGATGGCCGAACTGATGAGAGCATCCGGTGCAGGACCTAGTTCTGGAGAAGGGTGAGCAGACACTGGTGTTTGTGTGGTGTGTTCTGTCACGACATCTTGTGGAAAGCTGATAAATGCTGCTCCAGCCTGCCCCTTTTGTGCCGCGCGAAAAGCATTTGTTAAGGCTTCAGGTATATTATGAACGTCTTGTACTTCAACACTGTATTTTGTGACTGGTTTGAATAATGCCGCATTGTCGAGTGATTGATGTGTTCGTTTCAGCCGATCCGCACGAATGACGTTTCCAGCGATTGCGACAACAGGGTCACCTTCTGTATTGGCTGTTAATAGACCTGTTGCTAAATTAGATGCGCCAGGACCTGATGTGACGAGACAAACACCTGGTTTGCCGGTTAAGCGGCCGACAGCGGCTGCCATAAAGGCTGCATTTTGTTCGTGTCTGCATAGGACAAGTTCTGGACCTCTGTCTTTTAATACATCAAATACGGCATCAATTTTTGCACCTGGAATCGCAAAAACATGGGTCACACCTTGAGCAATCAGCGTATCGACAATCAATTCTGCTCCTCGTCTTGTTAGGGGTTGTGCTTGAGAATTCATTTACCCCGCACTCCTTTCGGCAAGTAAAATTTTTTATGAAAATATATTTTCATGATATGATTTACTATACATTTCAAAAAGAAAATTTTCCAATATATGTTTAACGTGGTTTTAATATGTTTCACGAATAAGTGTGCGAGGAGTGAAAGGATGGAACTGAGACATTTGCAGTATTTTGTCACAGTAGCGGAGGAGCTGCATTTTGGCAGAGCAGCCGCACGGTTGAATATGACACAGCCTCCACTTAGTCAGCAAATTAAGCAGTTTGAAGAAGAATTGGGGTTTCCTTTGTTTCACCGGTCGAAGCGAGTGGTGGAGTTAACAGCTGCTGGAAAGGTCTTTTTACATGAGGTGCGTGGTGTGCTGCATCAGCTTGATAAAGCCGTTGATCATGCCCGGCATACAGCAAGAGGAGAGCTGGGGAAAATCATCATAGGGTTTGTTGGAACAGCGACGTATGATATTCTGCCGCCAGTTGTACGCGAATTCAGAGAGCTGTATCCCTCTGTCAGTATTGAGCTGAAGCAGCTTTCTGTTCCGCAGCAGCTAGGGGCGCTTTTAAATGGGGAGATTGATATCGGTTTTTTACATCCTACATCTCCGCATGAAGAACTTGTCAGCCGTTTGATGAAGCAAAGTGAATGTATTTTTGCGATTCCGAAAAATCATCCGCTGGCGAAAAAAGAGGCGGTCACGATCGAAGATATCCGTCATGAACCGATCATTTCTTTATCAAAGGAATCATGGCCGTCCCTTTATCAACACTTTGTCCTGCTATGTGAAAAGTACGGATTTTCTCCGAATATTGTGCAGGAAGCAGCGGAATATCAAATGGTTATTGGCCTTGTCACAGCTGGTATCGGTATTGCGGTCATTCCAAAATCAGCCCGGCGTTTATTTAATCTAGATGTTGTGTATCGGTCCATTGAAGGTGAACAGCTTCTGGCGGAATGGACGATTTCCTATAGACGAGAGAATCATAATCCTGCTTTATTTCATCTTGTCCACCATATCCTGCATCGCACCGAGCCGGAATCAGAGGCATAGAAAAAGGGGTATGGTATGATATGATGTCGTTACACTAAAAGGAGGCGTGTCTGAATTGATTACGTTGCAAATGGATCAGCTGTCACGAAAAGAAGCATATAAATTATTATCTGGCTCTATTGTTCCAAGACCGATTGCGTTTATGACAAGTCTGTCTAAAGACGATGTCGTCAATGCCGCACCATTTAGTTTCTTTAATGTCATCAGCGGACATCCGCCGCTCATCGCAGTTTCGATCGGACGGCGTCAAGGAGAGATGAAAGATACAGCAAAACATATCATCGACAGGGAAGAATTTGTTGTCCATGTGAGTGATGAAGCGATGATTGAAGACATTAATGAAACAGCTGCTACTTTGCCAGAGGAAGAGAGTGAGCTGAATCGCACCGGTCTTCATCAAGTGAAGAGCAGTGTGGTCTCAGTGCCGGGAATCAAGGAAGCACGCATTCGCTTTGAATGTCAGCTGGAAAAACATCTGACCTTTCAAAATGATGAAGGGGAGATCACAGTCGATCATATCATTGGTCGGGTTGTGTGTGCGCATTTAGATCAGGCAGTTTATGATGCGGAAAAAGGATATGTTTCTTCTCATGAATTGAAGCCAATCGCACGTTTAGCGGGAAATGATTATGCCCATTTAGGGACGTCATTTGTGCTGAAAAGACCAGAATAATAGGAAAAACCCCCGAGAGCTATCGGGGGTTTTGTGTTTATTTTTTCTGTTCTAGTTTCAGTGGAGCTGCGATGTTCTTTTCTACTTTTTTCCCTTTTAGGACGTCGTTTGCAGCGCCGACTGCCATTTTTCCGATCAGCTCTGGCTGCTGGGCGACTGTGGCAGATAGTTTTCCTGCTTTGATCGAGTTGAGTGCATCTTCGTTTCCGTCAAAGCCAACGACGAGAATGTCTTTTCCAGAGCTTTGAATCGCCTCTAGAGCGCCAAGTGCCATTTCATCATTATGGGCAAAAACGGCTTTGATGTCAGGGTTTCCTTGAAGGAGGTTTTCCATGACATTCAGTCCTTTTGTCCGGTCGAAGTCAGCCGCTTGTTTTGCTGTCACTTTTAGATCTTTATCCGCTATTTGATGGAATCCTTTTCCGCGCTCACGTGTAGCAGAAGCGCCTGGTACACCTTCTAGTTCAGCGACTTTTGCTCCTTTACCGACCTTGTCGATGATAAAGTTAGCTGCCATTTCGCCGCCTTTGACGTTATCTGAGGCGACCAGTGCTTCTACCTTACCGCTTTCTGCTGAACGGTCTAATGTGATGACAGGAATATCTGAAGCATTCGCTGATTCGACAGCGGTTGAGATAGCAGATGAATCCGCTGGGTTGATGAGTAATGCGTCGACTCCTTGCTGAATTAAATCTTCTACGTCACTGGTTTGTTTAGCTGAATCATTTTGTGCATCTGCAATGACCACTTCGATGCCGAGCTTTTTCGCTTCTTTCGTCACACCATTTTTGAGAGAAACGAAAAATGGATTATTTAAGGTCGAGATCGAGAGCCCGATTTTGATGTCTTTTTTCTTTCCATCTTTTGTTGATTTGGCCCACTCTGGCGGTTCTAGCGAGCAGGCAGAAAGCATGAATAATGAGAGAGTCAGAATGAGAATGAGATATTTTTTCATAGCAGCTGCCTCCTTAAGCAGATTTCTTTCTGTCTAGTAGGACTGCAATCAAGATGACAATCCCTTTCACAACAGATTGATAGAATGATGATACACCAAGTAAGTTCATACCATTGTTCAAGACACCGATGATGAGCACCCCGATCAGTGTGCCGACAATTCGCCCTCTTCCGCCAGACAGGCTTGTCCCGCCAAGTACAACAGCAGCAATCGCATCAAGCTCATAGGATGTGCCAGCTGTTGGCTGAGCTGAGTTTAGGCGAGAGGTCAAAATGGCACCCGCTAAAGCAGACATGAAACCTGCCAATGAATAGATCATAATTTTTACGCGTGGTACTTTGATTCCTGAAATAAGCGCAGCTTTTTCATTTCCGCCGATGGCATACGTTCTTCTGCCGAAAGGTGTTTTATGAAGCAGCACCCAAAGTACGATAAAGGTGAGAAGCATCGTGATTGCTGGAACAGGAATGCCTAAGAAATACCCGCGGCCGAATAACTGAAAGGCATAGTTAGAACCGAGTCCTGTAATCGGGTTTCCGTCTGTATAAACAAGTGTTAATCCTCTGAAAATGGTCATCGTGGCAAGTGTTGCGATAAAAGGAGCCATTTTTCCTTTTGTGATTAAAAGACCGTTGACCATCCCAAGAATAGCGCCGATGATACTGCCAACGATAATAGCTAAAATCGGGTCCATACCAGACACGATAAATCCGGCAGTCAGCGCACTAGAAAGTGCTAAAATGGCACCGACAGACAAATCAATTCCTCCGGTTAAAATAACAAACGTCATTCCAAAGGCAATGAGGGCATTAATGGAGATTTGTCTCAGTAAGTTTAAGATGTTTAATGGCTCTAAAAAGGCTGGGTTTAAAATAGAAACAATGGCGACAAGGATGATGAGTCCTAAGAATGGCCCAAGCTTTTGCATGATGTTGTCAAATCGTCCATTTGAAGTAAGTGGTTTCATGTTACTTCCCTCCTGTAGCTAGTGTCATAATTCGTTCTTGTGTTGCGTCTGCTTTATTTAATTCTCCGCTGATGGTTCCTTCATGAATGACAAGCACTCGATCGCTCATCCCTAGAATTTCTGGGAGCTCAGAGGAGACCATTAAAATGGCAACACCTCGATCAGTCAGTTCATTCATTAACTGGTAGATTTCTCGTTTCGCTCCGACATCGACACCTCTTGTCGGTTCATCTAAAATTAAGACCTTCGGCTGGATGCCGATCCATTTGGCGATGACGACTTTTTGCTGATTTCCACCAGAGAGATTTCGAGCAGAGATTTCAGAGGAAGCCGTTTTAATCGTCAGTCTTTTGATGAGCAGGTCGACAAAATCCTGTTCGTTTTTCTTATCAATCAGTCCTTTTGGAGAGAAGCTTTCTAAGTTTGGCAGACCAATGTTTTCTCGGATGGATGCATCCAGCATGAGTCCTTCATCTTTGCGATCCTCTGTGATAAAGCCGATGCCGAGCTTGACGGCATCACTTGGTTTTTTAATGACAGCCTTTTTCCCATGGACCCAGATTTCACCTTGATCAAGAGGATCAAGACCAAACAGCGACCGCATCATTTCGGTTCTGCCAGCGCCCATTAAGCCTGCAACACCGACGATTTCTCCAGCTTTGACTGAGAAACTGATATCATGAAATTGTCCTTTTCTTGTCGCTTGCTTCACCTCAAGGACAATATCTCCTAGAGAAGGCGATCTCTCAGGGTATCGATCTGTTAATTCGCGGCCGACCATTTTTTTGACGACCTCATGGAAATTCGTTTCAGGTATGGCTTTCGTATCGACTGTTTTCCCATCGCGCATGATGGTAATCCGGTCACAGATCGCAAAGATTTCCTCCATACGGTGAGAAATATAGACAATGGATACGCCTTCTTTTTTGAGAGATTCAATGACCTGAAAGAGCTTTTCAATCTCACGGTCTGTTAAAGCTGCTGTTGGCTCATCCATGATGATCACCTTCGCATCAGTCATTAATGCCTTTGCAATCTCAATCATCTGTTTTTGTCCAACAGAGCAGCTGCCTGCCTCTTGATCAAGCGAGAGGTTCACAGACAATCGGTCCAGCTGGCTTTGGGCAAGAACCTTCATTTTCTTTGTGTCTAGCAATCCAAACTTCGTATAGATTTCTTTCCCGATGAATAGGTTTTCCAAGACGGTCATATCCGGCCATATGTTGAGCTCCTGATGAATAAAGGCGATGCCGTGTTGTTCCGCTTCCTTCGGATTTTTGAAAGCGGTTTCTTTTCCATCGATATGAATCGTTCCTTGATCTAATGAATAAAGACCTGTGAGCAGGTTCATTAAAGTTGATTTTCCTGCGCCATTTTCGCCCATGAGCGCGTGGACCTCACCTGTGACGAGGTCAAAGGAGACCCCGGAAAGAACGTTGTTTTTTCCAAAGGCCTTATGGATGTTATGCATCTCAATGTTCATATCTGGCTCCTCCTTTTAAAAGATGACACCGGCATGAAGAATGCAGTTTGCGTATGGGGTGGCTTCACCCGTGCGAATGACTGCTTTTGCCTGTTTGGTCATGTTTTTGAACGTCTCGTGGTCTACATCATGTAATGGCTGTGAGAACGCTCTCTTTAGAAATAGATGATCTCGCTCATTGGCTTCTTTGATTTCACTAGCCACAGTAATGTGTTCAACCGCCATTTCCTGAAGAAGGAGGGAGGTGACCTCCTGAAAGGACGGTGTGCCGATTGATAACGCCAGGTCGATTTTGACTGGACCTTCTGGAATAGGAAGACCGCAGTCTGCGATGACGATTGTATCTGTATGACCAAGGTCAGCAAGTACCTTGGCGATATGACTGTTTAAGATGCCGTTTTTTTTCATTTCTTTTTCTCCAGTTCTTCTCTTGTTGGCATGCCGCCTTGTGCACCGAACTTTGTGACAGACATTGATGCTGCAAGGTTGGCATAGGCAAGTGCGTCATAGAGAGATTTGCCCTCTGTTAAGGCTACAGCCAAGGCTCCGTTAAAGGTATCGCCTGCTCCTGTTGTATCAACTGCTTCAACAGGAAAGCCTGGAACTAGCACTTCTTTCAATCCGTCAAAAAATCGAACCCCATTTTTCCCTTCTGTGATGAGTAATTTGTTAGGGTATTGACGCAAGGCATCTTCAATTGGGAGTCCATCAAACATGAGAACAGCTTCGTGCTCATTCGGTGTAATATACGCAGCCTGGTCTAAAACCTGCTGCGATACTTTGCGGGCAGGTGCAGGGTTTAAAATCACAGGGATTTCTTTGTCGCTGCAAATGGCGCATACAGCTTCGACTGTTTCGTCAGGTATTTCCTGCTGAATGAGAACTATCCCAATATCATCTATTGTAGAAAGTGCCTCTCTAACATAGTCAGGAGTGACCTCGTCATTTGCTCCTTTGACCACGACAATGCTGTTATCACCTTCTGCTAAAATGATATGAGCGGTGCCGCTTTCCATTTCGGTAACCGGTTTCATATATGGGGTGCGGACCCCTTGATCTTGTAGATTGCTGACAATATCCTGACCATAAGCGTCATCACCGACCCGGCCGACCATGTATACATCTGCACCGAGTCTGGCACTTGCGACTGCTTGATTGGCGCCTTTTCCCCCTGGGACGGTTTTAAATGATTCGCCTAACACCGTTTCACCGGCATTTGGCCGTTTATCCGATGTGACGACTAAATCCATAGAACAGCTTCCTACTACGACAATATGACTCATTGTGAATCCACCTTTCTTGTGGTCTCTCGTTCAATAAAAGAGACGGGCATTTGGATAACTGGTTGATCTATAGGTTGTTTCTGAATCGCTTTGATTAACAGCTGTGCCGCTTCTTTTCCCATCTCATAGGCAGGCTGCCTAATCGTAGATAAGGAAGGGAAGAGCAGCTCGCTTTGCGGAATATCATCAAACCCAATGATTTGAACATCATCTGGAATGGCTTTTCCGATCCGAAGCGCTTCGTGTATGACCGCTGTTGCGACGATGTCATTGCTGGCAATGATGCCATCTGTTTCAGGGTACAGCTGGAAAAGAGCCTTGGCGCTCTTGCGGGCTTCTTGAAAGGAAAATGAAGCATTAGACATCACATGAAAGTCGACTCCTTTTTCCGTCAGTACATCGAGTGCGCCCTTGAATCGCTGCCTCGCTGTTTGAAGGTGGGCAGGTCCTTTTAGCAGTGTGATCTGCCGGCTGCCGCGTCTGATTAATTCCATTGCGGCCATTTTCCCGCCAGCTGCAGCATCTGCAAACACAGAAGGTGCATGTGGAACGGTTCGATCTAAGAACACAACCGGTAATTCTTCATCATTGTATATATCTGATTCAGGTTCGTTTGTGACAGCGATGACACCGACCACTTGATTTTGTTTAAAGGTTTGTAAATAGGCCATTTCCTTCTCTCGATCTTCATCACTGTTTCCGAATAATAACCGAAAACCATGCGCATGAATTTCGTCCTCAACGCCTCTAGCGAGCTGAGGGAAGAAGGGATTCGTAATATCAGGTAAAATCAAACCGATTAAGCGTGATTCTCTTTTGAAAAGGGATCTAGCCACTTCATTGGGAAAGTAGTTCAGCTCCTGCATCGCTTGTGTCACGCGGGTTTTCGTATCTGTATGGACATATCCAGTATCGTTAAGCACGCGTGAAACAGTGGCAACAGACACTTGTGCAGCTTTTGCAACATCTTTAATTGTAGCCAATGGAGTGCCTCCCTTCGTGAATGTGTAACCGTTTACACAGATAGATTATCATGAAAGCATTAAAATGACAATCTTAAAAAAATAAAAAAATAAAAGAAAGATGCTATCTTCCTTTTATTAACTAGTAATCCCTGTTTCTGTAATGTTCACTTTGATTTTTGGGATGATTTTTACATTTGGATAATCAGTTTTCCAATTCATTTTTACATATTCATCATAATTTTTAACGCGATACTTTCTTCCAAGACTTAACACGTCGGAGTTTGATTTCTGCAAAACAGAGATTACTTTTTCTGCTTCCTTTGTGAAAATAGCTGATAATCGTTTGTTTAGTTCATCGATCTTTTTCGTACTATCTAAATTGTCTTTCGGATATTCAACGACAGCTGTTTTGAATTCGAAATCTAGCCCAATTGTCACGTTTCGATGATCAGAATTGAGAATGCGAATATCTCGTTTTAAGTCGGTGACTTGGATGGTAATATAGTTATTTCCCTTCAACTCCATATCATTTCTGATCTTTTTAGTGAAATTTGCATATTTCCCGATTTTATTATTCATGAGATTGAGAAGCATGGCATCTTGACCATAAAGCTCACCAGTTTTTTTCTCATTATCGAATAAAGCCACACCTGCTACTTTGATTAGTTGTTTAGACTGATCAAATACAATTAAAGGCAGGGTAAAGTCTTCTCCTGTTTGGAGCATCTTTGAGCGTATGCTTTGAATATTTCCAGCGGTCACTTGTGAACCTTTTGATGCAGTTGTAATGAGATTGTTTAAATAGTCACTGACAATGAGCTGTTCTTTTAGTAATTTGTTGATCACATCAATACTTGAACCGCCTTTCACAACGGCTAAATTGGCAAGCAAAGGACTTTTCGGATCGCGATAGAACATGTCTAAGTAGGGAAGAAGTTGATTTTGAGAGAATTCATCACCGATCAGTAAAATCCTCATTTTTGACATATCAATCTTTTGGTCAACCATTCGGCCGAAGTCTGTTCCCGCTTTACGTAAAGTTGGAGCATTGGTTGTCAGTACAGTGGTTGAATAAGTACTTGAACTTCCTTGCTGCATACTTTGAGACTGTTGTACTTTTCGGTAGGTAATCGATACTTTTGCGTTATCATCTTCCCCTTGATCAATGGCGGAAGTAAGGACAAGGGAGATGTTTTTTAATAGGTTTTGATCCCAGCAGCCAGGCATCATGGTGAGAGACACGCACATGAGGAGAGTCAGGACATATTTATGACGCATGTGATTTCACCTTCTTTTTACGTTGTTTGATAAAGATAATGATCGCCATGAATGCTGGAAGTGTGTAAATGAACGAATACTGAGCAATCGTTGTAAAATCATTGAAACGCTGAATGCGAAAGTTATCGACTGCCAAAAAACAGCTAGACGCATATATCAGAATGGCGAAACAATAAACATATTTTTTGTGATCCTTTTTCTTCAGTAAACTGGAAATGCCATTTGCACAAAAGTACAGATAGTTACTCAATGTGGCAAGAATTATAAACACCCAGAAGCTAAGAAAAATTAAATCTGTCCGCTCAATGATACCGAAGGAAATGGTTTTTAATAAGTAAAGAACAGGGTTGGGAATCACATCAAGCTCAATTGGACTAAAAAACATAAAACAAATCAATGTAATAAATAGGTAGTAAAGCGTCGTGCATATATTTGAAATGGTCATGATTTTATACCGTTCCTTAATAGTGCCTTTCATAAAGGGAGAAAGAATAAGGATCATCTCAAATCCATTCATCGATAGGACGACGTCCTTCAGCCCAAGCTGAAACTGAGAAATGTCTGTTTGAAAAAAAGGCATCAGATAATCGATATTGGTCCCTTTTAATGAATAGAACATCAGCAAGGAAAGCAAAAGGAGAAGGGGAGTTAAGATAAAGTTAAACCTGACAATAGCTGTAATTTGCTCCTTCGCAATATAAACAATGGAAGTAATGAGTAATAGATTGATGACCCAGTTTGGCGTCAGCGGCAGAACCCACATACCAATAATTCTGGTGAAAATGGATAAAACGACAATACAGACGGAGGCAAAATACAGTATATACAGTGCAATCAGTAATTTCCCAATCCATTGACCAAATACATCAATTAATGCTTGGAAGAATGATGTTTCTGGATATTTATGAATGATGTAAATGAAAATGGTATTGATGATTTGGATAAAAAAACAGGCGACAATGATCGCCATCCAGCCATCGTGTCCCATGTCTTTCATCAAAAAGTGGGGGAGCGATAAAATACCGACACCAATTTGAGATTGAATGAGAAAAAAGACAGCTTGAGGTGGAGATATTTTATTTTTCATTTTTCTTTTTCCATCCTCTCAAATGTTCAATTTGCTTTTTCTTTTGCGGATTTAAATAAACAGGGCGATTTTTGTACATCCACATTGGGAGGCGAATTACAGTATCTTTTAAATCCTGCCAGTTAAATGGAGCAACAGGTGATAAGTATGGCACCCCTAGTGATTCAAGGCGGCATAAATTCATGAGAATGATGGATAATCCAAATGAAATGCCAATAAAACCAAACATTGATGCCATGAACATGAGCGGGAAACGCAGCATCCTAATCGTGGCCGTCATTTCAAATGACGGAAGTACAAATGAAGCGACAGCGGTCACAGCGACTACAATGACAAGAACATTTGAGATGAGTCCTGCTTGTACAACAGCATCCCCAATGACCAAACCACCTACGATACCAATGGTTTGACCAATTGGTCTAGGCAGACGCACCCCTGCCTCACGAATGAGTTCAATGGTAATTTCCATCAGCATCGCTTCAATCAATGGAGGAAAGGGAATTCCAATAATAGAGTTCTTCATCGTAATAGCTAGTTCATCTGGGACAACCTCATAATGAAACCCAATAACAGCAATATAAAAAGATGGCAATATGACTGCGATGATACAGGCAAGATATCGAAGCATACGGATAAACGTTGCTGGTATCCAGCGGCTATTATAATCATCTGGTGATTGAAAGAAGCTAAAGAAGGTGACAGGAAGAATGATGGCCATCGGACTGCCATCCATCATCACCACAATTCGCCCTTCAAGGATTGCAGATCTCACCTTATCAGGGCGCTCTGTATCAATAAGCTGCGGGAAAATAGAAAATGAATCATCCTCAATCGCCTCAACAATAGAGCCAGGACTTAGCAGCGTGTCTACTTTAATAGAAGAAATCCGTTTGTTTACCTCTTCTACCTTTTCTTGATTAGCGATATCAGATATATAAACAGTCGCAAGCTTTGTTTTTGATTTTGTACCGATCTTATGATACTGAATGGCGAGCTTTCGATCATTTAAATGCGAACGCAGTAAGTAGATGTTGGTATCAAGACTTTCAACAAATCCGTCATGTGCTCCAGCAATAATACTTTCAGATGAAGGTTCAGAAATAGAGCGCAGCGGCGGCTGACCGACAGAAAACAATTTGATCTGTGAGGAATTTTCATCAAGAAACGCAATGCTTCCAGCAATAATACTGTCAGTGATCAGCGTCAAGTCACCTGTTTCGAGTGTGCTGAGAGATTTCGTATATTCCTGCTTTCCAGGAGGACCTAACAAGTTGCCGATAATGAAATCATTTAGTTTGCCTTCATCTACTCTTGTTTTAATAAAAAACAGGACAGATTTCGTTTCATTCACCATTAACTCTCGGTATTCAAAATCCCCGCTTTGCTGAAATGTCTTTTTCAGAATCCGGATTTTTTCCTCGAAGCTGCCTGATAAAAAATGCAAGCGTGTTTGCTCATTGGAGTTTGGCATCTTTAGCCTCCTCTCACAGTTTTTTTAACCATAGTGTAAGCGGAGAAGCTGATTTTATTCGTCATCTTTGGGGAAAGCATGACATGAATTGACAACTTTCAACTAAAATCATATTAAAAATGTTAAGAAATGATGAATCTTGATAAAAACAAATGAATAATGTTTCATTGTTTAGGTCATAAGGAGCGAATATCGTAAAAAGCAGGTATTTCGAAATGATCAATAGTTTACATCTTATCCCAATTTTTTGTGACCCATAAATAAGCATATGACTTGATTTTTTTAGAGGTGACCTTTGTCATAGGTCAACGCGTAGCATTCTGACCGATGAGAATGACTTTCTAACCTGTTCCTTCAAAAATCGAAAACATTCCAAAACACGCACTATTCATTTAAAGCGCTGATATGACTGATGTTATAGAGTTTAAAGGGCTATAAAACATTGATTCAAAATACATCTTAATAATTGTCAAAAAATTTAGGGAGAAAAGGACAAAAGATTTTCCGATGCTTGATGGTAACGCTTTCTCTTGATTGAAGCCGAAATTCATATCGATTTTTGTCCGCCTTTTGGCCTTTTCATTTAAAGAAGAGCTAGGCAAATCCGCCTTCTGATTAGAGGAATTTGGCATACGAGGAAGTGAAAGATTATGTTACATAATACCGATTGTGATTTTATGCTGAACCTATATACTGTTGATTGAATTTACATATCACACTCATAAAAAAAGGAGATGTAGATAAGCGATGTGGTTAATCGTTATAGCCTGTGTCATCATGTTAGGGATTGGCTTTATTGAAAAGAAGCGTCACCAGAAAAATATCGATGCCTTGCCGGTGCGCGTCAATATTAATGGTATTCGCGGAAAGTCTACCGTTACAAGATTGACAACCGGTATCTTAATGGAGGCAGGTTATAAAACTGTCGGCAAAACAACGGGAACAGATGCAAGAATGATTTATTGGGATACGCCAGAGGAGAAACCGATTAAAAGGAAACCGCAAGGACCGAATATCGGTGAGCAGAAGGAAGTTATGAGAGAAACCGTTGAAAGAGGAGCAAATGCCATCGTCAGTGAATGTATGGCAGTAAATCCAGATTACCAAATTATCTTTCAGGAAGAGCTGCTTCAAGCGAATATTGGCGTGATCGTAAACGTTCTTGAAGATCATATGGACGTAATGGGGCCGACACTTGATGAAATAGCAGAAGCCTTTACAGCGACAATTCCTTACAATGGACACTTGGTTATTACGGATAGTGAATATACGGAATTCTTTAAAGAGATTGCGAAAAAACGCAACACAGAAGTCATTGTTGCAGATAATTCCAAGATTTCTGATGAGTATTTACGGAAATTTGAGTACATGGTCTTCCCAGATAATGCCTCACTTGCACTTGGTGTTGCACAGGCATTAGGAATTGATGAAGATACGGCATTCAGAGGAATGTTAAATGCGCCACCTGATCCAGGAGCGATGAGAATTCTTCCATTAATGGACGCGAAAACACCTGGACACTTTGTAAATGGTTTTGCGGCAAATGACGCATCATCTACATTGAACATTTGGAAGCGTGTGAAAGAGATTGGATATCCAACAGATGAACCGATTATTATCATGAACTGCCGTGCGGATCGTGTAGATAGAACGATCCAGTTTGCGGAGGATGTACTTCCTTATATTGAAGCAAGTGATCTTGTCTTGATTGGTGAAACAACAGATCCAATTGTGAAGGCATATGAGGATGGGAAAATTCCGGCTGACCACTTACACAACCTTGAATATCAATCTACAGAAGAAATTATGAATATGCTTGAGAAAAAGCTTCATAATCGAGTGGTTTATGGAGTCGGCAATATTCATGGTGCCGCTGAACCGTTAATCGAAAAAATTCAAGAATACAAAATTAAGCAGCTTGTCAGCTAGGAGGAAATATAGAAAATGTTCGGATCAGATCTTTATATCTCGTTAATTTTAGGTGTTCTACTTAGTTTAATCTTTGCAGAAAAAACAGGAATCGTACCAGCTGGACTTGTTGTCCCAGGTTATCTGGCGCTTGTATTTAACCAGCCAGTCTTTATTTTAGTCGTCTTATCTGTCAGCTTGCTTACGTATGTCATCGTTCGCTTTGGTCTATCGAAATTTATGATTTTATACGGACGCAGAAAGTTTGCTGCGATGCTGATTACAGGGATCGCCTTAAAGCTTGTATTTGATTTCTTCTATCCAGTGGTTCCATTTGAAATAGCAGAATTCCGCGGAATCGGTATTATCGTTCCTGGATTGATTGCAAATACGATTCAAAAGCAAGGTCTTACGATTACCCTTGGAAGCACGTTACTTCTAAGTGGTGCAACATTTGCCATCATGTATGTTTACTATCTATTTTAAGATAAGGTGTGTCCAATGATGAATAAAAAATTGAGCTTTCAGGAAAAGCTGCTGAAAATCACAAAGAACCAAAAGAAAAAGACGAATAAACACGTACTGATTGCTTTACCGATTGTCATTGCTTGTACATTTCTATTTACGTTTATCGGGAAAGCACAAGTGCCAACTGTACAAAAGAATCCAGAAAACATCCTGACCGCTTCGTTTGTCGGTGACATTATGTTTGGAAGAAACGTAGAGAAAGTAACAGACCGTTAT
Organism: Bacillus sp. NMCC46; assembly: GCF_002998465.1. NCBI lineage: Bacteria > Bacillati > Bacillota > Bacilli > Caryophanales > Bacillaceae > Bacillus > Bacillus sp. NMCC46. The sequence goes on along the minus strand of NZ_PVQZ01000004.1, from coordinate 41,964 downwards.
GGAAAACAGCATCTCTTTCGTTACGCCAAGCCATATTTTGATGTGTCAGATTATGTGACTGGTAACTTTGAGCATCCAGTCGCATCAGATAAAGAACAAGCGGCACAAAAGAATATTCATTTGAAAACAGACGAAGATTCTGTCAAAGCATTGAAGGATTTGAATTTCTCTGTATTAAACTTTGCGAATAACCATGCGGCAGACTATGGTGAAAAAGGGCTGAACAACACGATTGATGCCTTTGAACATGCTGGCATGGATTATACAGGCGCAGGCCGTAACCTTCAGGATGCGAAGCAGAACATTTCGTACAAAGAAGTAAATGGTGTCAAAATCGCTACACTTGGTTTTACTGATGTGTATGGGAAAGATTTTAAAGCAACGAATCGCCAGGCGGGTATCTTGCCAGCCGATCCATCTATCTTTATTCCGATGATCTCGCAGGCTGCTGAAAAGGCAGATATCGTCGTTGTTCATGCTCACTGGGGACAGGAGTACAACAATGAGGTAAACGATAGACAAAGAGAATTGGCAAGAGCGATGTCAAAAGCTGGTGCTGATATCATTATCGGTGCTCATCCGCACGTTCTTGAGCCAATGGAAGTCTATAACGGTACGGCGATCTTCTATAGCTTAGGGAACTTTATTTTTGACCAAGGCTGGTCAAGAACACGTGATTCTGCACTTGTTCAGTATCATCTGAATGAAGATGGAAAAGCGACATTTGAAGTTGTCCCAATGTACATCAAGGAAGCAACACCTGCTCCGGTTAAAGCAGGATCTTTTGAATCAAAATCCATTATCCGTATGCTGACAAATGGTACGAATGCGGATTGGAAAGAAAAAGACGGACACATTTTCTTTGAAGTAGATCACGCTGATAAAGTTAAACACTTAAAAGAAAACGGAGGGAAAGAGAAGAAATGAAATTCCTAAAAGCAAGCTGGCCGTTTGTTGCGTTAATTTTAGTCTTTGTCTTTATGTCTGCTTTTAAATTTAGTGACAGCCTCACAGATCATGAAAAACAAAAGATCTCGGTTGAAATGCAGAAAATCGAACAGCAAAAGCAGTCAAAAACGGAAGCAAGTAAATAATTTTAAAGAGCATAGAGGGCGCGCATTGCGTGCTCTTTTTTGTCGAAAAAAGGTGTAAAATGAAAGGTGTCATGCCGAAACTATAGAAGAAAGGAGGGGAAAGATCATGAAATGGAAAGAAATATTGATTGGTGGGTGTGCGCTCGTAGGGCTGATGTTCATGTCTCAATCAGAAGTATCTGCTCAAACAGCGTCTCCTTTGGAGCAAGCGGAAAAGCTGATCGGAACACCTTATCATAAAGGAGGAACCGATCCAAAAACGGGCTTTGACGCATCTGGATTGATTCAATATGTGTACAAGACATCAGGAGCATTTGATTTGCCGCGGAAGGTGATCGACCAGTATCAGATTGGGGAAAAGGTATCATGGGACAAAGCGCAGCCCGGTGACCTTGTATATTTCCGCAGCATTGAAGAAACAAAGGATATCCCGACACATGTGGCGTTGTACGCTGGTAACGATCAGATCATCCACATCACGCTCAGTCAAGGTGTGGTGAAAACAGATGTCAGCAAAAGCAAATACTGGACAGACCGATTTTATGCAGTCAAACGACTGCCCGGTACACCGGAAATCTCTGATGACCGTCTTGTGAAAGATGCGATGAAATATTTAGGTATTCCTTATGTATTTGGTGCAGCAGACCCTAAGGTTGGCTTTGATTGTTCAGGCTTTTTACAATATTTATTTGAAAAATCACTAGGGATTTATTTACCTCGAAGTGCTGAACAGCAGTGGATAGTTGGAGAAAAAGTGGCATTAGCGGATATACGTCCAGGGGATTTTGTCTTTTTTAGCAACACATATAAGCGAGGTATTTCTCATGTAGGGATGTATATTGGGGGCGATCGTTTTATTCATGCGAGCCGTTCGGAAAGTGTCACGATTTCTTATTTGTCTGAATCGTATTGGCGCGAGAAATGGACAGGTGCGAAACGATTAACGGACCTGAAATTATCAAAAGAAGATCCGGTTGTATCAAAAGCGGCAACGTATATTGGGGAAGTCCCTTATGTCAAAGGCGGGACGAATCCAGAAGAGGGATTTGACACAGCAGGGTTCACACAATACGTGTATCGAGAAGTGCTTGGTATTGATCTGCCTCGCTATGCGTCAGGTCAAGTCAAGACAGGTACGCCTGTGAAACGTTCGGAGCTGAAGCCAGGAGATCTCGTTTTCTTTAGTGGAACGTCATTGGTGCCGGCGATTTATGCAGGGTCAAATCAAGTCATTCATGTGACCGTCTCAAATGGTGTCGTGCTTACGAATATGAAAACAAGTACGTACTGGAAGGATAAGTATGAGACGGCTGTTAGAATCAAAAAATAAAGAAAAAGCCCGATCCACGCTCGTATCGGACTTCTAGACTTCTCTCTAGGCGCTGATCAGACTAGCGTCTTTTTTTCGTGGAATTGATTTTGTAAAAGCAGATCAATAAAGTAAGCAACACCGTCTTCATGATTGCCTTTTGTGATGTAGGTGCTCTTTTCTTTAATAACATCTACGGCATTTCCCATTGCAATGCGGTGGCTTGCTTCCTCAAACATGGATAGATCGTTGGGGCTGTCGCCAATCGCATAAATATGTGAGCGGTCTACGCCATAATGAGCTGCGAGCTTTTTGAGAGCATGTCCTTTCCCAGACTCTTTTGGCAGTACCTCAATGATATGTTTTCCAGAAGAGGTCAATGAAAGCTCAGGCATTTCCGCTAGAAGATTTCGTGCTTCCTGTAGTTTGTTCATATCAAATGAGAAGCAGAGTAATTTATAGGTCGCTTCATTCGACTCAAAAATCTGGCGAATATCATCTACTGGTTTGATGCCAAATTGTTTGAATTGAGTCATCGCTCCTTCCCATAAATCAGCTACATCCTCATTTGAGTTCGCACTTTTGATGACATCAAATTCTGCTTTCAGCTTCTCTTTTCCATCAAAAGGAGAGAGGAGCGCATCGTCCGTATAGACCTCAAAGTAAATGTTTCGTTCTACTAATGCCTTAGCCGCTTGTTTTCCTGCTTCTTGGTCAAGTGTGATACGGCTGAAAAGTTCGTATCCTTCGGTATGAACGGTTCCGCCGTTTGCTGCAATAATGGGGATGTCCAAATCGCCAAGCAGTTCCTTTACATCAAAAGTCGCCCGCCCTGTACAGATGGTGACAATATATCCCGCTTCCTTCGCACGAATCAATGCCTCCCGGTTTTGAACAGATATTTCACTTTTTGTATTTAAAAGTGTACCGTCTAAATCAATCGCAATCATTTTTTTCATCGCTGTCAAATCCTCCTTCATGCATGCAATAGCCTTTTTAAAGTATGTACGATTTCCTTCATTCTCATGAGCAATGGGATGCTTGTTCCTCTCTATCAAGGCTAAACAAAAATGATCGAATGATCAAGGGAATAAGCCAAAGGGTTAAAATCTACATCATCGTCTACACGCTGAAAAGAAGACAAAGAGCTAAAATAAAAACCATTTTAGCCCTTTGTCAACAAACAGAAAGCGCCCCCTTAGGGACGCTTTCTGTTTATGATAATTCAAGCTGTTTCTTCAATTCAGTCTTCACTTCGTTTAGCTGGTTTTGATCCAATTGGTAATAATAAACCCCGTTTGGCTGGTAATCAGAGCCTTTTAGCTGAATGGTATCAACCGATTTCAATGACGTCAGAAGCGGGAACAGCCCGACTAGCTCTTTCATTGAAAGATTGGTTGAGACATTCTCACCAAGTGTATCAATGATATTGTCATATGACGGAATAGACGTTAACGATTTTGATTTATCAAAAATGGCTTTTAATACTTCCATTTGACGCTGTCCGCGCATTAAATCACTATCTGCCTTTCTTGTTCTCACATATGCGAGAGCTTGATCACCGTCTAGTGTATGAGTTCCTGTTTGAAGCTGTACCTTGCCCTTTGTATCTTTTAGAACCTGTTTGACCACATATTCATCCTTGACGTTAATAGAGACTCCGTTTAGTTCATTGACGATCTCTTTAAATGCTTTGAAATTACTTTGGATCACAAAATCAACCGGAATATCTAGTAAATCTTCGACTGTACTCAAGGTTAAATCTGCACCGCCAAATGCGTGTGCATGTGTAATTTTGTCATAGCCATGCCCTGGAATATTCACATATGAGTCCCTTGGAATGCTTAATAATTTCACGGTTTTATTTGTACGATTGACTGTTGCTAAGACCATTGCGTCGCTTCGTGCCTGTTTCACTGTTTCGCCCGGTCTGCTGTCAATGCCAAGCAGCAAGACAGAAAAGCTGTCTTTCCCAGGATCGAATGCTTCAATCCTTTTGACAGATTGAGCGCCGCGATCTAAAGATACTTGCGCTTTTTTGGCAGCGCTTGTCACTTTATAGTAGGCATAGCCTGTGACAGAAGCGGTTGTCAGTAAAAGAATACCGACTATAAATAGAGTGACTTTCACCCATGGCTTTAAACGCTTTTTTCCTTTGCGTTTGCTTCTTGATTGATCCATATATTTTAAACCCTCGCTATGATTTTTATAGTAAAGATGTCCTTCTTTTTGCTTACAAACTAAAACAAATATACCTTAAAACGGGATATAGTGCGACATTTTTTTCACTAACGCTTAATTGACGTTTTCTTATCTTAAAAAGTTTCAATGATACGCAAATGAAATATATTTGTCATAAAACATCGAAATGTTTGAAATGACAGGAAGTGAGGAAAATGATTTTCCAAAGAGAAACATCCAGTACATACAGAACAAAAGAGGGGTTATGAACATGAAAAATCGGAATGGATGGCTTTATTTCTTCGGCGCACTTGGCGGCGCCTTATATGGCTATGATACAGGTGTCATTTCTGGCGCCATCTTATTTATGAAAGAGGATTTAGGGTTAAACGCGTTTACAGAGGGACTTGTTGTCAGCTCGATTTTAATCGGGGCGATGCTCGGTTCCTCTCTTTCTGGAAAGCTGACAGACCAATTCGGGCGGAAAAAAGCCATCATCGCCGCAGCGATTTTGTTTATTATCGGCGGATTTGGTACAGCCCTTGCTCCGAATACGGAAGTGATGGTCTTATTCCGAATTGTACTAGGGCTTGCTGTCGGTTGCTCGACAACGATTGTTCCCTTATATTTATCTGAACTTGCTCCAAAGGAATCTCGAGGTGCACTGTCCTCATTAAACCAGCTCATGATCACATTTGGTATTCTTCTCGCCTATATTGTGAACTACGCTTTAGCGGATGCAGAGGCATGGCGCCTGATGCTTGGAATTGCGGTCGTGCCTTCTGTGCTTTTATTATGTGGGATTTTGTTTATGCCGGAAAGTCCCCGCTGGCTGTTTGTCCATGGACAGGCAGACCGTGCGAAAGAGATATTATCTAAACTCAGAAAGAGTAAGCAAGAAGTTGAAGAAGAAATTTCAGATATTCAACAGGCAGAAAGTGAAGAAAAAGGCGGTTTTAAGGAATTATTTGAGCCATGGGTACGCCCAGCATTAATTGCTGGTGTCGGTCTTGCCTTTCTGCAGCAGTTTATCGGAACCAATACAATTATTTACTATGCACCAAAAACATTCACAAGCGTTGGCTTTGGTAATTCAGCGGCAATTTTAGGAACCGTCGGAATTGGGGCAGTGAATGTCGTCATGACGTTTGTGGCGATTAAAATCATTGACCGTGTAGGGCGTAAAGCGCTGCTCTTATTTGGAAATGCTGGCATGGTCCTAAGTTTAATTGTCCTGTCAGTGGTCAATCGATTTTTCGAGGGGTCAACAGCTGCAGGATGGACAACCATTATTTGTTTAGGACTCTTCATCGTCATCTTTGCTGTCAGCTGGGGTCCAGTCGTTTGGGTGATGCTTCCGGAGCTGTTCCCGGTACATGTAAGAGGAATCGGTACAGGCGTCTCTACTTTCCTCCTTCATACAGGGAATTTAATCATCTCGCTTACATTCCCAGCTCTATTAAGCGCGATGGGTATCAGTAATCTTTTTCTCATTTACGCGGTCATCGGCGTAGGCGCCTTCTTGTTTGTGAAATATATGGTGACTGAAACGAAAGGGAAAAGTCTTGAAGAAATTGAAGAAGATTTAAAAAAGAGGAACCGTGCCGTCACAGGTGAGGAAGGAAAAACGGTGTGAACAACGACCAGCTGCCCGCATGCAGCTGGTTTTTCTTTGTTAAACAAACGTTTAATCAAGAAAGGACAATCTCTCATCTTCTGAACGTGCTGCATATGACATACATATGGAACAGGCGAGCGAAAGGTGGAAATGAGATGAAAGGGAAAACGAGCATTGTCATGCTGACGTACAATGAACTGCATTTAACGAAAAAATGTATCGACAGCATCAAGCACCATACCCGAAGTGACCAATATGAACTCATCATCGTTGATAATGCGTCAACCGACGGTACGAAGGAATATGTGAGAGAACTGAAAGATGTGATTTTCATTGAAAACACAGAGAATCAAGGCTTTGCAAAGGGATGTAATCAAGGAGCGAAAAAAGCGACAGGAGATAGCATTCTCTTTTTAAATAACGACACGATCGTAACGGAAAACTGGCTTTCTCCATTAAAAGAGGCGTTATTTGCATCAGAACGTATTGGGATGGTAGGACCAGTCTCCAATTATGTGAGCGGTCCTCAAATGGTCGAGCCATCGTATACAGATGTGAAGGAGCTCTCAGTATTTGCGAAGAATTATACGGCTGCGAAAAAAGGTCAGAGAACTTATGTACATCGACTTGTGGGGTTTTGTCTGCTTGTGAAAAGAGAGCTCATTGAAGAGGTGGGGTTATTTGATGAGCGGTTCGTGTATGGATCTTTTGAGGATGACGATCTTTGTTTGAGATCCTTGCTAAAGGGATATCAGCTGCAAATCGTCCACGATTCATTTGTGCATCATCACGGTCATGCAACCTTTCGTGCGAATCAAGAAACGAACATCTCTACACTGTTTGCTGAGAACAGGCTTCGGTTTTTAGATAAATGGGGCATTGATCTCAATCTGATGACCCCCCATCCGTACTTTGCGGCTTTGCTGCCTGAAGACGCTGTATGTGTGCTTGATGTGGGATGCGGTGCAGGGGCCACAGGGCTTGAACTAATGAATCGGCAGTCTGTTGAAATGTACGGGGTAGAGAAAGATCCATTAAAAGCAGCCATTGCAAAGGCATATTATGAAGAAGTCATCGAGGCAAAAGCAGATGAATACCCGTGGTTAGAGAAAAAAGCTTTTTTTGATGCGATTATTTTTTCTGATGTTTTAGAGCATGTGTCAGATCCTTGGCACATCATTGAACAAGCGCACGCATCTTTAAAACCGGGCGGTGTGGTCATTTGCTGCCTGCCAAACATGATGCATGCGGAGGTGCTTCTCCCGTTAATGACAGGGGATTTTACGTATCAAGATGCAGGGATTTTAGACCGAGGCCACCTGAGGTTCTTCACACTAAACACGATGCGTGCACTTTTCCCAGACTATTTGTTTGAACGGGTGATCGAGCAGCGGATCAATGTTCAGATTGATCAAAACGTCCAATTGTTTTTTGACGAGGTGGCGAGAGTAGGAGCGTCACTTGGCTTTCAAACAAAAGCGTTGTCTGATCAAGTGACTCTATATCAGCTTTTAATTGTCGTGCGTAAAAAAGGCGGCTCCCCTTCGGGATAACCGCCTTTTGCATTACCATTTGAAGCTTTTTGTTGCGCCTTCTGCCCCAAAGTTTAAAATGCTGACTTTGACATCATATTCGATATCCGCTTCTTGAAAGAGCGTATCCCACTCGTTTCGATGCTTTTCCCAATAGTCAGGGTATTTAATACGGAAATGCTTGCTTAAAAAGATAGGATCAACGCCTACTTCATTTTGCATATGACTCACTGCTTTTTGAATGTGTCCTTTAATTTTCTTAGAGAAAATCTGCTCAAATCGTTTGATGTACTGCTCATCGTATGAATTTTCAGGAGGGTATTGATCCTCTGATAATTTTCCATTTGTTTGTATGCAAATTTTAAAGGAAATTTTCCCATTGTTCAGATAGGGTTCAACCTTGGTTTTTGATTTCTTAATTTCATACGTGATCGGAAAGTCTTTGTAGGTGGCAGGTACAACACCGCCTGATATCCGGTCCATCACCCAGTTTAAAGATTGGACATCCTTCGAAGGGATGAAGCCAATCAGTTTTCGTGTTTTTCCATCTATAATTCCTGCCCCATCATAAATAAGTTCACCGTTTATCGCATCTACACTTTGTACAAGGAAGCTAATGCCCATCTGAAAGTAATCGGACGCCCGGCCAATACGTGTTGGCAGCAAAATTTTCCCATTAAAGCTTCGGTTTTTAGATGTTTCAAAGATATTCTCAACCGGAACCTTTTGCTGAGATTTCAATTTTTGGTTGATCACTTTTGACGCATCATTTCGTGACACGAGAAGATAGCTGCTTCGCCTAACCTCATCATCTCGTATAAAGTGATTGAGCGTTCCTTGAATATCGTGATGCTCTGCTTGATTTTTGCCGAACAAGAAGATTTTCAGATGATCACTATAGATCGGCGGGTCCTTTAAGGCGACATTACTGACAGCCTCCAGCACATTTTTCCCTTTTGAGACGACATTCACATAGCCAGGAGAATCGGCTTCTTGTGTTCCGCCTGTTTTCGGTACAAGGTTTTGGTAGGTCAGCTTAACTCCATTCTCATCTTCCTCATCAATACCAACACCGCGTACAAACGATAGTTTTTCAATATCCTTTAAATCCCAGCACCCTGATGATAAAAGGATAAGACAGCAGGATAAAAAGATGAACAATACACGCCTTCCTCTCATGCAGAACGACCTCCCCATTTTTTACGTATCATCAGCAGAACAGCTGTAATAAAAGGAATGGCTAAAACCGCGAACAATGCGTAGCCGAGTAAAGTAGAGTAGTAAAAAACTTCATTGATATTTCTCGGAAATAAAGAGAGGGCAGAGGTAATCAAAAACAGCAGCCAAAGCAGTCTCGTTACATTGGTCGTCTTAAAGACTGTGTGGCACCCTTTAATGGCAAATTGGAAAAAGCCAAGCATACAAATGAACTGCTGGCAAGTCCAGATCGTCAGTAAAAAAATATCAAACCGTTCAATGAAGACCCCTTCAAGTTCTAGTGCTTGAATGAGGGAGACAGTGGGCCAGGTGAGGGATTTCGTTTCTCCAACGGTCATGGAACCAATCACAATAAAGAGCGTGAGAGAATAGATAAGTGAGGTAATTCCGACCCCGATCGCAGCGGCCCATTTCGCCTTCGACCATTTGTCTTTATAAATGAGTGGTACAACAAACAAAATGACCTCAAAGCCTGTAAATTGAATAAATGTTTGAGAGAACAAATTACTGAAATCTTTAAACCCGTTCGCCATCACCGGGCGTAAGTAATCAAAATCGAATATTTTCAAACTAAACAGCATGAGCCCAATATAAATGATCATCGTCATCGGATATATGTATGTCACCATTTTCACTATTGGAAAGATACCACTTTTCAAATGATAGATCGCCACAAGAAGAAAAATCATCACAATCACTGCCATAGGAGTCGATTCCAGCAGGAAAAATTGGACCACTTCCCCGAGGACACGCGCTTCAAAGCCGACAATGCCTAGTAAATAAGCGATCAGCATTAAATTAAAGATCGTGCCAAAGAATGCACCGGCTCCTTTTTTATTTGACTCAAAAATGGTGTCCGGCGCATTTTTTTCAGCAATCCATCCTAACAAAAAAGCAACGAAAGCAAAGATGACTCCCTGTATTAATACAATGATCCAGCCATCAGGGAACCCTGAATTGGCAGAACTGCGTGGAATGGTTAAAATTCCAGCGCCTATCATTGTAGAGCTGCACAGAATGGTGACTTGTAACAATGATAGCTTCTCAGCTCTGTACATCGTTTAATCTCCTTGTCTTTTGAGATTTTTTATTTTTGCTGTTTTCGGTCTCGATTTAAATAGCCCAATTGGTAAACGTACGTACGTATCCTTTAAATCTGAAAACGGTGAAGATAAAACAGGTGTGAAATAGTCAAAACCAAAGGTCTTTAATTGCATCAGGTGACAAAGCACAAATAAATAACACATGATCAAGCCGTATAACCCAAGCATCGCTGAACTGAAAATGGCCATAAAACGCAAGATGCGCAGCGGGAAACTAAAGTCATACGAAGGGGCAGTGAAATCGGCCAATGCGGTCAGCGACACGATAATCACCATTAACGCACTGACGATATTGGCTTGGACAGCCGCCTGACCAATGATGACGCCGCCAATGAGCCCAATCGTCTGCCCGATGGCTCTAGGAAGCCGAAGTCCAGCTTCTCGCAGCAGCTCAATCGTAAAAGACATAAGAATCGCCTCGACAACAGGAGGAAACGGAACATTCTGCCTGCTGCCTGCAATGGTGAGTGCCATTCGTGTTGGTAATAAACCGGGGTGATATGAGACAAGAGCGATGTAGAGCCCTGGTAAAAAAATCGTTAACAGTACGGCAAAATAACGGAGTAGGCGCAAAAGAGTCGCACTTGTCCATCTTTGGTAATAATCCTCCGGTGATTGCATCAAGGCTGTAAGTGTCATAGGCATGATGAGGGCAAAAGGTGTGCCGTCGAGCAAAATGGAGACTTTGCCTTCAAGCACGGATGCGATCACCCTGTCTGGACGTTCTGTATTTTGAATCTGCGGAAAAATGGAGATATGGCTGTCCTCAATCAGCTGTTCAATATAGCCGGTTTCAGGGATGTCATCCATTTTGATTTCGGTCATGCGTGATAAAATATCTTCTACTAATTTGGGATCAACAATATCACGAACGTACACAAGGGCAGCAGACTTTTTATTGCGAGTACCTACATTTATCTTTTGAATGACAAGGTTAGGGTCGTTTGCCCGCTCACGGATTAAAGCTGTGTTTTTTTCAAGATTTTCAATAAAACCGATCCGCGGCCCTCTTACAAGGACTTCCGATTGCGGCTCTTCTACTTCTCTAAATTGAAAAAGGTTCGTTTGGAGCGCAAGTGCTTGCGTTGCTCCATTTACAAATAAAATAGCCCTGCCGTTATATAACTGCTCGATGGCAAGGTTCATATCTTCCAGCACGTCATTTTGAATGCCAAAGAACGTTTTAGACAGGGACGGAAGCGTAGTAGAATCAACCTCGGTGATGTCCAGTTCCTTTTGCATGGGTGAAATGATTTGCTTGGAAAGCATCTCAAATTCTGTGAGTCCTTCAACGTACATGAGACATGCAGAGATAGCAGAAGGGCCAAATGAAAATGAGTGGAACACGATATCATCACTTTTCCCGGCAAAGCTTTTGACACGCTTGATGACGGACGCTATATCTTGTTCAATACGACTTTTCATAATACCTCACCCTCATGTCATGTTTTTTATAGAGTGACTCGATAGGAGGAGAATTATGCAAATAGAAAAAAGAGAATCCCTGCAAATAGGAATTCTCTCGTGTGTTTATCTGGCAAGCCAGCCGCCATCAACAGCTAAAATATGACCGTTCATATAATCAGAGGCTGGTGAGCTAAGGAAAACAGCAGCGCCGGCTAGATCCTCGGGCTTACCCCAGCGCCCGGCGGGGATTCGTTTGAGTATCTCTTCATTTCGATTTCCATCGTCTCGAATGGCTTGCGTGTTATTGGTCGCAATGTAACCAGGAGCGATCGCATTCACTTGTATATGCTGGTTCGCCCATTCGTTTGCAAAGGCCTTCGTCAGCCCTGCGACTGCGTGTTTACTTGCTGTATAAGCGGGGACAAAGACGCCGCCTTGAAACGAAAGAAGGGAGGCGATATTGACGATTTTCCCTTGCCTGTTTTTCAGCATCTGCTGTCCAACCCTTTGGGTGAGGAAAAAGAGACTATTGATATTCACATCCATGACCGTATGCCAATCTTCCTCTGAATAATGAGCGGCCTGCTCTCTTTTAATGGTGCCAGCATTATTGATTAAAATATCGATCGTATGCTTTTGTAACATGGCATCGACAGCCTGCTTTGCCGTTTGAGGGTCGGAAAAGTCAACCTGAACCGCATGAAATGAGTGGCCCGCCTGTTCGACTAGCGCTTTCGTTTCCTCAAGCGGTGTGTGGTGGTATGTGCCGATAATATCTGCGCCTGATCTGGCAAGCGCCACAGCAATGCCCTGCCCAATGCCGGTTCCAGGACCTGTCACAAGGGCTGTTTTGCCTTCAAGAGAAAAGAGGGACGCTACATAGGATGCTGACGTCATCACATTACCTCAGCTGGTCCATTGGGACAAAGTCCATATCTTTGAACGTATAGTTCTCGCCTGCCATCGCCCAAATAAATGAATAATTCGCTGTACCTGATCCTGAATGAATGGACCAGGCAGGAGAAATGACCGCTTCCTCATTGGCGACAACGAGATGTCTTGTTTCAGATGGCTCTCCCATAAAATGAAAGACACGAGCATCCTCTTCGATATCAAGATATAAGTACACTTCCATACGCCGATCATGAATATGAGCGGGCATCGTGTTCCATGTGTTATTTGTTTCCAGCTGAGTGATTCCCATCATGAGCTGACAGCTTTGGATACCGTTTGCGTGGATGACTTGATACAGGTTTCGTACGTTTGAAGCAGACGCTTCCCCTAAGTGATTTGGTGTTAATTCAGCGATGGCTGCTTTTTGTGTAGGGTACGCTTGATGAGCCGTGGCTGATACAAGATAGAACTTGGCCTCTTCGCCTGATGAACTAGCAAACTGTACATCTTCGTGTCCAAGCCCAATATATAAGAAATCTTTATGCTCCAGCACAAAAGCCTCACCATCGACAGTAACCGTTCCTTGTCCGCCGACATTCACAATGCCGATCTCTCGTCTTTCAAGGAAATATTCCGTACGTAAAAAGTCTCCGGCATCTAATTTGAGCGGCTCTGCTGCCGGCATGACTCCGCCAATCACCACGCGATCCTCATGCGAATAGTAGAGCTTTAATTCACCACTGACGAATAGCGTAGGAATATGAAAATGACGACGAAGTTCCTCTGTTGTAAAACGTTTGACCTGCTCAGGGTGTACAGCATAACGATTTTCCATTTGAGATAAGCCTCCCTTTCCATCTGAAACAAAATATTGATGTTTTATTTGGTATCGGTTTCAAGGAAAATTCTAGAGGAAAAAGAGAACGCCGTCAACCGTTATTTTGAAATCGTTTTCTTTTTATTTATTTAGATGATTTTTTGCCCTCTTCATGCAAAAAAATCTTCTGGAATGCATGAAATTATGATATGCTCTTTTTAAGTTATTTGAAATCGGTTTCGAAACAAATGAGAAGATATCGATTGTGGGAGTTTTTTGAATGAAAGAGAAAAAGCAAACGAAAGTCACCATCAACGAAGTGGCCGCTTATGCAGGTGTTTCAAAATCAACTGTATCTAGATATATCAATGGCAGAACAAATGAAATTTCTGCTGATAAGGTAAAAAAAATCAAGAAAGCCATTGAGGAACTCCATTATCGTCCGAGTCAGCTCGCTCAAGGATTGAAAGTAAGAAAAAGCAAGGTCATTGGGTTTATTGTAGCCGACATTACGAATCCATTCTCTGTAGCGACACTTCGCGGTGTCGAAGAAATTTGTGATGAATATGGATACAGCATCATGGTGTGCAACACAGATAACCGTCCAGAAAAAGAACGAGAAATGCTCCTCAAGCTGAATGCGCATTATATTGAAGGGCTCATCATCAATACGACAGGCCAGAACAATGACATTCTGCAGGATTTTAAGAAAAACGGTGTACCGATTGTCCTTGTTGACCGGAAGTTACCTGAACTAAAAGTCGACACAGTGACAACGAATAACCGTGATATCACGATCCGGCTGCTTCAACAAATGTATGAGAAAGGCTATGAGCACATCGCCTTCTTTACTGAGCCGGTCGATGGAATCAGTCCTCGTGAAGAACGAAAAGAAGCATATGAACAGACAGCTATGAGTAAACATAAGCCGTCCATTATTGCAGAAATTGATTTGAAGAAAAAGGAGCAATTGCGAGAAGAGCTTGTCCGTTTTGTACAACTAAACCAACAGAAAAAAGCGATTTTAGCAGCCAATGGATTACTCATGCTGAAGCTGATAAGTGAACTTGTAGAGCTTGGGATAAAGATTCCAGAGGAGATAGGCATTGCAGGGTTTGATGATACAGAATGGTATAAGCTGATTGGGCCTGGAATTACAACGGTTGCCCAGCCATCTCATGAAATGGGGAAAGCCGCAATGCAAAAAATCAAGACACGGCTTGAAGGGGATGAAAGTGCGCCCCAAACCATTCAGCTTGATGGAGAAATCATCGTAAGAAAATCTTTATAAACGATAGAAGAGAAGAGTATACATACGTGCATGCTCTCTCTTTTTCAGCTGATTTGAAACCGGTACCAAGAGAGGGGAGAAATGAGTGAAAGCATTGGATGCGGTCACATTTGGGGAATCAATGGCGATGTTTTACGCAAAAGAAGCCGGAGAGCTTCATCAAGTGCAGACATTTCAAAAGGCGCTTGCTGGTGCCGAAAGTAACGTGGCAGTCGGTTTGGCAAGGCTTGGCTTTGATGTGGGATGGATGAGCAAAGTCGGAGCAGATTCACTTGGCACATTTATTTTAGAAGAGCTTCAAAAAGAAGGGGTCGATACAAGTGCAGTGATCCGTTCAAATGATGGGTCTCAAACAGGGATTTTACTTAAATCAAAAGTGATGGATGGAGACCCTGACGTCACGTATTATCGTAAAGGCTCTGCTGCGAGCACAATGAGTCCAAGCGACTTTCCCGCCAGCTATTTCAAACAGGCAGGACACCTCCATATGACAGGCATTCCGCCTGCATTATCCAGTGAAATGAGAGCGTTTTCTTTTTGTGCTCTTCAAAAAATGAAAGAAGCAGGCAAAACCATTTCATTTGATCCAAACCTTCGGCTGCAGTTATGGGAAGAGGAGGAAGATATGATCCATACGGTGAATCAAATGGCTTTTCAAGTGGATTGGTTTTTTCCGGGGCTTGCAGAAGGGCAAAGGCTCACAGGCTGTCACGAGCCGGAAGAGATTGCCGATGTTTATTTGCAAAAAGGCGTCAAGCTTGTGGTCATAAAGCTCGGTGCAGAAGGTGCCTTTTATAAAAGTGCAGCCAGCCAGGGGATTGTGAGTGGATTTTATGTGCCAGATGTCGTTGATACAGTCGGTGCCGGTGATGGATTTGCCGTGGGGGTCATCAGCGGCTTATTGGACGGTTTATCATATGAAAAATCTGTGACAAGAGGCAATGCTGTAGGAGCTCTTGCGGTGATGTCTCCTGGCGATAAAGACGGACTGCCTACTCGGGAAGAGCTTCAGGCTTTTATGAAAGAAGCCAAACGATATCACAGACGAGAATATATGAAGGGAGATGAAGGATATGGGCAAGTCAGCAAGTTTGAGCGTTAAAGAGCAGCTCGCGGCTTGTAAGCTGATCGCAGTGGTGAGAGCGGGGAGTGAAGCAGAAGGCATTGAGACCATTGAGCGTTTAAAGAAAAAAGGCGTTCGAGCCATTGAAGTGACGTATACCACGCCTAATGCTGAACACATCATCGCGTCCTTTCAGCATGAGCAAGATCTGATTGTAGGAGCAGGCACAATCACAACCCTTGAGCAGGCACAATCAGCCATTGACGCAGGCTCACAATTTATTGTCAGTCCAGGATATCTCCCTGTGATCGGAGAGCATCTCTCATTTCACGACACACTCTATGTACCAGGTGTCCTCACCCCAAGTGAAATCATGCAGGCAAAAGCAGATGGCTACTGCTTGCTCAAGCTTTTTCCAAGCGGTTCCTTCGGTTTATCCTATATGAAAAACTTACAAGGTCCGTTTCCAGAGATTGAATTTATTCCAACGGGCGGTATTCATCCAGCCGATGTGCCAAAATGGCTGAAAGCAGGTGCAGTGGCAGTAGGAGTCGGAAGTCAGCTTGAAAGCAGTACAGCAGAAGAGTTACAAGCGGTACTTTCTTCATAAATAGTTGATATCAAAAGAACAACTGGCGGTTGGATGCCGGTTGTTTGTTCGTTTATCTGACATAACAGCAGGTGAATGCTGACTCTTCACGTACAATGATCGTGAAGGAGTGATAGACATGTACATTCAACAAGATACACTCACGGATGGACAAATAGAGCAGCTGATTACCGCTCATATAGAAGAAATGAAAGAGCATTCCCCGCCAGAAAGCATTCATGCCCTTCCGTTAGCTGATTTGAAAAAGCAAGATGTCACAGTGTGGAGTGTGCGGGAAGGAGAGGAGCTTCTTGGCTGCGGAGCGTTAAAGGAGCTGTCAAGTGATCACGGCGAAATCAAATCAATGAGGACCGCAGCTCTCCATATGCGAAAAGGTGTAGCAAGGTATATGCTGAACCATCTTCTCCAAGAGGCGAAAAGGCGCGGATATTCACGTGTCAGCTTAGAGACAGGTGCGATGTCTTTCTTTGAGCCAGCAAGAAAACTATATGAGAGTGTTGGTTTTTATATTTGCCCGCCTTTCGATTCATATCAAGAAGATCCAAACAGTTTATTTATGACAAAGGAATTATAGAGGTCGAGAGAGTATGCTTATAAGCAGCTCTTTTTTTATGCGCAATATTTGAAAGGGGGAGGATGTGGTGAAAAGATTAAAGTGGATCGGGATGGGCGCCTTTCTCACTTTTTGTGTCGTATCTGTTATTTTTTTAACATTATTAGGTCAAGATTTATTTAAAATTGAAAGCGCTTCCGAAAAAGCGTCATCAACCTATCAATATCACTTTGTCCTTGTACCGGAGGAACTTGATAATGAATATTGGCAGCTGGTACAAAGGGGAGCTGCTGATGCGGCAGCCGTTCATCGCGTGTATCTAGAATATTTGGGTCCGAAGCAAGCAGATATAGACGATCATCTGAAAACCATTGATATGGCGATCGCAGGGCATGTCGATGGCATTATGACGCAGGGACTTGATGCGAAAAAATACAAACCGCTTTTTCAGAAGGCGAGGGAAAAAGGCATTGATGTTGTCACCGTCGATACGGATGCAGAGGGGAGCAAGCGTCAAGTGTATGTAGGCACGGACAATTATTATTCAGGCTTTATCGCAGGACAGGCACTCATCGCAGATACAAAAGGCGAACAGTATGTAGGAATTGTCACAGGCAGGCTTGATGCCGTTCATCAAAAGCAGCGTGTCAAAGGATTTCGAGATGCCGTCGCCGCTGAAAAACGTATTCATATTGCTGGAATAGAAGAATCAGCCATTACGAAGTCAGGGGCCTCCGGTGCCGCGTATAAACTATTAAACGATCATGCGAAGCTCACCGCATTTTACGGCACGAGTGCATTAGATGGTGCAGGCATCATTCAAGCAACAGCACAATATCGATCGTCCACAGATTTTTATGTGCTCGCATTTGACACATTGCCAGATACGATTCAGGCGCTCGATGATGGAAAGATTGATGCAGTGGTTGTTCAGCATCCTTATGAAATGGGCTATCAAGCAGTGAAATCGCTTGTACGTTTGCAGAAAGGTGAAAAAGAAGAACCACTCCAGTACACAGGAACGAGTGTGATTCGGCGCGAGGATCTGCCTCTGCAGCAAACAGACAGAAAGCAGGGTGTGCAGCCATGAGAAGGATTCGAAGTAAGCTGTTATTGGCATTTTTAATCCTTGTGCTCCTTGGCAACGTGGCCGCTTTTTTCGTCTATTGGAGCAGCTCGAACATCACATCAGAATATAGCAGAAGCTTTCGTTCCTTTCTCCTGCTCAATGATATATCGACAGAGGCAAAAACGATGTATGAAAAGGTCAATGCGTATGCGATTGAAAAGGATCGGCAGTTTGCCAAAGAATATCTGGCCTCAAAACAGAAAATGAAATCCTATGATCAGGCATTGCGAAAGGATGCGGGGCTTCATGCGGCGATTCCTTCTATTGAAAAATACCAATATATGATGCGGACGCTCATCAATGAAAGTGATGCGACCATGACACATGTAAAAGAAGGGAAAATCAAAGAATATGCAGCAAGTGTAAAGGAGGTGAGAACCGTCTCCTCCTACATACAAGAGCAAACGATGACCCTGCTTGATGATGAATTGTCTGAGTATCAAGTACTCTATCAATCTCTGCAAAAAAGACACCAAACCTATGCACTCTTTACCTTATGTTTGTTTACGCTGTCCATTGGGGTCGCATTATGGATGGCGTATATGATTGCTGGAGGGATATCAAGGCCGATCGTCCATCTGTCTCGAAGCGTAAAGGAAGTATCAGAAGGGAATTTTGATGGAGCGGACTTGCATGTCACCTCAAAGGATGAAATTTCTGTATTAAATGAGGCCTTTCAGCGAATGCGTCAAGAGATGAAAATGATGATTGAAGAGATGAAACAAAAGGCAGCCTTAGATCAAAAAATCAAAGACATGAAGCTGAAAACGCTGCAAAACCAAATGAATCCACATTTTTTATTTAATACATTAAACATCGTCTCACGCATGGCTTACTTAGAATCAGCGGATGCCACATCGAGGTTGATCCAATCCGTTTCCACGCTGATGCGGTATTCGCTGTCAGCTCTGAGTGCATCTGTTACGTTGGAGCAAGAAGTAAAAGTGGTCAAAGAATATTTTCATATACAAGAAACAAGATTTGCCGATCGTATTACATGCAAAACGACCATAGATGAATCATGTTTATCTGTACATATCCCAAGTCTCACCTTACAGCCGCTTGTCGAAAATGCCTTTATTCATGGCGTTGAACCAAAGGAGGAAGACGGGCTTGTCGAACTCTCGATCTATCAAGAAGGCGGCTATGTGATGATTCGGATTCGGGACAATGGGATGGGGATCAATGAACAAGAGATAAGGAGATTGCTATCAGAAAAAGAAGAGGAAAGTCCAAACACCTTAAGTAAAGGGCACTCGACAGGGATCGGTCTTCGAAATGTGATGTCAAGGCTGCATTTGTTTTACGGGGTAAAAGATGCCCTGCAAATTGACTCAAAGCCAAACGAAGGCACCACCATTCAATTGGCTATTCCGATGAAGGAGGGATCGGCATGCTGAACGTGCTGATTGTGGATGATGAAAAAATAGAACGACTAGCGATGCGGAAATTCATGACCGATTGGCTTCCAGAGTGTCATATATCAGGAGAAGCTGAAAATGGAAAGAAGGCGGTTGAATTCGTGCGAACTGAGCCCGTTCATCTTGTGCTCATGGATATTCAGATGCCTGGAATGGACGGATTGACAGCGATCAAGCAGATCAAAGCGAGCAGTCCTCATACAAAATTCATTATGCTGACAGCGTACGATACGTTCGATTATGCCAAGCAAGCGATGCAGGAAGGGGTGAAGCAATATCTCGTTAAACCGGCTGACAAAGATGAAACCATCGCCGCCATTCGAACGGTTGCGGCAGAGATTCAGCAGGAGGCGTCTCAGCGGCAGGCGGTGGCGGCCGGTCAGCAGTCAAAGTGGCTCGAAGCTCATGTCATAAATGGTCAGTCTTATACCTCCATGGAGTTTCAACAAATGTTTCACGAATATGAAGCAGGTCTTGTCATCGCTGTTCAGCGGACAATCGGGGATCAGCTGTTGATTGATTTACAGACATCTCCCCTTTTTCATACGGTACCGATTCAGGTGAGTGGTGAGCTGTTTACATGCCTCATTTATCGCCACCAAGCGCCTGGTCAGTTAAAGGCAGATGTGCTGCATGCGATTCGAACTGCCACAACAAACGATCAGCCTTCACCTGTCGTTGGCATGGGACACCCGGTCTCAAACCCGCTTTATCTTCAGAAAAGTGCAGCAGAGGCGAAGCTTTCCTATTATCAGCGGAAAAAGAGTCCCGGCGTTGTTCGTTATGGTTTTTACCAAACAGAAGAACAGTCCCATCCATTGATCCATCTGCCGGAGCTTGCAGACGATATGATGCAGGCACTGGAAGAAGGGAGAAGAGAGGATGCGCTGGCTTTATTCGATGCCTTTGAACTGGAGGGAGCGACCATCTCACAACTAAAAGAGCTGCTGATTTTATTTAAATCACGGCTCCGAGCAGACTGGCCAATATTAACGATCAGCACCGCAGCTGAATGCCGTGAGTGCTGTGAACATTTATTTGATGTGTATGAAGCGAGAACCCAGACCGTGAATGACATTGAGCGGGCAAAACGCTACATCAAAACGCATTTTTGTGAACAGATCACGCTTGAGCAGACTGCCGCCTATGTTGATTTAAGTCCAACCTATTTCACAAAGCGCTTTAAAGACGAGACAGGGCTGACATTTAAAGAGTATGTGACAACCTGCCGGCTGGATAAAATCAAAAAGCTTCTCAAAGACAGCTCGCTTAGTTTAAAAGAAATTACCTATCAGGCAGGATATACAGACCCCAATTACGTCAGCCGTGTGTTTAAGAAGATGGTCGGCTGTTCACCGAAGGAATATCGAAAACAAACCGTAAAAAAGTGAAGAATTTCATAAAAAAGTGAAGAAGTTTGCTGAAAAAAAGCGAGGATCTGCCATTATACTTATTTTGATAACGCTTACAAAATAGGGATGGGGGATCAATCATGAAGTTCAAATTAGGTTTTACGCTGTTAGCGCTCTGTATGCTTATCGTCACTGCCTGTAGTTCATCGACCAACTCAGATGCAAAAAAAGAGGGCCGAGCAGAGAAACTAGACATTTTCTCTTGGTGGACTGGAGCAGGTGAGGAGGACGGACTGAAAGCACTCATTCAATTGTTTGAAGAGAAAAATAAAGACATCCCAATTGAAAATGCAGCCGTCGCAGGTGGTGCTGGTACAAATGCAAAGGCTGTTCTGACTAGCCGGATGCAAGGGAATGACCCGCCAGCTACGTTCCAAGTACATGGCGGAGCGGAGCTGAATGAGAGCTGGGTCGCAGCAGGCAAAATGGAGCCGCTGGATGATCTATATGAAAAAGAAGGCTGGAAGGACAAATTTCCGGAATCACTCATCGACCTTGTCAGCAAAGATGGGAAAATCTATTCAGTACCAGTGAATATTCACCGAGGCAATGTGCTTTGGTATAACAAGAAGGTATTTGATGATGCAGGCTTAGAGCCGCCAACGACCTTTGATGAATTTTTCAAAACAGCAGATGCCTTAAAGAAAAAAGGCATTACACCGCTTGCACTTGGTGATAAAGAGCCTTGGGCAGCGACGCATTTGTTTGAGAGTGTGCTGCTCGGCGTTTTAGGCGCTGACGGATATCAAAAACTTTGGGCTGGCGACATGAAAATGGATGACGCAAAAGTGAAGGAAGCGGCAGACATCTTTGGACGTATGCTTGAATATGTCAATGATGACCACAGCTCACGTAACTGGCAGGATGCCTCGCAGCTCGTGGCAAAAGGAGAAGCAGCAATGAATGTCATGGGCGACTGGGCGAAGGGGTACTTTGTGAATGATCTCGATCTGAAGGTGAATGAAGACTTTGGATACGCGGCGACTCCTGGAACAGAGGGAAGCTTTATGGTGATCACCGATACATTCGGACTGCCAAAGGGCGTGAAACAGCCAGAAAACGTGAAGAAATTCTTATCTGTTTTAGGATCTGTCGAAGGACAGGATGCATTTAATCCGCTGAAGGGGTCGATACCGGCACGTGTAGATGCAGATGTCTCAAAATATGATGAATACGGAAAATCGGCGATGAAAGCATTTAAAGAATCAAAGCTGGCGCCGTCTCTCGCACATGGTTCAGCTGCTGAAGAAGGGTTTGTGACAAAAGCGAATCAAGCCGTAAATATCTTCGTCACGCAAAAAGACAGCAGCCAGTTTGTTTCATCTTTAAAAGATTCAATGAAATAAAGACGAGGAGGCGGCGGCTAAGCACCGCCTCTTTTTTGAAAAGGAGTGTAGCTTCATGCGCATGGACACATCGCCGATCACAAAAGCAGCAACACCTAAAGTCAAACGTGTTCGGAAAAAATGGAATGGGGATCAGCTGCTTGCGCTGCTATTTTTAGCCCCGTCGGCTGTTTTATTATTCATCTTTGTTTACGGCTTTATTGGCTGGACAGGGTATGTGTCATTATCAAACTGGACCTCGCTTGTTCCGAATTTCTCTTTTGCAGGTCTTCAAAACTATATCATGCTGTTTCAAGATTTCCGCTTTCAGTCAGATCTTCGAAATACGGTCTTTTTTACTCTATTCTTTATTGGAGCCGTCATTGCCTCTGGACTTGCACTTGCGATTTTACTAGATCAGAAGATCAAGGGTGAATCTCTATTTCGGAATTTATTTTTCTTTCCGATGGCCCTTTCCTTCGTTGTGACAGGGGTCGTCTGGCAATGGGTTTTAAACCCGTCCACTGGGGTGAATCTGTTTTTAAAAACGCTTGGTATCCAGCCTAAGTGGTACACGGATACGAACATTTTAGCCGGATTTGTCTGGGGGAAAATTGAGTTTGGTGTCCCTGCCGCAATGATTGCAGTCGTGATTGCAGCTGTTTGGCAGATGACTGGCTTCTCTCTAGCGATGTATTTGGCGGGTTTGAGAGGAATTCCAGAGGAAGTAAGAGAGGCTGCTAGAATGGATGGCGCAACTGAATGGCAGATTTACCGGAAGATTATTTTTCCTCTATTAAAACCGATTACTGCAAGTGTCATTATCATCATGGCTCATATTTCGTTAAAGATTTTCGATTTGATTTACTCGATGACAGGACCGGGTGCAAACTTTGTCACAGATGTTCCTGGCGTTTACATGTTTGAAATGACCTTTAGAGGAAACCATTATGCAGGCGGTGCCGCCATTGCGATTGTTATGCTGATCTCTGTTGCGGTCTTTATCGTGCCGTATCTCCTGTCGAGCCGGAAGGGGGCGTCATCATGACAGCTAGATGGTTTGTCCGTCCAGTCCTTTATGCTTTATTGATTTTGTGCAGTCTTTTTTTTCTGATGCCAGTCTATGTCATGCTCGTCACAAGCTTGAAGCCATTAGGTGAAGTGACCCTTGAGAAAATGTGGGCGCTGCCATCAACACTCGATTTTTCAAGCTATCAAATCGCATTTGAAAAGCTAGCGCCCAATTTAATGAATTCACTTTATCTTGTCATTCCGGCTACCTTATTGTCAGCTGTACTAGGAGCGATGAATGGCTATGTCCTATCAAAATGGCGTTTCAAAGGGTCAGAAGTGGTCTTTACGCTGATGCTGTTTGGGATGTTTATTCCATATCAAAGTATCCTCATACCACTCATTCAATTTTTGCGTGAAATCGGATTGTATAATTCGATTCCAGGTCTGGTGCTTGTCCATGTCGTATATGGACTCCCGATCACAACGCTCATGTTCCGAAACTTCTATGTGGGCATCCCTGATGAAATGATTGAATCGGCAAAAATGGATGGCGCAGGGTTTATCGGGATTTTCAGACATATGATTCTTCCGCTTTCGATCACAGGGTTTGTTGTGGTCGCCATTTGGCAGTTCACAAATGTGTGGAATGAGTTCTTATTTGCAGTCACGATGACCACTGCGGAGCATCAGCCGGTGATGGTCGCCTTGCAAAATCTATCAGGCAGTCAAATTGTGCAATGGAACGTCCAAATGGCAGGGGCGATATTGGCCGCACTGCCGACACTTTTGGTCTATATTCTGCTCGGAAAATACTTTGTCAAAGGGCTTCTCGCAGGCTCTGTCAAAGGATGAAATATTTTTGTGTTATCGTTTTCATTTGGTGTACTGAAAGGATTGACTTCTCTTTAGATAGCGTCATAATAAAAGTTGAGACTTGCTAGTTTTCATCAAGCTTGGCAAGGATTATCAAAGGGTAGCAAAGGGAGGAGTCATCCTGAATGAAGCAGTCACCAATTTTTTTACTGCCTGAATTGAAGGAGAGAATATGGGGAGGTACAGCCTTAAGGGATCAATTTGGCTATGATATTCCTTCTGATCAAACGGGAGAATGCTGGGCAATTTCTGCTCATCCAAACGGACCAAGTGTCGTGCAAGACGGTCCATATAAAGGGAAAACGCTGATCGAACTATGGGACAATCACAGAGAATTGTTCGGGGGAATAGAAGGCGATCGATTCCCGCTGTTAACCAAAATTTTAGATGCAAACCAAGACTTGTCCGTTCAAGTTCATCCGGATGATGATTATGCGGAAAGACATGAAAATGGCGAGCTTGGAAAAACAGAGTGCTGGTATATCATTGACTGCAAAGAAGGAGCAGAAATGATCTATGGGCACAATGCAAGAACAAGAACTGAGCTTGTGACCATGATGAACAGCGGAGATTGGGAAGGTCTTTTGCGTCGTGTGAAGATTAAGCCTGGTGATTTTTATTATGTGCCAAGCGGAACCATTCATGCGCTCTGCGAAGGAACGCTTGTCCTTGAAACGCAGCAAAGCTCAGATACAACCTATCGGGTATATGATTATGAACGAAAAGATCAGGATGGCAATGAACGTGAACTTCATTTTGTGCAAGCCATTGATGTCACAACGGTTCCTCATGTAGACGGTTATACAGATGAATCAGTTGAAACACGCCGTGGGCTGACCATTCGAACTTTTGTTGAAGCAGAGTATTTCTCTGTGTATAAATGGGAAATTGATCAAACAGTAGAGCTTTCGCAAGATTATCCGTTTTTGCTGTGCAGTGTAATTCATGGAGAAGGGTCTTTAACGCATGATGGACATACATATCCACTGCCTAAAGGAACTCATTTTATCCTGCCGGCTGAAACAGGGAGCTTCTCAATTGAAGGAACTTGTGAACTGATTGTGTCGCATATATAAAGGAAAAGAGGACTTCGAAGGGGTCCTCTATTTTTCTATTGCATAAATGACTTGAAAGAGTACTTGTTTTTGTCGATAAAGAGATTAGTAGACTATTATGCAAAGTTAAGAGAGGGACAGGGAACGTGAAAAAAACCATCAAGATTATGTTACTCGCAGCTGCCTTTGGTATGACAGTACAGACGGGCAAAGAAGCGCAAGCAGCCTCCTATGTCGATCAATCCATTTATACGATGAACACCTCAAAGGTATTTACAGCAGAATCAGAAGTGAAAAAAGCAGTGGAAACATTGAAGAAGGACAAAAAGTGGACAGCCACTTATCAAACCTCAGGAAACACGTCGACCTATCAGCTCACTGCCTCAGGATATGAGTCGCAAACAGCAGCGAGTGCAAGTGCAGCTGCATTAAAAAAAGAGACGGGCATGAGCGGTACGGTGTCTCCAGTAGGTGACCGCCTTCCTTTACAAAAGGTCGTATCTGACCCAGTCAATGATGAAGCTCAGGCAAAAAAGCTCTCGCTCGAGCTAACGAAAACATCAGGGCTCAATAGCACCTATGAAGTTATCAATCAAAGCAGACCTTCTTATCAGGTCATATCAGGAACCATTGATTCTGAAACGAAAGTCAAAAATATTCAAACCGAATTACAAAAGCAGGCCGGTGTCACCAGTACATACCAAACTGAAAACAAAGCTGGCACTGTGTATCAGCTGATTTCAGGCGGTATCGTTGGACAAAGTAAAGCGAATACCATCCTGCAAGGCTTTCAAAAGGAGTCTGGTTTAAAAGCAGTGCTTCAAACGGTGACAGCAGGCAAGCCATATTACATCGTCACATCAGCTGCACAAGCCAGCCAGTCAAAAGCACAGACGCTCCTTACCCAGCTGCAAAGAGAAGCAAAGATCAGCGGGAAGATTCAAAAGACAGGCGCTTTAAAAAATGTTTATCGCTTGGAATCAGGCTATTTCAAAGACAACAAACAAGCATCCTCAGCTGCGGCTCAGATCAAGAAACAAACCGGCGCTGCAGGGACTGTGCAGCGAGTGGGAAAAACAAAAAATTATATCGTGAAACTCAATCAACTGAACGATACAGCATACGGAAAAACGGTAGCCTTTTTCAAGAAAAAGAAATGGCGCTACACATCCAAAAAGATCTCTTCTACACAGCCATATCAAGTAGTGACTGGAAACCTATTAGGAGATGATCAAGCGAAAAAAGCAGCGGCTTTCTTCCAAAAGAAAAAGGTATATACGACAACGAAAAAAACAGGTAAGGTATCTGACAGCACGTATCGACTTGTCGTCAATCAATCAGCAGACCAAGCGAAAATGAATAAAGGTGCCGCATATTTAAAAACGCAGAAGGTGACAAGCAGCATCACAACAGGTAAGGGACAAGCTGTCAGCAAAACGTATAGTCTCAAAACAACACCTGTATATGAGCAAAGTAAAGTCAAACAGGCTCAAGAGATTATCAAGAAAAATGGCGTTGCCAGCAGTACAAAAACGCTGACAGAAGCGGTTAAGCAATACCGGATCACGACAGAGCCGACGGTGAATCAGACAAAACTGAATCAAGCGCTAAGCTATTTAACGAAACAAAAAATGAAAGCAGCTGCACAAAAAACAGGTACAACTGATTATGGTCAATATCAGATTAAAACTGGTGTTATTTCCACAGCTGCATTGCGCGACCAAGGCCTGGCATTTTTCAAAAAACGGAATGAACCAGCTGCTTATAAAACAACAACGAAACCAACCTACAAAATCAACATTACGCAGCAATTCACAGGATTACCAACTGTAAATGCGGCGATTGCCTTTGTGAAAAGCCAATATGGCTGGACAGCCACAGCTGTAAAAATCAAAAATGGCCCAATGGTCATGCAAACGAACTACAACCTCACTGTCAATGAGATGGTGAACAAGCAAATGAAGGTGTCACCGCAGACAGACGGTGCAGCCTATGTCTATGCAGCATATGTAGACCCGGCGACGTCAACTGTGAATACAGACGGCTTAAATGTTCGTTCTACACCTGATTCGAGCTCTGCGAGCAACATCGTGGCGCAGTTGAACAAAGGAACAAAAGTAAGACAGCTTGGGAAAGAAGGAAACTGGATCAAGATCAGCTTGGGCTGGAGAAATGCAAGTTCAGCAGAGGTGCAAAAATACGTAGACCCAGCCAATATTGCTGAGGGCACTCAATCTTATTTTCAATTTCTGAAACTCTCTGAAGCTGCGAATCTCAATCCGGCAGAAGTCAATTCCAAGATTCTAGCAGGTAAAGGGATTCTTGCAGGTAAAGGACAAGCCTTTATTACGGCAGCGAAAACGTATCATATCAACGAAATTTATCTCATTTCTCATGCGTTGCTTGAAACGGGTAACGGAAGTTCGATTTTAGCGAATGGTACGATGTTTAATGGGAAGAAAGTATATAACATGTATGGCATTGGCGCATACGACAGCAATCCGAATTACCTCGGTGCAAAGTATGCGTATGAACAGCAATGGTTCACGCCAGAGGCAGCGATTATTGGCGGGGCAAAATTCATTGGCAACAGCTATATTAATCACGCCACATACAAGCAAGATACGATTTATAAAATGCGCTGGTCTAGTGCAGCGACTCATCAATATGCAACAGATATTGGCTGGGCTTATAAGCAAGTCACTCGTATGTATAGCTTGTATAACTTACTTGATAACTATACGCTGTATTACGACATCCCGGTTTATAACAAATAAAAAAACGTCCGTGCTTCCTAATGAGAAGCCGGACGTTTTTTGTGTAAGAGCTGCTGTTCAATAAATGATAGGAGCTGCTGACTAGACTCGCCCTTTGAATATTGGTTCCATTCCTCAGCGAAGGTTTTGATTCGTTCTCTGTGATCTGATTCGTTTAGATGAAGCAGCTCCTTCAAGAGCATGTCTTGAGTGACGCAAGCCTTTCCAGGAATGATGTCCTCATACCGATCGACTAAGCCGCGTTTCGCTCGATAAGTGTCTAAGTCATAAGTGAAGAACAAAACAGGCTTTTCAAGCAGCGCATATTCAAACACAATCGACGAATAATCTGTCATCAGTACATCGCAAGTACAAAGCAATGGATAGAGCGGCTGATCGGACACATCAAATATCCATTCACCGTCTGTTTCCGCCTTTGCTAAATGTTTGACCGAAGGATGAAGCTTGACGAGCAGAATATAGTCTCCATTTAGCTCTGTTTGCAATTGCTCTTTTGAAAAAGGCAGGACAAGATCGTCCATTGCAAAGTCTCGATAGGTCGGTGCATAAAGCAGGAGCTTTTTCCCTTTAGGAAAATCATTCGGCCTCAAGGAAGGCAGGCACTGATCATAGTACACATCCGTCATCGGTACACCTGTTGGTAAAAAACGTTCATCATTGACCCCAAACGAAGACTTAAAAATCTCGCGCATGTGATCTGAGCCTGTAACGATATAATCGAAAGACGCATAGACTCGTTTGAAGCGTTTGATATCACGGGGACTTCGTTCCGAATTTGATGCATCTTCAAGACCGAATTTTTTCAACGCCCCATTGGCATGCCATACTTGAATACATGTGGTAGAAGGGCGTTTTCTGAGTACACTTGTCATGAGAAAGTAATTATCTGTCACGACAACCTTGCTTTTAAACATCGTATAAATACATTGAATGAGATGGAGAGGATTTTTTTCATGAAAATAGCGAAATGACAGATGAGACCCGTCCTTTTCTATCGCAGAAGCATGCTTCGTATAGAGGACAGTAAGCTTCATCGTCATGTTCGCCTGTTGTTGATAAGTATCAATGAGAGCAGCTGCATTCTCTTGAAATGAAACAAGCAGCGTCACCTGGTTTTCACGCGGTTTCACGCCGCTCATCAGCCATCCAATTAAAGAAACGAAAGCTGCATAGCATGAAATGATCATTGAGCGTATATTCATCATTGGTCAGTCTCTCACAGCTGCTTCGTCTGATCCTTTACTTGCTCAGGATAGTAACGTTTTTTCCCTTTGTTTTCTTTCAATACGGCAAAAGCGTATTTAGGAATGTTCAGCATTCGTTTCCATCTCCACGGATTCACAATCAGTCTGTACAGCCATTCTGTATTTGTCTTAATCATCCATCGTGGTGCACGCTTCACCGTTCCGCTAAATACATCAAAGCTTCCGCCTAAACCGATGCAAACAGCCTGCGGGAATAAATGACGGTATTCATAAATAAAGTTCTCCTGATTTGGATAACCTAAAGCAACGAACACCATATCTGCTTTCGAGCGGGCGATTTGCTTCGCTACGAAACGTTTATCGGCTTGATAGCCGTCACAGCTGCCCGCGATGACCACATTTGGATATTCCGTATCAATTCGCTGTTTAACAGCCTCAAGCACTTCTTTTTTCGCCCCATATAAAAAGATACTTTTAGACTGCTTGTTTGCTAGATCAAGCATAGACATGAAGACATCAAAGCCAGCAATTCTTGACTTCAGCGGACTTTGTGTCAAACGTGACATCAAGACGACGCCTACACCATCCGGCAGAACATAATCCGCAGCAGAGACGACTTGATGGTACGCATGATCCTTCATAACAGCATAGCCAATCTCTGGATTGACAGTCGCAATCATGGCGCCTCTTCTTTGAGAAATATGATGGTGATTCATATAGCTGATAAATTCATCTAGGTCGCCGTTTACATAAGAAAGGTTAGAGACCACTTCTGTTTGCATTGTTTAGACCTCCTTTTTCATCTTGTTATCTATGAACGTTCATTGTAAATTCATTCTTCGTCTACTCATCATTTTATCACAGATGCTCCATGAAATATTAACAATAACTTTACAAACCTTTAAATTTCATGACATTTTCATCAATTCATAAGGAGGATGCTGCGAGAAACATTGATTCTTCGGACTTTCCCTTCTCCGCCCAATAAATTGGAAATAGTTTGTCTTTACATCTGCTTAACGTTTGATGGGCGCTGTGATATAATGAGGTTCCGAAGAGCGAAAAAATACGAACGATGATAATAGGATTACGGATAAACATTACTGCATGAAAGCAGTTGAATAAGGAATGAAGAAAGGAGTTCATGTTTGCAATGAAGAAAGTTATTACTTACGGTACATTTGATTTATTACACTGGGGGCACATTAAGCTGCTCGAACGTGCAAAGCAGCTTGGAGATTACTTAGTGGTGGCCATTTCGACAGATGAGTTTAACTTACAAAAATCAAAAAAGGCTTATCATAGCTACGAGCATCGAAAGCTGATTCTTGAAACGATTCGTTATGTAGACGAAGTCATTCCAGAAAACAGCTGGGATCAAAAAGTCCGTGACGTGCAGGAGCACGATATTGATGTGTTTGTCATGGGAGATGACTGGGAAGGTAAATTCGATTTCTTAAAAGAGCATTGCGAAGTCGTGTACTTGAAGAGAACAGAAGGCATCTCGACAACACAAATTAAGGAAGAAATTGCTGGACTTTAATAGATCGAAAAAAAGTACTTCTTATCTTTTGGTGAGAAGTACTTTTTCATGTAAAATACAATGAGCAAGTTATCATTATTTTTAAGGAGAGCTTCCTTTGTTTCAAAATTGGATGAAGAAAAAAGTTGAACACACATTGGATCAACCTCAACAACATGAAACAATGACATCAGTTGACATGCCTGATATGGACTACTACTTTATCATGGGTGATGTACCAAAACAGGATGAGAGCTCAACGAAGTCTTTAAAAGCGAGATTAAAGCCATTGGCTGACAAACATAAACGTAATGCCATTTTAACTTTGAATTATGATGCAAATGTGAAAGAACATATTCATAGCATGGAGGAGACCTTTCTTCGCCAAGTTGACATCTTGAATGTATTTGAACACTATATTCTACCAGAAAGCGGAAGTAAAAGACGTTACTCGGAATTTATCATCGGTACATCATTTCATTCGATCAATGAAGCAGTGATGCCAGTAGATGAATCAATGATACAGGTGACGAGATATGAACTGCCTTCTTCCCCTATTTGTTATATTGATCAATATAATGAAGAGCAGCAATTAGTGAAGAGGGAAGAATACAATTGGCAGGGCGTTTTGTGCAGAGTACAAAGCTTTGTTCCTCATACAGGTGCTCTATACTTGGAGGAACTAATCAATGACGATGGCGGCATTTATATGGAGATCATCTACTCAGGAGATGCAAAAAAGAATCCAGTTCGGCATATTAATTGGTATAAAAAAACAGGAATTCAAACTTTTACAAAGAAAACGGATATAAAGCAACTATGGTTATCCAGTATTCAAACACAAAATGACCGTTTGAAACTAATGATCACAGAAGACCGGGATCAGGACCGCCACCTGTTTAAAATCGATCAGCCTGAAACAACGTATTACGCTGCATTTGTACATGACGCACATTATGAAGAAGATCCGCATCAACTCTATTCTCATTACGGAGAATTATTTAAACGAATAAGAAAACAGCAAGTGGATGCCGTCTTCTTTGGAGATACTAAGCATAAGGTAGATGTTGAGAAGGTATTGGGAGAACAAACCTATTTTTATCTTGTGCCTTCTGATGAAATGTCTCTTTGGAATACAGCACTTCATCATATGCTCGAAAATCGTGAGCGAAAAGATGAACTGAGAAGGATCGTGGACCGTACGAAATGGGTTTTGCGTGATCTAAGCTCTGAACATCATGTTCTTCATCTTCAGCTTGAGTTGAAGGACGAAATGAGCCATGCGGATCATGTGCAAATCGATTTCGCAGGATATGATCGAGGCAATGGAGCTGAAATCATATCTCAAACAATCGATGAAAACCATCAAGTCAGCTTTCCAATTGGTCATTTTCAAACAAAGAAAAACATTGAAACCAACCAAACAAAATACGTTGATTTTTACATTCGTTTTAAAACAGAAGAACTTCAGGAAGTTTTGCAGCGTCTAGAAGTAGAGGGAGAGCTGCTCACCAATAAACCATCGTCAATCGATGGGTGGTCGTATCAAACGAAACAAGGAAACTATTCTTGGAAAGTGAAATAACGTGACAACACAACGGTAAGATTTCTGAACAGAGGAGATTAACGATTAATGATTGAAGAGGGAATTCATAAGAAGAGTGTCGTTGAAGGGTTAAAAAATCATCATGAGAAACTAGAAATGCTTATTCGCATCGACGATGACATGCCATTAAAAGATAGAGAATTTTATTTGTTTATGAGGGAAAGGGTATCAAAACAAGAGCTTTTCCTTCCGCTTGTTCATCAAGAAGAGAATCTATTCAAGTTCGTATTGAGTGAATCATCGCTGCCGCTTGCATTAGAGCAGGGCCAGACATATAACCTGTATGTCACAGACTATCTCAGCGCAAACAAAGAAGAGGATGAAGACGATCTTGAGGACTCAGCCTATGATTCTGATACAGAAGAAGAGGAAGACGAATTAAAAGAAACGGATAACGCCGAAGTAGAAGAGAAGACGCCATACTATAAACGCCGTTTAAAAATGGAAATAGACAAGCCAGAGCTGACTTTTTTAGAAAATAAAGATGCGATGCTGTATGTCATCCCGTATCGTACGGATAAAGGGAATGCATCGTTTAAAATCAAGCGTGAGCTAAAGGTTGTGAAGTTCAATCATATCGAGCTCAACAAAGAATGTACGTTATCTTTAACTGGGTATACAGGCGTTCTCAGTGCAGAGCATCCTTATGAGATCAAAGAAGTAAAGCTTCTATTGAAGAGAAATGGTGAAGAACCAATTGAGCATCGCTTTCCGGTAAATATGACCCCAATAAAAGATGAAGTGGTCAAATACCGTGATGATCAACAAGTACCACAGCTTTATCAATTTCTAGCAGAAGTTCCTTTAAAGGAATTGACCTATTCGTTAAACAACCGCCTTGTATATCGCTTCTATCTTGAATTTATTTGTGATGTAGATGGAGTAGAGGAGACGTTAACGACCGCTTCTTTAGTGCTTGGAGATCGCTCGAACAAACTCAAAGGACTTGTTCAAATTCATAAACGAAACGATGTACCGATTCGATATGAGGTGTATCGAAAGAAAAAAAGACAAACGCTTGGCATTCGAATTAATGATTATACAATGAAAACACGAGCGAAGTACTACGTCAAAAGCAAGTGGAAGAAGTTCAAAAAGAAAATCGGCAAAATAAAAAAAGTCCGTAACCGCCTTGTAACAAGGACCTTCCAAACGACCTTTCAGCTGGCAAGTAAGCTGTCTGTGAAAAAGAAAACGGTTGTTTTTGAAAGCTTTAATGGAAAACAATTCAGCTGTAATCCGCGTGGGATCTATGAGTATATGAAAGAAAATCATCCTGAATATACGTTGATCTGGAGTGTGAAAAAAGGGCATGAAGCACCGTTCAAGGAAAAGGACATCTACTATATCAACCGTCTATCATTGAAATGGATTTTTGCGATGGCAAGAGCCGAGTATTGGGTCGTCAACAGCCGTTTGCCGCTATGGATTCCAAAACCAGAGCATACAACATACTTGCAGACATGGCACGGTACGCCGTTAAAACGACTTGCGATGGATATGGACGAGGTGCATATGCCTGGAACAAACACGAAGAAATACAAAAAGAATTTCACGAAAGAAGCATCGAATTGGGACTATCTCATTTCTCCAAATGCTTACTCGACTGAAATCTTTACACGTGCATTCCAATTTCAAAAGACCATGATTGAGTCAGGATATCCGAGAAATGACTTCCTTCATAATCAAAACAATGAAGAAACGATGAGAGTACTCAAACAAAAAATGAACTTGCCGCTTGATAAAAAATTGATCTTATACGCACCGACATGGAGAGACGATCAATTTTATAAAAAAGGGCAGTACAAATTTGATTTAGACCTTGATCTGCATGAGCTAAGAGCCGCTATCGGAGACGAATATATCATCATTTTGCGTATGCACTATCTAGTCGCTGAAAACTTTGATTTAGGACCATATGAAGGCTTTGCCTATGACTTCTCTCATTACGAAGACATTAGAGACCTGTATATGATATCTGATCTGCTCATCACTGACTACTCATCTGTGTTCTTTGATTATGCAAACCTTAAACGTCCGATGCTGTTCTATGTGCCAGACATCGAAACATATCGTGACAAGCTGAGAGGCTTCTACTTCGACTTTGAACAAGAAGCACCTGGACCTCTTGTGAAAGAAACAGCCAGCGTCATTGACTGGGTAAGAGAAACAGAACAGCCAACCTTTACACTACCGGCTTCATTCGCACCGTTTTATGAAAAATTCTGCTATCTAGAGAGCGGGGAGTCTTCGAAGCGTGTGGCGGAAGTAGTGTTTTCTGAAAAATAGTTTAAAAAGTACCGTTCTTCGCCTTTTGAACGGTACTTTTTTGTGTTTTTCATACCATTGTACACATATTTAAAAGTTATGGTAAAAATAAAAAAACATAGAAATTTAACATTAAACATGCTAAATTTAGATAAGATTATCCGGTAATGTAAATTTGCTGAAAATAATATAGAGGTGCTTCAATGTACAAACTTTATCATAATTTTTTAGAAATTCTTAATTTAGATGAACACAAGTTAGTTTTATATATTGATAACATAGAGAAATTGTGCACTTATGAATTTAAAGAGCTAAATGTAAATGAATCAAAGTGGATTTGCGAAATTAATGTAAAGGATCAGATGATTTTTGAATCCACAATAGACAATTCTAATGAAATGATCTATCTCTATGCTAAGGATCATAACTTATATATTGTCAAAGAAAGCTCAGACATGATCCAGCCAGATCAAGTACTTCCCATTGAAATTAATAATCAATTTGATGATATCTATGTCAAGAAATTAGGGTTAGATCGCTATGGCTTATACAGCGGCGAAGAGGAACTGTTATTATTTTCAGGGCTGCTGAATGTAGATGAGATCAATCGGAATTATAAAATAGATTTGCCCATTAAAAAGGTAGGTAGACGATTTGTGGATATCTCCTTTATTAAATACAGTGCTTTCCACTTTGTTATTACCTATGATTGTCAGAATAAGGAACTAAATGTAAGGAAAATTTTGTTTGATGTGATGCAGGAACATAAAGATATTGAAGTGACTGTGAATAATCGTAATCAAATCAAAATTTTAAATAAAGTGACGGATCAAAAGAAAATCGTCAACTTTAGACTCGTTCCTAGATATCAGCCGCTTAAAGTTTTTGGTAAAGATACCTTGGAGCAGTTCAAAGATGACAATATTCTCAATATCTTGGTGATTAATAAACAAAGATATTACATCTATGTCAGAACGAATGGCGTTTACTTAGTAAGAGGAAACCCATATCTCGTTACAAAACATACGTCGAGATTACGCATCTTTAGTTTGTTTAATAGTTTTTATGTTTATGGAAGATTGACGCATTATGCGTATAATTCAGATCAAAAATATGAATATCTTTACATTAGAAATTCTGAGCACCAGCTGGCGAAATTTATAAGACCATTTAGGAAGATTAAATTCTTGAAAAGATACGGTTTCTTTAAAATTTCGTTAAATGATCTTGATTTAGACAGCAGAATCCACAATAACTTGTTCGTAGGAAATGATCACCGAATTATCCATAGTTTAAGGTTGAAAAAAAAGGATAAAAAGGTCAAAACATATATCACGAAAAAGAATGGGGACAAGCTTCAAGTACTAAGAACAAATCTATTTGGGAATGTGACATCGACCATTATTCCTTATTCACAGGAATATTCTTTATTTAGTAAAGTGAAAATAAAAATAGCGAGTATCCTATCATCATTCTATAAAGACAAAAATTATGGTGTGAATTTGTTTTTTGAGAAAAAGAGTGATAAAGCAGATGAATCAGCTATTAGAGTGTATAACTACGTACAAGACAATTGTCAAACAGGCTCAAAAAATTACTTTATTCTTAATAAGAAATCAAGCGCATATCCAGCATTGAAAGCGAAATATGGAAAGGGGATCATACCGAAATATAGTCTCAGACATTATTTAAGTATCTTTAATGCCAGTTATTTTATATCAAGTGAATTATCTAACCATGTTCTGAATGATAGATTATATATTGATCATCTCAGAGAGAGAATCATGAGTGTTCCACTCGTCTTTTTACAGCATGGAATTATGTTTGCTAAACCGGTTGATAATCCAATGGCCTTTGGATTCCATAAAGACAAGAACCAATATAATATTTATAAATCAGTCATCAGCTCTGAACTAGAGGCTGGTGAATTCTACAAAATGAAATATGATCGTGAGGATTTGATTTTGACAGGACTAGCAACCTTTGATCATGCCAAATTAGTAGACGGTGCAGATAAGATCGCCTTTATGCCAACTTACCGATATTGGGAAGAGGGTCTTATTTATACGAATAGAATTGAAGAAACATCTTACTATAAAGTTCTGATCAAAATCATCAAAAGCTTTGAAGAAGCAGGTCTTCTTGATCGTCTGTTAATTGTACCGCATAACAAATTTTCGCAGTACGTTTATCAAAACCTGCCTCAGTATAAACATCTTATTTCTGATAACCCATCGGAAGCGCTAAAAGTGTCAAAAGTGTTTATCACTGATTATTCTTCTGCTATTTATGATGCACAATATAGAGGTGCCTATCCTATTTTTTATTGGGAAGAAAAAGATTACTTGATTAGACAGTATAAGGCGATTCCTCCTGTAAACGATGAAAATGCACCAGGACCGATAGCATATAATACACAAGAGCTGATTCGGATTGTTAAACATGCGATCGATCGTCAGTATGTTGTGGAAGATGAATATAAAGAAAAATATCTGAAAATCAACAGCTTTAACGATAATCAGAATACGAAAAGAATTACGGATTTCTTAAAAGAACATCAAATTATCTAATATGTTAGGACCCCCTGAATCAACGATTGAAAGGATTCAGGGGTTTTTTGTCTTCTAGTTTGACGTGCATGACTTTTGTTATAAGGTGAAATGTGCATCGTTATCTGTTACAATTATGAGCGGTGCTTTTTAAAAAAGTAATCCCAAAAACTTATATCTAAGGAAGATTAGAATGAACGCAATGTTGACGATATTAAAGGAGCAAATTAGCTCATTTCCGCTGATTATGCGACTTGCTGTTTATGAAACAAAATCAAAATATCAGATGAATTATTTAGGTGTTTTATGGCAGTTTTTAAATCCATTGATTCAAATGCTGGCTTACTGGTTTGTTTTTGGTCTGGGAATTCGCGGAGGACAGCCAATTGTCATTGGAGGGATGGAAGTTCCATTTATCATCTGGATGCTTGCCGGATTAATCCCTTGGTTCTTCATTAGTCCGACGATACTTGATGGATCAAACAGTGTGTTTAAACGCATTAATATGGTATCGAAAATGAACTTTCCGATTAGTGCGCTGCCGTCTGTAGTGATAATGTCCAACTTGTTCAGCTACTTTGTCATGATGGGTGTCTATCTGATTGTGCTCATTTCCTATGGCATATATCCTGATGCGCACTGGCTGCAATATATATACTATCTTATTTGTATGATCGCGTTTATGTTTTCGTTTAGTTTGTTTAATTCCACGATTAGCGTACTCGTGAGAGACTATCAATTTCTTTTACAATCAGTGACACGTTTACTTTTCTTTTTGCTGCCGATTTTTTGGAATATCTCAGAGAAGCTCACTGGAGACAAAGCTTGGATCGGGGATATATTAAGATTGAATCCTCTTTTCTACATTATTGATGGTTTTAGAAATAGCTTGTTAAAGGGAGAATGGTTCTTCCATGATGTGAAATATACGCTTTATTTTTGGCTGATCACGCTTCTTCTTTTAACAGTCGGTTCATTGCTTCATATGAAATTTAGGGATAAATTTGTCGATTTTCTTTAAAAAGTAAGGAGATTATACGATGAAACTAAAAGTTTCGTTTCGAAACGTATCCAAGCAATACGTCCTATATAAAAAACAGTCAGATAAGATTAAAGGGCTGTTTTTTCCTAATAAAAATGAAAAAGGTTTCTTTGCTGTTCGTGATGTGTCCTTTGATGTATATGAAGGCGAGACGATTGGTTTTGTAGGGATCAACGGATCTGGAAAATCAACGATGTCAAACCTTCTAGCGAAAATCATTCCACCGACAAGTGGTGAAATTGATATGGACGGACAGCCTTCGTTAATTGCCATTGCGGCAGGGCTGAACAACCAATTAAGCGGGAAGGACAACATTCGCCTCAAGTGCTTAATGATGGGGCTGACGAATAAAGAGATAGACGAGCTTTATGAAAAAATCGTAGAGTTTGCGGATATTGGTGACTTTATTGATCAGCCTGTAAAGAGCTACTCAAGCGGAATGAAATCACGCCTTGGCTTCGCCATTTCAGCGCATATCGATCCAGATATCTTGATTATTGATGAAGCATTGTCTGTTGGTGACCAAACCTTCTATCAAAAATGCGTGGATCGAATCACAGAATTCAAAGAACAAGGGAAGACGATCTTTTTTGTCAGCCATTCCATTAGCCAAATTCAAAAAATCTGTGACCGGGTGGCTTGGATGCATTATGGTGAGCTTCGTATGTTTGATGATACGAAGAAGGTCGTGAAAGAGTATAAGGAGTTTGTTGAATGGTTTAACAAGCTTTCTAAAAAAGAAAAAAAAGAATATCAATTGAAACACAAAGAAGGGCGTAAAGGCGTACAAAAAAAGACAGAAAAGATGTCTCGATATGATGAGAACGGAAAACGACGTTCATTTTTTGGACCAGCCTTTCAAGTGACGATAATAGCTGTTTTAACTATTTTACTTGCCTTATCGATGTTTTCGGATCGCCCGCTTCGTACACTGGCGACGTTTGGCGCCATCCCATCAGATAAGACAGAATCGCTTCAGTCAAAGAACCCGCTATCGAAAGGGGCGCCTGATATGAAAAAGGTGGATCGACAGGCAATTGTCACGGCAGATCCACTCACGGTGTACAAAGATCAAGCCATGAAAAAGAAGGCAGATGTCACTTTGCCATTTGGACAAGAGGTACAAGCTGTCGCTGAAAATAAACAAACCGTTCAAATCAAAACAGCATCAGAGACGTATTTTGTCAAAGCTGATGGGCTTCAACATGCAGAAGAATTAAAGTCATTATCCATTGGACCAGGTCAGTTCAATTCCTATGTATCGCCCGCATCTGCAGGCTCGTATGAGTATTTACTTTCTTTCCTTGGAAAAGAAGAATCTGTGCTTAAGCAAAGAATGCAAACGCTGAGCTCGATCAAAAGTAATCAAGGCGGAATGATTGAACGATTGACCACAGAGAAAGCCGACTATGTCATTCAAAATGGTCAAGCGAATACGATGGTATTCCGTGAGATCATGTCAATCTCTCCTTCAACACTTGGGCTGACAGAACAGAACGTTTGGATGAATGAGAAACAAACGAAATTCGCAGTGAAGGGCGAAAACAACTTGTTTGTCATTGATAATGAACAGCATACACTGACGATTTCAGTGATCAAATAAAAAGCTGCCGATCCCGGCAGCTTTTTTTAATTCACTTCTTCTTTTTCGAGAAGCTGTTTCATAAATGGAATGAGTTTCTTTTTCAGATCCTCATCTTGAAGGGCGAACTCTAGAGTCGTCTCGATGAAGCCTTGCTTTTCACCGACATCGTATCGTTTTCCTTCGAAATCATAGGCGAATACGCGCTGAATGTCATTCAGCTTTTGGATGGCATCTGTCAGTTGAATTTCTCCGCCTGCACCAATTTCTTGCTGATCAAGGTACATAAAGATCTCTGGTGTGAAAATGTATCGCCCTAAGATGGCGAGATTGGATGGTGCTGTTCCTTGCGGCGGCTTTTCAACAAAGTTTTTCACTTGGTAGCGGCGTCCTTCTTGTGTCAGAGGGTCGATGATTCCGTAGCGATGCGTATCGCTGTCTGCCACCTGCTGAACACCGATCACAGAGGAAAGCGTTTTTTCGTATTCATCCATCAGCTGGCGAAGTCCAGGTGTTTCGGCTTGAACAATGTCATCACCTAATAAAACGGCGAAAGGTTCATCACCGATAAAGTTGCGTGCGCACCAAACGGCGTGTCCAAGTCCTTTAGGTTCCTTTTGACGTATGTAATGAATGTCAGCAATGTTAGAGGATTTTCTCACCTTTTCTAAAAGCTCGCTCTTCCCTTTTTCCTCCAGGTTGCGCTCTAGCTCTGGTGCAAAATCAAAATGATCCTCAATGGCTCTTTTCCCTTTTCCAGTGACGATAATAATGTCTTCAATTCCTGATTCAACAGCTTCTTCAATAATATATTGAATGGTTGGTTTATCAACGATTGGCAGCATTTCTTTAGGCATAGCTTTTGTTGCAGGGAGGAAACGTGTCCCAAGACCTGCTGCTGGTATAATGGCTTTACGTACTTTTTTCAATGAACTTTGCACCTTCCTTACATAGATAACCGATTTAATCATTCAATGTTTGTTCTTGGTCGTCTGTTTAAAGTGTAACTTACAAATCATAGGAAAGACAAATGATTTCACTAAAATGAATTTTAGATAATTCATATTTTATATGTTAAATGTAAAGGAAAGAGAAATTTAACGTTAATTCAATGTAAATTTCTTTTTTTATATCATTAAATTTATCCTCCAAATTGTGTATAATTGAAAGTACTATACTAGGAAAGAGGATTAAACAAGTGAAAAAACTAAATGTAATGACTATTTTCGGTACTAGACCTGAAGCGATCAAAATGGCACCACTTGTCCTTGAATTAAATAAACATCCACAGATAAATTCAATTGTCACTGTAACAGCCCAGCATAGAGAAATGCTTGATCAAGTTCTTGAGGCTTTTTCGATTACGCCAGATCATGATTTAAACATCATGAAGCAGCGCCAGACATTATCTGAAATTACATCAAATGCACTGTTAAAGCTAGATCAATTATTCCTAGAAGAAAAACCTGATATTGTCCTTGTCCATGGTGACACAACAACAACCTTTGCAGGAAGCTTGGCTGCATTTTATCACCAAATTTCAGTCGGTCACGTCGAAGCTGGATTGAGAACACACAATAAGTACTCGCCGTTCCCAGAGGAATTGAACCGTCAAATGACAGGCACTATTGCCGATATTCATTTTGCACCTACAGACGAAGCGAAGCAGAATCTTTTAATTGAAAATAAAAAAGA
Organism: Bacillus sp. NMCC46; assembly: GCF_002998465.1. Lineage (NCBI taxonomy): Bacteria > Bacillati > Bacillota > Bacilli > Caryophanales > Bacillaceae > Bacillus > Bacillus sp. NMCC46. The sequence goes on along the minus strand of NZ_PVQZ01000004.1, from coordinate 799 downwards.
AGAGACCATTTGTGTGACAGGGAATACAGCGATTGACGCCCTGCAAACAACGGTTACTGAGCAGTATCAGCACCCTATTTTAGAGAAAATAGGCACGGATAAAATGATCTTGTTAACGGCCCATCGCAGAGAGAATCTCGGACAGCCGATGAAAAACATGTTTAGAGCCATTAGACGTGTTGTAGAAGAGTTTGAAGATGTTCAGGTCGTTTATCCTGTTCACTTAAACCCTGCTGTACGTGATGCAGCTCAGACAGAATTTAGCGGTCTCGATCGGGTACACTTAATTGAACCGCTTGAAGTCGTTGATTTCCATAACTTTGCTGCCGCTTCGCACTTTATCTTAACGGATTCTGGCGGTGTACAAGAGGAGGCGCCTTCTCTAGGGAAGCCAGTATTAGTGCTGCGTGATACAACAGAACGTCCAGAAGGCGTGAAAGCCGGCACGCTTAAGCTTGCAGGTACAGATGAAGAGACCATTTACAAAATGGCAAAAGAGCTGCTAGTAGATCAGAAAGAGTATGACAATATGTCGAAGGCGTCTAACCCTTATGGTGACGGACAAGCCTCGAGACGAATTGTCGAAGAGCTCCTCCATCGATTTGGATTAAGTGAAGAAAAACCTGCCCCATTCAAATCATAAAAAAAGAAGACTACAGTCATGTAGTCTTCTCAGGCTGTCGAGAAAATCTCGACAGCTTTATTTTTTCCTTAAACTTTCCATCTCCTCATTTTATAATAGAGAAAAACCCACTTAAGGAAGGTGTTTTTCTCATGTTCCACACTAGAAATTCTTCTC